>NZ_JALMEU010000005.1:0-305332 GCF_028048155.1 Pantoea leporis
GGAGCTGACAAGGGTTAATTGCAAATAAATTACTGTTCGACCTAAATTTCGCCACAACGCTGTATTTCACAACGATTTGCCTGGTAACTGCGCAAAACCCTGGGCAAAAAGCGCCACTTTATTCCAATCGGTGTACTCCACTTCTTTCGATGTATCGGTTTCCCCGCCGGTCATACGCATAATGAATTGAATCATGACGCGATCAAACCAGCGATAACGCGGATAACGCAACGCCCCGGCGAAAACCGCACAGCAATCGGGTTGCCACGGTGACTGCTCCAGGAACTTGCGCGTATACGCATTGGTCTCTGGCGTACACTTATCTGCTTTACGCGCCGTCAGGTTGACACTAAAGAAGCCGCTCACCCGCTGCTGCAGCTGTGCTCTGTGCTGGGTGACAAATTTCAGCAACGCCGGATTGAAATGGCCATAGCGGATCGAAGCACCAATCAGCACGCGATCATACTGCAACCAATCAATCTGCTGCGCATGCAGTAAATCGATCACGTCGCATAGCTGATGCGGCACTAAGGTCTGCGCAATGCGCGCGGCAATGTCACGGGTTTGTCCATCGCGGCTGGAATACAGAATCAACGCTTTCATTACTCAATCCTATTTTATTATTCGCGCCAAAAGGTCGGCGTGAACAGCACCAGCAGCGTGAACACTTCAAGGCGTCCAAACAGCATGGTTAAAATCAAAATCCACTTCGCGACATCATTCATTGAAGTGAAGTTGTCTGCTACCACGCCCAAACCGGGCCCGAGGTTATTCAGGGTCGCGGCCACGGCAGCAAAAGCCGAGAAGTCATCCACGCCGGTGGCGATAATCGCCAACATGCTGAGCAGGAATACCAGCGCATAAGCTGAGAAGAAACCCCACACCGCTTCGAGGATACGTTCCGGCAGCGCGCGATTACCCAACTTGATGGTGTAAACCGCATTCGGGTGCACCAATCGCTTCAGTTCACGCGAACCCTGTTTGAACAGCAGCAGTATGCGAATCACCTTCAAACCGCCGCCGGTTGAACCCGCCATGCCGCCGATAAAAGCCGAGCACAGTAGCAGCACCGGCAGGAACAGCGGCCAGCGCGCAATGCTGTCGGTGGTAAAACCGGCCGTGGTCGCCATTGATACCACCTGGAAAAACGCCTGATTCAGCGTTTGCCAGCCGCTGGCGTACACATTGTGGAACCACAACACTATGGTACAGATCAGCACTAAGGTCAGTTGTACGCCAATAAACATGCGGAATTCGGGATCGCGCCAGTACACTTTCAGGTTGCGACCACTTAATAAAGAGAAGTGCAGGCCATAGTTACAGCCCGAGATCAGCAGAAATACCGCGACAATGGTGTTGATAGTTGGGCTATTAAAGTAGCCGATGCTGGCATCATGGGTTGAGAATCCGCCAATCGCGATCGTCGAGAAGCTATGGCCGATAGCATCAAACATCGGCATGCCCGCCAGCCACAGCGCCACCGCGCACGCCACGGTGAGCAATACGTAGATCAGCCACAACGTTTTAGCTGTTTCCGCGATACGCGGACGCATCTTGTTATCTTTCAACGGTCCCGGCATTTCGGCGCGATAGAGCTGCATGCCACCCACGCCCAGAATGGGCAGAATCGCCACCGCCAGCACAATGATCCCCATCCCGCCGAGCCACTGCAGCATCTGACGATAAAACAAAATCGCTTTAGGCAACGTATCCAGTCCCACCAGCGTGGTGGCGCCGGTGGTAGTGAGGCCAGAGAAGGACTCAAAGAAGGCATCAGTGATTGAGAGATGCGGCTGCTCGGCGAAGATAAACGGCATCGCACCGACGCTGCCCAACACGGTCCAGAACAGCACCACAATAAGGAAACCTTCGCGCGGCTTGAGTTCGGTTTTCTGCTTGCGGTTTGGCCACCACAGCAGTGAACCGATAACGATCGCCATCATAAAGGTCTGACTGAACGCGCGCCCGGCACCATCACGGTAAATCAAGGCGACGAGGCCCGGTAAAATCATGGTCACCGAGAACAGAATCACCAGCAGGCCCACGATGCGGGTAATGGCGCGAAAATGCATTCAGCCGTTTCCTTTAAACAGAAGCTTTTAGTTTGTCAGCGGGATGAGCGTCAGCGCGCCCCGGCTGTAATCAGAGAGGTTTTGGCGAAAGCCATCAATCTGCGCATGCGGCAACGCTAAACGCAGCGCAATACGATCCTGATAATGGCTCTCTTCTATAATGCCGTCAAAACGTTGCAGCAGGCGTTCAATGTCGCTGAGTTGGGCGTAATCGCACTGCAGGGTAAAAGATTCCATCGGCACTTTACGCTGACGCGCCAGTTGCTTCAGTCCTTGCTGCACGCCGCCGCCATAAGCTTTTACCAGGCCGCCGGTGCCCAGCATAATGCCGCCATAATAACGCACTACCACCGCGGTGATCTCACCGACACCGCTGCCCATCAGCTGGGCCAGCATCGGTTTACCCGCGGTGCCAGAAGGTTCGCCATCATCGGAGAAACCCAGCTGCTGCGAATCATCCGGCGCACCCGCCACCCACGCCCAGCAGTGATGCCGCGCGGTAGGATGTTCCTGCTTCACCTGCTGCACAAACGCGCGCGCCGCTTCCACGCCGGCCGTGTGCGCCAGCAAGGTGATGAAGCGGCTTTTCTTGATGGTTTCCTCGCTGAGACTTACGGCCTGAGCGGGAATGTCGTAAGCATCCATCAGGCAAGGTGCAAGTCGCGCGTCATGTTTTCAATGCGATTAGCGTGAACCACCACGTTATCCTCGATACGAATACCGCCGTAAGGTTTCAGTGCATCAATTGCCGCCCAGTCAAAGTATTGGCTGAACTTGCCGCCGCGCAGCTTCGTCAGCAGCGAATCGATAATATAGAAGCCCGGTTCGATAGTCAGCACCATGCCAGGTTCCAGCACGCGCGTACAACGCAAATACGGATACTGCGACGGTGCCGCCAGATGCGTACCGTTGTCATCCTGCATGAAGCCAGCCACATCGTGCACCTGCAAGCCGAGCGGATGTCCAAGGCCGTGCGGCATAAACGGACCGGTTAAATCTTCCGCCACCAGCGTCTCTTCAGTCAGGCCTTTCACCAACTCGAACTTCAGCAGCAGACGCGCAATGCGCTGATGCATCTGCAGATGATAATCGGTATAGCGCACGCCGGCTTTCAAGGTGGCGATCAGCGCCAGCTCTTCCTTGTTCATCGCCGCAACCATGTCGGCATAGCGCGATTTGCTCTGCGCCGCGTAGCTGCGCGTCAGGTCAGCGGCGTAACCGAGGTATTCCGCACCGGCGTCAATCAGGAAGCTGTGGCGTTTGGCCGGCGGCTGATGATCCAGTTTGGTGTAGTGCAGCACCGCGGCATGTTCATTGAGCGCAATGATGTTGCCATAAGGCACATCGGTATCGCGATGGCCGGTTGCGGTCAGATAGGCGATATTGATATCGAACTCGCTCATGCCAGAGAAGAACGCCTCTTTAGCAGCGCGATGGCCCGCCACCGCCAGCTTCTGCGCTTCGCGCATACACGCCAGTTCATAGTCGGTTTTGATACTGCGATGATAATGCAGGAAATCGATCACGCCTTTCGGGTTCACCTGCTCGCTGTTAATACCGAGCTGGGAAGCACGTGACGGCACCGGACCGATATAGGCTACGTTTTCACGCTGTGCTGGCAGCAGCTGCGCGATCTCATCGGCACTCTTCAGGCCAATCACCTCCACATCGTTAGTCCAGAAGCTGTTTGGCAGCGGCTCAACGTTGTGCCAGTAATCAACCGGCGAATAGAACCACAGCTTGGGTTTATTCACGCCATCAATCCATAACCAGCAGTTTGGCACCTGCGTCACCGGCACCCACGCTTTGAACTGGGGATTCACCTTAAACGGATAGTCGTGATCGTCGAGAAAAACGGTCAACAGCTCGCCGGAATGAATCAGCATGGCATCAAGCTTAAAGCGAGCCAGCACCTGCTGCGCTCGCTGCTGCAGCGTATTGATGTGCGCGTGATACAGGGTTTTCAGTGAATCCATGGACTAGTCTCCGATGTCGCGAAAGTGGCCGCAGTGTAGCACAGCCGTGTTAGCGATGCCGTGCTGCGCGCGCTGTGATCGTTGTATCAAATAATCAAACTCTGGTTTGCAAATAATTAACATCACACTCACACTCCAACTCATCTGGTATGACCAGATCAACTTTCGCGGTTTCAGGAGACGGACATGCTCTACCAAGGCGATACCCTTTCAGTTCACTGGCTTGACGACGGCATCGCCGAGCTGGTTTTCGATGCGCCCGGTTCGGTGAACAAACTCGATACCAAAACCGTTGCCTCGTTGGGCGAGGCATTAAGCGTATTGGAACAGCAACCCGCGCTGCGCGGCCTGTTGCTCTCGTCGGCCAAACCGGCATTTATCGTTGGTGCCGACATCACAGAATTCCTGTCGCTGTTTGATGCGCCAGAAGAGAAGCTGAGCCAATGGCTGGCGTTTGCCAACAGCATCTTCAATCGTTTAGAGGATTTGCCGGTGCCCACCGTGGCCGCCATCGACGGCTATGCGCTGGGCGGCGGCTGTGAATGCATACTGGCGACCGACTTCCGCATTGCCACGCCGACCGCACGCATTGGCCTGCCGGAAACCAAACTGGGCATTATGCCGGGCTTTGGTGGCAGCGTGCGCTTGCCACGCCTGCTTGGCGCCGATAGCGCGATGGAGATTATCGCCGCCGGTAAAGATGTTGATGGCAGCAGCGCCCTGAAACTCGGTTTGGTGGATGCGGTAGTCAGCAGCGACAAACTACATGCCGCTGCGCTGACCGTATTGCAGGACGCCATCGTGCAGGGCAACTGGCAGACACGCCGCGCGCCGAAGCTGGTACCGCTGAAACTCAGCCCGATTGAAGCCGCCATGAGCTTCACCATCGCCAAAAGCATGGTGCTGCAAACCGCGGGCAAACACTATCCGGCACCGATTACCGCCATCAAAACCATTGAAGCTGCCGCCAGCCTCGGACGTGATGATGCGCTGAAGCTGGAAACCGCCGCGTTTGTGCCGCTGGCGCAGAGCGATGTGGCACGCGCGCTGGTCGGTATCTTCCTGAACGATCAGTACGTCAAAGGCCTGGCGAAAAAGCACAGCAGTGCGGCCGGTGCGCCGCAGCAAGCGGCAGTATTAGGCGCAGGCATTATGGGCGGCGGCATTGCTTATCAATCGGCGTGGAAAGGTGTGCCGGTGATGATGAAAGATATCAATCCGCAGGCATTAACGCTGGGCATGACCGAAGCCAGCAAGCTGCTGAACAAACAGCTGGAGCGCGGCAAAATTGACGGCGCGAAACTGGCGAGCGTACTCACC
This sequence comes from Pantoea leporis, assembly GCF_028048155.1. Classification (NCBI taxonomy): domain Bacteria; kingdom Pseudomonadati; phylum Pseudomonadota; class Gammaproteobacteria; order Enterobacterales; family Erwiniaceae; genus Pantoea; species Pantoea leporis. The sequence goes on from NZ_JALMEU010000005.1 coordinate 5,369, forward strand.
ACCATTCAGCCCACGCTGGATTACGCCGGATTCGAACGCACCGACGTGGTGGTAGAAGCGGTAGTAGAGAATCCGCAGATCAAAGCCAAAGTGCTGGCAGAGACCGAACAGCATCTGCGCGAGGACGCCATTCTCGCCTCCAACACCTCAACCATTCCGATCAGCCTGCTGGCGCAAGCCCTGAAACGTCCGGAAAACTTCTGCGGCATGCACTTCTTCAATCCGGTACCGCGTATGCCGCTGGTTGAAGTGATTCGCGGTGAGAAAACCTCAGAAGCGACCCTCAGCAAAGTGGTGGCCTGGGCGAGCAAAATGGGCAAGACGCCGATTGTGGTGAATGACTGTCCCGGCTTCTTTGTGAATCGCGTGCTGTTCCCCTACTTCGCCGCCTTCAGCCTGCTGCTGCGCGACGGCGCGGATTTCCGTCAGATCGATAAAGTGATGGAAAAACAGTTCGGCTGGCCGATGGGCCCCGCGTGGCTGCTGGATGTGGTCGGCATTGATACCGCGCATCACGCTCAGCAGGTGATGGCGCAAGGTTTCCCGTCTCGCATGCAGAAAGATTATCGCGACGCGATCGACGTGCTGTTTGACGCCAAACGTTACGGCCAGAAAAACGGTCAGGGCTTTTACCGCTGGGAGCAGGATAAAAAAGGCAAAGCGCAGAAGAGAGCCGATGCGGCTGTCGATGCGCTGCTGGAACCGATTTGCCAGCCGACGCGCGTGTTCAGCGATGACGAGATCGCCAACCGCATGATGCTGCCGATGCTCAACGAAGTGGTGCGCTGCCTCGAAGAGAAGATCATCGCTTCACCGGCCGAAGCTGATATGGCGCTGGTGTACGGTTTAGGCTTCCCGCCGTTCCGTGGCGGCGCGTTCCGCTACATGGATACGCTGGGCAACAGCAACGTGGTCGACCAGGCCAAACGTTATACCGCGCTCGGCCCGCTGTACGCGCTGCCGGAGCTGCTGTTGCAAAAAGCCCATCAGCATCAGAGCTGGTATCCCGCGGTGCAACCGATTGACGAAGCGGCGCTGCAAAGTGCCTGAGGTAATGAAAATGGAAAAAGTGGTAATTGTTGATGCGGTCCGCACGCCGATGGGCCGCTCCAAAGGCGGTGCGTTTCGTCAGGTACGGGCGGAAGATCTCTCGGCGCATTTGATGCGTGAGCTGCTGAGCCGCAACCCGGCGGTTGATCCCGCCACGCTGGACGACATTATCTGGGGCTGCGTGCAGCAGACGCTGGAGCAAGGCTTCAACATTGCTCGTAACGCCGCGCTGCTGGCGGAGATTCCGCATCGCGTACCTGCCAGCACCGTCAACCGCCTGTGCGGTTCGTCGATGCAGGCGCTGCACGACGCGGCACGCGCGATTATGGTTGGCGATGCGCACAGCTGCCTGATTGGCGGCGTAGAACATATGGGCCACGTGCCGATGAGCCACGGCGTGGATTTCCATCCGGGCCTGGGTCGCACGGTAGCAAAAGCGGCGGGCATGATGGGGTTAACCGCCGAGATGCTGGCGCGCATGCATCACATTACGCGCGAGCAGCAGGATGCTTTTGCGCTGCGTTCGCACCAGCGCGCCTGGGCGGCAACTCAACGTGGCGATTTCAAGCGTGAGATTGTGGCGACCTACGGCCACGACGCCGACGGCGTGTTGAAGCGCTTTGAGAGCGACGAAGTGATCCGCGAAGAGACCAGCCTCGAAGGATTGGCTGCGCTGCGCCCGGCATTCGATCCGGTCAACGGCACCGTGACCGCAGGCAGCTCATCCGCGCTTTCCGACGGCGCAGCCGCGATGTTGATCATGAGTGAAAGCCGCGCACGCGAACTCGGTCTGACAGCGCGCGCGCGCATTCGCAGCATGGCGGTGGTGGGCTGCGATCCGTCGATTATGGGTTACGGTCCGGTTCCCGCCAGCAAGCTGGCGCTCAAGCGCGCGGGATTGAGCGTGCAGGATATCGACCTGTTCGAGTTCAACGAGGCTTTTGCCGCACAGGCGCTGCCATGCATTAAAGACATGGGCTTGCTGGAACAGCTGGATGAGAAAGTCAATTTGAATGGCGGCGCGATTGCGCTCGGTCATCCGCTGGGATGTTCCGGTGCGCGTATCAGTACTACGCTGCTGAATCTGATGGAACGTCGCGATGCGCAATTTGGTCTGGCGACCATGTGCATTGGCTTAGGCCAGGGCATCGCCACGGTGTTCGAACGGGTTTAATACGTTAATGTTGCACGTGTTACCGCCCTTTCGGGCGGTTTTTTTACGCAATACATTGCGCCGCGACGAATCCGTGAACATTCTCGTAGCGGCGCGATTTATCACGTTCTGTTGACCTTAAATAAAGGCAAACGCATCGCCAAACATCTGCGCTTCCAGCGCACCGCGCTCGGCGCAGAAACGCTCACGCGCAATCTTCGCCATCTCAAAACGACCGGCAATATAGATATCGTGCTCGCTGAGCGACGCGAAATCCTGCATCACCGCCGTCAGCACCGTGCCGCTGCGTCCGGTCCAGTCATCCGCAGGTTGTTCAACCACCGGGATCACTTTCAGGTTCGGATGCTTCACCGCCAGCGCATTCAGCTCATCCAGATCGTACAGATGCATCAGCTCACGGCCGCCCCAGTAAATCGCAATCTCGCGATCGGGTTGCTGTGCCAGCGCGGTCAGCAGAATAGAACGCGCATAGGAGAAGCCGGTACCGCCCGCGATCAGAATGATCGGACGCTCGCTATCTTCACGCAGCCAGGCATCGCCGTGCGGCATATCAACCGTAATCTGGCGATCGTTCTTGATGCGGTCCATCACCGCCATCGCGTAGAGATTGAGATCCGACGCGCCGATGTGCAGCTCAATGATGTCCTTTTCCATTGGCGTAGAAGCCAGTGAAAACGGGCGCTTATCGCGCTCATCCATCACCACCATCAAATACTGTCCGGCGCGGAAGTTAAAATCCGCCGCCGGAATTAAACGAACGCGGTAAACCGTGTCCGTAATCGCTTCAACCGAAGTCACTTTGCAGCTTAACGTTGTCATGCGTTCCCTTTTTCTTCGGGTCTAATTGGTCTGCCGCCGTTAGCGCTGCGGCGGCTCGGCAAAGATAGCTAACTCATCCCAAATGGCGTCAATGCGCGCGGTCACCGCCGGATCTTTCACAATCGGCGTGCCCCACTCGCGCGTGGTTTCACCCGGCCACTTATTGGTCGCATCAAGTCCCATCTTCGAGCCTAAGCCGGAAACCGGCGAGGCGAAGTCGAGATAATCGATGGGCGTGTTCTCAACCAGCACCGTATCGCGTGCCGGATCCATGCGGGTGGTAATCGCCCAAATCACATCATTCCAGTCGCGCGCGTTGACGTCGTCATCGCACACAATCACGAACTTGGTGTACATGAACTGACGCAGGAACGACCACACGCCGAACATCACGCGCTTGGCGTGACCCGCGTACTGTTTCTTGATCGTTACTACCGCGAGGCGATAAGAGCAGCCTTCCGGCGGCAGATAGAAATCAACGATCTCCGGGAATTGCTTGATCAGAATCGGCACCAGCACTTCATTGAGCGCCACGCCCAGCACCGCCGGTTCATCCGGTGGACGTCCGGTGTAGGTTGAATGATAAATCGGGTTGCGACGTTGCGTTACGTGCGTCACGGTAAACACCGGGAAGCTATCTACTTCATTGTAGTAGCCTGTGTGGTCGCCGTACGGACCTTCCGGCGCGACATCGCCCGGCTCGATATAACCTTCCAGCACGATTTCCGCGCTGGCCGGCACTTCGAGTTCGTTCGAAACGCACTTCACCACTTCGGTTTTGTTACCGCGCAGCAAACCGGCAAAGGCGTATTCGGAGAGTGTATCCGGCACCGGCGTTACCGCGCCGAGAATGGTGGCAGGATCGGCGCCCAGCGCCACCGACACCGGGAAACGTTCGCCCGGATGCGCTTTACACCACTCCTGGAAATCCAGCGCGCCGCCGCGATGCGACAGCCAGCGCATAATCACGCGGTTCTTGCCGATCACCTGCTGACGATAGATACCCAGATTTTGTCGCTCTTTATGCGGGCCGCGCGTGACGGTTAATCCCCACGTAATCAGCGGCGCAGCATCGCCCGGCCAGCATTTCATCACCGGAATGCGCGACAGATCGACGTCATCGCCGCTGAAAATCTCTTCCTGGCACGGCGCATTGCGCAGACGCTTGGTTGGCATGTTCAGCACTTGCTTGAACTGCGGCATCTTATCAAACAGATCGCGGAAGCCTTTTGGCGGCTCCGGCTCTTTCAGGAACGCCAGCAGCTTGCCTACTTCACGCAGCGCACTGACCTCTTCCTGGCCCATGCCCATCGCCACGCGTTTGGGTGTGCCAAACAGATTACACAGCACCGGCATGTCGTACCCTTTCGGGTTTTCGAACAGCAGCGCTGGGCCGCCAGCGCGCAGCGTGCGGTCGGCAATTTCCGTCATCTCTAACTCAGGATCGATCTCCTGAGTGATGCGCTTTAACTCGCCACGCTGTTCCAGCAATGCGAGGAAGTCTCGTAAATCCTGATATTTCATGCGGCTTTAGCTTTCCGGCCAGAGTGAAACGCCATTATAGAGGCGTTTTACGCTGACATGTTGAGGTTTTGCGTCAGGCAGGCTGACAGGAAAACGGCACCAGCGACTGAATCGCCAATACATCGTGATAAGCAGTAATCGGCTCGCCGTGACGGAACACTTTGAAGTCTTCACCGCGTGCGCTGTAGTAACGCAGGCGATTTTCGCTCACGTGCAGGAAGCTGGCTTCACGCAGCGCAATCACCGATTCATGCGGGTTAACGGCACAGAACTCGGCCAGTCGTTCATCACGCGTTTCGCCCATATGGCCGCTGACGTGCGCATCAAGATAATGCGGATTGATCTGCACCGGGAACAAACCCAGCGCGGGCAACACTACGCTGCTGCGCACCGGCATATCATTGGTGGTGCGAATGGAAGGCGTTGCGACATTGCAACCGGCGCTCCAGCCGACGTACGGCACATCACGCTCGCGCACCGCGCGTTGGATAGCGACGATCAAGCCGTGCTCGTGCAGCATTTGATTGAGGAACCAGGTATTTCCGCCGCTCACCAGAATCAGCTCAGCTTGTTCAATCGCCGCAACGGGCGATGCAAACTCGTGCACGGTGCGCACGTCAATGCCTAACGACGCGGATAACTCCTGCGCGCGCTGCGCGTGATCGCCACGAATAATCGCGTACGGTACCAGCACCGCCGAAGTGATGCCGCGCTGGGCGATCATCGCATGCAGCTGCGGGTGGGCGTAACTTAACAGCGGCGCATCGTCAGCCACTTTACCGTTACTCAACAGGAACAGTTCCATCAGCCACTCCTTTTCAATCGAAAGATGGGGAGGGAGTCTGATACAGATGGTCGCCGGCCGTCAATTTTCTTGCAAGAAAGCGTAAATAAGCCGCATCAATCGGATAAATCGTAGTGAAATTGTTTTCAGCGCCCGGTTTCCACCCGCCGATGCGCTATAACTCTGACAACTGATTTGATATTCTTAGCGTCCATTATTTGGGAGCGGTTATGGAATCCTGGTACTTACTCTATTGCAAACGTGGACAACTGTTGCGCGCGAAAGAGCATCTTGAGCGGCAAGAGGTGAATTGCCTCAGCCCGATGATCGCTCTGGAGAAGATTGTGCGCGGTAAACGCACCACCGTGAGTGAGCCGCTGTTTCCCAACTATCTGTTTATCGAATTCGATCCCGAAGCGATTCACACCACCACCATCAGCAGCACGCGCGGCGTCAGCCACTTCGTGCGCTTTGGCACCATGCCGGCCACCGTATCAAATGATGTGATCGAAGCGCTGCAAACCGACGTGCCTCAGATCGTGCTTGATGCGGAAACCCCGCAAAGCGGTGATGAAGTGATCATCACCGATGGCACGTTCGAAGGATTGCGCGCCATTTTTGCCGAGCCGGATGGTGAAACGCGCTCCGTTTTGCTGCTCAACATGCTGAACAAACAGGTGATGCGCAGCGTGGATAACAAGCAGTTCCGTAAACTCTAAGCGAGTTTAAACAGCTGACGCGCGTTGAGATTAACCTGCGCGCCCAGCCCTTCCGCCTCCTCGCCACGCCAGTTCGCCACCTGCTGCACAATATGCGGCAGGAAGCATGGCTCATTGCGGCGCGAAGTGGGACGCGGATGCATATCGCGCGGCAGTAAATACGGTGCGTCGGTTTCCAGTAACAGGCGCTCAGCCGGAATCAGCGGCAGCAATTCACGCAGTTCCATGCCGCGACGCTCGTCGCATACCCAACCGGTAATGCCCACCGACAATCCCAGCGCCAGACACGCTTGCAGCTCGTCACGCGTACCAGTAAAGCAGTGCACGACTGCACCAACCAGCTTCGGTAGCCACGGCTCAAGTACTGCAACAAAACGATCGTGCGCTTCACGGCAATGCAAAAACACCGGTAGCTGTAGCTCAGCAGCCAACGCCAGCTGCGCATCGAAAGCGTATTCCTGCTGATCGTGGGCCGAAAGATTGCGATTGAAATCCAGGCCACATTCGCCAATCGCGACCACCTGCTCACTTTCCGCCAGGCGACGCAAGGTATTCGCGGTTTCCGCCGACCATTCACTGGCATGGTGCGGATGGACGCCGGCGGTTGACCAGCAATAGCCCGCGTGCAATGCCGCCAGCTGCCGCGCCTGCTGGCTCTCCAGCGCGTTGGTGCCGGTAATTAACAGGCCGGTGACGCCTGCTTCGCGCGCACGTTTTACCACCTGCTCGCGATCTTTTGCGAATTGCGTGCTGGTCAGGTTTACACCGATATCAAACATGTCTTCTCCCCAATAAAAAACCGCCCAACGGGGCGGTTTAGATTCATCTTCCCGCGCGCTGCGGGATGCCCTGCATTAAGGACATCAGGATTCGGTGTTGTGTTCCTCATCCGAAGACTGACGTCCTTTACCCACATAGTAGCGGGAGAAGAATACGCCGACTTCAAACAGGCAGTACATCGGAATAGCGAGCAAAGTTTGCGAGAAAACATCCGGCGGTGTGAGCAACATCCCAACCACGAACGCGCCAACCAACATGTAAGGACGTTTCTTTTTCAAATCTTCTGGTGAAGTTATGCCGGTCCAGCACAGCAGCACAATCGCAATCGGCACCTCAAACGCCACGCCGAAGGCCATGAAAATCGTCATGACGAAGTCGAGGTAGTTGGTGATATCCGTTGCGATGGTCACGCCTTGCGGCGCGGTTTTGGCGAAGAAGCCAAACGCCAGCGGGAACACGATGAAGTAAGCAAACGCCACGCCGACGTAAAACAGCAGCGTACTGGAGAACAGCAGCGGCATCACCAGTTTGCGTTCGTGGCGATAGAGCGCGGGCGCCACAAAGGCCCACACCTGATACAAAATCACCGGCACGGCCAGAAACACCGAAACGATGATGGTCAGCTTGATCGGCGTGAAGAATGGCGATGCGACGTCGGTAGCGATCATGCTCGCCCCGGCTGGCATCTGGCTGATCAGCGGCGACGCGACCAGATGGTAAATATCATTCGCGAAATAGACCAGACACAGAAAGATGACTAAAACAGCGATGATGCAATTCAACAAACGCTTGCGCAGCTCAATCAAATGGCTAATGAGCGGTTGGGTATCTTCAACGGCCATGTTTATCGTTCATCTTTTACGAGAGAAGTCTTCGCGGTGCTTTCAGGAGCACTGGCGACGGGAGGGGTTTCTGCGGCAGAGGTTTCGTCAGTAGGCTGCGGAGTCTGTGCAGGCGCACTGGTTTGATGTTCTGCTGCTGCGGGCGTGACCGCAGGTGAAGTCACGGGCTGCACGGCGGCTGGCGGAGTCTGATGAATAGTGTTGGCTTCATCTTCCTCTTTTTCGAGATCGATACTCTGCTGCACCGAACGTTTCATTGAGTCGGCGGTTTTACGCAGTTCCTCCATCGACTCTTTTAGCTCGGGTGACAACGTGCCACGGCCCGCTTCTTCCACCTTTTTCAGGCTGTCCTGCAATTCCTGCAGTTTCAACTCTTGCGCCAGTTCGTTTTGTACATTCGCGGCCAGTGAGCGAATGGCTCTGATCCAGCCGACGACGGTTTTCACCGCAACCGGTAACCGCTGCGGGCCAAGCACAATCAGCCCGATCACGAACACTAATACCAGTTCACTAAAACCAATGTCGAACACAGTTATACCTGCTTGTCGTTCCGGGCGTCGTCTTTAGTCGCCGTGGTTTGCTGTTTGTCTGCCAGAGTTTTGGCGTTGAAGTCAGCGTCCTGCTCTTTCGGTTGATCCTTTTTATCGTCTTCATCGCCCATAGCTTTTTTGAAGCCACGAATGGAAGATCCTAAATCCGAACCCAGGTTACGAAGTTTGTTGGTACCGAACAGAAGAACAACAATGACGGCAATGATTAACAATTGCCAAATACTGATACCGCCCATGAGATATGCCTCTAATATTCTGTGAAAAACTGTTGACTGTAACGCACAGAAAGCCCGTATGATTTCGGGCTTTAGCTTGCGACATTACGCGATTTGCACCAGGCAGACAATCAGTTTGTCTTGCGCCAGCCAATAAGCCAGGTGACGATGCCAGCGGCCATTAATAGCGCCGGGAAGAAATCCCAATCCGGTCGACTTAACAGCACGGCGGTGCCACTTAATAACAGTGTAGCGCCTACACCAAACAGATAGCGCGCCTGATGATTGCGTGTTCGCTGTACGTTTAAATCGGTGACGAGTTTATCGACGCTGTGCTTCAATAATTTGTGCTGGCGCATGCTGTCGTAAAATAGCTCCGGCAACTCCGGCAGTTTTTCCGCCCAGTACGGCGCTTTCTCTTTCACCGCCCGCAAAATCGCCGGGATACCAATCTGATCTTTGATCCAATCTTCAAGGAACGGCTTAGCCGTTTTCCACAGGTCAAGCTGCGGATAGAGCTGGCGGCCAATCCCTTCAATATACAGCAGCGTCTTCTGCAACAGCACCAGCTGCGGCTGCACTTCCATATTAAAGCGACGCGCGGTGTTGAACAGGTTCAGCAGCACGTGGCCAAACGAAATCTCAGCCAGCGGCTTTTCGAAAATCGGCTCACATACGGTACGAATGGCAAACTCAAAGTCTTCGACGTTTGTATCGGCCGGTACCCAGCCAGAATCCACATGCAGCTCGGCCACTTTGCGGTAATCGCGGTTAAAGAAGGCGATGAAGTTCTCGGCCAGATAGCGCTTATCTTCTTTGTTCAGCGAACCGACGATACCGCAGTCGATGCCGATATATTGCGGATCTTCCGGGTGATCGTAGCTGACGAAGATATTGCCAGGATGCATATCGGCATGGAAGAAGCTGTCGCGGAACACCTGAGTGAAGAATACCTGCACACCGCGCTCGGCCAGCAGTTTCATGTTAACGCCGTGCTGCTCCAGCGTGGCGATATCTGAGATCGGAATGCCGTAAATGCGTTCCATCACCATCATCGATTCGCTGCAATAATCAGAAAACACTTCCGGCACATACAGCATGCGGCTTTGGTCAAAGTTACGACGCAGCTGGATGGCATTCGCCGCTTCACGCAGCAGATTCAGCTCATCAATTAAGGTCTTTTCGTAATCGCGCACCACTTCTACCGGACGCAGACGACGACCATCCGGCAACAAACGCGGCACCCACCGCGCCAGACGGTAAATCAGTCGCATATCGGCTCTGATCACCGGCAGGATGTCGGGACGAATCACTTTAATTACCACCGCGCGGCCGTTGGATTTCAGCGTTGCGGTATGCACCTGCGCGATAGAAGCCGAGGCCAGCGGTTTGATATCGAAGTCTTCAAACCAGGTTTCCACCGGGCCGCCAATCGACTTTTCAATCTGCTGTTTGGCTTTCACGCCATCAAATGGCGCAACGCGGTCCTGCAGCACCGCCAGTTCATCGGCAATCGCCGGTGGGAACAGATCGCGACGCGTCGAGAGCATTTGACCGAATTTGATCCACACCGGCCCCAACTGCTCCATCGCTAAACGGATGCGCACGCCGGCGGAAGCATCTTTATGTTGGTTAGGGATCCAGAAGATGCAGCGCCGCCACAAGCGTAAAAGCAGCGTGAAGCGCATGCGGGGAATCAGTTCATCAAGGCCGTAAGTCAGAAAGATCTTGATGATGAAGTATAAGCGCCGAATTTCTCCCAGCGTCATTTCGCCTCCAGCTGTGCCAAACGCGTTTCAAACGCATTGAGCGAACGTTCTGTCGCTTCCACTTCCTCGCAAAACCATGCCAGTTCCAGTGCGCCCGGCGCAACGCGCCACTCTTCCGTCAGCACCTGACCAAGATAATCCTGGCGGCTGATGAACTGCTGCTGCACGAACTTCAGCGCCTGCTGTGCGGCCTGGCTTACGCCTTGCGCAGCGATATCGCCAATCCACGGTGCAAGATATTCCGCCGGATCCAGCTCGGCGAGATCCATCAGCGCGGAGAATTGCTGTACCACCTGCAAATCGCCATTCACCTCCAGTTCACCGCTACGAATCAGGCTGGTGAGCTGCTGGCGATCGCGCAGTTTCGGCAAAGTACTGACACGCAAACTCACCGTGCAGTCGCTGTTGTCTTGCCAATCACTCAGCACATCGAGTTGCGATTCGCTAAATACCAGCACCAAAGGAAAATCGAGCTCTTGCAGACGCAGCATCAATACCTTACCAGCCAAACGCTGGCGTGCGGCTTTCAGGCTGCGATCGCGATAGAGAACACGGTTCAGGGCGGTCTCAAGACCGCCGGTGATGAGAGGAGTTAAAGTCATGATGGATTAGAATTTAAATCCGCGATGCAGCGCGACAATACCGCCAGTCATGTTGAAGTAGGTGGTATTTTCAAAGCCCGCATCGTTCATCATCGCTTTCAGAGTTTCCTGATCGGGATGCATACGAATCGACTCCGCCAGATAGCGATAGCTTTCAGCGTCTTGCGCCACCAGCTGACCAATACGCGGCAGAATGTGGAATGAATAGGTATCGTAAGCTTTGCTGAGCGGCTCCAGCAGCGGCTTCGAGAACTCCAGCACCAGCAGACGTCCGCCTGGCTTCAGCACGCGGAACATTGATGCCAGCGCTTTCTCTTTTTCGGTCACGTTACGCAAGCCGAATGAGATGGTGATGCAATCGAAGTAGTTATCCGGGAACGGCAGCGCTTCGGCATTCGCCTGCACATAGCTGACATTGCCCGACACGCCGAGATTACGCAGCTTTTCGCGGCCCATCTTCAGCATCGAGCTGTTGATGTCTGCCAGCACAACCTGGCCGGTTTCGCCCACCAGACGTGAGAATTTTGCCGTGAGATCGCCGGTACCACCCGCCAGATCCAACACGCGCTGACCGCGGCGCACGCCGCTGCTGTCAATGGTAAAACGCTTCCAGACACGATGGATGCCAAACGACATCAAATCGTTCATCAGGTCATATTTTGCCGCGACGGAGTGAAACACGTCCGCAACTTTATCGGCCTTTTCGCTTTTCGCGACGGTCTGGAAGCCAAAATGGGTAGTTTCCTGCTGTGATTCATCTGCCATCGGTTTTACCTGTTCCACAAACAATTCTTGCCGAAGTGTATCAGAGTCGCGCTACACGAGCACGCGACCACCGTGCTATTCGTTGATGCGGCGCAGCGAGTCTGTTGTTGGTTCTGCAACGTTTTCATCCTCGGTGCGATCGTCTGCCCAATCTTCATCCGCTTCTTCCGGCTGCGCTTGTTCAACCAGTTGCGGATTAATCGGACGTTTGATCTCCACGCCAAGCGAACGGAACGCTTCACTTTGTGCGATCAGATTGCCGCGCCCTTCAGACAGCTTTTTCATCGCCTGATGATAACTTTGCTGCGCTTTGTCGAGATTGTGCCCGATGCCACTCATGTCATCGACAAACAGCCGCATTTTGTCGTACAGCCGCGTTGCCCGGTCGGCGATGCGCTGTGCGTTGCGGCTTTGATGCTCATAACGCCAGAGATTATTGATAGTCCGCAGCGCCACCAGCAACGTGGTGGGACTAACCAGCATGATGTTCTGCTGTAACGCTTCGCTGATCAGCTCGGGCTGACGATCAATCGCCAGCAGAAACGCCGGTTCCACCGGGATAAACATCAACACATAATCCAGAGAGCGTAAACCGGGCAATTGTTGGTAATCTTTACGGCTCAGCAGGCGAATGTGTCCGCGCATGGCGCTAATGTGTTCCTGAATCGCCTGCTCACGCGTGGCTTCATCGTCGGCATTGAAGTAGCGCTCGTAGGCCACCAGCGTCATTTTGGCGTCAATCACCACATCTTTAGCCTGCGGCAAACGCACGATCACATCCGGTTGCATCCTGCCCTGCTGTTCCAGCTGCACGCTCACCTGCGTTTGGTATTCGTAACCTTCACGCAGGCCAGACGCTTCCAGCACACGGGCCAATACCACTTCGCCCCAGTTTCCCTGAATTTTATTGTCGCCTTTTAGCGCTTTAGTAAGATTGACCGCTTCCTGCGCCATCTGTGCGTTGAGTTGCTGTAGCTGGCGAATTTCGTGGGTCAGCGTGTGACGTTCACGCGCTTCCAGGCCAAAGCTGTCGGTGACCTGACGGCGGAAACCGTCCAGCTGTTCGCGCAGCGGACCAATCAGACTATTCAGGCTTTGACGGTTTTGTTCATCGACGCGCCGCCCGCTGTTTTCGAAGATGCGATTGGCGAGATTTTCAAACTGCGCGCTGAGGCGCTGTTCGCTGTTGGTCAGTAGTCGCTGCTTCTCTTCTGCACCGTAGCGCGTCTCTTCAAGACGAATGGTCACTTCGCGCAGTTCGGCTTCCTGCGCGCTGTTCACTTCCAGCTGATTTCGCAGTTCACGGCTGAGTTGTTCACTTTCGCCGCGCCAGTAATCAAGCTGCTGCAAACGTTCCTGCGCACCGCTCAGCGCACCGTGTAGCTGGCGCATCTCCTGTTCGCGTTGTTGGATTTGCTGCTGTAACTGTTCGAGCTGCTGCTGCTGACGCTGCTGCGCCTCTTCCAGCAGGCGACGCTCGGTGGTGAAGCTGGCATGCTGATGACCGGCGCGCAGTTGAGCAATGATCCAGCCAATGCCCAAACCGGCCAGCGCCAGCGCGCCGCTAATGATAAGTTGCTGATCCATAATCCCCCCGCGGATCGACTTGCTGAGGGAAAAGGTAGAGCTCTACTGTATGAATGTCCAGATTTTTTTCCCTTCATACTTCAAGCCGCAGATGCGTTGGCTGCACGTTCTCACCCCAGTCACTTACTGATGTAAGCTCCCGGAGATTCGCTCGCTTGCCGCCTTCCTGCGACTCGAATTATTTAGGGAAACGTTCTCTAATTAGAGGGCTTTTACGGTGAGATCGCCCGCTTTCCACGCATCAATCAGGAAGAAGGGCATCGGCAACACCCATTCGGTTTCACCCTGGATTTTGGCCGGATAGGTCCAGCTTTTCCCGTCGTAGGTGATCTCAACCTGCTGCCAGCCGTTCTCAGCGTTTTCGACCTGACCCGCCATGCTGGCAAAACCGGCGTTACTACCGACGTGGAAGCTGTCGGTTTGCCAGCGAATCGGCTGATGCGCCGGCCACGGTTGCGCATGATGGAAGCGGAAAATATCGTCATGATTCAAGATGCTCTCACGTACCGTCGGCCACAGCGCCACTTTAAGGAAGTACTGATCGGTAAAGCGTTCGCTGCCTTCATATTGCGCAATAAAGTCACGCATCTGCTGCTCAACGTTATGGAACACGCCGTGGCAGCCGCCCCACATGCCCGCCAGCAGCAGCTCGGTATGCGAGAAGTAATCGCGCATATGATGGAACCAGTAAGGCGAAGTCAGCCAGGCTTCTACCGCCACGACTTCGCGCTCGGACAGCAACGAATCCGCATCACGCACGATGTAGCGTTTGACGCTGTCATCGTCCATCACCAGGAAACGCCACAGCGTTGGGAAGATAGTTTTCTCATGCGACATATCCACCAGTTGGGTGTTTGGCTGCGTCAGGCGCTGCCAGACGTGCTGCGGCACGCTGTCGTCGAGATAGACGCGGCAGATCCAGTCGGGATAAAGCTCGCGCGCCACTTCGATGTTTTTAATCAAGGTTTCGCAGTAGCGTGGCTGACTGCCATACAGGCTAAAGGAGATGATATTTTCTGCCGGATTACTGCGGTTGATCGGCGGTGGTGTCTCAGAAGGGAAGGCGACTTTCGCCCCTTTACTGAAAGTCACATCAGATTTTTGCAGCGATTCGAGGCCGTAACGTGCCGCTTCATCTTCTTTATTCAACCAGCCGCACACTTCGGTTAATCCATCCAGCCAGGTTTCCGATGCCTGTGCACGCTGCGCGGCCGGAGCCTGGTAAATCTTCTGGTAAATTTTATAAGATTTTTTGTATTCGCCAACGCGCATCAGGGTGAGCGCGTAGTCGCTGAGCACCTGCATATGATGGGGCAAGACGCGCAGCACTTCTTCACAGCATTGACGCGCAAGAGGATAATTATTCGCCGCCATCGCCTGGCGAAATCTCGCTGCTGCACCTTCAACGCGTGATTGTGCAGTAGCGGGATTATTCATGAAATTGGGACGTGAGACAGAAACCATTTTGCGCATAAGAAATTTCTCAGTAGCTGCTGAAATTGCGCGCATTCTAATCAGGAAGTTGCGGGATTCCTTATAAGCCTGGTCTCGAATTCATCCCTGACTGGCGCACTAAATTAAGCGACGCGCGGCTTCAACCACAATTTTCACCGCATCACTTTCGGTCTGCTTCATGGTCGCGGCATCCGGGATCTCTTTTTGCGTACGGTTAACGATGACGCCAGCCACCATGCCGGCACGCAGTCCCTGACTGGCGCACATGGTTAACAGTGTAGCGGATTCCATCTCATAGTTGAGGACGCCCATTTGCTGCCACTCTTCCATTGAGCCCTGGAAGCGATTCACCACGCGACCGGAGAAAGTGTCGTAGCGTTCCTGGCCTGGATAGAAGGTGTCAGATGAGGCGGTAATACCAATGTGGGTTTTCGCGCCGCACGCTTCTGCCGCTGCCACCAGCGCGGTGGTGCAGGTGAAATCAGCCACGGCCGGGAACTCCATCGGCGCAAAGTGCAGGCTGGCACCGTCGAGGCGTACCGAAGCGGTAGTGACCAGCACATCGCCCACATTAATATGCGGCTGGATAGCGCCGGTGGTGCCAACGCGCAGGAAGGTGCGCACACCCAGTTGCGCCAGCTCTTCAACCGCAATTGAGGTAGAAGGTCCGCCGATACCAGTGGAGCACACCACAACCGGTTTGCCATCCACTTCAGCCAGATAGGTAGTGAATTCACGGTGTGAAGCCAGATGCTGTGGATTGTCCATCAACGCGGCGATTTTCTTTACGCGCTCAGGATCGCCAGGCACGATGGCCAACGTGGCTCCTTTCAAATCAGCTTTAGTAATGCCAAGGTGGAAAACGTCAGACTGGGCCATAACAGACTCCTGATAATTGGGGATGAGCGCGCCACTCTACGTGAGCAGGCGGCATAAATATGTGACTCAATTCACCATCGATAATGAAACTTACATTATCAGAAAAACATTATGTGACATAAATCACACATTCACGCTGTGCAATTCTGAATTGCTACAAGCGGTGCTGTGTAAGTGTTGGTGGCAATGTTAATAGAGAAGCAGCACACGTGAAAAAATCCCTCTGTACCCTACGACAGCCTTGCTTCACTTCGCCAGGCTATAGTTACGTGATTGCGCATTTGCTAGCACGGAGAGAACAATGAAAACCGAAGACAATATGGCACAAAAAACGGCACCCGGCGGCTTTGCACCGGCCGTTCAGCCCACCGCAAGCAGCACCATTATTACCGGCAGCGACGCGATTCATGCTGGCGAGACCTCAGTTGCGAGCCAGGGCGAAAACCTGCCTGCCTATTACGCACGACCAAAAGAGTATCAAGGCACCTTGCCGGTTGTGTTGGTGGTGCAGGAGATTTTCGGCGTGCACGAGCATATCCGCGATGTCTGCCGCCGTCTGGCGCTGGAAGGTTATCTGGCCATCGCTCCGGAACTCTATTTCCGCGAGGGCGATCCCAACGATTACCACGACATTCCCACGCTGTTTAAAGAGCTGGTGAGTAAAGTTCCGGATTCGCAAGTGTTGTCCGATCTCGATCATGTGGCCAACTGGGCCACGCGCCACGATGGTGATATCCGTCGCCTGGCGATTACCGGTTTCTGCTGGGGCGGACGTATTAGCTGGCTGTTTGCCGCGCACAATCCGCAGGTGCGTGCAGCGGTGGCGTGGTATGGACGCTTAGACGGTGAGAAGACGCTGAAGCAGCAGAAGCATCCGATCGATATCGCGGTGGATCTCAACGCACCGGTGCTGGGCCTTTACGGTGGTCAGGATGAGAGCATCCCGCTGGAGAGCATTGATAAGATGCGACAGGCGCTGCACGCCGCCAATGCTAAAGCGGAGATCGTGGTGTATCCGGATGCGGGACATGCTTTCAACGCGGATTATCGTACGAGCTATCACGCCGATTCCGCCAAAGATGGCTGGCAACGCATGCTGGCATGGTTCGCGCAGCATGGCGTAGCGCCGAACGCATAATAAAAAGGGGCGCGTGGCGCCCCAATCTCATTTACAGCGACTAAGCCGTTTCACCTCGCAGGTTTTGCGCCGCTTTTACCATGTTCGCCAGCGCCTGACGGGTTTCCGTCCAGCCACGCGTTTTTAGGCCACAATCCGGGTTAACCCACAGACGCTCTGCCGGGATGCTCTGCGCCGCTTTACGCAGCAACTCTTCCATCCACTCCACGCTCGGCACGTTTGGTGAGTGAATGTCATACACGCCCGGACCGATTTCGTTGGGATAGTCGAACTCCTTAAAGGTATCCAGCAGATCCATATCGGAACGTGAGGTTTCGATGGTGATAACATCCGCATCCAGCGCGGCAATCGAGTCCATGATGTCATTGAACTCGCAGTAACACATGTGGGTATGGATCTGGGTTTCATTCTGCGCCACGGCGGCATTGAGACGGAACGCATCCACCGCCCAGGTCAGGTACGCCGCCCAATCGGACTGATGCAGCGGCAGGCCTTCGCGCAGTGCCGGTTCATCAATCTGAATAATGCCAATACCGGCTTTTTCCAGATCTTCCACTTCGTCACGCAGCGCCAGCGCAATCTGTTTGGCGATGGTTTCCCGGCTTACATCTTCACGCGGGAACGACCAGCAGAGAATCGTCACTGGA
This sequence comes from Pantoea leporis, assembly GCF_028048155.1. NCBI lineage: Bacteria > Pseudomonadati > Pseudomonadota > Gammaproteobacteria > Enterobacterales > Erwiniaceae > Pantoea > Pantoea leporis. The sequence continues at coordinate 22,669 of NZ_JALMEU010000005.1, forward strand.
CCGGTCAGCATGCCTTTCACCGGTTTATCGGTCAGCGACTGCGCGTACTTCGCCCACTCAACGGTGATAGCTTGCGGACGGCTTACGTCGCCGATGATGATCGGCGGTTTAACGCAGCGCGAGCCGTAGCTCTGTACCCAGCCGTTTTGGGTGAACACGAAGCCGTCGAGGTTTTCGCCGAAGTATTCCACCATGTCGTTACGTTCTGCTTCGCCATGCACCAGCACGTCGAGGCCCAACCGTTCCTGCTCCACAATTGCCTGTTTGATGTGCTCGGCGATGCCAGTGCGGTAGTTTCCACCATCAATGTTGCCTTTTTTAAAGTCGAGGCGCAGGCCGCGAATTTCGGTGGTTTGCGGGAATGAACCTATGGTGGTGGTCGGCCACGCTGGCAGATTAAAGCGGTGACGCTGCGCTTTGGCACGCTCGGAGTAGCTGCTGGCACGTTCAACGTCTCTGGCCTGAATTTTCGCCAGACGCTCGCCGACTGCGGCATTGTGAACGCGCGTGGAGTTGGCACGCGCACGAATCGGTGCGCTCCACTCAACCAGCGAAGCGGCATCGTTGTTGTTCAGCGCATGACTCAGCAGTGCAAGCTCAGCGCACTTCTGCAGAGCAAAGGCGAACCAGCTTTTCACTTCCTCATCGAGGCGCGTTTCCACGCTTAAGTCGATTGGGCTGTGCAGCAGCGAGCAGGATGATCCAATCCACAATTGTTGACGCTGCCCCACCAGCGGCTGCAGACGTGCAAACCAGCTGCTGAGATCGGCACGCCAGACGTTACGGCCATTGATTACGCCGACGGAGAGCAGCCAATCCGCGGGAATCTGCTGGTTCACCTGTTGGATGTCGTCTTTGCCGTGAACCAGGTCAACATGCAGACCTTGCACCGGCAGCGCTTTGATCACGTCGAGGTTCTGACCAATGCTGTCGAAATAGGTGGTGAGCAGCAATTTGCTTTCGCCCTGCAGCGCGTCGTAAGCCGGTTTGAAGGCATCGCGCCACGCTTGCGGCAGTTCCAGCGCCAGTGCTGGCTCATCGATTTGTACCCATTCGATGCCGCGTTTTTTCAGTTCAGCCAGCACCTGTTGGTAAACCGGCAGAATGTCTTTAAGCAGTGACAGGCGGTCGAACGGCGTAACTTTCACTTTACCCAGCCACAAATAGGTAACCGGACCCAGCAGCACCGGTTTAATCTTGTGCCCGAGCGCCAGCGCTTCATCAACCTCATCCAGCAACTGAGTCCAGGTCAGTTTGAACTGCTGCCCTTGAGTGAATTCCGGCACCATGTAGTGATAATTGGTGTTGAACCATTTGGTCATTTCCGCCGCTGCCGCCGGTTCACCGCTTGGTGCGCGGCCACGGCCAAGGCGGAACAGCGTGTCGAGATCGACCGATCCATCCTGATTTTGGTGGCGAGCTGGCACGTTACCCAGCAGCAGGCTGGTGGTGAGCACGTGATCGTACCAGGCGAAATCGCCCACTGGCAGCAGATCCACGCCCGCCTCTTTCTGCTGTTGCCAGTGACGGGCGCGCAGTTCGCGCCCCACCGCCAGTAGCTCTTCCTGTGAGCTTTTACCTGCCCAATAGCTTTCCTGTGCTTTTTTCAATTCACGACGCAATCCAACGCGAGGGAAACCGAGAGTGTGGTTCAGAATGGTCATTTTCTGTTCTCCAGATATTCTTAACTGAATAGGGGGCAGAGATGTTTAGCCGTCCAGATGTTTACACCGCCATAATCTGCGGGTACTGTATGTTCCTCAAGCGCAATTTGTTCAATCTCGATGTGAAGGATTCTCATGATCGAACTCAAACACCTGCGGACGCTGCAGGCGTTACGGAACACCGGCTCGTTAGCTGCCGCCGCCTCCCAGCTTCATCAGACGCAATCGGCGTTATCCCACCAGTTCAGCGATCTGGAGCAGCGGCTGGGTTTTCGCCTGTTTGTGCGTAAAAGCCAGCCGCTGCGTTTTACGCCGCAGGGAGAGATTTTGCTGCAGTTGGCTGAGCAGGTTTTACCGCAGATTCAGCAGGCTTTGCAGGCGTGTCATGAGCCGCATCAGGCCACGTTGCGTATCGCCATTGAGTGTCACAGCTGTATTCAGTGGCTGACGCCCGCGCTAAATAATTTCCGCCAGAGCTGGCCGCAGGTGGTGATGGATTTCAAATCCGGCGTGACCTTTGATCCGCAACCCGCGTTGCAACAGGGCGAGCTGGATGTCGTGTTGACCTCCGATATTTTGCCGCGCAGTGGATTGTTTTATTCACCGATGTTCGATTTTGAAGTGCGTTTGGTGATGGCACCGGATCATCCTTTGGCGCAGCTTGAGCACATTGCCCCGGAAGATATGGCCGATGAAGTGCTGATGATTTATCCGGTGCAGCGTCAGCGTTTGGATGTGTGGCGCCATTTCCTGCAGCCTGCGGGCGTCAGTCCAGCCTTGAAGAGCGTGGATAACACGCTGCTGCTGATTCAGATGGTGTCGGCGCGTATGGGCATCGCCGCGCTGCCACATTGGGTGGTAGAGAATTTTGAGCAGCAGGGGTTGGTGGTGACCAAAACCTTAGGAAATGGTTTGTGGAGCCGCTTGTATGCCGCCGTACGCGAAGGCGAGCAGCGTCAGCCGGTAATGGAAGCCTTTGTGCGGTTTGCCCGTCAGCACGCCTGTGAACATCTGCCCTTTGTGCGCGATGCCGCGCGTCCCGGCTCACTTCAAACCACCTCATCCTGATGTTGTTGGGCGGCGAAAGTCGCCCGCGCTGTTATCCCTGCCCCGCCTGCTCTATAATGCGCCGCCTCAACCCGCGACCAAGAGAGTTTCACCATGATGAGTAACGATGTTCTGCGCAGCGTGCGCTATATGCTGGATTTGAGCGATAGCAAAGTGGTGGAGATTTTTGCCCTGGCAGGAAGTGAAGTGCCGCTGGAAGACGTGCAGGCGTGGATGAAGAAAGATGACGATGCCGCGTTTCGCAAGCTGCCAGATGTATTGATGGGCTATTTCCTTAACGGTCTGATTTTTTACCGTCGCGGTAAGAGTGAAGATGCGCCCGCACCTTCGATTGAGCGCCGCATGAATAACAACATTTTCATGAAGAAATTGCGTATCGCCTTTGAGCTGAAGACCACCGATATTCCGGATGTGCTGCTGAAAGCGAACTTTAAGATCTCACAGGCTGAAGTTGGCGCGATTTTCCGCAACCCGGATCATAAGAATTTCCGCGAATGCGGTGACCAGATTCTGCGTAATTTCCTGAAAGGTTTGACGATGATTCATCGTCCGGCGCCGGCTAAGAAGGGTTAATCGCTTCTTTGTTCGAGCCGGGTCAGGGATAGCGCGGCAGATCGCAAAGGGAAACCACTTCCTTGTGGATCAGCCTCGCCATCCATGGCTCGGATGCTTTGCTCCACTGCCGCGCTATCCCTTCCCTTTTAGCCTATGCGTTGCTTTTCTTACCTAATACCCAGCGTTTGTGCACATAAAGGGATGCGAAAATCACGGCGGCACCGGCGAGAAAACTTGGCCAATGCGGTTTCTCCTGCCAGATCGCCAGATTCACCAGCAAGCCCGCTGGCACATGCATGTTGTTCATAATACCCAGCGTGCCAGCATCCACCTGCGTAGCGCCGTAGTTCCACATGAAGTAGCCCAAACCTGAAGCCGCCACGCCCAGCCACACCAGAATGCCCCACTGCAGCGACGTGGTCGGCAGTTTGTTCGGATTGCCCCACAAGCTCCAGGCGATCACCGCGATCATCACCGCGCCCAGATAGAACCACGAAAATGCGGTGTGCTGCGGCATCGGGCGAGTTTCCTGCAGGCGTTTGTAGCCCACCATGCCGATGGCGAAGCAGATGTTTGCCGCCTGTACCAGCAGCAAGCCGAACCAGAAATGGTCGCTGACTTTGTCATAACGAATAATCGCCGCACCGATTACCGCCAGTAGCGCGCTGAAGGCATAGCCGATACGCAGCGGACGTCGGCTGAGCAAATCGTAGATCAGCGTGACATACAGCGGCGTCATCACGGTGAACAGCAGGAACTCGGTCACGCTGAGATACAGATAAGCCTCAAAGCTTAATAAATACATGATGCCAAGCTGCAGCATGCCCACCAGCATATACAGCAGGATGGTGGAAGCACGGTAACCGCGCCAGCGCAGGAACGGCAGGAAAACGATGGCGGCGAGCGCCAGACGCATCAAAACAGAGAACCAGGAATCCACCTGACCTGCGAGGTATTCCCCGATCAAACTGAAGGAAAAGGCCCACAGAATGGTGGTAACGATCAGTAACGGCACGGTAACGATCTCAAAATGAACAGTGGCGCTAGTGTAAACAAACTGTCGAAATCGGGGTGAACTATCTGGTTTACAAGTGGATAAAATAACGACGAATAATTTTCGAACCTCATTTTTACGACCGGCTAAAAATGCGCGAAATACAACATTTCCTGGTTTTTTTCGCTCTCAATTGTCATAAAACTGTAACATATGTGTCACATGTCACAGTAACTGCGCGTGACCATCACTATCCTTTGCGCGAAATGGAAACTTCGCTTTGCCATTTTTACTGCCTGTTTTTGCCCCAACCTGCTGGGAACTCATAACTATATCGCGCCCTGGAGGGCCACACTCATGTTGAGTATTTTCAAACCTGCACCGCATCGCCCACAAGTGGCCGATGATCGTGTTGATCCGCTTTATCGTCGTCTGCGCTGGCAGATTTTCCTGGGAATATTTTTTGGCTATGCCGCCTACTATTTGGTGCGTAAAAACTTTGCGCTGGCAATGCCTTATCTGGTGGAACAAGGCTTCTCGCGCGGCGATCTCGGCTTTGCGCTATCGGGCATTTCCATCGCTTACGGCTTCTCGAAATTCATTATGGGCTCGGTCTCAGACCGCTCGAATCCGCGCGTGTTTTTGCCCGCCGGATTGATCCTTGCCGCAGCGGTGATGCTGGTGATGGGATTCGTGCCGTGGGCCACCTCCAGCATCATGGTGATGTTTGTGCTGCTGTTCCTGTGCGGCTGGTTCCAGGGCATGGGCTGGCCGCCGTGCGGACGCACCATGGTGCACTGGTGGTCGCAGAAAGAGCGCGGCGGAATTGTGTCGGTGTGGAACTGCGCGCATAACGTCGGTGGCGGTATTCCTCCGCTGCTGTTCCTGCTCGGCATGGCGTGGTTTAACGACTGGAAAGCCGCGCTGTATATGCCGGCGTTTGGCGCCATCCTCATCGCGATTATTGCCTTCGCCTTGATGCGTGACACACCACAATCTTGCGGTTTACCGCCGATTGAAGCGTGGAAAAATGATTATCCGCCGGATTACAACGAGGATCACGAGCAGGAGCTGACGGCGAAGCAGATTTTCATGCAGTACATTCTGCCCAACAAGCTGCTGTGGTACATCGCACTGGCGAACGTGTTTGTATACCTGCTGCGTTACGGCATTCTCGACTGGTCGCCGACCTACCTGAAAGAGGTGAAGCACTTCACGCTGGATAAATCCTCGTGGGCCTACTTCTTTTACGAATATGCCGGTATTCCCGGCACGCTGCTGTGCGGCTGGATGTCGGACAAAGTGTTCCGCGGCAACCGTGGCGCAACCGGCGTGTTCTTTATGACGCTGGTGACCATCGCCACCGTGGTGTACTGGCTGAATCCTCCAGGCAATCCAGGCATCGACATGCTGTGCATGATTGTGATCGGTTTCCTGATTTACGGTCCTGTGATGCTGATTGGCTTGCACGCGCTGGAACTGGCACCGAAAAAAGCGGCCGGAACGGCAGCCGGCTTTACCGGGCTGTTTGGCTATCTCGGCGGATCGGTTGCGGCGAGTGCGATTGTCGGTTACACCGTGGATTATTTCGGCTGGGACGGCGGATTCATTGTGATGATTGGCGGATCGGTGCTGGCAGTGATTCTGCTGCTGCTCACCATGGTCAGTGAGCACAAGCACAAGAAACAGCTGGCATAACGAAAAAGGGCCGGTGGTGACCGGCCCTTTTTTCTAGGCGAGGAACAGTTTACGCAGCGTGTGCGGCACGGCGTCATCCGCGTTGCTGCCAATCACTTCCAGCGTCGGCAAGGTATCTTTCAAACGCTGCTGCGCATTGCGCATGATGCAGCCTTTACCCGACATGCTGAGCATCTCCACATCATTCATGCCGTCGCCAAAGGCGATGCACGCTTTCAGCGAGTGGCCGAGCTGTTTCGCTACCGCTTCCAGCGCGTGGCCTTTGGAAACGCCGCCCGCCATCACTTCCAGACACGTTGGCAGCGAGAAGCTGACATTCACGCGATCGCCCCAGCGCGCTTCAATCGCCTGCTCCATGGGAATCAACCGCTCCGGCTCTTCGCAGGTGAAGAACACTTTGCTGATGCCATCAGTCGGCAGCATGCCCGGCTGGTAAACCTGATAGTTAAACACCGATTCACGGAAATAGTCCTGCTCATCCGGGCGATGACGGCTCATGAACCACTCATCGTCGCGATAGACGTGCGTCAGGATATGCTCGTCATGATATTGCAGGCCATACAGATCGCTGGCGATGTCGGCGTCAAGATTGTGGCTGAACACCAGTTCACCTGCGGCGTTGTGCACGCGTGCGCCATTAGACGTGATCATGTAAGCTGGAATACCGAGCTTATCGCGCATCTGTCCGACGTCGATATAGTGACGGCCGGTGGCAAAAACAAAGTGGATGTCACGCGCCACCAGTTCCTGCAGCGTGGTGCGAGCGAACGGCGTCAGGCGGTGGTCCGGAGAGAGCAGCGTGCCATCCAGGTCGGATGCGACGATGTGATACATGTAAACCTCGGGTGTTGATATCGGAAAGTAAAATTGATTAAGCGTGGCGTTCAAAGAAATCGACCACCGCGTTTAGCGCTTCGGCACGCATCGCGTCTGTTTCAAACAAGATCTCATGACGCGCTCCTTTGATCACATACGGCGCGTTGCCCGCGCAGGGATGTCCTGCTGCGGCCATCGCCGTACAAAATAGATTTTGTGAGCGGTTATCCACCACATCATCTTCACTGGCCTGCAGCAGCAAGGTCGGCGTGGTGATGTTCGCTACCTGATTGAAGATGTCCCGCCCGGCCTGCACGCCTTCGCGCACCCAGTGATAAGTGGGGCCACCGACGCGAATTGCCGGATCGTCGGCGTAAAAACGCAGGTTACGGCGATAGCGTTCGCGGCTATGCGTCAGGCGGTTGATGCCAAACGGATTGGCGCGCCAGCGCCCGGTGCCCAGCGCGTAACCTTCACGCAGCGCCGGCAGTTTCTCGGTCCAGTCCAGAATGCGGTGCGCCATCCAGTCGGGCAGCGGCAGCACAATGCCAAACATCGGCGCGGAGAATACCGCAGCATGAAACGCCTGCGGCTGACGCGCCAGAAACAGCGCTAAAATCGCGCCGCCCATCGAGTGGGCCAGCACGTAGCGCTGCTGATAATGTGGACTCACGATCTCTTTCAGATACAGCGTTTCCAGATCGTCAACGTAGTCGCCAAATTCCACCACATGGCCGCGATGCGAATCTTCCAGCAGACGCTCGGAACGTCCCTGACCGCGATGGTCGAGAATCACCACATCGTAGCCGCACATGAACAGGTCGTAAGCCAGTTCGGGATACTTGATGTAGCTCTCAATGCGGCCAGGCACGACCAGAATGACACGACGATGTTGCGGTGAGGTGAAACGGACGTAGCGAATCTTGAGGTTGCCGACACCCGTGAATTCACACTCTTCACGGCGACGCCAGAAGTCGAGCAGCGGACCGGTGGCAAAGGCCGAAAAGCCTCGCTCACGTCCGAGCCAACTCTGTTTATGCTGCTGCATCCGTCCCCCTGAAAAAAACGTGATTTGCGCGCCTGTGCTGCGTAGCGTGCGGCGATTTTCTGTCGTATTGTGTCACACTTCGCTAACTTCAGGGAATGTCACACATGACCATTGAATGGTGGTTAACCTATCTGCTGACCACAACCATCCTTAGCCTTTCACCCGGTTCCGGCGCGATCAACACCATGAGCACCGGCATCAGTCACGGCTATCGCGGCGCAGCGGCATCGATTACCGGCTTGCAGTTGGGTCTGGCCATTCATATTGTGCTGGTCGGCGCCGGTTTAGGTGCGCTGTTTTCCCAATCGATTCTGGCGTTTGAAGTCCTGAAGTGGGCCGGTGCAGCCTATCTGGTATGGCTGGGCATTCAGCAGTGGCGCTCCGCGGGTGGCATCGACCTCGACGCCGTTGCCAAAGCGATGCCGCGTCGCCGCCTGTTTAAGCGTGCCGTGTTGGTGAACCTCACCAACCCGAAAAGCATCGTGTTTCTCGCTGCGCTGTTCCCGCAGTTTATTCAGCCGCACCAGCCGCAGCTCATGCAATATCTGGTGCTGGGCGTGACCACCATTGTGGTCGATATCATCGTAATGATTGGTTACGCCACGCTGGCAACGCGTATCGCCGGCTGGATTAAAGGACCGAAGCAGATGAAGCTGCTGAACCGCACCTTTGGTGGATTGTTTATGGCAGTAGGCGCGCTGCTAGCCAGCGCTCGCAGAATGGCGTAAAAGAAAATCGCACCCACGTCAAAGCCGTCGGTGGCGCAGCCAGTTCGGTGCCGGCCAGCGCGCAGCCCCCGGAGCGTACACGTCGTACGTGAGGAGGGCGAGCACTGCCCGGTGCCGAAATGGCAAGTAAACCAGGCTTAACGTGAAATGATAAGGTGAATGCCAAAACCGGCGAATAACACGCCCGCCATACCATCCACCCATTTCGCCATTCGCTGATACTTATCTCGCATCCACGGCATAGCGAAAATCGCCGCCACCAGCGTAAACCACGCGAACGTCTCTCCGATAATCAGCAGGAACAACCCCCAGCGCTCCATCGCGCCAACGTCGTTGCCAACAAACAATGAGAATACGCTACCGAAGTAGATGATCGCTTTTGGGTTCGACAGGTTAGTCAGGAAACCTTTCAGGAAGCTCATGCCCTTTTTCGGCAGCTCAACCATCGGAGCTTCCGATTGTGGCTGCTTATGACGTTGACGCGCTGAGCGCATCAGCTGCCAGCCCATCCACAGCAGATACAATCCGCCGCCGACCATAATGATTTCATGCAGCCAGGCCATTTTTTCCAGGATCAGATGCAGGCCCATCAGCGCCACTCCGGCCCAGATCACAATACCCAGCGTAATGCCCAGAACGCCCATCATCGCCTCTTTGCGTGAGCGGCTCGCCGCCGTTTGCGACACAAAGAAGAAGTCCGGGCCGGGACTCATCAGCGCAACCAGATGCACCAGCGCGACGGTGGCGAATAACATCAGCATGAATTTTTTCCTCTAACCTTCATCAACATGTTCTTTGATCATCACCAGGAACGGCTTACCAAAACGCTCCAGTTTGCGATGACCGACGCCGTTCACGCTGAGCATTTCTGACGCGCTAATCGGCATTTGTTCTGCCATTTCAATCAGCGTGGCATCGTTAAACACCACGTACGGCGGAATATTCTCTTCATCGGCAATCGCTTTGCGCAGCTTACGCAGCTTGGCAAACAGCTGGCGATCGTAATTGCCGCTGTGCACTTTCGGCGAACTGCTGCCGCGCGTTTTCACCGTCACGATACGCGGCACCGCCAGCATCAGCGGCACTTCCGCACGTAATACCGGACGCGCCGCTTCGGTGAGTTGCAGCGCCGAATGCATAGCGATGTTTTGCGTTACCATCCCGAGGTGGATCAGCTGACGCAGCACGCTGATCCAGTGTTCGTGGCTGTGCTCGCGGCCTAAGCCGTACACCGGCAGTTTGTCGTGGCCGTTGTCGCGAATGCGCTGATTACTGGCGCCGCGCAAAACTTCAACAATATAGCCCATTCCAAAGCGTTGGCCGGTACGATAGATGCTCGACAGCGCCTTTTGCGCCTCCAGCAAACCGTCGTAGCGACGCGGCGGATCGAGGCAGATATCGCAGTTATCGCACTGTTGCTGGCGACCTTCTCCGAAATAGTTCAGCAACACCAGACGACGACAGGTTTGCGCTTCAGCAAACGCGCCCATCGCGTTGAGTTTGTGGCGTTCTATATCCTGCAACGGGCCGGGCACTTTCTCTTCCAGACATTTACGCAGCCACGCCATGTCGGCCGGATCGTAAAGCATCATCGCTTCGGCAGGCAGGCCATCGCGCCCGGCGCGGCCGGTTTCCTGATAATAGGATTCGATGTTGCGCGGAATATCGAAGTGCACCACAAAGCGCACGTTGGGTTTGTTAATGCCCATCCCGAACGCCACGGTAGCGACCACGATTTGCAGATCGTCACGCTGAAAAGCTTCCTGCACGCTGGCACGCTGCGCGCTATCAATGCCGGCGTGATACGCGCCAACGCTCAAACCACGGCTTTGCAGGCGCGCGGCGGTGTCTTCCACTTTGGCGCGGCTGTTACAGTAAATGATGCCGCTTTTGCCGCGCTGATCCTGCACATAACGCAGAAGTTGCTCAGTGGGTTTGAATTTCTCCACCAGCGTGTAGCGAATATTGGGGCGGTCAAAGCTGCTGATTTGAATCAGCGGATCGTCCATCTGCAGCAGATGGACGATATCGTTACGCGTGGTTTCATCGGCGGTGGCGGTCAATGCCATGACCGGCAAATCAGGGAAGTGCTGACGCAGCTGGCCGATCGAGCCATATTCCGGACGGAAATCGTGGCCCCACTGCGAAATACAGTGCGCTTCATCCACCGCCAGCATCACCGGATTCCACTGGTGCAGGCTGTCGAGGAAATTGTCCATCATCAGACGTTCAGGCGCGATATACAGCAGCTTGAGCTTGCCGGTACGACAATCCGCAAACACCTGCTGCTGCTGCTCACGCGTCTGCGTCGAGTTGAGGCACGCTGCAGCCACGCCGTTGGCCAGCAGCTGATCGACCTGATCTTTCATCAGTGAAATCAGCGGTGAAACCACCAGCGTCAGCCCTTCGCGCACCAGCGCCGGGATTTGATAGCACAGCGATTTGCCGCCGCCAGTCGGCATCACCACCAGACAATCGCGTCCTGACAGGGCGGTTTCGATGATGTTTTGCTGACCTGGGCGGAACTGCTGATAGCCGAAGGTATCTTGTAATACCTGCTGCGCCAGCATTTCCTGATTAAGCACTGCCGATGTTGCCACGGTAATCCTGTCTTTGTTGCGGGTTAGAACAGATCGTTGAGCGTCACGCCCACGCCAAAGCGCGTCTGGCGATGGTTATAGTCAATCAATGATTCACCATAACCGCTGAAGACCTGCGTGTAAAAGCGCACGTGTTCAGAGATCGGGTAGCTCCAGGCGAAGGTTGCACCGCCAAAGCCGCTGTTCCAGTTGTAGTTACCTTCCACGCTGAAAATGTTCTCGCCCATCATGTAGCCGAGCTTGGCGCGGTAGTAACCCATGTATTTGGTGATGTCCGGGTTATCGTCATTGCTTTCACTTTCAGGCAGACGATACCAGGGTTTGATCTCTGCGAGCAGATTGCCGTTCTGCGCCATGAAGCGCGCGTAAACGCGGTTCCAGCTGCGTGAGGTCGGCTCGCTGCGGCCGTTCGACTGATGCACTAAGCCGGTTTCCACATCGCGTAAGGTCCAGCCTGCGAAAGTGTAATCGGTGGCCCAGCCGAGGAAAATTTGTGGCTCATAATCGGTTTCACGGAACGGTGATGACGCACCACGGTTCGAGAGCTGCCACCACGAGCGCTGAGTATAAGACGCCGCCAGCACCGAGTTATCGCCTAAAATGCCGCGCCACAGCGGAAACGCCAGGCTGAGCTGGAATTTTACTTCATCATTTTTAGCTTTGTCTGCCCAGTTGTACGAAGAGATCGCCTCTTTGTTCATGTCGCTGGTGTAGGTGTAGAGCAGATAGTTGTTTTCGTAAGGATAAAGCACGAACGGGTTATCGTGTTTCTCCAGCAGGTTAGCGATAATGCTGCCCTTCACTGCCGGTGCATCATGAACCTCTTTTATCGTGGCTTCTTCAGCCTGCGCCAGGCCAGGAAGGATCAGCGCCGCGGCCAGCAAGGCGTAATGCTTACGCATAGAATTCTCCAGAGAACTGCGTGTCGTAATCGTCAAGTGACGGTTCAAAAAGCAGGCCATTCTACACGCAAAACCTGCGGTTGATCAGCGCCGATTTCCGAAACTGGAAAGCGGCTCGAACGCGGCATAATATACACAACTCGTTAACATTTTAAGGCAGGCATTATGTCATCCCCGTTGCTGACACAGCAGGAAGCGCGTCGTCTGATTGGCGAAATCTTTGTTTATCACATGCCCTTCAATCAGGCGCTCGGATTAGAGCTGGATCGACTGGAAGCGGATTACGCCGAACTCGGCTTCGCCAATAAAACCATGCTGGTCGGCAACGCAGCGCAGCAGATTCTGCACGGCGGCGTGATCGCTTCAGTGCTCGATGTCGCGGCCGGGCTGGTGTGTGTCAGCTATGCGCTGACGCGTCAGGAGAGCATTACCGAGGAAGAGCTGCGTCAGCGCCTGTCGCGCATGGGCACCATCGATATGCGCGTGGATTATCTGCGCCCTGGCCGTGGCGAGCGCTTTGTCGCCACCAGCAGCCTGCTGCGCGGCGGCAACAAAGTCGCTGTGGCGCGCGTGGAGTTACATAACCAGCAAGGCGATTACATCGCCACCGCTACCGCCACCTACATGATTGGCTAATCAGTATTTTTGGAATGACATGATGGATTCGCAACAAACTCGCCAGGGTATTGGCTATGCGCTCGGCGCTTACTTCATTTGGGGCATTGCCCCCGCCTACTTCAAACTGGTCAAAGAGGTGCCCGCTACCGAGATCATGACGCATCGCGTGATTTGGTCCGCACTGTTTATGCTGTTGTTGATCACATTGACGCGCAGCTGGGCGCAGGTACGTAGCGTACTGGCTCAGCCGAAAAAGGTGCTGCTGCTGGCGCTGACCGCCATCACCATTGGCGGCAACTGGCTGCTGTTTATCTGGGCAGTGAACAATCAGCACATGCTGGAAGCCAGCCTCGGCTACTTTATCAACCCGCTGATTAATGTGGTGTTTGGCATGCTGTTCCTGCGCGAACGCTTCCGCCGCTTGCAGTGGCTGGCGGTACTGCTGGCGACCACCGGCGTGCTGGTGCAGCTGTGGCAGTTTGGATCGCTGCCGATTATCGGCCTTGGCCTGGCGTTGAGTTTTGCTTTGTACGGTTTGGTGCGCAAAAAAATTCAGGTCGATGCGCAAAGTGGCATGTTGATCGAAACGCTGTGGCTATTCCCGCTAGCGGCGATTTATCTGTTTGGTTTTGCCGATAGCGCCACCAGCCATCTCAGCGCCAACGCCATGAGCCTCAATCTCAAGCTGGTCGCGGCGGGCATTATCACCACCATTCCGCTGATGTTTTTTGCTGCCGCCTGCGCGCGTCTGCGCTTATCGACCGTCGGTTTCTTCCAGTATCTGGGTCCGACGCTGATGTTCCTGCTGGCGGTGCTGTTCTACGGCGAGCGCCTGACGCCGGATAAAATGGTGACCTTCGGCTTTATCTGGCTGGCGCTCGCCGTGTTCATTATTGATGCGGTTGCGTTCTCAGCTCGGGCGCGCATGCGCGTAGCGTGAAATAAAACGCGCCAGCGCCGGACCGGTAAGCAGAATGGTGAACAGACGCAGCGTCTGCAGCGCCATGACAAAAGCCATATCGACGCGCGTGCCGGCCGCAATAATCGCCACGGTATCCAGCCCACCCGGGCTGGTTGCCAGATAGGCGGTCATCAGATCGACGTGTAGCACGCGCGTTAGCATCCAGGCTAATCCGCCGCACAACAGCATCAAACCAAAAATCGACAACAACATTTGCGGCAGCGTTCGCAGCGCAAGTTTGAAAATCGGCCGGGTGAAACGCAATCCCACGCTCCAGCCAATCAGTGCATAGGCTAGCGCCAGCAGCCATTCCGGAACCTGCAAAGTCGCCACATCGGTGCCGTGCAATACCGCACCGATCAGCGCGGGTAGCAGCAAGGCACCAGAAGGAATTCGCAGCCTCTGGCCGAGCCACGCACCGGCGACCATCACCAGCAGCGTCAGCAGAAAGCTGCTGTGCAGCGCGGGAAACCACACCAGTTCAGCTGCACCGCCGTGGGTGCCGAGGCCAATGCGCGCCACCACGGCCGCAGCGGTGGCGACAAACAGCACGCGCAGATACTGCATAAACGCCACCAGCCGCACATCCGCCCCGAAATCACCGGCCATCGCCACCATCGCCGAAGCGCCGCCGGGCGACGATCCCCATGCGCCGGTTGGGCCGGGCAAACTACTGAAGCGTACCAGAAGAAAGCCGGACAGGCCGCTGGCCGCCAACGTCAGCACCAGCACCGCCAACACCACCGGCCAATCCTGGATCAGCGGTGTGAGAATGCCCGGCGATAAGCTCTGGCCAATCATGCAGCCGAGCACCGCTTGTGCCAGCACGAAGAAACGTTTATCGATGCGAACAGTCGCGCCGGACAAGCCCATAAAGGTGCCGACGATCATCGGGCCAAGCAGCAAGGCCGCAGGAAGATGGAACAGCTGGAGGATAATCCCCAGCACTAACGAAGCAATCAGCAGCAGTGTCCACTGAAGTCGCAATGAGAAGCGCGCCATAGGAGAGAATCAGATAGTGAGCAGAGCCAACAGGTTACGCAGAAAATTTAAGTTTATCTACCAGGTCGCTATAAATGGCGCCCCTACATTTGTCATGAGCGGTTTTGTAGGGTCGTCATTCATGACGACCTGGACTTGAGAACGGTTACAACCAGTTCTTGCGTTTGAAATAGAGGTACGGCGCCAGGCCAGCGAGAATCATCAGGCTAATCGCGCCCGGATAACCAAAGCTCCATTTCAGCTCCGGCATAAACTCGAAGTTCATGCCGTAGCTGGATGCCACCAGCGTCGGCGGCAGGAATACCACCGAAACCACTGAGAAGATCTTGATGATGCGGTTCTGCTCGATGTTGATAAAGCCCATTGCCGCCTGCATCAGGAAATTGACCTTCTGGAACAGCGATTCGTTATGCGGCAACAGCGATTCGATATCGCGCAGGATTTCACGCGCCTGCTCCAGCTGGTTGCCCGGCAGACGCGCTTTGCGCACCAGGAAGTTGAGGGCACGCTGGGTATCCATCAGACATAACCGCACTTTCCAGCCGATATCTTCCAGCTCCGCCAGACGTGACAGCGCCTGATCGTACTCTTCGCCCTGCTGGCCTTCCATGATCACGCGGCTGAGTTTCTCCAGCGCGCTATAGATGTTCTCGATCTCATCCGCCAGCTGTTCGATTTTGGTCTCAAACAGATCCAGCAGCAGCTCATAGGCGTTGCCATCGGTCAGCATCTGATTGCGTGCACGCATGCGATAGAGACGGAAAGCTGGCAGTTCGCGTTCGCGCAGCGTATACAGGCGATCTTCGCGGATGGTGAATGCCACGGTGGAGTTGCCAGCGTGGTCTTCGGCATCTTCAAAGAAGAAGAAGGAGTGAATGTGCAGGCCGTCTTCGTCTTCGAAGAAACGCGCCGAGGCTTCGATGTCTTCCAGCTCCGGACGCGTCGCCAGGCTCTGGCCGAGCTCGCATTGCACGCGATCGCGTTCGCTGTCGTCAGGTTCGATCAGATCGACCCAAACAGACGTGTTGAGTTTGTCGTTATCTTCTTCCAGCTCGATGCGCGTCAGGCGATTACGATCGAGTTTAAATGCGCTCAGCATAGCAATAACTCCCCATTTTTTCGGAATGGGACAAGGCGGTGACCACTGTAAATTACGGGCACGGCGAAGCCTGAACACGGAAACTTTCGCTTCAAGGGTAAATCAGTGCTAACTCACGCGACGAGAGTAAAAAAGGGAGGTCGCTGTTAACCGCTAAGGCTACCAGCTAAAAGAGGTAACCTTAGGAGTTCCTGTTAAACAGGTGATTGAGCCAGCATCGACTGGGCGCGTCCAAGGCATTGTCCTCTCATGATAATAGTGCGCGCATGTTACGCTGAGACGAAAAAGTCGTCAAGGTAGCGCAACCGCGCTACACCGTTTCCAGACGGGCGTAAGCCGCCACCAGCCACTTGATGCCCTGGCCCTGAAACGCCACTTGCAAACGGCTGTGTTCACCGCTGCCTTCGAGGTTGATGATGGTGCCCTCGCCGAACTTGGCATGGCGCACGCGCTGGCCGAGCGTGAAGCCGCTGTCGTTTTGCGCGATGGGCGTGCCCATGCGCTGATGGTTCACCGGACGGCTGACGCTGGCGCGCAAACGCACCTCTTCCACGCATTCTTCCGGTAGCTCGCCGATGAAGCGTGATGGACGGTGATACACTTCCTTACCATAAAGACGACGGCTTTCAGCATAGGTGAGCGTCAGCTTGACCATGGCACGCGTCACGCCAACGTAAGCCAGACGGCGCTCCTCTTCCAGACGACCGCCTTCATCCAGCGACATCTGGCTCGGGAACATGCCCTCTTCCATGCCAACGATAAATACCTGGCTGAACTCCAGCCCTTTCGCCGAGTGCATGGTCATCAGCTGCACCGCATCCTGCCATTTGTCGGCCTGGCCTTCGCCTGCCTCCAGCGCCGCATGCGACAAGAACGCCTGCAGCGGCATCAGATCTTCGTCTTCGTCCTGATAGCTGAACTGGCGCGTTGCCGTGACCAGTTCCTCAAGGTTTTCTATACGCGCCTGGCCTTTCTCGCCCTTCTCCTGCTCGTACATCACCCATAAACCGGAGTCTTTAATTACGCGATCGGTTTGCACATGCAGCGGCATCTCGGCGGTTTCGCTGGCCAGTGAATCGACCAACTCGCAGAAGCGTTGTAACGCCGACGCGGCGCGTCCGGCTAAGGCTTTGTTCTGCAACAGCTCGCGCGTGGCCTGCCACAAGGTGAGTTGCTGATCGCGCGCGGTCTGGCGCACCACATCGAGGGTACGATCGCCGACGCCGCGCACCGGCGTGTTCACCACACGCTCAAAGGCTGCATCGTCATTGCGATTGGCCATTAAACGCAGATAGGCCAGCGCATCTTTAATCTCCTGACGCTCGAAGAAGCGCATGCCGCCATAAATGCGATACGGCATGCTGCCTTGCAGCAGCGCCTCTTCCAGCACGCGCGATTGGGCGTTGCTGCGGTAGAGAATGGCGCAATCCTGCAGCGCATTGCCGTTCTCGTGCCAGCTTTTGATGCGATTGACCACAAAGCGCGCTTCATCCAGCTCGTTGAATGCGCAGTAGAGTGAGATCTTTTCACCATCGCTGCCGTCGGTCCACAGCTCTTTACCGAGGCGGCCATTGTTGTTGGCGATCAGCGTGTTCGCCGCTTTCAGAATGTTGTTGGTCGAGCGATAGTTCTGCTCCAGGCGAATGGTTTCCGCGCCGGGAAAATCCTGCAGGAAGCGCTGGATGTTCTCCACCTGCGCACCGCGCCAGCCGTAAATCGACTGATCGTCATCGCCAACAATAATCACGCGGCCGCTATCACCCGCCAGCATGCGAATCCATGCGTACTGAATATTGTTGGTATCCTGGAACTCATCCACCAGCACGTTGCTGAAACGCTCACGGTAATGGTTCAGGATATGCGGCTTGTTAAGCCAGAGTTCGTGGGCGCGCAGCAGCAGCTCGGCGAAATCCACTAAACCGGCGCGATCGCAGGCTTCCTGATACGCCTGATAGATGCGCAGCCAGGTTTGTTCAACCGGATTGCCGTAGCTTTCGATGTTTTTTGGCCGCAGGCCTTCATCTTTTTTGCCGTTGATGTACCACATGCCCTGACGCGCAGGCCACTGTTTCTCATCAAGGTTCATCGCTTTGATCAGGCGCTTCAGCAGACGCAGCTGATCGTCGCTGTCGAGGATCTGGAAATCCTGCGGCAAGCCGGCATCAAGGTGATGCGCGCGCAGTAAACGGTGCGCCAGGCCGTGGAAAGTGCCAATCCACATGCCGCCCTGGCTGGTGCCGATCAGCTGATCGATACGATGGCGCATTTCCGCCGCCGCTTTGTTGGTGAAGGTCACCGCCATAATCGAATACGGCGAGCAGTTCTCTACCGACAGCAGCCAGGCGATGCGATGCACCAGCACACGGGTTTTGCCACTGCCTGCTCCGGCCAGCACCAGCAGGTTGCTGCGCGGTGCGGCGACCGCCTCGCGCTGTTTGTCATTCAAGCCGTCAAGCAGATCAGAAACGTCCATAAGCACCGTTCGCGAAAGAAAATGAACTCAAATCCACACTGCTGCGGATAGAGCTGTATATATTTACATGTGTGGATTATAGCAGCGAGGTCAGAGATGCCAACCGATCAATTTCAACATGCGGCAGCAAACGCGCATCGTCAATCTTCATCAGATTGCCTTCACGTAGATTGATCCAGCAGGCTTGCATGCCGGCAAGCAGCGAACCGGCCACATCGGTGGTGAGATCGTCGCCGACGTGCAGAATGTGCTGCGGTGCGATGTTCAAACGCTCAGCGGCCAGATGATACATATCCTGCCACGGCTTGGCGCGACCGTGCGGACCGGCACGCAGCGCGAACTGGAAGTGGTGATGGATGCCGAGCTTTTCCGGACAGGCATTGCCGTTAGTGATCGCCACCAGCGGCACGCGCTCACCCAGCCACGTCAGCGTTTGATGCGTCTCTTCCGGCATATCGACTTCACTACGCCACTGATGGAAGACGCTCATCACGTCGCTGGCACCGGCGGTGGCTTCCGCTTTGGATAAGCCGACATTGAGCAACGCCAGCTCCACCGAGCGACGACGCCATTCAGACACGTCGTGATAAATTTCCGGCTCGCGCGCCAGCAACTCATTGCGCAGCGCCTGATAATCCGCCGGGGTGAATTCTCGCAGCGCCGGATGATACGCCTGCAGCGCAGCGTGCGATTCGGCAGTGGTTTTGCGGATGACGGGATAGTTGTCATACAGCGTGTCGTCGAGATCAAAGGTGATTGCTTTGATTGGGCCGAGCGGACGATAAAACTTCATTAAGACTTTCCTCGTTTGGCACGCGGATGGGCCGCATCGTAAACCGTCGCCAGATGCTGGAAATCCAGATGGGTGTAGATTTGCGTGGTCGCCAGATTGGCGTGACCGAGCAGTTCCTGTACCGCGCGCAGATCGCCGCTTGATTCCAGCAAATGCGTGGCAAAAGAGTGGCGCAGTTTATGCGGATGAATATGGCTGGCAACGCCTTGCTTGATGCCCCATTCGGCAAAACGCTTCTGCACGTTGCGCGTCGAAATCCGGCTGCCGCGGCTGGAGACAAACACCGCATCATCCTGCGGCGCAAAGCTAGCACGCAGCGGTAACCAGTGCTGAATCCAGGTGACCGCCGTGCCGCCAATCGGTACGCGGCGCTCTTTGCTGCCTTTACCCAGCACCCGCACTTCACCGGCCTCCAAATCCATGTGGCGACAATCCATATTCACCAGCTCAGACAGACGCAAACCACCGCCGTACATGGTTTCCAGCATCGCGCGGTCGCGTACCGCCAGCGGATCGTTGAGCTCGATCTCCAGCAGTTGGTTAACTTCGTCGACATCCATGTTTTTCGGCAGATGGCGCGCATTACGCGGCGAGGCGATGCCTTTGGCGGGATTGGCGCTCAGCATGCCCTGATACACTTGCCAGTCGAGAAAACTGCGCAGCGCCGACATACGCAGCGCCAGACTGCTGGCGCCTAAACCGCCCCGCCGGCTGCGTGCCGCCAGGCTGCGCACCTGCGCCGGTTCCAGCTGCGACCAGCTCGTCAGCTTCATCTCATCGGCCATTGCTATAATCGCCTGCAATTGCCGTTGGTAATTCTTTTGCGTCAGCGGACTCAGCTGGCGTTCGACCTTGAGATAACGCAGAAAGCCATCCACGGCCGGCAGCAGCGGACTGACGTGACTCATGCGCGTTCAATCCAGCGTGACAGCAGATCCGGCAACATTTGCGCCAGATGCTGCAGCAGCAGCGTGCCCATGCCCGCCTGATAATGCTGATTATCGCGGCTGGTGAACATTAATATGCCCAGCTCGCCGCGTTCGCCCATCAGCGACATCGCTACCGAGCCAATCGCTTTGGCCTGCGGCAACAGCAGTAGCAATTCCGGACCGTTCAGGCTGCCGAGATAGTGATGTTCATTGCCGAAGCGCTGAATGCGCAGCGGTTCGAATGCCTGACGTGACAAGCCGAGCTGGGTGAAATCAGAGGGTGCGCCGATGTGCCACTTGTCATTGAACACGCGTACGTGTGCGCCGGCCAGACCCAGTTCGCGCGCCCAGCGGTGCAGACGCGTTAGCATCTCTTGCAAGCTGTCGGCGGCGGCGAGATGACCTTGCAGCGCCAGCAGGCGATCAAACAGCTGATGGTTGGCGGTAGCCTGCTCCATCAGCAGCGTGATCTCCTCTTCTAACTGCTGGATGTGGTTGCGCTGCCGCGCCATATGCCACTCCACCAGCGAAACACTGCCGCGTACCGGATGCGGCACCATCATCTGTTCAACCTGGCGCGCATTGCGAATAAAAAAATCGGGGTTTTGACGCAGAAATGCGCTTACCGATTGATCGTCCAGCAAAACCTCGCTTTCGGTTTGCTCTTCGACATTTTTCATAGATGAATAAACCCATCGTAGACGTGTGTGGCTGGACCGGTCATAAACAGCGGTTGCCCTTCCCCTTTCCAGGCAATGTGCAGCGTTCCGCCCGGCAAATCGACGCGGACATTTTCCGCCAGAATGCCCTGCTGAACACCGCAGGCGACCGCCGCACAGGCGCCGCTGCCGCATGCCTGGGTTTCGCCTGCGCCACGTTCATACACGCGCAGACGGATGTGTTCACGATTGACCACTTCCATAAAGCCGACGTTGACGCGCTCCGGGAATCGCTCGTGGCTTTCCAGCTCTGGGCCCAGCGTTTCCACCGGCGCGGTTTTCACGCTTTCTACCTGAATCACGCAGTGCGGATTGCCCATCGATACCGCACCAAACATCACGGTTTGCTCGGCCACCCGCTGCAAATAAAGGTTCTCTGCTTTATTCGCGCGAAGCGGCACGCTTTGCGGTTCGAAGTTGGGTTGACCCATATTGACGCGCACCAGCTCATCATTGGTAACGCTGAGCACCATGCGGCCGGTTTGCGTGCTGACACGAATGTCGCTTTTATTGGTCAAACCTTTCAGACGCACAAAGCGGGCAAAGCAGCGTGCGCCGTTGCCGCACTGCGCGACTTCGCTGCCATCGGCGTTGAAAATGCGGTAATGGAAATCGAGATCCGGATCGTAAGGCGGTTCAACGATCAGTAGCTGATCAAAACCGATCCCCAGATTTCTGTCCGCCAGGCGGCGAATCAGTTCCGGCGAAAAAAAGACGTTTTGCGTCACAGCATCCACAACCATAAAGTCGTTGCCGAGACCGTGCATTTTTGAGAACTGCATTTTCTGCTCCGCCGGATTACTCATAGAGTTTAGTTAGCCTGCGAACCAGGCTTGCTGGTGACCAAACCACCAACATCAGCATCCTGAGCCGCTTTTTGCTGCTGCGCGGTGACCTGCTGTTTCGGCTTGTTTGGCTGATCTTTCGGCGGGAAATACAGCGGTCCTTTTAGGCCACAGCCTACCAGGCTGACCAGTGCCAGCGCCATACCCAGCTGACTCATCACTCGTATCATTCTGTCTGCTCTTCTGTCCTAAAGCCATGGTTGCTTATCATCGCAGTTGACGTTGTAAAAGCAACAGGAAATAGCCGCATTTCCTGCGGCAGGTCAGAGTAACAGCGCATCCCGCCGCGCGAACGCGGGCGGGATCAATGCATTTGGTAGCGCGGCTGGAAGTCGCCGTTGTCGTTGTCAGGCTGGGTAGCGCAGAGCTGCGTCAGCGTTTGGCTGCGGAAAGGAATCACCTGGAAACGTTCGCCAGTGTTCACAATCTGGTAGAACTGCGGCAGGTTAAAGTTGATAAAGCTGGAACCGTAGGTAAAACGGTCATGCGACGATGAGTAGAATCGACTCACGTCACGCACCAGCTCTTCTTTACTGCCTTCGCAATGGTGATAAACCTCAACGCGATTGGTTTCGTCGAGGATATAGATGTTGAAGCCGCGATCGTCATTAGTATCTTCAAAGAAGAACTGAATGATGCCTTCGCTGGCGTAGCCGTTCACCACCGGCGGCAGCGGCGTCTGGTTCGATTCCACTTTAATCGACAAGCCATGCAGCTTGTTGTTAGAAATCGCGCCATAAAATTCCACGGCGTTTTCCAGCTTCTGCACCGACACGCTCATGCGTTCGAAGAATAAGCCCCAGGTTTGGCCCGCCATGCGTAACGCTTTAAAGCGGCCCGGTTCCTGACGCGTGCTCGACAGACGCAGCTCAATGCATTCCGAAACCAGCTGCTGCACGCGAGTACGAATTAAACCGCGCAGATGCTGGCTGTAGCAGAATACTTCCACCGTATCCGGCGGCGCTGCATCCTGATGCATTTTGCCGAGAATGGTTTTCAGCGCCTCAATCATCGCCTGCTCGCCATTGAAGTGCAGCGTACGCACTTCATTCCACGAGTTGCGATAGAGCAGATCGATGCTGCCAATCAAACATTGCTGCTGCTGACCGAAGCTGAACACATCCAGCTTACGGAAATCAAAATGCACCACCTGATTGCGGAATGCGGAGGTAGGATCGTGTTCCAGGTTAACGATAATCGCTAAGTGACGAATTTCGCACGGGCTGTAGAGCGCTTTCGGCGTCGGTGCTGGCACGCGCAGCGGGAAGTGGCTCGACACATCGTTAACCAGTTCCTGCAGACGCGGCAGATCGCACAGATCGTTGCCCTTCATATGCAGACGCGTTTTACTGGTCAGCAAACCGTTAAACCACGCCCACGCCACCAGCTTGTTCAGATAGCGATTATATTCCAGCGGCTGATGGCTGATGATGGAACTCATGTCCGGCGATTGGTTATACAGATACCAACCGGCGCGATTAGCGCGGCCCGCCGGGACATGAATAAAGGTAAGATTCTCTTCCGAGAGATCGGGCGAAATCTGCGGGTTCACTAAAGTGACTTTACCCGGCAGCGCCTCGAACGCGGCATACAGTTTACGCGTCAGCACGCCGATATCCTGCGGGCTGGCGCTGACGCTTAAATTGTTGCGACGCGCAAAGCGAATCAGGTTGCGATAGCTCTGCATCATCGCATCCAGCAGCTCGTTGTGCGCTTCGCGTACCCGTTCGATTTTCCACTGCGCGCGGTTATCCAGTACCGCTAACTTCTCTTCATCCCAGCCCCACTCTTTAACCAGCTGCGATAAGATCTCGCGCCGCCAGCCGGTGCGCTGATGATGGTGATCTTCGCTCGAGAGCTTTTCACACACTTTTAAATAGAAACATCGACGCACTAAATCGAGGCGCGCCATGTCATCAACGCTGGTGAGATAGCGCGTCACGCGCTCCAGCATCATGCAGTAAGGATCGAGACCGAAGGAGACAATTTCGCCGTCGTGCAGGCGCTGCTTGATGTCCATCGACAAGAGCTGCGTGTCGGGATATTCCCAGCTGTAGGCTTCCAGCAGCAGGGTTTTCAGCACCGCTTTATACGGCGAGTCGATACTTTTATACAGCTGCCACAAGCTGGCACCGAAGTACTCTTCCGCCGACAGCGTGCCAAGGCCGCCGAGATCCAGCCACTCATTCGGCGTCAGGACGCCTTGTGAATAGAGCGACATGACGTAATCGTCGTAATGGTGCTCCTCTTCGCCAGGCACCATATTCCACAGGATGCGTTTACCCGCCATACGCACGGCGGTACGGTAGAACTCATCCAGCAGCAAAATATGTTGGGTAGAACCGCAGTCTTCACCGCCGAGGCTACCGCTTTCGTTATGGCGGAAACGGTTCTCGTCAATCAGGAAGAAGCTGACTTCCACACCCATCGACACACACCATTTCTGCAACAGCGTACACTTACGCTGCAGATTGAGGCGCTCTTCATTATCCAGCCACGATTGGTGGCATACCCAGATGTCGAGGTCGGAAATGCTGTTTTGCCCAACCGACGAGGTGCTGCCCATTGAGTAAATGCCGGTAATTGGACGTTCGCCCGCGACGGCGGCGGTGAGATCGAGCGGTTGTCCGCCCGCTAAGTTCTGCAGTAGCTGGAATTGATTTTCATCGGGCGTGTAAAGGCAGACGCCATGCGGAACGCTACCTTCGAGGTAGCCCGGCATCAGCGGATGATGGTAGTGCAATAATGTTGGCAGCAGACTGTAGACTTGCTGGAAAGCAGGCCCCATGGCAGCCAGTGCGCGATCTACACGCAGCTGGTTAATCGCATCCAGTCTCTGTTTTAGTGTCTCAATGTAGAGGTACAAGACGTTTCGCCTGATTGTCCCAGTGTTAAGCACCCTGTTTCCGCATTCTGCCGCTTAATAATAAAGATATCGGGCAAATAATTGCTGGAAACGTGATCAATCTAACACCCGGAGGATTGACCGTAAAGAAAGTTGCGCTACTTAACAGTTTAGCATGTTCCGACCGTAGCCCTGCTTTTTTCAGACTTCGACATAAAACTGCGACCCGCAAGATCCAGGCGCAGTCTGACATCGCGGCCTTTTCAATCCGTTGAAACTGACAGCATTCCCCTATCAATGATAGGATATTCGATGAACGATCAAAATGGTTAACAGCATGTTAAACAAAATTTTCAGAATTGCTACCAGACAAAGTCCCCTTGCTTTGTGGCAGGCACAATATGTCCAACAGCGTCTGATGGCGGCTCATCCGGGTCTGCAAGTTGAGTTGCTGCCGATGGTCACCAAAGGTGATGTCATCCTTGATACGCCACTGGCAAAGGTTGGCGGCAAAGGGCTGTTCGTTAAAGAGCTTGAGCTGGCAATGCTGGAAGGCCGCGCCGATCTCGCCGTGCACTCAATGAAAGATGTGCCGATCGATTTTCCACAAGGCCTCGGTCTGGTGACCATTTGCGAGCGTGAAGATCCGCGCGATGCTTTCGTCTCCAATCGTTACAACAGTGTTGATGAGCTGCCGCAAGGCGCGGTTGTCGGGACGTCCAGCCTGCGTCGCCAGTGCCAGCTTAGCGCCCGTCGTCCGGATTTAGTGATTCGCTCACTGCGCGGCAACGTCGGCACGCGTCTTGGCAAACTTGATGCCGGTGAATATGACGCCATCATTCTGGCGGCGGCCGGTTTGAAGCGTTTAGGTCTGGAAGATCGCATCCGTCAGGCAATGCCTGCCGAGATCTCCCTGCCCGCCGTGGGTCAGGGCGCCGTCGGCATTGAATGCCGCGCAGATGATGAGCAATTGATTACGCTGCTACAGGCGTTGAATCACGACGATACCGCCGTGTGCGTCCGCGCCGAACGCGCAATGAACACGCGGCTGGAAGGCGGTTGTCAGGTGCCTATCGGCAGCTTCGCGGTGCTGGAAGACGATCAGCTGTGGCTGCGCGGATTAGTTGGCTCACCGGACGGCTGTCAAATGGTGGTCGGCGAGCGTCGCGGTCCACGCGATCACGCCGAAAGAATGGGGGTTTCGCTGGCCGAAGAGCTGTTGGATGGCGGCGCGCGCGACATTCTGCGTGAAGTGTATCAAGGTCAACCGCCAGTATGACCATCCTCGTGACCCGCCCGGAACCGGCCGCCACTGAACTGGTCTCGCGTTTGCGCAGCCTGGGCAAGCTGGCATGGGGCTTCCCGCTGATTGAATTTACGCCGGGTCGCGATCTTATCCATTTGCCAAGCCAACTTGCGGCGTTACAGCCAGGCGATCTGGTGTTTTTACTGTCGCAGCAGGTCGTTACTTTCGCCGAGCCCGCTTTACAGCAAAGCGCGACAACATGGCCTGAAGCCCTCAACTATTATGCTATTGGTCGCAGCACCGCTTTAGCCCTGCATACCGTCAGTAATCTCAAAGTAGACTATCCTCATGCGCGGGAGACCAGCGAAGAGCTGGTGCGCCTGAACCGTCTGCAGCAGGTTAGTGGCAAACGCGCGCTGATTCTGCGCGGCAGTCCGGGGCGCGAGTTGCTGGCAGAAACGCTGATTGAACGCGGCGTTGAGGTGCAATACTGCGAGTGTTATCAGCGCTGTGAAAAGCACTACAACGGCGCGACTGAAGGCCGCCGCTGGCGCGATCGCGGTATTACAACGCTGGTGGTAACCAGCGGCGAAATGTTACAACAACTCTTTTCTCTGTTTCCGCCAATTGATCGTCGGGAATGGTTACTGCACTGTCGGCTTGTGGTCGTCAGTGAACGTTTGGCTACGCAAGCCGCTGAATTAGGCTGGCAGGACATTGATGTAGCCGATGGTGCCGATAACGATGCGCTGCTGCGCGCGTTACGCTGAACTTAACAATGGGATGAGCCATAATGACGGAACAAAAAGCCTCCTCCGCCATGGTTGAAGAAACCACCCCAGCGGACAATTCTCCCTCGCCAGCAACCAAACCACCTCGCGATAAAAAAGGCGATGGCAAGGTGCTGAGTGCCGTGGCGATTGTGATTGCGCTGGCGATTGGGGCGGGACTTTACCTTAATGGGAAACACCAGGCCGATTTACAGGCTCAAACTAACCAGAATCTCAGTGAGCAGCTGAGCGCCTTGCAGCAGCAACTGGGCAGCGACAAACAGCAGCTGACGCAACAGCTGGATAGCGCCAACAGCGCCTTGCAGCAGGCGCGCACGCAGCAGGATAACAGCGCAAAAGAGCTGGAAACCCTGCGTGATAAAGTCGCTACCATCTCTGGAAACGACACGCGTACCTGGCTACTGGCGCAAGCGGACTACCTCGTCAAACTGGCGGGCCGCAAACTGTGGAGCGATCAGGATGTCACCACCGCGGCAGCGTTATTGAAAAGTGCTGATTCCAGCCTGGCCGACATGAACGATCCGAGTGTGATGAACGTGCGTCGCGCCTTAACGCAGGACATCAGTTCACTCTCCGCCGTCAGCCAGGTTGATTATGACGGCACCATCCTCAAGCTTAATCAGCTGTCGAACGGCGTCGATAATCTACGCCTGGCCGACAACGACAGCGATGATTCGCCTATGGACGCTGATGGCGGTGAACTCTCAAGTTCGCTGCACGAGTGGCGTCAAAATCTGGTGAAAAGCTGGCATAAGTTTATGGATGATTTCATCACCATCCGCCGCCGCGACAACACCGCACAGCCGCTGCTGGCACCGAATCAGGACGTTTACCTGCGCGAAAACATTCGTTCGCGCCTGCTGATTGCGGCTCAGGCCGTACCGCGTCATCAGGATGAGATCTACAAACAGTCTATCGATGCGGTATCAACCTGGGTTCGCGCCTGGTATGACACCAACGATGCCGCCACCAAAGCCTTCCTTGCACAGCTGGATGAATTGAGCCAGCAAAGCATTTCAATGGATGTGCCGGATACGCTGGAAAGCCAGCCGCTGCTGGAAAAACTGATGCAAACCCGCGTACGTAATTTGCTGGCTCAGCCATCGGTTGCTGCTGATCAACAAGGAGGCTAACCATGCTGAAAGTATTGGTGCTTTTCCTGCTGCTGATTGCGGGCATTGTGGTTGGACCGATGGTAGCCGGCCATCAGGGCTACGTGCTGATCCAAACCGACCACTGGAACATTGAAACCAGCGTAACCGGCCTGGCGATCATCTTGATCCTCAGCCTGCTGGTGATTTTGTTGGTGGAATGGATTCTGCGTCGCCTATTCCGTACCGGCGCACGCACACGCGGCTGGTTCACCGGCCGCAAGCGCCGTAGCGCGCAGCGTCACACGCAAAGCGCGCTGATGAAACTGGCGGAAGGTGACTTTAAACAGGCCGAAAAACTGCTGTCGAAAAATGCCGACCACGCCGATCAGCCAGTGGCAAACTACTTGCTGGCTGCCGAAGCGGCACAGCAACGCGGTGACGAAATCCGTGCTAATCAGCATCTGGAGCGCGCTTCTGAGCTGTCGGTGAATGACACGATTCCGGTTGAAATCACACGCGTACGTCTGCAACTGGCGCGCAACGAAGATCATGCGGCACGCCATGGCGTTGATCGCCTGCTGGAAGTCGCGCCGCGCCATCCGGAAGTGTTGCGTCTGGCAGAACAAGCCTATATTCGTACCGGCGCATGGGGCGCATTGCTCGACATTCTGCCTGCGATGCAGAAAGTGCAGATCAATGATGAAGCACAGCGCGATGCCTTGCAGCAGCAAGCCTGGCTGGGCCTGATGAACCAGGCGATGGCCGATCAAGGCAGCGACGGTTTGAAGAAATGGTGGCAAAACCAGAGCCGCAAAACGCGTCAGGAAACCGCCTTGCAGGTGGCTATGGCAGAACATCTGATTGAGTGTGACGACCCGGATACCGCGCAGAGCATCGTGCTGGAAGGTTTGAAACGTCAATATGACGATCGTCTGGTATTGCTGATGCCGCGTATTAAAAGTGGTGATCCGCAATCTCTGGAGAAAGCATTGCGTCAGCAGATTAAACAGCATGGCGCCACGCCGCTGCTCCATAGCACGCTGGGTCAGCTGCTGATGCGTCATGGGGAATGGCAGCAGGCGGCAGAAGCGTTCCAGCAAGCGCTGGCGCAGCGTCCGGATGCGTTTGATTATGCTTGGCTGGCCGATGTTTACGACCGCCTGCATCGTCCGGAAGACGCTGCCAAAATGCGTCGTGAAGGCCTGCTACTTACGCTGAAGACCAATACCAGCATCTGATTTTACGATTGTTACTTTTGTGCACGCCGGGCTTGTCCCGGCTTTTTTTTGCCTGTCATATACTGCAGACAAAAAAACACCTGCCATAAGCAGGTGTAAGATCAGGTCGTTAAGACAACTGATGGCATCCGACTCAACGTAATGTCCTTCTTACTGCAGTAAAGCGTGCGCAAATACTGCCAGGCTGGACAACGGATGCCGTAAGGGGCTCTGCATCATTCCCAGGTTTATGTGGCATCAGCAAACATAAGAGGTGGAATGAGCATCTACAGGTAGATTATTGCACAAGACGTGCCAAAGTTGCAGCACGTGCAATAAGCTAATTAATATCAACAGGATATAGTCCCTGCCACAATCCCGGTGTTAGCCACTGTCGGTAAAACGCGACGATCACTCAATAAGCTGTCTCCGCAGAACGACAAGCTATGCAAGGAATTGTCATGCCCATATAAATCAATGATTTATATGTATCTAAATAGCGACAATGTGCGGAATAACGCTCAAAGGAAATGATGGTAAGAGTTGAGAATATGAATGGCGGATACAAACGAAAAAAGCCTGCTTTTTCAAGCAGGCTTTTCGAATATGGTCGGCGAGAGAGGATTCGAACCTCCGACCCACTGGTCCCAAACCAGTTGCGCTACCAAGCTGCGCTACTCGCCGATTTTTTACTTCTTTAACGCTACTGCGTAATTTTGCCTGGTGCGAAGGGAGGGACTTGAACCCTCACGTCCGTAAGAACACTAACACCTGAAGCTAGCGCGTCTACCAATTCCGCCACCATCGCGTGACCGAGCAAAATCTGGGGTGGCTAATGGGACTCGAACCCACGACAACTGGAATCACAATCCAGGGCTCTACCAACTGAGCTATAGCCACCATAATTCTGGTGCGTAAGCGTGTTTCGCTTACTAATTCACTGCATAACGCGGTCTAACCAACCACCGAAGCTCTTGCGCACAAACTAAATGGCGCGCCCGACAGGATTCGAACCTGAGACCTCTGCCTCCGGAGGGCAGCGCTCTATCCAGCTGAGCTACGGGCGCGTAGCGCCGTTGCGGATGGGCATACTACGGGCTTGACCTCATACTGTCCAGCCCTTTTTTAGAAAAAAAACGCGTTTGATTACGCTTTGTGCATTCCATCGATAATTACAGCAGTTTGAGGCGCTTACCCTCTCATTTTCGCTGGAAAAACCAGCAATTTCAGAGGTCGCCCCGCCAATGGTAGCGTAAGTATTTCAGCAGCTTTAATTGGCGACGCAGACGCGAAGGCTGACGAATAAGGCGATAAAGCCATTCCAGTCCGGACTTTTGCCACCAAACGGGCGCGCGCTTAACGTGCCCGGTAAACACATCGTAAGTGCCACCAACGCCCATATAGAGCGCATGCGGCCAATGGGCGCGGCAATCACGCATCAACAGCTCCTGGCGCGGCGAACCTTGCGCCACCGTGACAATCTGCGCACCACTCGCGGCGATGCGGGCAAACAGCGCGTCGCGCGCTTCAGGCGCAAAGTAACCATCCTGACTGCCAACGATATTCACATTCCACTGTCGGCGCAGCTTGTCGCAGGTTTCCTGCAGCACCGCCTGACGTCCACCAATCAGAAACACCGGAATGCCGCTACGCCCTGCATTCTCCATCAACGCTTCCCATAAATCCGCGCCTGCAATGCGGTTCACCTGCAGCTGAGGATACTTCTTACGTAGCGAACGGACGATGCTGATGCCATCCGGATATTTGAACTCAGCCTCAGCGATCAGTGCGCGTAGCTGCGCATCTTCTTCCAGCGTGAGCATTTTCTCGGCATTCATCGCCACCAGCGTGCCGCAACGCGGTTTACCCTCGGGCAGCAGAAAGCGCAGAAAGCTCGCCATATCGTTGAAGGCGTGAAGATCGACTCCGCGCAGGCTATAGCGCGGCTTATCGGTTTCCATGATATGAATTTCCCGTTGTGCCCAAAGGTTAAGAAGGGCTGTGTAAAACCGGCTCGCTGCGCGGACGAATCAACCCCGCGCGCGCCAACAGCCAGTAAAGCAATTTAGCCGCCCACATACAGGCCGCAAAAATCAGACAAAAGAACACCACGCGCGAGCCGAAAGCATCCAGCCCTTCACGCGCCAGCACGATCATATTAAACACCGCGCCGAAGCAGAAACTCTGCAAAATCGCCCCGCTGTAACGATTGCTGGTATCGCGGCCATACAGATAAAGGTTATCGAAGCCTTTCATCAGCAGGCCGACAGCCACCGCACCGATTGGGATAAACCACACGCCGCCCATCACCACCAGCGAACCCAACAGCGTGGGCGAGATCGCCAAGCCTGAATGGTTATTCAGCACTTCCCAGGTAAAGTAGTTAGCGCTGTTAAGAATGGCTGTTGGACGTCCCGGCCACATCCAGCTGGGAATGAACACGTAGAAATCGCGCCAAATCGGTGCCAGCCCCTGAAAATCGATCTTGTCGTAGTTTTGCAGTAACAGCGCCAGATTTTCCCACGGCGAGAAGGTATCGCGCGTCAGATAAAGGAAGGTATAAAACGCTTCATCGCCCACCACGTCGAGGTTATAGCGACGCAACGCCAGCCAGAACATACCGCCAATCGCCATCACACCGGCGCCAACCAGCATCCACAGTGTGATCCAGCCGCGCGTAATGCCAATAAACAAGAACAGCGCGAACGCGATAATGATATTGGCGCGCGTGCCGCCCACCAGCGCGTAGGTCAGCAAGCCAAATGCCACCGACACCAGCAAAAACCACAGCCACTGACGCTGGGTTGGCTTGAGGAAGTAGCGAATCAGCATCGCCGGAATAAAGAAGTAGAAGAAGCGTTTAAGCGCCACGCCGGACACTTCGCTGGAGAAGATCTGGTTGTAAGCCGAAAGCCGGAACAGCAGCAGGCCGTTGTGCATAAAGAACACCGTCACGGTGCCAATCGCCACCAGCGCCAGCAGCAGACAGGTCAGATGGGTTTCAACCCGGTTCATCTGCAGCCAGGGTTTGCGCGCAGGCGCATTGGCCGGCCGCAGCCGCACCTTATAGCTAACGTAATAGATGGCATAAAAGCTGGTAGCGGCCAGCAGCGCCTGCAGCAGATATTCCGGCGGCACCACCGCCACGTTAAAGCGGAATACCAGCACGCTGGTCAGCGGGAAGCCGAAATAGAAGGTCAGTAAAAACAAAATGGTGAAGAACAGGTGGAAGTTGAAGCGCACCCGTTTAAATTCCCGCCAGGTTAGGGTCAGAATGAAACCCAGCGAACACAGATAAACCACCAGCAGACCACTAAACTGCATCAGGCTCATGTTCTCTCCCTTTCACTCAGGGTTAGCGCGTCGCGCCAGCCTGCCAGATAGCCGGGGGCAAAAAAGGCGATCGAAGAGTGATCGCATTGCGCTAATTGCCGTTGCGCTTCGGCCACGCTGGCGCTATCCAGCGCATCTTCGCTAAACAGCACCGGCAAACCTTGCTCGCTAAGATCGCGCCAGAACGGATTTTTGCGGTTCAGCACAAACGGAATATTGGCCTGAATCAGCAAGCAAAGCGTACCAATGCCTTGCTGGCGCTCGAACATAAAATAGCCGAGCTGGCAGCGGCTAAGCAATGTCAGATAGGCATCAAAGTCGATCTTGTCGCGCAGCAGCGTCACTTGCCCCGCCGGGAACAGGCGCTGTGCGGCGGCGGCAATCTCATCGATATAAGCGTGATTATTCTGCGGATAACCGAGCGGCACGACGATTTTCACCTGTTCACCAAACTGGGCTCGAATCGCCTCTAAACCGGCAATGTGACGATTACTGCGATCGCCGGAGTTACCGAGCAGAATAGTGAAATCGGGGCTTTTCACTGGCGCAGGCAGCGCCACGTCCGGCATGCGCGTCGGGAAATAGAGCAGCGAGGCGGGAACGCGCGGATGACGCTGCTGGAAATGGTGCACATCACCGCGCGTCGCAAACACGCGCGCCACGCGCCCTTGCGCCATTCTGCGCAGCAGATAAAACAGCTGATACTTAAGGCCGCGCCCTTCTTCGTAGAGATCTGCGCCCCATACATGCCAGAACGCCTGCTGACGACGCAGTTTGCCGCTCAGCAAGGCCAACCAAATGCTGGGATTAAACTGGCCGTGAAAGAAGAAGCGCTGCGAGCGATCGGCAGCACGCGTCACCACCGCTTGCGCCAGCGCACGCTTGCTGGCAAAGGTTTCAATCTGCAATGAAGCATACGCTTGCAGCGTTTCGGGCGCGCTGGATACCACCATAAACTGACGCGGCGCAGCGCCAGGCAGCTCGGCGCTCATCACGTCATTAAAGAAGCGCAGCACCGTATGATTGTGATGCGGGATATCCGATCCCAATACGTGAAAAGTCGTCATTTTTTCCGGCAATAAATCATGAAGGCGCCACAACAAAGGGCGAAATAGAGAACGTAGGTTGCCATGTAAGCCTGCGCGGCCCCGGCGGTCCCGTGCAGCGGAATCAGCCAATGGGAAAAACCGGTCAGCAGCGCAAACTGGCTGATTTCCGTCAGAATATAGAAGCGCAGTGACGCTTTGGCGATCACCAGATATCCGAAAACATAGGCGCCGACTTTAAACACATCACCACACAACTGCCAGACGAAAAGGTCACGCATCGCGCTGAACTGCGGCGAAAACAGCAGCCAGATAGCGACATCGCGCAGCAGCCATACGCAGAAACTGGCCGCTGCGACGGCAGGTAACACAAAGCGCAGCGCACGCCCAATCTCACGGGCGATTTGCGGTTTCTGCTCCAGCCGCGCCAGCGTGGGCAGCAGCCAGACGCTAAAGGTGGCGGTGATAAATTGCAGGTAGGCATCGGAAATACTGGTCACGCCCTGCCATAAACCGACCTGCGCCCAACCTTGCTGCTCGGCCAGCAGATTTCGCATCATCACCCACGCCACCGGCAAGGTGAATGAAGTGATCAGCGCCATCAGCGTAAACTTCGCCAGATTGCGCGCCAGGTCAGGATGCCAGCCTGGCATCAGCCAGCTCATCGGCAGCCGATCGCGATGGCGACGCAGCATCAGCAACGCCGGAAACACCAGCAGCGCCGGCACCAGCGCCAATCCCACTAACGCACCAGCATAGCCGCCCAGCCACCAGCACAGCACATAACCCAGCACGCCGACGATACTTCCGGCAATCAGCGCCAGCGCATTGCCGCGCGCATCGCGGAAGCCCTTCAGCAACGCCAGCGTCAGATTGGCCCAGGCAATACCGAGCTGTAGAAAGGCAACAATGCGCACCACGTTGGCATATTCAGCATGACCAAACAGCGCCGTGCTGATGGGCGTTGCCGCCAGCAAAAACACCAGCGCCAGCAGCGTTGAAAAACCGAGCACAATCGCCGAAGCCGTGCCGGTCACCGCGCGCAGTTGTTGTGGCTGTTGCTGATGTTGCGCGACTAACGTAGTGACGCCGTTAAAGATGCCCGCGCCCGCCAATACGCCGAGTACAGTAATCAGCTGGCGGAAGTTACCGGCTTGCCCGATCCCTTCGGGTCCGAAGCTTATCGCTAACAGTTTCACCACCAGCAGGCCAGCAACGATTTTTACCAGCGTGGAAGAAGCGGTCCAGACTGATGCTTTTGCTAATGACATCAGGCAAAGAAACTCAGCAGCGAACTGATCACCGTACGCTGGTTGTTATCCGATAAGTTGTAGAACAGCGGCAGGCGCAGCAGGCGCTCGCTTTCACGCGTGGTAAAGGCATCATCACCGTGGAAGCGGCCAAAACGTTCACCCGCTGGCGACGAGTGCAGCGGGATGTAATGGAACACCGTGAGAATTTCCGCCTCTTTCATCCAGTTGATCAGCGCCTGACGATCGTCGCTGTCGCGCAGCTTGATGTAGAACATATGTGCATTGTGGCGGCAATTTTTTGGCACTACCGGCAGCTCAATACGGCCGGCAGCAGCCAGCGGCTGCAGCGCATCGTAGTAGCGTTGCCACAAACGCAAACGCTGCTGATTAATTTGCTCCGCCGCTTCCAGCTGCGCCCACAAATAGGCCGCCTGCAAATCCGCCATCAAATAGCTGGAGCCAATATCGCGCCAGGTATATTTATCTACCTGACCACGGAAAAACTGGCTGCGGTTGGTGCCTTTTTCACGAATGATCTCGGCACGATCCACCAGCTTCGCGTCATTGATCAGCGTTGCGCCGCCTTCACCGCCGGCGGTGTAATTTTTAGTTTCGTGAAAGCTAAAGCAGCCAATGTGACCAATGGTGCCGAGCGCGCGTCCTTTGTACTGCGACATCACGCCTTGCGCGGCATCCTCGATAACATAGAGTTTATGCTTCGCCGCCAGCGCCATGATGCTGTCCATCTCGCAGGCCACGCCCGCGTAATGCACTGGCACGATGGCGCGGGTTTTCGGCGTGATCGCCGCTTCAATCAGCGTTTCATCAATATTCAGCGTATCGGGGCGCACATCGACAAACACAATGATCGCGCCGCGCAGCACAAAGGCGTTGGCGGTGGAGACGAAGGTGTAGCTCGGCATGATCACTTCATCGCCAGGCTGCAGGTCAATCAGCAGCGCCGCCATCTCCAGCGACGCGGTGCAGGATGGCGTCAGCAGCACTTTTCTGCTGCCGAAATGCTGTTCCATCCACTGCTGGCAGCGGCGAGTGAAGCCGCCATCGCCGCACAGCTTGCCGCTGGCCATCGCCGACTGCATATATTCAACTTCGCTGCCGACAATCGGCGGCGCATTAAATGGGATCATGAGGCTTTCCTGTAGAACCAGTAAGCGGTGCTTTCCAGCCGCGCACCGCTGCGTAAATAGAGGCGCATCGCCGTGAGATTGCTGAGCTGGGTCGCCACGCGCAGATGCGTTAGCT
Source organism: Pantoea leporis (assembly GCF_028048155.1). Lineage (NCBI taxonomy): Bacteria > Pseudomonadati > Pseudomonadota > Gammaproteobacteria > Enterobacterales > Erwiniaceae > Pantoea > Pantoea leporis. The sequence continues at coordinate 58,269 of NZ_JALMEU010000005.1, forward strand.
GACGTACGCGGCCCCAGTCGGCGGCAGCAAGCAGCAGGCGCTGGCCGACGCCGCAACCTTGTGCGGCGGGCAATACCGCCAGCAGACCGATGCGCATGTCGCCGTCCACTTCGCGCATCGAGACGAAACCTTGCAGCGCGCCCTGCTCATCGCAGGCCACCAGACATTGATTATCAAAGGTGCCGCGCACCGCATTTTCAATCCACTGCGCGTAGAAACGTCCGCTGTCCGCCGCAGCAAACCACGGCGCGCGGAAGCGACTTTGGCTAAACGCCTGCGCAGCCGCTTCACGCAGTGCCGGGATTTGTGCTTCCCGCGCAATGCGCACGCCAACTTGCCGCTCGGTATGTTTGATGCTGAGGGAAAGGTCAGCTTCGCCTTCCACTAACTGAAAACCATGCTGGCTCAGCGCATCGATGGCATCAACGCGTTCAGCGGGCACCTTCACTTGCCACAGCGCATACGGCTGCTGAAGGGCCTCGGCCAGCACCAAATCGCCATCCAGCGATAAGCGCACGCTGTTCTGACCGAAGAACTCATTTTCCCATGTAAGGGGATCAATATTGACGCGGACGGGCATTGTGAACATCCAGCAGATACTGGCCGTAGCCGGTTTTGGTTAGCGCCTGAGCCGCGGCTAAAAGCTGGGCATCGCTCAGCCAGCCGTTACGCCATGCAATCTCTTCCAGGCAGGCAATTTTAAAGCCCTGCCGTTTTTCCACCGTCTGCACAAACATACTCGCCTCAATCAGGCTGTCGTGCGTGCCGGTATCCAGCCAGGCAAATCCGCGCCCTAGCAACTCCACTGCAAGCTCGCCCTGATCGAGATACATTTGGTTGATGGCGGTGATTTCCAGCTCACCGCGCTCGGAAGGTTTCACCTGTTTGGCAAACTCCACCACGCGATTATCGTAAAAATAGAGGCCGGTGACCGCCCAGCGCGATTTCGGCTGCTGCGGTTTTTCCTCAATGGAGAGCGCGTTAAAGTCGTCATCAAACTCCACCACGCCAAAGCGCTCCGGATCCATCACCTGATAAGCAAAGACGGTCGCGCCGCTGCTGCGCGCGGCCACTTTCTTCAGCTTGGGGCTGAAACCCTGGCCGAAATAGAGATTGTCGCCCAGCACCAGACAACAGTGATCGTCACCAATAAAACTTTCGCCAATGATAAATGCCTGCGCCAGCCCATCAGGACTGGGTTGTTCTGCATAGGTTAGCTGAATCCCAAATTCACTGCCGTCGCCCAGTAAGCGTTCAAAATGGGCGCGATCTTCTGGCGTGGTGATGATCAAAATTTCGCGAATCCCTGCCAGCATCAGTACCGACAGCGGATAGTAAATCATGGGTTTGTCATATACCGGCAACAGCTGTTTCGAGATGGCGCGGGTAATCGGATGCAAACGCGTGCCCGAACCTCCGGCTAAAATAATGCCTTTCATCGCTGCTCCTTCTGAAGTGCGTTTAACGCGGCGTGGCTAATCCCAGACGCTCACCGCGATAGCTGCCGTTAAGAATTGCCTGCCACCATTGCGGGTTTGCCAGATACCATTGCACGGTTTTACGAATGCCGCTCTCAAAGGTTTCCTGCGGCGTCCAACCCAGCTCACGCTTAATTTTACTGGCGTCGATGGCGTAGCGCTGGTCGTGGCCGGGACGATCGCTAACAAAGGTAATCAGGTCACGGTAGCGGCTCAGGTGCGGTGCACGCTGCTGCGGCGCCAACTCATCCAGCAGATCGCACAGCGTTTCAACCACTTCAAGATTACGTCGCTCGTTATGACCACCAATATTGTAGGTTTCCCCTACTTTGCCGCTGCTCACCACGCTATACAGCGCCCGCGCGTGATCCTCTACATATAGCCAGTCGCGTATCTGGCTGCCGTTGCCATACACTGGCAGCGGTTTGCCCGCCAGCGCATTAATGATGGTGAGCGGGATCAGCTTCTCCGGGAAATGATACGGTCCGTAATTGTTGGAGCAGTTAGTGATGATGACCGGCAAACCGTAGGTGCGCAGCCAGGCGCGCACCAGATGATCGCTGCTGGCTTTGGTCGCCGAATAGGGGCTGCTCGGCGCATACGGCGTGGTTTCGGTAAAGAAATCGTCGCTACCGTGCAGGTCACCAAACACTTCATCAGTGGAGATATGATGCAGAATGAAGCCTTTTTTGCGTTCATCTGCCATGCCATTCCAGTAATGACGCGCCGCTTCCAGCAGCTGATAGGTGCCGACAATATTGGTTTCGATGAAGGCGATAGGTCCATCGATCGAGCGGTCAACATGACTTTCTGCCGCCAGATGCATAATGCAATCCGGTTGATAGTGTGCCATGACGCGATCCAGCTCAGCGCGATGGCAAATATCCACCTGTTCGAAGGCGAAACGTGCATTCTGTTGCACCGGCGCCAGCGACGCCAGATTGCCGGCATAGCTCAGCTTATCGACCACCACCACGCGGTGTTCAGTGTTTTCAAGCAGAAAACGTACCAGCGCAGAACCGATAAATCCTGCCCCGCCGGTCACCAGAAACTGTTTCATCGCCAAACGCCTTTGGTATCAACAATCCACGGCTGGGCAATCTGGGCCGCATCAATCGCGCGGAACTGTGCGTGATCAACCAACATCACCAGAATATCCGCCTGCTGCAGCGCTACGTCCGTGGCAACCAGCGTGGCTTCGTGCGCCAGACGTTGCGGAATGTCTTCCACATGCGGTTCAACCACCCAGGTTGCGCCGCTGTGCCACTCGGCAATCCGATGGGCGACGCTCATCGCCGGACTTTCGCGCAGATCGTCAATATTCGGTTTGAAGGCCAGACCAAAGCAGGCAATGGTGACATCGCTGGCGCGTTTTCCGCTGGCGGTGAGGCACTCTGCTAACGCCTTTTTTACCTGATCCAGCACCCAGCCCGGTTTGGCATCATTCACTTCACGTGCGGTGCGAATCAGTCGCGCCTGTTCTGGATTCTGCGCCACGATAAACCACGGATCGACGGCGATACAGTGCCCGCCGACGCCCGGTCCGGGTTGCAGGATGTTGACGCGCGGATGGCGATTCGCCAGCGCTATCAGCTCCCACACGTTGATGCCCTGCTCGGCGCAAATCAGCGACAGCTCATTGGCAAAGGCGATATTCACATCGCGGAAGCTGTTTTCTGTCAATTTGCACATCTCGGCGGTACGCGCATTGGTTTCCACACACGCGCCGCGCAGGAAAATGCGGTACAGCTCGCTGGCGTGTGCGGAACAGGCTGGCGTCATGCCACCAATGACGCGATCGTTTTCCAGCAGTTCAACCATCACTTTGCCGGGCAACACGCGCTCCGGGCAGTAAGCGATAAACACATCGCACGCATCACCGTGCTGCGGGAAACGCAAATCGGGACGCGCCGCCGCCAGCCATTCCGCCATTTGCTCGGTGGCGCCCACCGGCGACGTCGATTCGAGGATCACCAGATCGCCCGCTTTTAACACGGGTGCAATCGACAGCGCCGCGGCCTGCACATAGCTGAGATCCGGCTGATGGTCGCCGATAAACGGCGTGGGCACGGCGATCAGGAATGCATCGGCGGCTTCGGCCTGTGTAGTCGCACGTAGATGACCGGCACGCACGGCTTCGCGCACCACATCACCCAACTCGGGTTCCACGATATGGATATCGCCACGATTGATGGTTTCAACGGCGCGGACATTAATATCCACGCCAACGACTTTCTTTCCCTTTGAGGCAAAAACGGCTGCCGTTGGCAGCCCAATGTAGCCCAGTCCGATAACGGAAATGGTTTCAAAACGCATGGTTACACTCTGTGTTGTTTTAGGGCCTGCAAGATGCGCGCGCAGGCATGGCCATCGCCATACGGATTGTGCGCGCGACTCATTGCCTGCCAGGCTTCATCGTCCTGCAACAGCAGGCTGACTTCAGCGACAATTTTACTGATATCGGTGCCGACCAGTTTCACCGTGCCTGCCTCCACCGCTTCCGGACGCTCGGTGGTATCGCGCATCACCAGCACCGGTTTGCCTAATGACGGCGCTTCTTCCTGAATGCCACCGGAGTCGGTGAGAATCAGCCATGAGCGATTCATCAGCCAGACAAACGGCAGATACTCTTGCGGCTCAATCAGGATGATATTTTCGATGCCGCTGAGAATGCGGTTAACCGGCTCGCTGACGTTGGGATTGAGGTGCACGGGATAGACAATTTGCACCTGCGGATGCTGGCGCGCGATTTGCGCCAGCGCACTGCAAATGCGTTCAAAGCCGTCGCCAAAACTTTCGCGGCGATGACCCGTAACCAGAATGAGTTTTTTGTCAGCGTCGAGGAACGGATAGCGCGCGGCGAGGCGGGCATTGAGATCGGCATCGTCCAGCACGCGATCACGCACCCACAGCAGCGCATCAATCACCGTGTTGCCCGTCACGAAAATGCGCGCATCCGGCAGATTCTCGCGCAGCAGATTTTGTCGCGAATTTTGCGTGGGCGTGAAGTGATAACTGGCGAGATGGCCGGTGAGCGTGCGATTGGCCTCTTCCGGCCACGGCGACATCAGGTTGCCGGTACGCAATCCCGCTTCTACGTGACCCACCGGAATCTGGTGATAAAACGCCGCCAGGCTGGCCGCAAACGTGGTGGTGGTATCGCCGTGCACTAACACCACATCCGGCTGGAAATCAGCGAGTACGGTTTTCATGCCCTGCAGTATGCGGCTGGTGATCTCCGTCAGCCCTTGCTCCGGGCGCATGATATTCAGATCATAATCAGGCTGCAGCTGGAACAAACGCAGCACCTGGTCGAGCATTTCACGATGTTGTGCGGTGACGCATAGGCGTGACTCGAACGCAGCATCCTGCGCCAGCGCCTGCACCAGCGGAGCCATTTTGATCGCTTCAGGACGCGTGCCAAATACCGTCAGAACTTTCACGTGGCTTCTCTTAATGGCTCGTTGCTAACGTTGAACGCGGACGACGCACCAGCGCCACTCCCGCACCGACCAGCGCGCCAATTACGCCCCACATGATCATCATAAACAGGCGGCGCGGACTATCGCGCGACACCGGCTCTTCCGGGGTGCGCAAATAGCGGTAAGTCTGGAATTGTTTATCCAGACGCGGACCGGCCTGCAGCGTACTCAGCATCGCTTTGTTTTGATCATAGCTTAAATCGTAAGCAGGCCCGCTGGCTTGTAAAGTGTCGAGTTGCGCCTGCAGCATTTGCTGACCCAGCAGGAAACGATCGCTGTCTGGCAGCGCTTCGCCGGTTGCCGGCGCGCGATTCTCTTTAATCCCCTGCTCGCTCGCCACTTTCAGCGCCTGTTCGATGCGCTGACGTTGACGTTCAAATACCGTCTGCGCCACTTCCTGCTGGCGGTTAACCTGCGACGCCAGCTGCACGCTGCGCGCCTGCCAGGCGCCTTTCAGCTCCGCATTAAGATGACGCGCCGCACGCTCGCTGGCGTAGGCAATATATTGACGCAGCAGATTGTTAGCATCGCTGGCGGTTTCGGCCACCAGCTTAATGTTATCTAAGATATTGCGCGCCGGGTCGGCAGCGGTGAACTGAATGTTGGTGATCAGGTCGTCGAGCAGCGCCGCATCGTTGTGCGCGTTACCGCTTTTGCGGCTTTTGAAGTATTCGGTCTGCTGCCAGAAATCACGGCGCGTATCCCATGATGCCAGCTGCATGGTGAACTCCTGATAAACCTCATCCATCACGGTCGGCGCTGGCGAACTGAGATTGAGCGTATTGGTGCGCACATCCAGATTATTGAGGAATTGCTGCTGTACGAAGAAATCACCCAGCATATTGACCGTTGGACGATCGGTCACCGCCGTGGTGCTCCACGCCTGCTTCATTAACATCGATGCTAACCAGGCGACCAGCGCAAACAGCAGCGCCAGACCGATAATCCAGCGTTTACCACGCCAGAGTGTGCAGCCAAGGCCACGTATATCCAGTTCGTTCTCCACAACGACAGAGGTCATAACAAAATCCTTATCAGGGTACTTTCTGGGTAATTTATTTTTTATCTTCGCTGCTTTGCCAGCGACGTTTAATCCGACGGATTTTGCGCGCCACGCGCCATGCGTGTTTCAGGCAATAGCCATAAAGGAGGAATGCCATCATGAACAGCACCAGCATCACCCATTCCGGGATGAAAGCCAGATACTCGCCGAGCACACCAATACCCGCCAGAAGCGCGGCGGCGACGGTAATCAGCAGGAACGCCTGACGTGACGTGAATCCGGCGCGCATAATTAAATGGTGGATGTGCTGGCGGTCAGCGGAAAACGGGCTCATGCCTTTGCGCAAACGGCGATACATAATCGCCACCATATCCATCAGCGGAATCGCGATCAGCCACAGCGCGGTGACGGGCGTGATCGGATGACTCAGGCCTTGGGTGGTTTCCAGCAGAATCCAGATGATGGTGAAACCGATCATGGTGCTGCCGGCATCGCCCATAAACACTTTGTAGCGACGGCCAATCAAGCCGAGATTAAGCAGGATATAAGGAATGGTGGCGGCGATCATCGCGAAGCACCACATGGCGAGGCTGGTCTGGCCGTCGAAATAGAGAATGATGCCGATGGCGGCGAAAGTGACGCTGGAGAGGCCGCCAAGCAGGCCATCAATCCCATCCACCATATTGAACGCGTTGATGGCGGCCCATACGGCGAATAGCGTCAATACGTAGCCAAAGGGACCGACAATTAACTCAACCGGCCCGATAATAAAGCCCAGACTGAGCAAATAGAGTTTGGCGCCGACCATCATCACGATGGCAACCGCCGCCTGCACCAGCGCACGAATTTTAACGCTGATATCGAAGCGATCGTCCAGTGCGCCAACCAGCACCAATACGCCCGCACAACTCAGATACAGCATCGCGTGCGGCAAATAATAATTTGAGATGGCAAAAGCGAAGCAGATTCCCGCGTACACGGAAATGCCGCCAACTAACGGAATGGCGCCATGGTGCCTTTTTCTGGAGTTTGGTGTGTCCACAAGCCCAATTTTTTTAGCTGCTTTGCGAGCAAAAAACAGGAACACTAAAGTAAAAAGAAAAACTAAACCAAGCTCAGTACTCATAGTGAGTAAATTCACGTTAATGCTCTCAGCTAAAATCGTGGACAACAATATGCAAAACACCCGCCATTGCCGTATATCCCTATTCCGAATTCTGCTACAGAAAAGTCTGATTGCTGAAAAAACAAACGAATCTCTGTCACAGTCAATATAAAAGCTTCCTGACTGCGCTAATCCTAATGCCCATAAATAAAAAACGCCACGTTAAGACGTGGCGTTAGCAATATTTCCTGGCATATTGTGCGAATCACCGCTTGGCTTAGCGACTCGCCGATCGCAACTTAGGAACGCTTCATCATATCGAAGAATTCGTCGTTGGTTTTCGTCATGGCCAGTTTGTTGATGAGGAACTCCATCGCGTCGATTTCACCCATTGGATGGATGATTTTGCGCAGAATCCACATCTTCTGCAGCTCTTCCTGCGTAGTGAGCAGCTCTTCTTTACGGGTACCGGAACGATTGTAGTCAATCGCTGGGAATACACGCTTCTCGGCGATTTTGCGCGAGAGGTGCAATTCCATGTTACCTGTACCTTTAAACTCTTCGTAAATCACTTCGTCCATCTTCGAACCGGTATCAACCAGCGCGGTCGCGATGATGGTCAGGCTGCCGCCCTCTTCCACGTTACGTGCCGCACCGAAGAAACGCTTCGGACGATGCAAGGCGTTGGCATCCACACCACCGGTCAGCACTTTACCTGATGCTGGAACCACGGTGTTGTAGGCACGCGCCAGACGCGTGATGGAGTCAAGCAGGATGATCACATCTTTCTTGTGCTCAACCAGGCGCTTGGCCTTCTCGATCACCATCTCAGCAACCTGCACGTGACGTGACGCTGGCTCATCAAAGGTCGAAGCGATCACTTCACCTTTAACCAGACGCTGCATCTCGGTCACTTCTTCCGGACGTTCGTCAATCAGCAGCACCATCAGCAGGCAATCTGGATAGTTGTAGGCGATGCTCTGCGCGATGTTCTGCAGCAGCATGGTTTTACCCGCTTTCGGCGGCGCCACAATCAGACCACGTTGACCACGACCAATCGGAGAAGCCAGATCCAGTACGCGTGCGGTCAGATCTTCAGTCGAGCCATTACCGCGTTCCATACGCATACGCTTGCTGGCGTGCAGCGGCGTAAGGTTTTCGAACAGAATCTTGTTACGCGCGTTTTCCGGCTTGTCATAGTTAACTTCATTAACTTTCAACAGCGCAAAGTAGCGTTCACCCTCTTTTGGCGGGCGAATCTTGCCAGAAATGGTGTCACCAGTGCGGAGGTTGAAGCGGCGGATTTGGCTGGGAGAGACGTAGATATCATCGGGACCGGCGAGGTAGGAGCTATCTCCAGAACGGAGGAAACCAAATCCGTCCTGCAATATCTCCAGCACACCATCACCAAAGATGTCTTCGCCGCTTTTTGCGTGCTGTTTCAGGATAGAGAAAATAATATCCTGCTTGCGCATACGCGCCTGGTTTTCCAGCCCCATATTTTCGCCGAGGGTAATCAGCTCAGAAACCGGCGTATTCTTTAATTCGGTAAGATTCATAGTGATGGGTTCTTAAACTCGGGGTAATTCTCGAAATGATTGTCGTGAGTGGTATGGCAAAAATTCCATGCCTGTTAATGGCTCTTTTTCAACTCAGCTCGACGATTATCGTCAGATGTGGCGATAGGAAACGAGGAGACAGTCGAAAGATGATGCCGAATGTGCTAGTCATCAGATTGCCAAACCACGATAACGTTCATTGCGAGTAGGGTCTGACAAGGGAAAACTTAGATGCAAACTACAAGGTAAGAGCGTAATGCAGTGAAATTAACTTAACACGCTTAAAGTGAGACGTCCAGCAGTGGCGAAAAAATTCACCACTGCCGAACAAACACCGCGCCGGGCTTAGGCCAGGTTAGCGTTCAGGAACTCTTTCAACTGTCCTTTAGACAGTGCGCCAACCTTGGTTGCCGCCACTTCGCCGTTCTTGAACAGCAGCAGAGTTGGGATACCGCGGATGCCATATTTTGGCGCTGTACCCGGGTTGTCATCAATGTTCAACTTAGCGATGGTAAGTTTACCTTCGTACTCTTCTGCGACTTCGTCGAGAATTGGGGCGATCATTTTGCAAGGACCACACCATTCAGCCCAGAAATCTACCAGAGTGACACCGTCTGCTTTCAGTACGTCTGTGTCGAAACTGTCATCGGTCAAGTGAACGATCTTATCGCTGCTCATGTTTAACTCCAAAAGATTGCGCCTGGCGAATTGGCGGAAATGATACCAACGTAGGTTGACTTTATTTCATCGGATACGCTTTCGTAAAGCGCTAGTAAGCTGATATTCTACCACACTATGAGCAAAACACACTTAACTGAACAGAAGTTTTCCGACTTCGCCCTGCACCCTCAGGTGGTAGAAGCCCTTGATACCAAAGGCTTTTCTAACTGCACGCCTATCCAGGCGCTCGCATTGCCTTTTACGCTTTCAGGGCGTGATGTTGCGGGTCAGGCGCAAACCGGTACCGGCAAAACGATGGCGTTCCTGACGTCAACGTTTCATTATCTTCTTTCTCATCCTGCCGCAGAAGGTCGCCAGATCAATCAGCCACGTGCGCTGATCATGGCCCCGACGCGTGAGCTCGCCGTACAAATTCATGCCGATGCAGAACCATTAGCGAAAGTCACTGGCTTAAAGCTGGGCCTGGCTTATGGTGGCGACGGCTACGATAAACAGCTGAAAGTGCTGGCTGATGGTGTCGATATTCTGGTGGGCACCACCGGACGTCTGATCGACTACGCCAAGCAGAACCATGTTAACCTGGGCGCGATTCAGGTTGTTGTGCTGGATGAAGCCGATCGCATGTTCGATCTCGGCTTTATTAAAGACATTCGTTGGCTGTTCCGCCGCATGCCGCCGGCCACCCAACGCCTGAGTATGCTGTTCTCTGCAACCTTGTCTTACCGCGTGCGTGAACTGGCGTTTGAGCACATGAACAACGCCGAATACGTGGAAGTGGAACCCGAGCAGAAAACCGGCCACCGTATTAAAGAAGAGCTTTTCTACCCTTCAAACGAAGAGAAAATGCGCTTGCTGCAGACGCTGGTAGAAGAAGAGTGGCCAGATCGCGCCATCATCTTTGCGAACACCAAGCACCGCTGTGAAGACATTTGGGGCCATCTGGCTGCCGATGGTCATCGCGTGGGTCTGCTGACCGGCGATGTAGCGCAGAAAAAACGTCTGCGTATCCTCGATGACTTCACCAAAGGCGATGTGGATATCCTGGTTGCCACCGACGTCGCGGCACGGGGTTTGCACATTCCTGCCGTCACGCATGTGTTCAACTACGATCTGCCTGACGATCGCGAAGACTACGTTCACCGTATCGGTCGTACTGGCCGCGCGGGTGCCAGCGGTCACTCCATCAGCCTGGCGTGCGAAGAGTACGCGCTGAACCTGCCGGCAATCGAAGAGTATATTGGTCACGGTATTCCGGTCAGCAAGTACAACAGCGATGCGCTGATGAGCGAACTGCCACCGCCGAAACGTCTGCAACGCAGCCGCTCGGGTAACGGCCCACGCCGTGGCGGGAACAACAGTAACCGTCGGAGCGGCGCGCCGCGCAATAGCAACCGTAAACGTTCGGGTTAAGCACACCATGCTAAGCGCATCGTCACTTTATGCAGCGATTGATTTAGGTTCTAACAGCTTTCATATGTTGGTGGTGCGCGAGGTGTCTGGCAGCATTCAGACCGTCGCGCGGATAAAGCGCAAAGTGCGTCTGGCGGCTGGCCTCGACAAAGCGAATCACCTCTCCGCTGAGGCGATGCAACGCGGCTGGCAGTGCCTGAGGTTGTTCTCCGAACAGCTGCAGGATATTCCTTCGGAACAAATCCGCGTGGTGGCAACCGCCACGCTGCGCCTTGCCGAAAATGCGCAGGATTTCCTCACAACGGCTGAACACATTCTTGGCTGCGCGGTGAATGTCATCAGCGGCGAAGAGGAAGCACGCCTGATTTATCAGGGCGTAGCGCATACCACCGGCGGTTCCGATCAGCGTTTAGTGGTCGATATCGGCGGTGGCAGCACCGAACTGGTGACTGGCGAAGGTTCACATGCTACCACGCTGTTCAGCTTGTCGATGGGTTGCGTAACCTGGCTTGAACGCTACTTCAGCGACCGTCATCTGGCCAAAGAGAATTTCGAGCAGGCCGAACTGGCCGCGCGCGAGATGATCCGTCCGGTGGCCGCTGCGCTGCGCGAAAAAGGCTGGCAAATCTGCGTCGGAGCGTCGGGCACCGTACAAGCGTTGCAGGAAATTATGATGGCGCAGGGCATGGATGAGCGCATCACCCTTAGCAAACTGCAACAACTGAAACAGCGCGCGATTCAGTGCGGCAAGTTGGAAGAGCTGGAAATTGAAGGATTGACGCTGGAGCGCGCCTTAGTGTTCCCGAGCGGTTTATCGATTCTCATCGCTATCTTCCAGGAACTCAGCATTGAAGGCATGACGCTAGCCGGCGGCGCACTGCGCGAAGGTTTAGTGTATGGCATGCTGCATCTGCCGGTGGATCGTGATATCCGCAGCCGCACATTGCAGAACGTGCAGCGTCGTTTTGCCATTGATATTGACCAGGCCGGTCGCGTACGTCAGTTGGCGGAAAGTTTCTTCCGTCAGGTGAGCAGCAGTTGGAAGCTGGATAACCGATGTCGCGATCTACTCCTTAGCGCCTGTTCTATCCACGAAATTGGCCTGAGCGTCGATTTCCGCCAGGCACCGCAACACGCCGCTTACCTGATTCGTCATCTCGATCTTCCTGGCTTCACTCCCGCGCAGAAAAAAATGCTGGCTTGCCTGCTGCAGAACCAAAGCGGCAGCATCGATTTAGCCTTGCTGACCCAGCAAAACGCCGTACCGCCGCGCATGGCGGAGCGTTTAAGTCGTTTGCTACGCTTAGCGATTATCTTCTCAAGTCGTCGTCGCGATGACACTTTGCCTGCCGTGCGTTTACAGGCGGATGATGATGCACTGCATTTGACGTTGCCGGCCGGTTGGCGCGAAGCGCATCCGCTGCGTTCTGAGCTGTTAGAGCAGGAGAGTCATTATCAGTCCTACGTGCACTGGTTACTGACGATTTCCTGATTGGGGATGTGCTGGCTGTCCTCCATCCCGACCTTCCCCCGCCCGCGGGGGAAGGAGATGCTGCCACAGGCTGCTTCAACACTTACATTTTGCAGCATCTTCCTCCCCCATTCATGGGGGAGGACCGAGGAGGGGGACTGCGAGCACGGACCGAGGAGGGGGACTGCGAGCACGGACCGGGAACTCAACCTTTCTTCGCATTCTCCAGCATCGCTCTCAATCCAGCGACGCGCGTCTGCCCGGTCTTCACGCGCTCTTCGGCGCTCACCACTTTTTTCTCGCGCTCCCACACCACATCGTCCTGCGGCAACTCCAGCAGGAAGCGACTCGGTTCCGGGCGCATCAGCTCGCCATACTGGCGGCGTTCCCGGCACAGCGTAAAGGTCAGCTCTTTCTGCGCTCGCGTAATCCCCACGTAAGCCAGACGCCGCTCTTCCTCAATGTTGTTCTCATCGATGCTGCTCTGGTGCGGCAATAACCCCTCTTCCATGCCAACCAGATAGACATACGGGAACTCCAGCCCTTTTGAGGCGTGCAACGTCATCAGCTGCACCTGATCGAGCTCTTCGTCGCTTTCACCGCGCTCCATCATGTCGCGCAGCGTAAAGCGCGTCACCACCTGCGCCAGCGTCATCGGCTCGTTCAGCTCATCGCCTTCCAGCATCTCGGTCATCCACTGGAACAGCAGGTTAACGTTCTTCATGCGCATCTCAGCGGCTTTCGGGCTGGGCGAGGTTTCAAACAGCCAGCTTTCGTAGTCGATGCCGCGAATCAGATCACGCACCGCATTCACCGGCTCGCGTTCGGTCAGCTGGACGATTTCACTCAGCCAGTGCGTAAAGCGCTGCAGATGCTCCAGCCCGCGCCCGCTCAGCGTTTGCTCCAGTCCCATATCGAAGCTGGCGTTATACAGGCTTTTATTGCGCAGGTTGGCCCATTCGCCCAGCTTCTGCAGCGTTGCCGGACCAATCTCACGGCGCGGCGTATTCACGATACGCAGAAACGCGCTGTCATCTTCCTGATTGGTCAGCACGCGCAGATAAGCCAGCAAATCTTTGATTTCCGGGCGTGAGAAGAACGACGTACCGCCCGAAATACGATACGGAATACGGTTCTGCATCAGTTGCTTTTCGAACACGCGCGACTGATGATTGCCGCGATAGAGAATGGCGTAATCTTTATAGGCGGTTTTGTTGATGAAGTGATGCGCGATCAATTCGCCCGCCACGCGTTCCGCTTCGTGGTCTTCGTTATTCGCGCTCAGCACCTTCAGCTCGCTGCCCTGCCCCAACTCTGAGAACAGGCGCTTCTCAAATACGTGCGGATTGTTGGCGATAAGGATGTTGGCCGATTTCAGGATGCGCTGCGTCGAGCGATAATTTTGCTCCAGCTTCACCACTTCCAGCGCCGGGAAATCCTGCTGCAGCAGCACCAGGTTTTGCGGACGCGCGCCACGCCACGAGTAAATTGACTGATCGTCATCGCCCACCACGGTAAAGCGCGCGCGCGCACCCACCAGCAGCTTCACCAGCTCATATTGGCTGGTGTTGGTGTCCTGATACTCATCCACCAGCAGATAGCGGATGCGCTGCTGCCAGCGTTCGCGCACTTCCTGATTGCGCTGCAGCAGCAGCGTGGGCAGCGCGATTAAGTCGTCGAAATCCAGCACGTTGCAGGATTTCAGGTGTTGGTCATACAGCTGATAACAGTGAGCAAAAATCTGGTCACGCTGCGATTGCGCCAAACCCGCTGCGCCCTGCGGATCGACCAGATCGTTCTTCCAGTTGGAGATGGTGGAAATCAGCTGCTGTAACAGCGTCTTGTCCTCTTCCAGCCACTGTTTGGTCAGGTCTTTAAGCAAGGCCAGCTGATCCTGATCGTCGAACAGCGAGAAGCTGGCTTTCATTCCCAGCGCCTTGTATTCGCGTTTAATGATCTCCAGTCCCAGCGTATGAAAGGTGGAAATCATCAGGCCGCGTGCCTCTTTACGCCCCAACGTCTGCGCCACGCGCTCTTTCATCTCGCGCGAGGCTTTATTGGTAAAGGTTACGGCGGCGATATGGCGCGCCTGATAGCCACATTCGCGGATCAGGTGGGCGATTTTGTTGGTGATCACGCGGGTTTTACCCGAGCCAGCACCGGCCAGCACCAGACAAGGACCGGTGACAAATTCGACAGCTCGTTGTTGGCCGGGGTTTAAACGCATAACGGAATTCGCTCAGTTGAATCAAAAGAAAGGAGGTTATAATGGCCGGATTATACACATTAGGACTTCATCATGGCGAAAACCGCGGCGGCTTTACATATCCTCGTGAAAGAGGAAGCGCAGGCCAAATCCCTGCTGGCGCAACTTGAGAAAGGGGCGAACTTCCAGCAGCTGGCAAAGAAAAACTCTACCTGCCCATCCGGACGCAACGGCGGTGATTTGGGTGAGTTCCGTAAAGGACAAATGGTACCGGCATTTGATAAGGCGGTCTTCTCCTGTCCGCTGCTACAGCCTTACGGACCGGTGAAAACCGCCTTTGGTTACCACATCATCAAAGTGCTGTGGCGTAACTGATCACTTCTGATTCTTCATCTGCTGCAGCACATTACTGCACTGATTGTCGTCAGTATCGCTAGGCGAAATCAGTGCGATCAACGCGGCGGCGGGAGCAACCACCGCCCCGAGCGCCACCGCTGCGGCACCGCGTGCAATCAGCGGTCCGGCTTTCACCCCGGCATCCGGATTTTTAAAGGTGCCGCGCACATACAGCGGCGAACGCAGCGTGATGATGCGAATCCCTTTACTCTCCGGATTGATCGACAAGTCCATGCGTTCATTCGCGAAATTAACGTTGCCGGTCACGTTGATCACCGCGTTCTCGGTATCCAGCAGGAACAGTTTCGGCGTCGCTAAGCCCTGACGAATATTCATATCGGTCGCCGCGCAGTTGATCTTCACTTCATCATCGCCGAACAGCTTACCCACCACATAGTTACCGACGTTTAGTCCGGCAATCTCCATCAGGCTGCGGCTGATCAGGCCATCATTCATCAGTAGCTTCAGTTCGCCATTGCTGGTGCCGAGCAGATCCGCCACCGAATTGCCGGTGCCGCTCAGCGAGGCATCGCCGTTGAGCTGGCCCAAACTGTTCTGCATCGCCGTAACATCCGGGAACAGCTGACGCAGACGCAGCTTACGCGCGTGCAAATCGGCACGTCCGCGCATCGGGCTGCGGTCGCCCTCCAGATGAATGGTGGAGTTGATGCTGCCGCTGGCCATACCGAAGCGCAGCGGATCGAGCAACAGGTCGCCGTTTTTCAGCTGCAGATGCGTATAGAGATCGCTGAGCGGCAGCTTGCTGCTGTGTTCAATGCGTTTGCCGCTGAACTTCACATCCGCATCCATCACGTCCCAGCTCTTGGTATCAAACTTGTCGTGTGGCAACACGCGATCGGCGGGCTGCGATGAGGCTTCGCCGCGCTGCGCTTTGGCCTGCTGCGTTTTCTCGCTGCCTTTGCCGGAGTTGACGCCAATCAGCGGCCCCAAATCTTCCATCCGCAGCTGGTTCGAGGTCAATTCACCGGTCAGCGTTGGACGCGGTTTGCCCTGACGATAGGTGAGCGAGCCGTGAATATCGCTGTCGCCGATGTGGCCGTTAAACTTCTCGTAGCGGAATAGCGGCCCTTTCGCCTCATTGAAACGCGCAATCAAATGGCCGTCAGTTTCATAGGGCGGCGTATCGGGCAGCAGCACGCCGGTCAGGCCATACAGATTGGCCAGCGTATCGCCCGCGAAGCGCAGACGCACATCAAGTCCGCCAAGATTGAGCGGATCCTGCAAGGTACCGTCAATACGTACACGCGTGGTGCCATTACGCACATCCACCTGCAGCGGGAACGGCGTGGTTTTACTGCGCAGCGATAGCATGCCGCCAATTTTGCCGTCGCCATCCAGCTTCTGATTGTTGTAGGTGCCGTTCGCCTGCCAGCCAAAGACAAAATCACCCGCGCCTTTCTGCTGATCGTCACCGCCCGCCACCTGGGCGTACGGCACCGGTTTGCCCAGCGGATTGATGGTCACTGTGACATCGGCTTTATTGACGGCGTCGCGATAGCGCACTTGTCCCTGATCGAACAGGATGTTGTCGAGGCGGAAGGACCAGGCAGAAGGCGCGGCGTTAGCATCGCTGTTCTGGCTGCTGGCGAGATCAAAGGTCCAGTTATTCTTTTTGTCTGCGGTTTGCACCAGCCGCGCATCCGGCTTTTGCATCTTGATCCACGGCAGGTAGATCTGCTGATGCAGCAGCGCCAGCGGCGCAATGGTGGCTTCAACCCGCTGCAGATGAACCATGGTGACATCAGGAATAGAGGGCGGATTGCCGAGCATCACATCATCGGCATGCACCTGCGGCCACGGCACCCAGCTGCGCCAGCCAGGTTCTTCACGGTTGCGAACCCAGGCCACGCCGAGATCGCCGCGAATCGCGAAAGGTCGGTTCAGTTCGGCTGAAACTTTTTGATTAATCGTTGGTTTCAAGCGGTTCCAGTCAAAGGTGGCGATGAGCACCACAATCACTACAACCAATAACAAAAAAATCCCGAACACCCAGCTCAGGATCTTTCGAGTACGTGACATATTGCTTCCTCCTTGCCCTTCCACGTCTGACTAAGGATAGTCGAGACGCCGCGGAACGGGATCAGGGAAGCTCAAGAGCCATACGTTCCAGCTCGCTAAACGGCACCGGGCGCGAGAAGAAGTAGCCCTGCGCCGCCATCGCTGGCGAGCTACGCACCTGTTGCCACTCCTCTTCGGTTTCGACGCCTTCAACGATGACGCCGTTGCAGTAACGGTTAATCAACGCCAGCAGCATCGAGAACATCGAGCGGCCTTCATCGCTGGCGCGCAGCAGCATAAACAGCTCGCGCGAGAGTTTGATGTAGTCGTAACGCAGTTCGGTCAGCGCGGAGAAGTTCGCCATGCCAGAGCCAAAATCATCCAGCCACAGCGGCCCGAGTTCGGGCATCTTCGCCACCATCTCTTCCTGCGGCAGCGCATGATGCTCCGTTAGCTCGAAGCGCACCCACGGCAGCTGCGCAATCAGCGTGCGAATCGACTCATGCTTCTCAATCTCCATCAGCGTTGGACCGTCGATATTAACCGACGCCACCAGCTGACGCTGATTGAAAAACGCTGACCATGTTATCAGCAGCTCGAGTTGTTCCTGGACGACACCAAGCCGCTGCGCGATAGTCAGTGCTTCAAAATAGTCTTCGGGCGACAGCCTTTTTTCTGGCGCGGAGGGATGGGTAACCGCCGTCAGTAATTCAATAGCCAGCATGCGGCCTGAGACCTGGTAAATCGGCTGGAAAGTATAGAATCGTTGGCACTGTTGCCAGAAGAGACGCGTTTCCTGTTGTTGCTCCAATTCATTTGAAACAGGCAGCCGATGACTCAAATTCTTCATCACCATGGTTTTTTCCTGGTTGGTGTTGAGTGCCTGCAAATAGCATCTCAGCGGCAAGTATCGGCGATCGCCGGGATAACTTTATCAATCTCGTTAGTCCCATGAAGAGTTGAGTGTAACAGCGTGCTTCGCACTTAATCGGCAAAACAAAACGCGCTTTGGCCGCTAAATCACCGTGGCGCAGGCGGTTTGCTGCCTTAAGTTAAATCAAAACATCGTTTTAAAAACCATTGACGACTGCCATACCAGACGCGAGACTAAGGCAGAATTCACTACAGGCTGAAGACCATGACGCAGAAGAAAATCGCCATTATTGGCGAATGCATGATTGAGCTGTCCGAGAAAGGTGAGAACATCAAACGCGGTTTTGGCGGCGATACGCTGAACACGGCGGTGTATCTGGCGCGTCAGTCAGATAAACAGCTGCGTGTCGATTATGTCACCGCACTCGGCACCGACAGTTTCAGTGACCAGATGATCGCCGCCTGGCAGCAGGAAAATGTCGAAACCGCGCTGGTTCAGCGCCTCGACAATAAAATGCCGGGTTTGTACTTCATCGAAACCGACGACCACGGCGAGCGGACCTTCTGGTACTGGCGCAACGACGCCGCCGCCCGTTTCTGGCTGGACAGCGCGCAAGCGGACGCGATTTGCCAGCAGCTGGCGCACTATGATTATCTCTATTTGAGCGGCATCAGCCTGGCGATTCTGCCTGCGACCAGTCGCGAAAAACTGATGACGCTGCTTAGCGCCTGTCGTCAGAACGGTGGCAAGGTGATTTTCGATAACAACTATCGTCCGCGTCTGTGGGCCGATAAAGCCAGCGCTCAGCAGGCGTATGCCGAGATGCTGCGTCATACCGACATGGCATTTCTGACGCTCGACGACGAAGATTTGCTGTGGGGCGAGCAGCCGCTGGATGCGGTGATTGCTCGCACACGCGCTGCGGGCGTGCAGGAAATTGCCATCAAACGCGGTGCGGACTCCTGTCTGGTGGCGGTTGGCGATGAGCCGCTGCGCGAGGTCGCCGCCATCAAGCTGGCGAAAGAGAAAGTGATCGATACCACCGCGGCTGGCGACTCCTTCAGCGCTGGTTATCTGGCGGTGCGTTTAGCCGGAGGAAGCGCCGAAGATGCCGCCGCACGCGGTCATCTCACCGCCAGCACGGTGATCCAGTATCGCGGGGCGATTATCCCGCTCAGCGCGATGCCGAAATGACTTAACCACCTGCACCAACCGTAGCGGCGCAATTGATTGCGCGATGAATCGCGCCGCTACAAATCTCTGCGCCATTCATTACCTGTGCTAACCAACCCGCCCGCGCAGTTTGCCTTAACGCAGCATTTTTCCCTGCCAATTTCCGCTAACGACCTGACTCATCCACTTCTGTAACAAAAACGGTATTACTTCTTCACTCGCGCTAATCAGATCGATTTAAATTCAATGTGTTATGGCAGGAAATCTGGCCGCCAGGCATAGTCCGAAACTGGCGAAATCGGCGGTTTTCGGCTGGACGCCAGCAGCAAAAAAGACCATGTTTTAATCAACAACAGCAGGACGCTGTTACTCCGGCCGCGAAAAAAATAACGACAACATGACTCGCTCAGGACTGACTTATGCACACAGAAATCATCAATATCTGGCCACACGGTGATGCGCCAGGCGCGAGCGATTCGCGCGCTCAGCCGCAGATCGTCGATCTCGCCAAAGAGTATGAACCTTATGACCGCGCCGCCACCGGCGTGCGCTGCCCGGAAATTGCCATCTGGCATCCGGAAACCTCGAACGGCATCACGCTGCTGGTCGCGCCGGGCGGCGGTTATCAGCGGGTATTGATCGACCGCGAAGGCAGCGCGCTTGCCACTTTCTTCACGTCAATGGGCTACACGCTGGCGGTGATGACGTATCGCCTGCCGTATGACGGTCACCATGAAGGTCCAGACGCGCCGCTGGCCGATGCGCAGCGTGCGGTGCGCGTGCTGCGTGAACGTGCGCAGCGCGGGCTGAACGGCAAATATATCGTGATGATGGGCTTCTCGGCGGGTGGACACGTTGCCGCCAGCCTCGGCACCCGCTTTGGCGAGAAACTCTATCCGGTGCAGGATCAAGCCGACAGCTTCACACCGCGCCCGGATGCGATGGTGCTGCTCTATCCGGTGATCAGCATGCGTGAAGGTCTGGCGCATGAAGGTGCACGCACCCGCTTGCTCGGCGCATGGCCGGATCAGAAGATGGTTGATGCTTATTCGCTGGAGACGCGCGTACACGCACACACGCCACCGACGCTGCTGATTCACGCGTCCGATGATGAATCGGTTTCGGTGAACAACAGCATGGTGTTCTTCAGCGCGCTGCGTGAGCATAAAGTGCCGGTGGAGATTCACTTCTACCAGAAAGGCGGCCACGGATTTGGTATCCGTGGCGTGGCAGATTTACCGCTCGCCAGTTGGCCGATGCTGGTAACCGAATGGCTACGTGCTAAGACCTAATGTTTAGGATGATGGCGCGGTCTGATCCGCCGCGCCTGCGCTGTTATCCGGTTTCACTTCTTCCGGACTCGCGGGTACCGCTGGCGGTTCGGGTAGCTTCATCACTTTATCCCAGCTTTCCTGCAGCATCTTCACGTTGGTCTCGGCTTCACCCTGCGGCTGAATCAGCACCATGGTCAGCTCCTGCGACAGTTGCTGGCGCAGTTCCTGATTTAGCTGATCGCGCGTCATCTCGCTGAGGAAGGTTTGACGCAGCTTCTGATACTGCTCAGGCGCAATGTCCACCACCGCGTTTTGCTGCGAGCGCAGACGCTGGCCCATCAGAATATCGGTGTCGGTGCGGGCGTATGTGGCAAACAGCTTATTGAGCTCCAGCAGCTTCTGCGCCATCAGCGCATCAAACTCTTCCTGCGGTAACCCTTTGTCGCGCACCGCCGCCAGCTCTTTCG
Source organism: Pantoea leporis (assembly GCF_028048155.1). Classification (NCBI taxonomy): domain Bacteria; kingdom Pseudomonadati; phylum Pseudomonadota; class Gammaproteobacteria; order Enterobacterales; family Erwiniaceae; genus Pantoea; species Pantoea leporis. The sequence continues at coordinate 78,867 of NZ_JALMEU010000005.1, forward strand.
CTACCTGATTCATATTCTGCGGCAAAGAGGCATTCGGGCTGTCCATGTTGATCGAGCACTGCGCACGTTGATAGAGCACGCGGCAATCGAAGCCAACCTGCACGCTTTGCGCTTTGCTGTCAGCCAGCGCGCGCTGCACATGCCAGAACAGCGCTTCACGCGCTAAATCGCTCTGCCAGTAGCGCTGCAAATTTTGCGAATCACGAATCGGCTGCCATGCGGTGTCCCACACCAGCGACAGGCGATCCTGATTCATGCCGCCATTCACCAGATTCACCGGCTGATGCGGCAGCGGTGACAGCGTCGGTAGCGCGGCAGGTGCGACACGCTTACCTTTCAGCGGCGCAAAAGCTTTGTTGATCTGCTCCGCCATGCTGCGGCTATCGACGTTACCTACCACGTACAGCGTCATGCCGTCGGGCGTGTACCACTGCTGATAGAAGCTGTTGAGCTGTGCGATATCCACCGGCGCGCGCGGTTGCTCGCCGGGATCGTGCGCCAGCATCGCCGAGCCTTTCAGGCGATAGCGCCACCACACATCCTGCGTATTGGCAGGCCAGGTGGCAATCGGATCGGTCGCCATTAATGCGGTAGAAACCACCTGCTCATTAATCGTCATTTTCCCGGCGGTCGCCGCCAGCCAGCTGAGCGCTTCTTTCAGCAGATCAGGGCGGTTATTCGGCAAGCTCAGGTTGTATTGGGTGTAATCGTACGACGAAATAGCGGGTGGCAGCGGACGTTGCGGATCCATGGCTTGCTGCCACAGCGCACGTTGCTGATTGGTGTCCAGCGTGGCGTTATGCACCATCGCTAAACGCGGTAAAAGATGGCTATAGCCGGTTTGTTGCGCACTCTCCACCAGCGAACCGGTGTTAACAATCAGGCGCAGCTCAATACGATCGCTTGGACGTTGTGGTGTGGTTAGCAGCTGCCAGCTAAAACCATTGTCCAGTTTGCCTTCCTGCCAGGCGGGATCGGGTTGGAGCGTCTCGGCGTGCACGCCAAAACCGGACGCTGCCAGTAGCAATCCGCCAACCAAAAGCCGAATTCTGGTGCCCTGCATGTGAACCCCTACTCAAACAGATCAACGCTCGTTAGCGCGGCATGTTCGGTCACATCTGGGGTGACCGGCGCGGCATTGTGCCGCCACGTTTATTTAATAACAGACTCTTTGACCACGAGAAGGTCAGGATGTCGCGCAACGAGGCAAAAAATCGGGAAAAAAATCAATGGGGTTTATTATGCAAATGCCCGCTGTCAGGGCAAGCGACAGCGGGCATTTCTCGGCAAATTAACGCAAATAGCAGGTTATGCGGCGGTTTCTGGTGCGTTATTCACCTTTTTCCCGGCAGAAAGCGTCGCATTCAATTGTTTCTCATCCAGCTGGCCGACCCACTTCGCCACCACGATGGTCGCCACGCCGTTGCCCACCAGATTGGTCAGCGCACGCGCTTCGGACATAAAGCGGTCGATACCGAGAATCAGCGCCAGACCCGCAACCGGTAAATGTCCCACCGCTGACAAGGTCGCCGCCAGCACGATAAAGCCACTGCCGGTTACACCCGCTGCGCCTTTCGAGGAGAGCAGCAGCACCACTAACAGCGTGATTTGGTGGAACACGTCCATATGCGCGTTGGTCGCCTGAGCGATAAACACCGCCGCCATGGTGAGGTAAATCGAGGTGCCATCCAGGTTGAAGGAGTAGCCGGTTGGAATCACCAGCCCCACCACCGATTTCTTACAGCCCAGCTTCTCCATCTTATCCAGCATGCGCGGCAGCGCAGACTCGGAAGATGACGTGCCCAGCACAATCAGCAGCTCTTCTTTGATGTAGGCGACAAATTTAAAGATGTTGAAGCCAGCGAAGCGTGCAATCAGCCCCAACACCACCACCACGAACAGCACGCAGGTGATATAGAAGCAGATGATCAGCTGCCCCAACTGCACCAGCGAGCCGACGCCATATTTACCGATGGTGAAGGCCATCGCCCCGAAGGCACCGATTGGCGCGAGACGCATAATCATGTTGATCACGCCGAAGATCACTTTCGAGAAGCTCTCAATGACGTTGAACATCACGGTGCCGGCGCTGCCCAGGCGATGCAGGGCGAAGCCGAACAGGATAGCGAACAGCAGCACTTGCAGAATGTTGCCGCTGGCAAAGGCACCAATGACGCTATTCGGGATCACATCCAGCAGGAAGGCGACCACACCTTGCTGCTCCGCCTGCTGCGCGTATACCGCGACTGCTTTAGCATCCAGCGTGGCCGGATCAACGTTCATGCCCACGCCAGGCTGCACCACGTTAACCACCACCAAACCGATGATCAGCGCGATGGTGCTGACCACTTCAAAGTACAGCAGCGCCACTGCGCCCGTACGTCCAACGGCTTTCATGCTCTCCATGCCGGCAATACCGGTCACCACCGTACAGAAAATCACGGGGGCGATGATCATCTTGATCAACTTAACGAAACCATCGCCAAGCGGCTTCATTTGCGCGCCTAACTCAGGATAGAAGTGGCCCAACAGGACGCCGATGCCGATGGCAACCAGTACCTGAAAATAGAGGCTTTTTAAGATTTTCATAACAGGTGTCCAGTAAGACGGTTCGCACCGCCATTGTTGTGGAGAACGCATGCGGCAAGCCGCCAGAAGCGTAAAACCTTACCGATGGCGAGGAAAATAACACCCTGTTAACAAGATTAATATCCCCTACTATTCCTTACAAAAGTTACAAAACTCTAACTATGAACTGAAACGCTTCAGCACAGCGATCCGCTACAATTTTGTAAGGAAAATCAATAACCAAGGTGATTATTCAGGGAGTTGCGAGCTATTGAGCCAGCGTTGGTTAAAGATGTGGAGCGGCAGCGCTTCAGCGTATAAGTAGCCTTGCCCTATAGTAATTCCGCGCGCCAGCAGCCAGTCGCGCTGCTCGGCGGTTTCCACACCTTCGGCGATGACGTCGAGGTGAATGATGTCGGCAATCGCCGCCACGATGCGCACCATGGTGTCGTCATCCGGCAGCGCGGCGACGAAGCTGCGATCCATTTTCAGCTTATTTACCGGCAGCGCTTTGAACTGATGCAGATAGTTGAGGTTGGAGTAGCCCATTCCGAAATCATCGAGCGCTACCGCCACGCCGGTTTGCTGCAGCAAGCGCAGCAGCGCAATCGCCTGTTCGGCATCGCCAATCTGCGCGGTTTCGGTGATTTCCAATACGAAGTTGCCCGGCGCGATGCGATGGCGCTCCAGCAAGCCCTGCAAATGGCTGACCATGCTGGCATCACGCAGCTGCACCGCCGAGATATTGACGCTGAGCGGGATGTTAATGCCCTGCTTCTGCCAGCCGGCCAGAATGCGGCAGGCTTCTTCAAACACCCAGCGGCCAATGGCCGAGATCACGCCAATCTCTTCAGCGCTGGCAATAAACTCTTCCGATAATCCGTAGCTGCCATCCGGCATGCGCATGCGCAACAGCGCTTCGGCACCGGCCAGCTCGCCGGTTTCCATATTGATTTGTGGCTGGAGATAGAGGGCAAACTGCTCGTCCTGCAGACCTTGCAAGATGTCGTGTTCCTGCGTTAAACGCTTTTGCGCCCGCTCGGTGAGCGCCGGATCGAAGAACAGAATCTGGTTTTTGCCCTGATGCCGCGCCGACATCATCGCCGAGGTGGCGCGATCGAGCTGTTCGCTGGCCGAGATGCTGCTCTCTTCATGCAGCGCCAGGCCAATGCTGGCGTTCGGGCGCAGCTGCAGCTGTTGCAGGTTCACCGGCTGATTAATGCGAATCATCAGGTTGCGCGCCAGACGCATGGCGCGGAACGGATTGTGCGCGCGCTTCATCAGCAAGGCGAAGTCGCTGGGCCCGGTTTGCGCCAGCAGTGAGTGATCGTCAACGGTGCTGCGAATCTTCTCCACCAGCGTCAGCATCAGCGTATCGCGCTGCTCATCGCTCAGTACGCCGTTGGCTTCCTGCAACGTTTCAATGCGAATCACCATCAAGCCCCACGCCTGACGATTGTGGCGATGGCTGATGTGCTGTTCGAGCAGCGCAAGGAACAGCGCGCGATTGGGCAGATCCGTAACGGCAAAATGCGTGGTCATGCGGCTCATTTCGTCGTGAATCGACTCCAGCACCTGCTGATTGCGGTTGTAGCTGCGGATCAACATGCCGATTTCATCATCGCGATGATTATTCGGCAGCTTCATTTTGTGGGTCAGAATCGCCTGCGGCGGCAGCTCCTGTAAATCACGCGAAATATCGCGCAGCGGATGCACAATCAAGCGGTTGATACACCAGCTAATGGCGATCGAGAGAATCAGCGCCAGCAGCAGATAGGTGGTGATCATGGTGGATAACGTGCTGAGCAGGAACTGATAGACGCGGGAGGAATCAGCCTGTAGCACCAGATAGGCAATCGGCTTCGGCAAACCGGAACGCTCCACGGAATAGAGCGGCAGCGTGATTTGTACCGGCAGCTCAAACAGGCGTGCGACCCAGCGCGGCACCGGTTTTTCCGGCGCAAAATCGGCGTGCAGCGCCTGGAAGGCATTTGGCAACACCACATCGGCGCGCGATAAAATACCGGCCGGTTTCAGGGTATTAAGGATGCGTTCGGCTTGCGGAATATCGGCTTTGAGTACCGCTTCGGAGAGTGGCTGACGCACGGTGTGCGCCACATTTTCCATTTGCTGGGCGTAGTCAATCCTGCGCTGCTGCACAAAGTGAAAGAGCTGGATGACAATAAAGATGCAGATGGTCACCATCGCCACGGCGGAAACCGTCGCCATCTGCTTTATCGTTAGAGAACGACTGACGCGCAACAAAACTTCTCCAGGCCACCAAAGGCGTGTAATGAGATGAAATTCGCAGCGAGTATATCCCAGGTCACGCGTTTTTTTCGCCGGGATAAAGGCGAAAAATAAGCAAGTTTGGTTATTTATGAAGTGATTCGGAATTATGCAGGTTTTGACGCGCATTCAAGCGCGCCTGGCCGTCATGGATGACAACCCCATGAGATTTGTAGCGATTGCGAGTGAAAAATACGCGTTAATGCTGCAGCGCGGGTGTTGAGGCGACATCCCGAGCCGCTGAGCGAATGAGGGATTCCAGGGCGAGCCGCATGGATGCGGCGAGAGGTGGCGCTGAGCAGGAGCGAATCGCCACCGGTCCGTCAGGAATCGTGAATGAGTGAAGGCACCGCGAAGCGGCGGGTTGGGCTGGCGCAAGGCCCGGGAGTGCAGAGGGCGCGGCCAGGCGTCCTCTGCTCGGTCGCCGCACGTAGGTGCTGCAACTGCCTCAGCACATGGCGAACGAAAGTCGCTCCGCGCTTAACTGAGCGGCATCACACCATTAATGGCGCCCTACTGCGGATACGGCACCCAATCGCCGCCGTTGAGGCGGATCCACGGTTTACCCTGATACATCATCACCACCGCGTTATCGTTCTCAGACACCACCGGCGTCTGCGGCAAATTATCGGTCAGCACCGACATATTAACGTTCGGCGCGTTAAATACCTGGCCATCCACCACGCGCGACACGATTTCCGAGATCGCCATCAGGCTGGTTGGCGTCTCCACGCTAAGCGGCTGGCCCTGATGCGGTGCTTTCATGCCAACAAACTTAATGCCGACCGGCACATGGGTGATATCCGGACTGGGGATATCACGCAATCCTGACATCTGCATCTTGTCGCCCTGCAGCGCCGCGCCGTGTTCCGGCACCACCAGCACCATCACGCGACGGCCCGACTTCTCCAGATTGGTCAGGAAGGCATCGAGCTGATCAAACAGCACTTTGGCGCGCGGCTGCCAGTCTGCGCTGCGCGTACTGCCCAACTCGCGCGTACCGTCATGCAGCGGAATCAGGTTATAGAAGGTCGCGGAGCGCGCATCGCTGCTCTTGGTGCGATCGTCGAGCCAGCGCTGCATCAGCTGCGCATCATTAAATACCGGCGAGCCATCAAATGACGTCACCTCCGGCGAGATGCCCGCCTGCGACATCAGCGGCGCCTGCAGATTGCCCTCTTCGCGTAGCTCTTTGAGATAGTTACCAAACACGCCGGTGTGATCCATCATCAATTGCTGCTTAAAGCCCAGCTTCGCCAGATTATCAAACAGATAGCAACGCTGATCGGTGGCTTTGTACAGATCGCTGTGCGAGCTCTGGCCGCAGCTGGCGCGCAGCAGACGAATCCCCGCCGGGCCGCTGTAACCGGTAGCAGAGTTGTAGTTGTTAAGCAGAATATCGAAGTGCTGCCACAGCGGATGATTACGCAGCTGCGCGACGTTCAAATCCGACCACGACAGCGAACAGATGTTGATCACCAGAATATCGAACGGCTGCGAATCAGCTGGCAAGGCGTCCGGGAAATGGGTCGCACGCTGGCGCTCGGCATCGTAAAAACGGTTGAGCCACGCGGTGAGGTTGGCGCTGGTTGGCGGCGCGGATTGATCGAGGCCATCTGGCGCTTTCGCCGCTGGCGTATCGTTGAGCTTCACCGTCGGCGTGGCGGCACTGTTCGGCAGTAAATTCATTGCCGGTCCGGCGATCGTCAGCACGTTGAGCCAGATCAGCATCAGCGACACCAGCACGGTGACGCGAATCCACTGCGCGATAAACAGATACAGCACCAGCAGTACAAAGCCCGCGCCAATCATCTCCCAGTTGATAAAGCGATTGGCAAGATCGAGCAGATAGCTGGGCGAGAAGCCTGCCAGCTGGCTGCCCTGGCTCATAATCGAATTGAGTCCCGGCAGCCAGGTATCGTGCCAGAACAGCGCCACGCCAATCGGCAGCGAAATCCACTGACGCAAGCGATGCAGCCGCACGCCCGGCAGCGGGAACAGCAGCCACGCCAGAAACACCAGGTTACTTAGCGCGTGAAAATTAAGATAGCCGTACCACAGCAGCGCAAATTTGATCAGGAAGTAAAAGTTCCAGCCGCCGAGGCCGCGCCACCACGAACCGTGCATCGTGAATCTGTTATTCATGTTTATCCGTTTTATGGGTTTTGCGTTGCCACTGTCCTTCTGATCTCAATGCGCGCGTCGGCAGCAAACGCAGCAGCGGATTAGAGCCGCTACGCGCTCGTCCGCGCCCAAACAGTGATGTCAGTAACAGCAAAATCAGTAACAGCAGGATCGCCACCTGCACCCAATCCATCAGCGTCATTGGTGGCTTACTCCGTCGAGGTTGAGGGTAATCGGCTGCGGCGTTTGTGCCCCGCGCTCAGGCGCGGCGGTTTGCGTGCTGACTGGCGCAGCGGCCAGCGGCGTGGCCTGCCGGTCGCGCTGTGCCACCGGCGTCAGCTGACGAATTTTGTCCGCCTCCGACACGATCTGATTGTCTTCAAACCAGACGATACGATTGCTAAACAGCTCGTCGTGCGGCAGCGAGAAGATCGACTTCAGCGCGATATCCAAATCATTGAATCGGCATGAAGAGAGGAACAGATAGATGCGGTCGTTCACCAGCGTCACCAAATCGCCGAAGCGGCGCGGTTTACACAGCGTCAGAATCTGTTCAGGTTTCAGCTGCGGCACCGCGCGCAGCGCCACCATCAAGCCTTTGTCATTTTCCGGCAGCAGCGTATTGCTCATCAACTGCTGCACCGCCGCGCAAAAGGCATCCAGCGGTAAATAGCCTTTCTGCTGTAGCGGCTGCAGCGCCTGCATCAGGGCATTGAGATTGGCAGGCACATGGCGCGAGAACTGCTGCCCCTGAACCCCTTCCAGCGTGGTAAGAAAGCGCGACAGGCTGGCCGCGGTCGGCACAATGGCATTCAGGCCGCAGGCCAGCAGCAAACGCTCATCACTGTAGCGCAGCGTGGTACTGATTTCGCGCACCACAATCTTAAGCGCGCTACCGCGTGAGCGCCGCAAACTATGGACCATCGTTGCTAAAAAATTAATGTCTTGATTATGAACCAGAGTAAAGATGACCGTGGCGGCATTCGCCTGCTGCGCACGCGAGAACACGCTTTCATTATCGCTAAACAATTGCCATTGCGCCGAAAGCGGCGGCGCGCCTTCCAGCACACCTTCCTGAGCAAGGAATTGGTTTTCATCATTGCGGCTTAAGGGAATATTTTGTTCCGCTTGATTAACGGCAATAAATTGATTATCGACATAACTCAAACGGATAGCGCGGTCGGCCAGTAATTTATCTGCCGCATACCACCAGTTAATTCGATAATGCCAACTGTCCTGCTGAAACTCCAAATGTGCGAGACCATCAAGCTGGCGAAAATAACCTTGCAGATGATTACGCAGGTGAATTATTGACGTACCGGAGGTGATCATTAACAACGTAATTTGTTTTTTACATAACAAACGGCGCATGCGCTTAAGCCAGAAGCTTAACTCATCGGGCGATAATTTTCCCCACAGCGCGGCATTACTATAAAAAATCACCAGGCCACTGCGACTATTAAGCACACGGGAAAAATCACTTTCAAGCTGCTTTAGGCTGCGTTTATTAGCCGGCAGTGAAAATAACGGCATACGCGCTGGACCGCCGATGGGATCGGGCGTCAAAAGCGCCTGCGGTTTCTCATCCGCACTGATGAGCGTAGCCGCCTTTTGTTGGCTAACTACCTGACGCAGCAGCGTTCGCGCATCATCCTGACGCTGGCTGGTAATCCAGTAAAACCCCGGATTCTGCAGAGTATTTAATTCCTGCTGAATCTGCTGCAGGCCAAGCGCATAATGTTTTTTCATATTTGATTCGCGATCGATACAATCCAGGCTAGTTTAATCGAGACAGCCGCAATTGGAACGGGTGAAATAAAAAATAGCGTATTAGCGCAAATCATATTGATCTGTGGATAGCATTTGTCTTTACTTCAGGTTTAAACTTTACAAAAAATAAAACCACAATTCATCCGTTGTCGATTTTTTGGTGGCAAAAAATAATGAAAACAGAGAATGCATTTTCGCTGAATGCGACTAGCAGCGAAGAGCACGATGACATTACTGCCTTAAGTGATGCCTTTTCCCTTAAGGCATTTCGCTACATTGATATTGCCCGCGAAGCGCGACTGAATACCATTATGACGCGCTGGCCATTGCTGCGTGAAATAAGCGCCGCACAGGAGTCAGAACGTTAATGCCTGTTATTGCATTACAAGGATTGCGTGGCGGTTGTGGCGCTACCTCGCTGAGCGCCGCACTCGGCTGGGCGTTTAACGCGCTGCAGCAATCGGTGCTGGTTATCGATTTTTCCCCGGTAAATCAGCTAGCTGTCCACTTTAATATGCCGCTCGACCGCGCTCAGGGCTGGGCGCCCGCGCTGCTCGAACAGCAAGCGTGGCAGCAGTGCGCTCAGCGCTATCAGGCAGGGCTGGATTTTCTGCCGTTTGGCGCACTCACGTCGCAACAGTACGCCAGCATCAGCGCTATCAACGCAGAATTTGCCGCACCGCTGCTACACGCGCTACCGGCCCTGAAATCGCACTACAACTGGATTATTTTCGACATGCCAACGGATCTGTTGCCGTGGCAGCGATCCCTGGTTACCGCGGCCGATCGTCTGCTGCAGGTGCTAACGCTGGATGCCAACTGTCAGTTGCGTCTGCATCACGCGCGTTTTCCTGCGCACACGCTGTTTCTGATCAACCAGTTCAACGCCAACAGCCAGCTACAGCAGGATCTGCATCAGCTGTGGATCAACTCACTGAAAAACCTGATTCCCCAAGTGATTCACCGCGATGAAGCGCTGGCGGAAGCGCTGATGATGAAACAGCCGGTGGGCGAATATCGGCCGCATGCGCTGGCCAGCGAAGAGATCAACACCCTGGCTAACTGGCTGCTGCTGCATGTGCCGGGAGGCGCGGCGTGAATCCATTACGCTGGCTGCTGATGCCGCAAGCGTGGCAGGCGCTGCAACGCCGCGCTCAGCTGGCGCATCAGCATGGCGCGGGCCGTTTCACCATCGCGCTGCATTTAATGTGGTGCGTACTCGCGTGGTCGCTGTTGCGGCTGGAAACACCGGGATGGCAGCGCATCCTGCAACATCGTCAACGTTACTACCCGCAAATTTCGCCGCTGCGCCCACGTCCGCTTGACCCGCTGCGCTATGCACTGCAAAGCCTGTGGCTGATGCTGGTATTGCCGCTGGATAAACGCACGCGTAAAAGTTTCAGCGTCAAACCGCTGTTCCGCTGGCGCGAGCCGCTCTATCAGTGGCTCGGTGCGCTGCCGGCACGGCTGGAACGAAACCGGTTCGCCCAGCGCAGCGAACAACGTATTCAGGCGCTGCCCGCGTGGTTGCGGCAGCTGCTGTTTATCGTGGCAGCGATTGTCGCCAGCCTGCTGGCGCTGCTGTGCATCTCGCAGCCCTTCGGCATCACTACGCAGTTTGTCTTCGTGCTGCTGTTATGGGGATTGGCGATGCTGGTGCGTCGCGTGCCGGGCCGCTTGTCCACCATCATGCTGATCGTGTTATCGCTGACGATTTCCTGCCGTTATCTGTGGTGGCGCTACACCGAAACCCTCAACTGGGACGACCCGATCAGCCTGACATTTGGTCTGCTGCTGATAGGTGCAGAAACCTATGCGTGGGCGGTATTAGTGCTGGGTTATTTCCAGACGCTGTGGCCACTCAATCGTCAGCCGGTCTCGATGCCGCCGGAAATCACCTCGTGGCCGAGCGTCGATATTCTGGTACCGACCTACAACGAACCGCTGAGCGTCGTGAAACCGACCCTCTACGCGGCGATGGGCATCGATTGGCCGCAGGACAAGCTCAATATCTACCTGCTGGACGACGGCACGCGCGAAGAGTTCCGCGAGTTTGCCGCCAGCGTCGGCGTCAATTACGTGGTGCGTCCCACCCACGAACACGCCAAAGCGGGTAACATCAACCATGCTTTGAAAGCCGTGTGCCGCAGAGAATATGTTGCCATTTTTGACTGCGACCATGTGCCGACGCGCTCGTTCCTGCAGCTGACGATGGGCTGGTTCCTGAAAGATCATCGGCTGGCGATGCTGCAAACGCCGCACCACTTCTTCTCACCCGATCCGTTTGAACGTAACCTCGGTCGTTTCCGCCAGACGCCTAACGAAGGCTCGCTATTTTACGGTTTGGTGCAGGATGGCAACGATACCTGGGATGCGGCGTTCTTCTGCGGCTCTTGCGCCATATTGCGCCGAACTGCGCTGGATCAGATCGGCGGCATTGCGGTAGAAACCGTCACCGAAGATGCGCACACCTCGCTGCGCCTGCATCGTCAGGGTTACACCTCGGCGTATATCCGTATTCCGCAGGCTGCCGGTCTGGCCACCGAGAGTTTGTCCGCGCATATCGGCCAGCGTATCCGCTGGGCGCGCGGTATGGTGCAGATTTTCCGCCTCGATAACCCGCTGTTCGGTAAAGGATTAAAGCTGGTGCAGCGCCTGTGTTACGCCAACGCCATGCTGCACTTTCTCGCCGGGATTCCGCGTCTGATCTTCCTGCTGGCACCGCTGGCGTTTCTGCTGTTCCACGCCTACATCATCTACGCGCCCGCGCTGGCGATCGCCATCTACGTGTTGCCGCACATGCTGCACACCAGTTTGACCAACTCGCGCATTCAGGGCCGCTGGCGACATTCGTTCTGGAGCGAAGTGTATGAAACTGTGCTGGCGTGGTACATCGCGCGGCCAACCACGGTGGCGCTGTTTAATCCGCACAAAGGCAAATTCAACGTTACCGCCAAAGGTGGATTGGTGGCCGAACGTCATCTCGATTGGGTGATTACCAAGCCGTACATGATGCTGGTGCTGCTGAATATCGCCGGTATTGGCATGGCCTTCTGGCGCATGGCGTACGGTCCGGCCAACGAAATGCTCACCATTTGGGTCAGTTTGGTGTGGGTGATTTACAACATGATTATCCTCGGCGGCGCGGTGGCGGTATCGGTTGAAGCGCGTCAGATCCGCGAAGCGCATCGTGTGGAAATCGCCATGCCCGCCGCCATCGCACGTGAAGATGGACACATGGTGCCGTGCACCCTGCGTGACTATTCCGACGGCGGCGTGGGCGTTGAGCTGCGCGAAGCCGATGCGCTGAAAGAGGACGAAACCGTGTCGCTGCTGCTGCGCCGTGGTCAGCAAGAGTTCAGCTTCCCGTGTCAGGTGCAGCGCGTGTTTGGCCGTCGCGCCGGGATTCGCCTGCATCAACTCACGACGCGCCAACACATTGAATTTATTCAGTGCACCTTCGCTCGCGCCGATACCTGGGCGCTGTGGCAGGACGGATTCCCGGAAGATAAACCGGTGCAAAGTCTGGCCGACATTATGGTGCTGGGTTTTAAAGGCTATCTGCGTCTGGCCGAGTATGGACCTGCGCCGCTGCGCCGCTTATTCCGTGGCCTCACCGCGTTGGTGAGTTGGCTGGCGACACTGCTACCGCAGCGTATTGACCGCCAGCCTGCGACGATCAAAACCGATTTTACTTAAGTTGATGATATGACCATGACGAAAAAACTGAGTTGGTTCACCGCCCTGCTGCTGGGCTGCGTCTCTGTGGTGCAGGCCGCGCCGCTGACTTCTGGCGCCATGACTGCGCCGCAGCCGTTACCGGAGGTGAACGCGCGGGTCGACGCCAACGCGCCGCTGCGTGACAGCCAGCTGGTGTTTAATCAGGTCGCTCCGCCGCCCGGCAGCATGATGCTGCGCGGTACCGAACCGAGCAGCCAGATTGAGTTCGGCGTGCGCAGCGATGAAGTGGTGACGCGCGCGCTGCTGAATCTGAGCTATCGTCCTTCGCCGGCGCTGATTCCGACGCTGTCGCAGCTCAAAGTCTATCTCAACGATGAACTGGTGGGATTGGTGACGGTCACCGCCGAGCAGCTCGGCAAAGAGAACCAAACGCAAATCCCTATCGATCCGCGCTTTATCAGCGACTTCAACCGCGTGCGACTTGAGCTGGTAGGTCACTATGCCAACGTATGTGAAAACCCGGCCAACAGCACCATCTGGCTGGATATCGGCAAAGCCAGCAAACTCGATTTGACGCTGCAGAAGCTGCCGCTGAAGAACGATCTGTCGCATTTCCCGGAGCCGTTCTTAGATACGCGCGACAGCCGTCCGTTGCAGCTACCGATGGTCTTCAACGCCCAGCCGAATCTGCTGCAACAGCGTGCGGCCGGGATTCTGGCTTCCTGGTTTGGCAGCAAAGCGCAGTGGCGCGGACAATCTTTCCCGGTGCTGTATAACCAGCTGCCCAAAGAGCAGCATGCGGTGGTGTTTGCCACCAACGATCATCGTCCCGACTTCCTGAAAGATCTGCCGCCAGTGGAGAAACCGACGGTGGAGATGGTGAATCAGCCGGATAATCCGTACGAGAAGATGCTGCTGATCCTTGGCCGTGACGATAATGACCTGCTGACCGCCGTCGAAGGCATTGCGCAAGGCCAGCTGCTGCTGCGCGGCGACAGCTCAACCATCGACAGCGTAAAACGGCTGGCGCCGCGTCAGGCGTACGACGCGCCGAACTGGGTGCGCACCGATCGCCGCACCACCTTTGCCGAGCTGACGCAGTATCAAAACCAGCTACAGGGCAACGGTTTGCAGCCGAATCCGATCAGCCTGACGCTGAATCTGCCACCGGATCTGTTCCTGGTGCGCGCGCGCGGCATCGATATGGATCTGCGCTACCGCTACACCTCGCCGATTCAGCAGGATGGCTCGCGTCTCGCGGTGCATCTCAACAATCAGTTCATGCAGGATTATCCGCTGACGCAGAAAGATACCGCCGGTCAGCAGCTGATGCGCATCCCGCTGATGCAGGGTTTGCAGGACAGCAATCGCCAGTTGACCATTCCGGCGCTGCGCCTCGGCGTGGTGAATCAGCTGCGTTTTAACTTTGATTACGCCAACACCTTTATTGGCGGTACCGCCGATGGCCGCTGCGAAACCGTCACCGCCGTCGGACATCACGTGGTGATTGACGATACCTCGAGCATCGATTTCTCCGGCTATCGTCACTACATCGAAATGCCGTCGCTGGGCGCGTTCGCCAACGCCGGTTTCCCGTACAGCCGCTACGCCGATCTGGCGCAAACGCTGGTGCTGGTGCAATCCAGGCCGAGCAATGACGAAGTCAGCACGCTGCTGAATGCGCTCGGCAGCATCGGCGCACAAACCGGTTATCCGGCGCTGCGCGTGCAGATGAGCGATGACTGGAGCAAAGCGAAATCGGCGGATGCGGATATGTTGATGATCGGCGGCATTCCGCAGGATCTGCAGGACGACACGAAGATCCCGCTGCTGGCCGATGCCGCCCGCAGCTGGATCAGCATGCCTGCACGCAGCAACGCAGCAGCCAACGTACCGATTTCTGACAGTGAACGCGCGGTGGAAAGCCAAACTACCATTAGCTCACGCGGGCCGATGGGCGCGATTGTCGGTTTCCAGTCACCGTTCAACGATCAACGCAGCGTCGTGGCATTGCTGGCCGACAGCCCACGCGGCTGGGAATTGCTGAATAACGCGCTGCTCGACAGCGGCAAACGCGCGGCAGTGTTCGGTACCGCCACGGTGATCCGTGAATCGGGGGTTAACAGCATCCGCGTCGGCGATACCTATTACGTCGGTCACCTGCCGTGGTGGGAACGCCTGTGGAATCTGCTGGCCACCCATCCGGTGTGGCTGGCGATTTGCGCGGTGGTGGTCGTGGTTCTGTTTGCGCTGATGGCGTGGCGTTTAATGCGCATGGTCAGCCGTCGCCGTCTGGCCGAGCTGGATGACGATGAATAAGCTGCAGCTGGGATTGCTGATCAGTAGCACGCTCGGGGTGTTGGCAGGCGCGACTGCCGCCCCGATCGGTCCCCAGGTTTCGCCGGTTGAGTGGCTGCTGATGCAGATTCGTACCGGCGAATCGACCAACAAAATCGATCTGGTACAGCAATCGCTCTATCGGCTGGAAAAAATCGATCCTGATAATCCGCAGGTGCTGGCGGCGCAAATCCGCATGGCACTGCGCCAGGGCGATCAGGCCAAAGCGCAAAAACTGCTGGATGAACTGAAGCGCGTGGCACCGAATGCCGCCGCCACGCGTGAATCAGCAGCCGGCTTGCGTCTGGTGACTGCGGAAGGGCGTCAGCAGCTGCAGCAGGCGCGACTGCTGGCCACCGCCGGGCACGTCGTAGAAGCCAAAGCCGCGTGGGACGCGCTGTTCCACGGCGTGTTCCCTGATGTGAATACCGAGCTGGAGTATTGGCGGCTGGTGGCGCGTTTACCCGGCCAGCAGCTGCAAGCGTATCAACAGTTGCAGGCGCTGGAACAGCGCTATCCCGGCAACATCGGCGTAGAACTGCAGCTGGCGCGCATGGCGTTTGATAATAATCAGCCGGCCGAAGCCTTCACCCAGTTGCGTCGTCTCGCCAACCGCAACGGCGGGCGCGATGCCGCTTCCGAGCTGTGGCTACAGCAGATCCAGAATCAGCCGGTGAGCGAAAGCAGCGTCGCCAGCCTGCAGCAATATCTGCAAACCTTTACCGAAGGCGATGCCCAGCAGCGCGGTCAGCAAGAGCTGGCGCGTCAGCAAAAACTGCTCGCCGATCCGGCGTATCGCCAGCGCATGCGTGGCTTAGCGCTGGTGGATGCCGGTGGCGGCGCCAATGCGATTGCCGCGCTCAATGCCGCGCTAACCGCCAATCCCAACGATGCTGAACTGATGGGCGCGATGGGCCAGGCGCAGGCGCGAGCCAACAATCGCGCCGCCGCCATTCGCTGGCTGGAGAAAGCGATACAGGCCGGTCAGGCCAGCACGCAGATCGGCAAATGGCAGTCGCTGCTGCAAACCAACCGTTACTGGCTGGCGATTAACAACGGCGATGCGGCGCTGAAAAAAGGCGATATCGCCGCGGCGGAAGGCTATTACCGCAGCGCGCAAGAGTTGGATAATCGCGATAGCTGGGCGCTGATTGGCTTAGGTGATGCCGCGCTGGCACGCAAAAATTCTGCGCAGGCAGAGCGTTATTGGCAGCAGGCGCTGCGCTTAGATCGCAGCAATAGCACGGCGAAACGTCGTCTGCTACAGCTGCGCACCGATGCGCTAATGGCCGAAGCCGATGCGCTGGCGCAGCAAGGCCAATGGCATCAGGCGGCGGAGAAGTATCGCCAGCTGGCGCAGGCGAATCCCGATGATATCTGGCTGGTTTATCGACTGGCTGGCGCGCTGCGCAACGGCGGCGAAGAAACTCAGGGCGCGCAGGTGATGGACGCGATGGTGCGCCAGCATCCACAGGAACCCACAGCGCTGTATGCATCGGCGCTGTGGCTGGCTTCCGGCGACCGCGATGACGCGGCGCTGGCCACCTTGCATCGCCTGCCCGCTGCGCGCTGGGACAGCAACATGCATGAGCTGGCCGATCGTCTCGAGCAGGACAAAGTGTTTACCCGCGCCAGTGATTTACGCACGCGCGGCGATGAAACGGCGGCGATTGCATTACTACAACAGCAACCCGCTTCTATCCGCCGCGATATCACGCTGGCCGATTGGGCGCTGGAGCGCGGCGACGCCCGCAGTGCGCTGGCGAGCTATCAACAGGTGCAGCAGCAAGACCGTAAAAACGGCGATGCGGCGCTGGGTCGTATCGAAGCCTTGATCGCCTTAAAACGCCCTGCAGAAGCGCAACGCGCGTTACAAGACTTGCCGCCAGGCGTGGCGCAGCAAAGCGTGAACAGTGGTCGGCGCGTGGCGCTCGCCTGGCAAAACAGTGGCGATGCGGTGCGTGCTCAACAGATGTTTGCTGAGCTGAAAATCCGCGCGGCGCAACAGGCCGCGTCACAGGAAAAAGCGTTGGTGTTTCGCGATGCGGCGCGGCTGGAAACGCAGCTGCAACAACCCGCACAAGCGCAGCAGGATTATCAACGGGCGATGGCCGCGAGCGGCATCAGCCCGGATGTGCCACAGGATAACGATCGTTATACGCAATTAACCCGCAATCAGGCGCAGGATGACTGGCTGAAACGTAGCATCCGCAGCGACGCCGCCGATCTTTATCGTCAGCAGGACACCACGTTCACGCTGGAGCAGGATTACTCGCGCAACAAAGGCAACGGCGGCACTTCCGATTTCACCGCCCATACCACCATGATGCAGGCGGAAACACCGCTGGCCGATGGCCACAGCTTTGTGCGTGTCGATCATGTGCGGGTTTCAGCCGGCACTTTCTCCACCAGCAACGGCAGCCACAGCGAGCAGTTCGGCAGCTGTAACGATGACAATTCCGGCGGATGCAGCCGCGACTTTACTCAGCGCGATGAAGGTACCGCGCTAGGCGTGGGCTGGCATAACGATCGCTGGTCGGCTGATTTCGGCACCACGCCGCTCGGCTTCGAGACCCGCAACTGGGTCGGCGGCGTCAGTTGGAAAACCGACGTCAAAGACATTGGCCTGACGTTCACCGCATCACGCCGACCGATCTCCAGCTCGCTGCTGGCGTACGCAGGCGCGCGCGATCCCGCGGCAAACGGCGGCAAAACCTGGGGCGGCGTGGTGGCAACCGGCGGCTCGCTCGGACTGAGTTATGATCAGGGCGGCGCGCATGGCGTGTGGGGCGATATCAGTGCGCATCAACTCAGCGGTGATAACGTGGCGGATAACAGCCGCGAGCGCCTGATGGCGGGCTATTACTACAAGCTGATTAATGAAGATAATCGCCGCGCCACCGTGGGCCTGAACAGCATGCTGTGGCATTACCAGAAGGATCTCAGCGACTACACCTTCGGTCAGGGCGGCTATTACAGCCCGCAGCAATATTTCTCGCTGTCGCTGCCGGTGACCTATCGCCAGCGCACAGAGAACTGGTCGTTTGATCTCGGCGGCTCGGTTTCCTGGTCGCAATCGCATACCGACGGGCAGCAGCGCTATCCGGTCAATCCAGGCTTTATGCTGGCGTCGAATCCCACCTCAGACAGCAGTTCGGGTAGAGGTTTTGGCTACACGCTGCAGGCGCTGGTAGAGCGACGCATTACGCCGCATTGGTCGGTGGGATTGGCGATGGATATTCAGCAGGCGAAGGATTACACCCCGAGCCACGGCCTGATTTTCATGCGCTACTCGATGTCCGGCTGGAACGGCGACATGGATATGCCGCCACAACCGCTGACGCCGTATGCGGATTTTAAATAGCACTTCGGACGTAGCTCACATTAACTCTGACGCCTGAGAGTCTTTAACGGCACACATTTTAGTGTACAATGTACTCCTTGAAGGCAAAGGAGATAGCCGATGAGTCATGCGATTGAGTTTATTGAAACTCCAATATTTACTCGCCAGATAAAGCAAATCGCCACGGATGACGAACTCAGGGAGTTACAAAAAACGCTTATCGAGTCACCTGAGAAAGGTGATCTCATTCAACATACTGGTGGCCTGCGAAAAATCAGGATGGCAACGGGTAATCAGGGAAAAAGTGGCAGTGCAAGGGTGATTTATTTCCTCGCCACCGTTGAAGTGATTTACCTGGTAATGGCCTACCCGAAAAATATCAAAGAGAGCCTCACGCATGCGGAAAAAGCCGAGTTGAAGAAGTTGACCCAACGATTAAAAGACGAGGTATAACATGAGTTTTTTTGACGAGCTGAAAGCATCGCTTGAAGAAGCTGTAGAAATTAAAAACGGTACAAGCGAGCCTGCTCGCGTTACCCGTTATGAGTTGGCTGATGTAAAAGCCATTAGGATGCAGCTGAACGTCTCGCAAAGCGAAATGGCGCAGGTCCTCGGCACCAGCCTTGATACCATTAAAAGTTGGGAAACGGGGCGGCGCAATCCGACCGGACTGGCCGCAAAGGTGCTGGCAATGATTCAAGCCAATCCAAAATTCTTCCACGAGCTTGCGTCACATTAATCAACAGCTCCGCCGTCCTGAAGTCGCCATTTATAGCGACCAGGCCAAAAATGAGATTTAGCGCTTTTCCTGATATGCCAGCCAGGTCAGCAGCTGCAGGCTGGCGGAAAAGTAGTTTTGATCCGCTGCCAGCGTGTCATTGAGATACTGGGTTTGGCCCAGGGTCAAATCGCGCACCGCAATCAATCCCCCCTCCATGTTGTACGGCGCTGGCGTGTTGCCCAACACATCATACCAGGCGGGCGTGGTCATGCGCGCCGAACCTTGCCAGACACGCTGGAACGGCACCAGACGCAGGCTTTGCGGGTCGTACCACCAGATATTTAGCGGAATACGGATCGCGTCATAGCTGAAGCGATTGGAATAGCCGACCGCCGGTGCCACAGAACCATCAGCATTCAGCGCCACCCAATCGAGCGGCAGGCCGGTTTTGCCGAAGTGCATCTCACCCAGCAAATCCATGCCGTCATCAATCAGCTCATTCCAGATACGCAGATGGCTGTGTTCCGCAAACTCGCGCCAGGCCTCAAACAGGAAATAAGAGGGATTAAGCACCACGTAGCTGGTTTTGTTGAAGCCCTGCGCGCCCGGCAGCATCACTTTATGTCCGCCGTAGCTGATCACATTCAGCTTCACGATCGCACGCTGAATGCGGTCGGAGGCCTGCTGATAATCGCCGCCCCACTTCTGTGCCGCACGTTGCAGCGCCCAGGCAATCAGGACATCACCATCGGAAGCGTTATTTTTGTCGGCAATCGGATCGGCGGCGCCTGGCGTGTAGCGCCAGTAGAACAGATCGTTTTGCGGATTACGCAGATGGCTGCGCGTCCACTGCCACAGCAGATCGAAAGTGGCGCGATCGTCATGCGCCACCGCCAGCAACATGCCGTAGCCTTGCCCTTCGGTATGGCTAACGTTGTTGTTGGCCGTATCGCTGATTCGGCCATCGCTGCCCATAAAACGGCTTTTATAGGTACTCCAGCCATCTGCGGCCGCCTGAGCGCTAAAAAACATCACCATGAAACACAGCATCCATTGACGCCAGAACCGCATCACTCTCATTACAGCATCCTATTGATATCGATAGTGCAGCGTGCCGCCGTCGTTGTTCTCCAGCGTCACCGGCACCGCCGCGCTGCCGCCTTGTGCCTGCAGCCATTGTGCATACACGCCCGCCAGCACCGCGCTCAACGCCAGCTGCCAACGTTCAACACCGACGTTGCTGTCGCCCTGCGGCAGCGCGTGGTGCTGAATCAGAATGGCATTCTCCTGCGGCTGTAACTGCACAAAGCCCCAGTTAAATCGCGCCAGCTGCAAATTCATTTCACGCTCCAGATCCTGCACGGTGCGCGCGTCGGGTAAAGGATAGCGTGTTGCCAGCGATACGCCGACGCCATTGAGAAAGCCTTCCGCTTCCTCGCCCGCGTTGTCCAGCATGCTCTCAATCATCGCGCTCACCAAATCAAACCAGCCCGGCTGATGCGGATGGCTGACGCGTGCGGTTACTTGCTCACTCATTAGTAATCTCCGAACATGTAACGGAAGTACAGATTGGCGGTGCTCTCGTTGTAATCGCCAAAGGTGTCGTAGCCGAGCTGACCGCCCACGGTGACATCTTTGTTGATCTTATAATCCGCACCGGCATGCAGGTTGTAGCCAATGCCGTTTTTGCTGTCGCCGCTGTAGAACGCATCCTTCACGTAGCCTTGATCGGCCAGACTTTGCAGCTGCGCCTGCAACGACGGATTATTCGGGAAGTAGGCGCTCTTATCCTGACTATAGGATTGATAACCCACCGAACCGCCGACGTTCACTTTCAGATCGTCAAACTTGCGGCTGAATTCGATAGGGAACGACACCGACGCATAGTTCTGTGGGCTGAAGTAACCGCCCTGACCGTAGCTGAAGTAGCTGAGGTTTTTCGAGTAATCCATCCACGACAAGCTCATGCCGACTTTCAGCTCGCGATCGTCGAGGTGATACGGACGCACATACGCGCCTGCGGTCGCCTGCACGCTGTTATTGGTCGCCACGTTTTCGCCGATGTAGCTGTACGCGCCGCCGCCGACATAAAAACCGGCATCGCCGTTGTCGTAACTCAGCAAGGCGTTACCGCCGTTTTTAGTCACGCGGCCCCAGCGTTTACCGCTGGTTTTGTCTTCGACGCCGACATACGACAGCAAGCTGTCGGTCATCGCGCGGCGTTCACCGGTAAGGATCAGCGTCAGGAAGTCGGTCAGCTTCGGCGACCACTGCACGCCGCCAACCAGCGTACTCAAGTCCTGACCCAGCGGCGTGCTGCCGAGGTCAATCTTGTAGCTGTCGCCCTTCAGCGCCATGTTCAGCTCCACGCCGGTCGCGGATTGCGAATCGGTGGTGGAGTTGGGCGTATCATCAATTTTCGCCGCACCGGTGGCAACCACATTGCCCTGCACCAGCGCGTTGGTGCCGAATCGACGCCATGCGTCGCCACCGGCGCTGCCGGCGGTGAGGGAAACCGGCGTCATGGTGAAGTCGAAGCGCGACTCGCCAAACGGCACGGTGGAGAAGGTGAGCGGCGCTTTAGCTTCGGTGAGTTTGCTCAAACCTGATTCGCCATCACGACCGCGTACCTGCATTTCACCCTGCACCCAGGTGCCGGTTTTCTCTTGCAGGTCATCCATCATGTTGTCGATTTGGCGCAGCGTCTGGCTTTGCTGAATCGCCGGGGTGTTGCTCGCCAGCGTCACGCCTTCGGCGCTGCTGGTGGCCGCCGGTGCCGACTGCCACGGCATCACCGCGCCATAGCTGGAAGGCGTACGCCCCACCGGCGAGGTGCCGCGATTGATAAACGGATTGTCAGCCAGCGCCAGACCACCTACGCCTGGCACGCTGCCGGTTTCTGCGCCCTGCAGACCAATCAGCTGACCGCGCGCGGTGCGCAGGTAGCTCATCGCCTGGCTGTGTTCGCCGTTGGCTTCGGCCACGCGGGCTAACAGCAGCAAGCGATCCGGCGACTGCTCGTTGCGCAGGCCGCGCGCTAAGGTATTGGCTTTGTTGACGTCATTTTGTGCCAGCGCCACGTTGATGGCGCCGGTGCGCGCGTCTTGCGTTGGCGTATCCTGCGTCATCAGGTAGTCGTATACCACGCCCGCTTCTTTGTTCATCTTGCCGGACTGGTAGAGTCGCGCCATGGCGAACATCAGATCGCGGTTCTGCGGATCGTGCTGCAGCGCGCCCACCAGCTTGTCGTAAGCGGCGGCGTACTGTTTCTGCTCGCGCAGACGATCCACTTCGTTGATCACGTAGCCGTTGCGGATGCCCGCCAGCTGGGTTGGCGTGCTGCGTGCCTGCAGTTCCGGGCTGCTGAGGAAGCTCTGCGCTTCGGTATTCAGCCCGGCCTGATTCAGCACCGCCACCTGCGCGGCGTAATCACCGGCATTGCCCTGAATGCCGCGCTGCATATTGCTGCGCACCACGGACACCGCGCTGGTGAGATCGCCGGCTTTCGCCAGCTTCTGCGCCAGGTTACCTGCATCCACCGGATTGGCGGGCGGCGTAGAGGCCAGCGCGCGCAGGGTGTTGGCCGCTGCCGCGTTCGAGCCCTGCGCCAGATACTGATCGGCGGTAGCCATCTGCAGGTTGAAGTTGACGCGCTGCGCCAGCTCGCGCATATCGCTGTTTTTGCTGCTGTTGGGAATGCGAGACAGCAACTGACTCGCCTGCTGCCAGGCGCTGCTTTCGCTGGCGTTTAACGCACCTGCATAGAGTTCGGTGGTGCTGGCGCCGCTGCGCAGGGTGGGCTGCATGATATTGGCCGCCATCATGTTATTGCCCTGCGCGCGGTAGAGACGTGCCAGATCGAGACGCAGCCAGCCATCGTTGGGATAGCGCTGAATACCCGAGGTCAAGGTGGCGATGGCGGCGCTGTTATTGCCCGCCGCCACTTCACGTTTGGCCTGGGCACGAATCGGATCGGTGCTGCTGCCGCGCGGTGCCACGCTTTGACGCACGCTGTCGGGCAGTGATGCCAGCAGCGTATTGGCTTCTGCGCCCCGGTTCTGCTGACGCAGCACGTAGAACAAGCCTTCTTTGGCGTTGCGGTTATTGGCATCGCTTTGCAGGATGGCGCGATAGGTTTGCTCCGCCTGATCGAGCTGATTGCTGCGACGCTGCACATCGGCGCGGAACAGTTTGGCCGAGACGCCTTTCTCGCCGTCGGCCTGCGCCAGCGGTTCGCTCAGCGCCAACGCCTGCGCGCTGTCGCCATTTTTCAGCGCCTGCTGCGCGGAGGCCAGCTGCGCGTAGAAGCGTGCATCGGCGGCCTGCTTCTGGCGCGTATCGCTCTGATCGCCACCCATCTGCGCCGCGCGCGTCAGGTAATCCGCCGCTTCGGCATAACGTCCGGCGCGCTGGGCCACATAGCCCATACCGGCCAGCGCATCCGCATCTTGCGGATTAGCTTGCAGTACTTTCTCAAAGTTGTTCTGCGCGTTGCTGACGTCGCCGCTGTTCAGCGCGGTAAAGCCTGCGCCCTTCTCCGCACCGCCAACGTTTTTACGGTAGTAATCCAGCACCGCGTTGTCTTGCGGATGGCGCTGCTGCCAGGTTTGGTACAGCGACGCATCGGACGCCTGCGGACCCAGCCACAACAGCGCCTGACGCAGCGAACGGTCCGCTTCTTTGTTGCCGTCTGCCAGGCTGCCGAGCACATCGATACCCTGACGACGCGTTGCTTCCTGATAAGTTAGTGCTTTACCCAGCGCCAGTTTGGCACCGGTATCCTGCGGATGATCGGCGGAGAACTGACGCAGCGCTTCAACCGCCTGCGGCAGCAGCGAACGATCGCCCGCCATGGTTAGATAATATTCGGCTGCCACGCTCGGCGGCGGCTCGTTGCCGCTGAAGGTGTTACGCCAGGTTTGCAGCGACGCCGCGATGTTGCCGCTGCGTGCCTGCTGGCGCGCCAACTGCAGCTGCGCCTGCGGAATGGTTTGCAGCTGGCGGGCGTTATCCAGCTCGGTGAGATGCGGATCGTTCGGCGAGGCCGCGCTCAGGCGCGCACGCCACTGCGCCGCCTCCGCCGTGCCGCCGCTCTGCTGTGAATAGAGCGCCAGCAGATAGAGCGCCTGCGTGTTGTTGGGCTCAACCATCAGCACTTTCTGCAGCGAGGCTTTGGCCAAATCGTCATGCGCTTTCTGGTGCCAGTAAGCCGCCTGATCAAACAGCGCCTGTAACGCAGGATTACTGCTCTCCGCCGCCAGCAGCGGCTGAGAGAGCGTCAGCGCGCCACCCAGAATCAAGGCATGGCGAATACCGGCACTTAACAGATGTTTTTTCATTGTTTTTATCCTTACTTCTTGCCGGACTTGCTATCAACTTTTGGGTTGAGACGACGCCACGCATGACGTTTCAGCATCACCCATGCACCGCCGCCGACCAACGCTGAAAGCAGCAGCGCCGCCAGCGCCATCAGCACCGAGTGCTGGTTGGCATACCACACCACCATCATGTACCACGGCATTTCGCCGCTCGGGAATTGCGGGCCGACGCGGAAGCTGCGAATGCCGTTCTCATCGGTGATGATGGCGGTATCGCCGCGAATCCCGGCGTTGATGCGTGCAGAATTCAGGTCTTCATGCAGGCGCAGCAGTTGCTGATCGCTGGTCGCCACCGTCATCACCACTAAGCGATCCGGGTTCCACGGCGAGCGATAGCTGACAAAGCCGCGCCACGCTTCGTTGGAGGAGAAGTAACGATCGGCATCCAGCGGCTGGCGATACCAGTCGCCGGTCAGCCAGCCACGCAGTTTGTCCCAGGTGGTGGGCTCTTTCACGCCCAGCGTGTTGCCGCTGGTATCGAACGGCGTGTTCGCCAGCATGGCCTGGTTGAACTCGTTGTTCTGCGTGGTGCTGACCGCCAGCAGATCGCTCTGCTGCAGGCGCGTCATGTTGGTGCCGCCGTTTGGCAGGCCAAACAGCACCTGATTTTGCAGCAGCGGTACGCCGGTAGCGTTACCGGCGCGTGAGGCCATATCCAGCAGCGTGGCGATCTCCGCATCGCTTGGTTGTTCCGGCAACAGCAGCGTGGTCTGCGAGAAGTCCGCCAGACGCGAGAACGGGAACGAAGCGCCAACAAAGTAAGAGAGATTCGGCAGCATGGTGAAGTGGCGCGTGTGGCTCAGATCGATCCACGAATCCTCTTCAATGCGGCTCTTAATGTTGTTGTTCAGCAGCACGCCACACGGCGCATCCGCTTTCGGCTTGATGTTGAAGTAGAGCGCCAGCTGGTTGTCACCGTAAATCAGGTACGGTTCGAGCTTCAGGGTGTAATGCTCCTGACGCGCGTCGCCGCCCAGCCGATGCCAGGCGCTCTCCAGCAAGCCGACTTTATTCACTGTAAGATTGCGCAGGAATGTGCCGTTAATCATTACGTTAAGGAACGAGTTGTCCTCATCAATCCAGCTTTCGGATGGGAAGCGATAGTGCAGCTCCACCGGAATGGTGTCGCCATCCCACAGGAACAGGTCTGGCGCCGCGCGGAAGTTGACGCTCAGCGCATCGTGCCAGATGCCAGTGGTGGTCAGGCTCTGATCTTTGCGCAGCAGTTCGCTCAAACGCACCGGGCGCATGGTGTTGATCCAGCGCGGCGCATCGTACGGCTTACGTTCACCTATCGGCTGCGGCTGCACGTTAAGGCTGCTGGCATCGGTCGCCAGCGGCTGAGTGGTTAAACGGTTAGCGGCCTGACGTAGCTGATCGTCATTCGCGCCCACCACCAGCAGCAGTTTGTAGACCGGATTGTTCGGATTATCGATCACCTGCAGCAGCGGACCACTGGTGGCTGGCAAGGTTACGGTACCAATTTTGTCGCCCGGATGGCCGACCAGAATGCCGTTGTGTTCAGGCAGATCGCCGCGCACCACCGGGAAACGGATGCCACGATAATCCGACTGAATGCCCATCCACGATGCCACCAGCGCAGCGGCGCTGATGCTGTCCGGCGCGACATTGGCGGCAAAGCCAAAGGTGACGCTGGCGGGCGTCATGCGCTGCGCATCAATAAACGGACGCGGGAAGTTACGCAGGCTGGTGCCGATGTTCAGCTGCTGGCCTTCGAGGCTCAGCGAGGTCTTCGGCAAAATCGACACCTGATACTGCTGCGCGCTCTCTTTCTCGCACAGCAGCTTGTCGGCATCGTTAATCTTGAAGCTGAGGTTATTGCTGGAGACCACCATCGCCGCCGGAATATCCAGCTGGTAATCGCTGACATCGCTGTCGCTGGCGCCCAAAGGCAAGGTACCCAGCGGCTGACCGTTCAGCATCAGCTGCAGCGAGGTGTTACGCGCGGCCAGCGCCGCCGAGACGCGCAGCGACAGATTAAGACGCGCGTTGGTGATCACTTCATCGCTGGGCAGCGTGAACATGATGCCGGATTGCAGCTGGCCGCCGGTCAACGTAATGCCGCGCGGCTGGCCCATTTGCGCCACCGAAACGGTGCTGCTGATCGGCTGGTTAAGCGTCACGGAAGACGTTTCTGGCATCATCGCCGGTGCGGTTGGCGCTACCGTTGGCAGCACCATTTCTGGTGCGGCAGCAGGTTCGCTGGGCGCAGGTTCAGCAGGCGCGTTGTTTTCCGTTGTCGATGCGGCTTCCGGTGCGGTTTCGGGAGCGGTTTGCGGTGCGGTTTCCGCTGGCGCATAAGGTGCAGCGCCCGCTGCCTGTTGCAGCTGCGGATCGGCAGCGCTTTCGATGCCTTGCGGCGGCGGCACGTCTGAAAGTGCAGCGCTATCCTGAGTGACTGGCGGGGTTTCGGCCCACGCTGGCGCGAGCAGCAGCGCCGTTGCCAGCGAGCTTGCCAGCAACCTTTGCGTCAAATTCTTCATGCAGCGCTGTCCTCTTTTACTGCGGGCTGGTTGTCACGCTTACGCTTCTCACGGCGATCTTTCCAGGTCAGCCAGAACAGCTCAAAGACGGTACGAATAATGGTGCCAAGCGAAACCAGTGGATTGTCTTGCTTATACTCTGGCTGAATCCACGCATCGGCACGCGCCAGTACCACGCGCACCAGCTCACGGCGGCGCGACAGCGGCATATCGCCAAAGCGCAGACGGATGCTCTCCTCATCGCCGGAGATTTTGTTCACCGGAATGGTGATGGTGCCCGACTTCAGCAGCAGATCGATCTCTTCAATTTCATCGTGCTCATGACGATTGTCCGGCGCATCCAGCTGCGCGCCGCCCATCGACAGATCGCTGGTTTTCGTGCGTGACGAGATGCCGCTAGCGTAGTGAATCACCGCCGGGATCTGCACCTCAATACGAATGGTTTTACGCACCTGCTTGGTTTCGCGCGCCACGGCAATCGCCGCCATCAGGATAACCAGGCTGAATACCGCCCAGCCGACGTTGAGCGCAATAACGTAAGGATCGACGCCAAAGTAGTCATGCGCAGTAGCGCGCACCACGCCCGCGATGATGCCGATCGACAGCAGCACCGCGACAATCACATGTGGACGCACGATGTGGAAGTCGAAGAAGCCCTGATCGAGCAGGCCGCCTTTATCCGTTACGTTAAACTTACCGCGCTTCGGCGCCAGCATGGTGAGCAGCGTTGGGATGACGAGGTGGAAGCACATCACGGTTTCGTAGATTTCGCCCCAGAAGGTGTAACGGAACTTGCCGTTCATTCGCGAGTTGACGTAGAGCGACATCACCAGATGCGGCAGGACGTAGGCGAAAATCAGCGAGGCTGACGAATGAATGATATTCAGGTTAAACAGCAGGTAGGCCAGCGGTGCCGTCAGGAACGCCACGCGCGGCAAGCCAAACTGGAAGTGCAGCATGGCGTTGAGGTAGCACAGACGCTGCTGCCACTTCAATCCACGGCCAAACAGCGGATTATCAACGCGGAAGATCTGCGTCATGCCGCGCGCCCAGCGGTTACGCTGCACGACGTGCAGGCCAAGACGCTCGGTCGCCAGACCGGCCGCCAGCGGAATTGCCAGGAAGGCCGATCCCCAACCGCGACGCTGCATTTTCAGCGCGGTATGCGCATCTTCGGTCACGGTTTCCACCGCAAAACCACCGATCTCTTCCAGCGCGCTACGGCGAATCACCGCACAAGAACCGCAGAAGAAGGTGGCGTTCCAGTTATCGTTACCCTGCTGCACCGGGCCGTAGAACAGTGAACCTTCGTTCGGGATGCTGCGCGCCGCGCGCAGGTTACGCTCGAACGGATCCGGTGAATAGAAGTAGTGCGGGGTTTGCAGCAGCGCCAGCTTTGGATCTTTCAGGAACGGACCGACCGTCGCCTGCAGGAAGGTGCGCGTGGCCACGTGATCGCAGTCGAAGATGCAAATCAGCTCACCTTTGGTGATCTTCATCGCGTGGTTGAGGTTACCGGCTTTAGCGTGATTATTGTCGTCACGGGTGATGTAACCCACGCCAACATCGGCGGCAAATACCGCAAACTCACTGCGCTTACCGTCATCCAGCAAATAGACCTTCAGCTTGTCACGCGGGTAATCAATACACTGCGCCGCCAGCACGGTATCACGCACCACATCGAGGCTTTCGTTGTAGGTCGGAACATAGACATCCACCGTCGGCCACAGGCTGGTATCATCCGGCAAAGGTTCGATGGTGCGTTTTAATGGCCAGGTGGTTTGCAGGAAGCCGAGAATTAAGATCAGCCAGACATAGAGTTCGGCCAGATATAAGCCGATACCGAGAATCGCTTCAATCTCAGAATTAAATTGCAGCGTCTCCGTAGTACGCCACCAGATATATCGGGTCGACATCAGCGCGGATAAGATAACCATAACGATGGTTATTTTGCGGCTTTTGCTGAAGCCCAGTAAAAACATCATCCCGATGCTGATTAAGCCAAATATATATTGCTTCTGGCTGTCCATAGGCGTGATGACAATTACCGCCGCCACCGGTGCAAGCACCAGCAGCAGCAGGTAAAACCCGAGTTTACTCATGATTCACCCTGAAGAAGCTGTGTTGTTATTATGTGGCCGGAGTCGGCCTCATTATTAATAGTGGCTGCGAAAAGGTGCCTGAACTTCGCCGTTACCCACGGTGATATCCAGGATATTGGCTACGCGTTTTGCCACTAATTCGATATCAAACGCAGCTGCAGACGCTGGGCTGAAATCATAAACCGATTGTTGCGAGGCATTGGCTTCCGCGACGCTTTCATCACGATGAACCACGCCTAATAAGTTCTCACCCAACCGCTGCTGCATAAAAGCGGTGACTTCACGGCTAATATTGCGGCGGTTATCGCTCTGGTTAAGGACAAAATAGTGACCACGTTTATTATTCAGCGGCCGACCGATCATGCGGTCATTTTCTATTTGCGGCAGCAACGAGACCGATGCGGTATCCGCTAACATCACCACTAAATGCATATCGGCAAGTGCCTGCATTGCTTTAAGCGCCGGACCCGGACCGGGGGGAAAATCGGCGATAATCACCAGTCCCGGATAATTCAGCACCGTATCCAGCCCGCGTTTCAGGAAATGCGGATCTTTTACCAGGTTCTCTTCAAAGCGTTCACGCTGCTCTTCGCTCACCTCGCCATACGGCATGACGAAAATATTGCCGCCGGTGGTCAGAATCGATTGGCTCCAGTCAGCCTGATCTTCAGAGCGTGCCACAAAGCCGCGACCATCATTCAGCGGTACACCGAAATGCAGGCGCAAGGCGTTCTGAACATCGAAATCGATTGCCAATACCTTGCTGCCAGCGCGAGCCAGACTCCACGCAAGGTTGGCCGCCATGGTGGTTTTCCCTACTCCCCCTTTTGGCGAGCACACACAAACTAACGGCATAGCGCAATCTTCTCCAGTAGCGGTTTTAACGGTGTTTCTTTTGACAGGTTAGCCGGCTCGGCTGGACGCGAGCGGAACAGCGCACCAAAGCGAGACGGGGCCGGCGCAGCCGGACGTGCCGGTTTAACCGCAGCGGCCAGGGTTGGCACAGGCACTGGCGCGATTGGCGCGGGAGCTGCCGGTGCGGCAACAGCAGCAGGCTGAGCGGCTGGCGCGGCGGCAGGTTTTGCTGGTGGAAACAGTGAGGTTGTCGCCTGGCGCTCGACCAGCGTGGCTTTCGGCGCTAATGGCGTCGCAGAGGAGAGCGGCTTAACCGACGGCGCGGGCGGAAACAGCGATGAGCCGCTCTCCGGTTGCGCGGCGGCAGGTGCGTTCAGGCTATCGAGAATCGATGCGCGCGTCGGGCTGGCTGGTGCAGCCTGAGCCGGTTCCGGCGGTGCGCTGAATTCATCCCCGCGAATCGGCTGTGGTTGCGGCATATCAATGCGCTGACCGCTGCCTAATTCAGGCTCTTGTTCGGTGGTCAATTGACGCAGTAGCGCCCACTGACTTTGATCGGCTTCCTGCGATTGACCGGACATATCCTTAAAAGCGATGTCAAGCGTCTGCGTTTTCTCTTTAAAACGCTGCAGATCGTCGTAATTCTTCATGATCAGAGCCTGTAAAAGCGGGAGAGAATTTTCCGCGAATATATCACACACATTAAAAGACGGTGAGACAAATCTGATTACTAAAACAGCGCATTCAATAAAACAATTCTATCTTTAAGATTGAAAAAGCGGGAATGCAAAAAGCATGCAGTTATTTATGGACGGAGATTAATTAGTATCAATTAACAGAAATAATCACGCAGGGGATTTTAACCTAAGCTACTGAAAAACCTCTACTGCGCTGCAAGTTATGGATTTTATTCTGCAGTGACATTGCTCACACAATGATGATGAAAATAGGAATTTGCCTTTACGCTATATATCTAAATCAGGACCAATTGTTCACAGATGCAGTGGCGTAATGCTTTTGTCAGGGCTTTGGCAGTAACCCTTTTTGTCGTTAATTTATCTCATGTATTAATCAGCAAAAAGAAAGGCTCCCGCAGGAGCCTTGATTCATTTATGGCAGTAATTTATGACACGCCTACCGGCTGATTTTCATCCTGATCAACCGCGAAGCAGGCGATTTGCTGATCGCCATATTGCTTCAGTTTTGGCTGCAGCTGAACGCAGGTGCCAAAACGACGACGGCAGCGCGCGTTAAACGCACAGCCCGGCGGCGGATTGAGCGGGCTTGGCAACTCGCCCGTCAGTTTGATGCGCTCGCGGCGATCGTCCGGGTTGAGACGTGGTGTCGCCGACAGCAGTGCCTGCGTGTAAGGATGACGCGGATTGCTGAAGATCGCCTCTTTGCTGCCCTTCTCAACGCAGCGGCCGAGATACATCACCATCACCTCATCGGCGATGTGTTCCACCACGGAGAGATCGTGCGAGATGAAGACGTAGGACAAGCCTAAATCCTGCTGCAAATCCATCATCAGATTCAGCACCTGCGCACGCACCGACACGTCGAGCGCGGAGACCGGCTCATCGGCGATCAGCACATCAGGATCGAGCATCAAACCACGCGCAATCGCGATACGCTGACGCTGGCCGCCCGAGAACATGTGCGGATAGCGATCGTAATGCTCGGTTTTCAGGCCAACCTTCGCCATCATCTCCAGCGTTTTTTCCTTGCGCTCCGCTTTGGTCAGCGAGGTGTTGATCACCAGCGGCTCTTCCAGAATCTGGCTGATTTTCTTACGCGGATTGAGCGAGCCATACGGGTTCTGGAACACGATCTGAATTTTCTGGCGACGCAGTTTCTGCGCCTGCGGATCGTGTTTCAACAGATCCTGACCGTGCCAGAACAGCTGGCCTTCGGTCGGCGTTTCAATCATCGTCAGCAAGCGGCCCAGCGTGGATTTACCACAGCCAGACTCGCCGACCACCGCCAGCGTTTTGCCGCGTTCGAGGTTGAACGAGACGCCATCCAGCGCTTTGACCAGACGTTCCTGGCCAAACAGACCTTTCTTCACCGGGTAGTGTTTTTTCAGGTCAATCGCCTGCAGCAGGTAATCCTGCTTATCGTTATCAAGACTCATAAGTCGGTCTCCCTGCATCATCCAGTGGGAAGTGACATTTGGCCTGGCGGCCAGGAATGTCGCGCAGCTCCGGTTCTTCGCGGCGGCAGCGATCGGTCACATACGGGCAGCGCGGATTTAACAGGCAGCCGGTTGGGCGGTCGTATTTACCCGGCACCACGCCAGGCAGCGAGGCCAGACGCGCTTTGTCCGCAGCAAACTCCGGCAGCGCGCGCAGTAAGGCTTGCGTGTAGGGATGACGCGGCGCTTTAAAGATATCCACCGCTTTACCGCTCTCCACCACTTGTCCGGCATACATCACGATGATGTGCTGAGCCGCTTCGGCCACCAGCGCCAGATCGTGGGTAATCAGGATCAGCGCCATGTTCTCCTGCTTCTGCAACTCCAGCAGCAGTTCGATGATTTGCGCCTGAATGGTCACGTCGAGCGCGGTGGTCGGCTCATCGGCGATCAGCAGCTTCGGTTTGCAGGCAATCGCCATCGCGATCATTACGCGCTGGCTCATCCCGCCCGACAGTTGATGCGGATAGACATCCAGGCGCGATGCCGGGTCGGGAATGCCCACCTGATCGAGCAGATCAATCGCACGCTGACGACGGGTACGTTTGCTGCCGCCCTGATGCACCTTCAGCGCTTCCATGATCTGGAAACCCACGGTGTAGCAAGGGTTGAGGCTGGTCATCGGGTCCTGGAAGATCATCGCTACTTCGGCGCCCACCAACTGGCGGCGCTCTTTTTCGGAAATTTTCTGCAGGTCGCGCTGATTGAATTCCAGTTTCTCGGCCATCACGCGGCCGGGATAATCGATCAGGCCCATAATCGCCAGCGAACTGACCGATTTACCGGAACCGGATTCCCCGACGATGCCGACTACCTGGCCTTGCTCGACCTGATAGCTGATGCGGTCAACCGCACGGAACGGTGTTTTTTCGTCGCCGAAATGCACCGATAACTTGTCTACATTTAATAACGCCATCTCGGTGCCTCTTTACTGCTTGAGTTTCGGGTCGAGTGCATCACGCAAACCATCGCCCATGAGGTTGAATGCCAGAACCGTTAGCAGAATGGTCACTCCAGGGAATGTCACCACCCACCAGGCACTTTGCGCATACTGCAACACGTCAGAGAGCATGGTGCCCCACTCCGGCGTTGGCGGTTGCGCCCCCATACCGAGAAAGCCCAACGCCGCCATATCGAGGATGGCGTTGGAGAAACCTAATGATGCCTGCACGATCAGCGGTGCCAGGCAGTTAGGCAGAATATTGATGAACATCTGGCGCAGCGTACCGGCACCCGCCACGCTTGAGGCGGTAACGTAGTCGCGGTTAACTTCAACCAGCACCGCAGCACGCGTCAGACGGATATAGTGCGGCAAGGCGACGAAGGTAATCGCCAGCGAGGCATTAACGATCGACGGACCGAAGATCGCTACCAGCACCAATGCCAGCAGCAGGCTTGGCAGCGCCAGCATGATATCGACCACACGCATAATGATGGCGTCAACCACGCCGCCAAGGTAGCCGGCCATCAGGCCAAATATCACGCCGAGAATCAGCGACAGCACCACCACCATGCAGCCAACCAGCAGCGACAGGCGCGCGCCGTACATCAGGCGCGACAGCACATCGCGGCCCACGTCATCGGTACCGAGGATGTAGCTCCAACTGCCGCCTTCCTGCCAAACCGGCGGATGCAGCAAGGCATCACGGAATTGCTCAGCCGGTGCGTGCGGTGCCAACACATCAGCAAAGATAGCGATTAACAGCATCAGAACGATGTAAACCAGGCCGATAACCGCGCCTTTGTTACGCCTGAAGTAGTGCCAGAATTCCTGCAACGGGGTCATCGGCTTGGGTGCAGCAGTTACGCTTGCGGGATCAACAGCAGACATGATTCCCCCTTATTTCTTATGACGGATACGTGGATTGACCACGCCGTACAACAGATCAACCAGCAGGTTGACCACGATGATCAGAATCGCCACCAGCAACACGCCACCCTGCACCACCGGATAGTCACGGCGTTGCAGCGCTTCGATCAGCCAGCGACCGAGTCCCGGCCACGAGAAGATGGTTTCGGTCAGAATCGCACCGGCCAGCAGCGTACCAACCTGCAAACCAATCACGGTGACGACCGGCAGCATGGCGTTACGCAGCGCATGCACCACAATCACACGCATACGCGTCAGCCCTTTGGCGCGCGCGGTGCGGATGTAATCTTCACCCAGCACTTCCAGCATCGAGGAGCGCGTCATACGCACGATCACCGCCAGCGGAATGGTGCCGAGCACGATGGCCGGCAGAATCATGTGCATCACCGCATCTTTAAAATCGCCCTCTTCGCCCCAGAACAGCGTATCGATCAGCATAAAGCCGGTGAGCGGATGACTGTCGTCGAGGAAGATGGTGTCGCTGACGCGCCCGGAGACCGGCGTGAGGTTCCACTGCACCGAGACCAGCATGATCAGCATGATGCCCCACCAGAAAATCGGCATCGAGTAACCGGTGAGCGAGATGCCCACGGCGGTGTGATCGAAGATCGAGCCGCGTTTCACCGCGGCCAGCACGCCAACAGGAATGCCGACAGCGACCGCGAACAACATGGCGCAGATGCCCAGTTCCAGCGTAGCTTTGAAGCGTGGTACGAATTCGTCCCAAACCGGGATACGGCTTTTCAGCGAGATGCCGAGGTCACCGTGTAAGACGCCGTTGATGTAGGTGATGTATTGCTTCCACATCGGCTGATCGAGGCCAAACTGCGCCATCAATTGCGCGTGACGTTCAGGAGAGATACCGCGTTCGCCAGCCATGATCAGTACCGGATCGCCGGGGATCAAGTGGACAAACGCGAAGGTCAATAACGTGATACCGATGAACGTTGGGATGACAAGGCCCAAACGTCGGAGTATGAATTGCAGCATAAGCCTGGTTCTCTGACATTTCCCACAGCGTTACCGCCGGGGACAACATTGCTCAACACTCGCAGCCAGCCAAAGGCGGACGCGACGCAAGAAGCGCTTCATTAGTAGAATTTGCCGGAAAAAAAGAGCGGAATACGGGCGGCGAAGGTGCCGCCCGAGGGCCAGCAATGCTGGCCCTGACCGCGATAATCCGAAAGGTTATTCCTGGATATCGACGTTTTCGAAGTGATGTTTACCTAATGGATCAACCACATAACCAGAGACTTTCTTACTCACTGGCTCGTAGACGGTTGAGTGAGCGATGATCAGCGCTGGAGCCTGGTCATGCATCACTACCTGAGCCTGTTTGTACAGTTCAATACGTTTGTTGTGATCGGCTTCAGCACGGGCTGGCTGAATCAAATCTTCAAACGGCTTGTAGCACCAACGTGAGTAGTTAGAACCGTCTTTCGCCGCTGCACAGCTGAACAGCGTGGCGAAGAAGTTATCCGGATCCCCATTATCACCGGTCCAGCCCATCATCACCGTCTGGTGTTCACCGGCTTTCGCGCGTTTCAGGTACTCGCCCCATTCGAAGGTGACGATTTTGGCTTTCACGCCAATTTTCGCCCAGTCAGCCTGAACCATTTCCGCCATGCGACGTGCGTTCGGATTGTATGGACGCTGAACCGGCATTGCCCACAGGTCGATGGAGAAACCATCCGCCATGCCTGCCTCTTTCAGCAGCGCTTTGGCTTTCTCAGGATCGTAAGCGTAATCTTTGATGTCGTCGTTGTAGCCCCACATGGTGGGTGGGATCAGGTTTTTCGCGGCCTGGCCAGCGCCCTGATAAACGGCATCAATGATGGCTTGTTTGTTCACCGCCATGGTCAGTGCCTGACGCACCTTCACGTTATCCAGCGGCTTTTTCTCGGTGTTGAACGACAGGTAACCAACGTTCAAACCTGGCTGTTCCATCAGGTTAATTTTGTCGTCTTTCTTCATGCTGGCGATGTCGGCCGGGTTCGGGTACGGCATGACCTGGCATTCGCCTTTCTGCAGTTTCGCATAACGCACAGAGGCGTCTGGCGTGATGGAGAACACTAAGCGATCAATCTTCGGCTTAGTGCCCCAGAAGTCTGGGTTAGCTTTATACAGAATGCGCGAGTCTTTCTGATACTGCTGCAGTACGAACGGACCGGTGCCCACTGGATTGAGGTCCAGCTTCTCAGGCGTGCCCGCTTTCAGCATGTTGTCGGCATATTCTTTAGAAATGATTGAGGCGAAGTCCATGCCGAGGTCAGCAATGAACGGCGCTTCTGGACGCGTCAGCGTGAAGCGTACGGTGTAATCGTCAACTTTTTCGATTTTGGCGATCAGCTTAGGCATGTCCATGCCTTCGAAGTATTCGTAGCTGCCGCCAGAAACACCGTGATATTTGTTGTTTTTGTCGAGCTGACGCTCGAAGGAGAACACGACGTCATCGGCATTGAAGGTGCGGGTTGGCTTGAAGTCTTTGGTGGTTTGCCACTTCACGCCCTGACGCAGGTGGAAGGTATAAGTTTTACCGTCCGCGCTGACATCCCATTTTTCTGCCAGACCTGGCTGCAGCTCGGTGGTACCGGTTTTGAACTCAACCAGTCGGTTGTAGATCGGTACCGAGCTTGCGTCGTAGGTGGTGCCCGATGTGAAGAGCTGCGGGTTGAAGCCTTCCGGCGAACCTTCTGAACAATAAACAAGGGTTTTCGCCTGGACACCAGCGGCAACGGTCATAGCAATCAGGCTGAGACCGACCTTCAGCATCCTGGATTTAGCCAGGGAGTTGATCATGTTTTGCTCCATTGTGATGTGATGTTGTGTGCGTCGCCCGACCTCTGATTTTTTTATGCGGTTCGGGCAGGTCAATTAAGAGTAAGCAAAATGTGAGCGGTTATTTTTTTGTGCTGGCACCGTGGAATCTGTCAGACACGTCCTTCTCTACATTTTATTGACGCATCAATTTGTCAACAGTTGCAATGAACGTCAATACAGTGTGGGGTTATTTACATAGAGTGTGACTAAGTGCAAGCAACGATAAAAAACACCCTTCTCAGCCTAAGCCAAAATTAAAAAAGGTGATAAAGCGCTCAATGCCGCGTGATTATCTGGCTATGTAGTCAAATAGCAGTGATTATCACCGCTAAAAAACACACAAAACTTATTGGTAAATGTTGAATATCTGAACGATTCTGCGTGCGTTATGACGTTCAGGCAGCGGAATGTGCTAGGGAAATGGCATAAGAAATCAGCATGATGCATAACCCGGTCATAAGAAGAATGTTTCGCGAATTAAGCGCGCGGGTTCGATTTGGCGTGGGGTACGCGGGAGTTAGTGGAGATAATGGTGAGTATTGCTGGTTTAGGGGATGGAATGGGTATATTTAGGGGTTTTGCTATTCGCTCGGTGCGTTGCTCAGGAAAGGCGGCTCGAACGCAAAGTCGGCGTGAATACGTCCCTGTAGCCTCGACCGCCGCATCCCTGCGGCGGACGCTTTGCTAAACGAGCCGCCTTCCCATCGCCAGGTTGGCTTCTGTTTTGCTGTTAAAAAAATGCAGAGGAGTTTGAAGAAGGATGGAATACAGGGCCGCGGAGTAAAGCTTCCGGCGCAGGGATGCGCCGGCAGAGCCCACAGGGATGTGTCCACGGCGACTTTACGGAGCGGCCCTGTATTTCAGCCTGATCGGCACAAGACCCAACAAATTACAGACGAAAAAAAACCTGCTTATAAAAGCAGGTTTCTTCAAAGATGGTCGGCGAGAGAGGATTCGAACCTCCGACCCACTGGTCCCAAACCAGTTGCGCTACCAAGCTGCGCTACTCGCCGATGGGGGCGCATATTACTGCGCTGCTAAAAAAGCGTCAATGCCTTTTACTGAAAACCCAACTGATCGCCTGGAAAGCAAGCAGCGGTCAACAACCCCAAAAAATCACAGCGCTTTAGCAGGCGCGGCCGCTGGTGCTGAACACCAATTATTTGCGTCTTTAATTCCGCCGTCCGGCGAGGTGTAGCCGAGGCATCCCATAATGGTATCGAACAGCTCAACATGACGATGGGTTTTACCCACGCGCTGCTGCGCCTGTAAACGTTCGAAGTTGCTGCGGTTGGTTGGATCTTCAAGATACTTATCAGAAGCCCACACCATCATCGGTACACGGAACTGCTCCGGTGGCGCCATCTCGCGCGGCGTACCGTGCAAGTGCATATTCTCGCTGATTGATTCACCGTGATCGGAGGCGTAGAACACAATCGCCTTCTTATCACGCAACTGATCGAGCACGCTATCCAGCATGGTATCAACATACAAAATCGAGTTGTCGTAGGCGTTAATCAACTGCGCCTTACTGCACTTCTCATCAACGCCCATGCACTCCGGCTGATAGCGCGCGAAGTCTCGCGGATAACGTTGTGAATAAAGGTAATGCGAGCCTTTGGTGTGCAGAATCACCACGTGCTTGCCTTTCGGGAAGCGCTGTAACGATGCCTGCAACTCCGGCACTAACAGCATGTCATCGACCGCTTTGCCCTGATTACGCTTCTCTGAACCAATCTGCTCACGGAACGAGAAGTTATTGGTGTCAGCGTTATCGTAGAACCACACTTCGCTCTGCATCGCGAACAGCTCAGACGTGAAGCCCAGCTCTTTCAACACGGCGAAAACATTTTGTTCTTTCAACGTGCGGCCCGGATTATCCATGGTGCCGCCTTCGCGCACGAACATGCAGCGCAGCGACAGCTTGGTGGCGGTATCACAAGATTCACCACGGAACGCGACCAGGTTCTTCTCTTTCGACAGCTTCGGCGTGGTATCACGATCGTAGCCGAGCATGCCCATGTGATCCCAGCGCGTGGTTTCGCCAATCACAAACACCATATAGGTATCGTCGAGGCCCGCAGGCGCGACGTAAGTAAACTCTTTTGCCGGATCGAGTAACTTCTGGCCATCCCACTCTTCATCAACTTTGGTCCAGGCGAACAGGCCCAGCGCGGCAATCCAGTTGGATGGCAGATACGAGTGCGCCACCACGCCGCCATAGCTCGGCAAATCGATGTTGGTGATCTCTTCATTCACCTTCTGCAGCTTGTCGAAATAGCGAATCGGCAGCCAGACCAGCGCCACGCTCAGCAGCATAATGGCTACCGGCTTCAAACGTTGCCCTGGCGTTTTAAGTTGTTCAATCAGTGTCTGGCTAAGCTTATTGCGCCAGATAAGCAGCAGCGGCAACGCACTCACCAGCACCATCCACAGCACGAAATGCAGACCAATCACTTCTTTAGAGAGATCGATATCGGTGGTCATCACCGAGGCGATAATGCCGTAGCCAATCACCACGTTGAAGAACGCCATGTAATAGGCGGCGGCAACAGAGATGATCACGGTGAGTGTGGCGAGAATGCGGTAAACCCATTTGCCGCCCAGCGACAGCAAGCGCATCAGGAAGAAAGTCAGCAGTACCGCTGCCATCACTTCCGCCGCTGCAGAGAGCCAGTTAGAGATATTGGATTTCGTTAAGAAGCCGTCAAAGCGGCGATAAAATATCGGTAAATTCAGTAAGATACCGAGATATAACGCAAGCAGCAGAGACAGCTTTTGCTGCGTTAAACTTTTAATATAATTCATGAAAATTTTCTATTCCCGACCTGGTGTCGTTGTATCAACCGTTATGTGACTGTTTAAAGACAGCAGAGTTCGCTAAACCGCATTAAAAGCGTGACGCAAGATGCAGGATCGGGACGATTCCGACTGGCGAAAGGGCGATGGCGCGAAGCCGAGCAGTAGAACATTTAACCAATGGTAAGACCAGATAAATTTTCTAATCGAACCGGTTAGCGTTTTATTCAGATGTGAAAAAGGCTCCCACAGGAGCCTGTTATCGTGAATAACATCAATTAGTTGATGATGTTCAGCGTCACGTCGATATTGCCACGCGTTGCGTTTGAGTATGGGCAAACGATGTGTGCCGCATCTACCAGCTTCTGCGCTTCAGCTGCATCCATCTCTGGCAGATGAATATTCAGTTTGGCTTCAATACCGAAACCGTTCGGGATTGGGCCAATGCCAACTTCGCCTTCAATCCACGCATCTTTCGGCATCGAAATCTTGTCGCGGCCAGCCACAAACTTCATCGCGCCGAGGAAACACGCTGAATAACCTGCAGCAAACAGCTGCTCCGGGTTAGTCACTTCGCCGCCTGCGCCACCCATCTCTTTTGGCACGCCCAGTTTTACATCCAGTACGTTGTCGGAAGAAGTAGCACGACCATCACGACCGCCGGTAGCTTTAGCTTTTGCAGTGTAAACAACTTTTTCTAAAGACATAATAACCTCATTAATTCGCTATATAATCGCGCACTACTTATTATGCGCAAACCTGAACGTCATCTTTTGGGTTGTCGGGACAGCGACTTCCCCTATTTATTAATTGGCGCGGTAAAGGCTATCGCGCAACTCGTCTAACTGAGCTTTCAGAGATGCCATCACCTGATCATCGCAGGCTGTTGCGCACTGAATGGCCTCCGGAATACTTTCTGCTTTGTCACGCAACGCACGACCTTCATCGGTCAGCGTTACCACAACCTGACGCTCATCCTGACGGGAACGCTGGCGATGCAATAAACCCGCGCTCTCCAGACGTTTTAACAGCGGCGTCAGCGTGGCTGAATCAAGAAACAGCTGCTCGCCAATCTCAGAGACCGTCACATCGTCCTGACTCCACAGCACCAGCATCACCAGATATTGCGGATAGGTAATCTCCAGCTTTGATAGCAGCTGGCGATAGACTTTGTGCATCGCGAGATTCGCCGAATACAGTGCAAAGCAGAGCTGCTGATCTAACTGAAGTGGCGCCTGCTTCACTTTTTTGTCATCTTGATTACTGTTCATGGGTTTCAATATAAATAGCGCGCTAGATAATTGCAAGCGACTTTTCTCTGGGAGAGTGAAATATGCGAGATTCACTGGAAGAGCAAGCGCGCCGTTATGCCACTGAGGCGCATGCCGCTGCGGGTCA
Source organism: Pantoea leporis (assembly GCF_028048155.1). Lineage (NCBI taxonomy): Bacteria > Pseudomonadati > Pseudomonadota > Gammaproteobacteria > Enterobacterales > Erwiniaceae > Pantoea > Pantoea leporis. Next base: position 119,620 of record NZ_JALMEU010000005.1, read on the forward strand.
ACGTCGCAAATACACTGACGAGCCTTACATTGTGCATCCGGCTGCCGTCGCCGAATTAGTGCGTAGCGTTACCGATGATGAACAGATGATTGCCGCCGCCTGGCTGCATGACACGGTAGAAGACACGCCCAGCACCATTGACGATATCGAACGCCATTTCGGCCCGCGCGTGGCGGAACTGGTGGACCAGCTCACCGACAGCGCGCAGCCTGCGGCAAAAAACCGCGCCGCACGCAAGCTGGCGCATTTTCGTCATACCGCCGATGCCTCGCCCGAAGCGCAAACCATCAAGCTGGCCGACATCATCGACAACACCCGCGCCATCGTGCAGTACGATGCCGACTTTGCGCGCGTCTATCTGGTGGAAAAGCAAATTCAGATTCAGCTGTTGCGCCAGGGCGATAGCCATCTTTGGCGGCAGGCAGAACAGACCATCAAACAAGGGCTTGCGCAGTTAGCGCAACCGCCGTACAGCGTGCCGGAGAGCTGGTTCGTTAAACAGGCAGCAAAGTATGGCGCCATAAATTAAAAAACCCGCCATCAAGGCGGGTTGGATCATCCCAAAAAAGGGATTACTCCAGCAGCTGACGCCCTAAATAAGGGTTGGCCTGCAACAACTTCATCAATTTACGCGCCGTAGCGGAAGGACGTGTACGTTGCGCCTCCCAGCTTTTCACTGACGAAACGCTGACACCCATCACACGGGCAAATTCGTCAACCTGCATGCCGGTCATCTCGCGTAAACGCTGCGGCTCGGGAACTGTAGTCTGATTGATTGAAATTTCTGATACGGATGGCTTCGCGTCACGTGTCAAAACAATCTGCTCAAGGCTGCTGAGCAACTCGACCATGGGATCTTTTAATTCCATAGAGAACTCCTTAAAAACTCACTATGAAGCACGTGAAAGTAGAGAGGTAAGCGCCACCAGGCGCTGAAACCGGACGATCAGGCTGTATCCCGAAGCGGTTTCGCATAGTTATTATCAAACCGATGCGGGACACAGCCTGTTGAGCACTGCAAAAGATGTCAGGGCAATGCAACAATAGTTCGGGTTTCTAAGTATGGGACATATCCCCGACTTTGCTGCCAGATTCCTGATTATTTTTTATTCTTTCTTATGCCACTTTTGGGTCGATCACCATAAGCAATTGACCTGCCTGCACTTGCTGCCCAGGTTGCCGCGTCAGACTATGGATTTTTCCACTGACGGGCGCGACGATCGGGATTTCCATCTTCATTGATTCGAGAATGCCGACCGTGGCCCCCGCACTGATTTCACTGCCTTCCTCCACCAGCCATTGCCACACGCTGCCCGCCACCTGGCTCTCAACGGGATGACAACCGGCTGGCACCACACTCTCTTCGCTGCTCTGCGCTTGCAGCTGGCTATCGAAGGTAAACTGCCCTTCCGCTCGCCAGCGCGCCAACTCCTCATCAAACGCCTGCTGGCGCTGCTGCTGGAAGGCATCAATCTCCTGCGCGTGCTGCGTCAGGATCGCCTGATACTCGGCGAGGCGGAATTCACCCTGTTCCACGCGTAGCGGATAATCGCCCCACGGGAAACGCTCACGAATCTGCAGCAACTCGTCGGCATCTACCGGATAAAAGCGAATTTGATCGAAGAAGCGCAGTAACCAGGGCTGGGTAAACGCAGCTGTGGGTCGATCGCGGTTCCACATCTGCATAGTGCGTCCAACAAACTGATAGCCGCCCGGCCCTTCCATGCCGTACACGCACATATAAGCGCCGCCGATACCGACTGAATTTTCCGCCGTCCAGGTGCGCGCCGGATTGTATTTGGTGGTCACCAGGCGATGGCGCGGATCGAGTGGCGTAGCCACCGGCGCACCGAGATAGACATCGCCCAATCCCATGACCAAATAAGAGGCGCTAAATACGATCTCTTTTACCGACTCAATGCTATCCAGCCCATTGATGCGGCGAATAAATTCAATATTGCTTGGGCACCACGGCGCATTCGGTCTGACGGATTGGTCGTAGCGCACAATCGCTTCACGACAGGCCGCATCATCCCAGCTGAGTGGCAGCCAGACGGTGCGCGCAGGCACGGCCGCATCGGCCAGGCTACCCAATGCTAAATCAGCGTGCAATATTTGCGCCACTCGCTCACTTCTGCCACACATTTGTGCGTCATAATGAATTTGTAGCGAGCGGATGCCAGGCGTCAATTCCAACTGCCCCGGCAGCGGGTGCGCTTCCAGCCATTGCATCAGCGCATGCACGCGAAAACGCAACGCGATATCCAGTTGCAAATCGCCATATTCCACCAGCAGAAAACGGTCGCCCGCCGCCCGAATACAGAGCGAAGGACGTTGCTCCGTTGCCGCATGATGGTGCAGAACCGGATCAATTAAGGGCAGCGCCGCGTTCACTGTAATCGGTTGAGATTGCAGTTTGATGGTCTCGTCACGCTGCGCCTGCGCCAGTTGATCGGCGGTGGCAAGTTCGATCGGCTGGAACTGGACGCGATCGCCAGCTTTCAGCTGCCCCAGCTTCCACAGATCGGCTTCGATCACCGTTGCCGGACAAACAAATCCTCCCAGCGATGGGCCATCGGGGCCGAGGATCACCGGCATATCGCCGGTAAAATCCACGGTGCCGAAGGCGTACGCATTGTCGTGGATGTTCGAGGGATGCATGCCCGCTTCGCCGCCATCGCTGCGTGCCCAGGTCGGTTTGGGGCCGATCAGGCGAATGCCGGTGCGGCTGGAGTTGTAGTGCACTTGCCACTCAGCGGCAAAAAATTCCGCGATGTCATCATCGGTGAAGAAGGTTGGCGCGCCATGCGGACCGTAAATCACCCGCAGCTGCCAGCTGCCGTTCAGTGACGGCAGCAAATTATCCGGCAAGCTGGCCGCTGTCAGCACCTGCGGCGCGGCGAGATGCAGCACATCACCGGCGCGCAGCGCGCGTCCGGCATGACCACCAAATTTGCCGAGGGTGAAAGTGCTGCGGCTACCCAGATAGCGCGGCGTATCGAGGCCACCGGCCAGCAGCAAATAGCTGCGGCTGCCATCTCGTACTTCGCCGAGCGTCAGCGTTTGCCCGGCCTGCGCCGTCAGCCGCTGATGCATCGGTATCGTTTGTTGATCAAGCTGCGCGGCAATCGGCGCGCCGGTCAGGACAAAACTGCAGGCCTGGTTGAAGCGCAGCGTCGGGCCACGCAAGGTGATCTCCAGCCCGGCGGCCTGCGCATCATTGTCTAACAGGCGATTACCCAGCTGGAACGCGCGGCTGTCGAACGGACCGGAAGGCGGCACGCCAACATGCCAATAACCGATGCGGCCCGGCGCATCTTGCACTGTGGTTAAGGTGCCGCCGCTGAGAATATCCAGCGTTGGCGGCTGCCACTGCAGGGTGCCGAGCGTGGCGGTGATGATGCGTCCCTGCTGCACGTCCGGCAGCGTGCACAGCTGGCGCAGCCACAGCAAATTGGTTTCGATGCCGTACAGTTCGGTGGCGGACAGCGCCTGCGCCATGCTGCCTAGCGCGCTGGTACGGTCAGCGGCATGCACGATAAGTTTCGCCAACATCGGATCGTAAAATGGCGAAACCTCCATGCCGCTCTCAACGCTGCTGTCGATGCGCAGCGTAGCGCCCTCAATCGTAGTCGGGAACTGCACATGGCTGAGCAATCCCGCGCTGGGCTGGAACTGCTTAGCCGGATCTTCGGCGTAAAGCCGTACCTGAATGGCGTGACCTTGCGCGACCGGCTGCAAATCGGCCAGCGGCGGCAATCTTTGCTGCGCCAGTTCTAACATCCAGCGCACCAAATCAACGCCATACACCATTTCGGTGACGCCATGTTCCACCTGCAAGCGCGTGTTCACTTCGAGGAACCAGAACTGCTGGCTGGCATCGTCATAAACATATTCCACCGTGCCCGCGCTGCGATAGTTCACCGCCCGCGCCAGCCTTACGGCGGTGGCCTGCAACTGCGCGCGCACCACAGCGCTCAAGCCCGGTGCGGGCGTCTCTTCCAGCACCTTTTGATTGCGGCGCTGGGCCGAGCAATCACGCTCGCCGAGCGCGATGACTTCACCTGCGCCGTCGCCAAAAATCTGCACTTCGATATGGCGCGCACGCGCAATAAACTTCTCTAAAAACACGCCATCGTCGGCGAAGTTGTTGCCAGCGAGGCGCTTCACGCGGGTAAATGCCGCGTCAAGCTGTTCGGCATCGTCGCAGCGCTGCATGCCAATGCCGCCGCCGCCCGCAGTGCTTTTCAACATGACCGGATAGCCAATCTGCGCCGCCATCTGCTGCGCCTCGGCCAGCGAAGCCAGTAAGCCGCTGCCCGGCAGCAGCGGCACATTATTCTGTTCAGCCAGCGCACGCGCGCTGTGTTTCAGGCCAAAGGCCGCCATCTGCTCGGCGCTCGGCCCAAGAAAATGCACGCCCGCCGCTTCGCAGCGCGTGACAAACTCCGGATTTTCACTGAGAAAACCGTAACCGGGATGCAGCGCCTGCGCGCCGCTCTGCGCGGCTATCGCCAGCAATTTATCCTGATTGAGATAAGTGTCTCGCACCTGACCTTCACCGAGCGACCAGGCTTCATCCGCCAGACGCACATGGCGCGCATGACGGTCGGCTTCGGCGTACACGGCAATCGCCCGGATATTCATGGCTTGCAGGGTTCGAATAATGCGCACGGCAATCGCGCCACGGTTGGCAATTAATACGCGATCAATCATGACTGAATACTCTCGTTGCGGCAGGTCGTCCTGCGTAGCATTGACGGCAGAAAACGGGTCGTCCCGTTGCGTCAGAGAATCACCACACGCTGACTAAAATCGGCGTTGGGTTGTAACCGTTGCAGGGATTGTTGAGCTGCGGGCAGTTGGAGATCAGCACCAGCACGTTGATGTGCGCCAGCATCTCGACATATTTGCCCGGCGCAGAAATGCCGTCGGCAAAGGTCAATCCGCCATCCTGCGTCACCGGCACGTTCATGAAAAAGTTGATGTTGTGGGTGATGTCGCGGCGCGTCAGGCCAAACTCCGGCTGCTCCGCCACCGCCAGCATCCAGCTATCGCGGCACGAATGCATATGGCGCTTCTCCAGGTCATAGCGCACCGTGTTGCTCTCGCACGAACAAGCGCCGCCGAGCGTGTCGTGACGGCCGCAGGTATCGGCAGTGATGGTCAGCATTGGGCGATCAAAGTTCGAGCGCAGCACGCTGCCGGCCGTCAGAAAAACATTGTTTTGCCCGCGCAGCGTGTCGCTCATGCTGTAGCGTTCGGCGGTGTCATCAGCATTGAAAAACAGCGTATCGGCGGCTTGATTGCCTTCAAGATCGGTGATGCGTAGCGTTTGGCCCGCCTCGATGCGCTGCAGCCAGTAATCACCGGCATCAATTTGCTGCTGGAAGCGCGCTTCGGCTGGATTGCGCTGACTTTCAATGATCATCACATTTCTCCTTGCAGTTGATACAGCGCGTTATTGCGCAGACCGCGCTGATTCTCGTCGCGCTCGAGACACATCGCCGGCAGCGGCGCGTGTTGCGCATCCAGTTCGATCTGCACCGGCTGGCGCGGATAATCCTGCGATGCGCTGAGCGGATGCGGGCAAGTGTGCAGCAGCACCAGCGTGTCCATCGCGAAACGTAAACGCACGCTGGCACCCGCCGCGCCCTGACGTTCCAGCTGCAAAGTGCCACTGTCGTCGGCGCGCACCTGCGCAAACAGATTGAGGCAGGACGCCATATCGCGCTGGCCGAGCCCATATTTGGCCAGCTCGACGAGAAAACTGTCGTAGCCATTTTGATGGCGCAGATTGCGCGCCCGCTGATAGGTGCTGGCACCAAAACGCGCGGCGGTTTGTGCGGCATTAAGCGTGCCGCACACGCTTTCGTGCCAGCCGAAGCTGTCGTGTTCGATGCCGCAGAAAATACGTCCCATATCTGAATAGAGACAATGACCGGCGGTGAGGCGGAAAGTGTGCTGGCACTTCAGGGTGTCGGGCGCGTTATAGCGCTCCAGCAGGTTTTCCGGGTTGTAAAACAGCAGGCCGACGTTGGCGCCACCTTCGACATCGGTGAGGGTCAGCGCACTGCCGCTGCGCATCATCAGCGACCAGTGTGCGCCGCTCGGCAACAAGGTTTGATAAGGCTTCATGGTTTTCTCCTTTAGGCGACCTGCGGTTCGGATGGCTGTGCGCGATCCAGCGGCAGATCGTAAGTGATTGTCGCGCCCCAGGCTTCAGGCGCGTGCGGATCGTGGCGCAGCTTGTCGAACACCAGCAGACGCGATGCAAGGCTAAATCCCTCTTTCAAATCGTGGGTGATCATGAAAATGGTCAGGTTATGCTGCTGCCACAAACGGGTGATCAGTTGGTGCATCTCGCTACGGATGCCGGGATCGAGTGCGCCGAAGGGTTCATCGAGCAGCAAAATGCGCGGCTGCTTCATCAACGCCTGCGCCAGCGCCAGACGCTGCTGCATGCCGCCCGACAGCTGATGCGGATATTTATTCTGTGCCCGTTCAAGCCCGACTTGCGCCAGCATGGCCTGCGCGCGCTGGCGAATCGTCTGACGCTTCTTTCCCCACACGCGGCCCAGCCAACGCGCACTGCTGAACTCGTCGCCCAGCATCACGTTGCCCAGCACCGTCAGATGCGGAAACACCGAATAACGCTGAAACACCACGCCGCGATGCGCATCCGGTTCGTCGGGGATAGGTTCGCCATCCAGCAACAGCTGGCCTTTGCTGGGCGCTTCAGTGCCGAGCAGCATATTCAGGAAGGTGGTTTTGCCGCAGCCGGACGCACCGACAATCGCCACAAACTCGCCCTCTTCAACCTCGATGTTGAGGCGCTCCAGCACCACTTGCTGGCCGTAATGTTTCTCAAGGTTTTTCAGTTGCAGTAACGGCATCGCTCGCCCCTTATTTCGCGTGATACCACGGCCAGCAGCGACGGCTAATCAGCCGCAGCAACAGGTCGAGCAGGAAGGCCAGCAGCGCGATCCACGCCACGTAGGGCAGAATCACATCCATTGCCAGATAACGCCGCATCAGGAAGATGCGATAACCCAGGCCTTCTGTGGCGGCGATGGCTTCGGCGGCAATCAGAAACAGCCACGCCGACGCCAGCGACAGCCGTACCGCATCCAACAGCCGCGGCATCAGCTGCGGCAGGATCACGCGCCACAAAATCTGTGCGCTGTGCGCGCCGAGCGTCTGCGCTTTTACCAGCTGCTCGCGCGGGATCTTCTGCACCTGCAGCTGCAAATCGCGGGCAATCAGCGGCGTAATGCCGATGACAATCAGCACCACTTTCGATACTTCGCCGAGACCAAAACAGATAAACAGAATCGGCAGAATCGCCAGCGGCGGCACCAACGCAAACAGCGTCACCAGCGGCGCCAGCACCGCACGCACCACTGGCAGCGCGCCGGTGAACAGACCCAGCGCCAGCGCCAATAGCGCGCTGATCGCCACACCACACAGCAAACGCAGCAAACTGGCGGCGGTATCGCTCCACAACAGATATTCGCCGGTGCGCGGGCTGGGCTGAAACGCCATGCGGCTGATGGCGTCGCCCATGGCGTTAAAGCCCGGCAACAGCTTGTCTGCCGCATTCAGACTGAGACGCGCCTCCGACGCGAACAGATACACCAGCAGCAGCGCCAGCAGCGGCAGAATGCCCAGCAGCAAGCGCCCCAGCGGCAGCGGTTGGTAGTTGATCAACTTACGCATCGGCATCGCCTCGCTTACAGCTGCCCGGCGGCGGCCATTTTGGTGTACTCATCGGTGAAGCGCAGTTTGAGGTTACCCGCATCGCCCCAATTGCCCGCAGGCGTTGCCACGCCAACCACATCGGCGCTCGGCGCGCCCTCGCCCAGCAAACCGTGCTTAAACGAGAACTCGGCGACCATCTGCATGGTGGCTTTGAGCTGTGGGCTTTGGACGAAATCGAGGGTGGTTTTGGCATCGCTAAACAGATGCGTGGCGGCCAGCTGCTGGTCAAAGCCCGCCAGATCGGTGCCGGAAGCCTGCGCCATTTGTGTACGTGCCGCTTTAGCGCTGTCGGTTGAGCCGGACATGGTTTTCAACGTTTCATACCATGCGCCGGTCAGCGCTTTGCCGAGCTGCGGATACTTCTGCAGCGTGGCGCTGTTGACCACCAGCAGATCGAGGATTTCGCCCGGAATTTGCGTGGAAGAGAAAATCAGATGGCTGTTCGGCTGCTTCTCCGCTTCGGCGAGCAGCGGATTCCACGTAACGATAGCGTTGACGTCGGCGGTGCCGAACGCCGCCACCAAATCGGCATCGGCGGTGTTCACCACTTTGACGTCTTTCTCGCTCATGCCGGATTTCTCCAGCGCCCGCGCCAGCAGGTAATGCGAAACCGAGAGTTCGACCAGATTGATCGGCTTGCCTTTCAGCGCTGAGAGGTTGCCCGCGCCTTTTAGCAGAATGCCGTCGTTACCGTTGGAGTAATCGCCGACGATCAGCGCCGTGCTATCCACGCCGCCGGTGGCCGGAATGGTCAGCGCATCCATGTTGGTCATGGTGCAACCAGCAAAACCCCCGGCGGTGTATTGATTCACCGACTCGATATAGTCGTTAACCTGCACAAACTGGATATCGATGCCGTATTTGTCAGCCCATTTTTTGACGATGCCGCTCTGCTGCGCGTAATCCCACGGCATCCAGCCCGCGTAGATCGACCAGCAAATCTTAAAGGAGGGTTTGTCGGCGGCCAGCGTGTTGACGCTGAACAGCGTGATGGTGCAAAGCAACAGCAGGCGAAGGCAGGCTTTGATCATGATGGTTCCTCTGGCGTTAACGGACGAAAAAAAAGCAGGAGGCGGCGAGCAACGTTCTCGCTTTCCTCCCGGGCTTTTTTCCCGCCGTGTAACCGTCAGAGGACGGTCGGTCACTCTCGGACCAGCATCTTTCGACCGGAACCCTAGTGACCCATTGCAAATTGTCTGGCGACCTCGGTTGCCCGCTATCGCTCCTGCATCTGCGTTAACACATACAAAATAGATGCCAAGGTTATATCCCGCTGAAAACCATCGGTTATTCACCCACCGTGCGTCGCCGCACTGCTGGCATTGCACAGATAAGCAGCGTGCGCGCACCACCGTGAAGCAGCATGCCGGTGAGAACGTTGACGCTTCTCGCAATTCTCAACCGGCACTGAAAAAACTTTTACTTTGCGATCATGTGGTTATCACACATTGATGACACGCTAATCCGAACCAATTAAATATTGGTTCACTTCATGCCTACGCTAAGAAAGCTGCCGAATTCACCTTTCATCAGGAAAAGTGCTGGATACGCGGCGATTACCGATCTTTTTCTGATGCATAAACAGGCGAACCAATCATGAATGACACGCCAGAAACCAGCCGCAACTCCAGCACCGCACTTGAGCAACTGCGCCAGCTGATTCAGCAGCAGGAGCACACGCCCGATCGCGCGCTGCCCACCGAACGTGAGTTAGCCGAGCGGTTTGGCATCGGTCGTCGTGAAATTCGCCGGGCATTAGATGTGCTGGAAGAAGAGGGCCGCATCTGGCGTAAACAGGGCAAAGGCACCTTTGTTGGGCCCTCCGCGCCAGTGCAGCCGCTGGTGCTACAGGATCTGCCGCAGCAATCGAATCTTCTCGAAGTGATGGAAGCGCGTTTACAGCTGGAGCCGGGGCTGGCAAGTCTTGCCGCCCTGCGCGCCACCAAAGAACAAATCGCCTTAATGAATCGCCTGCTGGAGCGCATGCACGCCATCACGCCGCCTGAAGATGGCGATCAGCATGAACTGTGGGACAGCGCCTTCCATCGCGCCATCGCCGAAGCGGCGGGCAATCGCCTGATGCTCGGGCTGTTTGATGCCGTCGATGCGGTGCGCCGCGATCCCGGCTGGCAGCATTTGCGGGTGCAGGCGCGTACCCCGGCACGCCTGGATAACTATGACACCCATCATCAGCGGCTGGTGATGCACATCGCCCAGCGCCAGCCCCATGAAGCGGCAGCGGCGATGCGTGAGCATCTGCTTGCGCTGCAACAGGCGCTGATGGAAACGCTCTATTCCCGTCAGGAGGAAGCGCCATGACCGCACATCCCGTTTTATCGCTACGCAATCTGCGCGTGCAGTTTCGTGGTTCGCCGGTCACGGTACTGGATGATATTTCTCTGGAGCTACAGGCGGGAGAAACGCTGGCGCTGGTCGGTGAATCGGGCTGCGGCAAAAGCATCACCTCACTCACGTTAATGGGTTTGCAGCCTGACAGTGCGCAAATCTTGCAGGGCGACATGCTGTTTGATGGCCGCGATCTGCGCCAACTCAGCAGCAGTGAATACGCCAGCCTGCGTGGCAACCAATTGGCGATGATTTTTCAGGAACCGATGACCTCGCTTAATCCAGCCTTCACGCTAGGCGATCAGCTGAGCGAAGCGGTGATGCGCCATCGCAAAGTGAGTAAGCGCCAGGCAATGGACGCGGCGCTGGCGATTCTGCAAAAAGTGCAAATTCCAGCAGCGGAACAGCGGCTGAAAGCCTATCCGCATCAGCTCTCCGGCGGCATGCGCCAGCGCGTGATGATTGCCATGGCGCTGATCAACCAGCCAAAACTGTTGATTGCCGATGAACCCACTACCGCGCTCGACGTCACCATTCAGGCGCAAATTCTGGCGCTGTTGAACACCTTAAAACAGGAAACTGGCACCGCAGTATTGATGATCACGCATGACCTCGGCGTGGTAGCGGAAGTGGCGCAGCGCGTGGCGGTGATGTATGCCGGTCAGGTGGTGGAGAGCGGCAGCGTGGAGCGTATTTTCAACGATCCGCAGCATCCGTACACCATTGGCCTGATGGGCTCAATTCCCAGCCTGAGCGCGCGTGAAGGGGCGTTAGCCACCATTCCCGGCCAGGTGCCGTTGCCGGAAAACATGCCGGCTGGCTGCCGCTTTGCCACGCGCTGCCCCTTCGCCGAAATACGCTGCCACCAGCATCGTCCGGCGTTGCGCGCACTGGCGAACGATCATCAGGTGGCCTGTTTCCGCGCTCCGTTAGAGCAACACGTCATGCTGGGAGAAAGTGCATGAAGCCGATTTTAGAGTGCCGCGATTTAAGCAAAACCTTCTCCACGGGCAACCGGCTGTTTTCACGCAATCGCGGCGTGACGGCGGTCGATCGCGTTGCGCTACAGGTGATGCCGGGCGAAACGCTGGCGATTGTCGGCGAATCCGGTTCCGGTAAATCGACGCTGGGACGTTTGCTACTGCGTTTATTAGCCGCCAGCGCCGGCGACGTGTTCTATCAGGGTGAAAGCATCACCGATGCCAGCGGCGCGCGACTCAATCAGCTGCGTCGCGAATTGCAGATTATCTTTCAGGATCCGTTTGCCTCGCTCAATCCGCGCATGACGGTGCAGCAGATTGTGGGCGAACCTTTGTGGCTGCATGAAAAGATGAGCCGCGATCAGCGCCACGCGCGCGTCGCCGAACTGCTGCGCACCGTTGGCCTGCCTGCGGCCTGGGCCGAACGTTACCCGCACGAGTTTTCAGGCGGTCAGCGCCAGCGCATTGGTATTGCCCGCGCGCTGGCCTCACAGCCGAAATTACTGCTCGGCGATGAGCCGGTTTCAGCGCTGGATGTGTCCGTGCAGGCGCAGGTGGTGAATCTGCTTGAGAGCCTGAAACAGCAGTTTGGCCTGACGATGGTGATCGTGGCGCACGGTTTGGCGGTGATCCGCCATATGAGCGATCGCGTGGCGGTGATGTATCTCGGTCAGATTGTCGAACTGGCCAGCGTCGATGAGATTTTTGATGCGCCGCTCCATCCTTATACGCAAGCGTTGATTGCCTCCGCGCCACAAATGCAGCCGGGCGTCAGTCGCACCATCCCAATGCTGCAGGGTGATTTGCCCAACCCTGCAGATCCCCCGAGCGGCTGCCGTTTTCATACCCGTTGTCCCTATGCCACAGCGGAATGTCGCCAGTTTGAACCGATTAATCAGGTGCTGAGCGGCGGCCGTCAAATTGCCTGTCACCGCTGGCAGGAGATTAATCGCGATCGCAGCGTCATCACCCTTGCGCCACCTTCCGCCGCTTTTTTACGTCGCCGCGCCCTGTTTGAGCAGGCGGTGAATCAGCAAGCCTAACCTCTGGAGATACACCGTGAAGCAAGCTCGTCATACGTTATTAACCGCCCTCAGCGGTCTGTTACTGCTCGGGGCTAGCGCCCACAGCCAGGCTGACAGCGTGATTCGCATCGGCCTGGGCGCCGATCCCGACATGCTCGATCCGCATCTGGCGCGCACCTATTACGGCCGTTTTGTGTTTGCGGCCATGTGCGATCGTTTGGTCGATGTTGACCAAAACCTCAAAGTGGTACCGGGTCTCGCCACCGATTGGGCGTGGAGCGAGGACGGCAAAACGCTGACCATGAATCTGCGCAGCGGCGTGACCTTCCACGATGGCGAAAAATTTGATGCGCAAGCGGTGAAATTCAATATCGAACGTGCGCAAACGCTGCCGGGTTCGCTGCGCAAAAGTGAAATCTCCTCGATTGAAAGCGTGGAAGTGAGCGGCCCGATGCAGGTGAAGTTCCACCTGAAAAACCCGGATGCGGCGCTGCTGAGCCAGCTGACCGACCGCGCCGGAGCCATGCTGGCACCGGAAGCGGCGAAAAAGCCCGATTTCGCCGCTCATCCGGTCTGCTCTGGCCCGTATCAGTTCGACAGCCGTGTTCAGCAGGATCGCATCGTGCTGAAGCGCTATGACAATTACTGGAATAAAGGCGCCTATCACTTCGATAAGGTGATTTTCCTGCCGATCCCGGATGCTTCAGTGCGCCTCGCGAACCTGCGTGCGGGCGATTTGGATCTCACCGAAGGCGTGGCCGCCAGCGATGTGAAAACCGTTGAAGCCGATAGCAAACTGGCGCTGGCAAAAGTCACAGGTCTTGGTTATCAGGGCATCACTTTCAATATCAACAACGGCAAAGTCGATGCTAATAGTCCGCTGAAAGATGCGCGGGTGCGTGAAGCGTTCTCACTGGCGATTGACCGTGATGCGCTGAATCAGGTGGCGTTTGAAGGCTTGTATACGCCAGCCAATCAGGCGTTTTCACCGGTCAGCGCGTATCACGTCAAAACACCGATCGCACCGCGCGATGTTGAGAAAGCCAAAGCACTGCTGAAGGCTGCGGGTGTTACCACACCGCTGAATCTGACGCTGCTGGTCAGCAATAACCCGACCGCGCAGCAGGTGGGCCAGGTGATTCAGGCGATGGTCGGTGAAGCCGGTTTCAACCTCAATCTGCAAATGAGTGAGTTCGCCACCCTGTTGGATCGCCAGCAGCGCGGGGATTATCAGCTTAGCCTGTCGGGTTGGTCTGGTCGTCCGGATCCGGACGGCAGCATCTATTCGTTTATTAACAGCAAAGGCACGCTCAATGACGGACGCTACAGCAATGCGCAGGTCGATGAGTGGCTGAATGCCGCGCGTCTCACCAACGACCAGGCACAGCGTCAGGCGCTCTACACCCAGGTGGTGAACCAACTGCAAAGCGATATGCCGATTGCTTACCTCTACTTTGAGCCACGCATTTTTGGCATGTCGAAAAAACTGCAGGGCTTCAAAGCCTGGCCGGACGGATTGGTACGTTTGGCTGGCGTAAGTCTGGCGCAGTAAACCGCTAAGGAGCGAGGATGCTGGAACTGATTGTAAAACGGCTATTGCTGGCCATTCCGACGCTGCTGCTGGTGAGCATTATGGTGTTCGCACTGCAAAAGCTGCTGCCGGGCGATCCGGTGCTGGCGATGGCGGGCGAAGAGCGCGATCCAGCGGTTATCGCCCAGCTGCGGGCGGAATATCATCTGGACGATCCGATTCCCGCGCAATATTTCGCCTGGATGGGTAATGCGCTAACCGGCGATTTGGGCATGTCGCTGCGCACCAAAGAGCCGGTGACGGCGCTGATCGCCAGCAAATTGCCGGTCACGCTGGAATTGTCATTGCTGGCGATGATTATCGCGCTGGTGATTGGCATCAGCATGGGCATCATCGCCGCAGTGCGCAAAGACAGTTGGGTCGATCACACCACCAACTTTGTCGCGCTTTCCGGGATTTCAGTGCCTCACTTCTGGCTCGGTATTCTGCTGATTCTGCTGTTCTCCGTGCACCTGCAATGGCTGCCGGCATCGGGTTTTGTGCCGGTTAGCGAAGATGTGGCGCAGAACCTGAAAACGCTGCTGCTGCCAGCGCTGGTGCTCGGCACCGGACTGGCCGCCACGTTAATGCGCCACACTCGCGCTTCAATGATCGCCGTGCTGAAAGCGGATTACATTCGCACCGCACGCGCCAAAGGGCTGCTGGCAAAGAAAGTGGTGCTCAAGCATGCGTTGCGTAATGCGCTGATGCCGATTGTTACTCTTACCACGCTGCTGTTTGGCGAGTTGCTGGGTGGCGCGGTGCTGACCGAGCAGGTCTTCACGCTGCCCGGCTTTGGCAAGATGATTGTCGATGCGGTATTCAACCGTGATTACGCCGTGGTGCAAGGCGTGGTGCTGGTGGTGGCGATTGGCTTCTTGCTGCTCAATCTGCTGGCTGATGTGCTCTATATGATCATTAACCCGAAAATGCGAGGCTGACCATGAGCGAGGTATTAACCGCTGGCGCACTGCCTGCAGTGGCAAAGCCGAATCGTCGGGTGCTGAAAAAGTTTCTGCGTAATAAAAGTGCGCTGATTGGTGCGGTGATTGTGCTGCTGTTTGTCGCCGTGGCGCTGCTGGCACCGTGGCTGGCACCGTTTGATCCCATCAAAGCCAATTTCCTTGCGGTGCGTAAAGCACCTACGGTGCTGCACTGGTTTGGCACCGATGAGCTGGGGCGCGATATTTTGTCTCGCCTGGTGTGGGGCGCCCGTACTTCGCTGCTGGCGGGCTGCATTTCGGTGCTGATCGCCATTCTGATTGGTGTGCCGCTTGGGTTGATTGCCGGTTACTGGCAAGGCTGGTGCGACGGCATTATTTCGCGCTTTATCGAAGCGCTGCTGGCATGCCCGTTTCTGATTCTGGCAATCGCGCTGGGAGCGTTTCTCGGCCCGAGCTTATCAAACGCTATGATTGCCATCGGTTTATCTGCGATGCCGATTTTCGCGCGCTTGACGCGCGGCCAGGTGATCGCCATACGCCACGAAGAGTACATTGACGGCGCGCGAGCGATTGGCCTGCCCGATCGCTGGATCATCCTGCGTTACGTGCTGCCCAATGTGCTGTCGCCAATTCTGGTGCAGGCCACGCTGGCGATTGCTTCGGCGATCATTACGAAGCCAGCCTCTCATTCCTTGGCCTCGGCCAGCAACCGCCCTCGCCTTCATGGGGCGCGATGCTGAATACCGCCAAAGGCTTTCTCGAACAGGCGCCGTGGATGTCGATTTTCCCCGGACTGGCTATTTTTCTCACCGTGCAGGGCTTCAACCTGCTGGGCGACGGTTTGCGCGACGCGCTCGACCCACGTGATGACTCACACTAAGGAACGATCATGAGTGAACTGGATTTTAACGTCAGCTATGCCTCACACCGCGTACCGATGATGGGACGCAACGCGGTTGCCACTTCGCAGCCGCTGGCGGCGCAAGCCGGGATGCGTATGTTGCAACAGGGCGGCAATGCGGTAGATGCGGCGATTGCCAGTGCAATGGCATTGACCGTGCTGGAGCCTAGCGGCAACGGACTCGGCAGTGACGCCTTTGCGATTATCTGGGATGGCAAACAGCTGCACGGTTTGAATGCCTCGGGCCGCTCGCCCACCGCATGGAACCCGGAACGCTTTGCCGGACGCGATGCCATGCCGGAAATTGGCTGGGAAGCGGTCACCGTGCCGGGCGCGGTTTCGGCGTGGGTCGAGCTGGCCGAACGCTTTGGCACGCTGCCGCTCACCACGCTAGCGCAACCGGCCATTGAATACGCGCGCGATGGTTTCCCGGTTTCACCGCTGATTGGTCATCTATGGCAGCGCGCCTACCACAAGCTGAAAGATCAGCCCGGCTTCGTCGAGTGCTTTGCGCCTGATGGACGACCGCCGCGTGCCGGCGAGCTGTTCCGTAATCCGGCGCAAGCCGAAACGCTGCAAAAAATCGCCGAAACGCGCGGTGAAGCCTTCTATCGTGGCGAGCTGGCTGAAAAGATAGTGGCGTTTGCTGAGCAGCATGGTGCGGCGCTGAGCCTTGATGATCTGAAAAATCATCGCGCCGACTGGGTAGAATTGTTATCGCGCCCTTTTGCGGGCGGATCGGTGCAGGAATTGCCGCCGAACGGTCAGGGCATTGCCACCCTGATTGCGCTGGGCATTCTTGAGCAGTGGGATATTGGTCGCTATGAACCGGATTCGGTGCCGTGGCTGCATCTGTCGATTGAAGCGATGAAGCTGGCGCTGGCCGATCTGGATCGCTATGTCAGCGATTACGATCACCTCGAGTTCCCGGCAGAATTGCTTCTCAGTGATGAGTATTTAAAACAGCGCGCGCAGTTGATTAATCCCGATCGGGCCGGAGATTTTACCTTTGGCTCCCCGCAGCAGAGCGGCACGGTTTATCTTTCTACCGCTGATGCCAGCGGCATGATGGTGTCCTTTATACAGTCAAACTACATGGGCTTCGGTTCTGGCGTAGTGGTGCCGGGCACCGGCATTAGCCTGCAAAATCGTGGCTGCGGTTTCTCGCTCGATCCGCAGCATCCCAATGTGGTGGCCGGCGGCAAACGTCCGTTCCACACCATCATTCCGGCATTTGCCCTCGACGGTGACGGCCAGCCGCTGATGTCGTTTGGCGTGATGGGCGGCCCGATGCAGGCGCAAGGTCATTTGCAGATGGCGCTGCGCATCATGCAGCATAAGCAAAACCCGCAGGCAGCGATTGATGCACCGCGCTGGCGCGTTGAGCAAGGACGTGCGGTGGTGGTTGAACCCGGCATCGACCGTAACGTGCTGGCGAAGCTGCGCGAGATGGGGCACCAGATTACGCTGGAAGATCCTTTGCTTGGCTATAACTTCGGCGGTGCGCAGGCGATTGTGCGCGATCCGCAAGGCTTCTATATCGCCGCCACTGAAAGCCGTAAGGATGGGCAGGCGCTGGTGTTTTGATTTAACGTGTTAAAACGGTCACCATAATGGGTGACCCTGGAATTCCACCATTTCCTTATTGGGTGCGCATTTATGCGCACCAGGCAAACGCCGCCCGTTGTACCCGTCAGGCCATTGCACTATTCTTTAGGACCATTCCCATCGAATCGAATTAGCCATAACAGGAGTTCATCATGGCGTCAGGAATTTCTCGCATCTGGATGCGTACCGGCATGCTGATGGTCAGCGCGTTAGTGGTGCTGCAACTCACAGCCTGCGGTGACAAAGAGGGCGATCAGCGTAAAGCGTTCAGTGACTTCCTTCAAAACACGGTGATGCGCAGCGGCGAACATCTGCCAAGCCTGAGTGAAAACCAAAAGCAAACCTTCGGCAATTACGCCAGCGACTACGCCATCCTTTATGGCTTCTCGCAGCAGACCAATCAGGCGATTGAGCAAGGCATGCGCCCGGTGGTTGATGAGTTAGCGGCGATTCGTGTACCACAGGATTACCTCACGCGTCGCGATAGCCTGCGCCAGGCCAGCGGCAATCTGAGCGTGCTGACCCAGCAGATTCAGAGCGCCAAAATGCAGGCGGACAGCAGCAAAGCCACCCTGAAGCAGCCGGATGACCTGAAGAAAGTGTATGACGCGGCCTACGTCAAAGTCGTGACGCAGCCAGCGAGCACGCTGATTCCGCTGCTGCCACAGCTGCAGGCGCTGAGCCAGGCAGCCGTGCAAACCGGCGACTATCTGCAATCGCAAGGCACGCGTGTAACCTTCAACGATGGCGGCGTACAGTTCCCAACCCAGGATCAGGCAACGCAATACAACACGCTGATGAGCAATCTCTCCAGCAACGCGCAAGCGCTGACGCAAGCGCAAAATGCGGTGCAAGGCGGGTTGTAACAGCCGAACTATTTTAGTGGTCGCCATCAATGGCGACCCTGAAAGTCTGTTGTCCCTTTCCAGAATTTCGTCACTTCCTTACAGCTCACTTGTCTGCTGCAGCATATTGTGATCTGGCGCATTTTCGACCAAAAATAGTTTGTGACATTGATCACACTTACACAACAAAGCGCCCACCTTAAAAGGTGACTTAAGTCACATTCATCGCCTTGTTTTGCTTAATTTTTCGGCATCGTTGCTTTCTTACAGCGCCTTTTTGTGATCGATGTCACCTTATTGCCCCCCAACCACCCCAGCTTAGCGTGATCTGCATCACACTTAGGTGCAGCTCTACGCAGCGTAATAAACTAGTGCTAGAGTCCGCGTGCATACAGTAATGCCACGGCCCCCGCCGTAACGTTCAAACAAAAACAAACGCGCTCTCTTATTGCAGCGCGTCTCAATAAGGGGTGGGTTTATGTCCTCATCAGTAAAGGTCAAGGTTCAGAGCTTTGGTCGCTTTCTGAGTAATATGGTGATGCCTAACATCGGTGCGTTTATCGCATGGGGTATCATCACTGCGCTGTTCATCCCAACCGGATGGATTCCAAACGAAACGCTGGCGAAACTCGTCGGCCCAATGATCACCTACCTGCTGCCGCTGCTGATTGGTTTCACCGGTGGACGTCTGGTTGGCGGCGATCGCGGTGGCGTGGTCGGTGCGATCACCACCATGGGCGTGATTGTCGGTGCCGATATGCCGATGTTCCTCGGCTCCATGATTGCCGGCCCGCTGGGCGGCTGGGCAATCAAATCCTTTGACCGCGTTGTTGATGGCAAGATCAAAAGCGGCTTCGAGATGCTGGTTAACAACTTCTCGGCCGGTATCATTGGTATGCTGCTGGCGCTGCTGGCGTTTGTCGCTATCGGTCCACTGGTTGAAGGCCTGTCACACATTCTCGCCGCGGGCGTGAATCTGATGGTGCAGAACAACCTGCTGCCGCTGACCTCAATCTTTGTTGAACCGGCGAAAATCCTGTTCCTCAATAACGCCATCAACCACGGTATCTTCTCTCCGCTGGGTATCCAGCAGGCGAGCGAGGCGGGCAAATCAATCTTCTTCCTGATTGAAGCCAACCCTGGTCCGGGTATGGGCGTGCTGGTTGCCTACATGGTATTTGGCCGCGGTAGCGCCAAACAATCTGCAGGCGGTGCAGCGATCATCCACTTCCTTGGTGGTATCCACGAAATTTACTTCCCATACGTGCTGATGGCGCCGCGTCTGTTGCTGGCGGTTATTCTCGGCGGTATGACTGGCGTATTCACCCTGACACTGCTGAACGGCGGCCTGGTCTCTCCGGCTTCTCCAGGTTCCATCCTGGCGGTGCTGGCGATGACGCCAAAAGGCGCTTACTTCGCGAATATCGCTGCCATTATCGCTGCGTTTGCCGTCTCCTTTGTGGTCTCAGCTATCCTGCTGAAAACCAGCAAAGTGAAAGAAGATGACGATATCGAAGCGGCGACGCAGCGCATGCAGGATATGAAAGCGCAGTCAAAAGGTCAGGCTGTTGCCGGTTCGCCAGTCGCTGGCGATGCGATGAGCGTTGACCTGAACCACGTGCGTAAAATCATCGTAGCCTGTGACGCCGGTATGGGTTCAAGTGCGATGGGTGCAGGCGTGCTGCGTAAGAAAGTGCAGGACGCAGGTCTGAGCAATATCTCTGTCACCAACACGGCGATTAACTCGCTGCCGGGCGACGTTGATCTGGTGATTACCCACCGCGATCTGACCGAACGTGCAATGCGTCAGGCGCCGCAGGCGCAGCACATTTCGCTGAACAACTTCCTCGATAGCGCGCTGTACAGCAACCTGACCGAACGTCTGGTGGCCGCTAACCGCAGCGAAGCGCGTCGTGAAACCGTGCAGACCACGCTGGCTGACAGCTACGACGAAGGCAATGCGCACCTATTCAAACTGGGTGCAGACAACGTGTTCCTTGGTCTGAGTGCCACCCATAAAGAGCAGGCGATTCGCTTTGCGGGTGAGCAGCTGGTGAAAGGCGGCTACGTGCAGCCGGAATATGTTGAAGCGATGCTGGAACGCGAAAAGCTGACGCCAACTTACCTCGGTGAATCCATTGCTGTGCCACACGGTACTGTAGAAGCGAAAGACCGCGTGCTGAAAACCGGCGTGGTGTTCTGCCAGTATCCGGCGGGCGTGCAGTTTGGTGATGAACCAGAAGACGTGGCGCGTTTGGTGATTGGTATCGCCGCTCGCAATAACGAGCACATTCAGGTGATTACCAGCCTGACCAACGCGCTGGATGATGACAGCGTGATTGAGAAGCTGGCCAATACCACCAGCGTGCAGGACGTGTTGGATCTGCTCTCGGGCAGCACCGTCAAAGCGTAATACCCCGTTTACCTTCCCTGGGGCGGGTAAGCCCGTCCCACATTTCCGGGGCGGACTTGCCCGCCCTTTCGTCATTTGATATGGGTCAAATTTATGAAAGCGTTACATTTTGGAGCAGGTAACATCGGTCGCGGTTTTATCGGTAAGTTACTGGCAGATGCCGGCATCGAGCTGGTGTTTGCTGACGTCAATCAGGTGGTACTTGATGCCCTTAACGCCCGTCATGAGTATCCGGTTCATGTGGTTGGCGAACAGGCAAAAGTCGAAATCGTAACAGGCGTGAGCGCCGTTAACAGCACCAGCGATGACATCGTTACGCTGATTGCTGAGGTTGATATCGTGACCACGGCGGTTGGCCCGCAGATTCTGGAGCGCATCGCCGGTGGCGTCGCGAAAGGTCTGGCCAAACGCAGCGACAGCGGTAATGTGCGTCCACTCAACATCATCGCCTGTGAAAACATGGTGCGCGGTACCAGCCAGCTGAAACAGCACGTGCTAAAAGCGCTGCCAGAGCAGTATCACGCATGGGTTGAAACGCATGTTGGCTTCGTGGATTCCGCGGTAGACCGCATCGTGCCGCCGTCCGAAGCGGGCACCACCGATCCGCTGGAAGTGACAGTTGAAACCTTCAGCGAGTGGATTGTTGATAAAACCCAGTTCAAAGGGGAATTGCCGAACATTCCTGGCATGGAATTGACCGACAACCTGATGGCATTCGTTGAGCGCAAGCTGTTCACCCTTAACACCGGTCACGCCATCACCGCGTATCTCGGCCAGCTGGCTGGTCACGCTACCATTCGTGACGCGATTCTCGATGAGAACGTGCGTGCGGTAGTGCAAGGCGCGATGCAGGAGAGCGGCGCCGTGCTGATCAAGCGTTATGGTTTTGAAGCCGATAAACATGCTGCCTATATCCAGAAAATCCTCACCCGCTTCGAAAATCCGTACCTGAAAGATGACGTTGAGCGCGTCGGTCGTCAGCCACTGCGTAAACTCAGCGCGGGCGATCGCCTGATCAAGCCAACGCTGGGCACGCTGGAGTATCAGCTGCCGCACGATAATCTGGTTCAGGGCATTGCCGCCGCGATGCATTATCGCAGCGAAGCCGATCCGCAGGCGCAGGAACTGGTCGCGCTGCTGGCAGAAAAAGGCCCGCAAGCCACGCTGGCGGAAATTTCTGGCCTGGATGCCAACAGCGAAGTGGTCACCTCAGTGGTGAGCGCTTACAACGCTATGGCATAATGCGCGCCCTTTAGTGGTTAACTCGGGCGCGCTTGCGTGCCCGCTGGCGGTAGCTGAACGATGCAGGCAATGATGGAAGAGAAGCAGGCTTTTGAAAACCGGGTGCTTGAGCGCCTGAACGCCGGCCGTTCGGTGAGAAGCTTCCTGATCGCCGCCGTTGAGCTGCTGACCGAAGCGGTTAATCTGCTGGTGCTGCAAGTGTTTCGCAAGGACGATTACGCGGTTAAATACGCGGTAGAACCGCTGCTGCTGGGTGATGGTCCGCTGGGCGAACTCTCGGTTCGCCTCAAGCTGATTTACGGCCTGGGCGTGATCAATCGGCATGAGTACGAAGATTGTGAACTGCTGCTGGCGCTGCGTGAGGAGCTGAATCACGACATCAGCGATTATCGTTTTACCGATGATGAGATCCTCGGCCCGTTTGGCGAACTGCACTGCGTGGCCGCGTGGCCACCGCAGCCTGACTTCAACCGCGATGACGACCAACTGCGCTCCATGCAGCAACAGCGCTATCTGCAGATGGTGCGTTCAACCATGGTGCTGTCGCTCACCGAGCTGATTTCACGGATTTCGCATAAGCAGGTGTTTAAAAAGCCTGCGCTGTAGTTTTTGTATGAACAAGCACGATGAAGCGTGCCGCTGCGGATAAGTGCGCGTGAGGCATCTACGTGTTAAATCAGCACGCATTGTCGCGGCGCGATTTATCGCGCGAAGTCATGCGCTGCAAAGTTGCCTGAATTTGATGTATCCTTTGCCTGTTTTCCTTAACGAGTTTTCCCCCAATGAAAGAACAAGAAAAAGCCGAGATCAAACTTCTGAGCGATCAGCTCGATGCGCTCAACCGCAAAGAAGCCCCGCTGTTAGCCTCTGGCGATGCCGAAAAGCTCGGTGAACTGCTGCGTGAAAAAGAGAAGCTGGAGCTGGAAATTGAGCGCCTGCGCGGTGTGCGCACCGAGAAGCTGAGCAAAGAAGCGCAACAGCTGCAGAAGCTGGGCTTTAGCCGCGAAATCACCAAAAAAGAACAAGCCAACATGGGCGCATTCAAGAAAAGCGTGCGCGGCCTGGTGGTGGTACACCCAATGACCGCGCTCGGACGTGAGATGGGACTGAAAGTGATGACCGGCTACGCGAAGCAGCCGTTCTAATCTTGACTTACGCGGCGTGTGAAACGTCGCGTAGGATGCCCGCCGCCTGATGAACTTGTTCATTCAGACTGTCCAGCAAGGCATAACGACGGCGATACTCGGCGCGCTTCTTGCTGGCAATCTCTTCCAAATCTTTACGCTCCGCGCGTAACGGCAACGTAAATAGCTCATCGCCACGCGCCACGCCACCCAACGACAACCAAAACTCGCTGTAGCTGGCAAAGAACTTATCACCTTTACTGTGACGGTAGCGCAGGCTGCGAAACACGTGCGTGATATCGCCAACGGCGGTGATCGCCTCAACGCCACACTGTTCCGCCAGATTAAATACTACTTCCATCAGCAGGCGTTTTGGGAATACGCCGTGCGCCGCTTTGGTGGCATCGCGAATCACATCGTTAGAAATATGCTTACGCGGCCCCTGCAATCCACCAATTAATAACGTGCGCTTCTGCTGTTCGCGAATAATTGAGAAAGAGAGCGACGCAATTAACTGCGTTTCATAGCGCAATTCCAAAGTAATTTCACCTTCACGGTCAAAGCGGCCCGGACAGCAGTGAATCACATACGTCTCATCATTTTTGCCGCTCAGGCTGGCCAGTAAATTATCACCCGGACTCTGCAACAGCTGACGCAGCGCCGCATTATCTAACTGATCCATCAACGTATAGTGATCGATGATCGCCTGTGCGCGCTGCGCCACGCTGAATCCCGCACGCAGATAAGGACGATGTGGCTTCGCCGGCAGCAAACCCTGCATGGTCAACAGCTGTGGTAACGCAGATAATTGCGCCAATTGGTGCAGGTAATTAAAGGTAGTTACAGGAAACACCAGCGATCTTAAGGCAAATTTCGCGCGAAATCTTCCGCTATTCCATAATTTATTTGGCCTGAACTTTCCGCTTATTAACGGCAAAAATAGCGGTGCTGACGAATCATTATTCGTCACAGAAGTTGTGATAGTAGACATGATTATTTAGGCTTGGCGAGACAAATTATCGCCACTATATGCCCCAAATTATCAACGGCAGGTTAATAGCTTTCGCAGCGGAATAGTCGTGTGCGGGAATATTCAGGTCGTTTAGCAAGGGTTTATAAAGGCGAAAAAAAACCGGTGAAGAGATCACCGGTTTAATGCGTTGCGGCTATCGCCTGAACTTACTTCGCAGCAGCGAAACGCGCTGCAGCTTCGTCCCAGTTCACTACGTTCCAGAATGCTTTGATGTAATCAGGACGTTTGTTCTGATACTTCAGGTAGTAAGCGTGTTCCCACACGTCCAGACCGATGATCGGCGTGCCTGAAACGCCAGCAACGGCTTCACCCATCAGCGGGCTATCCTGGTTTGCGGTTGAAACCACAGCCAGTTTGTCGCCTTTTTTCACCAGCCACGCCCAGCCTGAACCGAAGCGAGTAGTCGCAGCTTTCTCAAACTCAGCCTGGAAAGCTTCAACGCTACCGAAATCTTTTTCGATGGCGGCTTTCAGGTCGCCCTGCAGCGAGGTGCCCAGCTTCAGACCTTTCCAGAAGAAGCTGTGGTTAGCGTGGCCGCCTGCGTTGTTACGCAGTGGACCTTTTTTGTCTGCTGGCAGCTGATCCAGTTTGGTGATCAGCTCTTCTACCGGCAGGTCAGCGAATTCGGTACCTTCCAGCGCAGCGTTAGCGTTGTTAACGTAGGTCTGGTGGTGTTTAGTGTGATGGATTTCCATCGTCTGCTTGTCGAAGTGCGGTTCCAGTGCGTCGTACGCATACGGCAGGGATGGCAGTGAATAACTCATGTTCTTCCTCTCCATTTTAGTGTTTTGCAGCACCACCTCACTGGGTGTGCCGCGTAAGCAGTCGGATCATTATAGTTAAAAACATGATCCGTAAAAGGGTTATCAATGCCTTAGAATTGATAAGGATTTGATGAATCTGGGAAAAGGTGCGCACGCACGGCTACACCTTGTGGCTGCTGGCGCGCAGTTTAAGCTGCACCGGCAGTTCATTGATGGCTAGCGGCTCATCACCTTTGAGCGCCGCCAGCAGACGTTTACCCGCCATGCGCCCCATCTCTTCATACGGCAGCACAATGCTGGTGAGCGGCGGCGAACATACGGCCGCCAGCGGACCGCCGCCGATGCTGGCAATCGCCAACTGGCTGGGAATCGCAATCCCCGCCGCATGGCACGCCATGATAGCGCCGCAGGCCACTTCGTCGCTGGTGCAAATCAGCACATCCAGCTCCGGCCAGGTCAGGCGAATTTCCGCCAGCAAACTGTGCCCGGCGGCAAAGGTCGGCATTTTCGGCGAGGTCACCACGCGATGCGGCGCCTGATTCATCGCCAGCATGCCGCTGTGCCAGCCATTCAGCAGCTGGCGGAAGATGGTGTTATTACTCTGCGTGCACAGCAAACCGAGATTGCGATAGCCGCGCTCGACCAGACTTTGCACCAACTGGCGAATCGCTTTGGCGTAA
The DNA here is from genome assembly GCF_028048155.1 of Pantoea leporis. Taxonomy (NCBI): domain Bacteria; kingdom Pseudomonadati; phylum Pseudomonadota; class Gammaproteobacteria; order Enterobacterales; family Erwiniaceae; genus Pantoea; species Pantoea leporis. The sequence continues at coordinate 144,856 of NZ_JALMEU010000005.1, forward strand.
TCGACACCAATGCTGATCCCCGCCGAATCCTGATGCACGCCGCCAATATCCATGACCGGCAGCCCGGAATTGCTCAGCAGACGATGCGCTTCGGCGGCGTTATCGAAATTGAAATGCACCATCGCCGCCGGATTATAGGAGAGCAACATTTCGATCAGCTCGCTCTCTTCTGCCGCCGAATGGTTGGCTTCAGCCAGCATCATGTTATAGCCCTGCGGCCGCAGCACTTCCTGTAGCGCTTCGGACACAATTGCACTGCCCGGCGTGGCAAACGATGGCACCACCATGGTGATCAGGCGTGATGTGGCCGATGCCAGATTGCTCGCCTGCACATTCGGCACATAGGAGAGCTCAATCACCGCCGCATCGATTTTGGCGCGAATTTCAGGCGACACTTTCTCCGGCATGCGTAGCGCGCGCGACGCTGTCATGGTGCTTACGCCCACCAAACGGGCAACATCGGCTAAAGTGCTTTTACCGGTACCGCGCCGTTTTTTTTCTGTCATGCGATCTCCTGCATTACTCGCTACTTTTTTGCCAGGACGCAGCTTAAAACCAAATCTGTTAACGCGCCATGTGAAAAACCACAGTTTCGGGCATGCCTCACCCCGCGATCTTTTCAGAATGATTGAGCATGTCAGGTGCTTGCAACCAAGACAAACGCACAGCAAGGAAATGTTAGCGATAACACGTTTTTTAACAATAACGGTGTTAGCGCTAACTTTTGCGACAATCATCACAGAAAACCGCTGAGAAAATAACCTACATTGCACTCCATCGACGAATAAACAGGAATGACTGATGCTCACTCAATGGCTAACGCCGCAACATATTCGGGTAGTCGAGCAGGTTAGCGACTGGCAGGAAGCAGTGCGATTATCTGCCGAACCGCTGCTGGCCGCTGGGGCGATCAGCCCGGCTTATCTCGATGCTATCTTCACTTCGCATGCCGAACTCGGCCCTTACTACGTGCTGGCGCCGGGCCTGGCGATGCCGCACGCCCGCCCGGAACAAGGCGCGCGCAAAAACGGCCTGTCGTTGCTGCATGTGAAAAATGGCGTGAATTTTCAGGCCGATGAAAACGATCCGGTTTATGTGGTCATCATGCTGTGCGCGGTATCTGGTGACGATCACATTCAGATGATCACCGCCTTAGCGGACGTGTTCAGCGACGAATCCCGCCTGCAGCAGTTGCTGTCGGCTTCTACCCTGTCAGCGATTAAAGCTGTCATTGAAAATAAATAACCAGAGAACCCTATGATGAAAAAAGTCCTGATTGTGTGTGGAAATGGTTTAGGTAGCAGCTTTATTGTTGAAATGAACGTGAAGAAGATTGTGGCGGAATTAGGCAAAGAGGCGGAAGTGGGCCACACCGATTTAACCTCTGCGAAATCTGAACAGGCTGATTTAATCATTGCCGCAAAAGATATTGCCGACCAATTAGCCGGGCACAGCGCGAAAGTCGTTGGTCTGACAAACCTGCTGGATAATGCAAAGATTAAAGAAATTTTGGCTGAAAATATCTAACAACAGTTTATCCCGAAAAACTTTACTCACTATGGAGTAAGTTATGCTGCAGTTTATAATTAAGGATGTTCTTGGAACACCCGCTATACTTGTCGGCCTTTTTTCCCTGTTTGGTTTATTACTGCAAAAGAAACCGGTTTCTGATGTTATTTCCGGTACGCTTAAAACTATCATGGGTTTTGTTATTCTCATCGCCGGGGCCAATTTAATTGCGGCCACGCTGACCATCTTCAGTCAGCTGTTTGAGCACTCTTTTAATATTCAGGGCGTAGTGCCAAATACGGATGCAATGGCCGCGCTGGCGCAGAAAAGTTACGGCACCGAAACCGCCATGATTATGGTGTTTGGTATGCTGGTGAACATCTTGCTGGCGCGCATTACCCCGTTGAAATACATCTTCCTGACCGGTCACCACACGCTGTATATGTCGGCGATGCTGGCGGTAATTCTGTCGGTAGGCGGCATTCACGGCTTCTGGCTGGTGCTGATTGGTTCGCTGATTCTCGGCACCATGATGGTGGTTTGCCCGGCGATTCTGCAGCCGTTCACCCGCAAAATCACCAACTCGGACGATCTGGCGCTCGGCCACTTTGGCTCAACCGGCTATCTGCTCTCCGCGTTAGTGGGCAAAATGGTCGGTAAAGGCAGCCCGTCGATTGAAGAGCTTAAGGTGCCGAAAACCCTCAACTTCCTGCGCGACTCATCGGTAGCGATTTCGCTGACCATGATGATTCTGTTTATCGCGCTGGTTCTGGTTGCCGGTAAAGAATTCACTGAAAGCATCAGTGGCGGCCAAAACTACATTGTGTTCGCCATCATTCAGTCGATCACCTTTGCTGCGGGCGTCTACATCATCCTCGCCGGTGTGCGCATGGTGATTGCCGAAATCGTGCCGGCCTTTAAAGGTATCGCCGATAAGCTGGTACCCAACGCCAAACCGGCGCTGGATTGCCCAACCGTGTTCCCGTTCGCGCCGAATGCGGTGATCATCGGCTTCCTGTCGAGCTTCTCCGCCGGCTTGATCAGCATGTTCCTGTGTCCGCTGTTTGGTCTGAGCGTTATTGTTCCGGGTCTGGTACCGCATTTCTTCTGCGGTGCGACCGCCGGCGTCTACGGCAATATCACTGGCGGACGTCGCGGCGCAGTGATCGGCGCCTTTGTGCAAGGCTTGCTGATCTCCTTCCTGCCAGCGATTCTGCTGCCGCTGATGGGCGACCTCGGCTTCGCTTCCACCACCTTCGGTGATGCCGACTTCGGCATTGTTGGTATTGTGCTCGGCCACATTATTTCGTTCTTCCATTGATGTCATCAACAGCGCCTGCGGGCGCTGTTGTTGTAATGAGGAAATAAGTTATGCAAGCCAAATTCTCCCCCTCCTTAATGTGCATGGATCTCACGCGTTTTCGCGAGCAGATTGAAGCGATGAATAGCACCGCTGCCTTTTATCATGTCGATATTATGGATGGCAGCTATGTGAAGAATATTACGCTGTCGCCGTTCTTTATTGAGAACCTGCGTAAAATTACTGATGTACCAATTGATGTGCATTTAATGGTAAATCATCCGGAAGATATTATCCCAATGTGCATTGAGGCCGGCGCAGATATTATTAGCTTCCACCCGGAAACCGCTAATAACAAAATTTTCCGCCTGCTGACGCAAATTAAAGACGCAGGCCGTCGCTGCGGCGTGGTGTTAAATCCGGCCACACCAGCAGAAAGTATTCGTGAATATGCGCACCTGCTGGATAAAGTCACGGTGATGTCAGTGGATCCGGGTTTCGCCGGGCAAACATTTATCCCGCAAACGCTGAATAAGATTCGCCAGTTGATCGCCATGCGCGAAGAGCACGGTTATCACTATCTGACCGAAATTGATGGTTCATGCAACGCACGCACCTTCCGGCAGATTGCTGCTTCAGGCGTGGATGTGTTTATTGTGGGCACGTCAGGTTTGTTTAATCTGGATGACGATGTCGCGCAGGCGTGGCAGAAGATGGAGAGCATTTTCGCCGAGGAAACCGCAGCTGCGTAAACCTGCACATATCGTAGCGGCGCAATTTATTGCGCGATAAATCGCGCCGCGACAAAATGTGCACAATCAATGATCTGTTAACGCCCCAGCTCACTCAGCGATTTATCCAGCGCGCCCACCAGCCAATCGATATCCGCTTCCTGGAACGCCAACGGCGGACGCAACTTCAGCACGTTGCCGTAAGGTCCCGCCACTGACGTCAACACGCGGTGTTCGCGCAGTTTCTCGATCAAATCCAGCGCCAGCGCTTTATCCGGCGTTTTACTGGCGCGATCCTGCACCAGTTCGAAACCAATAAACAGGCCCGCACCGCGCACGTCGCCGATCGACTCGTGACGATCCATTAGTTTCTGCAGTTCACTCAACAGCCTGGCGCCCACCACGCGGCTGTGCTCCTGCAAGCCCTCTTCTTTAATTACCGTCAGCACCGCTTGCGCGGCGGCCATCGCCACCGGATTACCGCCAAAGGTGTTGAAGTAAGGAATCTCGTCACTAAATGCCGCTAGCACATCGCTTTTCGCCAGCAAACCTGAAACCGGAATGCCGTTGCCCATTGGCTTGCCGGTGGTGATCACATCAGGCACCACGCCGTGACGCGCAAAGCCCCAGAACGCATCGCCGGTACGACCAAAGCCCGGCTGCACTTCATCGGCAATGAAAATCCCGCCGTTGGCATGCACCACATCGACCGCTTTTTGCAGAAAGCCGCGCGGGTTCGGCAATACGCCATCGGATGAGAAGATCGAGTCAGCGAGGAAGCCGGCAAACTTAATGCCGTGCGCTTTCATATCGTCAATCTGCTGCTGGATTTCATTGGCAAACCACTCGCCGAGATCGGGCGCATTCACGCGATAGGCATCCGGCGGTGAAACCAGACGCGTGGTTGCCGCCAACGGCTGTCCGCTGCCGAGGGCGGGCGACACACCTGACGTGAGATCGCTGGTGCCGTGATACGCCTCCTGCGACACGATAATGCCGGTGCCGCCGCTGAAAGCCCGCGCCACGCGGATCGCCAAATCGTTGGCTTCCGAACCGGTACACATGTACATGGCGCGATCGATGGCATCTGGCGTGGTCGCCAGCAGCTCTTCGGTGTAATCGAGAATGCGTTCGTGCAGATAGCGCGTGTGAGTGTTCAGCATCTTCATCTGCTGATTCACCGCCTCAATCACCGCCGGATGGCAGTGACCAATGCTCGCCACGTTGTTGTACACATCAAGATATTTATCACCGGCGGCATCCCACACATACTGCCCTTCGCCGCGCACTAAGTGCACCGGCTTGCGGTAAAACAGGCGATACGACTCGCCCAACACTTTGCTGCGCTTGTCGGTTAGCTTGCGGGTTGCCGCATCCAGTCCGTCGGCGTGCTCAGCACGAAAACTGTTGGTATCCATGATGGTAGAACGTGTAGCCATGGTAACTCCCGTTGCGAAGGTGAAAGGGGTGCATGCGAAATCGCCGTTTGCCAATATCATGCCTGCTTTGGCGACAAATGCAACCAAATACACAAATACAACCAAATACACATGACGGCGCAATGACACTCAGGTAAGCTTAGGCCCAGGTTGAACACGCCACAGGGAAAAGTCATGCTGCAGGAAACCCGCTTACACCGCATTCGCGCGCTGCTGACCACGCAACATCAGCTCAGCACCGAACGCATCATCAATGAGCTTGGCATCTCGCGCGAAACCGCGCGGCGCGACATTATTGAGCTGGAAGCGCAGGGATTGGCGCGGCGGGTGCATGGCGGTTTGGTCGCCGTCGATAGTCAGCCAGAGCCGCCGCTGCAGGTGCGCCGTAACGCGCAGGCGAAAGAGAAACGCGCAATTGCGGTTGCTGCCGCGCAACATCTCCAGCCCGGCCAAACGCTGTTCCTTGATGCCGGCACCACCACCACCATGCTGGCCGAACAACTGCGCACCATGTCGGGTTTAACCATCATCACTAACAGCCTGCAGGCCGCGCTGGCGCTGAGCGCAGCGGAAGAGCATGAGACGCTGAATAATCAGGTGATTTTAATTGGCGGCATGATGATGGCAGGCGCGCAGCAAACGCGCGGGGAGATGACGATTGGGGAAATTTATCGTTATCGCGCCGATGTCGCGTTGCTTTCGCCGGTCGGCATCGATGCGAAAAACGGTGCCAGCAGTTTTCATCCCCACGAAGCGGCGATTGCCCGCGCCATGGTACAGCAGGCAAACCGCACCATTTTACTGGCGGATCACAGCAAACTCGGCGTGATGAGCCGCACCGTTTATGCAGCGATTGCGGAAATCGATCTGCTGATCTGCGACAGCGGCGCGGCAAAACCCGGCGCGCTGACGGCGCTGCAACAAGCGCTGCCGCAGGTGCAGGTGGTTTAACCGATGAGAAAATAGCGGTAAGCAAACTCATGTAACGATGTTTCATCGCCCATTGCATGCCAGACGCGAAACTGGCGTAAACGTTCTTTTTTGCGCACCGGTAAATTAAGTCCATAAATTTCAAGCGTAACTGCGGCGGCCTTTTGGAACTCAGCTGAACATTCCGGTGCTACCTCAATTTCACCATTGTCATAATTACAGATGAAGTAATCTTCAAATTGATAATCAGGACGATCAGGTTTAATTAAAACTTCATCAAATTTTTCACGTTTTTGGCTCTGACACATATCGCAGCATGGAAACAAATTTTCCCAATGAAATGCCAAAGCCGGATACTGGCTTTTCGGTCTGAAATGCTCCAGTGTTTCCCGGCTTTCACTACCAATGAAACCATCACAAAATGCACAATGGTGATGCGTCATTACTAATAACTCTCGACGCACTGCTTGATAACAAGTGATAGAAAACCAGCGGAATGTTGCTGCCGGATTCCCCTCACGCGCTGAAATATAGCGGTCGGTCCACTCAGGATAATGCATTTTAAGACATGGCGGCCATGGTCCTCGATATGATTTGAACATTCCCTGTTCTCCTTATTTTTTTGGACGGCGTGCTATTTGTCGTAACTCCATCTCAATAATGGTTTCTAATTCTTCACCGCGCTCACGTATAGTTTGCGCCAAATCCATTAATTCACTGTCATCAGTAGGATTCTGCAAATAGCGATTACGAACCTTTTTGAATGATTTCAAGAGTTGTTCAGTTTCGACATCGAAACGTTCGTCGACATCAAAAATCTCTTCAAGAATAAGTTGAATACTTTTTCCTGCTCCGGATTCAGTAGGTACGATCTGATCCTGCATAGAAGCATCCCGCATCACATTGCGCTGTGGATCAGGCAGACGATAAACCCACGCATCCTCTACCGAACCAACGACAAAAGGCGAATGCGTTGATACAAAAACCTGGGAGTTGGGTAACAACTTTTGGATTGCGGGTAAAATGCGACGTTGCCATTTAGGGTGTAAATGAATATCTATTTCGTCGAGAAATAGTATTAGAGGCTGAGAGAATATGTCTTTTTTTTCTTCGAATTTAAGATATTCTAATCTTATAGCCAAATCACATACCCAACCAATAATTGATTTTAGTCCCTCAGGCAAAGAATCAAAAGCCATACATTTATCATCAATATTGAAAACAATCGACAATGGACTTCTACTTAGCTTAAAATCAATTTTAATGCCACTCAAGTTAAATATAAAAGCCTTTATCTTCCCAAGAGACTCTTGATATTTATTTGCCTCTTCATCTTCTTGTTCTATTTTAGCCAATGCATATTTAGTTAAGTTATTAGCAATCCATTGAGCAATAACATCCGAACGGATTGTTTTGTAAAATGATAAAGCATTTTCAAAAGGAGAATATTCAATTTCCTTAATTGAATCAAAAACGAATTCATCTTGATGGCTGGTATTTCCAGAGTAAGCAAATGCAGCAAATTGGAAATCTGTATCATTGAGCATTCTTTCTATATCAAAATAGTATGCATAGTTTTTTATTAAATCTCTAAAATTTTTGTCTCCATAATAATGTGTTTTCCCAACAGGATTAATTAAATAGTCTTGATCAATAAACAAACTTGTATCAATTTTGTTCACACAATAAAACCCATGACCGTTTCCAAATTTAAAATCTACTAAGCTGTAACCATTTAAAAACCTTTTAGATATGGGATGTTTATTGTTAAAGGGATCAAATATCGCAGCTAATGCATATAAAACCGTACTTTTCCCACAGCCATTCGGCCCGGTAAAAATGTGGATCTCGGCTTTTTCTCCGTCACGCAGTTCACTTTGAATCGGCGGAAAATCAAAATGCGTGTGCTCAAACACTCCGATGTCTTTGAGTGTGACACTTTCAATGCGATAAGGCTGGCGCATGATTACTTCCTTGTGCTGAAGGAAAAAATTAAAACAAACGCCGCGAGTGGCTGTAAACCGTGGCGCGTCCCGGCTTACTAAACCCGATTAGAGTTAAATTGCAACGTTCGGCTACCTCAACTGCGAGCTGTGTCGCAGCCGACACCGCGAACAGAATCTCCACGCCGCACATGGCGGATTTCTGCACCATCTCATAGCTGGCGCGACTGGAAACCAGCACCGCGCCCTGTTGCCACGGCTGCTGGCTGCGATTCCCCAGCAGTTTATCCAGCGCCACATGGCGACCGACATCTTCATACCCGCCCTGCAATTCGCCTTGCGGTGACATCCACGCCGCCGCGTGCGTGCAGCCGGTGAGGTTGCCGATCGGCTGGTAGTCGCGCAGCTGCGCCAGGCCTTTATCCAGATTGGCTAAATCAAAGGTTTGGCTGAACGGCAGCGGCTGTAATGGCTTACCGATTTGATCAAGTTGCTCCACGCCACACACGCCGCAGCCGGTACGGCCAGCCATGGCGCGGCGCTGCTCTTTCAGCGCCATAAAGCGGCGGCTGGAGAGTTCAATCTGTACTTCAATGCCATTACAGCCCGGAACCACATCGATACCGTAGATTTCATCCGGGCGCGCAATAATGCCTTCCGAGAGCGAGAAACCTATCGCAAAAGCTTCCAAATCATTGGGTGTCGCCATCATCACAACGTGCGAAATGCCGTTATAGACCAGCGCCACCGGCACTTCCTGCGCCAGCCAGTCTGTTTCCGCAAGGCTGATATCACGCCGCTGATGCACCTGCGCCTGCACCGCACCTGAGATCTTATTCACATTAATGTGACTTTCCTGCTCATTCTCTGTCACTTTTTTCGCCTCACATAACAACCTTACTAAAGTAGTGGTAATATTAGGTCGCTATTGCCGCAATATTCGTCGGGTTATTGTGACGCCCGATTCACTGCTCTGCAAAAGTAAAAAATCATTCATGTTGAAAGGATAATCCATGAACGTCAGCCGAAGAAAATTCTTCAAGGTCTGTGCTGGCGGTATGGCAGGGACAACGGCAGCGCTGCTTGGCTTTGCGCCAGAGGCAGCGCTGGCGGAAACGCGACAGTATAAACTGCTGCGCGCACGCGAAACCCGTAACACCTGCACTTACTGCTCAGTTGGCTGTGGCTTGTTAATGTACAGCCTCGGTGACGGCGCGAAAAACGCCAAAGAGACCATTTTCCACATTGAAGGGGATCCGGATCATCCGGTGAGCCGCGGCGCATTGTGCCCGAAAGGCGCAGGCCTGCTCGACTTCATCCACAGTGAAAGTCGCCTGCAATACCCGGAATACCGCGCGCCAGGCTCCGATAAATGGCAGCGCATTAGCTGGGACGATGCCTTTGATCGCATCGCCAGGCTGATGAAAGCGGACCGCGACGCTAACTTCGTGGCGCAAAACGCTGCGGGCGTGACGGTAAACCGTTGGCTCTCCACCGGCATGCTGTGTGCTTCCGCTTCCAGCAACGAAACCGGCTACTTAACCCAGAAATTTACCCGATCGCTCGGCATGTTAGCGGTCGACAACCAGGCACGCGTTTGACACGGACCAACGGTAGCAAGTCTTGCTCCAACATTTGGTCGCGGTGCGATGACCAATCACTGGGTCGACATCCGTAATGCCAATCTGATCGTTGTGATGGGCGGGAACGCCGCTGAAGCGCATCCTGTGGGATTCCGCTGGGCGATGGAAGCCAAGATTCACAACAAAGCCAAACTGATTGTTATCGATCCGCGCTTCACGCGAACCGCATCGGTAGCCGATTTCTATACGCCGATTCGTTCGGGCACCGACATCACTTTCCTGTCGGGCGTACTGCTGTGGCTGCTACAAAACGACAAAATCCAGCATGAATATGTGCAGGCGTACACCAATGCCAGCCTGATCGTGCGCGAGGATTATCATTTTGAAGATGGCCTGTTCAGCGGCTACGACGAAGAGAATCGCAAATACGACAAAACCAGCTGGAACTACGAACTGGACGCTGACGGCTTCGCCAAACGCGACGCCACGCTCACGCATCCGCGCTGCGTATGGAACCTGCTGAAGCAGCACGTCAGCCGCTACACGCCAGAAATTGTTGAGCGCATCTGCGGTACGCCAAAAGCGGACTTCCTGCACGTGTGTGAACTGATTGGCGAAACCAGCGCGCGCGATCGCACCACTTCGTTCCTGTATGCGCTCGGCTGGACGCAGCACTCGGTCGGTGCGCAGAACATCCGCACCATGGCGATGATTCAGCTGCTGCTCGGCAACATGGGCATGATTGGCGGCGGCATCAATGCGCTGCGCGGCCACTCGAATATTCAGGGTCTGACCGATCTCGGTTTGCTGTCGCAAAGTTTGCCGGGTTACATGACTTTGCCGTCGGAAAAACACACCGATCTGCAGAGTTATCTTGCTGCCAACACGCCGAAAGCGCTGCTGCCGGGCCAGGTAAACTACTGGAGCAACTACCCAAAATTCTTTGTCAGCCAGATGAAAGCCTTCTTCGGCGACAAAGCCCAGGCGGAAAACAGCTGGGGCTTCGACTGGTTGCCGAAGTGGGATAAAGGCTACGACGTGCTGCAGTACTTCGAGATGATGTCGCAAGGCAAGGTCAACGGCTATCTGTGCCAGGGCTTCAACCCGGTGGCATCGTTCCCGAACAAGCGCAAAGTGATCGCATCGCTGTCGAAGCTGAAGTTCCTCGTCACCATCGACCCGCTCAACACCGAAACTGCCACCTTCTGGGAGAATCACGACGAGTTTAACGATGTTGATCCGTCAAAAATTCAGACCGAAGTGTTCCGTTTGCCCTCCACCTGCTTCGCCGAAGAGAACGGTTCGATCGTTAACTCCGGCCGCTGGCTACAGTGGCACTGGAAAGGTCAGGATGCACCGGGCGAAGCGCTCAATGACGGCGAGATTCTTTCCGGCATCTATTCACGCCTGCGCAAAATGTACGCCAGTGAAGGCGGTGCATTGCCTGAGCAAGTGCTGAACATGAGCTGGAACTACCTGACGCCAGAAAATCCGGCGCCGGAAGAAGTGGCGATGGAGAACAACGGCAAAGCGCTGGCGGATGTATACGATGACAAAGGCACGCTGCTGGTGAAAAAAGGCCAACAGCTCAGCACTTTTGCCCATCTGAAAGATGACGGCAGCACCAGCAGCGGTTGCTGGATTTTCGCCGGCAGCTGGACGCCGGACGGCAACCAGATGGCGCGCCGCGACAACACCGATCCTACCGGCTTGGGCAACACGCTGAACTGGAGCTGGGCGTGGCCGCTCAACCGCCGCATTCTCTACAACCGCGCCTCGGCTGACCCGCAAGGCAATCCGTGGGATCCGAAACGTCAGATCCTGAAGTGGGATGGCAGCAAATGGGGCGGCATGGATGTGCCGGACTACAGCGCCGCCGCGCCAGGCAGCGATGTCGGGCCGTTCATCATGCAGCCGGAAGGCATGGGCCGCCTGTTTGCGCTCGATAAAATGGCCGAAGGTCCGTTCCCGGAACACTACGAGCCGTTTGAAACGCCAATCGGCACCAACCCGCTGCATCCGAACGTGGTATCCAACCCGGCGGCGCGCGTGTTCAAGGACGATTTGGCATCGATGGGCCAGGCGGAGCAGTTCCCGTATGTCGGCACCACTTATCGCCTCACCGAGCATTTCCATTACTGGACCAAACACGCGCGGCTCAATGCCATCGCACAGCCGGAACAGTTTATTGAAATCGGCGAGAAGCTGGCCAACAAGCTTGGCATCGCGCAGGGCGACACAGTGAAAGTGAGCTCCAATCGCGGCTACATCAAAGCCAAAGCGGTGGTCACTAAGCGCATCCGTCCACTTAACGTTGACGGCAAAATCGTCGATACCATCGGCATTCCGATTCACTGGGGTTATCAGGGCGTGGCGAAAAAAGGCTTTATTGCCAACACCCTGACGCCGTTTGTCGGTGATGCCAACACGCAGACGCCAGAATTTAAGGCGTTCCTGGTCAACGTCGAGAAGGTGTAAGGAGAACGAATATGGCTTATCAATCTCAAGACATTATCCGCCGCTCCGCCACCAATGGACTCACGCCTGCCCCGCAGGCGCGTAACCATCAGCAGGAAGTGGCGAAACTAATCGACGTGACCACCTGCATCGGCTGCAAAGCGTGTCAGGTGGCGTGTTCGGAGTGGAACGATATCCGCGATGAAGTGGGACATAACGTTGGGGTGTACGACAATCCCGCCGATTTGACCGCCAAATCCTGGACGGTGATGCGCTTCTCAGAAGTGGAGGAGAACGGCAAGTTAGAGTGGCTGATTCGCAAGGATGGCTGCATGCACTGCGCCGATCCCGGCTGCCTGAAAGCCTGCCCATCTGAAGGCGCGATTATTCAGTACGCCAACGGCATCGTCGATTTTCAGTCAGAACAGTGCATTGGCTGCGGCTACTGCATTGCGGGCTGTCCGTTCGATGTGCCGCGTCTGAATAAAGAGGACAACCGCGTGTATAAATGCACGCTGTGCGTCGATCGTGTCAATGTCGGTCAGGAACCGGCGTGCGTGAAAACCTGCCCGACCGGCGCGATTCACTTCGGCAGCAAAAGCGATATGCAGGCGCTGGCCGGTGAACGCGTGGCCGAGCTCAACACGCGCGGCTATGCCAACGCCGGCTTGTACGATCCGGAAGGCGTCGGCGGCACACACGTGATGTACGTGCTGCATCACGCCAACAAACCGCAGCTCTATCACGGTTTGCCGGATAATCCGAGCATCAGCCCGGCGGTAACGTTCTGGAAAGGGATCTGGAAACCGCTGGCGGCGATCGGTTTTGCCGCTACCTTTGCTGCATCCATGTTCCACTACGTTGGCGTAGGGCCAAACCGCGTGGAAGAGGATGAGGACGAGAATCTGCACGAAAAAGAGGAGCGCGAATAATGAAAAAACGCGATCGTCTGGTGCGCTACAGCGCACCGGAACGCATCAATCACTGGATTGTGGCGTTCTGTTTTGTGCTCGCCGCGCTGAGCGGACTGGGTTTCTTTTTCCCGTCGTTTAACTGGCTGATGCACGTGCTCGGCACGCCGCAGTTGGCGCGTATCCTGCATCCGTTTGTTGGCACGGTGATGTTTGCCGCCTTTATCATCATGTTCTTACGCTATTGGAAACATAATCTGATCAATCGCGAAGACCTGGTGTGGGCGAAAAACATCCACAAAATCGTGCAAAACGAAGAGGTCGGCGATACCGGCAAATACAACTTCGGGCAGAAGTGTGTGTTCTGGGCTGCTATCATCAGCTTAGTCTTGCTGCTGGTGAGCGGAATTGTTATCTGGCGCCCGTATTTTGCCGGTGCCTTTACTATTCCGCTGATTCGCATCGCGCTAGTGGTGCATTCGGTCTCAGCTGTGGCGCTAATCGTGGTGATTATGGTGCACATTTACGCCGCCTTGTGGGTAAAAGGCACCATTACCGCCATGGTTGAGGGCTGGGTTCCGGCCGCGTGGGCGAAGAAACATCACCCACGCTGGTATCGCGAGCAGCGCCAACGCCAAACACAACAGGAAAAACGTCCCTGATGAGTATTCGCATCATCCCGCAGGACCAGCTGGAGAAAAGCGAAAAGCACACGGCGGAGCAAGTTCCGCCGTTACTTTTCCCCCGGCTGAAAAATCTGTATAGCCGCCGTGCGGCACGTTTGCGCGACCTGGCCGCGAAGAATCCGCTGGGTGATTACCTGCGCTTTGCCGCGGTGATCGCCGAGGCGCAGGAGATCGTGCTGTATGACCATCCGCTGCAGCTCGATCTGCAGCAGCGGCTGACGCAGAGCGCCGAGCAGGGCAAACCGCCGCTCGATATCCACACCTATCCGCGCGATGCGCACTGGCAGCGTTTGCTGCATTCGCTGATCGCCGAGCTGAAGCCAGAGATGAGCGGCCAGGCGCTGGCAGTGCTGGAGAATCTGGAAAAATCCTCCACTACCGAACTGGAAAATCTGGCACATGCGCTGCTGGAAGGCGGTTTCGCACAGGTGAGCAGCGACAAATCGCCGTTCATCTGGGCGGCGTTGTCGATTTACTGGGCGCAGATGGCGGCATTAATTCCCGGCAAAGCGCGCGCCGAATACGGTGAGCATCGCCAGTTCTGCCCGGTATGCGCCAGCGTGCCGGTCACCAGCGTGGTGCACATGAGCGTAGGCCAGCAAGGGCTGCGCTATCTGCACTGCAATCTGTGTGAAAGCGAATGGTATGTGGTGCGCAGCAAGTGCTCCAACTGTGAACAAACCGGCGATCTGCATTACTGGTCGCTGGACAGCGAAAAAGCGGCGGTGAAAGCAGAGAGTTGCGGCGATTGCGGTACCTACCTGAAGATGTTGTATCAGGAGAAGGATCCCGCCGTAGAGCCGGTGGCCGATGATTTGGCCTCGCTGGTGCTGGATGCCCGCATGGAGCAGGAAGGATTCGCCCGCAGCAGTCTGAATCCGTTTATGTTCCCCGGCGATTAGCTTTTTCCATGTTTCTGCGGTCCGTAGCGGCGCGATTTATCGCGCATTGTGCCAGCGCGCCGCCAGGGGTATGTGCGGTTTGTTATCGCGTATTTTCATTCAACACGGAGGCGCACGATGAAACTGATTGGCAGCTACACCAGCCCTTTTGTCCGCAAAATATCAGTGATATTGCTGGAAAAAGGCCTGGTTTTCGAATTCGTTAATCACTCTCCGTGGATCGATGACAGCGATGTACCACAGTACAATCCGCTGGGCAAAGTACCGGCGCTGATTGACGACAACCAGCTCACCTGGTTCGACTCTTCGATCATCGCGCAAGTCATTGAACTACGCGGCGATGCGCCTGCGCTGCTGCCCGATGATGCGCTGCACGCGTTGCACATCCGTCAGCTGGAAAAACTGGCCGACGGCATTAACGATGCGGCGGTGATGATCGTGCGCGAGCAGATGCGTCCCGGCGATCAGCAATCTGAAGAGGTGCTGCTGCGCAACCGTGACAAAATCCAACGCGGCCTCGATGCGCTAGAAACCGCCGCCGCCCAAGGCGAATGGCTCAATAGCGGCACGCTCAATCTGGCCGATATCGCCACCGGCTGCATGATTGGTTACCTCAACTTCCGCCGCGTGCTGCCAAACTGGTGCGTAAATCGCCCGGCGCTGGTGAAGCTGGCCGAAAACCTGTTTGCGCGCGAAAGCTTTGCCCGCACCGTTCCGCCCTCTCTGTAAGTCACCCGATGAAAACCCTGTACAGTCAATTACCTGCTATCGACAGCCTGCTGCGCGATCCCGCGCTGCAGCCGCTGCTGGCGCATCACGGAACCGCCTTCGCCACGCGCCAGCTGCGCAGCATGCAGCAGGAAGCGCGCGACCACATTCAGCAGCACCAAACCTTGCCAGAGTGGCACCTGAACTGGCCGGATGAAGCGCTGCGCCGCAGCCATCAACAGCAGCAAAGTGCGCTGCGTCCGGTGTTCAATCTCACCGGCACCGTACTGCACACCAATCTTGGCCGCGCACAGCTGAGCGATCGCGCTATCGACGCGGTGGTGAATTGCCTGCGTCAGCCGGTCACGCTGGAATACGCGCTGGATGAAGCGGCGCGTGGCCACCGCGATCGTGCGGTCAGCGCGCTGCTGTGCGAGTTAACCGGCGCGGAAGCGGCCTGTATCGTTAACAACAATGCCGCCGCCGTGTTATTGATGCTGGCCGCGTTAGCGCCGGGGCGCGAAGTGATTGTCTCGCGCGGCGAGCTGGTGGAAATTGGCGGCGCCTTCCGCATTCCTGACGTGATGCGCCAGGCGGGCTGCAAACTGGTGGAAGTGGGCACCACCAACCGCACGCACCTGAAAGATTATCGCGCCGCCATCGCGGAAAACAGCGGCCTGCTGATGAAGGTGCACACCAGCAATTATCAGATTCAGGGCTTTACCCATGCGGTAACGGAAGCAGAGCTGGTTGAGCTGGGTGACGCTTATCAATTGCCGGTGATCACCGACCTTGGCAGCGGATCGCTGCTCGATATGACCGAATTTGGTCTGCCGGCTGAACCGATGCCGCAGCAGCTGATCGCCGCAGGCGTCAGTCTGGTAAGTTTCTCCGGCGACAAACTGCTCGGCGGTCCGCAGGCGGGGATTATCGTCGGCAAGCAGACGCTGATTGATCAGCTCCAGTCGCATCCGCTGAAACGCGCGCTGCGCGTCGACAAAATGACGCTCGCGGCGCTGGAAGCCACGCTACAGCTCTATCGTCAGCCGGAAACGCTGCGTGAAGCCCTGCCGACGCTGCGGCTGCTCACCCGTCCAGCGCAGGATATTCAGCAACAAGCTGAACGATTGCTGCCCGCGTTACAACAGATTTATCGAGATGACTTTTCGCTGGCGATTGCGCCCTGTTCATCCCAAATCGGCAGCGGATCGCTACCGGTTGAACGCCTTCCCAGTTTCGCCCTCACCTTCACGCCACGCGATGGGCGCGGTAGCCAGCTCGTCAATCTGTCACAGCGTTGGCGCAGCTTAGCGCGCCCGGTGATTGGCCGCGTTCAGGAAGGCAAACTGTGGCTGGATCTGCGCTGCCTTGATGATGAAAGCGCGCTGATTCAGGCCTTAGCGTCATGATTATTGCCACCGCTGGACACGTCGATCACGGCAAAACCGCGCTGCTACAGGCATTGACCGGCGTGGATGCCGATCGCCTGCCGGAAGAGAAACGGCGCGGCATGACCATCGATCTCGGCTACGCGTACTGGCCGCAGCCGGATGGTCGCGTGCTCGGCTTTATTGATGTGCCGGGCCACGAGAAATTTCTCGCCAATATGCTGGCGGGCATTGGCGGCATTCATCATGCGCTGCTGGTGGTGGCCTGCGACGATGGCGTGATGCCGCAAACCCGCGAACATTTGCAATTGCTGAGCCTGGCCGGACAGCCGCCGCTCAGCGTGGCGCTGACCAAAGCCGATCGCGTGGACGAAGCGCGCATTGCGGAAGTCCAGCGGCAGGTGGCGCAGCTCACGCAGCAACTCGGCTGGCTGGCGGTGCCGCAATTTGTCACCAGCAGCCACACCCAGCAAGGCATCGACGCGCTGCGCCAGCATCTCAGCACGCTGGCGGAACCGGCCTTCGACTCTCGTTACCGTTTCCGTCTCGCTATTGATCGCGCCTTCACGCTGAAAGGCAGCGGATTGGTGGTCACCGGCACCGCGCTGTCGGGCGAAGTGAACGTCGGCGATACTCTTTGGCTTAGCAGCCTGAATCTGCCGCTGCGCGTGCGCGCGCTGCATGCGCAGAACCAATCGGTGACGCGCGCGCAAGCCGGTGAACGTATCGCATTGAATATCGTCGGCGATGTGGAAAAAGCGCAGATCGCGCGCGGCGACTGGCTGCTGTCACAGGCCAGAGCGGAAGGCACCACGCGCTTAACCGTGGCGCTGCGCTTGCTGCAGCCGCTGAAGAGCGCGTCGCAGCCGATTCATCTCCACCACGCCGCCAGCCACGTCACTGGACGCATTACGCTGCTGGCGGATGATGTCGCGGAACTGGTGCTGAACCAACCGCTGTGGCTGGCCGAGAACGATCGGCTGATTATCCGCGACAGCAACGCACAGCACACGCTGGGCGGCGCGCGCGTGCTGCTGCTCAACAGTAAAAAGCGCGGCAAACGTCAGGCGGAGTATCTTGCCTGGCTGCAGCAGCTGGCCGCCGCACAAGATGATGACGCCAGCCTGCAGGCGCATCTGGCCTATCAACCGACAGAACGGCGTGACCTGGCGTGGGCGCGCCAGCTTACCGAGCCCGCGCTGGATGCACTGATCAAGCATGCAGCGCCGGTGCAGCTTGATAACGCGCTGATGAGTGCCGCTCAGGCAGCACAATGGCGGCAAAAGCTGCTGGAATCGCTGGCGCATTTTCATCAGCAGCATCCCGAGGTGCCGGGCATCGGCCACGATCGTTTGCGTCGTGTGGCAATGCCGCATCAGCCTGCGGAATGGGTGTTAGCGCTGATTGATCAACTGCTGGCGCAAGGTCAGCTACAACAGCGACAAGGCTGGCTGCATGTGCCCGACTTCGAACCGCGCTTTAATCCGCAGGAAGAAGCTCTTTGGCAGCAGGTCGGCCCGCTGTTTGGCGATCAGCCGCTGTGGGTGCGCGATATCGCGCTGGCGCTGCAGCAGGATGAACAGGCGATTCGCTCGCTGCTGCTCACTGCTGCGCGGCTCGGACATATCACCGCGATCGTACGCGATCGCTACTATCGCAGCGACCAGATCCAGATCTTCGCCGATCTGATTCGGAGCCGTGCCGCGCAAGAGGGCAGCACCAGCGCCGCCGACTTCCGCAACCAGCTTGGCACCGGGCGCAAAGTGGCGATACAGATTCTGGAATTCTTCGACCGCAGCGGCTTCACCCGCCGCCGTGGTAACGATCATCTGTTGCGCGACGACCGCCTGTTTCCCGTCTCATCTGCCTAAAATCTCTCGCGTTGCCTCGCAGTTCAGCCTGTAACTGCGCTGCAACGCGCATTCCCTGTTGCGCAAAAAAGTGCCAGAATGTAAGAAATACTCTTACACGGGATGACGATGATGGCACGTACCATGACGATCGATTTAGGCGATGAACTGCGCGAGTTTGTTGAATCTCTGGTTGAATCCGGCGACTACCGTACGCAAAGCGAAGTGGTGCGCGACTCGCTGCGCTTGCTGCGTGAGAAGCAGGCTGAATCAAAGCTGGAAAAGCTCAGAGAGTTGGTCAGAGAGGGCTTTGAAAGCGGCCCGGGTAAAGAGTGGGATCATGAAGATTTTCTAAGACGAGCAAAAGCCAGGGTAGGCATTTATGAAAAGGACCATCACGATAAAACCGGAAGCTGATGCAGATCTAATGAAGATCTGGATTTATGGCTACTGGAATTATGGAGAGCAGTTAGCTGATGACTATAGCGCCAGATTCGCTCAGCTCTTCGACAAACTCGCCATGTTTGATTTAGGTCGCAAACGACCGGATTTAGGAAAGCAGATTTATTCGCTGCCTTTCGAACAGCATATTGTGATCTACCGCGCTGAAGTGGATGAAATTTTCATCGGGCGTATCTTGCACCACTCGCAGGACGTTAGCGCCGAGTTTTGAAAACAAAAAAGGGACGATCTCTCGTCCCCTTTGTTTCGTAGCATCGCCATTCATGGCGACCACGCCAATTACTGCAGCAGCGAAATATCCGCCACCTGCAGGAACAGCTGGCGCAGCTGTGCCAGCAGCGTCAGACGGTTAATACGCACCGCCTGATCGTCAGCGTTCACCATCACTTTATCAAAGAAGTTATCTACCGCTTCACGCAGCTGCGCCAGTTCAACCAGCGCATCCTGATAGCGACCTTCTGCAAAGTACGGCTGCAGCTTGTCGCCCAGCGCGGTCACGAAGGTCGCCAGTTGGATCTCTTCGTTCTCTTTCAGCAGGGAAGCCTGCACGCTGTCGTTCAGGGTTTCGGTCGATTTCGCCAGGATGTTCGACACACGTTTGTTGGCAGCAGCCAGCGTGGCGGCCGCTTCCAGCGTACGGAAGTGCGAAACCGCCTTCATGCGCGCATCGAAATCAGCCGGACGGGTTGGACGACGCGCCAGCACCGCCTGAATGGTGTCAACGCTGTGGCCCTCTTCCTGATACCAGGTACGGAAACGGCCCAGCATAAAGTCGATCACTTCATCGACCACTTTGGCGTTGCTCAGCTTGCTGCCGTACAAACGCACCGCTTCTTCGGTCAGCGTTTGCAGATCGAGCGGCAGGTTTTTCTCCACGATGATACGCAGCACGCCCAGCGCAGCACGGCGCAGTGCGAACGGATCTTTGTCGCCTTTCGGATGCTGACCGATACCGAAGATACCCGCGAGGGTGTCCATTTTGTCGGCAATCGCCACGGCGCAGGCCACAGGATTTGACGGCAGATCGTCACCGGCAAAGCGCGGCTGATACTGCTCATTCAGCGCCACCGCCACATCTTCCGCTTCGCCATCGTGGCGCGCGTAGTGCATGCCCATCACGCCCTGTGTGTCGGTGAACTCGAAGACCATGTTGGTCATCAGGTCACATTTCGACAGCAAGCCCGCGCGGGTAGCGTGATTCACATCAGCGCCAATCTGCGCGGCAATCCAGCCAGCCAGCGCCTGAATGCGATCGGTTTTATCACGCAGCGTACCCAGCTCTTTCTGGAACAGTACGGTTTCCAGACGCGGCAGATTATCTTCCAGACGCTTTTTGCGGTCGGTGTTGAAGAAGAACTCGGCATCCGCCAGACGCGGGCGCACCACCTTCTCGTTACCGGCGATAATCTGCTGTGGATCTTTGGATTCGATGTTGGTGACGAAGATGAAATTCGGCAGCAGCTTGCCCGCCGCGTCGTACACCGGGAAGTACTTCTGGTCACCTTTCATGGTGTAAACCAGCGCTTCAGCTGGCACTGCGAGGAACTTCTCTTCGAATTTCGCCGTCAGCACCACCGGCCACTCCACCAGCGAGGTCACTTCTTCCAGCAGGCTTTCGCTCAGATCGGCGATGCCGCCAATTTTCTGCGCTGCCGCTTCCGCATCCGCTTTGATTTTGGCTTTACGCGCGGCGTAATCCGCCACCACTTTACCGCGCTCCAGCAGCAGCTGCGGATACTGATCGGCGTTGTCGATGGTGAATTCTGGCTCGCCCATAAAGCGATGACCGCGAATCACGCGATCGGACTCAATACCGAGAATCTTCGCGGGAATCAGCTCGTCACCCAGCAGCAGCGTAACGGTGTGCACCGGACGCACAAACTGCACGTCGCTCGCGCCCCAGCGCATCAGCTTAGGAATTGGCAGCTTGCTCAGCGCGGTAGCCACCATAGCGGGCAGCAGCGCCTGCGCGCTTTCGCCGGTGATGGCAGCGCGATGCACCAGCCATTCACCTTTATCCGTGCTCAGACGTTCAGCCTGCGCCACGGTGATGCCGTTACCACGCGCCCAACCTTCGGCCGCTTTGGTGGCGTTGCCATCGGCATCAAACGCGGCGGCGATAGCCGGGCCACGTTTTTCAACTTCGCGATCCGGCTGCGCGGCAGCCAGCTGGGCCACTTTCAGCGCCAGACGGCGCGGAGCAGCAAACCAGCTCACTTCGCCGTGCGCCAGACCGGCGCTATCAAGTTCAGCAGTGAAATGCGCAGCAAAGGCTTCCGCCAGACTGCGCAGCGCTTTCGGAGGCAACTCTTCGGTGCCAATTTCCACCAGGAAAGTTTTATCGGTCATGGCTGCCTCTTACTTGTTTTTATTGCACATCGGGAAGCCAAGCGCCTCACGGGACGCATAATAGGCTTCCGCCACGGCTTTCGTCAGGGTGCGGATACGCAGGATATAACGCTGGCGTTCGGTAACCGAAATCGCTTTGCGGGCATCCAGCAGGTTAAAGCTGTGCGCCGCTTTCAGAATGCGCTCGTAAGCCGGCAGCGGCAGCGGTTTTTCCAGCGCCAGCAGCTGCTGCGCTTCTTTCTCATACTGCTCGAAGCAGGTGAAAAGGAAGTCAACGTCAGCGTATTCAAAGTTATAGGTCGACTGCTCCACTTCGTTCTGATGGAACACTTCGCCGTAGGTGGTTTTACCGAACGGACCGTCGCTCCACACCAGATCGTAAACGCTGTCTACGCCCTGAATGTACATCGCCAGGCGCTCTAAGCCGTAGGTGATCTCGCCGGTTACTGGCTTACACTCGAGGCCGCCAACCTGCTGGAAGTAAGTGAACTGCGTCACTTCCATGCCGTTCAGCCACACTTCCCAACCGAGTCCCCACGCGCCCAGCGTTGGGTTTTCCCAGTTGTCTTCGACAAAGCGAATGTCGTGGATGGTGGGATCCATACCCAGCTCTTTCAGCGACCCAAGGTACAGCTCCTGAAGGTTGTCCGGGTTGGGCTTAATCACCACCTGGAACTGGTAATAGTGCTGTAAACGGTTCGGGTTTTCACCGTAACGTCCATCGGTTGGACGACGAGATGGCTGCACGTAAGCGGTCGCCATCGGCTCTGGGCCTAAGGCACGCAGACAGGTCATCGGGTGTGAGGTGCCGGCGCCCACTTCCATGTCCAACGGTTGGACAATGGTGCAGCCTTGACGCGCCCAGTAATCCTGCAAGGTCAGGATCAGGCCCTGAAAGGTCTTGGTATCAAACTTTTGCATGTTGAATTCGCACGCGATACGGATCGGTTAAAAAAAGAGTGCGCCAGTATACCCTTTGACCGCGGATTGTGCAGCCGGAAATCCAGGCCAGTGCGCAGGCGATTACGGCAAGGTTTAGCGGGCAAAAACAGAACAATAAGAAAATCGTATACGATTTACACTCATCGCGAGCACTCAACATAAAATTTTCATTAAAATCTTACATATCATAATCTTGATCGATATATCAGCAAATCCTATTACGTGATGAATATCACCTTTTTGACCCAATGGTTAAAAATCGCGCGTTGACACTCGTATAATCGTATACGAAATTGCGGTGAAACAGTTTTGCTTGAGATTTCACCATGAAGATTGCGTTGAGTTATCCCGGCATGAACGCCAGCGACCGCCCAATGGGGCCTGCGCCGCTCTCCGCCGCCGTGCTGCATGAACCGATGTTGTTCATTTCCGGCCAGGTGGCGATTGATCCCTACAGCGGCGAGATTATGGGCAACGACATCGCCAGCCAGACGCGTCAGGTGTTGAAAAACGTCGGCGATCTGCTGAGCGAAGCGAACATGACCTTCGACAACGTGGTCCGCGTCACTGTTTACCTGACCGATCTCAGCACGTTCAGCGCGATGAATGCCGCTTACAGTGAATTCTTCCGGTTCCCCTTCCCGGCGCGCGCCACCGTGGGCATTCAACTCAACCATCCTGACCTGCTGGTCGAGATGGAAGTGACGGCGATGCGCTGATGCATATTCACATCGAGAACGACGCCAGCGCACCGCGCGCACTCCATCTCTCTGTCGAGCAGCTGCAACTGCAACTCGACGCGCATCCGCCGTTGCGCAGCCACTTCACGCTGAGCGAAAACCGCGATCCGGCGCAGACCGCCGACTTTCTCGCCCGCTGCGACATTCTGTGGAGCGGACGTAAGCTGGCGCTCGATCAGTTCAGCACGCCGCGTCTGGGTTGGGTGCAGGTGATGTCCGCTGGCGTTGAGCAGTGGCTGGCGCACTGGCCGCAAGGCGTGACGCTCACCAATGCTTCTGGCGTACACGGCGATAAAGGTGCCGAGTTCATTTTGATGGCGGCGCTGATGTTCAACTTCGGCATTCCCGGTTTTCTGCAGGATCAGGCGCAGCGTGTGTGGCGTCCGACTTTTGGCGGCTGCGCACGCGGCAAAATCGTGCTGCTGCTGGGCGTGGGCGGCATTGGCGCCGCGGCGG
Organism: Pantoea leporis; assembly: GCF_028048155.1. Lineage (NCBI taxonomy): Bacteria > Pseudomonadati > Pseudomonadota > Gammaproteobacteria > Enterobacterales > Erwiniaceae > Pantoea > Pantoea leporis. The sequence continues at coordinate 168,142 of NZ_JALMEU010000005.1, forward strand.
CAACTCTGCTGACGGCGCAAGGCTATCGCGTGATTGGCGTGACGCGCAGCGGCCAGTGCGATGCCAACGTGGCGCGCTGCATCCGTATTGATGCGCTAGACGAGGTATTGCCGCAGGTGGATGTGGTGGTATCGACGCTGCCGCTGACGCCACAAACCCGCAATCTGTTCGATCGCCGCCGTCTCAATCTGCTGCCCGCACGCGCTGGCATCGTGATTGTTGGCCGCGCTGATGTATTTGATTACAGCGCGATGCGCGAAAAACTCAACGTAGGCGAACTGGCCGGCGCGGTGCTGGATGTCTATCCGCAAGAGCCGCTACCGGCCGACGACCCGCTGTGGCACACACCCGGCGTGGTGATGACACCGCACTGCAGCCTCGACGATCACAGCGCCTACCTCGCCGGTTGCCTTGACGTGTTTATCGATAACCTGGCGCGCTTCCGCCACGGACAACCGCTGCGTAATCAGGTTGATCCGGCACGAGGTTATTAACCCCCGATATTTCCGTAGGGTCGCCATTCATGGCGACCACCTAAAAAAGCACCAAAGACGTTCATAAATCACAAGGTCATCGCTTTCTCATTCACCAGCATCAGGGGAACCTTATTATGAAATTTGCACGCACTGCTTTGTTAATATCTGGTCTCAGCGGCAGCTTACTGGCGGGCATCTCCAGCGCCCACGCAGCCAGCACCGATCCCATCACGCCTGCCGCCAGCGACTTCGCGGCGATGGCGCAGTGCAAAGCACTGCAAACCAAATATCCCTCGCTGAAAGGCAAAGATCTGGTCGTCGGCCTCGGCGGCTACACCAAAGGCTTTGAAGCGCCATCGGAAAAAGATCCCAGCATCATTGAAGGTCTCGATCCTTCCCTGTTCGAGCGCATCAGCAGCTGCCTCGGCGCGAAACACAGTTACCAAAGTGGCTCGTTCAACGTGCTGCTCACTTCGATCGCCAGCGGACGCGCGGATATCGGTCCGATGCTGTACGTCACCGAAGAACGCATGAAGCAGATCGCCTTCGTCGCCTCGATGCAGGTGCAGGATGGTTCGGTGCTGGCACAGGGCAACCCGAAGAAAATCAACAGCGTCGATGATCTGTGCGGCAAAACCGTCGCCGCCGCTGCGGGTTCGTACGAAGCCAACAAACTGGTGCCGGAACAAAGCGCCAAATGCAGCGCCGCCGGTAAGCCCGAAGTCAGCATGTTGATGGTGCAGAACACCGACAACAGCATTCAGGCAGTGAAAAGCGGTCGCGCGGACGTCTATCTGACCGAAGCCGGTTCCGCCGTTGCTATCGCCAAAGCGGACAAATCGCTGCAAAGCGGCTTCACCGTGGATCTGCCGATCATGGTGGGCTTCCCGATCGCCAAAGACAACGCCACGCTGCGCGCGGCGGTGCTGGACGCGATGAAGGTGATTCAGGCGAGCGGCGCACAGAAAAAACTGCTGGATTACTGGGGCCAGGGCAGCGCTGCCGAGCGTCCAGTGGTTGCGCGTGGTTAATGCATAAACTCAGCCGCCTCGGTGACGAAACCGAGGCGTTGAGGAGGATAACGCCTTGGATGATTTTCTTAAGTACCTGACTTTCCCCTACTTGTGGGAAGGCGCTGTTATCGCCGTGCAGCTGCTGATTGGCGCGCTGGCGGGCGGCATTGTGATTGGCTTTTTCCTGGCGTTAGCCAGCAGCTCAAAGCACGGGTTTATTCGCGTGCCGGTGAAAATCTACATCTATACGCTGCGCGGCACGCCGGTGCTGCTACAGCTGATTTTGCTGTACAACGTGCTGCCGGAATTTGGTCTGCGTTTAAGCCCGTTCACCAGCGCGCTTGTCGCCCTGATGATCAACGAAACCGCCTTCTGCGCCGAAATCATTCGCGGCGGCATTATGGCGACCGATCGCGATCAAAGCATGGCGGCGCAGGCGTTCGGTTATTCGCGCAGCAAAGAGATGATTCACGTGGTGATCCCGCAGGCGCTGCGCGCCATTCTGCCCACCATGGGCAATGAAACTGTCGGGCTGCTGAAATCCACCTCGCTGGCTTCGGTGGTGGGCGTCAATGAGCTGACGATGCGCGGCCAGGCGATTGTGTCGCAAAACTTCCTGTTTATTCCGGTGCTGGTCGCGTCGGGCGGCATCTATCTGATTCTTTCCACGCTGCTGGCGGGCGGTCAGTGGTGGCTGGAGAAGTTCTACAACCTTGATGAACGTGCGCGACGGGCGCGCGCGCGCCTGGCGAAACTGCCGCCGGAAGCAGACGTGATGCCAATGCAGCTACCAAAACGGCGCTGGGATACGCAAACCGCTGCGCCGGTGCTGGAAGTGAATCAGCTGTGCGTCGACTACGCCGGTAAAGCGGTACTGAAATCGCTGTCGTTAACCGTCCGTCGCGGCGAAGTGGTGGTGCTGCTTGGTCGCTCCGGTTCGGGCAAAAGTACGCTGCTGAAATCGATTCTGGCGCTGACGCCACGCAGCAGCGGCACCATTCAGACCGAAGGCCACTTCATGGGCAGCGACGAAAACGGTCGCGCGCTGGCGCAGCGACATCTGCCGGTGAACCGCGCCAAGTCGGGCATTGGCATCGTGTTCCAGCACTTCGCGTTGTTTGATCACCTCACCGCGCTGGAAAACGTGATGAGCATTCTGCTGCGCGTGCAGGGCGCACAGCCGGAAATCGCGCGCGGCAAAGCGATGCGCGCGTTGAAAATGGTAGGACTCGGTGATTTCGCCGCCTCGCTGCCGCACGAACTCTCTGGCGGACAGAAACAGCGCGTCGGCATTGCGCGCGCGCTGGCGGCAGAACCGCAAATCCTGCTGTTTGATGAACCGACTTCCGCGCTCGATCCCGAACTGGTGCGCGAAGTGAACCAAACCATGCGCAGCCTGGCACAGACCGGCATCACCATGATCATCAGCACCCACGACATCGCGTTTGCGGCGGGCGTTGCCGATCGGGTGGTGTTCCTGCAGGATGGCGCGCTGATTGAAGAAGGCCCGCCGACGATTCTGCAAAATCCGCAAACGCCAGCGTTTGCCACCTTCCTTGAACATGAAAATGCTGCGGAGGCGCCACATGCCAACGCGCTTTGAACTCACGGCACGCGAGCGCCTCGGCGATGCGCTGTTCCGCTATATGCAGGGCCAACCGGCCGATGCGCTGGGTAATGAACCCGATGCCAATCAGCAGGCGCTACGCCGCTTTCGTCTGTTACCGCGCGTGCTGCAGGGCAATGAAAGCATCGACACGCAGATTTCCCTGCACCAGCAAAACTGGTCCGCGCCGATTGGCGTCGGCGCGTTTGCCGGTGACCGTATTTTCCATGAAGAAGGGGTGCTGCCGATTGCGCGCGCCTGCAAACGTCTGCAACTGCCGCTGGTGATCTCCGAAGAGAGCGTCACAACGCTGGAGCAGATTGGCGCCGAGTACGACCGCTGCTGGCTGCAACTGCGCGCGGCGGGCGATGTCCGCCGCATCAACGCCTTGATCGACCAGGCCGCGCAGGCCGGATTTAAAAATATCGTGCTCACGGTGCTGGCGCCGGTGCATCCGGTGGCCGGGTTACAGCCCGGCGGCTTCTCTATCGGCGACGCCCTGAAACAGCGCGGCTGGCACACCATCGGCGGCACGCAGCCGGGTGTTGCGCCGCTGCCCGCTTTCCCGGTGTGGCGCTGGCAGGAGATTGATGAGGTGGCAGCACACTGCGCCGATCGCCAGCTTCCACTGTGGCTGAAAGGCGTTCTGCATCATGACGATGCGGCGCAGGCCGCGCAGCACGGCGTCAGCGGAGTGATTGCCTCAAACATCGGCCTGCGCCAGAGCGCGCGCTGGGCTACGCCGGTCGATCAGCTGCCCGATTTGCAGGCGGTGACGCGATTGCCGCTGCTGCTGGATGGCGGCGTACGCTGCGGCAGCGATGCGGTGGTGGCGCTCTGTCTTGGCGCGTCGCTGTCGCTCAGCGTGCGCCCGATCATCAGTGCTTTAGTCGCCGGTGGCGAGAGTGCGGTGTTCGATCTGCTTTCCGGCTGGATCAATGAAGTTACGGCCATTAGTCATTGGTGCGGCGTCAGCGATATGGCGGCGCTGAACGGCAGCTTTATCACCGAGGAGCGCTACTGATGCAGACACTGATTTTCAACCAAGGCGATGCCAGCGAATCCCGCATCTATTACTGCGCGCACTATCTGGCGCACAGCCTCGGCCTGTTCGCCGCACAGCAGCTGCAGGTGATCTTCACCACCAGTGAATCAGGCGGGCATACGGTACAAGGCGGCCAGGTTCCCGCAGTGCTGAATCGCGACGCCGATCTCTCGCTGGGCGGCCCGATGGTGGTGATGAAGCATTTTCAGCAGCACGGCGCAGAGTTGCAGTGTTTCTGCGCCTCGGTGGCGGCCAATCCGTGGTTTCTTGCGGCGGCGCAGGCGCAGCCCGATTTTCAGCTCAGCGATCTGCGCGGCAAACGTGTGCTGGATGTCGGCAATGTCGGCACCGCCACGCTGACGTTCCGCTGGCTGCTGGCGCGTCACGGTTTGCAGGATGACGTTGAGCTGATCGCCGGCAGCGGCGATCAGGCGCGGGATTTCACCGCCGTGGCCCAAGGGGCAGCTGATTATGCGCTGCACGCCATGCATATGCTGGCGCCCGCCATCGCCGCCGGACAACTCCACAGCATCAGCAGCCTCGCCAGCGTGTGCGGCCACGTACCCTGGAGCGCCTACATCGCCCGCACCGATGTATTGCAGGAGAAAGCCACCGCTTTCGCCGCCTTCTCCCGCGCCATTGCCCAGGCGCTGAGGTGGATCGCCAACCATGACGCCACTGCGCTGGCGCAACAGGTGCAGGCGTTTTACCCCGATTATCCGCGCGAGGCGCTGGTGCGCGGCCTCGCGGCCTATCAACAGGCTGGCGTGTTTGCGCCAGATGGCGTGATTCCGCGCGCTGAGTTTGCGCATTTCAGCCAGCTGTTAACTGCTATCGGCTGGCTCGACTCTTCACAGCCGGTGCCGTATGCGGCGCTGGTGACGCAGGCAGGAGCAGAATGATGAAACAGCTGATTATTAATGGTTTGGTGGTGACAGAAACCCGCGCTGAACTGGCCGATCTGCTGATCGAAAACGGCAAGATCAGTGGCGTGTTATCGCCTAACGCCATCACGCACGGCGTTGACGAGGTGATCGATGCACGTGGCTTGATCATCGTGCCCGGCGCGATTGACGCGCATACCCATTTCACCGGCTCGCACGATTTTCCCGAACAGGAGCTGCGTGAAGGCACACGCGGTGCGGCGGCGCACGGCGTTACCACCATCGTCGAGATGCCGCATTCTCTGCCACCGGCCACATCGCTGGCTAACTTCAGCGCCAAAAAAAGCTGGCTGGCAGACAACTGCTCGGTGGATTACGCCCTGTGGGCTGGGTTAGATGGAAATAACGTGCATGAACTGGCGGCGCTGAATCAGGCCGGTGCGCTGGCCTTCAAAGCTTTCCTGTGCAGCGGCGCACCCAACGGCGACGCCACCGACGAGAAAGGTTTGCCGCGTCTCGACGATGACGGCCTGCTGCGCGCCATGCGCGAGTTGGCCACGTTCGACGGGCTGATTGGCGTGCACGCTGAGAATCACGAGATTTTGATCGGTGCTGGCAGCGAACAGCGCCGCGCCGGACGCAAAGATGCGCGCGCTCATGCGCTGGCGGGGCCGGAAATCGCCGAGATCGAAGCGGTAGGACGCGTGTTAGCGATTGCCGAAGAGACCGGCGCGCGCTGCCATATCGTGCACGTCAGCTCGGCCCGCGCGGCGGAAACCATCGTCGCCGCTAAAACCCGCGTACGCGCCAGCTTCGAAACCTGTCCGCACTATTTATTGCTCGACGAAGACGATCTGGTGCGCATCGGCCCCAACGCGCGCTGCGGCCCGCCAATCCGCCCACGTCCGGTAGTAGATGCGCTCTGGCAGGTGCTGCTGCGCGGCGATATCGACATGATCGCGTCTGACCATTGTCCGTACACGCCCGCACAAAAACAGGCAGGTGAAGCCAGCATCTGGGAGGCGGGCATGGGCCTGACCGGCGTGGAAACGCTCAGCCCGATGTTCTTCAGCGCGGCCCATATTGAACGTGGCGTGGCGCTCAGCGAGTTTGCGCGCATGACCGCCAGCGGCCCGGCCAAAGCCTTCCAGCTGTGGGGCAAAAAAGGGGCGATTGCGCCCGGCTTTGACGCCGATTTGGTGTTCTACGACGCCAGCCAAAGCTGGACGGTGCGCGGCGCCAATTTTCAGGGACTCGGCAAGTGGAGCGCATTTGAAGGGATGCGCTGTCAGGGTAGAGTGGTGCGCACATTGATTCGTGGCGTCACGGTATTCCAGGATGACCAGATGCAGGTTGAACCCGGCTTCGGTCAATTCGTGACCCGACAGGTCTAAACAGGATAAACAACATGGCAGGAAAACCCTCTACCGCTCGTCGTAAAAACAGCGCCCCGCTGGCGCAGGACGCGGCCACCGATAACAGCTGGAATAGTGCGCGTCCGCGCACGCTGGTCGATCACGCCGTGGATGCCATTCTCAGCGCCGCCTCGCGCGGCCTGATCCTGCCCGGCGACCGCATCGCAGAACCCGAGCTGGTGGCGAAACTCGGTATGAGCCGCGTGCCGATCCGCGAAGCGCTGCGCATTCTGGAGAGCCAGGGCATTGTCACCAGCGAGCCGTATAAAGGTATCCGCCTGATGGAGATTTCGCATCAGCGGCTGGAGCAGATTATCGATGTGCGCATCCCGCTGGAGACGCTGGCCTGTCGCCGGGCGATTGAGGCCGGACGCAACAGCGCTGAGCAGCTTAATCAGCTCTATCAGGGCGTGGCGCAGATGCAGGCGATGATGCAAAGCGATAACGTTTACGGTTTTGCCTCCGCCGATACCGATTTCCACCGCACGCTGTGCAGCTTCGCGCACAACCCGGTGCTGAGCAATTTGTGGGAGTCGATTGCCCGTCAGCTGACGGTGATTTTCGGCCTCTCCACCATGGGCAAATCGATGAGCGACATCATCGAGGAGCATCAGCGGCTGATTAATGTCTTTGCCGATGGCGACATCGCCAAAATGACCGACGAGGTTGAGAACCACATCCGCATTCAGGCGCTGGACGTGGATTACGAAACCCTGATAACACAGCGCCGACAGCACCGTTCCGCTCTCGGCTAATTTCGCCTTGCCTTTACACCAGGGAAAACACCATGAAAATCATTAACGTTGAGGCGTTTTACCTGCGCCTGCCAGTGATTGAGCAGCGCACCGACAGCTCTCAGGATGCGCTGCTGATCAAAATCACCACCGATGCCGGCATCACCGGCTGGGGCGAAGTGGATGGCAGCCCGTATGTCACCAAAGCCATCATTGAAGCGCCCTATTCGCACACCATGGTCACCGGCCTGAAGTCGCTGTTAATCGGCGAAAACCCGCTGGAAACCGGCCGTTTATGGAAGAAGATGCACAAAGCCACCCTCTATTACGGCCGCAGCGGCGCGGTACTGCAGGCGATGGCCGGCATCGACATCGCCTTGTGGGACATCAAAGGTAAAGCACTCGGCAAGCCGATTGTTGAACTGCTGGGCGGCGCCATGCGCGACAAAATGCGCGTTTACTCCTCCAACATGTTCCAGTTCAGCGTGGAAGAGACGGTCGCGCGCGCGCAGCATGCGATGGATACCGGCCATAGCGGCGTGAAGTTTGGCTGGGAGCCGTTTGGCACTGACGAAGCGCTGGATCTGCGCTATCTCGACGCCCTGCGTAAAGCGATGGGCGACGATGTGGATCTGATGCTGGACGTCGGCCACGTGTGGGATGCCAAAACCACCATCCGCCGCAGCCAGCGCTATGAACACCTCAATCTGTTCTGGATTGAAGAGCCGCTGCATCCCGATAACTACGCCGGTTACGGCCAGGTTTCCGCCGCCTGCCAGCAGCATATCGCCGCCGGTGAGCAAGAGTGTTCGGTAACGGGTTTCCAGCGCCTGATAGATGAAGGCGGCATCGATATCGTGCAGATCGACCTGACGCGCACCGGCTTTACGCAGGCAATGGAGATCGCCAGCTACGCGCACAGCCGTGGACGCAAAGTGTGCAACCACAACTTCACCACCGACATTAATACCGCCGCCTCGCTGCATTTCCTGTGCGCGATTGAGAATGCGCTGGTGATGGAGTATTGCGTCGAGCCGGGCGAAATCAGCCGCTCGCTGGCGAAGAATCCGGTGCGCATCGCCGACGGTTACGCGTGGCTGCCGAGCGAGCCAGGCCTCGGCGTTGAACCCGACGAAGCGGTGATCGAGACGTTTTTGGTGCGTGATTAACGGCTGTCACCGCCTAACAACGAAGCACACATTGTAGCGGCGCAATTTATTGCGCGATAAATCGCGCCGCTATGCAGTGCGCGCGAATTGATTCTGGTGTCGAGTGTCGAATAACAGAGTGATCTGAATTACAACGCTAAAGGTTGTTGGCGCGCGGCTCACTGGCTACCCTTCTTCGCAGCCAATGCAAGAGGGTGCCATGCAGCAAAAAATTTACTGGATCGACAACTTACGTGCGGTTGCCTGTCTGATGGTGATCGTCATTCACACCACAACCTGGTACATCACCGGGCCGATGGCGGTAACAGGCCTGAGCTGGGATGTGGCGAACCTGCTTAACTCAGCGTCACGCGTCTGTGTGCCGCTGTTCTTTATGATTTCAGGCTATCTGTTTTTCGGCGAACGCAGCGCACAAGGGCGGCATCTGCTGCGCATCGTGCTGTGCCTGCTGTTCTACAGCGCGGTGGCGCTGGCCTATATCACCTGGCTGACGCCGATCAGCGAAGGTCGATCGCTGCTCAAACTGCTGCAAAGACCGGTGTTCTATCACCTGTGGTTCTTCTTCGCCATTATCGGCATCTATCTGTTATCCCCGCTGATTCAGGTGAAAAGCGTGGCACCGCGCTATGTCGCGATACTGGTGATCGTGCTGGCGGTGCTGGCGAATCCGAATACCGTGAGCCAATCGCTGGGACCGTTCCACTGGCTGCCGGTGAATCTGTATGTCAGCGGCGACAGCATTTACTACCTGCTGTATGCGCTACTCGGGCGCGCGATTGGCTGTATGGAGACCGACAAGCACAGCGTCAGCTGGCTGGCGGGATTGGGCTTTGTGGCCTGCGTGATTGGCATTGCGCTCGGCACCAAACAGATGCTGAAAATCAACGGCGCGTTCAACGATACCTGGTATCTCTACTGCGGGCCGCTGGTGTTTATTGCCGCCATCAGCCTGTTGATTCTGTTCAAAAACACCCTGAATCAGCGCGCGCTGCCGGGGCTCGCCACCCTCTCGCGCTATTCCCTGCCGATCTACGGTTTTCACGCGCTGTTTATCCACTTTCTGCGTACCCATCACTACGACGACATGTCGCGCCCGTGGCTCGATTTGCCGTGGGTGATGGGCACGACGCTGATCGGTAGCCTGCTGCTGGCGATGGGATTACAACGCGTGGATAAGCGTCATCTGGTGAGCTGATCGTCCCAGCGCTGGTGCGCGCGGCGCAGCTGGCGTGCCGAGGAGAATCCGGCGGCCAGCGCCGCTTTCTCCGCCGCTTCGCCCTGCTGCTGGCGTTGCCGCGCAATCACTAAGCGCAGCTGTTCGTGGTATTCGCGCACGCTGATGCCCAGATGCTGGCGGAACAGGCGCGTCAGATGACGCTCGCTGACGTGCGCCCGTTCGGCCAGCGCGGTAAGCGACCAATCATGTTCGGGATGGGCAATCATCACATCCTGCGCGCGATGAATCGCCGGATGCATGTGATTGCGATAGCGCAGCCACGGCGACAGTTGCGGATCGTCGCCGGAACGGCGGAACCACACCACCATTTCGCGCGCCACTTTCAATGCCTGCGGCGCGCCGCACAGCCGATTGATGAGATGCAGCGCCAGATCGATACCCGCAGTAATGCCCGCGCTGGTCCAGATGCCGCCATCTTCGACGAAAACCCGGTTATCTTTTACCAACGCCGCTGGCGCTGCCGCTTTCAGACGCGGTAACACATCATGATGCGTGGTGCATTGGATGCCATCCAGCAACCCCGCCTGCGCTGAAAGCAGTGCGCCGGAACAGATGCACACCAGCGTGATGCGCTGATCGGTAATCGCCGCCTGCTGCTGGCGCAGCCAGTCACGAGCTTTCGCGGCCGGTTCGGTGTCGAAACAGACGCGCGAATCGTGTACGCCAGGCACCACCAGCAGGCTGTTTGCCGGCAGTTGCGCGGGCAAGGGCGCGATGTCGGCGAGGGTCATGCCGGTGGAGCACAGCACGCTCGGCTGCGGGCCGATGTAGTGCAGCGCGAAGTGGCTGTCGGCCAGCTGCAGGGTTTCAGCGGGGCCAGTGAGATCCAGCGCCATCACGCCGGGAAGCACGAGAAAGAAGACGGACTGCGGCATGGTGAGCTCCGGTTGGGTTTGGTGTGTTTTTCCCCCTCACCCTAGCCCTCTCCCGCAAGCGGGAGAGGGAACCGATCGAGCTAATAACTCCCTCTCCCGTTTACGGGAGAGGGTTGGGGTGAGGGCAAATCAGGCCACTACATTCAACACAAAACCCCAATCATACCCGATAAAAACTCCAACACCCTGCCAAATCCAGCCATCACTCTCCCACATCAAGACATCAACGGCTGCAACTGCTGATACAAGCGCGCAAACACCTCGCGCTGTGGCTGATACGCCTGATGCCGCGCCGCATCCGGTTGATGCCGCTGCGCCAGTTCCAGCGACGGCCATTCGCTCGCCGGATCAACCGCCAGCTGCGCCAGTCGCGCCGCACCCAGCGCCGGGCCGACTTCGCCGCCGTGACAATAATCCAGCGTTTGCCCGCTGATATCCGCCAGCATCTGACGCCAGTACGCACTTCGCGCGCCGCCGCCAATCAGCATCACGGTTTTCGGCTGCACGCCACACTCATGCACCGCATCCATGCCTTCGGCCAGCGCGAAGCCCACGCCCTCCAGCACCGCGCGCGCCAGTTCTGGCCGGCCATGCTGATGCGTTAAACCAAAGAACGCGCCCTGCGCCTGCGGATTGTTATGCGGCGTGCGCTCGCCAGAAAGATAGGGCAGGAACCACACTGGCGGCACATCGCTGCGCGCTTTTTCCGCCTCACTCAGCAGTTGCGGCACATCGGCGCAGCCGGTCAGCGCCGCCGCCCAATCGAGGCAGGAAGCCGCGCTCAGAATCACTGACATCAGATGCCAGCGCTGCGGCAGCGCGTGGCAAAAGCTGTGCACCGCACGCTGTGGATTGCTGAGATAGCCGTCGCTCACCAGGAAATAGACGCCCGACGTGCCGAGCGACAGCATGCCTTGTCCCGGCTCAACCATGCCGACGCCCGCCGCGCCCGCCGCGTTATCGCCACCGCCCGCCACCAGCGGCACGCTTGGCATGCCCCAGCGCGCGGCGACATCTGGCAACAAGGTGCCGGTGATCTGATTGCCTTCAAACAGTTGCGGCATCTGGCTGCGTTGCAAATCGCAGGCGTTGAGCATCTCATCGCTCCAGTCGCGCTGCGCCACATCCAGCCACATCGTTCCCGCCGCGTCCGACATGTCGCTGGCGAACTCACCGCTCATGCGCAAGCGCAGATAATCCTTTGGCAGCAGCACTTTAGCTACCTGAGCAAAAACCTGCGGCTCATGCTGTTTTACCCACAGCAGCTTAGGCGCGGTAAAGCCAGGCATCATCAGGTTGCCGGTGATGCGACGCGAATCCGGCACGCGCTTCTCCAGTTCCTGGCACTGCTCGCCGCTACGCCCGTCATTCCATAAAATCGCCGGACGCAGCACCTGACTCTCGCTATCCAGCAAGGTGGCACCGTGCATCTGCCCGCTCAGGCCAACCGCCTTCACGCCGCTGAGATCGTGCTGCTGGGCCAGCGCCTGCATGGCACGATCGGTCGCCCGCCACCAGCTTTCGGCATCTTGCTCGCTCCATAACGGCTGCGGCCGCGACACCTCCAGCGGCGCACTTTCCACTGCAATCACTTTGCCGTGCGCATCCAGCAATGCCACTTTCACGCCGGAGGTGCCTAAATCGATGCCGATAACCATGCTGCGCTCCTGAAAAGTTAAAAATCAAACAAGTAGTGATTCACCAGATTCTCCAGCTGTTCCTGGCGTCCACTACGATGCTGTGGATTAAATTGCTGTTGCTGCGCCTGTTCCGCCAGCGCGGCAAGGGAAAATTCTCCCTTCAGGATCTGCTGCCCGAACTCGCCGTTCCAGCCGCTATAGCGCTGCGCCACACGCTTATCCAGCTCGCCATCCGCCACCATGCGTGCCGCGACTTTCAACGCCAGCGCCATGGTATCCATCGCGCCGATATGGCCGTAGAACAGGTCATATTTATCGGTGCTCTGGCGGCGGACTTTGGCATCAAAGTTTAAGCCGCCGGTGGTAAATCCGCCCGCTTTGATAATTTCGTACAGCACCAGCGCATTCTCTTCGACGCTGACCGGGAACTGGTCGGTATCCCAGCCACACTGCATATCGCCACGGTTAGCATCCACCGAGCCGAAAATGCCCAGCGCGATGGCCGTTGCGATCTCATGATGGAAAGAGTGACCCGCCAGCGTCGCATGGTTGGCTTCCACATTCACTTTGATCTCTTTCTCCAGCCCGAACTGCTTCAGGAAGCCATAAACTGTCGCGACATCATAGTCATACTGATGTTTCGTCGGCTCCTGTGGCTTGGGTTCAATCAGCAACATGCCGTGGAAACCGATCTTATGTTTGTGCTCCACCACCATCTGCATAAACCGGCCAATCTGCTCGCGCTCCTGACGCAGGTCGGTATTCAGCAGGGTTTCATACCCTTCACGCCCGCCCCACAGCACATAGTTCTCGCCGCCCAGGGTTTGCGTGGCCTGCATGGCGCTGCACACCTGGCTGGCGGCCCAGGCAAAAATTTCCGGATCCGGATTGGTCGCCGCACCCGCACCGTAACGCGGATGGGTAAAGCAGTTGGCGGTTCCCCACAGCAGTTTCACGCCGGTTTCCTGCTGTTTCTCCAGTAATTTATCGGTCATCACCGCGAAGTTTTCACGATAGCTTTTCAGCGAATCGCCTTCCGGTGAGACATCCACATCGTGGAAGCAGTAATAAGGCACATTCAGTTTATGGAAGAACTCAAAGGCGACATCGGCCTTTTGCTTCGCCAGCTCAAGCGCATCACCCGGCTTCTGCCACGGACGATCAAACGCGCCAACGCCAAACATATCCGCGCCGTTCCAGCAGAAGGTATGCCAGTAACAGGCTGCAAAGCGCAGATGCTCCGCCATGGTTTTACCGAGAATCACCTCGTCCGGGTTGTAATGACGAAACGCCAGAGGATTGCGGGTATTACTCCCTTCATAACGAACGCGATCAAGCTGGTCGAAATAGGCGTGCATAGTTAGCTCCTTAGCATGAGGACCCGAATGGTCAGCTTTGAGCGGTTATTGTGATGATGTAATTTACTGCTGCTCAATTACGATATTTAACACTCAACGTAAGATAATTATTATTTGTGCGCCAGCTCGCAAAATAATGTCGTTATTTTCATTCAGCCTCTCTTACGTCGTTTTTTCTGAAAGCGTTGAAATATCGATCGCGCTCATAAAATCGCAAATAAACCAAAAAACGTAATAGCCGGATAAAAATCAGTAATTGATGTCATCTGAAACTCAGGGCAACAATTCATCGGCCTGGTTATCAGCCTTACAACGACAACAGCCTCAACCTACAGGATTAATACCATGAACATGAAAAAATCACTGTTGGCCGCCTGCGCGGCTCTGGCCCTGTTTAGTCACGCGGGTAGCGCTAAAGAAGTCAAAATCGGTATGGCTATTGATGATTTACGTCTGGAACGCTGGCAAAAAGATCGCGATATCTTTGTTAAACAAGCCGAATCCCTGGGCGCCAAAGTGTTTGTGCAATCGGCCAACGGCAACGAAGAAACGCAGATGTCGCAAATTGAAAATATGATTAATCGCGGCGTCGATGTATTGGTCATCATTCCTTATAACGGCCAGGTTTTAAGTAACGTGGTGGCGGAAGCGAAACGTGAAGGCATTAAAGTGCTGGCGTATGACCGCATGATAAATAACGCCGATATTGATTTTTACATCTCATTCGATAATGAAAAAGTGGGCGAATTACAGGCAGAAAGTATTGTGAAGCAAGTACCAAAAGGTAATTACTTCCTGATGGGTGGCTCGCCGGTGGATAATAACGCGCGCCTGTTCCGTGCCGGTCAGATGAAAGTGTTAAAACCTTATATTGATAATGGCAGCATTAAAGTGGTCGGCGATCAGTGGGTTGATGCGTGGCTGCCGGAAAATGCGCTGAAAATAATGGAGAACGCCTTAACCGCAAACAGCAACCACATTGATGCTGTTGTGGCGTCGAATGATGCCACCGCAGGCGGTGCGATACAGGCATTAAGCGCGCAGGGACTTTCCGGCAAAGTCGCGATCTCCGGCCAGGATGCCGATCTCGCCGCCATCAAACGCATTATGAACGGCACGCAAACCATGACGGTTTACAAACCCATCACCGAACTGGCGACTGAAGCAGCCAAAATCGCGGTGGAACTCGGTGACGACAAACAACCCGCCAGCAACAGCAAGCTGAATAATGGCCTGAAAGATGTGCCATCGCGCCTGCTGAATCCTATTCCGGTGAACAAAGACAACATTGAAAGCACGGTAGTCAAAGACGGCTTCCACAAGCAGAGCGAACTCTGAGGCGCGAGCCCGTAAAGGAGAGAGGCCGATGTTGCTGGAAATGAACCATATCACCAAGCGTTTCGGCGCGGTGAAAGCTCTGGATGACGTGAGCCTGCAGCTGGAAGCCGGTGAAGTGATGTCGCTGTGCGGCGAAAACGGCTCGGGGAAATCGACCCTGATGAAGATCCTGTGCGGGCTGTATCCGCACGGTGACTTTGAAGGCAGTATCCATTTTGCGGGCGACGAGATTCAGGCGCAGACCATTCGTGATACCGAACGCAAAGGGATCGTGATCATCCATCAAGAGCTGGCGCTGGTGCGGCAGCTGACGGTGATGGAGAACATTTTCCTCGGCGCAGAGCTGGGACGTTTCGGCATGGTGGATGACGAAACCATGACGTTGCGTTGCCAGCAGCTGCTGGAGCGGGTCAAGCTGCAGGTATCGCCGGATACGCGCGTCGGCGAACTGGGATTAGGCCAGCAACAGCTGGTGGAGATTGCACGCGCCTTGAATAAACAGGTGCGCCTGCTGATCCTCGACGAACCGACCTCTTCGCTCACCGAACAGGAAACGGAGGTGCTGCTAAGCATCATCAAAAACCTGCGCGAACATGGCATCGCCTGCATCTACATTTCGCACAAACTCAACGAGGTAAAAGCGATTTCGGACACCGTCTGCGTGATCCGCGATGGTCAGCATATCGCGACCCGCGCGGCCGCCGGGCTGAGTGAGGATGACATCATCACCATGATGGTCGGGCGCGAGCTGACGGCGCTCTATCCGCATAGCCCACACGAGATTGGCGAAACCCTGTTGCAGGTAGAGAACCTCACGGCGTGGCATCCCATCAACCGCCATATCCGCCGGGTGGATAACGTCTCTTTTAGCCTGAAGCGCGGCGAAATTCTTGGCATTGCCGGGCTGGTTGGTGCCGGTCGAACCGAAACCGTGCAGTGTCTATTTGGCGTTTGGCCGGGACGCTGGCAGGGCGATATTCATATTAACGGCAAGAAAGTCCGTATCAAGGACTGCCGCGCCGCCATCGCGCACGGCATCGCGATGGTGCCGGAAGATCGCAAAAAGGATGGCATCGTGCCGCTAATGGGCGTGGGCAAAAACATTACGCTGGCCGCGCTGGATCAATTCTCTCCCCGACTTTCGCTGCTGGATGAAGCGCAGGAGCAGCAGGCGATCAACCAGGCCATTGCGCGCCTGCGGGTGAAAACCTCGTCGGCGGAACTGCCGATTGGTCGCCTGAGCGGCGGGAATCAACAGAAAGCGATCCTCGCTAAATGCCTGCTGCTCAATCCAAAAATCTTAATTCTTGATGAGCCTACGCGCGGCATTGATGTGGGCGCGCGCCAGGAAATCTATCTGCTAATCAATTCGCTAGTGCAGCAAGGGATTGCCGTGATTGTCATTTCGTCTGAGCTGCCCGAAGTGCTGGGCCTGAGCGATCGGGTTTTGGTGATGCATGAAGGCAAAATCAAAGCCGATCTGATTAACGATAACCTGACTCAGGAGCAGGTGATGGAAGCCGCCCTGCGGAGTGAACACTATGTTTAAGACCGAAAGTACGCAACGCGGCCTTACTACGCCGGTTAAAGGTGCGCCAGGTAAATTCTCGCTGCCAAATCTGCAGGTGCTGGTGATGCTGGGTGCGATTGTGCTGATCGCCCTGTTCTTCACCTGGACCACCGATGGTGCCTGGCTCAGCGCACGTAATGTTTCCAACCTGCTGCGCCAGACCGCCATCACCGGCATTCTTGCGGTCGGCATGGTGTTCGTCATTATCTCTGCGGAGATCGATCTCTCGGTGGGTTCGATGATGGGGTTGCTCGGCGGTGCTGCAGCTATCTTTGACGTCTGGCTCGGTTGGCCGCTGCCGCTCACCATCGTCGTGACTTTGGTGATGGGTTTGCTGCTCGGCGTCTGGAACGGCTGGTGGGTGGCCTATCGCAAAGTTCCGTCGTTTATTGTCACGCTGGCGGGGATGCTGGCGTTCCGCGGCATTCTGGTCGGCATCACCGATGGCACCACGGTAGCGCCTACCAGCCCGGCGATGTCGCAGATTGGCCAAAGCTATCTGCCCGGCGGGATCGGATTTGGCTTCGGCTTTGCTGGCCTGGCGCTGTTTATCCTCTGGCAATGGCGCTTGCGCCTGCGTCGCCAACAGCTTGGTCTGGCGCAAACTTCCGTCAGCGGAGCGCTGGTGCGGCAGGTCGTCACCGCTGTTTTGGTGTTAGGCGCGATCTGGCTGCTCAACGATTATCGCGGCGTGCCAACGCCGGTCTTGCTGCTGGCGCTGCTGCTGCTCGGCGGCATGTTTATGGCGACGCGCACGGCCTTTGGTCGCCGGATTTATGCCATCGGTGGCAACCTGGATGCCGCGCGCCTTTCCGGTATTAATGTGGCCCGCACCAAGCTGGCGGTTTTCGCCATCAATGGCGTGATGGTGGCGATTGCTGGCCTGATCCTGAGCTCACGCCTTGGCGCGGGTTCGCCTTCGGCAGGCAACATTGCCGAGCTGGATGCTATCGCCGCCTGTGTGATTGGCGGCACCAGCCTGGCGGGCGGCGTTGGTTCGGTGGCGGGCGCGGTCATCGGCGCCTTTATCATGGCGTCGCTGGATAACGGCATGAGCATGATGGATGTCCCGACCTTCTGGCAGTACATCGTCAAGGGCGCCATCCTGCTGCTGGCGGTGTGGATGGATACCGCGACGCGCCGCCGGGTGTAATCGCGTGGGGGATCACAATGTGGCGCAAATTCTTTCTGCTGTCCGTCGTGCCATGCTATGCAAGGTGCTGTCGATTTAGGAGAGTGCGCCACGATGCATGAGAAACGCTTTCGCATTACGTTGCTGTTCAACGCCAATAAGGTCTATGACCGCCAGGTGGTTGAGGGTGTCGGTGAGTATTTACAGGCATCACAAACGGATTGGGACATTTTCATTGAAGAGGATTTTCGTTGCCGCATCGACAATATCCGTGAATGGCTGGGCGACGGGGTTATCGCCGATTACGACGATCCCTCGATTGAAAAACTGCTGGCGAACGTGTCGGTGCCGATTGTTGGCGTTGGCGGATCGTACCATCAGCCGCAGGATTATCCGCCGGTGCATTACATCGCCACCGACAACGCCGCGCTGGTCGAGAGCGCTTTCTTGCATTTGAAAGAGAAAGGCGTGAATCGCTTTGCTTTCTATGGCTTG
This sequence comes from Pantoea leporis, assembly GCF_028048155.1. Taxonomy (NCBI): domain Bacteria; kingdom Pseudomonadati; phylum Pseudomonadota; class Gammaproteobacteria; order Enterobacterales; family Erwiniaceae; genus Pantoea; species Pantoea leporis. Next base: position 186,129 of record NZ_JALMEU010000005.1, read on the forward strand.
CCCGCAGCCAGTGGCAAACGCTGGGCGCAAGAGCGTGAACATGCGTTTCGCCAGCTGGTGGCGCGCGAGCGTTATCAAGGCGTGGTTTATCAGGGCATGGAAACAGCGCCGGAAAACTGGCAGCACGCTCAGAACCGCCTGGCTGACTGGCTGCAAACCTTGCCGCAGCAAACCGGTATTATTGCCGTCACCGATGCCCGTGCGCGCCATCTGCTGCAGGCCTGTGAATATCTCAAAATTCCGGTGCCGGAGAAGCTCACGGTGATCGGGATTGATAACGAGGAACTGACGCGTTATCTGTCGCGCGTGGCGCTCTCGTCCGTGGCGCAGGGTTCACGCCAGATGGGTTATCAGGCGGCAAAACTGCTGCATCGCCTGCTGGATAATCAGCCTCTGCAACTGCAACGAATTCTGGTTCCACCGGTGAAAGTTATTGCGCGCCGCTCCACCGATTTCCGCTCCTTGCACGATCCCGCAGTGATTCAGGCGATGCATTACATCCGCTTTAACGCCTGCAAAGGTATTAAGGTTGAACAGGTGCTGGATGCCATCGGCATCTCGCGATCGAATCTGGAAAAACGCTTCCGCGATGAAACCGGCGACACCATTCACGCCATGATTCACCGCGAAAAACTGGAGAAAGCGCGCGAGCTGCTGGCGTGTTCTTCGCTGAGCATCAATGAGATCTCACAAATGTGTGGTTACCCGTCGCTGCAATATTTCTATTCGGTGTTTAAAAAGAGTTACGCCAATACGCCGAAGGAGTATCGGCAGCTTCACGGTGAAAACGTGCTGTGACGCACGGCTGAGATCAAGAATTCCGCCGCGATTGTCGCTATACTCCTGCGGCATCTTCAAAGGAAGATCGTCGTCTCCGGTGAGACGGCCGGATTTCAAATCCGGTTGGGGCCGCCAGCGGTCCTGGGCAGGTTCGACTCCTGTGATCTTCCGCCATCCTCATTCTTTCCACGTCAAGAGCCGTCAATCAAAATCATAAAAATCTGCAAGTTAGGTTGAATCCTCACTCTCCTGATGTCACTCTACGTCTACTCAAATCTACCCCCATAACGGGGTATTTAAGGGGGTTTAAAATTACCCCAAACAATTGATACCCCCCGGAGGAGACGGAATGCCCTTAACTGACGTCAAGGTGCGCACTGCAAAGCCCCTCGATAAACCTTACAAACTCGCTGACGGCGGCGGCCTGTACTTGCTGGTCAATCCCAACGGCTCCCGCTACTGGCGAATGAAGTACCGCGTTTTGGGACGCGAGAAGTTACTGTCTATCGGTGTTTATCCTGATGTACCGCTTGCCATGGCACGTCAGAAACGAGATGAAGCCAGACGCAGTCTTGCAGCCGGAGATGATCCCGGCGCGATTAAGAAGGCACAAAAACAAGCCAAGAAAATCGCTACCGCAAACACTTTCGAGGCAATTGCGCGAGAGTGGCACAAAGCTAAAGCTGATCGTTGGTCACTACGCTATCGCGAAGAAATTCTTGATACCTTTGAAAAGGATATTTTTCCCTATATTGGTTTCAAGCCCATTGCTGAGATAAAGCCCTTAGAACTGCTTGAAACACTTAAACGAATGGAAAAACGTGGCGCATTAGAGAAAATGCGTAAAGTGCGCCAGCGATGCGGGGAAGTTTTCCGTTATGCGATCATTACCGGGCGAGCTGAATATAATCCAGCGCCTGACTTAGCGAGCGCTTTAGCAGTCCATAAAAAGCAGCATCTACCTTTCCTCACCGCTCTGGAGCTACCTGAATTTTTAAAGGATCTAGCTGGTTATACTGGAAGCGTGATTACGAAAACAGCGACTTACTTAATTATGTATACCGGCGTAAGAACGCAGGAACTACGCTTTGCCCGCTGGCAAGATATTGACCTTGAAAACGCGATTTGGGAGGTTCCAGCGGAGCATATGAAAATGCGCCGCCCTCATAAAGTGCCACTCTCAAAACAAGCTGTATCACTATTAAAACAGTTGCATCCGATAACGGGGCATTATCCGCTGGTCTTCATTGGAAGAAATGACCAGAAGAAGCCAATTAGCAAAGAAAGCATCAATCAAGTTATTGAGCTTTTAGGTTACAAAGGTAGGCTTACCGGACATGGGTTCAGGCACACGATGAGTACAATCCTGCATGAGCAGGGATTTAATTCTGCATGGATAGAAATGCAACTGGCTCACGTTGATCGTAATGCAATTAGAGGGGCTTACAATCATGCCCAATATTTAGATGGTCGCAGAGAAATGTTGCAGTGGTATGCGGACTATTTAACTCAAAATGTAGAGGCGTGATATGGATTTCCTCAAAATAACTAATACTGAATCGCTTTTAAGAGATCATTATGAGTTATCTGAAGCAGCTAGAATAATTGGATGTGATCAAAAAGATTTGTTTTGGTTTGCATATGAAAAAGGCATTGAGATATGCATGGAGTTTCATGATGATGATCTTGATGTTTCTTGCGCACTGCAAGCTGATGTAGAGGATGAGATATTACTTAGAACAATAGAAGCATTACCTAGAGATAAAAAGGGCTATTACTGTTTATCTGAAAGTTGTTCTATACGCATTGATGATGAAAAGTTTGATGAAAATGGACACATAAAATGCTACATGAAAGGACTTTTTTCTATAGATGATAATTATAAAGACCTTTTAGTTAAATATGAGGGGCAACCTCTTGAATGGCCAGATCACTTCACTCCATCTGGAGAAAGTAATTTCAATTTTCAAATAGCCATATACGTCAATTATGATGAAAGGGAAAACTATCATTTATTTGATGTTGTATGGATAACAAAGACGCAAATATCCAAATTTTTAGATGCAGTACGGGATGAAAAAAAAACCAAGAAAACTGCAAAAAACTATAAAGCCCAATCTGAGGCGCAAAAGCAAAAACATGCAGTTCCAAGGGTAGAAGTCCTAATGGCTGTGGTTGCGCTTTATCATCGAGATATGAAGCTTAGACGAGAAAGCCCTGCAGCGATTACAGAGCATCTTTTTAACCATGCGAATGAATTTTGGCCTGAAAATGGCGAGCCGCCACTTAGCTTTGACACTATCGTCAGTCTACTCAGAAGCTGCATTAAGAAAGATGGATTAACATTCTGATAACAAAACTAGTGACTAATGCGATTATATTTTCTTTGCTTTAGTCACATTTCCCTGCCCTAATTTCGATGATTAAATTTTCCGTATTGAAGCGAGTAGACATGAACATACGGAGAATGAACTATGACCCCTTCCACCAATATCGTGACTGCACAGCGCCCTTCTATGGATGCTTTGATCGATATGAAATTTATCACCGCTGACTGCATGTTAAGTGACAAATGGATTTATCGCCTTATCTCACAAGACCGCTTTCCCCGTCCCATCAAAATTGGCCGTATGTCACGCTGGCGTGCAGCCGATTATTACGGATGGCGTGATCAGCATGAAACAGGTTCCATCGAAAAATTCGAGGACATGAGAAGACAAGCTAAGAAACTGCAGCGGGCAAGTAATTAAGCGGCTTGAGAGAAAGCCGCGAAAGGAAAAATCTTTATCAAGATCGATTTTGCGCGTACTTGCGATCATTAACCATTAGGATCAATTCCGCGTGATTGCAGCTCTTTACGCAATACGCGTTTTATCCATGCAGCCAGAGCAGTATCACCATCTTTACGCATTTCTGTTTCGAGCTGCTGCCGAAATTCATCTGTTAAACGCATCTGAAATGGAGGAGAACGTTTTTCTTGCGGTGTTGACATGGTAATTACCCTAACTTATGATGACCTACATGGTAATTACCATTGTAGTTATCATAATCCTAAAAAACAATGCCCGCTTGTGCTGCAACACATAACGGGCATCTAACCAAACATGCTAGGAGCAATATTATGGCTAAACCAAAGTCTACCTGGATATTTTCGGCAATCAACCGTTCTCAGTTGTCCCGTCGCCCGGTAATGCTGCGTGTTACCGCCAGTGACGAATACAGCGCGCGACGTCGTCTGGCGGCTGACTACATCCTGCTCTTTGCGGGCCGCCTGCCCTGCCGTGGAGGCGTTCATGCGTAAATATCCGCAGCGCGGCGAAATCTGGCAGCACAGTCAGGGCTGGACGGTCACCGTCATCCGCTTCACCTCCCTGCCCGTATCTGCGTTTACGGCCACGCCTGAATTCAGTCAGGAAGTGCTCTATCGCTACGACAGCGACGGTCAGGTGACCTCTGCTCCGCTGACGTGGTTTGAAGAAAGCTACACGCGAGTCAGCGAACCGCCACGGCGCAATGCTGAAATCGCCGGTGGACAGGGCGGCTTCAGTCCGCTTGCCCTGCACCCGTCCGTGCAGTTTGAGCGCTGGCGCGAGCGGGTTGTACAGCAGCCCGCCGAACCGGACGCCAGCCACTACTCAAACTACCTCTGACACACAGCCAGCTTTAACGGAGTAAACCATGACAGTTTCAATCGGGCACAACGGTGCTCAGGGCATCCCCTTGCCTGAAAACGGTAATTTTGCCGCCTTTGCCTACGGCCTGCCGGAAGACGCATTTGAGAAGCTGACCCGCGCAAAGGAAGCCTGTGACCTGCTCCAGCTCCTTTTTTCCGAACATCCCTGCTCGGGTTCATTCACCACACACAGCGTGCCCGGCGTTGCCGCGCTGATGGAGTATCTGCGCGCTGACCTGAACGACGTCACGCGCTGCTGCGCACTGATTGAGGAGGTTCGCGCATGAAGAAGCCACAGGTATCCGTGTTCCCGCCGGAGCTGACCACGGCGCTTTATCGTCGCGCCATCGCCTCCGCATGGCGGGCTATGCATCTGGCCGACACCGGCAGCGAAATGCGCGGCCCGCACCGCATGACGGTGGAGCGCATCGAGATGGCCATCGCGCTGCACGTTGAGAGCGCGATGGTGAACGAGTACGGCGAAGCGCGCGGCGCGGCTGCGGCGCTTGCGCTGCTTACCGACATGGTGGAGCCGACACTGCTGACCGCGCCGCCGGCACTGACTAAGCGCGGTTGCGAGGTCATGACCGAACTGTACCGCACGCTTCCGGCAGCCTTTGAAAAGTTCTGCGACACCGGCGCGTCGCTTTACCGGCATTAAGGAGGGGTTATGACAGTACAGTCAGTATCAGACATCACTGCCGCCGCGCGCGGCCGCTGGCCGGTCATTCTTCAGATGCTCGGCGTGAACGTGCCCGACGGCGGCAGACACGGCCCCTGCCCTAAGTGTGAAGGTAAAGACCGTTTCCGGCTGGATGACATTGAGGGTCGGGGCACGTGGATTTGCAGCCACTGCGGCCACGGTGACGGCCTTGACCTGGTGAAGCTGGTGACGGGCAAGGGCGTAAAGCAGGCCGCGCAGGAGGTGGCGCAGGTGCTGGACGTGCGTGACGTGCAGGACATGCCGGTTAGGCCTGCCAGAGAAAAAGCCCCTAAACGCGATATGGCCGCCGCCGTCGGTGCGCTGGTGAAAGCCAGCCACAGCGGTGAAAGTGCCTACCTCGCGGCCAAAGGTTTTGCCGGTTATCCGGCCTGCCTCACCGGAAGCACGCAGCGCATCGGCGGCACGGCCTTTCCGGCGGGTTCGCTGCTGCTTCCGCTGACCACCTCAGACGGTGCGGTGACCGGCGCGCAGCTGATTGCCCCTACGGGTGAAAAGAGCCTGCTGCCCGGCAGCGCCATGAAGGGTGCGTTTATGGCGCTCAGCCCGCTGCCGCCTGAGCCGCCGGTGCAGCTGGTCATCACCGAAGGCTACGCCACCGCACTGACGGTGAGCCAGCTGACCGCCGGGTGCGTCGTGGCCGCCATCTCGGCGGGGAACCTGCCGAACGTGGCGCAGGCGCTGCGGGCGCGCTGGCCGGAGGTGAAAATTGTCATTGCCGGTGACAACGACTTTCAGGATGCGGGTGAGAACCCCGGCAAAGCGTTTGCGGAGAAGGCAGCAAAAGCCGTCAGTGGCTGGGTAAGCCTGCCGCCGGGCGAAATTAAAGCCGACTGGAACGACTTTCACCGGGAGCACGGCGTGACCCGCGCCCGTGAGGCCTTCCGTAACGGTCTGGTGCTGTGCGGTGAGGGCCGCACGCAGCTGCCGCACGGGTTCCGGCTGACGCAGGAGTATCTCTGGTACGAAAAGCAGGTGCAGCGCAATGGCGAAACGGAAATCCAGAACGTCAAAATCTGCAACCCGCTGCGCGTCACGGCCATCACCTGCGACGCCGACGGCGGCAACTTTGGCCGCCTGCTGGAATGGGAGGACACATGGGGAGAGCGCCGCCGGTGGGCCATGCCGATGGAGATGCTGAGCGGCAGCGGCGAGGAGCTGCGCCGCGTGCTGCTGGTCAACGGCCTGTCTTACATCAGCACCACCGGCGAGGCCCGCGCCCGCCTGATGGAATACATCTCGCTGTGCAAGCCGGAGCGCCGCGTGACCTGCGTGAGCCGCACCGGCTGGCACGGTCAGGTTTACGTCCTCCAGGACGAGGTGAGCGGAGAAGGTGCAGACGGCGTCATTCTCCAGACCACCTCCGTGCAGGGACGGGACTTTCGCGTGTCAGGCTCCGTTGATGAGTGGCGCGAGCACGTTTCCCGCTTCTGCACCGGTAACTCACGCGTGGCGTTCGCGGTCAGCCTCGCCTTTGCGGCCCCGCTGCTGCGGCTTGTCGGCATGGACGGCGGCGGCTACCACCTCAAGGGGGAATCCACGGACGGCAAGACCACCACCATGAAGGCGGCCACCTCCGTGTGCGGCGGGCCGGACTACTGGCAGACGTGGCGCGCGACCGGAAACGCGCTCGAGGGCTGCGCCAGCCGCCGCAACGACGCGGCCATGATGCTCGACGAAATCCGCGAGGTGGACGGGCGCGAGGCGGGCAACATCGCCTACATGCTGGCAAACGGTCAGGGTAAGGGCCGCGCCAGTACGGATGGCGAGCTGCGCACCCGCAAGCAGTGGCGCCTGCTGTTCTTCTCCACCGGGGAGCTGTCGCTGACCGAGCACGCCGCAAAAGCCGGTGAGCGAACCTTTGCCGGGATGGAGGTGAGGATGATCCAGATACCCAGCGATTCCGGGAAGTTTGGCGTGTTTGAGGAGCTGCACGGCTTTGAGAGCGGCAAGGCGCTGGCCGAGCATCTGGAATGGGCCACGGCCAGCTACTACGGCGCGCCGTTCCGCGAGTGGCTGAAGGCGCTGACCGCAGACCTGAACGGACTGACGGCGCAGGCTAAAACGCTGCTGAAGGAGTACACCGCCGCCCTGACCCCGCAGGACGCGGGCAATCAGGTGGGCCGCGCGGTTAACCGTTTTGCCCTGGTGGCAATGGCCGGAGAGCTGGCGACCCGCCTCGGCATTACCGGCTGGCAGGAAGGTGAAGCGCTGCGCGCAACCCGCGTGTGCCTGAATGCCTGGCTGAAAGACCGCGGGCATACCGCCAACCAGGAAGACATTGCCGCGCTGGAGCAGGTACGCAGCTTCTTTACCGCGAACCAGTACAGTCGCTTTGCCGACTGGCACGACGAGCGCAACCGTCCCGGCAATATGGTGGGCTGGCGCAGGGTGGATAAGGGCAACACCGCGCAGGGCACCGAGGCGGTGACGACGTTCTACGTCATGCCGTCCGGGTGGAAGGAAATATGCAGGGGGTTTGACCCGCGCAAGGTGGCGCGCCTCTGCGCGGACCGGGGTTATCTGCTGGCCTCTGCCGACGGCAAGCTACAGACCAGCATCCGCCCGCCAGAGATGAACGTGCGCAGGCTCTACGTTTTTAACAGCGAGGTGCCGGGCTGACGTTAAGGGCTTTGCGTGAGTCTTATTTTTAAAGGGTAACAGGTGTAACTGGTGTAACAGCGGCATCCGGTAAGGGCTGAGGCTGTTACACCTGACAAAAAGGTGAGGTGTAACGGGTGTAACAGTGCCCGCCTCCTGCTGTTACACCCTGTTACCCATCGTGTTACACCGCAGGTTTTATGAAAAATCCATTTAATTCAGTGATGTAACACCTGTTACCCGTGTTACACCGGAAAAAGAAGGACAGCGGCGTTTAGCGACATAAAGCCTCTTTTTCTGGCAGGCCGTTTGTCAGACGCAGCGGTAATGCCGCCCTGCGTTGTACCAGCCACCACACACTGCCCGCAGATGGATGCACTGTGCCACCGACGGCACAATTGACTCAACTAAATGAACCCGTTCGGAGCCACTATGAATGTACTGAATACTCCTTCACGAAAAACCGAAGAAGAAAACATCATCAAAACCGTTATCGCCGGGGCAGACGTAAGCCTGAACGGCAGTCTTAAGGATCATCGGCAGGCCGTTGAGTCTGAGTTGAACGACCTGCGCAGCAACCGTAAAAAATGGCAGGCGGCCCGCGAGGCGCAGGACAAAGCCGAAAAGATTATCCGCACCATCCATCTGCGGCGTGAAGAAACGCAGGCGCAGGCCAAAGAGATGACGGAAAAATTTCACGCTCTGTTTGAAGAAACCAATGGGGAATTAACGGCAGCGCTGAAAAAGGTGCGCAGCGAAGGCATGCTCGCGAAAGACACTGTCATTGAGTACGACGCACTGCTGACACGGCGTGAGGATGAGTTTACCACTGTGCCATGGGCAACCGGTCGCGCCGCACACGACTACATTCAGACTCACAAGGCTGTACTGAAAAAACACGCGCACCAGACGTTCCGCCGCTTTCTGGATAATCATGGCCCGGAGCTGTTTCAGGCGCTGGCCCTGGTCCGTCTCGCCTGCAGAAATGATGAGGCAGGTATGCCAGATAACAGCACCGGCGTGTACAGCGGTGTCAACGATGCTGAAAGCGAGTTTCGCCGCTTTCTTGATGCATCGATTATCGCGCCTGCAAAATCTGCGCGTCCTGAAGTCGGTGATGATGAGGTGCTGAAGGAAACGGGTGTTTATCCTGACCCTGAAGCTCAGGAAGATGCCCGTCTGCGCCCGAGTACAATGGATGCTGACAACCACTACGTGCGTAAGCAGGAAGAAGCCCAAAAAGCAGCGCAGCAGAAGGGCAGGAACTGATGGCAATGAAATGTCCTGAGTGTGGCATGACTGCACACACCCGCACCAGTGAGTACCAGACGGGCACGCTGAAAAAGACCTGGTATCAGTGCCGTAATATTGACTGCTCCTGCACGTTCACAACGATGGAGAGTCTGGACACAATAATTATGAAGCCGCAGAAGGTTGCAGAAGAACCTGAACCCGTGCAGGCAGTTCATCAGCGTCTGCCGCAGACCCTGAATCGCTATGGCTCGGCCAGCAGGCTTTCGAACCGCCAGAAAGCCCCCGTCTGAGGTTCACAAGCGACATCTCCCCGGCCATCGCGCCGGGTTTTTTAGATCTCTTTTCCCTGGTGAGTATTTAGATTCACTTGACTACCCGTTTGCATTTTACTTGACCTTCACCAACAAAATGCAACTAGATTGACAGGCAGCTTAGAGCGAGAAGCGGACATTCTGATAGAATTTCAAAAACTCATTTCGGATGATTAGTCAATAAGTCAGAAAATTGTTGTTTAGATATGATTTCCACGCCCTGAAGGTATATTTTCTGATTTATTTAGCAAAAAAAAGGGGACGGATCGCCGGCCCCACAGCATCACAGTCATACCATGACTTCACCGTATGACATTCAGCTTACACAGCAAGGTTCATCGGACCTGAGGACTACCAAACCCCATTTCAGCAAGCAGTGTTGGCAACTCAGTCGTGTTCCTGCAATTGAGCTTACGCATGATGTTTCTCTTGTGATGGCTAATCGTTTTTACGCTGAGCTCAAGTGAGCGCCCGATGTCCGTCAGGCTTCTTTTAGTTGCCAGCATTCTCAGTAGGCCAAACTCTCTCGCTGTCAGAGCGCAGCGGCTACGAACGTGGGCAGGCTGAACATCTTCTGATATGAGTGGCGTCTTTGTTTTAAATATCTCCCCTGCAAGTTCGGTAACAGGGGTACTTTTGGGAAGGATGACGGCCTCAGGCAGCTGCAACGTGACGTAATTGAGCACCGCAGGTTCATCAAAGTCGGTCAGGATAATCAGGCGCGGTGCTGGTGAACACTGACGAAAACGGAGGAAAAGTTCAATGAAATCCTGGGCGTCACGGTTGAGAGCGCGTATCTCGCTGATGATTACGTCCGAACCTGCCGCAAGCGTCAGGGCACCGTCAAAATGCGCCTCATCAACCAGATTTACCCTGATATACCTTTCCCGGAAATAATGAGCGATCCCGCCCGCGATCCATCTGTCACTGTCAATTACGGTCAATGTGAACATAGCTCCTCCGTTTTGCTGAAAGCATTAAAACGCGACGGAGTCCGCTTCTGAATCAGACAGCAAGAAATAATGCTGTAGGAAGCATCCTAATTTACAACCTTAAATGTGATTCACTGACTGCCTGCTTGAACGCGCTGACCAGCGCTTCCGCTTTGGAAATATGTTTTTGAATGATTTCCTCATCTTCATCCATTTCCGCGAGTTCTTCGAGAAGCGCACATTGCTCATCCAGTTGCCTGACTCCTGAGACGCGCAGTGTGCCCGCAATCCTGTGAAATATACGCAGCGCGGCCGGCATATCGCCCTGTCTGACGGCCATTCTGGCTTCCTGCAGATCGCTTTCTGTTTCCCGGATTACTGTGTGAATAAAGCGGCTGACCTCCCGCGGGCTGTCGGGGATGAATGCACTCAGCGCTTCATCATCAAGCCATTCGTTCAGAACGCTGGCAGGCGAAGCGGTTAGACCTGGTAAGCAATTCTTTAATGCCTCAGCTAGACGGGAAAGCTCGACGGGCCTGAATAGGCACTCATTCATACCCGCGTTCAGGCAGCGCTCCCTCTCCGCTTCCTGTGCAGCGGCTGTAATACCAATTATGACTACAGTCCCGTCCTCTGCCCTTATCACGCTCGCCATCTCAGGCCCGCCCATTTCAGGCATGCTGCAGTCGGTGAGGATGACGTCGGGTTTTTCACGGCGCCACGCGTCAAGCCCGGCCCTGCCGTTTTCAGCAACATACGCAGTATGGCCAAGCAACGACAGCTGGCGTGCTATCAGCAGGCGGTTAGCCGGATGATCGTCTACAAGCAGGACGCGCAATGGGGACTGCAGTGACAAAACAATGTCCGGAGAAATTTCTTGCGGAGCGCACGGACGGGATTCAGCGGGTATATCAAGCGTAAATACCGACCCGCTGCCCGGCTCGCTTTCAAGCGTCAGCTCTCCTCGCATCAGAATGGCAATTTCACGGCATATCGCAAGCCCCAGCCCACTGCCGTCTGCGGTATGTTCTTCCGCCCGTTCAAAAGGAGAAAAAAGGCGTTCCTGCTCATCCAGCGGTATGCCGGGGCCCGTGTCCCCGACTGAAATCAGGAGACGCTCCGCCGGGGCAGCCGAAAGGGTGACGCTGACGCATATTTCACCCGAAAGGGTAAACTTCACGGCATTGCCAACAAGGTTGGCCAGCACCTGCCGTAGGCGATGGTCGTCTGTCAGCACCTCCCTGCCATCTTCCGGTAACGTCAGATGAAGCTGTAACCCTTTCTGCCGGGCTACGCCGCTGAAGGCCTGCACAACCGGGTTAACAATGGCAGCAAGCGGGCACCACCGGACATTAATGGACACCTTGCCGGCTTCAATGCGCGCAATATCCAGTATGTCGCCTATCAGCGCGAGCAGGCTGAGCGATGACTCATGTGCCACGCGAATGAGTTCCGTATCTGTACGCTTCTCCTGCACCTGCAGTTCGAGCAATCCAATGATGGCGCTCAGCGGCGTACGGATTTCATGACTCATGGTCGCAAGGAAGCGGCTTTTCACCTGGCTCGCATGCTCAGCCTCCATCCTGGCCTCGAGCAAATCAGCCTGCATGCTCAGATATTCCGTAACGTCCTGCCAGCCACCAATGAAGCCACCTGTTTTGTCTTCACTTTCAACGAATCTCGTCATCCAGTGCCGTATCTGGCGCGGGCTTCCGGATGCCGCATTTACGGTAAACTCAGCCTCGAGCGGTATATCACCTGAGGGGGGATGTTTCATACACGCCTCCCAGACCTTATAGAGAGGATGACGCGTGTCGAAAAGCGATAAGCCAGGCAGACTCGCAGCCTCAGGACCAAAATATCGGCCGAAGGCCTGATTATGATGAATGATTTTGCCTTCAGGTGTGGCGACGTAAACGGGGCGCGGCGGACCGTTTATGAGCTGGTCGCGGAACTGAATTTCCTGCCGCAGCCTGGCTTTTACCTGCTGTGTTCTGCGGACCTGCCGGCGCAGCGCTAAGCCCCACAGTGTCGCGGTGACAATCAGGAAAATTGCGCTGCCAGCACCAACATAAAACTCTGCCTGGTAAACTCTCCAGGTATCAAATTTTGCGGCGGGAGTGGACTGCCAGTGTGTAAGAATATTTGTGACCATATCCGGCGGAATGACGGCCAGTGTCTTGTTAAGTATCCCGAGCAACTCGGGGTCGGCCCTTCTCACGCCAAACACGACGGCCGCATCACGCAGCGGCAGGCCCTGCCGGAGCGTCAGCTTTTCCGCATAAAGCCCCTGCAGTAGATATCGGGCGCTGATAAGCGTATTGAGCGTGGCATCGGTTTTACCTTCATCAACCCAGCGCATGGCGAGGGCTGGGTTACCCGTTAAGGAAACCTCCGATTGCGGATAGGTACTGGTGAACCACCCGGTTGATTCCTGTCCCGGAACAAGTGCCGCACGTCGAATGGCACCCACCTCTCCCTTTCTGGTGATCATGACGACCGGCGTAAACATAAACGGGGCGGTCATCAGTATTTCCCGGCTCCTTTCACTGCTCCAGATAAGAGGCGCTGCCATCTCCGCCTTTCCATCGTTGAAGGCCGTCTGTAACTGCTGGCTGTCGCCAATATCAACGTAGTGAAACTGAATACCAGTACGCAGGCTTACCAGCGAAAGGAGTTCCGGGCCGATCCCGGAATAATGTCGGGCGCTGTCGCTGAAAAAAAAAGGGGGATTAAATGAGGAAGCCGCCACCCGAACATTACGGTGTGATCGCATCCAGGATTCTTCTTCATGCGTAAGATTGAGTGGCGCGGAGATGAATCGCGTCAGATTGCTTTGATCCCAGCGAGTTGCCAGCAATTCACCTGCAGGACTTAAGCGAAGATGGTCTACAGCTTTCCTAAGGGCTTCAGTCAAAAGAGGTTCACGCTTACCCGTTACGAAGCGATAAGGGGACATAGAGACGTCATCCACTCGCGATATCTCCAGTGAATTGACGTAATTTCGTTCGGTCAGATAATAAGCTTCACCTGCGGGCAACGTTACGCTGGCAACTTTGCCCTCATCAAGGAATGCAAGTAACTGCCCCGGCCTGTTGGCACTGTCAGGCCTTAACCCGTCGCCTCTGCCTTTCGGCTGCTCAGACCGTTGTATAACCTGGACCGGATACGCGTCCGCCACGGTAAGAATATTCCCCGGCGCGAAACGGGAAGGAACAATATCACCAGCAGGACTGAAAACAACATCTACCTCCCCCCTATCGAGCGCGGCATAGGCTTCTGTTTCGTCGGTGAAGTGAATCACGCGCAGGGTAAGCCCAAGGCTTCGGGCTGTCGTCCAGGCAAAATCTGCAACATAACCCGTCAGCGCCTGCGTGGGGGCTATACGACTCACCGGAGGGCGCGCGGGTCCGTAAATTCCCAGTACCAGTTCACGTTTTTTGCCCAACCATCGCCACTGTGGGTCAGAAAGTTCGGGGGAGGTTACGTCCGGAAGCGAGGCAGGCTTATAACTGAGTGTGGTAGGTACAGCGAATGCGCCCGCGCAAGCGAGGAGCATAAAAGTCACCAGCAGAATGCGCATCATCAGGAGATATTGTTCCGGCGGGTGAAGTCCAGCAGGTCACGCAGATTTTTAAGACCCAGTTTCTCCATAAGGCGCGCCTTATAGGTGCTCACCGTTTTATTACTGACTTGCATGCGGGCAGCAATGTTGAAAATCTCTTTTCCTTCGCCCAGATATTTAAGCACTTCAAATTCACGGCGGGATAAGGTTTTAAGGCGCTCAGCGTCAGGCCTGACGTCGGGTTGTTCACCGGTGTTGTGCATCCTTAGCGGGAAGTAACCGTAGCCAGAAAATACCGCGTTTACGGCCTGTGTGAGATCGTTCAGGTTGTTCTGCTTGCTGATAAATCCGCTGGCGCCCGCTTTCATGCTTAGCTGAGAATAGTAGTCAGGATTTTTCCCGCTCATCACAATCACCGGGATGTTTATGCCTTCTGCACGCAGCAGGCTGATAGCCTCTATACCGTTGATGCCGGGCAGGTCTATATCCATTATCAGCGCGCCAGCGCCATTCTTTCTGACCAGACCAACCACGTCGTCTGCTGTATCGGCTTCTGCCACCACGGAGTGGTCCTCTTTCTCGAGCAGCATGCGCATGGCGAGTCGTGCCAGAGGATGGTCATCAATAATAATAAACGCTGTCATAGAAAACCCGTTTTAATACACGTTGATTAATAATATTTCATTTCTTTAAGAAAGCGAAAAAATAATCTCACCATGCCGTCGTAAAGATAGTTGATTTACTTTCCTGCTTTATAAATCAGCAGAAACAAAAATAAGAATAATACATCCACCCTGTAGTCCCCGGCTTACAGGGTGTCGCAATTTGTCTGATTCTTTTCCTGCTCACAAAATGACAAACTCGCCGCGAAATAAGTCAATGCCCGCACTGGGAAATTATTACGGCGAGGAAAAATGAAGCTTTCACAACACTCATATCTGGCCAGAGAACTGCTCAGGCCTGCAACCTGGATATTTGTCATTGCGTTTTCTGTCGGTGCCTGGTGCATGGCAGGCGTCATTATTCAGTTCATCTTCTGAACCTTAACTATATTTAAAAAGAGCGCAACACCATGAATAAGATATTTAAAGTAAAATGGAATGCCGCCTGCCAGCGATATGATGTTACTTCTGAGCTGGCCAGGGGGAAAGTAAAGTCATCCTCTTCCCTGTCAAACATCCGTGATTCATTAAAATCGCCACTTCGAAAATTAACAGTGGGTATGCTTCTATTGAGCGGTTTGGCTGACGCGGCTGATATCAGACTGGACATGTTTAATCCTGAAACCGATAACGGGCATATACAGTATGTCTCGGGACAGGATAATCTGGCCGACAGCAGCTGGGCGAATATTGCATCAGGCCGGGAAGGCTCACGCCAAATGACACTCGGTGCGGCCTATAACATGGGACTGCTGACGGGAGAAGGCGCTGCGCTGATTCCGGAAGGCTATATCAGAACCGGGCAGCTCACAGGGTACGATTACGTAAATCCGGTAACAGGCAACACGGAGACCTTCAGTGGTTACGATAACACCCAGTTGGGCATTCAGAAAATTTCCGGAACCCTCATTCCGATTTTCGAGGCTGTCGGAAAAAATGGCCAGTATGTAGACCGCAACCTGATTCAGGTTCAGTCGGGAGGCAGTCTGGATGTTAACACAGGAAACCCGGGGGCTGCGGAATGGTTCAATGATCCATCGAATCGCCTTCTTGCCTATCTGAAAGGCAATAATAAAACGAACGTGATTTCTTCAGTCTTTAAGGCTGACTCAGCTGATGCAAGCAGCCCGGCTGTAATTAATTACAACAGCAAAACTGTTGTCGATCTGGGAAATTTTTTTAGTCAGGCTACCCCCGGACAGCCATTATCATCAATTCCCAATAAATTTGCCGGCAGCTTCACAAGTGCGATCGGGGCTCAGAGTGTCAATAGCATCGGCGAGCTTAAGGCCTATAATGAAGCGCTTATCAATGCAGTAAAAAATCATATAATCAGGCCTGAGGATTATATGAGCGAGTTTAAGAAAGCAGTTATTTATAGTGCTCAATATATCTATCAGGATTATGGTAATGCAATTGCGGATGATGACGCGGTCCTGCAGACGGTCAATACCGGTCGTGTCGCCTATCTGCTGGGCTCGGGGGCAGGCGCTGTAATTAATGTTAATAAAGATTCATCAATTCAGGGTGTTAACACTGACATCGCGATTGTGAATCTTCAGGATGGCGCAACGCTTAATAATGCGGGTGAACTCGGGCATTTTGCGAGTAGTAGCAAAGGCACCGTTGTTGTAAAGGCCAATAACAGCATTATTAATAATAGCGGTGTCATTGATGCTGGCACCAATCCTGAGATGGCTGCTTATCGGCCTGATTTATCCACCGGCGCCGTGTCAAACGTTTTTGCAGGGCATAACACCGCTATACAAGCCAATAACTCCGAGGTTAATAATTCAGGTGTAATCAATATCGCCCCGAACGGAAACTATGCAACCAATCCGGGAGTTGATCTTTATAATAACAGTAACATGGTCAATACGGGCAATATCAATGTTGCCGCTATCGCGCGTCCGTTTAATACAATTTTTTCCGGAATATTTACCATCGGCGTAAACATCTCCGGCAAATCAGATTTTGTTAACGACGGTACACTTTATCTGGGACGCGAGGCACAACGCAACACAGCGTCACCCACCAATGATATTGATGCCAGCTCACCGGGAAGTAATCTTGTCCGAATCAATGAGGGGACTTTTACAAACAGACAGTCGATGATTATCGGCAGTAAAACCCAGGGCGGAAGTGCAGTTTATGCCAGGGGACCCGGCAGCTCTGCCACCAATGAGGGGACAGTTGAGATCCTTGGACGGGCAGCCGTACCGGCTCCGCTGCAGAACGCGGGCATGGTGGCCGTTGAGGGGGCGTTAAACGTTCTTAACGCCGCGACCGGACTCATCAGCCTGAAGGGCATTAATGCGGTGGCCATGCAGGCTATCAGCAAAATGACTGACCGTACGGGCTCTGCAGTGCGCAATGAGGGCACCATCGAGGTGGAGACCGGTGTGGACCCGGTCACCGGCACCGCTAACTACGGACTTTGGGCTGAGGGTACCATGGCCAGCGCCTCCAACGCGGGAACCATTAACCTTGAGGGCGAGCGCGCCATCGCCGCCCACGCGCGCAGCGGCGGGCAGCTCATGGTGGAGGACGGCGCAGCCGTGAACTTCCGCGATAAAAACCAGACGGGCTACTACGTCTTCGGCTCGGGCTCCGGCATCACCGACAACAGCAGCACCCGCCAGGACGTTACCACGGCAGGCTCAACCCTTTACCGCATCGACGGCGGCGCACACTTTGACGGCGCCGGCACGGCAACAAAGATTGGCGTTTCCGGTTCAGGCGCGACCGGCCTGCTGGCCACTGGCGCACAGGGCGCAGGCAGTACCCTAAACACCGGTAACATGACGATTGACGTCACGGGCGATAACGCCACTGGCATTCGCGTAGCGGGCTCCGCCAGCGGCGTGCTCTCAGCGGACACCGCGCTCAGCCTCAGCGGCACCGGCAGCTCCGCCGGGATCGTCGACGGTAACTACACCGATATCACCGGTAGCACCTCCTACGTCGGTGGCGCCCTGCTGACGAGCCACGCGACCCTGAACAGCGCTAACGCGGCTGCTGGCGCGGTAGGCTACATCGCCCGTAACGGTGGCGTACTGGATCACCAGGGCAGCATTGACTTTACCGCACCGAATACCACCGGCGTGAAGGTTGACGGCGGCACGCTCAGCAACAGCGGCAGCGTCCGGGTTAACGGCACCGCGGTTGACATTGAGGGGGCGAATTCGGTCGTAAGTAACAGCGGCACCGTGGAAGCGACAGACGGCACAGCGGCGTTTCGCGTAGGCAGCGGCGCAGACCTGAACCTGAACGGCTCGGGCCTCGTTAGGGCCGCCGGCAGCGCCCACGGCGTGCTGCTGGATACGGGAGCCACGGGGCTGACGGTTAAAGGGGCCACCATTGACATGGCGGCCGGCGGTACCGGCAGCGCCATTGAGAACGCCGCAGAGCTGCAGGGAATACAGCTTAAGGACACCACCATTAACGTCGGTGACGGCGCCGGCGTACGCACCGCGGCTTCCCTGGCGAATGAGAACAGCGGCACCATCACCGTAAGCGGCAGCGGAACGGGCATCTATTTTGGCCATGCTGACACCTCCCTGTCGGACGCGGACTTCAATACGGCAGACTCGCAAAACCTGGTCATTAATGTGGACAGCGCCGCCGGTAGTGGCGTAGTGACCAATACCACCGGTGACGTGCGCTCCGGCGTAAGCGTCAACGTGCACGATGCGGCCGGCGGGGCGGCGATGCAGGTTAAGGGCCAGACCCGCCATGTTGAGCAGTCGGGCAACCTCACCTCGCAGTCGCTGACCTCGGCCGTGGTGGACGTGGCCAACGGCTACCTGACGAGCTTCATAAACAAGGGCACCATTCAGGCCGCGGGATCGCTCTATGACGCCATCCGCGTGAGCGCAGGCAGCAACCTCAGCTTTACCAACGCGCGGGGCGGCCACATTACGGGCCGGGTGGCGCTCTTGGACGGCAATAACAGCGTCACGCTGGAGGGCGGCAGCACGGCTGATGATGTGATAACCGGACGCGGCAGCGATAACTTTTACCTCAACGGCATTCGTCCGGCGGATACCGGGCTGTTCAGCTCGCTGCAGGCCGGTACGGGTAACGACACGCTGAACCTGAATGACGCGTTTCTGAACGTGGCCAACCCCGCCATGCTGACAGGCTTTGAGCAGGTTTCACTGGCGAACGGCTCTGAGCTCACGCTGGATAACACGCTGCTGGCGCTCGGCGACGCGCAGGATGATGCCGCCGGCACCGGCTTCAGCCTCAGCGACGACAGCACGCTGCGCATACGCACTACCGGCGACACTGCCTTAAACAGCTTCATTCGCGGCGGCGGTACGCTGTCGGCCGGCGCGGACGGTCATGCCTTTGATTTTACCGGCAACAACGCTGCGGCGGCGGGCCGGGACTTCACGGGAACTCTGGCGCTTACCGACGCTACCTTCGCACTGGGCGGCCTGAACGCGCAGGCGCTGACAGCCTCCCGCCTGCTGGCAGGCGCGGGTAGCACCGTCAACGTGGCGGACGGCGTGCAGCGCACCGGCGGGCTCGCTTTTGACGGCGGCACCGTGGCCTTCAATACAGGCACGCCGGGCGAAAGCGCGGCGAAAAGCAGCGTGCAGACCGCGGACCTGCTGGACCTGAGCGGCAGCGGCACGGTGCAGGTGAACGCCGGCACCGTGGACAACGCGCCGGTGCTGCCGCCGGACACGCTGCCGGTCATGGCGCAGGACGACGCGAACACCCTGCTGAAGCTGGCGGGCAGCGACGGCGCGGTCACCGGCAGCGGCGGCAACCTGTTGCTGAAGGATCAGAACGGCAACGTCATCAGCGACGCGCTGCACACGCATATAACGCAAAATGGACTGGCCGTCGCCAACGCGACCTACGACTACCGCCTGACCGGCGGCGCAGCGCAGGACGGCCTTTACGTCAGTTACGGTCTGACGGAGCTGGATTTGCTGACGCGGGGCAACGACGGCCTGGTGCTGAACGCAGCGGGTCAGACCGGCAGCGCGGCGGATATGAGCGCGAAGCTGACCGGCGGTGGCGATCTGGCGATCGATACAGGCGCGGGCCAGACCGTATCGCTGTCTAACCTGAACAATAACTACCGCGGTAAAACAGAGGTGCGCAGCGGCACGCTTCAGATGGGCAACGACAACGTGCTGGGGCAGACCCGTGAGCTCGCGCTGGCGTCAGGCGCCGGTTTTGACATGAACGGTCATCGCCAGACGGTGGGGGCGCTTAACGCGGCGTCCGGCTCTGCCGTCAGCATCGCGGGCGGTGCGCTGGATATCACCGGCGGCGGAACGGTGGACGGTTCGCTGCAGGGCGCTGGCGCGCTGAACGTCACGGGCGGCACGCTGACGGTGAACGGCAGCAACTCGGCCCTCTCGGCCGTCACGTCCATCGCGGCAGGCGCGGCCGCGCAGCTTAACCAGACCAGCGGCCTCGGTACCGGGAGCATCATCAACGACGGCCTTCTGGCCCTTAAACAGGCTACAGGAGATCTGGTCAACAGCCTGAGCGGCGCGGGGGAAACGCAGGTTGCCGGCGCCGGCGACGTCCGGCTGACCGGCGATAACAGCGGCTTTACCGGCCGGTTCACAACGGACGCTGATTCCGCGCTGACTGTCACCGGCCAGCGCAGCCTCGGCAGCGCGTCGGTCAGCAACGCGGGCACGCTGAATCTGGCCTCCATGGACAGCTGGACGCTGGGCAACAGCATTACCGGCAGCGGTGCGCTGAACCAGAACGGCTCAGGCGTTGTGACGCTGACCCAGGCGGCCGCGCAGTACGGCGGTGATACGAACGTCAACGCGGGCGGCCTGCAGCTCGGTGAGTCTGGCAGTGACGTGACCCTGGCCTCCGGCAGTCTGAACATTGCTGCCGGCGCGACGGCCGGTGGTTTTGGCGGCACAGCCGGCAGCGTGAACAATCAGGGAATGCTGACGCTGGGATCGCTGAAGCCCGTAACGCGCGCGGTCGCTGACGCCCTGACCTTCAGCATTGGCGGCAGCCTGCGCAACTCCGGCGATGTGGTGCTCGGACGCCCGGGCGGCACGGCGGGCAACCTGCTGCACGTGGCGGGCAGCTACGCGGGCGACAACGGGCACCTGACGTTCAATACCGCGCTGGGCGACGACAGCTCGGTCACCGATAAAATGGTGGTCGACGGTGATACTTCCGGCCTCACCCGCGTCAGCGTGAATAACGCCGGCGGCAGCGGCGCGAAGACGCTTAACGGTATTGAGCTTATCCACGTCAACGGCAGGTCCGACGGCGAGTTTGTGCAGGAAGGACGCATCGTGGCCGGCGCCTATGATTATCATCTGCAGCGCGGCGAAGGCGGCAGCGCGGGTAACTGGTACCTTTCCAACACCCTCAGCAACGGGGGAGAGGGAGAAGGTGGCAACCTGCCTGAGCCAGAGGAAGTCAGGGTTTACCGTCCGGAGTCCGGCGCCTATGCGTCCAACATGGCCGCAGGCAACACGCTGTTTAACACGCGCCTGCACGATCGCCTCGGGGAAACTAACTACGTGGACGCCATCACCGGTGAGGAAAAGGTAACCAGCATGTGGTTACGCAACGTCGGCGGGCATACCCGCTCCACCGACAGCAGCGGACAGATGAAAACGCAGGCCAACCGCTACGTGATGCAGCTGGGCGGCGACGTGGCGCAGTGGAGCTCCGACGGCGCGGACCGTTACCACCTGGGCGTGATGGCAGGCTACGCAAATCAGCAGAGCAACAGCCGCAACCGTCTGACCGGCCAGAAGGCGGACGGCAGCATCCGCGGCTACAGTGCAGGGCTGTACGGCACCTGGCTGCAGGACAACGATCAGAAGACCGGCGCGTACGTGGATACGTGGGCGCAGTACAGCTGGTTCGATAACACGGTAAAAGGTGACTCGCTGGCCGCAGAGTCCTATAAGTCCAAAGGGATCACCGCCTCAGTTGAGAGTGGCTATACCTGGAAGCTGGGCGAGAGGAACGAGCGCGAAAGCTACTACGTTCAGCCGAAGGCGCAGCTGACATGGATGGGCGTTGAAGCGGACCGCATCCGTGAGGCCAACGGCACCCGCGTTGAGGGCACGGGTGACGGCAACGTGCAGGCCCGGGTAGGTGTGCGGGCCTTCATCAAGGGACACAACTCTATTGATGACGGCAAAAAACGCACGTTCGAACCGTTTATAGAGGCCAACTGGATTGGCAACACTAAATCTTTCGGTAGCCGTCTTAACGGCGTAACGGTGACGCAAAAAGGGACACGTAACGTGGGCGAGCTGAAGGTGGGAGTTGAAGGCCAGATTAAGCCCGGCGTTAACCTTTGGGGCAACATTGGCCAGCAGATGGGCGGCGGCGGTTATTCCGATACCAGCGCGCTGCTGGGAGTTAAAGTGAGCTTCTGATATCCAAAGCGTCCTCCGGGGCGCTTTTTTTCGTGGGTTGAAATACTCAAAAAAACGCGCTCAATCTGTTTAGATCTTATAAAGATTTTTATTCAAAAAAAATTATCAGATATTGTCGAGTTAATTCTGAGCACTGCAAAGTCCGCTATGAGCGAAGAGCGGACCTTGTTTATGCTTATACTTTTTGAATTAGAACCCCTGCTTCATAAACTACTTATTGATATGCTATCGGAACTGGCAAATCAGGAAGAAATTCATGGACAAGAACACACTGGTTACACTCTTGAAATTTAAGCGCTGGATTGATGCTGAAACGCTAAAAGCAGTTAAAGGTATCAGTGAATCTGCTTATGCAGAAAAGCGTCATCTGATGTTAAGACTGATGAACCATATACATGTGGTAGACATGATTTTTAGAGCAAATATTTCGGGTCAGCAGCATGGTTACACTGCCCTGAACACCCCTGAAACACCCTCAGTAGATGAGCTTGAGATCAAAATGGACGACGTTACAAACTGGTATATCCGTCGCGTAAGCTCAATGTCTCCTGCTGATTTAAGAGAAACTATTAAGTTCAGCTTTGTCGATGGTGGTGAGGGAGAAATGACTGCTACAGATATGCTAAATCACATGCTTTTTCACGGAACTTACCATCGTGGGGCTGTAGGCTGGTTAATTTCTGAGTGCGAAGGTATTCCGCCGAAAGATGTGCTGACAGTTTTTCTGAGAGATCATAATCACTGACAGGTAAATTCTTCAGCCCTTCACCTATTAAGCGGCTTTAAGGGCCGCTTTGGCGAAAAGCCTACCTTAACGACCTGCGATGGCGATAAATTTGGGCTAAAATTTTCAGAGATAATGCTTAGAGTTCTCTCAACAGTCTGGCTGGATTGCCAGCATACACCCCTTTAATTAACACAGGCTTTGTAACCACGCTACCTGCACCAATCACCGCACCACTGCAAATGTCCGTTGTTAAGATAGTTGCTCCGCTCCCCACGGTTACTGCGTTACCTAATACGATATGTATCCAGCTTTCTGAAGCAGCATCAGGACCGCCATTCTTGAACAGGTCGTTAACAAAGGTTACGCCATGGCCGATAAAACAGTCCTTACCCAAGGTAACGTTCTCACAGATAAAAGTATGAGACTGTACTCGGGTTCTGTCGCCTATAACGCATCCCTTTTGTATCTCTACAAATGGTCCTACAAAAACATCATCGCCCAGTTCACACTCATAGATGTTTACCGGCGTGATTACTTTCACATTTTCACCTTGTTTTACGTTACGAATGCCACTTTCAATAACCTTCATATGAGCTGAGTCCTTACTCGAGATGATTCGGCTAAAAGCTTGAACAGTTTTTATCTTCACCAAGTGCCCAAATTAACCTGCTTTCACTCATTCGCGCACTATGATGCTCGCATTGTCCGCTTCTGGCACACAGCTGCCGGTCACGCAATGCAATGTCTACCCCCTCAGCATCAGTGACGATTTTAAGTTGGCGAAGGTCAAGTAAAATGCAAACGGGTAGTAAAGTAACATGCGATTACGCACCTGGCTGGCGTTCCTCTGCATAAGTGCATGTCTATGCTGCATGAAAACGCATGAATAATTGCACCCTGAATTTACCCGGTCAGCCCAGCAGCGGCGCGACCTGAAGTCAGTCATGCAGCCGCATTAAAACCACTCGATTAAGCGGGCAGGCGTGGCGGGGGTACGAGCGCGCGCTACGGGCTGAAGTTTAGAGCCCGACAATTACAGCGTGCTACTTGAAGCATGAATTGAATGTGTGCCAAAAAAGAAAGGTTAGGATTTCAAAAATTGTTTCCGCGCGGGCACATCCGTCACAATTTTTGATACAACCCTAAAGATTTTCTGAACGGTGGCGAGTATAAATGAGTGTGCATGCATGGGCTGCATGGATTCGCATGCACATTTTAGCAACCAAAGACACTTACAGCAGCCAAACTGGGGCCGCTTGAGTATCTCTAGCACGTGCATAAAAAGCGATGCAAAAGTCTGACAGGCGTGGCGGGGATAGAATTGCGTGCAGCCACATCACAGCCTTTATTCGTGGAAAAAATACCTTAGAGATATGTGGAGGCGCATGGAAATCGATTTTGCAGACCTGATAGAAAAAAATAAACTCTTCAACTTCTTGTTTTTAGAGAGAGACGAAGAAAAATCAGAAAAAAACTACATGCTCTTATTAGATTTTTTCAATGGTGTTCATGTTGAATTTCTTAACTATGTTAAAGATGAAATATTAAAAGATAGTAAAACGCATGATCAATATGTAGCATTTCAATGCTTAATCAAGTACACATCATTAATAAAAATCGAACCTAAAGATTACATTAAATTTACGCTCTCAATTATAAGCACCAAAGAAGAAGCAATTGAAAGTTATGAATTCAAAAGATCCTTTGGAGACTACACGTTAAAACTTGAAAAAAAAGAAGACATAAAATATTTATTCGAGCAGTTAAAAGAAGACAAGTCGTTGATATCACTACTACCAATATTATTCATGTCAGCATCACGTAACCAAAGAGAGCTTTACTTCAATGAATTGGAGGCAATGCTTGATAATGGTGAAGAAAACCACGAACCATTAATAACTGAATCAATATTCCATTATCCGGAAAATAACGATCTTCTTGAAAGAAAAGTAACTGACTTTCTTAAAAGAAAAATAAACAATGAAGTAAGCAAGGAACATTTAGTAAAAAACTTAAATGCACTTGTTTATTTAACTCAATTCAAAGATGGATTATTCGATATAATAATCGATGAAAGTAGACAAAACGACAACTACTACTGCGCTATTATTGAATGCTCTCTTGACTCTATTAGAGACTATTATAGTAATTTACCAATTATTCTAAAAAAATTCTTTACTGATAAAATTGCAAACCATGACTTCAGAAATGCTACTGAACTGAGGAAGCTGCAGTTAACTTTACATTCACTATGTATGAAAAATAAACTAGATGAAGTTGAATATTTACTGGATAATATTAAAAAAAATGGAGACCTAATTAATATAAAAGAACTTGGCTCTTTAGCTCATTTTCTTGCAAGCGATATTGAAAAAGCAGGACACCTTATAACCAAATGGTTTTTAAGCGGTGACTTAGTTTGCGTAATAAACGCTGTTAACCTTTGCAAAGAGATACCAGCTGAAAAAATAATTCTCAATGATGTTTTTTTAGAAGAAGCAAAAAATAAAAATAAGCTAATTCCCTTATCAAAAATAATTTGTGGTTGGCTTTTTGAACATCCTAGGAAAGCCACAAAATTAGTGATGATCATTTGTAATAAAGGTTCAAACAAAGATAAGAAAGAAATATCTGAAATATTCGACCATTTTCTGTACGAAAACTTCCCTAAGATCATCGGGAAATATTTAAAAGATCTTGAGAGTTTTTTCGAAAGCCCTGAAATGAAAAAGATAATTAAAGATATGATTTATGATAGAGATCAACGGGAACTACTAATTGTAAAAGCTAGAGACACAGGCGAACTTTATTGCTCATCAAATGAAGCACAAGCAGACGCAAGAAAAAAAATGCAAGAAATGGATGAGATATTTGAAAGCGCAGATGAAAAATCGATTTTCTCAAGTTTATTTGGTGATAAATTAGTTTTACTTTATGGAGATTCAACTGTAGTACACAGCCATACTATTGGCGGAGAGAAGATGCGCCAGGAAATTCCGCTCTCATCAATCCCATTTGAACATGAAGAGCCTAAAATGCTAACTTATGATCCGATTGGTTTAGAGCAAAAATATGTTGAATACCGTAGCCAAGGAATAAATAAATGAAGCTTATGGTAAAGCAATACATTTCTTCTTTGAGAGAACGTGAGGAGTTGGACGCTATCTTACCTGACCTGATAAGTCAGATGGGGTTAAACGTTTTCTCGGTTCCCAGAAGAGGTACTCTGCAGAATGGTGTGGATGTAGCCGCAGTGGGTAGTATCGATGGCGCGGAAGAGGCTGTTTATCTTTTTTCAATAAAATCAGGAGACTTAACGCATAATGAATGGGATGGAAATGCTAAACAGTCCTTAAGGCCATCCTTAAATGAAATAATTGACACATATATACCATCTAGATTACCTCAGAAATATAAATACCTTCCAATAAAGGTGTGTTTATGTTTTGGTGGAGATATCAGAGAGCAGGTTAGAACATTAGTTACTGGATATACAAATTATAATACAAGAGGAAATATCCAGTTCGAGGAGTGGAACGGTGATAAAATATCTGAATTGATAGTTAATCATTTCTTGAATGAAAATCTTTTACCTGAAAACCTGCGATTTCTATTGAGAAAAACTTTATCCTTTCTTGATGAACCGGAGGTTTCTTTTGGAAACTACTCAATTCTATTAAGGAAAATACATGAATCAACCAATATAACTGAACTCACAAAAATCAGACAAATGAATATTTGTTTTTGGATGCTGTATTCATGGTGTAGAGAGCAAAATAACTTGCAATCTGCGGTAATGGGAGCGGAGGAAACTTTATTATTATCATGGGATCTGGCAAAAAATCACAAAGGAATAAGAAAAAAGGATAGTATTAATATACTCTCAACATTTAAAAAAATTTTAGAAACATATCATTCAACAAATAAAGAATACATTGAAAAATTTATTGATATATCAAAAGGTCACATGACTATAAGTGCGGGAATTTATCCTCCTTCTAGCGTGTCTGTAAATATAAAATTATTTGATATAATAGGTAGGATTAGTGCTTATTGCATGTGGTTAGTGTGGGACATACGAAAAGAAAAAGACACTGCCTTGCTTGTTTCAAGAACAAGTGAACTAAGTAAAGTTAGCGGCATACTTATTAATATCATTGAAAATAACCCTTCATTGTATCATCCTCTGAAAGATGATAATGCAATTGATCTAAGCCTTGCACTTTTCGTTCTGAGCATGGATTCAGAAAATCAACCATTCATAATAAAATGGTTATATCATCTAGTTCAAAGAAGCATCCAAACCTTACAAAATAAAACTCAGTTCACATGTATTATTAATGATTATGCGATGTTGATACATAATCAGATAGAAGTTAAGGATGAAAAAAAATTCAAAAAATTAACTTCCGGAAGTATTTATTATGTAATATTGGCTTTTTTTTCATGTCTTTATGAGCAAAAAGACAAATTTGATGCCATCGCTTATCTTAAAAAAGAGCACCTGCCCCACTGTAACTTTCAGTATTGGTATTTAAATGATTCATCTGAGTATAAACTCTTTAAAGGCGTTGATAAGCATGGCATGACTGTTAGCCAAATTCCTGTTGATAAAGGGATGTTAACATTCATATCAACTCTTTTTGAAGAGTGTGACCAAAATCCTTTTTATAAAGAAAACTCTGCCGTTAAATCGGGTTTGTGGCCGCTAATTGCATCAGCTTGTAGACGTTATCGCAATCCATTGCCAATTAACTTACTAAAGGAAGAATTCGAAGAGGAATTTAGAGTAATATTAAATTCTCTTTCATAATATAACCTAAGGTTAACACTTGATTCTTTTACTTGATAACGCATAGAAGATAACCGATTTAAAACTAAAAGGATGTGTTACGGGGGTATTATTGGGGGTACTTAACTTTTTATTACAAAGTAAAGTCAACAATATCATACCCTTAAAATAAAATATCACTCCTGTGATCTTCCGCCACTTTTTTGTTTCATTCAGCTAACTCAGCAACCCCGCCCCCACATTCACCGACAATCCCAAAATCGCCAGATTGAATACAAACGAAATCACCGACTGTAACAGAGCGATTTGCCGCATATCCGTGGTGCCCGTTGCCACATCGGCGGTTTGCGATGCTACCGCGATGGTGAAAGAGAAGTAGAGAAAATCCCAGTATCCCGGCTGCTCGGGCTTTTCAGGAAAGATCATCGGCGTGACATCCTTGCTGCGCCGCAGATAGTGATGGTGCGCGTAATGCATGGCGAATGACGTCGGAAGCAGCGCCCAGGAAACCACCAAGGTTGCCGCGGTCAGCAGCAGATGCAGCACGCGCGGCGTTCCCGTCAGGCTCTTCAGCGTGGTGAGTTCCATCAGAATCGCCAGAATGCTGACCAGGCAGGTGAGCGTTACCATACTCAACACCAGCGTCGCGCTTTCATCCTCGATTTTAGCAATATGCGGAATATCTTTGGCCTCGGTGCCTAGCATGCGCAGCCACAGAAAAGCGAGATAGAGCCATGCCAGCACGTTCCAGCCAATCAGCAGACGCTGCAACATGCCCAGGTGCGCAGGCAGGAAGAAATAACAGGCCACGCCAGCCACAATCGAAATCAGCAAACGCAGACGCGCGCGAAGGTAATGCATCAGGGAAAGGCTCATGGTGTCAGAGGCTTAGTGAAGGGAGGTGGATAAGTTAACTGTAGACGCTGATAAAGAGGTTGTAATTGCGGAGCACCCCAACCGTTTACCAAATCTGCTGCGCTGCAGTTGATAAAATAATCGCCAATCGACTAATGAGCTTCATTGCGTCTCTCTGGCATACTGTGCACCAGATCCTAAAAGAGCGGAGGCGACATGTCAGAGGAGCAATCCACACCATCACCAGCAGGCGAATTTGTCATGTTTGCGAGCGGCGATGGGAAAGTGCGGGTTGAATGTCGCTTCGAGCAGGAATCGCTTTGGCTTTCGCAAGCATCAATCGCCACCCTTTACCAAATCACGCCGCAAGCCATTACACAGCACATTAAAGCGATCTATGACGAAGGCGAACTTGAACAAAACGCAACCTGTAAGTCTTACTTACAAGTTCAACAGGAAGGAACTCGTCAAGTCAGCCGCAATACCCTTCATTACAATCTGCCAATGATTCTCGCTATCGGTTATCGCGTCCGCTCTGCTCGCGGTACTCAGTTCCGCCAATGGGCAACGCAAACCCTGCAAGAATATTTGATTAAGGGATTTGTGATGGACGATGAGCGGCTGAAAAATCCGCCGGTTGGTTCATCCGCAGTACCTGACTATTTCGATGAAATGCTGGAGCGTATTCGCGACATTCGCGCCAGTGAGCGTCGGATGTATTTACGCGTTCGCGAGATTTTTGCCTTAGCGGCTGACTATCAACCTTCCCTCAAAGAGACCACGCAGTTTTTTCAAACCATTCAGAACAAATTGCACTTTGCCTGTACCGGTTATACCGCTGCCGAGCTGATTCATTTGCGCGCCAACGCCAGCCAACCTCATATGGGTTTGACCAGTTTCAAAGGTGAAGAGGTGCGCAGAAGCGATGTCACCGTGGCTAAAAATTATCTGGTTCAGGACGAAGTGAGCGAGCTTAATCGCGTGGTCACGATGTGGCTGGATTTCGCAGAAGATCAAGCGCGCCGCCGCCAGCAGGTTTTTCTTCGCGATTGGCAGAGCAAACTCGATCAATTTTTGCAGTTTAACGATCGCGATGTGCTGCAAGGTGCAGGTTCAATCAGTAAGAAAATGGCCGATGAAAAAGCGCAGGCTGAATACGGTCAATTCGCCGAGCAACAGCGTCGTTTAAAAGAGGCAGAAGGTGAAAACAACATTGCCGGTCTGCTGCAGTGGCAGACAATCCCTAAGAAATCGAAATGATCGCCGCTGGGCCGCATCCCGCCCTTTCACTCCTCAACTTATACACACCCACGCTTTACTTCCCCACCTATCTCCGCCACTTTGCTCCTTCATCGCATTGTGGAGCCAGGCATGCTAATCCATCCAACCGATACTCTGACTTTTTCCGGCAATCCACGTCAGGCTGAGCTGCGTCAGCGCCTGCTGCAGCCGGATGCGCCGAAAGTGATTGCCGCTGCGTTAGCGAAGCAGCTGGACCGTGAAACCTTCACCCATCGCCACGCTGCCGGGCAGCTCTTCTGTTTGAAGCAGGGATTGATGACGGTGAAAACGCCGTCGGGTATTTTCGCCAATCCGCCGCGACTGGTGGGCTGGATTCCGCCCTACTTTGAACATGCGATCATCGGGCCGGGCCCGGTGCTTGGCTGGACAGTATTGGTGGACGACGCGCTGGCCGCACCCTTGCCGGATCATCCCGTCCTGCTTTCCTGCCCGTCGGTGCTGGAGCCGCTGGCGGAAAGACTGGCAACCTTGTCGCCCGATCACTGGGGCAGCGCGCGCTACCATCGCCTGTGCGAGGTGTTCCTGGATGAGTTATATGAATCGACCGAACATCCGCTGACGTTACCGCTGCCAGCAGAACCGCGCTTGCTGCAGATTGCGCGCCTGTTAATGGACGACCCCGCCGATACGCGTACCGGGCCCGAACTGGCGCGCTGGGCAGGACTCAGCCCGCGCAGCCTCAGCCGTCATTGGGCCAGCGCGGTCGGCATGAGCTTGACGCGCTATCGCCAGGTTTCACGTTTACTCAAATCACTGGAAGGATTGGCCGCGGGCAAAAGTGTGCAGCAAGTGGCGTGGCAGGTCGGATTCGACAGCGTTAGCAGCTACATCAGCGCTTTTCGCAGCGCGTTTGGCTCAACGCCCGGCAAATACTTTACGCCGCCAGCCGACTCTGCGGATGCAAAAACAGCAAACTAGCAGGCCCATCAATGTCCGGCAAACTGTGCTGATATTTGCGACGGAACGCGCCTGGCGGCAGGTCGAACATGCGGCGGAAGGTGCGGCAGTAAGTTTGCTGCGAGTCGAAGCCATATTTGATGGCGATATCCATCAGCGGCATATTGCTGTTCAACAGCGCAATCACCGAAGCCGTTAACTTGCGCTCGCGAATATAGGTACCCAGCGCGACGCCGGTGTAACTGCGAAACAGTCGCTGCAGATGCCACTGCGAATAGCCGGCGCGGCGCGCCACGGTTTCCAGAATGAGTTTCTGTTCAATGTTGTCCTCAATCCAGAGCATCAGTTGCTGCATAAAGGCGGCGTGCATATCCATCTTTCCTCCTGATGTCGAAATGAATACCGTGATACCGATAAATCGTCGCACATCCCGTAGCGGCGCGATTTATCGCGCAATAAATTGCGCCGCTACGATCAGTGCGCTCTGAAATTTCGGTGTCAGCGATTAACTGATAAGCATTATAAGAAGACGCTCACTGGCTATGTGATGGTCAAAAGCCAATAAATAACG
This sequence comes from Pantoea leporis, assembly GCF_028048155.1. NCBI lineage: Bacteria > Pseudomonadati > Pseudomonadota > Gammaproteobacteria > Enterobacterales > Erwiniaceae > Pantoea > Pantoea leporis. The sequence goes on from NZ_JALMEU010000005.1 coordinate 217,172, forward strand.
ATAACTCGCCAATTTATGGCTGTTCCTACAGCTAGGACTCTTCGGCATCTTGTAGCCAAATGCATCATGTAATATTGTTAGTTACATGAAATGATACTTTGAGATGAAAAGGAGAATGTATGAGCAGCTTAATAATATCGAACCTGTCAATATGCCTGGCGATCGCACTGGCATCGGCCAGTATTTCCATGACAATTACCCAAACTGAGCTATTCGCGGGATTACGCGCATGGACCGCTAAAAAGAACGCATTATTTGGTCACTTGTTTCATTGCTTCTATTGCATGAGCCACTGGGTGGTATTTTTCGGCATGGTGGTTTATCACCCTGATTTATTACATAGCGGAATGGCAATTGCTGACTGGCTGATGACAGCATTTATCACCCTCACGCTAACAACCTTTATTAATGGTTTGATGTTTAAGGTTTTCCAGGCGGCCATTACTACGCACGTCATGAAGCATGAAGCACAAATCACCTTACAAAAACAGGATTAACCGATGTGATGAATAACCGGGAAAAATCGGTTATTCACTGCATTTAGGGAAGGTGTTGGACGGGAGGCCAAGTTTAGCCATTTTACTCAGATAATCGTCACTAATATCGGCAACAGTAATTTGGCTAAAGCGCTTCAACAACAGCGCTTCCGCTTCGCTAAGGGTTTGATCGAGTTGCGCATCAACGGCATGCTCAACCAGACAAGGCGAGGGCTCCGCAGCCGGACCAATGCTAAACAGCGCTGGTGCGCCGATTGCCTGATAAACATCCAGCAGGGATATTTCCGTTAACCCCACACGCAGCTCCCATCCACCACCGTGCCCTTTTTCTGACACCACATACCCTTTATCACGCAGGCCGGACATCATCCTGCGCACCACCACCGCATTAGTGCCCAACATTTTAGCCATCGTTTCTGAAGTGGCGCGTTTAACGTGCCGATCCAGATGTATCAGTGCGTGCAACGAGCGGGACAAGCGATTATCGCGCGGCATAAATCATTCCTCTAAAATTCACCACACTCTAACAAAGGAGTGAAGTGGCAACAATTTATCGCGCTATCATCGAGTCAAAAGCTTAATCATCAGCGTTTACGGATATGACACGAAAATATCAAGGAGAACACCATGAAAGGAATTTACCCCGCGCAGAGGAGCGATTTCGAGGCGATAACCACGGTATGGGAAGCCTCGGTGCGGGCGACGCATCATTTCCTGCAAGATGCGGATATCCGCGCTCTGCGCCCGTTGGTGCGCGAGCAATATTTGCCGATGGTTGAGCTGCGTGTTTATCGCGATGAACAACAGAACATCGTCGGTTTTCTCGGCGTGGCGGATAATCGGCTGGAGATGCTGTTTGTCGCGCCGCAAGTGTTTGGTCTCGGCATAGGCAAACAGCTACTGCGCTTCGCCATCGAACAAATGAATGTCACCGAACTGGATGTGAACGAGCAGAATCCGCAGGCGCTAGGTTTCTATCAGCATCAGGGATTTGTTATCACCGGCCGCTCGCCGCTGGATGGTCAGGGAAATCCTTTTCCGCTGCTTCATCTGCGCTATGCGCCGTGATTTAAATGGTCGCGCCCATTGAAAGGCGATAATGCAGGTCGACCTGCTCGATGGTGGGCTGCTGGTTGACCTTTTTCAGGATGATCTCCGTCGCCACTTTTCCCATCTCAAAGCGCGGCGTGATCACGCTAGCTAAGCGTGGCGTGGTTGCCTGACCAATTTCCAGCCCGTGAAAACCGGCAATCGCCATCGCTTGTGGCACGGCAATGCGCGCCGCCTGACACTCCTGCAGTACGCCAACCGCCAGATCGTCATTGGTACAAAGAATCGCATCCATCTCCGGATAGAGCTGGCGCGCCAGCGTCATCATGCCGGTGCCAATCGATACCGAAGAGACCTTGTTCGGCACAATCCGGCCCGCAGGCAACCCGGCCGCTTCAACCGCATCGCGATAACCGGCGTAGCGTTGCTCATCACGACGATCGGACATCGAACCAAAATAGATAACGCGCTGTTTGCCGCTGGCCAGCAGCATCGCCGTCATGTCGTAGCCGGCGCGATAGTTGTCGAAACCCACATTGATGCGTCCACGCGCCTCGGTCAGCCCCATCACTTCCGCCACCGGAATGTTGGCGGCGTTTAGGTATTTTTCTGCGCGCACAGTGTGCACAGATTCGGTCAGGATCAGCCCTTTGATGTTAAAGGCCAGCACCGTGGCGATCTGCTCCTCTTCACGCTGGGCGTTGTAGTCGTAATTGACCACCAGCGTTTGATAACCGTGCGCGCTGGTCACCGATTCAATACCCGCCAGCAAGTCGGCAAAGATTTGATTATTAAAAGAAGGAATTAACACGCCGATGCGCGGTGGGTTCTGTTTGGTCGCTGAGACATTTTCGCTATCCGCGACGTAGCCAATTTCGGCAATCACGCTGGCGATTTTCTCCGCCGTTTCCGTTTTGACCTTTTCCGGCGTGCGCAGATAGCGACTTACCGTCATTTTGGTGACGCCCGCCAGGGTAGCAATATCGTCCAGAGTGATGCGCTGCGTTTTCATTACGGCGTCCGCAAAGAGGGGCTGATAATCAACGTATTATGCCCGTTGCCTGTTAAAAAATGAAACGCACCCGTGCGCTCCGTCGGGTGAAATAAACCCGGTAAACCCGCGTATTCAACAGAATGAAAATTCCAATAAAAAGCAAATTGTGCAATGCCCTTACAGAGTGAGTTGATGAAAAACCTATCATTTCATTGGGCTATAAGCATACTCCTGACGACTTATACGGCAATTTTCGCCACCCCCTTCACACTTTTCGGAAAAAATGATCCAAATACCATCATTTAGAACATATATTCCAACACGAAGACCTCGCGTGAATAAAAGTTGAACATCGAAACCTACACCACCCTCTTTCTGGACAAGTAACGTTCAGGCCGTAGAGACAAGGGGCTATAACAATGGATACCAGGCAAAAACGCTACAACATGAAGTATGTCATTCTCTGCTGTACTGTCGCGGCATTCGGCGGTCTGCTGATGGGATATGACTCTTCCATTATCTCCGGTGCAATCGAACCCTTAAGTGAATATTTCCAGTTAACGCCCGCTGAAACCGGCTGGGCCGTTTCCAATATCCTGCTCGGCAGTTTGATCGGCTGCTTTATGGCACCGCGCCTCAGTGACAAGCTGGGACGTAAAAAATCCCTCGCCATCACCGCCCTGCTGTTTACCGTTTCGGTGATCGGCACGGCGCTGGCGCATAACTTCACCGTGTTCGTCATCTTCCGCATGATTGGCGGATTAGCGATTGGCCTGGCGTCGGTAATTTCGCCTATCTATCTGGCCGAGCTGTCGCCTTCGAAGTTTCGTGGCCGTACCACCGCGCTCTATGCGGTGTGCTGCGTCGGCGGACAATCGGTAGTGTTGCTGACCAACTACTTCATCACCAAATCCACCTTACCGGATGTGATGATCAACATGGGCTGGCGCTACATCCTCGCCACCGCGCTGGTGCCGTGCGCGCTGTTTATTTTGTTCATCGCCTTTATCCCGGAATCACCGCGCTGGAACGTGCTGAAAGGCAAGTACGATGAAGCGCTGGATACGCTGACCAAAATCTCTAACCGCGAACATGCCGAAAGCGTGTTCAACGAAATCAAACATTCGTTTTCTGATAAAACCGCGCAGCAGCACAAATCGCGTCTGCGTCTGGATAAAACCACCATTCCATTGCTGATTGTCGGCATCGGTTTGGCGGTGGGTAACCAGATCAGCGGTATCAACGTCATTCAGTACTTCGGACCAACCTTGCTGAAAAACGTCGCGGGCAGCACTGACTCAGCGCTGCTGCAAACCTTCTGGCTGTCGATTTGTCAGTTTATTGGCGTGCTGGCGGGGATGATGCTGATCGATAAAGTCGGTCGTCGTAAGCTGCTGCTGCTGGGCGCAATCACCTCTTGCGTGTGCCTGACCTACTCCTTCATCGCCTTCTATTACCACTTGCCGGGTATGCTGGCGGTTATTGGCCTGTTCGCTTACATGATTTTCTTTGGTATGACGTGGGGGCAGATCGTCTGGACGGTATTGGGCGAAGTGTTCCCAACCGAGATTCGTTCGATTTGCGTGGGGATTTCCATCTGCGCGATGTCGATGGCCAACTTTGTTATCAGCAGCACCTTCCCGATCATGAACAGCAGCCCGATGCTGCTGGATATGTTCCACGGTGGCTTCCCGCTGTTGCTGTTCGCAATCTTCTCGCTGGGTATGTACTTCTTCACCTTCCGCTATCTGCCAGAAACGGCCGGCGTGTCGCTTGAGAAGATTCATGCGCTGGTGCTGCGTAAATTTAACGTCGAAGCAGAGTTGCCGGAGACGACGTCCACCGTGAAGGCGAGCGAATCATTTGATATTCCACGGCATTAATCGGTAAGGATAGGGATCTGCAGGGCGCCCTTTATGGCGCCCTTGTTAACTCAGGCGTTCGTACTGCTCAATCACCGCCAGCGCTAAGCCGTTGGCCGGATCGATACGCAGCGGCAGGAAATGCAGCGCGGTATGGGCGAAGGTAAAGGCCAGCGCACCGGCCTGCGCCGCCTGCTGCACCGCCTGCACAAACGCTGGCTGCGCATTCCACGGCCCATCAATAATGATGCTGGCCGGATTCACCAGCTGCATCACCTGACTCAACGCGTTGCCCAAGTGGGTGCCCGCCTGCGTCATCACCTCTTTCAGGATTTCCGGTTCGCTCTCGCCATTCTGCCAGCGCAGGCCCGGTTTGCGTTTTGCCAGCTGCTGCTGAATGGCCGGTTTGCTCACCAGCGTTTCCAGACAACCTAAGCGACCGCAGCTACAGCGTTCGCCGTTGGGTTGCACGATAAGATGGCCGATCTCGCCCGCCGTCCAGCTGCTGCCGGTAAACACTTCGCCGTGTTCCACCAGCGCGCCACCTAATCCTTCAGAAATTCGCAGATAGAAATGGCTTTGCGACTTATTCAGTTCGAGTTGCTGCACCGAAAGCAGCGCCGCCGCTTTGACGTTATTCATGATGCGCAGCGGCAGCGGCATCTCGTGGCTGAGAATGGTCATCACATCCACATCCTGCCAGCCCAGATGCGCGGAAAAATGCACCCAGCCGCGATGCGGATCGATGATGCCAGGGAAACCAATCGCCACGCCGAGCAGCTCGGGATGCGCCGCGTGCAAGGTCTGGCACACTTCCACCAGCTCATGCAGCAACTGCTCGGGATCGCTGGTTTCGGTGCGCCAGGTTTGCTCGGCAATCACCTGCGAGAAATAGTCGCACACGCGCCAGTGAATTGCCTGGCGCTCCACCATGATGCCCGCGCTTTTCAGCTTTTCGGCGCGCAACGAGATTTCGATTTTCGGTCGTCCCGCTGACGCCACGCTAACCGGGCCGAGCTCATTGATCAGCCCGGCTTCCAGCAAATCATCGACAATCAGTGAAACGGTGTTTTTGCTCAGCTCGAGCGCTAATGCCAGATCCTGGCGGGAGGTGATGCGGGTGGTGCGCAGTTGCATCATCACCCGCTTCAGGTTGTTCAGGCGAAGTAGTGCTGGACCTTTACCGGCTGCTTTCATAGCACTCCTCAATACTCATCACCGCGCACACGGCTGCGATAACTTTCCCAGTCAAAGCGCACCCACAAGCTGTTGCCGAGGCGCATACGGTCCATCACGCGTTCACCCAGCAGCGAATTCATACCGGCGGGATCGAGGTTCGATAACATGCCCGTTGGGCGTTTCGACGATGAGCGGCGATCAACAATCTGATTGATGATCACTTTTTCATAGCGCGATTCACTCTGCATGCCGATCTCATCGATCACCAGCAGATCCACATGGCTGAGATCGTGCAGCAGGCGCTCTTCAGTTAAATCGCTGCCGCCGCTGAAAGTGCCTTTCATGCTCGACATCAAGTCGGCCACGGTCACAATCAGCACGCTTTTACCGCGAATAATCAGATCGTTACCAATCGCTGCGGCAAGGTGGTTTTTACCGGTGCCGGGACGACCGGAAAAAACAAAACTGGAGATGCTGTTTTCAAATCCGGCGGCGTATTCGCGCGCCATGGCCAGCGCTTTGCGCTGCCCATCATTTTCCACGCGATAGTTGTCGAACGAGCAGTTCATGTGCAGCTCGCGGATGCCCGAGCGCCCCATGATGCGCTGCATTTTCATCGCGCGGTTTTCTCGCACAATCGCTTCCGAGCGCAAACGGCCCTGCTCCTGATTCCAGGCCAGCAGCTCCGCGCCGCTTTTGAATTTCGGCTGCACTTCGGACGGCATCATCTTTTTCAGGCGACTAAAAAGATCGTTCGGCGTTTTCATTACTCACCTCGGAATCCATCGGGAATATCGTAATCAGTATTGCTGATTTGCGTGAGATCGCGCTTTGGCTGTCCGCCATTGGCGGCGCGATTCATCTGCACGCTGCGCGCTAACTTCTGCTGCCACTGCACATGATGGAACAAACGGCCTTCCGCCTGCCAGTACGCCACAAACGTGGCCAGCTCGGCGGCGGTAACCGGTTCACTCAACGCCACGCCCCAGATGGCGGCCTGACGCTGAAAATCGCTATCGGGCTGCCAGCCTTCATACATCGCGAACTTGCCCACCGGCGTGGCGATGGGCGCGCTTTCGGTCTGAAACAGACTCTCATCCAGCGTGACATCATTGGGCTGCTGCGCGGCGGCTTCCAGCGCCAGCAGCTGCGCCAGACGCTGCGGCGTGAGCGCATAAAACGCCGGCGTATTGTTATGCAGCACCGCCAGCGTGCCGTTATCGGCCTGCTGCAGCACGGCGAGCGGGTCATGGCAGAAGCCATCCAGCCCCACCAACGTTGAAGATAAGATTTTGACTGACATGAAGAAACCTGACGTTAACCAGCATGGTGCGCCGGGCGGCAAATTCAGCCCGGCGTTATGCGGTAAGTGTACCTGTTTTAGGACAAGTGATCGTCAAAAAGGTCGCAGCGATTAGCGTGGCATCGTCAGCGGTTCGGCGCGATCCACATGGCGTGACGCGTGCGGCACCCGAACCGCGACAGGCTGCGGCCGGGTTTGCCAAAGATAGCGAGCCGATGCGATCAGGCACAGGCTGTAGCCAAACATCTCGCTGCCCTCTTCCGCCATGTTTTTTACCACGCGGTTATAACCATCGAGCATCAGATGTTCCCACAGCTGATGCATGCCAAACAGGCGCGAAAACACCAAAATAGCCAGTAAACCTGCGGCCATCATCTGCCAGCTGCGATGCTGAACCAGCGACGCCAGCCCGGGCAGGATTTGGCGCGGCTGGCGGAAGGCCATCGCCAGACAGGCCGCCGTCGTCGCCAGCGCAAACCACAGCCATGCGCCGTGCCTGATGAAATCGAACAGGAAGTCCATCTCACGAATCAGCATGCAGCTGTAAAAACCGCCGACCAGGATCAGCACGCTGCGTTGTGATGGCCGCTGCCAGGCCGAGAGGAAATAGAAGGTGGCGATGAGCAAGAGCATCAGCTCCTGGGTGATTTCGGTGAAGGAGGTTTCGTGCAGGGCATCGTTCATCCAGTTGACGTCGATGTAGACCATCGCCATACAGAAAACGAGTACCAATCCACTGATGAGAAAGGCCGTAACTTCACGGCTAATAAGAATAATATTGTTGCGCATATTGTGACCAAAGTAATGATTAGCGCGCTTAGTATATGGACCTCAGGTTTTGTCACTTCTCTTTTTATGCCGATTGGAAGCTGGCGCTGACGCCCAGGCTATAAATAAACTGCTCGCCGCTGGTCACTGCGCCAGTTTGCGCGAAAGAAGCAAAGGCCGCCATATTTTGCCCCAGCGGCATATTTGCGCCGACGCTGACATCCACCCAATTGCTTTCCCGTCCGTTGATATCCTCGGCTCGTTCGCGGGTGGGCGATGGCAACTCTTCATTTACCAGATGGCTGTAACTCACCTGCGCCCACGGCGATATCCCACTAAGGCTGGAATCCACGCGCCAGCCAACGGAGGCAATGTGCTCGGCGTTGTTGCTATCCACTCCTGCGCACTTCGGACAGCTCAAAGTCGAATCATCTACCGCAAACTGCGCCACCGGCCCGGTGCTCACCGCTTTACTCATCGGCATCGACCAACCGGCAGAGTAGCGATTAACAAAAGGCGTAGCGCCGACGCTGGCGGTTTCACTGTGCATCACCAGCGCGTAGTCATTCGGCGAGTTAAGCGCGGCGTCAAACAGGTTTGCATCGGGGTTTTCTGTCAACATCAGGTGATTACTGGAAATTTTTTCAGCAAGTATGGCGTTGTAATCGGGTGCGCTATTCTGGCTCGATTGATCAAAGGCATAGGTATTCCCGGCCAGAAAAAATAGCCATACACTGCCAAAAGCCAGCGCGATTATATGCTGGCCTGTCCGCTGACTTTTCTGCAACATGAAGGACTCCTGACGAGCCGGGAAGAGATGGGCGTTTAGGTTTTATAAGATCTATATCGGCGCCCCTTGTATAACTATTAATCGCTTTTGCCATTCGTCAAGGGAACTACCGCTATTTCATAGGCTAAGGGAGTGATGCAATGCAACGTTGTGGCTGGGTAACTGAGGATCCACTGTATCTGGCGTACCACGATAAAGAGTGGGGCGTGCCGCAAACCGATAAGCGAGTCTTATTTGAAATGGTCTGTCTTGAAGGCCAACAGGCCGGACTTTCATGGATTACGGTACTGAAAAAACGCGAAAACTACCGCCGCGCGTTCCATGAATTTGATCCCGCAGCCGTGGCGTTGATGGATGAAAGCGACATAGCACGGTTGATGCAAAATGCGGGACTGATTCGCCATCGCGGCAAGCTGGAAGCGATCATCAACAATGCGCGTGCCTTGCTAGCGCTGGAAGCCACCGGAGAGGAGTTTTCACGCTTTATCTGGTCTTTTGTCGACCATACGCCGATTTTGCACCGTTACGCGAATTACAAAGACGCGCCAACGACCTCCGAGCCCGCCATTGCGCTGTCGAAAGCACTTAAGAAGCGTGGTTTTAAATTCGTCGGCCCCACAACCTGCCACTCATTTCTACAGGCCTGCGGCTTAATTAACGATCATCAAACCAGCTGTTTTTGCCATCCTGATAATCTTTAAAGCAAAAGTTTACAAATTAAGACTGACCCTCACGTATTTCCCCATAATTGAACGGCATAATAGTGCCGTTTTGGGGCTTTTCCCCGTTTAAATCTGTGAGGGGTTTTTCATGAATAAGCGTATTTTGGCGCTGACCTTGTTACTGAGCGGCAGCCTCGCGCTGTCGGGTTGTACCACCAATCCCTATACCGGCGAATCGCAGGCGGGCAAATCGGGTATCGGCGCCGGTTTGGGCGCGGTGCTGGGTGCGGGCGTGGGCGTGCTGTCATCGTCGAAGAAAGATCGCGGTAAAGGTGCGTTGATTGGCGCGGCGTCCGGTGCCGCACTGGGCGGCGGCGCGGGCTATTATATGGATGTGCAGGAAGCGAAACTGCGCGACAAAATGCGCGGCACCGGCGTCAGCGTGACGCGTCAGGGCGACAACATCGTGCTCAACATGCCGAATAACGTCACCTTTGATTCCAACAGCAGCAACCTGAAACCGGCGGGCGCCAACACCCTGACCGGCGTGGCGATGGTGCTGAAAGAGTATCCAAAAACCGCCGTGAATGTGGTGGGCTACACCGACAGCACCGGCACGCGCGCGCTGAATATGCGCCTGTCACAGCAGCGCGCCGACAGCGTGGCCAGCGGTCTGATTCTGCAAGGCGTGGCGCAAAACCGTCTGCGCACCCAGGGTTTAGGCCCGGATAATCCGGTTGCCAGCAATAGCACCGAAGACGGCAAAGCGCAGAACCGTCGCGTTGAGATCACCCTCAGCCCGCTGGGCTAAAAGTAAAGAGCCGATCTGCACGAACAGATCGGCTTTTGTCACATTTTTTCGCCTCTTTTGACACCATCTTTGTTAGAAAAAGCTAAAAAATTCGTAACCGATAGAGCCGCCTTTTCCTTTATGCTAGCGTGATCAAAAATTGATCAGTGGGACGCTATCATGTCACTCAAAGCCATCGCCGCTACCCTTGGCCTCTCTGTTACTACCGTGAGCCGGGCGCTAAATGGCTATGACGATGTAGCGGCCGTCACGCGTAAACGCATTGAAGACGAAGCGAATGCGCGCGGCTATCGCCCCAACGACGCTGCCCGCCGCCTGAAAACCGGTCGCGCCAATGCGGTCGGTCTGCTCTTTCCCATCAGCCACGCCTCGCTCAATGACAGCTATTACAGCCAAATGCTGCTGATGCTGGATCAACGCCTCGCCCAGCACGATATTGATTTGTTGTTGCTGCCTGACAAACCGCAAGGGCAACAGCGTAAGCTGATCCGCATGCTGCGCAGCGGCGCCATCGATGCGCTGATTTTAACGCACACCCTGCCGCAGGATGCGCGACTGCAACGCTTGCAACAGAAGGGTTTCCGCTTCCTGACGCTCGGCCGCAGCGAGCTGCCGCTGCCGTACGCGTGGATTGATTACGATAATCACGCCGGTACCTTCCTGGCGGCAGAACACTGCCTGCAACAAGGGTGGCCGCGTCTGGCTTATCTCGGCAGTAACGAAACGGCAACGTACATCCTCGATCGCCGCCAGGGTTTCATTGATGCGCTGATTCAGCATCAGGCGCCGGTCGATCAATCCCTGATGGCCGCGCTACCCGCCACGCGCCGCTCCGGCTATCAGCAAACCAATGCCTGGCTGGCCCACGGCGACGCGCCGCAGGCGATCATCACCGATTGCAGCACGCTGGGTGAAGGTGCCGCGATTGCGCTGCAGCAGGCGGCCCGCCTTAAGGGCGCGCAGGCGATTCCGCTGTATGTGTATGATGGATTGCCGCCCGATTCGATTGTCGATCAGCCGGTGAACACCATTCTGCAATCATCGCAGCAGCACATTGGCGAGCGCATCGCCGAAATGGTGCTGCAACTGCTCGATGATGTGCCGCCAGGCGATCTGCAAACGCTCTGGCAGCCGGTGCTGCGACTCACTTCTGACGCGCAATGATTGCGCCTGGCGCGAGCTGTGTTAGTCTTCGCCTGTTTCTTTTCAGCAGGTGTAAGCAATGAAAACCAGGCCGCCACGAGCCACAATCAGTGACGTTGCCCGTACGGCAAAAACCGGTAAAACCAGCGTTTCCCGCTATCTGAATGGCGAAGTGAATCTGCTCTCGCCCGATCTCAAAGCCCGTATCGAACAGGCCATCGCCGAACTCAACTATCGTCCCAGCCAGATGGCGCGCGGACTGAAACGCGGCCGCACGCGTTTGATTGGCCTGATCATTGCCGACATCACCAATCCATACTCGGTTGACGTGCTGAGCGGCATCGAAGCGGCGTGTCGTGCGCAGGGCTTTACCCTGCTGATGTGTAACACCAACAACGAAGTCGATCTCGAACAACATTACCTGCAACTGCTCAGCAGCTATCAGGTGGAAGGCATTGTGGTTAATGCCGTGGGCATGCATGAAGAAGTGCTCAATCGCCTGCAACAGTCGATGCTGCCGATGGTATTGATTGACCGGAAAATCCCCGATTTCGCCTGCGATATGGTGGGGCTCAACAACGTTGAAGCCTCCACGGTTGCGACCCAACATTTGCTGGATAACGGCTATCAAGCCCTGCTCTTCCTTAGCGAGCCGCTCGGCAGCGTTAATACGCGCCGTGAACGTCTGCGCGCCTTCTACGACACGGTAAAAAACGCGCCAGAGATTGCGGCAGAGAATGCCGAAGTGGCGCTGCATCAGCCCGACGCGCTGGAAAAACAGCTGCGGGAATTCCACCAGCGCCATCCCGACAAACGCTGTGCGGTGATCGCCGCCAACGGCGCGCTGACCTTGCAAGTGGCGCGCGCGCTGCAGCGCCTTGCGCTGCGCTGGGGCGAAGCGATTGGCCTGCTGGGCTTTGACGAACTGGAATGGGCGGCGCTGGCAGGCGTCGGCATCACCACCTTAAAGCAACCCACCTGGCAGATTGGTTACGCCGCGCTGGAGCAGGTTATCGCGCGCATTGAGGGCAGCGAGCAATCGGTCAGCGAACAGCTTTTCTCCGGCGAACTGATCGTACGCGGCTCCAGCCAGCCGCTGCGCTAAGCCGGCCTTTTATGGCTCACTTCGTGAGCATGATCATAATTTCACGGTCTGCGCCTTTCCTTTGGAACCGGTTCCATTTAGGTTTTTTATAACGAATGGGATGTGGCCATGCCCGGAGAAACGTGATGAAACCAGAAATTATTGTTGTAACTGCCGCATACGGCGCGCAGAAAGTAGCGGAATTGGGTGGCCAGGCCGCGCTGTTGCCGCTGATCAAACAGGCCGGCGCGGATGGCGTCGAAATTCGTCGCGAGCTGTTCAACGAAAATGAACTCTGCCTGCTGCATGCGCTGGGCAATGCGATTTCCCAGCATCAGCTGAGCGCCAGCTATTCCGTGCCGGAAGCGTTGTGGCTGGATGATGGTGCGCTGAATCCGCGTCTGGCGCAGTTCCTGCAGGAAGCCGAACAAATCGGCGCTCAGCGCCTGAAAGTGGCGCTTGGCCATTTTGTTGAACTTGATGCGCGCGCGCTGCTTGATGTACTTAAAGCATCAACGGTGACGCTGGTGGTTGAGAACGATCAAACGCCAGACAGCAAACTGGCGCCGATGCTGCGCTTCTTCCATCAGGCTTGCGATGCCGCATTGCCGCTGGATATGACCTTCGATATGGGCAACTGGCAGTGGACCGGCGAAGACGGTTTGCAGGCCGCCGCGCAACTCAGTCGCTACGTTAGCTACATCCACGTTAAAGCGGCGGTGCCACACGGCGCGACCTTCCGCGCGATCGCGCTGGATCAGGCCGACGATAGCTGGCGCACGCTGCTTAACGCGCTGCCAACCGACGCACCGCGCGGCATCGAATTCCCGCTGGAAGGCGCGGATTTGCTGGCGGTCACTCGCCATTACGTTGACCTGCTGCGTGCAGCGTAAGGAGCCGATGATGACGCAAAAAACGCTGGATGTGGTGACGATTGGTGAAGCGATGGCGATGTTTATCGCCCAGCAAACCGGCGATCTCGCCGCAGCAGAAGGCTTCGTCAAACGCATTGCTGGGGCCGAACTCAACGTGGCGATTGGCCTGGCGCGCCTCGGTTTGCAGGTCGGTTGGGTGAGCCGCGTCGGCGACGACAGTTTTGGTCGCTTCACACTGCAACAGCTGGAAAAAGAGGGCGTCGATCACCGCTGCGTCACCACGGACGCGCGCTATCGCACCGGCTTCCAGCTCAAATCCCGCGTCGATGACGGCTCCGATCCGGAAGTCGAATATTTCCGCAAAGGCTCCGCCGCCAGCCATCTGTCGCCCGACGATTTCAACGACGACTACTTTGGCAGCGCGCGCCATCTGCATTTAAGCGGCGTGGCGGCGGCAATCTCTGACAGCTCGCTTGCCCTGGCGCAACACGCGGCAAAAGAGATGCGCGCGCGAGGCAAAACCATCTCCTTCGATCCTAATCTGCGTCCGGTGTTATGGCGCAGCGAAGAGGAGATGCGCAAGCAACTCAATCATCTGGCGGAATACGCCGATTGGGTGCTGCCGGGCGAGAAAGAGGGTTTGATTCTCACCGGCTACCGCCAGCCGGAAGCCATCGCCGATTTCTACCTCGATAAAGGGGTGAAAGCGGTGGTGATCAAAACCGGTGGCGACGGCGCCTGGTACAAAACCGCCGACGGCCAGCAAGGCCAGATCGCACCGATTCGCGTCGAGAATGTGGTCGATACCGTGGGTGCCGGCGACGGCTTTGCGGTTGGGCTGATCAGCGCTCTGCTGGAAGGCAAATCCCTGCCGCAGGCGATTCTGCGCGGTAATAAGATCGGCTCGCTGGCGATTCAGGTCGCTGGCGACAGCGAAGGCCTGCCGACGCGCGCGGCATTGGGCGATTACTGATAACAGCACAATCCTGTAGCGGCGCGATGCATCGCGCGCTTTTCGCAGCGGCTTCGCTGCCCGAAGCGCAATAAATTGCGCCGCTACGGGTCCGTACGAAACCCAATAGCTGTACCCACTACAACAATATCGCGAGACGCATCCACTGAATGCGTCCACCTCAACCAGAGGAGTCACCCATGAAATCGCAGACAATCGCGCCAAAACGCTGGTGGTTTATCATGCCCATCGTGTTTATCACCTACAGTCTGGCGTATCTGGACCGGGCGAACTTTAGCTTCGCCTCTGCCGCAGGGATAAATGACGATCTCGGCATCACCAAAGGCATGTCATCGCTGCTGGGCGCCCTGTTCTTCCTCGGCTACTTCTTCTTCCAGATTCCCGGCGCGCTGTACGCCGAACGTCGCAGCGTGAAGAAGCTGATTTTCTGGTGCCTGATTTTATGGGGCGGCTGCGCCTCGCTGACCGGTGTGGTCAGCAACATTCCGATGCTGGCGGCGATCCGCTTTGTGCTCGGCGTGGTGGAAGCGGCGGTGATGCCGGCGATGCTGATCTATATCAGCAACTGGTTTACCAAATCCGAACGTTCGCGCGCCAATACCTTCCTGATCCTCGGTAATCCGGTGACGGTGCTGTGGATGTCGGTGGTTTCCGGCTATCTGATTGAGTCCTTTGGCTGGCGCGAGATGTTTATCATTGAAGGCATCCCGGCAGTGATCTGGGCGGTGGCCTGGTGGTTCCTGGTGCAGGACAAACCTGCCCAGGCCAAATGGATGAGCGAAAGCGAGAAAGCCGCGCTGCAGGCGCAACTGCAAAAAGAGCAGGAAGGGATTAAAGCGGTACGTAACTACGGTGAAGCGTTCCGTAATCGCAACGTGATCCTGCTGTGCCTGCAATATTTTGCCTGGAGCATCGGCGTGTACGGTTTCGTGCTGTGGCTGCCGTCCATTCTGCGTAACGGTTCGCAGATGGGCATGGTGGAAGCCGGTTGGCTGTCTGCGGTGCCGTATCTGGTGGCGACCATTGCGATGATCGTGGTGTCGTGGGCGTCGGATAAAACTCAGAACCGTAAACTGTTTGTCTGGCCGCTGCTGCTGATTGGCGCGCTGGCGTTCCTCGGTTCGTATCTGGTGGGTTCCAGCAACTTCTGGCTGTCGTATACGCTGCTGGTGATTGCCGGTGGGGCGATGTATGCGCCTTATGGTCCGTTCTTCGCCATCATTCCGGAGATGTTGCCGCGCAACGTCGCCGGTGGTGCGATGGCATTAATCAACAGCATGGGCGCACTGGGTTCCTTCGTCGGATCGTGGATTGTAGGCTATCTTAATGGCGCGACCGGTTCGCCTGCCGCCTCCTACATTTTCATGGGTGCTGCGCTGCTGGCTTCGGTTTGGCTGACGTTGATCGTCAAACCAGCCCAGAACAAAACGCCGCCGCCCGTTCACGGGGCGAAGCACGCGTAATCGATTCGGGAGGCCTTAACGCCTCCCCTACATTTTAAAGGGAGCAAAAGATGAAACCTGCTGTGATTCTTTATAAGAGCCTGCCAGATGACCTGCGCACCAAACTGGATGCCCATTTCACCGTCACTGAAGTGCACGACATTTCCCCGGAAACTATCGAAAAACACGCGGCGCAGTTCGAACAGGCGCAAGGTTTGCTCGGCTCTGGCGGCAAAGTGGATGGCGAGCTGCTGGCAAAAATGCCCGCGCTGCGCGCCTGCTCCACCGTGTCGGTGGGTTACGATAACTTCAACGTTGATGCGCTGAATCAACGCAAAGTGCTGCTGATGCATACACCAACTGTGCTGACCGAGACTGTCGCCGATACCATGATGGCGCTGGTTCTGAGCACCGCACGTCGCGTGACCGAGCTGGATAAGTGGGTCAAAAACGGCGAGTGGAAAAAGAGCATCGGCCCGGATCATTTCGGCATCGATGTGCACCACAAAACCCTCGGCATTCTCGGCATGGGCCGCATCGGCCTCGCGCTGGCGCAGCGTGCGCACTTTGGCTTCGGCATGAACATTCTCTATAACGCGCGTCGTCAGCATGAAGAGGCGGAAACCCGCTTTGGTGCGCATGCCTGCGATTTGGAAACCTTGCTGAAAGAGAGTGATTTTGTCTGCATCAGCCTGCCGCTGACCGAACAGACACACCATATGATTGGCGCGGCGCAGCTCAAGTTGATGAAGCCAAGTGCAATTCTGATCAACGCCGGTCGCGGTCCGGTGGTGGATGAGCAGGCGCTGACGGCGGCGCTGAAAGACGGCACTATCCACGCCGCCGGTCTGGATGTGTTCGAAGTTGAGCCGGTGCCTGCCGATGCCGAAATTTTGACGCTGCCGAACGTGGTCGCGCTGCCGCACATCGGTTCCGCCACCCATGAAACCCGTTACGGCATGGCGCGCGACGCGGTAGATAACCTGATCGCCGCCCTGAGCGGTAAAGTCGAGAAAAACTGCGTTAACCCGCAGATACAAGGCTAAGCTTGCTGCTTTATCCATTGCGCCTGCCAGCGGCGGGCGCTATGGTGGTTCCCCATTCGATTTCACAACGTTTTAACTTCCTATGTCCTTTTCTCAGTTCGGCGACAAATTTACTCAACACTCCGGCATCTCACGTCTGATGGAAGACATGGGTGAAGGCCTGCGCACGCCCGGCACCATCATGCTTGGCGGCGGTAATCCGGCGCAGATCCCGGCGATGAATGACTATTTCAACCAGTTGCTGATGCAGATGCATCAGGACGGCAAACTGAGCGAAGCGCTGTGCAACTACGATGGTCCGCGCGGCAAAGCGCTGCTGCTGGATGCGCTGGCGAAGATGCTGCGTGAGGAACTTGGCTGGCCATTAACCGCGCAAAACATCGCGCTGACCAACGGCAGCCAGAGTGCGTTTTTCTATCTCTTCAACTTGTTCGCCGGACGTCGCGCCGACGGCAGCAAAAAGCGCGTGCTGTTCCCGCTGGCACCGGAATATCTCGGCTACGCCGATGCCGGCCTGGAAGAGGATCTGTTTGTCTCCGCCAAGCCAAACATTGAGCTGCTGCCGGAAGGCCAGTTCAAATATCACGTTGATTTCGACCATTTGCCGCTGAATGACGATGTCGGCCTGATCTGCGTTTCACGCCCGACCAACCCAACCGGCAACGTGATCACCGATGATGAACTGCTGCAGCTGGATGCGCTGGCGCAGCAGCACGGCGTACCGCTGCTGATTGATAACGCGTACGGCGTGCCGTTCCCCGGCATCATCTTTAGCGAAGCGCGCCCGCTGTGGAATCCCAATACCATTCTGTGCATGAGCCTGTCGAAACTCGGCCTGCCCGGCGCACGTTGCGGCATTATCGTCGCCGATGAGAGCACTATCACCGCCATTGGCAACATGAACGGCATAATTAGCCTGGCACCGGGCAGCATCGGTCCTGCGATTGCTAATGAGATGATTGTACGCGGCGATTTGCTGCGACTATCGCAAGAGGTGATTAAGCCGTTCTATCAGGCCAAAGTCAGCGAGACGATTGCGATTCTGCGCCGCTATTTGCCGGAAGATCGCTGCCTGATTCATAAACCTGAAGGCGCGATTTTCCTCTGGCTGTGGTTCCGCGATCTGCCGATCAGCACCGAAATGCTGTATCAGCGCCTGAAAGCGCGCGGCGTGCTGATGGTGCCCGGCCACTTCTTCTTCCCCGGGCTGGAACATGAATGGCCACACACCCATCAATGCATGCGCATGAACTATGTGCCGGATGCAGAGAAGATTGAGCGCGCGGTGCAGATATTGGCGG
Organism: Pantoea leporis; assembly: GCF_028048155.1. Taxonomy (NCBI): domain Bacteria; kingdom Pseudomonadati; phylum Pseudomonadota; class Gammaproteobacteria; order Enterobacterales; family Erwiniaceae; genus Pantoea; species Pantoea leporis. The sequence continues at coordinate 234,952 of NZ_JALMEU010000005.1, forward strand.
AAGAGCTGGAAGCCGCGTTTAAGAATTAAAGCTTCAACGTCGCGCGATGAATCGCGCCGCTACGATTGTGTGCACATTCCGTAGCGGCGCAATTTATTACGTTATCCCTGCGTTATAGATAGCTGGCACCACTGCGCCAGCTGCTGAATCGCCTGCTCCACTTCGGCATTCCAGCCAAAACCGGCATTGAGTCGAAAACAGTGATCGTAGCGGTGATCGGTAGCGAAAATGTGGCCCGGCGCGATACCGATACCCGCGTTGCGCGCCTTGAGAAACAGCGCGCGCACATTCAGCGCACCGATCGGCATTTCCACCCATAACACATAGCCGCCTTCAGGATCAGACACCCGCGTGCCCGGCGGGAAGTAGCGCAGCACCGCCTGACGCATATGCTGGATTTGATTCTTCAACTCGCGCCGTAGCTTACGCAGATGCGCATCATAGCCGCCGCTGCGCAGCAGTTCGGCAATCGCTGCTTGAGACAACACCGACGTGCCCATGCTGGTGGTGTATTTCAGCGAGGCGATTTTGCGCATGTAGTTGCTGCTGTGCACCCAGCCAATGCGAATGCCCGGCGCAACCGTTTTCGAGAAGCCGCTGCACAAAATAGCGTTCGGGCTGAAGGCACGCATCGGGAACGGACGGCGCTCGCCAAACGCGGTATCACCGAAGATATCATCCTCAATGATCACCACATCGTTCTCGTCGGCCTGACGCGCGATATAGGCTTTCTGCTCGTTGGGAATGCTTTTGCCGAGCGGATTATTGATGTTGTTGATGGTGAGATACGCCTGCACCGCTTTGCGCTGGAACAGTGAAGTGAGTTTCTCCACATTGACGTAACCTTCCGGCCCCGCTTCCACCTCAATCACCCGCAGATTGAGGTTATGCAGCATCTGCAGCAACACGAAATAGCACGGCGATTCCACCGCGACGATATCGCCGGGCCGCGTGGTGGCGCGTAGCGCCAGCGAAATCGCTTCGATGCAGCCGTTGGTGATCAGGATGTCATCCGCATTGATATTGCAGCCATAATCCACCGCGCGGCGTGCAATTTCATTTTTCAGCGGCGCGTAGCCGGTGCCTTTTACGGTATTCCCCAGCAGCGCCGGTTTGCTGTAACCCATCTGGCGCATCAGCAAACCAATCTTCTTCACCGGATAGAGTGAAAGGTCGCCGTTGGCCAGATCCAGCCGCACGCGGCAGTCTGAACCGAGCATCGCCAGATGCAGCTCGGTCTGCTCGTCGAGCGGCGCCACTTCGCGCGCTTGCTCGTTAATGAGCGTGGGAAAGGTTTTATTAACAGGCCGCGGTGCGACAAAAAAACCGGACTTGGGACGCGCCACCGCGTAGTGCTCATCCTCAAGCGTGCGTAATGTTTTCAGCGCGGTGGTCATGCTGACGCTGTACTGCGTCGCCAGCGTGCGCACCGACGGTAAACGGCTGTCGGGCGGCAGCGAGCCGCTGTGAATGGCTTGTTTTATCTGCTCTGCGATTTGACGGTAACGACTGCCCTGTTCCGTTTCACCCGCCATCTGTTCCACCCTATTTCGTCCGGATCTGTGCGTTTTCACCAGATTACATTCAAAGTACTTTAGGCTGCATTAGTTAATTGATAACCCGCGCAATCGTCTTTAAGGCATTCATTCCGTAGCACCTTCGTGGCCCATTTCCCGTCTGATGCCGCCAGCACGGCAGCAGCGACTTTTTAGCCAAAGGATGAAGTGAAAAATGAATAATCTGTCCACCCTGATGCGAGAGATTAGTGGATATCTCACCCCCACGATTATTGATTCCGCGCAACACTGTTCACGCCGTTTACTTGCCGCGCTCCCGGATGCCACTCACCCGGAGAATAACCGCGTGCTGCTGGCCTACGGCGGCGGCAAAGACAGCAGCTATATGGTGGCGTACGTGCGCTACATTCAGGGGCTGATCTGGCAGCAACATGGCAGCACCTTTCAGCTGCGCATCAGCACCAATCGCCATGCAGCAATGAACGACAGCGTAATGGAGAATATCGATCGCGTGTATCGCGCGTTGCACATCCACGATGATGACTTTACCGAATGTCTGGTGACTGACGGCCTGCAAATCCGCCACTTCGATCGCCATTTACCGATGCCAGACAGCGTGCGCCAGCAGAATCGCAACGATGTGCTGATGAATGGCCATCGCTTCCGCGCCGATGCGCGCTCGACGTTTTGTAACGCCTGTAATCTCAGCATGGTGAACTCGTTTGGCCTGGCGGCGCATTACGACGGCGGCGTTGATGTGATCATCACCGGCGATTCGCCGCAGGAACAAACCGCTTATCTGGCGTGGGCGCGCCACCTTTCACGGCTGTTTACGGCTCCGGTGGCGGATAAATCGCGCGGCTTTAGCGGCTTCCTGCAGACGCTGGATGGCGTGGCCGAGCGCTATTTCGCCGATATCTACGGTGCCGATCAGGTGACGCCCGCGCACCGCATTACCTGGCAGCTGGAACGCGATCCGCTGTTCTTCAATATCTATCAGGACACCGCCTATGAAGCGGGCGCGCACTGGGCGCTGCTGACTGAATTTATGCATTTCCGCTTTGATGAACTGATGTTCAGCTTCTCCGAATCGGACTGCGGGAACCCGACGTTAATGGCACATATTCGCGGTCTGCGTGCGGAGACGCTGTTGCAGCGCAGCTACGCCGAAGGCATTCGCGAATATGTGCGCTTTGCGCTCGGGCTGATGGTGAAAAAAGATTTCCCGCCGCAGCTGATTGATGAGATGGCGGCACGTTATCAGGACGATGAAGCGATTAAGCGCGCCCGCCAGCGTGCCGCGCAGTTCGCCGAACAGGCATTTGGCCTCAATGAAACCCAACTGGTTTGCATGATCTATTCGCCGTTTATCGCCGAAGGCAATCAGCTGAAAAGCTGGCTGCAGCAGCTAGTCGATGCGCCGGACGAAGCGGCGGTGCGCGCCTTGCTGCGCGGCGAAAGCGACGACCTGGGGCTGGCGCAGCAGCTGGAGCAACGCTCTGGTTTGACCGTGGCGCAGATGCGTCACTGCTGGCGTAGCAAGCAGGTGAGTTCACTGCTGGACGATCAGCGCGGCGATGCGCTTTCGCGCGTGCTGCGTTTTGACCCGCACAAAGCAGTGATTCAGGTGAATAACGGGGTCATGCACGACGTCGTCACTGAAGTGATCTCCGGGCGTTAACCCGGTAAGGCAACGCGATGAGAAAGATTTTCCTGCAGATTGGTGCCACCCGCGACGGACAAAATCCTTACTGCGCGGTGGCCAAACGCGACGGCTACTTTACCGTACTGGCGGAGATGGGCGATTTCGTCGATTACCAATCGCTGAGCATCCCGTTGCCGTTCGATCTGATTGTGCGGCTCGATCGCCCGGAAAATCCGTGGGATGTACTGCAAGCCTGTTTGCATGCCGGGTTGATGGAGCATCCTCACGTGGTGCTGGCGGGCTTTGAAGCTTACAACGCCAGCGCCGGTCGCGTACGCGAACTGCTGGCGGGGCCCGACGCCGGTGCCAGCTTTATTCCGCCGGATAAGTACGCGCAGCGTATGGCGTTGCGCAAAGCCTGGCAGCGCTTTCCGCAGCCGGAGTTTCGCTTTTTTGCCTCGCCGCTCAGCATTCGGGATGCGCGAGACGCGTTGCTCTATCCCTGCGTGATCAAGCCGGTTGACGGCGGCGGCGGTCTTGGCGTCTGGCTGGTGAAACAGGCCAGCCAGCTTGATGCGGTGATCGGCAAGCTGGTCGACACCATGAATTACGGCGGGCGCAGCTTCAGCGGTTTTATCGTCGAGAGCTGGCTGGCGGGCGATGAGTATTCGCTGCAAGGCGTGGTGGCGAACGGCCATGCGGTGGCGCTGACCTGCTGCCAAAAGGTGATCGAACACCATAGCGATGCCGACGGCTGCGTCAGTTTTTACGAATCCGGCCATGTGGCGGTCGCCGCGCAGCAACTGCCCGCCAGCTTTAGCAGCCTGATGAGCTTCTGCTGTGAAACCTTCGGCTATCGTCAGGGCGCATTTCACATCGACTTCATTTTGGTCAACGGCGAACCGCATTTCCTTGAAATGGGCTTCCGCCTTTCCGGCATGGGCGTGGTGAATCTGGTGCAGGAAGTCACCGACATCAACTGGGCGGAAGTGGCGTTCCACATCGAAGCCGGTCACGGCATGCCGCCGCTGCATTTTCCGGCGCAGCCGCAGGCAGTGGGCCGCGTGCGTTTGCGTCAGCGCCTGCAGTATGACGCAGCTGAGCGCTGGATCGCACAGCACCAGCGCGGTCAGCTGTTGCCGCCGCTCAATCTGCCCGCGCTAGCAGTTTCGCCACGCTCTTCGCTGTATGCCGATTTAACCCGCCACGCCGGCATTCTCGCCACCTTGCGCCTCGCAGCGACCAGCCGCGACGACATTCTGGCGGTGTTCCATCAGATCCTTGAGGCCTCATCGCTCACCATTCGGAGAGATTTACTATGTGCAGAATGATTGTGGCGCACGGCCAATTTGATGCCGCCGCAGTGCTGGACGCCGCGCGTGCCATGAGCTGCGGCGAAACCGCCACGCACGAAGGTCCGATTAAACAGCATCCCAACGGTTGGGGCTGTTTATGGCTGGAGCAAGGGCACATTCGCACGCTGCACGGCACCGGCACGTTCGCCGATGCGCTGCCGACCATTGATGTTGATCGCCTGCGCGGCCGCTTTCTGGCGGTACATGTGCGCCACGCCACGCTGAGCAAAAATCACGGTATCGAATTTTCCCATCCGCTGTGGCGCACCAGCGGCGACACGCAGTGGTACATGATGCATAACGGTTTTTTGCCCACCGTTTATCAGCAATTGGGCATGGCGGAGTCGCGTTTCGATTCCGCGGAGTATCTCGAATATATGGTGGATCGCGCCACGCCCGCCGATTTCACCCGCGATTATCTGCGCGACAAGATGGCGCAGGTCGCGCCGGGCGGCAGTTCGGCCAACGCCATTTTTGTCACCCGCGATAAAGCCTGGGCGTGGCAATGGCATCCCGACGACACGCCCTATCCCAACTATTTCACGCTGCACCGCTTACAGAAAAACGACACCACTTTCATCTCTTCTGAACCTATTTCAGCACTGGGCACGGCGTCTGAATGGCGTCGTATGAACAACCATGAACTTCATGAATTTCCAATTGGGGAGTGATCAACATGGCGATATTCAATCAGATCCGCGTTATTCATCCAAACATGTTTGTGGAGAGCACCTGGCTGGATGACATCGTGACGGCGCGCGTGCCGCTGCTGGTGTTACGTAACTTCCTCAAGCCGGACGTGCGCGCAGCGGTGGTGGAGGATTTGCAGCAGTGCCGCGAACAGGTGCGGGTATCGCACTATCCAAACGGCGCGCTGACCACGCTCGGCCCTTATCTGGCGAAGCACACCGCCGCGCCGGAAAACTACTTCACCGAGCTGCGCGATATTCAGCACGCGCTGCCGTCGTCGCTGCACTGCCTGCGCGATCAGATCTACAACTGGGTGCAGCACGCGCTGCGCCTGGAAAGCCTGCAAACCGCTAATGAGCCCGAGCTGGGCGATTACGCCGGTTCGATTGTGCGCTTCCACGCTGACGGCGTCGCCAATCCCCTGCATAACGACAACATCGTGCGCGATGCCGCCGGCAGCGGATTGGCGGTGACCCGCATCTTGCACCAGCTGAGTTGCGTGGTTTGTTTGCAGGAGTGCAACGCCGGCGGCGCGCTGCGCATCTTCAACAAGAAGTGGCAGCCGGTGGATGAATGGTACAAAACGCCGGGCGAATTGGGTTATCAAACCGGCGTCATCGAGCACAGCGAGGTGTGCGAGTTCTCACCGCGCAGTGGCGATATCTATCTGTTTAACCCGGCGTTTTATCACGAAATTGATCGCGTGGAAGGCGACACGCGCATCACCATGGGCTTCTTCTTTGGCCTGACCGACAAAAAAATGAAACACGCCATCGCCTGGAGTTAACGCCAGGTTTTCGACGAGGAGACGAACATGAATACCTATGAAAAAGTAGCGGCCCTGCTGGATCACCATCAGGCGCGTTATCGTGTGGTGGAGCATGAAGCCATCGGCCAGACCGACCTGATTAGCGAGATTCGCGGTAACGATCTCAATCAGGCGGCCAAAGCGATGGTGCTGGAGGTGACGATGCCGGATGGCGCGGATGCGCGCTATCTGCTGGCGATTGTGCCGGGCGACTGCAAGATCAACTTCAAAAGCGCCGCACGCGCCATTGGCGGCAAGAAGTCGAGCTTTGCGGCGCCAGAGAAAGCGCAGGAGTTAACCCAGTGCGTGATGGGCGCGGTGCCGCCGTTTAGTTTTGATGATCGGCTGGCGCTGCGCGTCGATGTGCGCCTGCGCGACGTCGGCACGCTGTGGTTTAACGCCGGGGCACTGGATCGCTCCGTGGCTTTACAGGTGGATGACTTCTTTAAGGTTGTCGGTGATGAATGTTGTGCCGAGATCGCAACACCGGTGACGGCAACCGCCTGATCGCGGCAGTAAGGACTGTGTATGTCAGTGAAAGATATGTTGTTAGCCCTGCTGGTTGTGGTGGCGTGGGGCGTGAATTTTGTGGTGATTAAGCTGGGCCTGCAGGATATGCCGCCTTTTTTACTGGCGGGATTGCGGTTTAGCCTGGTGGCGTTTCCGGCAATCTTGTTTGTGAAGCGTCCGGCGATTCCGCTGCGCTGGCTGATCGTCTACGGCATGACCATCAGCTTTGGCCAGTTCGCCTTTCTGTTCCTCGCCATCAAGCTGGGCATGCCGGCAGGATTGGCGTCGCTGGTGTTACAGGCGCAGGCCTTCTTCACGCTGCTGTTGGGGGCGCTGTTCCTGGCGGAGAAGTTACGCTGGAATCATGTAGTCGGCATTTTGGTGGCGACGCTCGGCATGTTTATGCTGGCAACCGCAGGCATGGCAGGCCAAACCACAGCGGGCATTACGCTCACTACCATGATGCTGACGCTGGCTGCGGCGCTGTCGTGGGGCCTCGGCAATATCACCAACAAAATCATTTTGCGTAACCGCAAAGTGCCGGTGATGTCGCTGGTGGTGTGGAGTGCGCTGGTGCCGATCGTGCCGTTCTTTGCCTGCTCATGGCTGTTCGATGGCGAAGCGGCGATTGTCACCAGCCTGCTGCACATTTCACTGCAAACGGTGTTGGCGCTGATCTATCTCGCCTTTATCGCCACCATTGTCGGCTACGCGATATGGGGTAATTTGCTGAGCCGCTATGAAACCTGGCGCGTGGCACCGCTGTCGCTGCTGGTGCCGGTGGTGGGGATTCTCAGTGCGGCGCTGATTCTCGGTGAAACCTTGTCGATTCAGCAGATGATCGGCGTTTCAGTGATCATCCTCGGCCTGCTGGTGAATGTGTTTGGCGGCATGGTGAGTCAGCGATTATTGGTGCGCACCTAAACAAAAACGCCGCTTTTCAGCGGCGTTTTTTTAACTCACATCCTGATTACAGAATTTCGATACGACGCGGTTTCGCCTCTTCCGGGACAATGCGAATCAGATCGATGCTCAGCAGACCATTTTCCAGACGCGCATCGCGCACCGTGATGTGATCGGCCAGCTGGAATTTGCGCTCGAAGTTGCGCTCGGCGATACCCTGATACAGGTATTTACGCTCCGGCTGCTCTTCAGGATGTGCGCCACGCACCACCAGCACGTTGTCATGCGAGGTGATATCTAACTCGCTCTGGGCAAAGCCCGCCACGGCAATGGTGATACGGTAGAAATTCTCATCCACCAGCTCAACGTTATACGGAGGGTAGCCACCATTGGCCTGGTTTTGGTTGGACTCAAGCAGGTTAAACAGGCGATCGAAACCAATGGCAGAACGATAAAGTGGGGTGAGATCAAAGTTACGCATAATAAGACTCCTGATATTCAGCAAGTTTAGGCAACCTTCCACCATGGACAGGTTGTGCAGTCCGTTGCTGTCCCTTCCGGCAACAGCAACAAGACCGTTCCTTAAAAGTGGGTGCAGCCTGGTCGCTTTCAAGGGCTGATGCGTATTTTTTTAAAGCAAATCTGACGATATGACATACACTCAGGGGACCAATCGCCTGAGATCCAAGACGCAGCCACAGAGCTTTGCTTAACGTCAGGTGACACACTCCAGCCAGGGCCATGCCATGACTGAAGGGATGATGATGATGAATATGATGAAACGCTTTCCACTCACAGCTGTGCTGGTTTGCAGTACCTTTGTTACTTCAGGTTGCTCCAGCGTTATGTCTCACACTGGCGCCAGTCAGGGCTACTATCCCGGCACGCGCGCCAGCGCAGAGATGATCACTGACGACAACACCAGCTGGGCGATCAAGCCGCTGGCGCTGATCGATCTCCCGTTCTCAGCGGTGATGGACACCGTGCTGCTGCCGTGGGATTACTTCCGTTCTGACGACGATAAAAGTAAGGATTCGATTCACGAGCGCGTGATGCAGAGCGAAAAAATGGCCGGCACGCAAGCCAGCCTGGCGACCGCCGCGTCTATGCCCGCGCAGCCGCACTGACGCAAAACAGCTGCCGCCAGCCGTCCACTTCCCGCATATAAGCGATCTTTTCTCCATCCGGCGACCAGACCACTGCATCACCGGATGGCGCATGATCGCTGCGTGGCGTTAAGCGCGTACAGGCTCCCGTCGCCATTTCACAGCGCATCACACTGTTATCACAGATAAAGCATATCGCGCCGCCTTGTGGATGCCAGCTAAAGGCCGACTGAATGCTGCTCGCCAGCTGCGTCACCTGGCGTGGCTGGCCGCCATTCGGTGAAACCGTCCACAGCTGAATCACGCCCTGTTCGTCCGCCAGCAAAAAGGCGATGGCGCTGCCATCCGCGGAGGCGCGCAGCCAGTGGCGCGGTTGCAGTGCCAGGCCATGGGTGTGCGTGATGCGTCGCTGCTGCACGCCAGCTGGCGGCGCAGGCAATTTATCCGCCGTGCCCTGTAAGGGCGAAGCGCCCGCTTTGGCGTAATCGGCTAACGCGGCGGGCAGATCCACCACAAACACTTCCGGCACTTTGTCGCCGTTGGCGGCGCGCGTATCGCCGATAAAGGCGATAGCCCAGCGCTGCCAGCTGCCATCCGCTTTCTGATAGCCTTGATTCCCGATCCAGCACTCTTCATAGGCGCGGTCAATCTGGTCGCTGCCCGGCTGAGGATCGCGCTGCGTCTGGCTGACCAGCACGCAATAATGGCTGCCCTCATATTCACGCGGATGCTGTTTAGGCGGACACACCGGATGCAGCGGCACGGCCACGCCGACGTTACGCAGGTCGTCGCCAGCCTCCTTTTCATGCATCACATGATCGTTGTAGGTAAAGCTCAGGCGCGAACCATCCGGGCTGAAGACGTGGACATGCGAGCCACCGCGCAGCGCGCCGGGCGTGTAGGGCGCGGTGATGTCGCAGGCATCGAGGTTCTCAGCGATGCCTTGCTGCACGATCACGCCGCGTCGGTGATGAAAATCGTAGCGCCAGTGCGCATCCGGATGTTCCGGACCATGAATGCAAACGTAACGCGGCGGCAAATCCGGACTGACGGTGACCACGCCAACGTGCGCGCCATCGCGAGCCTGATACAACACTTCAACGGCACCGCTCGCCACGTTGACGCGCTCGATAGTCAGGCTGGTAAAAGAGGCGCCGGAAGGTCGCACATCAAATGCCAGCCACTGGCTGTCGCCGGTCCAGACGTTGATGTTGGTAAGTTGATGATGACGCGCGGCAAAGGTGATTTGTTTTTCTGACATGAGGCAACCTTCCATCTAACAGTTGCCGGATAAATTACGTGATTCTGCAGTGAGAAGCAGCAATTTCGCCGCGGTTGATTGCGCAATGAACGGCGCCGCTACGGATTGTGCCCGTATTTGTAGCGGCGCGATTCATCGCGCGAATTTATTCACCTACGCGTTTTACATCACCGACCAGCAGGATGTAGGAGAGCGCGCCAATCAGCGCCACCGCCGAGATATACACCAGCGCCGGTGCAAAGCCGTAGTCCTGCGCCAGATAACCCACCACCAGCGGCACGGTGATGCCACCCAAGCCGCCAACAAAGTTAAACATGCCGCCGGTCAAACCAATCAGGCGCACCGGTGCCAGCGAGGAGACCAGCGACCAGGTAATTGAGGCGAAGCCGTTGCCGAAGAAGGCGATCGCCATCAGCGTCATAATCCATATCGGATCGTTGGTGTAGTTCGCGCCCATGATGCAGGTGGAGATCAGCAGACCGCAGATGATCGGCGTTTTGCGCGCAAAGCCGAGCGAACGGCCACTGCGCACCAGACGATCGGCGACGATACCCGAGAGAATCACGCCAACGAATGCCGCGAGGAAGGGCACGGTGGTCATGAAGCCCGCGGTGAGCGCCGCGATATGTTTTTCCTGCGTCAGATAGTTCGGGAACCAGGTCAGGAAGAACCACAGCGTGGATGTGACGGCGAACTGGCCAAGATAGACGCCGCACAGCTTGCGGTGGAACACCAGTTTCCAGTCGGCGGCGGTAAGTTTGGTGCGGGCTTTCTTTTCGCTCGGCGCATCACCATCCACCATCGCGCCACCTTCACGGATGTAATCCAGCTCGGCTTTATTGATGCCTTTGCTTTGGCTGGGTGCCTGATAGAACTTAATCCAGATGAACGACCAGATGATGCCGATGCCGCCGGTAATAATGAAGACCCAATGCCAGCTCAGCAGTTCCTGAATCCAGATCAGCAAGGGCGTGAGGAACGCCAGACCAACAAACTGACCGGACGTGTAGAAGCCGACGGCGGAAGCGCGCTCTTGCTCCGGGAACCAGCTGGTCACCAGCCGGTTATTGGTCGGGAAAGCCGGCGCTTCAAATATGCCGGTAATCGCACGCAGACCAATTAATGATAATAAGCCGGTGGCAAAACCCTGCAATAACGTCGCAACCGACCAGCCAAAGATGGCAATAAAATAGGTTAAGCGTGAACCCACGCGATCAAGGAACCAGCCGCCGGGAATCTGGCATAACGTATATAACCAGGCAAAGGCCGAAAATACATAACCCATTTGCGCTTTAGTAATACCGAACTCTTCCTGAATATGCGCGGAAGCGACGGCTAAATTAGCGCGATCGACATAACAAATGACCACCGTAATAAATATCATCAGCAGCGTGATATAACGACGGCGCGTCGGTTTGGCGTGAACAGCAGAGAGATCCATGGTGTTTCTCCGTAATCGGTTTTGCCGTTTGGGCACGACAGAGCACGCCCCGGCAAATGTAGGGTAGCGATATCAAAGGTAAAACCGCGTCAGCGGTAAATAAGCTGTGCCGGGAAACAGGCTGAACGCAGCCCAATGCCTTATTTCACCGGCATATAATTATCGAGATTTAATAAAATTTAATACCCTAAAGAATTCGAGTTGCAGAAAGGCGGCAAACGAATGAATCCCCCGGAGCTTACACTAGTAAGTGACTGGGGTGAATGAGCGCAGCCAACGCATCTGCAGCTTGAATTATGACGGGTATTTACCATTCAGCGACTGAACCGTCCGGGAATCGCCATAGTGGATTACGCCAGTCGGGGGCATTTTTACTGCGTTCAATCACCAGCTCTTCGTTAATTTCCACGCCGAGGCCCGGTTTATTTAACGGATAGAAATGACCATCATCCATTTTAAAATCGTCTTTATTGATCACGTAATCGAGCAGTTCAGCGCCCTGATTATAGTGAATCCCCATGCTTTGCTCCTGGAACACCGCATTGCGTGACACGAAGTCAACGTGCAGGCACGCAGCCAGCGCAATTGGGCCGAGCGGACAGTGAGGCGCCAGCGCCACATCGTAAGATTCGGCCATCGCGGCAATTTTGTAACACTCGGTGATACCGCCCGCGTGTGACAGATCCGGTTGCAGAATCGCCAGTCCACCCGCTTCCAGCACGCGTTTGAACTCGAAGCGCGAGAACATGCGTTCGCCAGCGGCGATCGGAATATGAGTCTGCGCCGCCAGACGCGGATAATATTCCGCCTGCTCCGCCAGCACCGGCTCTTCGATAAACAGCGGGCGATACGGCTCCAGCTCTTTGATCAGCACTTTTGCCATTGGCGCGCTGACGCGGCCGTGGAAATCGAGGCCAAATTCGATCTCTTTACCGAAGGCTTCACGAATTTGCGCTACGGTATTCACCGCCTCATCGACTTTGCGCGCGTTATCGATAATGCCCATCTCTTCGCAGCCGTTGAGTTTGAAGGTATCAAAACCGATGGTGCGCAGTTTCTTGATGCCATCAATCACATCGGCCGGACGATCGCCGCCCACCCAGCTGTAGGCTTTGATGCTGTTACGCACTAATCCGCCAAGCAGTTGATAAACCGGAACACCCAGCGCTTTGCCTTTGATATCCCACAACGCCTGATCGATACCGGCGATGGCGCTCATCAGAATCGGGCCGCCACGATAGAAGCCGCCGCGATACATCACCTGCCATAAGTCGTTGATGCGTGCTGGATCCTGACCAATCAGGTATTCCGACAGCTCATGCACCGCCGCTTCCACGCTGCGCGCGCGGCCTTCAATCACCGGTTCGCCCCAGCCAACGATGCCTTCGTCAGTTTCGATTTTCAGGAACATCCAGCGCGGCGGCAGGCGATAAGTGGTCAGTTTGGTAATTTTCATCGTACAGCGTCCTTATATGCAGCAATAAATGCGCGAGCTTGTTCCACAGTGCGTGACAGCGGTTGACCGGCGCGATAGAGATCGCTGCCTAAGCCCGCGCCAATGCAGCCTGCGGCCATAAATTCATGCAGGTTTTCCGGCGTCACGCCGCCCACGGCAAACACCGGCACCTCTGGCGGCAGCACCGCTTTCAGCGCTTTGATGTAGCCCGGACCAAAGGCTGACGATGGGAAAATTTTCAGCGCCTGCGCACCGGCCTGTAAGGCGGTGAACGCTTCCGTCGCGGTAGCGCAACCGGCGGCAACGATCATCCCTTTGGCGACCGCCTGGCGGATCACCGCAGCATCGGTATTCGGCGTGACGACCAATTTGCTGTTCAGCGTTGCCAGCTCATCGACCTGCGCCGGATTCAGCACCGTACCGGCACCAATCAGCGCTTTATCGCCGAAGGTTTTCACCATCGCGCCGATGCTTTTCGCCCACTCCGGTGAGTTGAGCGGGATTTCAATCGCATCGAAACCCGCTTCAATCAGCGCGCCGACATGCGCTTCGGCTTCATCCGGCGTGATGCCGCGCAGAATGGCGATCAGCGGGACTTTAGTTTGCCAGGACATTCGCAATACTCCTTATTCCGTGCTGGAAAGCACGATCGCCTTCCAGCGTGACTGAATCCATACCGATAAACTGCAGCGCCTGCTGATAACGTTGCGCCAGCGCACTACCGGCAATAATGGTGATCGGTTGGCTTGCGGCGTCGGCCTGTTGCGTCATCAGCGCCACTTCGTGACCAATCAGCAAGCCTGAAAGAAAGTCGCTGATATGGCGGCGATCGCGCGCGCCGAGTACGTGTGAAGCACGCACTTCAAACAGGCGCGCCAGAATCGAGGCATCGTTGCTGCCGACTTGCACACCTGCGCGGAAAGCCGCCGCGTTCTCTTGCTGTTCGGGTAAACCTGCGCCAACCAGCGACTGTTTGAGCAGCAGATGATGCAGTTCGCCGGTCATCACGGTGCGAAAATCCAGCACGCGATCCTGTTCCATCTGCACCCATTTGGCGTGCGTGCCTGGCATCACATAGAGCGGCGCAGATTGCAGCTCCAGCGCGCCAAGCAGCTGCGTCTCTTCACCGCGCATCACGTTATAATTGTCGGCACGTTCGACGCTCAATCCCGGCACGATCCACGCTTTATCCTCGACGCGCGTCAGGCGGCTAGCGATGTCGCCCAGCGCCACCGGACAGGAGAGATAGGGCACCGACAGCCAGCCGGCATTGCTGCCTACCATGCCCGCCATCACCACCGGCACGTCATTGACTGGCCAACCTGCGGTGACGCTGGCAAACACTTCGGCGGGTGTGCGATCGCCCAGGCGCGTGACGCCGGCTTCCGAACGACGCTCATCGATGCAAACGCCGGCTTGGTAATGCCAGGCGCGCAGGTTGGTTGAGCCCCAATCAATCGCGATATAGCTGGTCACATAATCTCCTTGAGTCGCGCCGTTGAGCTGGCAATCATCGCTTTCGCCGCCTGCTCGGCAGCATCGCCATCCTGATGACGAATGGCATCAAACAGCGCTTTATGTTCGGCAAGCGTACGCGGCATGTTGCCTTCGTCCGCCATGTAAGTTTGCGCGAACACCGCTTTTTGCAGCTGGCTGATCGCCACGTTGAGCTGCTGCAGCACCGGATTGTGTACCGAATTCAGCACCGCTTCGTGATAGCGGATATCCGCTTCATTAAAGGCATCACGATTGAGATGGTTGGCCACCATGTCGTTGTACGCCAGTTCAATCGCAGCCAGATCGCTTGAGGTGGCGCGCTCGGCAGACCAGCGTGCAATCTGCGGCTCGACCAGCACACGCACTTCGTTCATGGCGGCAATCAGACGCGGGTCCTGATCGTGCGCCAGCGCCCACTGCAATACGTCGCTATCCAGATAGTTCCAGTGATTGCGCGGCGTGACGAACGCGCCACGATAGCGTTTCATCTCCATCAAGCGTTTCGCCATCAGCGAGCGAAACACTTCGCGGATGATATTGCGCGAGGTGCCGAAGCGTTCACACAGCTCAGCTTCCGCGGGTAACGCCGCGCCCGGCACAAACTTGCCGGCCACAATCTCTTCACCCAGCGTCAGGATGATGCGCTCTGTTTTGCTTAGTTGTTCTTGCGTCATGATGTTCCATTCAGTGAAAGGCAGGTACGCATCAGATTACTGCTTTCGCGTAGCGAAGCCTAACGGCCGCCCTGGCCTGCGCTGTCGATTGTAGTACCATTAATCCAAGTTGTACTACAATGTGGATCACAAAATAGACAAGTCATGTGTCATAACGCGATAAGGTCGCCATAAATGGCGACCTTATGAAGGCTTGGTGAGATTTGAAGTGTCGCCATGTATGGCGACCTAAAAACAGCGTGACGAGGAATAACGAGGGTTTACAGCACCAGCTCTTCAATGGCGTGCGCTACGCCGTGTTCCATGTTGGTTTTGGTAATGAACTGCGCGATTTTCTTCACGGAATCAATCGCATTGCCCATTGCTACGCCGGTTCCTGCATACTCAATCATCGCCAGATCGTTTTCCTGATCGCCAATCGCCATCACCTCTTCACGCGCCAGGCCGAGCTTCTCAGCCAGCATTTTCACGCCTTGCCCTTTATTCACGCGGGCATCGAGGATTTCGAGATAATAAGGTGCGCTTTTGAGGATGGTGTAGTTGTCACGCGCCTGCTGCGGCAAGCGCTGAATGGCAGAATCCAGCAGATCGGGCTTATCGATCATCATCAGCTTAGGGAAACGCGTAGCGCGATCCATCTCTTCCACAGAACGATAGCGCACCGGAATGCCGGTCAGGCTCGCTTCGTGGATGGTGAACTCACTGATGTCTTTGTTCGGCGTATAAAGGAAAGATTTATCGAAGGCCTGGAAGTGGACGCCAAGATCGCGCGCCAGCTGTTCGATATACAGATAGTCGTCGAAACCCAAGGTGATTTCCGCGACGCACTCGCCATCATTAGCGCGATGCACCAGCGCACCGTTATAGCTGATGCAATATTGGCCTTCATCAACCAGATTCAGCTCCATCAGATAGCGCTGAATACCGACAAACGGACGGCCGGTGGTGAGCACCACCATCACACCTTTTTTATGCGCGCGTTCAATGGCCGATTTAACGGCAGGCGTGATCTCGTGCTGCGGATTGAGTAGCGTGCCGTCCATATCGATTGCAACCAGTTTTATAGCCATAACGTCCTCATTGAGTCAGGGTTTTGATCAATGCTAGCGCGATTCAGCTCACATTGACCAGTTTCGCGCCCCATTCAGATTTTTTACCGCAGCGGGCTTTGCGCGTTTTGCCGGGCGGAAAACAAAAAACCCTTCCACCAGGGAAGGGTTTTTACGTGTTGCCGTGTCGATCAGATATCGATGTTGGCGGCTTTCAGCGCATTCTCTTCGATGAAGGCGCGGCGCGGTTCTACCGCATCGCCCATCAAGGTGGTGAACAGCTGATCGGCAGCAATCGCATCCTTGATGGTCACGCGCAACATGCGGCGGCTATCGGGATCCATGGTGGTTTCCCACAGCTGCTCTGGGTTCATCTCACCCAAACCTTTATAACGCTGGACTGACAGACCGCGACGCGACTCTTTCACCAGCCACTCAATCGCCTGCTCGAAGCTGGTGACCGGCTGACGACGTTCGCCACGTTCGATATAGGCATCTTCTTCGATCAGGCCGCGCAGCTGCTCGCCCAGCGCACAGATTTTGCGGTATTCCGGTCCATCGATGAATTCGCTATCCAGCGGATAATCGGTATCAACGCCGTGCGTGCGCACACGCAGCACCGGTTCAAACTTCTGCTCATGGTTGGCGCGGACATGGGCCAGATAGCTGCTTCCGTGTGCTTCACGTTCGGTCAGATACGCCACTAAACCGTCGATCCAGCCTTTCACAGCGGCTTCATCGCTGAGGTCGCTCAAGGTTGGATGGTAGATCAGGCCGCGCAGCAGAGCCGTAGGGAAACGGCGCTCCATACGTTTGATCATGCGCTGCGTGCCGTTGAAATCCGCCACCAGCGTTTCCAGCGGCTGGCCGCCTAACGCCGGTGCGCTGGCGTTGGTGTGCAGCGTTGCGCCGTCGAGGGCGATGGAAATCTGATACTGATCCATCGCTTCGTCGTCTTTAATATACTGTTCTTGCTTGCCTTTCTTCACTTTGTACAGTGGCGGCTGCGCAATATAGACGTGACCACGTTCGACGATTTCTGGCATCTGACGGTAGAAGAAGGTCAACAGCAGCGTACGAATGTGCGAGCCGTCGACGTCCGCATCGGTCATGATGATGATGCTGTGATAACGCAGTTTGTCCGGATTGTATTCGTCACGACCGATACCACAGCCCAGCGCGGTGATCAGCGTGGCTACTTCCTGCGAAGCGAGCATCTTGTCGAAACGCGCTTTCTCCACGTTCAGGATTTTACCCTTCAGCGGCAGAATCGCCTGATTCTTACGGTTACGACCCTGTTTGGCTGATCCGCCTGCAGAGTCACCCTCCACCAGGTAGATTTCAGACAGCGCCGGATCGCGCTCCTGACAGTCGGCCAGTTTGCCCGGCAGACCGGCCAAATCCAGCGCGCCTTTGCGGCGCGTCATCTCACGAGCACGGCGGGCAGCTTCACGCGCACGCGCTGCATCGATGATTTTGCCAACCACGATTTTCGCGTCAGACGGGTTTTCCAGCAGGTATTCCGCCAGCAGTTCGTTCATCTGCTGCTCAACCGCCGATTTCACTTCAGAAGAGACCAGCTTATCTTTGGTCTGAGAAGAGAATTTCGGATCCGGCACTTTCACGGAAACCACTGCAATCAGGCCTTCACGCGCATCGTCACCGGTCGCACTGACTTTGGCTTTTTTGCTGTAGCCTTCTTTATCCATGTAGGCATTCAGCGTACGCGTCATTGCCGCACGGAAGCCCGCCAGGTGCGTACCGCCGTCGCGCTGTGGAATGTTGTTGGTGAAGCAGTAGATGTTTTCCTGGAAACCATCGTTCCACTGCAGCGCCACTTCCACGCCAATGCCATCTTTCTCCGTCGAGAAGTAGAACACCGTTGGGTGAATCGGGGTTTTGTTCTTGTTGAGATACTCAACGAACGCCTTGATGCCGCCTTCGTAGTGGAAGTGATCGTTCTTGCCGTCGCGTTTGTCTTCCAGACGAATCGAAACGCCAGAGTTCAGGAACGACAGTTCACGCAGGCGTTTCGCCAGGATTTCGTACTCAAACTCAATCACATTGGTGAAGGTTTCGTAGCTCGGCCAGAAACGCACGCGAGTACCGGTTGCATCGGTATCACCGGACACCGCCAGCGGTGCCTGCGGCACGCCGTGCTGATAAACCTGCTGATGCACTTTGCCTTCACGGCGAATGGTCAGCTCCAGCTTCTGTGACAGGGCGTTTACGACTGAAACGCCAACGCCATGTAGACCACCGGAAACTTTATATGAGTTATCATCAAATTTACCGCCTGCGTGCAGGACGGTCATGATCACTTCAGCAGCAGAGACTCCCTCTTCCGGGTGAATGCCGGTAGGAATACCACGGCCATCATCTTGCACCGAGACAGAGTTATCTGCATGAATAGTAACGGTAATATCACTACAGTGACCGGCGAGCGCTTCGTCGATTGCGTTATCCACGACTTCGAATACCATGTGATGCAGACCGGTGCCGTCATCCGTATCGCCGATGTACATACCCGGGCGTTTGCGTACCGCATCAAGCCCTTTCAGGACTTTGATACTTGAGGAGTCATAAGAATTCGACATCAACGTTTCTCGCTCATTTAATCTTCAGGTTGAACCACTATTTTACCCTGTTCCACGCGGAACATCTTGCCCTTTTCATCACTCATGTCGATTACATGCTCGACACCAATGGCGCTGACAAATACTTGAGCCTGCGTGGCTTTTAGGCGTTCAGCTAACAGCCGACGACGGGTGTCATCCAGCTCTGAGGCAAAGTCATCAATCAAATACAAACAGCGTTGTCCGCTGCTGCGCGTCAGGTATTCGCCCTGCGCTAAGCGCAGCGCGCACATCAGCAGTTTTAACTGGCCGCGTGAGAGTAAGTCTTCCACCGGCGTGCCCTCAGCACGAATGCGAAAATCGGCTTTATGCGGGCCGCTGGCGGTATACGTGAGCGCGCGGTCGCGCTCGAAATTGCGTTCCAGCAGTTCGGCGTAGTCGCTCTCTTTATCCCAGCCGCGCTGGAAAGAGAACGTCAACGCAAACTCCGGTAAAAACTGACCGCAGGTGGCGATGATCTCGCGGGAAATCGCCGCGCTGTATTCGGCGCGCCAGGCGCTGATCTGTTCGGCCAGCGGCACCAGTTCCTGATCCCAGGGACGAATCTGGCTGTAGCGCGAAACCTGACGCAGCGCCGCATTGCGCTGTTTCAGCAGGCGACGCAAATTGCTCCAGGCATGGAAAAAACCAGGCGAGGCGTGAAAGCAGCCCCAATCGATGTAGGCACGACGGTATTTTGGACCGCCATTGAGCAGGGTAAATCCTTCCGGCGTAATCAGCTGCATCGGCAGCAGCTGCGCCAACTCGGCGACTTTGTGACCATCGCTGCCATCAATACGCACTTTGCTGTCGCCAGCGCGATTCTTGGTCAGACCGACCGACATTTCACGTTCGCTGCCTTCAATGCGGCCGTGCAGCACAAAGGCGTCCTGATCGTGACGAATCACACGGCCCGCTTGCAAACTGCGAAATGCGCGACCGTGCCCCAGCGTGTAAATCGCCTCCAGCACGCTGGTTTTACCGCTGCCGTTGGCACCGACAAGGAAATTAAATCCCGGCGCCAAAGCCAGATCGGCCTGCTCGATATTGCGAAAATCTTTAATCAGGAGGCGGGTTAAAGCCATAAACAATCCAGCGAGAACGGTAGGAGAGGGTTTTACCTAACATCAACAATCAAGGGCGTTAACGTCGAAGCTAGTTTGTGCACGGCCAGCGCGCAGGCCCTGGGAGCATACTGAAGTATGTGACCAGGGACGAGCACTGCCCGGGCGCAAAATAGCGAGTAAGTTAGCCCGATAAGGATCACAAGCGCATTGGCATCACGACGTAGGCTGCAGCCGGACTGGCCACATCCTCAATCTGCACGCTCGATACGCCATCGGTCAGCAGCAAACGCACGTTCTCGCACTTGAGCGCATTCAACACATCCAGCACGTAACTGACGTTGAAGCCAATCTCCAGATCGGTGCCGTTGTAAGAGACATCCAGCATCTCTTCCGCTTCTTCCTGCTCTGGGTTATTCGCCGTAATTTTAAGCTGATTTTCGGTGATATAGATGCGAACACCGCGGAATTTCTCATTCGAGAGAATCGCCGCACGCGCAAACGCCTGTTTTAAAATATCACAGCCGGCTTCCAGCGCTTTGTCGGGATTCTTCGGCAATACGCGGCGATAATCCGGGAAACGGCCATCAACCAGCTTCGACGTAAAAATAAAGTCGCCAACGTGTGCGCGGATGTTGCTGCTGCCGATTTGCACCTGCAGCGGCGTTTCGCCACCGTCGAGCAAACGCATCAACTCAATCACCCCTTTACGCGGCACGATCACCGAATGGTTTGGCAGCGCCTGACCAATCGGCATGGAGCATACGGCAAGGCGGTGACCATCGGTAGCGACGGTACGCAACTCTTCGCCTTCGGTTTCGAACAGCATACCGTTGAGGTAATAACGCACATCCTGATGCGCCATTGAGAACTGCGTGGCTTCAATCAGGCGTTTCAGCGTCGCCTGCGGCAAGGTGAATTCCACCTCGCTCTGCCAGTCATCCAGATTCGGGAAGTCGCTGGCGGGCAGCGTTGACAGCGAGAAACGGCTGCGGCCAGAACGCACCAGCATTCTGTCGCCTTCCAGCGTCAGGCTGATCTCAGCGCCTTCCGGCAAACCGCGGCAAATATCGAGGAATTTACGCGCAGGAACCGTGGTGGCGCCCGGCTCGTGTGGCTGCGTCAGCGCAACACGGGCTACCATTTCCATTTCCAGATCGGTACCGGTCAAGCGCAGCGAGCCTTCGCTTACTTGCAGCAGTAAATTTCCGAGGATTGGCAGCGTCGGGCGTCCGCCAAGTGGACCGCTAACCTGTTGCAGTGGCTTCAGTAACTGCTCACGTTCTACAATAAATTTCATATGCGTCAGGAAGATAGTGTTCGAATGAGGTTAGAGAAATCTTCTTTAATGTCGTGGCTTTCTTCACGCAGCTGCTCGATTTTACGGCAAGCGTGAAGCACGGTAGTATGGTCGCGACCACCAAACGCATCGCCAATCTCCGGCAAGCTGTGATTGGTGAGCTCTTTCGCCATCGCCATCGCCATCTGGCGCGGACGCGCTACCGAACGCGAACGGCGTTTCGACAGCAAATCCGCCACTTTAATTTTGTAATACTCGGCCACCGTTTTCTGAATATTATCGATGGTGACCAGCTTTTCCTGCAGCGCCAGCAGATCGCGCAGCGCTTCGCGCACGAAATCGATGGTAATCGCGCGACCGGTAAAGTTCGCGTTGGCAATCACGCGGTTCAGCGCGCCTTCCAGCTCGCGGACATTAGAACGCAAACGCTTAGCAATAAAGAAGGCGACTTCACCCGGCAGGCGAATATCGTTTTCATCGGCTTTCTTCATCAGGATCGCGACACGCGTTTCCAGTTCAGGCGGCTCGATCGCCACCGTTAATCCCCAACCAAAACGTGATTTCAGGCGATCTTCTACGCCGTTGATCTCTTTTGGATAGCGATCCGAGGTCAGGATGATCTGTTGATTGCCTTCCAGCAGCGCGTTGAAGGTATGGAAGAACTCTTCCTGCGAGCGCTCTTTATTGGCAAAGAATTGAATGTCATCGATCAGCAGCGCATCAACCGAGCGGTAGTAACGCTTAAACTCTTCAATGGCGTTGTTCTGCAAGGCTTTAACCATGTCCTGCACAAAACGCTCAGAGTGCATGTACACCACTTTGGCATTAGGCTTGCGCGCAATAATGCCGTTACCCACCGCGTGCAACAGGTGAGTTTTACCCAGGCCGGTGCCGCCATAAAGGAACAGTGGGTTATAAGCGCCGCCAGGATTATCCGCCACCTGACGTGCCGCCGCGCGCGCCAGCTGGTTCGATTTACCTTCAACGAAGTTGTCGAAGTTATGACGGTTATTCACATTGGAGCGGTAAGTCACATCGGCCGGTGCGGGAACGGAATCCCAACTTGGACGCAAAATTTGCGCGGGTGCCGGACGATTTTCGATCGGCGCGGGCGCATTGTAACTGGCCATCGCCGGTTGGTTAGTGGTGACCTGTGCTGCAGGGCGCGTACCGACTTCGAAACGCAGTAAAGGCACATTTGCACCGCAGAATTCATTCAGCAGCCCATTGATACTATTGAGATATTTATCTCTAACCCAGTCGAGTACAAACCGATTTGGTGCATACAAGGTCAGCGTATTGTCGTTTAATTCAGCTTGCAGCGGACGAATCCACATGCTGAATTCGGTGGCAGGAAGCTCATCCTGCAAACGGGCAAGACACTGTTGCCAAAGCGTAAGTGACACGGCGGACTCCACTCGTACAAAATCGATAAGAATTTTAGGCGCTAATAAATAGAAACGTAATTTTTAGACACAGACGGTTGGAAAGCGCCTGCGACCGCTATTCGCGGTAGTCTTCCCCGGCGATCGCAGCGAGGATCGTCAGCGGAAGGGCGGATCATAACGTAAAGCTGCACAGAGATCTTCCCTTTCTACACAGTTTTGATCCAATTTATCCACAGGCTACTGAAGTGATAATGAGTTTACGCTTTCTGCGAAAAAAGCCAGCGTTAATGTGGCTGAAAGCGTTAATTTTTCTGGCAAGCTCTCGTTTCCGTGCAGCAAATCTGCAAACTGATCGCAAGAAGATCCTGCGCGATCCTTGCGCTTTAACCCACAGCCCGTATAATTCCCCACCCGGCATTATTGCGTGAAGCCTTGATGCCCGGAATCAGCGGGCTGTATCTGGGTTTCCAGGTGCCGCGACCAGCGAAGTGAATTGACTCTGGACTGTACAATTATTACAATCCCGCCTCTTTATTAAAGACACATTGAGGCGTTGGTCGATTTACTGGCCCGAAAACGCGTCACCCAGTGAAAATTTTCAAGTTTAGGTAGAAATCGCCATGAAACGCACTTTTCAACCGTCCGTACTGAAGCGCAACCGTTCACACGGTTTCCGTGCTCGTATGGCAACAAAAAATGGTCGTCAGGTTCTGGCACGTCGTCGTGCTAAAGGCCGTTCTCGTCTGACCGTTTCTAAGTAATAAAGCTAACCCTCGTGGTTAAGCTCGCATTTCCCAGGGAGTTACGTTTGTTAACTCCCACTCATTTCACTTTCGTCTTCCAGCAGCCACAACGAGCCGGTACGCCGCAAATCACCATACTCGGCCGACTTAACGCGCTGGGGCATCCCCGCATCGGTCTCACCGTCGCAAAAAAACATGTAAAACGCGCCCATGAACGCAACCGGATCAAGCGATTGACCCGCGAAAGCTTTCGTCTGCGTCAACATGAGCTCCCTGCAATGGATTTTGTGATCGTGGCTAAAAAAGGGATTGCTGACCTGGATAACCGTGCGCTGACGGAAGCGTTGGAGAAACTATGGCGTCGTCACTGTCGCCTGGCTCGCGGCTCCTGATTGCCCTGATACGCGTTTATCAACGCGCCATCAGCCCACTGCTGGGACCTCATTGCCGGTTCCATCCCACCTGTTCGCAGTATGGGATTGAGGCCTTGCGCCGCTTTGGCGTTGTAAAAGGCAGTTGGTTGACGATAAAACGCGTATTAAAATGCCACCCTTTGAACCCGGGTGGTGACGATCCTGTGCCGCCAAAAACCTTTGATACCAGAGAACATTAACGATGGATTCGCAACGCAATCTCTTTCTCATCGCTTTTCTGTTCGTGTCTTTTATGATCTGGCAAGCCTGGCAGACGGACCACGCTCCGCAGCCACAGCAAACCCAGACCACGCAAAACACAAACAGCGCAGCGGGTGATGCCGCCACTTCCGGCGTGCCGGCTAGCGGACAGGGCAAAACGATCACCGTTAAGACAGATGTCCTGTCACTCAACATCAATACGCGTGGTGGCGATATTGAGCAGGCTCAGCTGCTGACTTACCCGGACAAACTGGGTTCAGATGCACCGTTCCAGCTGCTTGAAACTACACCGGCCTTCGTTTATCAGGCGCAGAGTGGCTTAACTGGCCGCAACGGCCCGGATAACCCGAACAATGGCGCACGTCCGCTGTATACCACTTCGCAAGATAGCTTCGTGATGGCAGATGGCCAGAGCGAACTGCGCGTACCGTTGACCTGGACCGGTGAAAACGGCGTGGTTTACACCAAGACTTTCGTCTTCAAGCGCGGTGAGTATGCGGTAAACGTTGACTACAACATCAACAACACCACTCAGCAGCCGCTGGAAGTGTCGATGTTTGGTCAGTTGAAGCAGACCATCGACGTGCCTAAGCACCGCGATACCGGCAGCAACAACTTTGCTCTGCACACCTTCCGTGGCGCAGCGTACTCAACCAGCGATGCGAAATACGAAAAATATAAATTCGACACCATCGCGGATAACGAGAACCTGAACACCACCACCAGCAATGGTTGGGTGGCGATGCTGCAGCAGTACTTTGCTACCGCCTGGGTGCCGCGCACGCAGGGTAATAACACGCTGTACACCACTAACCTCGGCAATGGCGTAGCGGCAATTGGCTACAAATCTGCTCCTGTGACCGTTGGCGCAGGCGCACAGCAAGATCTCGGCGCAACGCTGTGGGTAGGCCCGGAAATTCAGGACCAGATGGCAGCCATCGCGCCTCACCTGGATCTGACCGTGGATTACGGCTGGTTGTGGTTCATCTCGCAGCCGCTGTTTAAACTGCTGAAGTTCATCCACAGCTTTATCGGTAACTGGGGCTTCTCCATTATCGTTATCACCTTCATCGTACGTGGCATCATGTACCCGCTGACTAAAGCGCAGTACACCTCGATGGCGAAGATGCGTATGCTGCAGCCGAAGATTCAGGCGATGCGTGAACGTCTGGGCGATGATAAGCAGAAGCAGAGCCAGGAAATGATGGCGCTGTATAAGGCGGAGAAAGTGAACCCGCTGGGCGGCTGTCTGCCACTGGTTATCCAGATGCCAATCTTCCTGGCCTTGTACTACATGCTGTCAGGCTCGGTTGAACTGCGTCATGCGCCGTTTATTCTATGGATTCATGACCTGTCAGCGCAGGATCCGTACTACATTCTGCCGATCATCATGGGTATCACCATGTTCTTCATTCAGAAGATGTCACCGACCACCGTGACCGATCCGATGCAGCAGAAGATCATGACCTACATGCCGGTGATCTTCACCGTGTTCTTCCTGTGGTTCCCATCAGGTCTGGTGCTGTACTACATCGTCAGCAACCTGGTGACCATTCTCCAGCAGCAGCTGATTTATCGCGGCCTGGAAAAACGTGGTCTGCATAGCCGCGACAAGAAGAAAGCGTAACGCCTGACTGCGACCAGCAGCAGCGTATAATCAAAGGGCGACATTTATGTCGCCCTATTTTTATTTATTAATACCCTAAAAGTTTAAGGTGGAATCATGAGCCACAGCGACACTATCGTTGCCCAGGCGACGCCTCCCGGCCGTGGCGGCGTTGGCATTCTGCGTATCTCCGGCGCCAAAGCCGCTGAGGTAGCGCAAGCCGTGCTTGGCAAGCTGCCAAAGCCGCGCTATGCCGACTATCTGCCCTTTACCGACGCCGATGGCAGCGTGCTGGATCAGGGCATTGCGCTGTGGTTTCCTGGCCCGAACTCCTTCACCGGTGAAGATGTGCTGGAGCTGCAAGGCCATGGCGGCCCGGTGATTCTC
This sequence comes from Pantoea leporis, assembly GCF_028048155.1. Taxonomy (NCBI): domain Bacteria; kingdom Pseudomonadati; phylum Pseudomonadota; class Gammaproteobacteria; order Enterobacterales; family Erwiniaceae; genus Pantoea; species Pantoea leporis. The sequence goes on from NZ_JALMEU010000005.1 coordinate 260,602, forward strand.
GACCTGCTGCTCAAGCGCATCGTGGCGCTGCCCGGCTTACGCATTGCGCAACCAGGTGAATTCTCCGAACGCGCCTTCCTTAACGACAAGCTCGATTTGGCGCAAGCCGAAGCGATTGCCGATCTGATCGATGCCAGCTCAGAGCAAGCCGCCCGCTCGGCGGTAAACTCGCTGCAGGGCGCGTTTTCCCTGCGCATCAACGCACTTGTGGAAGCACTTACTCACCTGCGCATCTATGTGGAAGCGGCCATCGACTTCCCGGATGAGGAGATCGATTTCCTTTCCGACGGAAAAATTGAAGCACAGCTCAATGTGGTGATCGGCGACCTCGACGGCGTGCGTGCCGAAGCGCGTCAGGGCAGCCTGCTACGTGAAGGGATGAAAGTGGTGATTGCCGGTCGTCCCAATGCCGGAAAATCGAGCCTGCTGAATGCCTTAGCCGGACGCGAAGCGGCGATTGTGACTGATATCGCTGGCACCACGCGCGACGTCCTGCGCGAGCATATCCATATTGACGGCATGCCGCTGCACATCATCGATACTGCCGGTTTACGTGAAGCCAGCGACGAGGTCGAGCGCATTGGTATTGAACGCGCGTGGCAGGAGATCGAGCAGGCCGACCGCGTGCTGTTTATGGTCGATGGCACCACCACAGACGCGACTGAAGCCGCCGCCATCTGGCCAGATTTTGTTGCCCGTTTGCCGGAAGCGCTGCCAATTACCGTGGTGCGTAACAAAGCGGATATGACCGGCGAAGTGCTGGGTCTCACTGAAGTGAACGGTCACTCACTGATTCGTCTCTCGGCGCGCACCGGTGAAGGTGTGGAAGCGCTGCGCGATCACCTGAAACAGAGCATGGGATTTGCCGGCAATATGGAAGGCGGATTCCTCGCCCGCCGCCGCCATCTGCAAGCACTGGAGTTAGCCGCAACCCACTTGCAGCAGGGCAAGCATCAGCTGTTAGGTGCGTGGGCCGGCGAATTACTGGCAGAAGAGTTACGGTTAGCGCAGCAGGCGCTGAGCGAAATCACCGGTGAATTCACCTCCGACGATTTGCTGGGCAGAATTTTCTCCAGTTTCTGTATTGGTAAGTAATGGCCTGCGGCGTTCTCATGTCGGGTGCGCATTCACGCGCATCTGGCGCCCGGTAGACATGCGTCTTTGTTATTTGGCTCTCCCACGCCTTTGCAGTATAACGATCATTGCCCGGCGAACAGGTCCTGCTGGGTACATTCATTATTCATGCTAAATATTGGGCGCAAGTTGCTGCCTGCACAGGAGAGAAACATGAGTACATCGCTCGACAGCGTGGCGCTGAACACGCTGTTCATTGAAGCCCGCACCCACAGCTATTGGCAGGACAAACCGGTTTCTCGGGAGGTGCTGGAGCAGCTCTATCACCTGACCGCGCTGGGTCCAACCTCGGCTAACTGCTCGCCGGGCCGTTTTGTGTTTGTGACATCGCAGGAAGGTAAAGAGAAGCTGAAACCCGCGCTCTCCTCCGGCAACGTCGACAAAACCATGTCCGCTCCGGTAACGGTGATCGTGGCGTGGGATCCTGAGTTCTACGAAGCGCTGCCGAAGCTGTTCCCGCATGGTGATGCGCGCAGCTGGTTTACCAGCAGCCCGGATCTGGCGAAAGAGACCGCGTTCCGTAACAGCAGCTTGCAGGCAGGTTATTTGATTCTGGCCGCGCGTTCGCTGGGCCTGGATGCCGGCCCGATGTCCGGTTTCGATCCGTCAAAAGTGAACGACGCCTTCTTTAGCGAGAGCAAATGGCAGGTGAACTTACTGATCAATCTCGGCTATGGCGAAGCCAGCAAACTGCACGCGCGTCTGCCACGTCTCGGCTTTGATGAAGCCAGCACCTTTGCCTGATTGAGAAAAGGCGTCGGGCTTAGCCCACGACGCCCGTTTCAAGCGGTTATCCCAGTGAATGGAAGCCGCTGTTGAAGTAGATCATCGGCTCTGCCGCTTCACCTGGCAGAGCAATGCCCACGATACGCGCCAGCAGCACGCTGTGCGTGTTCCACTCCACTACCTTCTCCAGCTGGCAATCAAAACTCACCAGCGCATCAGCCAGAATCGGCGCGCCGGTATTCAGCGTCTGCCACGTACCGTTTTGAAAACGCTCGGCGCGGCGTGAGGATTGGCTGAACTGGGCACATAAGTCATCATGCTGTTCACGCAGCACGTTAACGGCAAAATGGCCGGCTGCGATAAAAGCATCATGACTGGACGCGCTACGATTCACGCACACCAGCAGGCTGGGTGGCTCAGCCGCCAGCGAACTGACCGACGTGGCAATCAGCCCCAGCTTTTCGCCCTGAAATTCGGTGGTAACCAGAGAAACACCCGCGGTTAAGCGACGCATGCCGTGACGAAACTCATCAAGCGAGATCGATTCCTGGCGAGAAATAGCGGTATCTGACATAAAAAACTCCGACGTGCCTGTTTTAACAATGCGCACAATGGGCAGATGAATGAAGAGTTAGCGCACTTTGATGTGCTGTTTTACTGCCCAAATCCTACACCACATCACACAGTTAGGCACTCAATCCGGCAGGTTTCTGCAAAAGCGTTCTATGCAAAGTTGCCAAATGGGATTGCCGCATAGCTTCGTCCTTATCTGAAATATCGCCTATTCCATCTTAAGCCGGATGCAAACCCATGAGAAAATTCTTACAATAGCACTGATGATTATTCGACCATTTTCATGGAGCGACAGATGGCTAGTCATTTTGTACGTTGGATAGGTAATCCGCCCTTTTCTTCTGAGAACATGCGGGTGCCACAAGAAGTAATCAACAGCGCTCAGCGCTTCGCTGACAAGCGTCGCGGACGCTTTCTCGCCGCACGCGAACTGCTGGCTCAGCTGATGTTACGCGTCTACGGTATCCGCGAACTCCCCACGCTAACGACCAGCAGCAGCGGACGTCCCTGTTTTGCCGATGCCAACCTGCCCGATTTCAGCATCTCCTACGCCGGAAACACTATCGGAGTGCTGCTGGCCGAAGAAGGCGGCCGCGCCGGACTGGATATGGAAATTGTGCGCGCTCACAGTCGTCAAACACAGGATATGCTGACGCAGGATCTCTCCTCCGGCGAAAAAGCATGGATCAACGCGCAGCAGGATTTCATGGAAGCGCTGACGCAAATCTGGACGCTGCGCCAAAGCATTCTCAAGCTCACCGGCGAAACCGATAGCGGTATTGATTCACTGCGTTTGCATCCTGCGGCCGGTCGGCTGCGTTCCACCGTGTTCCCCGATATTCAGGCGGTGTGTGATGCTGAGCCCACGCTGGTGTGGTCGTGCGCGCTGTCGCCCGGCACCGAACGCTTACATCTGTGGGAGATTGATGGCGCGCAGCAGTGGCAAGCACTGCGCGATGTCGAGATGAGTAAACCCAATATCGGGCCGCATACGCTGCGCCTGACCAGTTTGGTCACGCCGCATGAGATGGGACATCCGTAAAAAAGGCCGCATCAGCGGCCTTTACTGTTTAGTGGGCATCGATAAAGACGATTTTCAGCACGAACAGTAGCGCGACCACCACCACGCACGGGCTGATTTCACGCCAGCGGCCGGTTCCCAACTTCATCACGCAGTAAGAGATAAAGCCCAGCGCGATACCTTCCGTGATCGAGAAGCTGAACGGCATCATCGCCGCAGTAACAAACGCTGGCACCGCTTCGGTGAGATCGTCCCACTGCACGCGTGACAGCGACGCCGTCATCAATACGCCAACGTAAATCAGCGCACCCGCCGCCGCATAAGAGGGCACCATCGCCGCCAGCGGTGACAGGAACATCACCAGCAGGAACAGAATCCCGGTGATCACCGCCATCAAGCCAGTACGACCGCCGATCGCCACACCGGACGAACTTTCAATGTAGGCGGTTACCGATGAGGTACCAATCAGCGAACCGGTCACCGAACTGATGCTATCGACGTACAGCGCCTGCTTCATGCGCGGGAAAGTGCCTTTCTCGTCAGTCAGCCCGGCTTTATCGGTCACGCCAATCAGCGTGCCGGAGGAGTCGAACAGATTCACCAGCATAAAGGAGAAGATCACCCCGGCCATGCCGATGTTGAACGCGCCTTTGATATCAACCTGGCCCACAACAGAAGTGATCGCTGGCGGAGCGGCGAACACGCCGCTGAATTTCACATCGCCAATGATCAAGCCCAGCGCGGTCGTCACCACAATCGACACCAGCACCGCCGCATGGATATTGCGGGAAGCCAGAATTGCGATGATGAAGAAACCCAGCGCCCCAAGCAGCACGCTGTGTGAGGTCAGATTACCCACAGCTACAATGGTATCGGCGTTTGGCACGATAATTCCGGCGTTTTTCAGCCCCATCATGGCGATAAACAGACCAATACCGGCAGTGATGCCAACACGCAGGCTGAGCGGAATGTTAGCAATCATCCAGTAACGCACGCGCAGCAGCGTGAGGATCAGCAGACCCAGCGCGCCCCAGAAAATCGCGCCCATACCAATCTGCCACGAGTATCCCATGGCCCCGACCACCACAAAGGCGAAGAAGGCGTTCAGGCCCATCGCCGGTGCCAGAGCTACCGGCAGATTCGCCACCAGCCCCATCAGAATACTGCCGAACGCGGCAATCAAGCAGGTAGTAACAAACACTGCCTGCGTATCCATGCCCGCTACACCGAGAATTTGCGGGTTAACGAAAACGATGTACACCATCGTCAGGAAAGTCGTGCAACCGGCAATCACTTCGGTACGCACGGTGGTTCCGTGTTCCTGCAGTTTGAAGATGCGCTGCAAAAGGCCCTGATTAGTCATTCCACTGTTCCGCTAAAAAATTTATCGCCGCGTATCCTATAGAGTTTAGCGCGGCAAAACACTGATTTTTCGCAACCGGTTGCTCAGGGTCGCTTTCTACGCTCAGTGCGCTAGAGTGTCAGCTTATTGTTTAACAAAAGGATGATGTGCGATGTCGGTGGAATGTATTTTTTTTGATTGCGACGGCACGCTGGTCGACAGCGAAGTGATCTGTACGCAAGCTTACGTCAACACCTTTGCCCGCTACGGTATTGAACGCTCTCTGCAGCAAATGTTTGAGCAGTATAAAGGGGTAAAGCTCTACGACATCATCCGCGATGTGGCAGCCGAACATCAGGTTGAACTGCCACTCGAAGAAGTGGAAACCGCCTATCGCGCCGAAGTGGCGAGATTGTTTGATCTCGATTTGAAGCCGATTGCCGGTGCCAAAGCGCTGGTGGAGCGCGTGAAAGTACCAATGTGTGTGGTTTCAAACGGCACGGTGAAGAAGATGCAGCATTCGCTGGGATTGACCGGCATGCTGCCGTATCTCGATGGCAAGCTGTACAGCGGGTATGACATTAACCACTGGAAGCCGGATCCGGAATTGATGTATCACGCCGCCGAGCAGATGCAGGTGCCGATTGAGAAGTGCATTCTGGTGGATGATTCCGAAGCGGGCGCGCGTGCCGGGATCGCGGCCGGGATTCCGGTGTTTTACTACTGCGCCGATGCGCACAATCCCGAACTCGATCATCCGCTGGTGACGCGCTTTGATGATATGGCGCAGTTGCCGGATTTGTGGCGCGCGCGTGGCTGGGATTTGGTGGGGTAGAGCTCGTTTTCCCCCTCCTCGGTTCGTGCTGGCTGTCCCCCATCCCGGCCTTCCCCCATGAATGGGGGAAGGAGATGCTGCCACATGCAACTCCCAACCCACATATTGCAGCATCTTCCTCCCCCATTCATGGGGGAGGACCGAGGAGGGGGACAGCCAGCACAATCCAAATCAGCCAATCGCCCCTAACGAATCCTCGTTGCTCTGCTTCTTCGGTAGCAGGAACAGCGTGGCGGCGATATCCAGCAGATAAATCAGCGCCAGCAGCGTGATCGCCGCGGTGAAAGAGATATTGGTCGCCAGCAGGCCAATCACCAATGGACCAAATCCGCCCACGCCACGCCCCAAATTAAACAACACGTTCTGCGCTGTTGCGCGCGCCTGCGGTGGGAAAGTATCGGAAATCAGCGCGCCGTAGCCGCCGATCATGCCGTTCACAAACATCCCCATCAGCGCGCCGGTAAACAGCATCACCGTAGGATCGCGCAGCTGCGCATACACCACCACCATCACCACCGCGCCAAACTGATACAGCAGGAAGATTTTCCAGCGCGCGAAGCGATCGGCCAGCACGCCAAACAGCCAGATGCCGAACGTCATGCCCACCACCGTCACCGCGGTCCACAAGCCTGATTTGGTCAGGCTGAAACCGAAGCTGGACGACAGATAGCTCGGCATCCAAATCATCAATCCGTAGTAACCAAAGTTCTGCACCGAGCAGAGAATGAAAATCCCCAGGCTGGCTTTGCTGGTGGCGCGATCGGCAAACAGCAATTTAAGACGTGCGCCAAACGAGAGCTGCGGCGTTTTCTCCACGTGGCGGGTAAAGCTCTCCGGCTCGCCCATGCTGCGGCGAATCACAAAGGAGACCAGCGCCGGCAGCAAACCGACGAGGAACATGCCGCGCCAGCCAATCACGCTCAGCAGCGGCGGCGTGATAAAGGCCGCCAGCAGCACACCGAGCTGCCAGCCAATGCCCACCCACGCCGAGGCGCGGTTGCGCTTCTCTTTCGGCCAGGCTTCGGCAATCAGCGCCATGCCGATGCCGAACTCGCCGCCCAATCCCACGCCCGCCAGCGTGCGGTACACCAGCAGATCCCAATAACCCTGCGCCACGGCGCACAGGCCAGTGAATACCGAGAACACCAGAATAGTAACGGTAAGGATACGGATGCGGCCATAACGATCGCTGAGATGGCCAAACACGATGCCGCCGATCACCGCGCCAATCAGTGTCCAGGTGACCAGCGAACCGGCCTGAGACGGATCGAGCGCCAGCGAGACGCTGATCGCCGGCAGCATAAAGCCAAGAATCAGCAGATCAAATCCGTCCATCGCGTAGCCGCTGATAGCCGCCACCATGGCTTTCGCCGGTGTAATGGCTTGTTTTTGAGGAGTTGGGGAAGACATGTAACAGCACCTGGCAGAAAAAAGTGCGCCAAGTATAAAGAGAGGGAATCGATGAGAACAGACAGAATTTAAGCAGGCAGCCCGTTAGCCACAGTGGCAACGGGCCGCCGACGCATCAATCAAGAGGGTTTATTGCTGCCGTCATCGCCCGACAGCAGTTCATCCAGCTTGTCGCCGCCCACATGACGGAAATCCTGACCTTTGACGAAATAGAAGATAATTTCGCAAATGTTCTGGCAGCGATCGCCGATACGCTCGATGGCGCGCGCGCAGAACAGCGCGGTCAGCACGCTTGGGATAGTGCGCGGATCTTCCATCATGTAGGTCATCAGCTGACGCACGATGCCTTCGTACTCTTTATCCACCTTCTTATCTTCGCGGTAGATTTTGATGGCTTCGTTGAGATCCATGCGCGCGAACGCATCCAACACGTCGTGCAGCATCTGCACGGTGTGATGACCAAGCGCTTCAAGGCTCACCAGTAGTGGCAGGTGCTGCTGGCTGAACTTCTCCAGCGCGGTGCGGCTGATTTTTTCCGCCACGTCGCCAATGCGTTCCAGCTCAGAAATGGTCTTGATGATCGCCATTACCAGGCGCAAATCGCTGGCGGTCGGTTGGCGTTTGGCGATGATCCGTACGCAGGCTTCATCAATCTCCACTTCCATCATGTTGACCTTCTGGTCGCCGTCGATGACGTGACGCGCCAGCTCGCCATCCTGGTTGTGCATCGCGGTGATGGCGTCCATCAGCTGCTTCTCAACCATGCCGCCCATGATCATAACTTGCGTGCGAATGTGCTCCAGCTCCGCGTTGAACTGACCGGAGATGTGTTTGTTCAGATTTAAATTATCCATGTGCGTCTCCTGAATCAGCCGTAACGACCGGTGATGTAATCTTCGGTCTGCTTCTTTGCGGGCTTAGTGAACAAGGTATCGGTATCGCTGAACTCAATCAGCTCGCCCAGATACATAAAAGCGGTGTGGTCAGAACAACGCGCAGCCTGCTGCATGTTGTGAGTCACGATCACCACAGTGTAATCCTGCTTCAGTTCGGTGATCAGCTCTTCAATACGACCGGTTGAGATCGGATCCAGCGCGGAGCAAGGCTCATCCAGCAACAGCACTTCCGGGCGAATCGCGATGCCGCGGGCGATGCACAAACGCTGCTGCTGACCGCCGGAAAGACTGTAACCGCTCTGATGCAGCTTGTCTTTGGTTTCATTCCACAACGCGGCTTTGGTCAGCGCCCACTGCACGCGCTCATCCATATCGGCACGCGACAGCTTCTCAAACAGCCGCACGCCGAAGGCGATGTTGTCATAAATCGACATCGGGAATGGCGTAGGCTTCTGGAACACCATACCGACGCGTGCGCGCAGCAGGGCGATATCCTGATTGGAAGCCAGAATGTTATCGCCATCCAGCAGGATGTCACCTTCAGCACGCTGCTCCGGATAGAGCGAGTACATTTTGTTGAAGGTGCGCAGCAAAGTGGATTTACCGCAGCCTGATGGGCCGATAAACGCGGTCACCTGGTTTTTGGTGATATCCAGATTGATGTTTTTCAGCGCGTGAAACTTACCGTAATAGAAGTTCAGATTACGGACCTGAATTTTACCGGCTGATGAAGTCACGTTACTCATTCTCGTCTCTCATAAGCAGCGCCGCCGAAGCCGCGCCGGGAAATTAGTGTTTACCCTTGGCGAAAACCACACGCGCCACAATGTTCAGCAGCAGCACGCACACGGTAATAATCAGCACACCCGCCCACGCCAGGCTTTGCCACTCGGCAAACGGGCTCATGGCGAATTTAAAGATGGTGACCGGCAGGTTAGCGATCGGCTGCATCATGTCGGTGCTCCAGAACTGGTTCGACAGCGCAGTAAACAGCAGCGGTGCGGTTTCACCGGCGATACGCGCCACGGCCAACAGCACACCGGTGATGATGCCGGAAACCGAGGCTTTCAGCGTAATCGCCGAAATCATCTTCCACTTCGGCGTACCCAGCGCATAAGCCGCTTCACGCATGCTGTCGGGTACCAGACGCAGCATATTTTCGGAGGTACGAATCACAATCGGGATTTGCAGCAGCGCCAGCGCTACTACGCCGGCCCAACCGGAGAAGTGCTGCATCTGCGATACCACAATGGTGTAAACAAACAGGCCCACCACAATCGACGGTGCTGACAGCAGAATGTCGTTGATGAAGCGAATCACTTCCGCCAGCCAGTGTTTACGGCCATATTCCGCCAGATAAATCCCAGCCATGATGCCGAGCGGCGTTCCGATGATCGTTGACCAGAAAATCAGTAAACCGCTGCCGAGTAAGGCATTGGCTAAACCACCGCCTGCGGTGTTGGGCGGCGGTGTCGATTCGGTAAACAGCTCCCAGCTCAACCCATCAACGCCGCGCGTAACGGTGGTGAACAGAATCCACACCAGCCAGAACAGACCGAATGCCATGGTCATCAGCGACAGCGTCAGGGCAATTTTGTTTTTGGTACTGCGCCATGCCTGCATTTTGCGGCGCGAGGCTTCCAGCTCAGCGCGAGCCTGAACTTCAATAGCGGTCATGAACGGGCTCCTTCACTCTTCGCCAAACGCAGGATCATCAGTTTGGAGATCGCCAGCACAATAAAGGTAATCACGAACAGAATCAGACCCAGCTCCATCAGAGCCGCAACGTGAACACCGGATTCCGCTTCGGCGAATTCGTTGGCCAACGCGGAGGTGATGCTGTTGCCCGGCATAAACAGCGAGGCGCTGTCGAGCTGGTAGGTGTTACCGATGATAAAGGTCACCGCCATGGTTTCACCCAACGCGCGGCCCAGGCCAAGCATCACGCCGCCGATCACGCCGTTTTTGGTGAACGGCAGCACGATGCGCCAGATCACTTCCCACGTGGTGCAGCCGATACCGTAAGCCGACTCTTTCATCATCACCGGCGTTTGTTCAAATACGTCGCGCATCACCGAGGCGATGTACGGAATGATCATGATGGCGAGAATCACGCCCGCCGCCAGAATACCGATACCGAATGCCGGGCCAGAGAATAGCGTGCCGACAATCGGGATATTCGCCATCACGTTGCCAACTGGCGTCTGGAAATATTCGGCGAACAGCGGCGCGAAAACAAACAGGCCCCACATGCCGTACACGATGCTGGGGATGGCCGCCAGCAGCTCAATGGCGGTGCCCAACGGGCGACGCAGCCAGCCTGGCGCCAGTTCGGTCAGGAACAGCGCGATGCCGAAGCTCACCGGCACGGCAATGATCAAGGCAATAATCGAGGTGACGAGGGTGCCGTAAATCGGTACCAGCGCACCAAATTGTTCGTTTGGCGCATCCCAGGTTTTGTTCCACAGGAAAGAGAAACCAAATTTTTGGATGCTTGGCCAGGAGGAGAAAATCAGGGAGACGATAATGCCGCCCATCAACAGCAACACGATAAGCGCGGATAGCTTCACCAGCGCGCCGAAAATCATGTCGCCTTGTTTACCGGGGGCTTTGAACGTCGGCTTAGTGGCAGCCATAGAATTCTCTGTTCTCAGGGGGATGTCAGGGCGGCACGCAGGCCGCCCATTGGGGTTGGCCAACCGTCTCGGCTGGCCGGGTCAATCTGTTACTGGTACAGCGCTTTACCGGAGCTATCTTTGATGTTCGCTTTCCACGCTGCACGAATCTGGTTAGCTACGCTTTCTGGCAGCGCGGCGTAATCCAGGTCGGTTGCGGTTTTGCTGCCACCTTTGTATGCCCAGTCGAAGAACTTCAGCACTTCGCTACCTTTCTCCGCATTCGCCTGATCTTTGTAAATCAGGATGAAGGTGGTTGAGGTGATCGGCCATGCATCGTTGCCTTTCTGGAAGGTCAGATCCTGAGCAAAGGTTTTGCTCCAGTCTGCGCCTTTCGCGGCGTTAGCAAAGCTCTCTTCACTTGGTGCAACCGCTTTACCGTCGGCATCAACCAGTTTGGTGTAGGTCAGGTTGTTTTGCTTGGCGTAAGCGTATTCCACATAGCCAATTGAACCCGGCAGACGCTGTACAAACGCGGCCACGCCGTCGTTACCTTTACCGCCCAGACCGGTTGGCCAGTTAACGGTGTTACCTTTACCGATTTTGCTGTTCCACTCTTCGTTCACTTTTGCCAGGTAGCTGGTGAAGACGAAGGAAGTACCGGAACCGTCAGCGCGGCGAACCACGTTGATGTTGGAATCTGGCAGTTTCACGCCTGGGTTCAGTTTAGTGATCGCCGGGTCGTTCCACTTTTTGATGGTGCCGAGGTAGATGTCGCCCACGGTTTTACCGTCAAGAGTCAGTTCGCCAGATTTCACACCTGGGATGTTAACCGCCAGCACCACACCACCAATGACGGTAGGGAACTGGAACAGCCCGTTTTTCTGCAGATCTTCTTCTTTCATTGGCGCATCAGACGCACCGAAATCGACGGTTTTCGCGATGATTTGCTTCACGCCGCCGGAAGAACCAATACCCTGATAGTTGATTTTGCTACCGGTGGCTTGCTGGTACTCGGCTGCCCACTTGGCATAAACCGGCGCCGGGAATGTCCCGCCTGCGCCCGTCAGATCGGTGGCTGCAAAAGCAGAAACCGCGCTTACTGCGAAGGTGGCGGCGAGGATTCGGGCTACGGTGCTACGCATCAGTGTCATGTTCCCTCCAGGGGATTCAAAAAAGTCAGGCTCAATGCCTTTTTAGTAGGAGTCAGTGATTGCTGCTGGAGGGAAAATAGGACAGTTTGATGACAGTGAAATGTACGAAATGTGACAGTTATATGACAGCGCGCAGAAATGAAGCGGGCCCGTTGCGGGCCCACTCTTGTTACTGATTATTCAACGGTAACCGATTTCGCCAGGTTACGCGGCTGGTCAACATCGGTACCTTTAATCAGCGCCACATGGTACGAGAGCAGCTGTAACGGCACGGTGTAGAAGATCGGTGCAATCACCTCTTCTACGTGCGGCAGGGAGATGATTTTCATGCCATCGCTGTCGCTGAAACCGGCATCCTGATCGGCAAACACATACAGCAAACCGCCGCGCGCGCGTACCTCTTCAATATTGGATTTCAGCTTCTCCAGCAGTTCGTTGTTGGGCGCAACCACGATCACTGGCATATCCGCATCAATCAGCGCCAGCGGGCCGTGCTTCAGCTCACCCGCCGCATAGGCTTCGGCGTGGATATAGGAGATCTCTTTCAGCTTCAGCGCGCCTTCCATCGCGATCGGATACTGATCGCCACGGCCAAGGAACAGCGCGTGATGCTTATCAGAGAAACCTTCCGCCAGGTTTTCGATCACTTTGTCCTGCGCCAGCATCTGTTCGATGCGGCTCGGCAAGGCCTGCAGCGCGTGCACAATCTCGTGCTCGGTTTCGGCTTTCATGCCGTGCAGACGACCGAGTTTCGCCACCAGCATCAGCAATACTGCCAGCTGCGTGGTGAAGGCTTTGGTGGATGCCACGCCAATTTCAGTGCCGGCTTTGGTCATCAGCGCTAAATCGGATTCACGCACCAGCGATGAACCGGCCACGTTACAGATGGCCAGCGAACCGAGATAACCCAGCTCTTTCGACAGGCGCAGCGCCGCCAGCGTATCGGCGGTTTCACCCGATTGTGACAGCGTGATCAGCAGGCTATTTTTACGCACTGCAGATTTGCGATAACGGAATTCTGAAGCAATTTCCACATCACAAGGCAGGTTAGCCAGCGACTCAAACCAGTAACGCGAAACCATGCCGGAGTTGTATGACGTACCGCAGGCAATGATCTGAATATGTTCGACCTGGCTCAACAGCTTCTCAGCATCCGGGCCCAGCTCGCTGAGATCGACTTCGCCGTGATTAAAACGACCGGTGATGGTGTTTTTGATCGCGTTCGGCTGCTCGTAAATCTCTTTCTGCATGTAGTGACGATAGATGCCTTTGTCGCCGGCATCGTATTGCGCGGTCGATTCGATTTCAGCGCGCTTAGCCGTTTTACCGTCACGATCGATAATGGTGACTTCGCGGCGGCTGATCTCGGCAATATCGCCCTCTTCCAGATAGATGAAGCGACGCGTCACCGGCAGCAGAGCCAGCTGATCGGAAGCAATAAAGTTTTCACCCACGCCACGGCCAATCACCAGCGGGCTACCGGAACGCGCCGCCACCAGCAGCGAAGGATCGCGGCTGTCCATGATCACCATGCCATACGCACCGCGCAGCTGCGGAATGACGCGCAGCACCACTTCACGCAGCGTGCCGCCCTGCTTCTGCTCCCAATGAACCAGATGCGCCACCACTTCGGTGTCGGTTTCTGAAGCAAAGTGATAGCCGCGCTCAAGCAACTGCGCGCGCAGCGGCTCATGGTTCTCAATGATGCCGTTGTGCACGATGATGATGTGCTCGGAAACGTGCGGATGCGCATTGGCCTCCGACGGTTCACCGTGTGTCGCCCAGCGCGTGTGTGCGATACCGGTGCCGCCAATCAGCGGCTGCTGCTCTGCGGCTTCCGCCAGGTTCTGCACTTTACCCAGACGACGCAGGCGCGTCATATGGCCCTGACGATCGACGACGGCTAATCCCGCGGAGTCATAACCGCGATACTCAAGACGACGCAAACCTTCCAGCAGAATTTCTGCGATGTCACGCTGCGCTACTGCACCAACAATTCCACACATAGTAATTTCCTGACTTCATGGCTTTCGGCCATTGCGTTGTCATACGACCTGATTTCCCCGAGCCTTGTAGTGAGTGGGGATATTTTTTTATGGCACTGCTAACAGGCCGATCATTGTCGGCCTTTAAAATTTATTTTTTCTTAACAGGACGCTGCCAGCCCGATTTTTGATTCTGTTCTTTACGGTTGTAGACCAGATCCGCAGCTAACACATCTTTCATTATCGTGGTGCCCGCGGCGATGGTGGCACCGCTCGCCACGCTGACCGGTGCCACCAGCTGGGTATCCGAACCGATAAACACGTTGTCGCCAATGATGGTTTTGGATTTGTTGGCGCCATCATAGTTACAGGTAATGGTACCCGCACCGATATTCACGCCCGCGCCAATTTCCGCATCGCCGAGATAAGAGAGATGACCAGCTTTAGAGCCTTTGCCGAGCGTGGCTTTCTTCATCTCTACAAAGTTGCCCACGTGCGCCGCTTCCGCCAACTCGCTGCCCGGACGCAGACGCGCAAAAGGCCCAACCGTACAAGCAGCGGCTAACGTGGCATCTTCGATCACCGAATAAGGGCTGATTTCACAGTCGTCAGCAATCACGCTGTTTTTGATGATGCAGCCGGCACCGATTTTGACGCGGTTGCCGAGCGTGACTTTGCCTTGGATGATCACGTTGGTGTCGATCTCCACATCGCGGCCGTGTTGCAACGCACCGCGCAGATCGAAACGCGCCGGATCGCGCAGCATCACACCTGCCAGCAGTAACTTTTCTGCCTGCTCGCTTTGGTAGACACGCTCAAGCGTTGCCAGCTGCAGGCGATTGTTGACGCCATCGGTTTCGCTGATGCGCGCCGGATGCACCGCATTGATCACGCGGCCTTCGTGGTGCGCCATGGCGATGATATCGGTGATATAGAATTCGCCCTGCGCATTGTTGTTGTTAAGTTGTGCCAGCCAGCGCTTGAGGTCGCCACCGTTGGCAATCAGGATGCCGGTGTTAATTTCCTGAATATTTAGCTGTTCTGGCGAGGCATCTTTCTGCTCAATGATGCCGATCACCGTGCCGTTTTCACGCACGATACGACCGTAGCCGGTGGGGTTATCCAGAACTACGGTGAGTAAGCCAATGCCACCCGCGGGTTTCGCGTCGCGCAGACGTTGCAAGCTGGCCTGCGAGATCAGCGGCACGTCGCCGTACAGCATCAGAATATCTTCGTCATCGGCAAAGAAGGGTGCCGCCTGCTGCATCGCATGACCAGTACCCAGTTGCTCTGCCTGCAGCACCCAGTTGAGTGCGTTATGCGCTAACGTTGACTGCAGTAAATCTCCGCCGTGGCCATAAACCAGATGGATCTGCTGGGCGCCCAAACCGGTTGCGGCATCAATAACGTGCTGAACCATTGGTTTACCTGCAAGAGTATGCAGAACTTTGGGCAGGTCGGAATACATTCGGGTGCCTTTGCCAGCGGCTAAGATCACCACACTCATCGCGTTCGTAGACATAACTATCCTGATTCTCTTCAACTTTCGAAAGTGTAAGGTTTAGCCCCGAGATTACTACATTTTTCTCGGGTCGAAATTAGCCGAGGTCAGCGCCAGGCGGCAAATTTTGGGCAAAAAAAATGCCAACCCAAAGGGCTGGCATTTCGTGACGCATAAAGCCTGATTACATCGCTTTTTTGGTCAGCTCGATGACACGCAGTTTCGCGATGGCTTTCGCCAGTTCCGCAGAAGCCTGAGCATAGTCCACGTCGCCGTGGCTGCTGTTCATGTGCTCTTCCGCTTTACGTTTCGCTTCCAGCGCGCGCGCTTCGTCGAGGTCTTCACCGCGAATCGCGGTGTCGGCCAGAACGGTGGTGCTGCCAGGCTGAACTTCCAGCACGCCGCCAGAGAGGTAAATAAACTCCTCTTCGCCGTGCTGTTTCACGATGTGAATCATACCAGGCTTGATGGCTGTCAGCAGCGGGGCGTGGCCAGGACGAATCCCCAGCTCACCTTCGCTACCTGACACCTGGATACGCTCGACCAGACCGGAGAACATTTGTTGCTCCGCGCTGACCACGTCCAGATGATAAGTCATAGCCATACCATTCCTCCTGGGAAACCTAAATTACAGTTTCTTCGCTTTTTCTACGGCTTCTTCGATAGCGCCGACCATGTAGAACGCCTGCTCTGGCAGGTGGTCGAATTCGCCTTCCATGATGCCTTTGAAGCCACGGATGGTGTCTTTCAGGGTGACGTACTTACCTGGAGAACCGGTGAAGACTTCAGCAACGAAGAACGGCTGAGACAGGAAGCGCTGAATCTTACGCGCACGTGCCACCAACAGTTTGTCTTCTTCAGACAACTCGTCCATACCCAGGATGGCGATGATGTCTTTCAGTTCCTGGTAACGCTGCAGCAGAGACTGCACGCCACGCGCAACGTCATAGTGCTCCTGACCCACGATCAGTGGATCCAGCTGACGGCTGGTAGAATCCAGCGGGTCAACGGCTGGGTAGATACCCAGAGAGGCGATCTGACGGCTCAGCGTAACGGTTGAGTCTAAGTGAGCAAAGGTGGTTGCTGGTGACGGGTCAGTCAAGTCATCCGCAGGAACGTAAACGGCCTGTACAGAGGTGATTGAACCGGTCTTCGTGGAGGTAATACGCTCCTGCAACACACCCATCTCTTCTGCCAGCGTTGGCTGATAGCCTACCGCAGATGGCATACGACCCAGCAGTGCTGATACTTCAGTACCGGCCAGGGTGTAACGATAGATGTTGTCGATGAACAGCAGAACGTCACGGCCTTCATCACGGAATTTTTCCGCCATGGTCAAACCGGTCAGTGCTACGCGCAGACGGTTACCCGGCGGCTCGTTCATCTGGCCATACACCAGCGCTACTTTATCGATAACGTTGGAGTCAGTCATTTCGTGGTAGAAGTCGTTACCCTCACGAGTACGCTCACCCACACCAGCAAATACCGAATAACCTGAGTGCTCAGCCGCGATGTTACGGATCAGCTCCATCATGTTTACGGTTTTACCTACGCCCGCACCACCGAACAGACCGACTTTACCGCCCTTAGCGAACGGACACATCAGGTCGATAACCTTGATGCCGGTTTCCAGCAGTTCCTGCGAGTTAGACTGATCTTCATACGAAGGTGCTGCACGGTGAATAGAGGAAACCTCTACTACAGTGCCGTCGTCATTCTGCAGGTCGCCTTTCATGTCGATTGGCTCACCCAATACGTTCATGATACGGCCGAGGGTTGCTTTACCAACCGGAACCTGGATAGGTTTTTTCAGGTCGGTAACTTCCAGACCGCGCTTCAGGCCGTCAGAAGTACCCATGGCGATGGTACGAACCACGCCACCACCCAGCTGCTGCTGAACTTCCAGCACCAGACGAGCATCACCATTTTTCACCTCGAGAGCGCTGTATACCTGCGGTACCGCGTCCTGAGGGAATTCGACGTCAACTACGGCGCCGATAATCTGGACAATCTTTCCAGCTGCCATCTTGAATCCTCTACCTAATACGAAAATACCCAGCCGCGCTCGCGCGACAGGATATATGCCTGGTTAAACCGCGGAGGCTCCCGAGACGATCTCGGTAAGTTCCTGGGTGATGCTGGCCTGACGAGCTTTGTTGTAAACCAACTGCAGCTCTTTGATCAGGTTTCCGCCGTTGTCGGTTGCAGCTTTCATTGCAACCATACGTGCGGCCTGCTCACTGGCCAGGTTTTCCACCACACCCTGATAAACCTGCGATTCGACGTAACGACGCAGCAGAGTATCCAGCAGCGCTTTCGGATCGGGTTCGTACAGGTAATCCCAGGTCTTCGCCTTCATCTCTTCTTCACCTTCCGCTGGCGGTAACGGCAGCAGTTGGGTAATGGTCGGAGTCTGAGACATGGTGTTATTAAACTTGTTGGCAACGATATACAGCTTGTCGATGCGACCTTCATCGTAGGCCTGCAACATCACTTTTACCGGGCCGATCAAATCAGACAGTGCAGGCTTATCGCCCATACCGGTGACTTGTGCCACGATGTTGCCACCTACAGAGCCGAAGAATGAATTGCCTTTCGAACCGATAACAGCCAGATCGCTCTGTACGCCTTTATCCGCCCAGCTTTTCATATCTGCCAGCAATTTTTTGAACAGGTTAATGTTCAAACCACCACAAAGCCCGCGGTCAGTCGAAACGACCAGGTAGCCGACGCGCTTAACGTCACGCTCATCCAGGTAAGGGTGCTTGTATTCCAGATTACCCAAGGCAAGGTGACCAATCACTTTGCGCATGGTATCTGCATACGGACGGCTGGCCGCCATGCGTTCCTGCGTTTTACGCATTTTGGAGGCGGCGACCATTTCCATCGCTTTGGTGATCTTCTGCGTATTTTTTACGCTTCCGATCTTACTACGTATTTCTTTTGCGCCGGCCATTAGCTTCTCCTCAAAGCCTTGCGGCCTGCCTTTTCAGACAAGCCGCCAGACATTACCAGGACTGGGTTGCTTTAAACGTTTCGAGGAGGCCTTTCAGCTTCTCTTCGATTTCGTTATTGAAGTTACCCGCTTGGTTGATTTCAGCCATCAGCTCAGCGTGATCGCGATCCGCGAACGCCAGCAGAGCGGCTTCGAAGCTGCCGACTTTCGCCAGTTCAACATCGTTCAGATAGCCGCGCTCAGCAGCAAACAGCACCAGACCCTGTTGCGCGACTGACATCGGCGCATACTGTTTCTGTTTCAGCAGCTCGGTCACTTTCTGACCGTGGCTCAGCTGTTTACGCGTTGCATCGTCCAGATCGGAAGCGAACTGAGAGAACGCAGCCAGTTCACGATACTGTGCCAGCGCGGTACGAATACCACCGGACAGTTTCTTGATGATCTTAGTCTGTGCAGCACCACCAACACGGGATACCGAAATACCCGGGTTAACGGCTGGACGAATACCGGAGTTGAACAGGTTAGATTCCAGGAAGATCTGACCATCAGTAATCGAGATTACGTTGGTCGGAACGAACGCAGAAACGTCACCCGCCTGAGTTTCGATGATTGGCAGTGCGGTCAGAGAACCGGTCTGGCCTTTCACTTCACCGTTGGTGAAGCGCTCAACGTAGTCAGCGCTAACGCGTGATGCACGCTCCAGCAGACGAGAGTGGAGATAGAACACGTCACCAGGGAATGCTTCACGACCTGGTGGACGGCGCAGCAGCAGAGAAATCTGACGGTAAGCAACAGCCTGCTTAGACAGGTCATCGTACACGATCAGTGCATCTTCACCGCGGTCACGGAAGTACTCACCCATTGCACAACCGGCGTACGGTGACAGGTACTGCAGTGCTGCAGATTCAGAAGCAGAAGCGACAACCACTATGGTGTTAGCCAGCGCGCCGTGCTCTTCTAGTTTGCGAACTACGTTAGAAATGGTTGACGCTTTCTGACCAATCGCAACGTAGACACACTTGATGCCTGAATCGCGCTGGTTGATGATGGCGTCGATTGCCATTGCAGTTTTACCGGTCTGACGGTCACCGATGATCAGCTCACGCTGGCCACGGCCGATTGGAATCATCGCATCGACAGATTTGTAACCGGTCTGAACAGGCTGGTCTACAGACTGACGGTCGATAACGCCCGGTGCAATCACTTCAACAGGCGAGAAGCCGTCGTTTTCGATTGCGCCTTTACCGTCGATCGGTGCACCCAGGGTGTTCACCACACGGCCCAGCAGGCCACGGCCAACTGGAACTTCTAAAATACGACCCGTACATTTTACTTTCATGCCTTCCGCGAGGTCAGCATACGGGCCCATCACTACTGCACCAACCGAGTCACGCTCGAGGTTCAGTGCGATAGCGTAACGGTTGCCCGGCAGGGCAATCATCTCACCCTGCATGACATCGGCCAGGCCGTGTACGCGGATGATACCGTCACTTACAGAAACAATAGTACCTTCGTTGTGAGCTTCACTCACGACATTGAACTGAGCAATGCGCTGCTTGATCAGTTCGCTGATTTCGGTGGAATTCAGTTGCATATGCTCCAGTCCCCTTAAGACTGCAAGACGTCTGCCAGACGATCAAGACGGCCGCGTACGCTGCCATCAATGACCAGGTCACCCGCACGGATAACCACACCTGCCATTACAGACTTATCAATTTTGCAATTCAGCTTAACTTTACGTGACAGACGTTTTTCCATCGCGACGCTGATTTTAGTCAGCTGACTGTCACTCAGCGTGCTGGCAGAAATCACATCAACTTCGGCTGTCGCTTCATAAGCGTCACGCAGTTGAATGTACTGAGCCAGTACGGCTGGAAGCGCTGTCAAACGTCCGTTTTCGGCCATTACCTTAATCAGGTTCTGGGCGTTTTCATCAAGTTGATCGCCACAAACTGCAATGAAAGAAGCAGACAAAGCTTCCGGTGCGAGCGCACCGGAAAGAAGATCTGCGATCTGTTCGTTGCGAGCCACTTCTGCGGCAAACGCCAGCATGGATTGCCAGCGATCGATGCTTTGATGCTCAACAGCAAAGTCAAAAGCTGCTTTGGCGTAGGGGCGAGCTACAGTAATCAGATCAGACATCAGCCCCTCCCTCCTTACAGTTCAGCGACCAGTTTATCAACGATGTCGCTGTTAGCAGCTTCATCCACGGAACGTTCGATGATTTTCTCGGCGCCAGCTAATGCCAGCAACGCGACTTGCTTACGCAGCTCTTCACGGGCACGCGAACGCTCGGCATCAATTTCTGCCTGCGCCTGCGCCACGATGCGGTTACGTTCAGTCTCAGCTTCGGTTTTCGCTTCGTCCAGAATCTGGGCACGGCGTTTGTTCGCCTGCTCGATAATGACCTGAGCGTCTTCTTTCGCTTTTTTCAGCTGGTCGGTCGCATTGGCCTGCGCGAGATCTAAATCTTTCTTCGCGCGCTCAGCAGAAGCAAGGCCTTCAGCAATTTCTTTCTGGCGCTTTTCGATGGCAGCCATAATCGGCGGCCATACGTACTTCATGCAGAACGCGACAAACAGAATGAACGCGATGGCCTGGCCGAGGATTGTTGCATTAATGTTCACAGCACAATGCCTCTTATTAAGTTAACTTGCTCTGCCGCTATCAGAGATAAACGGCAGAATCCGTCCCTCATCACACCAGGTGCCATGAGTGAACAAGGCTACCAGGTTTAAGCGACAGCAAACATCACGTAGAGACCCAGACCTACAGCGATCATCGGGATTGCATCCACCAGACCCATTACAACAAAGAACTGCGTACGCAGCAGAGGGATCAGATCCGGTTGACGCGCGGCGCCTTCCAGGAATTTACCTCCGAGGATGCCGATACCGATCGCAGCACCGATTGCCGCCAGGCCCATCATCACAGCGGCAGCCATGTACAGCAGATCCATATTCAGGTTTTCCATGACAGTCTCCAGTTTGTTTCAGTTAAAAGCTTAAGTGTTGAGATAAAAATCAATGTTCTTCAGATGCCATCGACAGATAGACGATCGTGAGGACCATGAAAATGAAAGCCTGCAGCGAAATGATCAGGATGTGGAAAATGGCCCAAGGCACATTCAACAACCACTGCGACCACCACGGCAGCAAGCCGGCAATCAGGATAAAGATCAACTCACCCGCATACATGTTGCCGAACAGTCGCAGACCCAGTGAAACAGGCTTAGACAGCAGGCTAACACCTTCAAGAATCAGGTTAATGGGGATGAAGATCGGGTGATTAAAAGGCTGCAGCGTCAACTCTTTGGTGAAGCCGCCAATGCCTTTCATTTTGATGCTGTAGAACAGAATCAAAATAAATACGCCCAGCGCCATAGACAGCGTGATGTTCACGTCTGCAGACGGCACGACGCGCAGCGCCGGCAGGCCTAAATAGTGCTCGCCGATAAACGGCAGCAAATCGATAGGCAGCAGATCCATGAAGTTCATCAGGAAGACCCAGACGAAAATCGTCAGAGCCAGCGGGGCGATAAGTTTGCTTTTACCGTGGTACATGTCGCGCACGTTGTTATCAACGAAGCCGACAACCAGTTCGATAGCCGCTTGTAATTTCCCTGGAACACCGCTGGTAGCGCTTTTCGCCACTTTGCGGAACAACACCAGGAAAATCAGTCCCAGCACCACAGAGAAAAACATGGAATCGATATTTAATACCCAGAACGTCGCGGGAGCGTCGTGCGGATTCACCAACTCGAAAGTACGCAGGTCCAACTGAAGGTTATTCAGGTGGTGACCTATGTATTCTTGCGGAGTAGAGATTTCTCCAGCAGCCATGATGCCTCTTACCCTTTGTTGTTAATTACAGCCGGAGCGACGATCTGCACCACCAGCACCGATAACCACGTGATTGCGAGTGGCCAGAAGACCGCTCCAAACACACCCAACGCCACCGCGAGGAAAATGACGGTTGTGAAAACCTTCAACACTTCACCGAGGGCGAAGCTCCAGGCAACACGTCCTTTCGCAGGCGTTTGATCCTGCAGGCGCCAGGCCAAAAACATAAACAACACGTTCGGCAGCCAGGCTGCCACGCCACCCGCGATGGCGGAGGCGCCCCAGGTAACCTCTTTCAGGGTAAAGAGCGCACCGATGATGACAAAGGTCACCAGCTGAATGATCAGCACGGCCCGGGCTAATTTCACACTGTAAAGAGACACTGACATGACGCTGAACTCTCCTGCCCCGAACGGGGTATGTCGCGTGTCGTATAAGACTGCCTTTACTCATTTGAGTCAAGCAGCAAAAGCCGTGCAAATTATACGGGCGCCACCTGCGATTTCAATCGGTAAGTAGCGAAAAGGTGAACAATTATTTAAATTTCTTTCTGAAGGGCTATTTTTCAAAACATCGTCTTCAGGCAATGTCTGACTTTAAGTCTGAAAATGCCCGACCGACTTGCTTTTAAAGCGTGCTTTAGATCACATAATAAACAAGGAATGCCTGACTGAATTTGTTTCAGACAAGATTTATAGAATTTCAAAATCGACTAAAACACTAATAAATCAGAGATTTAGATTTTTTATTTAACTGTCGCACTTCGATTTTCGAGAAAAACACTCTATTGACATCATGCGCTGCAATAAAAACGCAAAACTGATATTACGTACGCCAATTTATTGCAAAGTTATATTTTCACCAGTGATTATTTGGTTGGGTAAATACACCCAAAAAAGTGATCTCCGTGATAATGAAATGTGAATTATTCGTTAAATGTAACAGAGATTTTCGGATAATTTCCGCCGGGGATGTTAACTCGCGCACCCTGCCCTGCGAAATAAAAGCTTTTACCTAAAAGTGTTCAATCGCTGCTTTTTCGTTCAGGGCAATAACTAAGACAAACGGCATGAAGCAGCTTAAATCCATACCGTTTAAAAGCCTATTGGCGGGTAATCACCACCAGATGACGTTCACCATCCAGCTCGGGTACCTGCAGAGGTTGAATTTTTTCCACCGTAAAGCCAGCGGGTAATGCAGCAATCTCATCATCCGGACGCACACCTTTCAGGGCATAAAAGCGACCTTCAGGACCCGGCAGATGATGACACCAGGTCAGCATATCCTCGAGTGAAGCAAATGCACGACTGATAACACCGTCGAATGGCGGCTCAGACGGATACTCTTCAACGCGGCTCTGCACCGGCGTAACATTAGTAAGTGCTAACTCATGTTGTACCTGACGCAGGAATCGCACGCGTTTGCCGAGGCTATCCAGCAAGGTGAAATGCGATTGCGGGCGCACAATGGCCAGCGGAATGCCTGGCAAGCCCGGACCGGTGCCGACATCAATAAAGCGTTCGCCCTGCAAATGTGGCTCAACCACCACGCTGTCGAGAATATGGCGTACCAGCATCTGCTGCGGGTCGCGCACTGATGTCAGGTTATAGGCCTTATTCCACTTATGCAGCAACTCAACATAGCCAACCAACTGCTGTTTTTGTTGATCGGTAAGGGAAATGTTTGCCGCTTTTAGCAGCGAGGAGAGTTTGTTGATCACAACGAGAATTCCATTAACGGGGGCGAGTTGCCTCGCCCCAAAGTCGATCAGGCGCTTTTACGCAGCAAGCCCTGTTTTTTCAGGTAAATCAGCAGAATTGAGATGGCCGCAGGCGTGATGCCCGAAATACGAGAAGCCTGGCCGATGGAAGTCGGTTTGTGATCGTTGAGTTTGGCGATCACTTCATTCGACAAGCCATTTACCTGACGATAGTCGAGCTCGACAGGCAACAAGGTGTTTTCATTGCGCAGCTGGCGATCGATCTCTTCCTGCTGACGCGCAATGTACCCTTCATATTTCACCTGAATCTCCACCTGCTCAGCAGCTTGCTCATCTGACAGTGCCGGACCGTAGCTGGCGAGTGACGTCAGCAGCGGATAGGTCATCTCTGGACGACGCAGCAGATCTTCACCGCTGGCTTCTTTGGTGAGAGGCGCACTGATCACCGCGTTCACTTCCGCCACGTTATCCGATTTTGGATGCACCCACAGATCGCGCAGGCGTTGACGCTCCTGCTCAATCGCCTCCAGTTTCTGGTTGTAGCGCGCCCAGCGGGCATCATCAACCAGACCGAGCTCGCGACCGGCTTCGGTCAAACGTAGATCGGCGTTGTCTTCGCGCAGCATCAGGCGGTATTCCGCGCGTGATGTAAACATGCGGTACGGCTCTTTCGTGCCCAACGTGCACAAATCATCAACCAGCACACCAAGGTAAGCCTGATCGCGACGTGGCGCCCAGCCCTCTTTGTCGGCGGAAGCGCGTGCTGCGTTGAGGCCGGCCAGCAAACCTTGCGCTGCCGCTTCTTCGTAGCCAGTGGTGCCGTTGATCTGGCCGGCAAAGAACAGACCGTGGATAAATTTGCTTTCCAGCGTCGGTTTGAGATCGCGTGGATCGAAGAAATCATACTCGATGGCGTAACCCGGACGGATGATCTTCGCGTTTTCCAGTCCTTTCATCGAACGTACAATCTGCATCTGTACGTCAAACGGCAGGCTGGTGGAGATACCATTCGGGTAGATCTCGTTGCTGGTCAGGCCTTCCGGCTCCAGGAAGATCTGGTGCGCATTACGATCGGCAAAACGCATCACTTTGTCTTCGATCGATGGGCAATAACGTGGACCAATACCTTCGATGATCCCGGCATACATCGGGCTGCGATCGAGGTTATTGCGGATCACGTCATGCGTCTGTTCGTTGGTGTAAGTGATCCAGCATGGCACTTGTTGTGGATGCTGTGAAACCTTGCCCATGAACGAGAACACCGGCATCGGATTATCACCGTGCTGCGGTGTCAGCACCGAAAAATCAATCGAGCGTGCGTCGATACGTGGCGGCGTACCGGTTTTCAGACGGTTTACTCGCAGCGGCAGTGCACGCAGGCGTTTTGCCAATGGGATTGATGGCGGATCGCCTGCACGGCCACCGCTGTAGTTATCCAGGCCGATGTGGATTTTGCCATCGAGGAAGGTCCCGACGGTCAGCACCACGTTTTTGGCGCGGAACTTCAGGCCCATTTGCGTCACAGCACCGACGACACGATCGTTTTCCACAATCAGATCGTCAACCGCCTGCTGGAAGATCATCAGGTTTGGCTGGTTCTCTAATGCGGTGCGTACCGCCTGGCGATACAGTACACGGTCAGCCTGAGCGCGAGTGGCGCGAACGGCGGGGCCTTTACTCGCGTTTAGTATCCTAAACTGGATACCTGCCTGGTCAATTGCCGTGGCCATCAAACCGCCTAAGGCATCCACTTCCTTCACCAGATGTCCTTTCCCGATGCCACCGATCGCCGGGTTACAGGACATTTGTCCAAGCGTATCAATGTTATGGGTGAGTAACAGGGTTTGCTGACCCATTCGGGCTGCGGCCATCGCGGCCTCTGTGCCCGCATGACCACCACCGATTACGATGACGTCAAAAGGATCTGGATAAAACATGAAGTGGGTCCTCGTTAGTGTTTCGGACAGGGATCGTTGCCCTGGGCGGTGGATTCTACTGAAATAATGTCGGCGGCGAAAGTCGCGGGATCCCGAGGTTTAAAAGAAAGGATCTTAAGTCTTTTATATGATCTTTCTGTTAGATCTACTATTAGGATCGCATCCGGCTGTTGATAACCCCAAAAAGTTCATGCTAAACAGCAAATTAGCGAGGATCATTAGCTGTGAATGATCGGTGATCCTGATCCGTATAAGCTGGGATCAAAATGGCTACTTATGCACAGCCTAAAAAAGAAACAGGCGTTGTTCTTTGGATAACTACTGGTTATACGCATGAAACAGGCCATGTTATCCACAGTCGATCGCGGGTTTAAGGTAAAAAAACAGCGCAATCAACTGGGGATCATTCTATTTTCCCGATCCCCAGCCACTAAAGATCGTTTTAAATCTGCGTTTTCCATGTGGCGACCCACACTTCGGCCGCGTCTTCCGGGATCTCATGCTCCAGCACGTCGATCTCCAGTCGATCGCCAATGCGTTTGGCGCCCAGTTGGTTCAATTGCTCTTCCAGCAGCTTGATCGCGCCGCAGAAAAGATCGTATTCATGATTACCAATGCCGACTGCGCCATAACGTAAACCAGAGAGGTCCGGTTTTGTTTCCTGCAGTGCTTCATATAAAGGAAGCAAATTATCAGGCAGTTCACCGGCACCGTGCGTGGAGGTAACGATCAGCCAAATCCCTTCCGGTTGCAGCTCATCCAGCTCTGGGCCATGCAGCACCTCGGTTGAGAAGCCCGCTTCCTGCAGTTTTTCTTCCAGATGTTCAGCAACATATTCGGCGCTGCCAAGGGTACTTCCACTGATTAACGTAATATCGGCCATGATGCTCTCCCGCACTAAAGGCGAGCATTGTACGCTGTGATCAAGCCGTGATCCACCTGTGGAAAACAGGGTTAATAGTAGAAAGCATCAGGCGGCAAGTCGCGCCATACGCGCGATCTGCTGGGGATAAGTTTGTGCACAGATTAGAGAGGGATCACGGCTTAATGGTGCGCATGATCGGGTTTTGCAGGGAGATCAGGGTTTCGGTGGACTGAATTTCGTCGATGGTCTGGATCTTATTGATCAACACCTGTTGCAAGGCATCGATTGATCGGCACATCACTTTGATAAAGATGCTGTAGTGGCCGGTGGTGTACCAGGCTTCCACCACTTCATCCAGCGCGTCGAGTTTGCTCAGAGCCGCCGGATAATCGCGCGCGCTTTTAAGGATAATGCCGATAAAGCAGCACACGTCGAAGCCGAGCTGACGCGGATCGATCTCCACGCGCGTGCCCAAAATAATACCCGCCTGACGCATCTTCTCCACCCGCACATGAATGGTGCCGGGGCTGACGTTGAACTGCTTGGCGAGCTCGGCATAGGCGGTACGCGCATTCTGTAGCAGCGCATTCAGAATGCCGCGATCCAGGTTATCCAGCTGAAGGTGTTCCGCCATTGTCCATCCTCGTTGAGTTCTTCTTCTATGAATAGAGGAGAATGTGCAGCAAATTAGCGGTGCAGGCAAGGTGCAGACAACAGCCATGCCGTTGTCTGCCTGCTTTTTAGCGCTTACGCCAGAAGGTCACTTGCGCCTGCGTGTGCTGGAATTTGCGCGCCGTTTCGCGGATCACAAAGGGTACATCCTGCGGCGGTGCCACTTCGTCAAAGGCATCACGTAACAGACGCTGCAGCGCCTGATAGGTTGTCAGGGCTTCACCATTTTCGCGAACACCGCCCAGCCAGTTCTCTTTCGGCGTGAAATCTTCCAGCCAGGTATACGGCGATGACAGCACCAGCAAACCACCGGCGCGGATCATCGGAGTGACATCCTGCAGGAAACGTTTTGGCTGACGCAGACGATCGATCAGGTTAGAGGCCAGCACCAGATCGTAACGGTCCGGCTGCGGCTTCAGGTTACAGGCATCGCCCTGCACAAACTGAATACGCTGCGCTTGCTCAGCTTCCAGACCAAACTCTTTCAGCCGCACCTGACGATACTCCACCAGATCGCCCTCTTCGGGCACCACATAGCGGAAATCCTCACCGGAGGTCAGCTGCAGCGCAACATCAATAAAGCGCGCCGAGTAATCCATGCCCGTTACTGCCTCGAAGTGTCGCGCCAGTTCAAAGCTGGCCCGCCCGGTGGCACAGCCGATATCCAGCGCCTGACCCCGCGCAGTACAGTGCGGCAGCAGTTTTTCCACCAGCGCAGCCGCGTAGTTGGGTACGTTGTAGTAGCTCGGTCCGTACTGGAAATCGAGATACTGCGACACCATGCTGTCGGTTTCATAAGGATTGAGCGTCATGCTCTCTTCATGGGAAGAAACGACATAGCGGAAACCGGCGTGCTGGAAGAAGTGACGACGGAAAGCGTAGCGCGCAGATTTCAGCGCTTCGTTGCCGGTGGAAATCCAGCTGCCACCTTTGATTAGCGCATGTTTGCCATCAAAGGTGGGTGTGGAGAAATCGTCGTAGAGCGGATGTACCTTAAAGCCTTCGAAACCGTTGGTTGGCGTCGTGGTCCACTGCCAGACGTTGCCGACGATGTCGTAAAACTCACCTTGTGCGAAGCGATCGACCGGGCTGGAGGAAGCCCAGTATGCCAGATTGATATTGCCCGGCGCTTCAGTCCAGTCCGGCTGATCGCCGCCAACTTGCTCACGCAGCTGCGCCCATTCGGCTTCGCAGGGAAGCTGAACAGATTTACCGGTCTCTTCCGCCAGCCAGCGACAGAACGCGGCGGCTTCCAGTTGATTCACTTCCGCCGGCCAATCCCACGGCATCGCCACCTCTTCGGCCAGCACGCGCAGTTTTAGCTGATCGGGCAGCTTTTCGTCACCGA
Organism: Pantoea leporis; assembly: GCF_028048155.1. NCBI lineage: Bacteria > Pseudomonadati > Pseudomonadota > Gammaproteobacteria > Enterobacterales > Erwiniaceae > Pantoea > Pantoea leporis. Next base: position 289,134 of record NZ_JALMEU010000005.1, read on the forward strand.
CCCAGAATGTCGGCATCTGCGCACCGGAAAATTCACGCCAGCCCCAACCTTCGTCATCCCACCAGCGGCGATCGTTATAACCGTCCGCCGCAATAAAACGATAAAACTCAGCATTGCTGACCAGCATTTTGCTGGCCTTAAACGGCTTCAGTTCGGTTTGCTGGCTACCGTATTCGTTATCCCAGCCATAAGTGTCGTCGGTTTTGCCCTGCTGCACACGGCCGCCGGGCATCGCGATCAGAGAATTTTCCGGTACCGATTGACGATCGTGACGCGCCTGCGGGCAAACTGGCCAGTGCGGCTGTGGCTTAACCCATTCAATCGGCAACTGGCGCATCAGCACGCTGGAGGTTTCCAGATGAATACGTTCGTGTTCGATGCCCATCAAAATCACCCACGCCGGGCTGTCCCAGTCGATCGGCAGTTCCAGCGGCATGGTGCGAATAAACTCACTCACCAGGCTTTTCACTTTGCCACGATAGTCGCGCACTTCTGCGATGGTCGGCCAGTCGTAATGGCTGTCGTTGAGATCGTCCCAACTCATCTCATCCACGCCGATCGCCATCATCGCCTCAATACGATCGTCAACGCGTTGATCGAGGTAGCGGCCCGCCATCAGCTTATTAATGTAGAAGGTTGCGGTGTGGCCAAAATAGAAGATCAGCGGATGGCGCAGCGAAATGGCTTTGTTAAACCAGGCGCGCTCGTCCGCCAGGCAATCAAACAGGCTTTCATACAGTTCCCAGGTTTGGGTGAAGTACGCCAGCAGCTCGGCCCGTTTTTGTTCGGAGTGTTGGCCGGAAAGTTTCAGCGTACGGGTCGGTGCGGGAAGTTGGGCGGTCGTCACAAGGTGCTCCAGTTTGCTAAATGCTCGAACTTATCAATATAGCAAATTAGCATTTCCGCCAGATGAATTAGCGCTGCCAGCGGCGCAGCAGACGGCTTTTCAGGCCGGTATCGAAGCGCCAGATGTGATCGAAGATGCGCAGAATGCCGGGTTTGCCATGCAGCGACATTGCTACCGCGTGGAAGCGCTGTTGATGTTGGCGCTGACGCTGCTTAATGGTGCTGACGATGTCGTCCGGCAAACGCTGGGCAATAAAATCCGAAACGATCACCGCATCCGCTTCCTGCCACGCGCTGCCTTCCATGTGTTTCACCACCGCCGCAAGGCAGGCAGCGAGATCGGTACCGCCGCGAAAACGCTGGCTGAGGAAACGGATCGCCTGCTCAATGCCGTTATCAGCGGTGAGTTCATAACCGATCACTTCATGAGCGAACAGCATGATATAGCAGCGGCGCTTATCCGCCAGCGCCACTTTCAGCAGCGCCAGGCAAAAGGCTTTGGCGCAGCGTTCATTGAAACCGCCCATCGATCCGGACGTATCAACGCAGACGATAAACGGGCCGCGCGGTTGCTCCTCATGCTGCTGGTGGCTGACCGGACTCATGGTGACTTTTTCGTGCCACGCATCGCCCTGCAGACGATAAGTCAGCAAGCGTTTCTCGACTAAACGCCGATAAAACTCCAGCTCTAACTCGCTTATGCTCAATGCCGCCAGCTCAGGTGGCAATAGACGCAGCACATCATCGCTTTGATGAATGCCGCTGACTTCTTCCGGTACGTTATCCGGTTCGCGCACCAGCTGGTGAAACGCTTCCAGCGGCGCATCCTGCGACGGCACCGATTTGGCCTCGCGGCTGCGACCCAGCTGCTGTGCCAGCTTCATCAATTCCGGCTGCTGGGCGAGGAAATCGCCGTACTGCACGATCAGTTCATAATCGCCGTGCTGCAGCGGCGCTTTGCTTAAATCCCACAGGCGTCCGGCGGCAGCTTCATCGTCATCGGTCAGGATCGGCGCCAGCTGACCGCTGATCGCCATGCGCTGCTGCAGCTCGGCCATCAAGCGTTCGCGCTGCTCTTCCAGAAGGGTTTCATTCAGCGTCAGCGTTTGCAGCGTCAGGCTGAGGCGCCAGCGTTGCAGGAACAAGGTGTGTTGCGCGTTGCTGAGCTGGTCGCTTTCAGCATTCAGCAGCAGTTTGCTGGCTTCTTCGATGAACGGCGACGGCAGGCTTTTCAGCTGCGTCATAATGTTGGGTAACTGCTGGGTGAAATGTTGCGTGCTGAGTAGCTGCATCTGTTGAAACAGCTGAAATTCCTGCGCCAGCGCTTCTGGCACCGGCGTGACTTTGATCTGCTCGGCGATCTCCGATCGCCAGCGCGGCAGATCGCGCATCATGGCTTGTTTCAGGCGGGGAAATTTCTCAAAGAACAGCGCCAGTTGCGGCGAGGCGAGCAGCGCGATAATCAGCTCTTCGATTAACTCGGTTTCGCCAATCGACAACAGCGCACTCAGCGTCTCCAGTGAGATCATTTTCTCGCCTGTTTCAGCTGTTCCGCGACATCCTGCAGGCTGGTTTCGATGCGTGCCAGCCAGTCATCGCTAATGAACAGACAGCGCTGATGCTGGCTGAACAGCGTGCGCTGCGCGCGCAGCTGGGTTTCCAGCGCGTCATATTCATCAGCGATCTCCTGCGGCATCTCGCTGCTGCTGCTGGCGCCCGGCAGCGTCAGACGCGTGGATTGCAGGCTGACATCGCGCAGCGTCAAACAGTGATGGGTATCCACCAGCATATCCAGCGTCTGACCAAAGCCGATGCCGTTCAGCTTGCCACGGATTTCACCGCCCTTCAGCAGCCACTGATCCAACGCTTCGCGGCCAATCAGAATGTGCGTCACCTGCATGTCGTGCAGCATCAACGGTTGTTGCAGCATTAGCGTCAGTTGATCATCGGTGATGGCGGCGGGTAATTCGTAGTGCGGTTTGCGGCTGAACATGCCGCTGTGTTTCTCCAGCGTCAGCGCTTGCGCCACGCTTTGCTGCTGTTGCAGCGCCAGCCGGCGGCTTTTGATCTGCTGCAGCTTGTGTAGCAGCGCCTGTTGCTGCCACGCGTGTTGCGACATTAGCGTATCGATTTCGCGATCCAGCATTTTCATCGACGCCACGTCATGCCACAGGCAATCTTTCAGCAGCACTAAGTCGATGGGCGCGATGGCCACGCGGCCGCTGTAAAAGGCGCTAGCCTGCAACAGGTGAATGGCTTTCTTCCAGCGACGATCGGAAATGTACGGCGCGTCCGGCAGCGTTTCTAACTGCTGACGAAGCTGATAAATCAGTTCAAACACATGATCCGGCAAACTGACCTGGCTGATGCCTTTCTGCCACTGCTCATACTCTTCGTCGCTGATGCGCAACGATTCCGCCACTGGATTGTCGTTTTCATCCTGCTGGTGGGTGAGCATGCTGCGGAAGTTCTGCTTCTCATGCACGTTATCCAGCCACAGGCGAATCAACATGCGGTCATACAGCGCTTCGAGGCCACTATCGGCTTCCGGCAATTCGTTGGAAGCGGTAACCAGCAGGCGCATTGGGATTTTTTCTTCGCTGTCGCCATTGCGGAAGCGGCGTTCGTTGATGGCGGTCAGCAAGGTATTAAGAATCGCCGGGCCGGCTTTCCAGATTTCGTCGAGGAAGACAATTTCGGCATCCGGCAAATAACCTTTGGTCAGACGCTGATAACGCCCTTCATCTTTCAATGCCTGAATCGACAGCGGGCCAAACACCTCTTCGGGGGTGGAAAAACGGGTCATCAGGTATTCAAATGCGCGGGCGTGCTGGAAGGCATATTTCAATCGGCGGGCAATCAGACTCTTGGCGATGCCCGGCGGCCCGAGCAGAAACACACTTTCGCCACTTAAGGCAGCCAGCAAACAGAGGCGGATCGCATGATGGCGTTCATACAGCCCTTTTTCCAGAGCGTTGCTCAGGCGAGAAATTCTTTCTGCCAAAAGATGGGGTTGAGCCATAATCACATCATTATCCTTTTGATACTGGTGCCGTCATAGTCTGGCGAGCGCAATACTCTACTGATTATCATGCGCGATTGCGTTGATAGCCGTCAGCTTTTTTGTTTCAGAAGGTTGATGCGAGAAAACTCGCCGCTTCCAACGGTTTTTTGGCGCTATTTTCGGCGAAAAACCGCGTCACCGACGCGATGGTGACACTTTGTAAGAGTAGGTTTTTTTGGGAATATGTGCATACTGTGCGCTTTTTGATGGCTTGAGCGGAAGGCAAGCGCCTCCGGCTCCAACAAAAGACAACTTATGAGCTCGGATAAGAAACAGTCCCTTGGGGCAGTCACGCTGGCGGCAATTGGCGTGGTGTATGGCGATATCGGTACCAGCCCACTCTATACATTGCGTGAATGCCTCTCTGGTCAGTTTGGATTTGGCGTGGAGCGCGAAGCGGTTTTTGGCTTCCTGTCGCTGATTTTCTGGCTGCTGATTCTGGTGGTGTCGCTGAAGTACATCAGCTACGTGATGCGTGCAGATAACGCCGGTGAAGGCGGGATTTTAACGCTGATGTCGCTGGCCGGACGAAATACCGGCGCCAGAGCCACCGCGATACTGGTGATCATGGGCCTGATCGGCGGCAGCTTCTTCTACGGGGAAGTGGTGATCACGCCGGCGGTGTCGGTGCTATCGGCGATAGAAGGTCTGGAAATTGCCGCGCCGAGCCTCGATACCTACATCGTGCCGTTGGCGATTGCGGTGCTGACCTTGCTGTTTGTCATCCAGAAGCACGGCACCGGCATTGTCGGTAAGCTGTTCGCGCCGGTGATGCTGCTGTGGTTTATCATCCTCGCCGTATTGGGTGCGCGTAGCATCATTAATAATCCTGACGTGCTGCACGCCATGAATCCTTACTGGGCGCTGCACTTCTTTATTCAATACAAAAGTGTCTCTTTCTTCGCGCTGGGCGCGGTGGTGCTGGCGATTACCGGCGTGGAAGCGCTGTATGCCGATATGGGCCACTTCGGTAAATTTCCGATTCGTCTCGCCTGGTTTATCGTGGTGCTGCCTTCACTGGTGCTCAACTACTTTGGTCAGGGCGCGCTGCTGCTCAAACATCCTGAAGCGATCAAAAACCCGTTCTTCCTGCTTGCGCCGGATTGGATGCTGATCCCGATGTTGATTCTCGCCACCTTAGCCACAGTGATCGCCTCGCAAGCGGTGATTTCCGGCGTGTTCTCATTAACGCGTCAGGCAGTGCGTCTCGGCTATTTGCCGCCGATGCGCATTGTGCACACCTCAGAAGAGGAGTCCGGGCAGATCTATATTCCGGTGATTAACTGGCTGCTCTACTTCTCGGTGGTGATTGTGATTGTCGGCTTCGAGCACTCCAGCAATCTGGCGGCGGCTTATGGCATCGCGGTCACCGGCACCATGGTGCTGACCGCCATTCTCTGTTCTACCGTGGCGATTCAAAACTGGCACTGGAACCGCTATCTGGTGGTGCTGATTCTGATTGCCATGCTGATCATCGACGTGTCGCTGTTCTCCGCCAACCTGATCAAGGTGTTCTCCGGCGGTTGGCTGCCGCTGACGCTGGCGCTGATGATGTTCATCATCATGACTACCTGGAAAAGCGAGCGTTTCCGTCTGCTGCGTCGTATGCATGAGCACGGCAATTCACTGGAAGCGATGATTGCGTCGCTGGAGAAATCGCCGCCGGTACGCGTGCCGGGCACCGCGGTGTATATGTCGCGTGCGCTGAATGTGATTCCGTTTGCCATGCTGCATAACCTCAAGCACAACAAAGTGTTGCACGAGCGCGTAGTGCTGCTGACGCTGCGTACGGAAGATGCGCCTTACGTGCACAACGTCCGTCGTGTGACCATCGAACAGTTGTCGCCGACTTTCTGGCGCGTGGTGGCGAGTTACGGCTGGCGCGAAACGCCAAACGTCGAAGAGATTTTCCACCGCTGCGGTCTTGAAGGCCTGAACTGCCGCATGATGGAAACCTCCTTCTTTATGTCGCATGAATCGCTGATTATCGGCGATCGTCCGTGGTATCTGCGCCTGCGCGGCAAGCTGTTCCTCGCGCTGCAACGTAATGCACTGCGCGCGCCCGATCAGTTTGAAATCCCACCGAACCGCGTGATCGAGCTGGGAACCCAGGTCGAGATTTAACGCTGTGCGCGTCACCAACTTAAGGTGACGCGCAATCCTCCGCTGGCGCGCTGGCTGAACTGCAAGCGAACGCCGTGCAGCTGGGCAATATTTTTCACGATGGAAAGCCCTAATCCGCTGCCGGTTTGCGCCTGTCCTGGCGGTCGCCAGAAGCGTTCACCCAACCTTATCAACTGCTCATCGCTGACGCCTGGCCCGTTATCATCAACGGTAATGGCGCGGGCATTGAGCTGCACATCAACAGTGCTGCCCGACGGCGAATAGCGCAGCGCGTTATCCAGTAGATTGCGCACCATCAACCCCAGTAACAGCGGATGACCGTTCATCACCGGTTCGGCATGGCTGGTGAATTGCAAAGCGGTGTTTTGTTGTTCTGCCTGCGGGAAGTGCTCCGCCAGCAGGTTTTGCAGCAGCGGCGCCAGCGCCACCGGTTGAAACTCGCTGCGCAGATCGTCGGCTTCCACGCGTGACAGCGTTAAGAGCTGATCCACCAGACGCGTGGCGCGCACGATGCCGCTATCCAGTTGCTGAATGGCGCGTTTGCGCATCGCCTCATCATCATCAGCCAGCTGAATCACTTCACTCTGCACGCGCAGCGCCGCCAGCGGGCTGCGCAGTTCATGGGCGGCATCGGAGGTAAAACGACGTTCGCGCTGCACCAGATGCGCCATACGACTGAACAAGCCGTTTAGCGCCACCACCAGCGGCTTCACCTCTTTAGGCAAGCGCGTGTCCGGCAATGGCGTGGCATCATCCGGCGCACGCTGATGCAGGGAAAGCGTGAGGCGTTTCAACGGGCGCAGCTCGAACCACACCAGCGCCAGCAGCAGCAGCAACATAAAGGGCATGGCAATCAGCCACGGCAGCAGGCTGCTGAGCGCCAGATCGCGCGTCATATCTTCGCGGTATTCCCATTCTTGCCCGACCACCACGCGATAGCGCTTATCCTCGGAGGTGAGCCACACCAGGCGCCAGCTATCTTTATCGCCGCGAAGTCGTCCATCAACAAAGCCATCGCGCTGATGATCGAATTGCAGGTCGCGACCGTTTTCGCCGTCGTTCAACAGTGGCTGGCCTGCCGCGCTGAAAATGGCAAATGCCAGCGCATCATCATCCTGATCGCCGCGGTGATGGCGCAGGATCGCTTTGGTTTTCGGCAACGTCACGTCCTGCAGCGAGGTGGGATCAAGCGCTATCAGCCGTTTGGCGAACAGCATCTGCTGAGTATCAAACAGCTCGTTTACCGTATCGCGGGTTTGATGCCAGGCGCTGAGGCCGGCCAAGCCGCCGCACACTATAATCAGCAGCACAAAGCCGATGGCGAGGCGCAGAAACAGACTCATTCCGCCGCTCCCAGCGTATAACCGACGCCGTGTACGGTACGAATAAACTGGCTGCCGAGTTTCTTGCGCAGATGATGAATGTGCACTTCCACCGCATTGCTGGAGACATCTTCATCCCAGCTGTAGAGCTTCTCCTCCAGCTGACTGCGCGTCAGCACGCGGCCAGGATTACGCAGAAACAGTTCCAGCAGCGCCAGTTCGCGGCTCTTCAGGCTGACGGCTTCGCCATCGCACAGCACGCTGTGGCTGCCGGGCGCCATTACCACGTTGCCGTGTTTCAGTTCCGGCTGCAGTTGCCCGTGACGGCGACGGATTAGCGCCTGCAAGCGTGCCGCCACTTCTGTTAACGCAAACGGCTTACACAGGTAATCGTCGGCGCCGAGTTGTAATCCCTGGACGCGCTGATCGAGCGCATCGCGCGCGGTGAGGATCAGCACCGGCACATCGTGTCCTTGCTGGCGCCACTGACGCAGGATATCCAGACCATCGCGTTCGGGCAGCGACAGATCCAGCACCACTGCGTCCCAGGGCGCGGCGGTCAACGCCTGAAATCCGGCTTCGCCGGAGACAAACCAATCCACGCTGAAACCGAGTTTGGTCAACCCGACTTTCAAACCGTCGCCAATCAGCGTGTCATCTTCAATCAGTAAAATGCGCATCAACTCTCCTTTTGTTAAGCGGAGTTATACGAAGCACAATTGCTCTTGTACAGCGAAAATCCCGTCAAATAGACTATTTTTCATGAATGTTAGCCAAACGGATTCTCTTAAGATCCTGTTAAGAACCTTATGGTGAAATAGCTCCCGTAAACCGACACATTCATGGAAAAGAGGTGAATTATGAAAAAGTCTGCAGCTCTGTTAGCGATTGTCGCCCTGGCCGCCACGCCGGTTCTTGCCGCTCAGCAAGGTGGCTTTGTTGATCCCAATGCGCCATCCGCGCAGGTGAAGTCCGGCGGGTTCAAAGCCGATAACACCAGCGTTGTCACGGTGAAACAGGCCGAAGAGATGAAAGACGATAGCTGGATTACCGTGCGCGGTACGCTTGAGAAGCAAATCGGTGATGAGGATTATCAGTTCCGTGATGCCACCGGCACCATGAAGGTTGAAATCGATCATAAACGCTGGAACGGTTTGAGCATCACGCCGAAGGATCAGGTAGAACTGACCGGCGAACTGGATAAAGATTTCAACTCCATCGAACTGGACGTGAAACAGGTACGTAAACTGCCGTAATCCCATCTTCGGGGCCGCAGCAGCGGCTCCAAAATCCCACCAAACTCAAATTCTCTCTGGCACAAGCGAAACGTTTCGATGGCGATCACATTTCCGCGATGCCGCCATTGAGTTGCCGTGCGCATTTTATACACTCCCGATCAGCGAAACGTTTCGCTGTGGAGTGGAATAAATGAAAAAAGGTCGCTTGTTAAACGCTGAAGTCTCACATGTGATTGCTCGCCTGGGGCACACCGATACGCTGACGATTGCAGATGCAGGCTTGCCGATTCCGGCCGGTCCACAGCGCATCGATCTGGCGTTAACGCCGGGTACGCCCGAATTTCTACAGGTAGTTGACGTTGTCACGCAGGAGATGCAGGTCGAAAGCGCCCTGATGGCGGAGGAGATTAAGCAGCACAATCCGCAGCTCCACAGCGCACTGCTCGCCGTGCTCGAAGCCTTGCAACAGCACCAGGGGAATGTCATCACCATCCGTTACACCAGCCATGAACAATTCAAACAACATACGCAGCGTAGTCAGGCGGTCATTCGCAGCGGAGAGTGTTCTCCGTATGCGAATGTCATCCTGAGCGCCGGCGTGACCTTCTGAGGCCGCTATGCAACCGTTATTGCAACTCAAAGGAATTGAAAAGTCGTTTCCTGGCGTGAAGGCGTTGAATGGCGCATCGCTGGCCGTTTATCCGGGACGCGTGATGGCGCTGGTGGGTGAAAACGGCGCGGGCAAATCCACCATGATGAAAGTGCTGACCGGCATTTACAGCATGGATGCCGGTTCCCTGCAGTGGCTGGGTAAGGATGTGGCGTTCTCCGGTCCAAAGGCGTCGCAGGAAGCAGGCATTGGCATTATCCATCAGGAACTGAACCTGATTCCGCAGCTGACTGTTGCCGAGAATATCTTCCTTGGCCGCGAATGTGTTAACCGCTTTGGTCGCATCGAATGGAAAAAGATGTATGCCGAAGCGGATGCGCTATTAAAGCGCCTCAATCTGCGTTTCGACAGCCACAAGCTGGTGGGCGATTTGTCGATTGGCGATCAGCAGATGGTCGAGATCGCCAAAGTGCTCAGCTTCGAGTCGAAAGTCATCATTATGGATGAACCGACTGATGCGCTGACAGATACCGAAACGCTGTCGCTGTTCCGCGTCATCAATGAACTGAAAGCGCAGGGCTGCGGCATCGTCTATATCTCGCACCGCATGAAAGAGATCTTCGAGATTTGCGATGACGTCACTGTGTTCCGCGATGGGCAGTTTATTGCCGAACGCGCGGTGTGCGATCTCAGCGAAGAGAGCCTGATCGAGATGATGGTCGGCCGCAAGCTGGAAGATCAATATCCGCGTATCGATCAACAGCCGGGCGAGATCCGCTTAAAAGTGGAAAATCTCAGCGGTCCGGGCGTTGATAACGTCAGCTTTACGCTGCGCAAAGGGGAAATCCTTGGCGTGTCGGGTCTGATGGGCGCAGGACGTACTGAACTGATGAAAGTGCTGTACGGCGCGCTGCCGCGCAGCAAAGGCAAAGTGACGCTGAACGGCCGCGAGATCGTGACCCGCTCTCCGCAGGATGGCCTCGCCAGCGGCATTGTGTATATCTCGGAAGATCGCAAGCGCGATGGTCTGGTGCTCGGCATGTCGGTGAAAGAGAACATGTCGTTGACCGCGCTGCGCTATTTCAGCACTGGCGCGGGCAACCTGCGCCACAGCGACGAGCAGCTGGCGGTGGGCGATTTTATCCGCCTGTTCAACGTTAAAACCCCGTCAATGGAGCAGCCGATTGGTCTGCTGTCTGGCGGTAATCAGCAAAAAGTGGCGATTGCGCGTGGCCTGATGACGCGCCCTGATGTGCTGATTCTTGATGAGCCGACACGCGGCGTCGATGTCGGGGCAAAAAAAGAAATTTATCAGTTAATAAACCAGTTTAAAGCCGAAGGGCTGAGCATCATTTTGGTGTCGTCGGAAATGCCGGAAGTGCTGGGCATGAGCGATCGCATCGTGGTGATGCATGAAGGCCATCTGAGTGGCGAATTTTCCCGTGAGCAAGCTACCCAGGAATCCCTGATGGCGGCGGCAGTCGGTAAGCAACACAGCGAGGAGTTAGTAGTATGAGCACCCAAACCTTACCCGCCAGCCGTCGTTGGTTCAGCAAAGCCTGGCTGCTGGAGCAGAAATCACTGATTGCATTGATCGTGCTGATTGCCGTGGTTGCCAGCCAGAGTCCGAACTTCTTCACGCTGGCCAACATGTTCAACATTCTGCAGCAGACATCCGTCAACGCCATCATGGCGGTCGGCATGACGCTGGTGATTCTGACCTCGGGCATTGATCTATCGGTGGGATCGCTGTTGGCGCTGACCGGCGCGGTGGCGGCATCGATTGTCGGATTAGAGGTGAATGCGCTGGTGGCCGTTGCGGCTTCGCTGGCGCTGGGGGCGGCGATTGGCGGTATTACCGGCGTGATTGTAGCGCGCGGCAAGGTGCAGGCTTTCATCGCCACGCTGGTGATGATGTTGCTGCTGCGCGGCGTCACCATGGTTTACACCAACGGCAGCCCGATCAATACCGGTTTTAACGATAACGCCGATCTGTTCGGCTGGTTCGGTATCGGTCGCCCGTTGGGCATTCCAACGCCGGTGTGGCTGATGGTCGCGGTGTTCGGGCTGGCGTGGTACATGCTGCATCACACGCGCCTTGGTCGTTACATCTATGCGCTGGGTGGCAACGAAGCGGCCACGCGTTTGTCGGGCATCAACGTTAATCGCGTTAAAATCATCGTCTATTCGCTGTGCGGCCTGCTGGCGGCATTGGCGGGCACCATCGAAGTGGCGCGTCTCTCTTCCGCACAACCTACAGCGGGCACCGGTTATGAACTGGATGCGATTGCTGCGGTGGTGCTGGGCGGTACCAGCCTGGCGGGCGGTAAAGGTCGCATCATGGGCACGCTGATTGGTGCGTTGATCCTCGGTTTCCTGAATAACGGCCTGAATCTGATGGGCGTATCGTCTTACTACCAAATGATTGTTAAAGCCGTCGTCATTCTGCTAGCGGTGCTGGTGGATAACAAAAGCAGTAAATAACTCTGACCTTCACACAGGATTTAAAAATGAAAAAGTTAACTGCATTGGCCGTCATTCTTGGCGCCACCCTCAGTGCTGGCGCGATGGCTAAGGACACCATTGCTCTGGTGGTATCTACGCTGAATAATCCGTTCTTTGTGTCACTGAAAGATGGCGCACAGAAAGAAGCTGACCAACTGGGTTATAACCTCGTGGTGCTGGATTCGCAGAACAACCCGGCGAAAGAGCTGGCGAACGTGCAGGATCTGACGGTGCGCGGCACCAAACTGCTGCTGATCAACCCAACTGATTCTGATGCGGTGGGTAACGCCGTGAAGATGGCGAACCAGGCGAATATTCCGGTGATCACGCTGGACCGCGTAGCAGCACAAGGCAACGTGGTGAGCCACGTGGCTTCTGACAACCGCTTCGGCGGCAAAATGGCCGGTGACTTCATCGCCAAAAAACTGGGCGATGGCGCGAAAATTATTGAGCTGCAAGGCATTGCCGGTACTTCTGCGGCGCGCGAGCGTGGCGAGGGCTTCAAACAGGCAGCCGATGCCCATAAATTCAATATCCTGGCGAGCCAGCCTGCTGACTTCGACCGTACTAAAGGTCTGAACGTCATGCAGAACCTGCTGCAGGGACATCCGGATGTGCAGGCCGTCTTCGCTCAGAACGATGAAATGGCTTTGGGCGCGCTGCGTGCGCTGCAAACCGCGGGTAAAACCGACGTGCTGGTGGTGGGTTTTGACGGCACCGCTGACGGTGTGAAAGCCGTAGAATCGGGTAAACTGACCGCGACTGTGGCGCAGATGCCAGACAAGATTGGTGTGATTGGCGTGCAGACTGCCGATAAAGTATTGAAAGGTGAGAAGGTGCAGGCGGTTAATCCGGTTGACCTGAAGTTGGTGACCAAATAATAAGTAAAGAAAAGCAGGGCAACGCGCCACCGTCCTGGTGGCGCATCTTTCTGGATGAATCCCAATGACCACAAGCGCAAAACTGGCCGTTCTCGGCAGCATCAATGCCGATCACATCCTTAACCTCGCCCATTTTCCACGTCCGGGCGAAACGGTGATCGGGAAACAGTATCAAATTGCTTTTGGCGGCAAAGGGGCCAATCAGGCTGTGGCTGCGGGCCGTGCCGGTGCAGACATTGCTTTTATTGCCTGTGTAGGCGCTGATGATATTGGCGAGCGTATTCGTCAGCAGTTGCAGCAAGACCGCATTGATACCGCACCGGTTGAAACTGTCGCAGATGAATCGACCGGTGTAGCGATGATCTTCGTGAATGGCGAAGGCGAAAATAATATCGGCATCTATTCCGGTGCCAATGCCGCGCTGACGCCGGCTCGCGTTGCGCAGCATCAGCAGGTGATTGCCGATGCTGATGCGTTGCTGATGCAGCTGGAATCTCCGCTGGAAAGCGTTCTGGCCGCCGCGAAGATTGCTCGCGCGCAGCAGACGCAAGTGATCCTGAATCCCGCACCGGCCACGGCGCTCTCTGATGAGCTGCTCGCGCTTATCGACATCATCACGCCAAATGAAACCGAAGCTGAAATTCTCACCGGCATTGCGGTAAAGAGCGATGAAGATGCCGCGCGTGCTGCTGCGGCATTGCATGCGAAAGGTATTGCTACCGTGTTGATCACGCTGGGCCGTCGCGGTGTGTGGCTGAGTGAGCAAGGCAACGGCGTGCGCATTCCGGGCTTCAGCGTGCAGGCCATCGATACTATCGCGGCGGGCGATACCTTCAACGGGGCATTTATTACCGCACGTCTGGAAGGTGTGGCGATGCATGATGCTGTACGTTTCGCCCATGCCGCCGCTGCGATTGCAGTGACGCGTCCGGGCGCGCAGCCCTCAGTGCCGTGGCGCACTGAGATTGACGCCTTCCTGCAACAACAGGGCTAAGCGCTTGGCTACCATGAAAGATGTCGCCCGCCTGGCGGGCGTCTCTACCTCCACCGTTTCACACGTCATCAATAACAATCGCTTTGTCAGCGAGCAGGTGCGTGAAAAGGTGGAACAGGCAATTCGTGAGCTGAACTATGCGCCGTCCGCGCTGGCACGTAGCCTGAAGATCAAACAAACCCGCACCATCGGCATGCTGCTGACCGCCAGCAGTAACCCGTTCTATTCCGAAGTGGTGCGCGGCGTAGAAAACAGCTGCTACGAACGCGGCTACAGCCTGATTCTGTGTAATACCGAAGGCGATGAAGAGCGTATGAATCGCAGCCTCGAAACGCTGATGCAAAAGCGCGTCGATGGTTTACTGATGATGTGCACCGAAACCCATCTGCCGTCGGCGGAGATCCTCAACCGCTATCCCTCGGTACCGATGGTGATGATGGACTGGGCGCCATTTGAAGGACGCGGCGACATTATTCAGGACAACGCGCTGCTCGGCGGCGAACTGGCCACCCAGCATCTGATTGATCGTGGCTACACGCGCATTGCCTGTATTGCCGGGCCGCAGGATAAAACGCCCGCGCGTTTGCGTCTTGAAGGTTTTCATAAAGCGATGGCCAACAGCGGATTATCGGTGCCGCCGGGTTATGTGGTTGATGGCGATTTCGAGTTTCAGGGCGGCTTCAATGCCATGAATCAACTGCTGACGCTGGATACGCTGCCAGAAGCGATATTTACCAGCAACGATGCGATGGCGGTTGGCGTCTATCACGCCTTGTTTCAGGCCGGATTGCGCGTGCCGCAGGATATTGCGGTGATGGGCTATGACAACATTGAGCTGGCGCGTTACCTGACTCCGCCGCTTAGTACCATCCATCAGCCGAAAGATGAGTTAGGTGAACTGGCGATTGATACCTTGATTCATCGTATGAGCGATCCCGACGCCAGTCAGCAAACGCTGGTGCTGACGCCGGAGCTGGTGGAGCGCGGTTCGGTCTAAGTCGCTTTCTTCTTTTTCTCGCGGTTGGCGATCAGATTACGCCCATCGCTCGGACGTAACATCATAAAGGTAAAGGCAGACAACACCGTGACAACGCCCATCGTCAGGAAGGTGGCGTGGAATTGCGCGACGGTTGTGGCCTCGACATCCTGATAGAAACGCAGCACTGCGGCACTCACCGCCACGCCAAAGCTGATCGACAGCTGCTGCGTTACCGCCAGCACACTGTTCCCGCCGCTGGCGTTCTCATCATTTAAATCTGCCAGCGTGATGGTGTTCATCGCGGTGAACTGCGTTGACATCGCCATCCCCAGAATCAACAGTGCCGCCAGCAACATCACCACGCTGCCACCCGGCGATTGCAGTGAGAAGGTGGCGATCAATATGCCAATAATAATGGTGATACCTACCAGCGTATGGCGATAACCAAAGCGGCGTAGCACTTGCGTCACCGTGGATTTCGCCAGCAGCGCGCCAATCGCCGTTGGACCCATCATGCAACCGGCAATCAGTGCGGGATAACCAAAGCCCACCTGCAGCATCAGCGGCATCAGGAACGGAATGCAGCCGGTACCCAGGCGCGAAGCTATGTTGCCAATGATGCCGACCGAGAAGGTGCGGGTTTTAAACATTGGCAGATTAATCAGCGGTGCCGGATGGCGACGCGCGTGCACTATATAGAGAAGAAGTAATGCAATGCCGCCAAACAGCACCAACAACGCTTGCCACGGCAACACCACGCGCTCGCCAAACAACTCGATACCGACCGAGATCAGCACCAGACCCAAACCAAACAGCAGGAAGCCTGAAAAGTCGAAGCGGCGTTTTGGGGTAGTGAAGTCCGGCATATATTTGCGTGCGTAGAAGATGCCGGCGATACCGATGGGAATGTTGAGGAGGAATATCCAGTGCCAGCTGGCGTAGGTCACTAACAATCCGCCCAGCATTGGGCCCAGAATCGGACCCACTAAACCCGGCATGGTGACGAAGTTCAGCACGGGCAGCAGTTCACTGCGTGGATAAGCGCGTAACAGCGCCAGGCGCGCGACGGGCATCATCATCGCACCGCCAATCCCTTGTACCACGCGCGAGACCACCAGCATGCTCAGCGAGCTGGATAAGGCGCAGGCTAGCGAACCCAGCGTAAATAGCGATACCGCAAGAATGAAGATTTTGCGTGTGCCGTAGCGATCGGCTAACCAGCCACTCACCGGAATCAGCATCGCTACCGTTAGCGTGTAACTGATGATGGCGGATTGCATGGCAAGAGGGGAACGTTCAAGGCTGGTGGCGATAGCAGGGAGCGCAGTATTCAGGATGGTGGCATCAAGTGCTTGCATGAAAAACGCCATGGCGGCGATCCAGGGCAAGCCGGCCATGCTGCGCGCGGAGCGAATCATTGAAAGTCCTTCTCGAATAATTGTCAGCCTGCGACAAAGAAATTACGTTTGGTTAAAGAGAATAGCATTGGTGTTTAAGGTGATGGCGCTGATTTATGCCGATGAAGCGGCGATTTTGACTGATTCTTCGCCGGGAAATGTCCGTTTTTAACGCGTTCGTTTAAAAAAGAGGCGCTCAGTCATTTTTTTGCAATTAACCCTTGTCAGCTCCGAATAAC
>NZ_JALMEU010000006.1:0-238125 GCF_028048155.1 Pantoea leporis
GATAAATGTGGCTCTGATTAGTTTCCTGCTGGCACACTTCGCGGCTTTTAACGGGGTGAGTCCATGCTGATTGGCTATATCAGGGTATCAACAAGTGAGCAGAATACGGATTTACAGCGTAACGCGCTTATGAGCGCAAATTGCGACCTGATTTTAGAAGATAAAATAAGCGGCAAATCCCGCGACAGGCCGGGGCTAAAAAAAGCACTCCGCGCACTCGGACGGGGTGACACGCTCGTCGTTTGGAAGCTGGACCGGTTGGGGCGCAGTATGCAGCATCTGGTTATGCTGACCGAGGAGCTGCGCGAGCGAGGCGTAAACTTTCGCAGCCTGACGGACAGCATTGATACCAGCACGCCGATGGGGCGATTCTTTTTCCACGTGATGGGCGCACTTGCCGAAATGGAGCGTGAGCTAATCGTCGAACGAACCCGCGCCGGACTTGCAGCCGCCCGCGAGAAAGGTCGCATTGGTGGCAGGCGGCGGCTAATGACGCCGGAAATCACTGAGCGCGCCCGGCGAATGCTGGCGCAGGGGGCCACGCTTCTCCAGGTGTCACTGGTGATCGGCGTATCGGTTAAAACTCTATACCGCTACATTCCCGCCTCAGAGCAACGGGCGCTGCGCTCGTCCGTTGTGTCATTGCCCATACAACAGCAAATCAGTGCCCCGAAGTGACATAGCGCCGACCATAGCGGAACCCCTTCACAGGAGAACCGCCATATGGCACAGGATTATCACCACGGCGTGCGCGTTGAGGAAATCAACGAGGGCACCCGAACCATCACCACCATCAGCACGGCGATTGTCGGCATGGTCTGCACCGGCGACGACGCTGACGCGGCCACATTCCCGCTTAATCGTCCGGTACTGCTGACCGACGTCCTCACCGCGAGCGGCAAGGCGGGCGAGTCCGGCACGCTGGCGCGATCGCTGGACGCCATCGCCGACCAGGCGAAACCCGTCACCGTCGTCGTGCGCGTGCCGCAGGGCGAAACCGAGGCTGAAACCACCTCCAATATCATCGGCGGCGTCAGTAACGGCCAGCGCACCGGCATGAAGGCGCTGCTGGCCGCGCAGGCGGTGTGCGGCGTGAAGCCCCGCATTCTCGGCGTGCCCGGTCACGATACGCAGGCTGTGGCTACCGAGCTGCTGAGCGTGGCGCAGAGCCTGCGCGGCTTTGCTTACCTGTCGGCTTACGGCTGTCAGAGCGTGGAAGAGGCGATTGCCTACCGCGCGAACTTCAGCCAGCGCGAGGGCATGCTCATCTGGCCGGACTTCATCAACTTTGACACCGTGCTGAAGGCGGACGCGACGGCCTTCGCCACCGCCCGCGCGCTCGGCCTGCGCGCCAAAATCGACGAGCAAACCGGCTGGCATAAATCCCTGTCGAACGTCGGCGTGAACGGCGTCACCGGCATTTCCAAAGACGTGTTCTGGGACCTGCAGGATCCGGCCACCGACTCCGGCCTGCTGAACCAGAACGACATCACCACGCTGATTCGTAAAGACGGCTTCCGCTTCTGGGGTTCGCGCTGCCTCAGCGATGACCCGCTGTTTGCATTTGAGTGCTACACCCGCACCGCGCAGGTGCTGGCCGACACGATGGCCGAGGCGCACATGTGGGCGGTGGACGGCGCGCTGAATCCGTCGCTGGCCCGCGACATTATCGAGGGCATTCGCGCCAAGCTGCGCAGCCTCGTAAGTCAGGGCTATCTCATCGGCGCGGACTGCTGGCTGGACGAGAGTGTGAACGACAAGGACACGCTCAAAGCGGGCAAGCTGCTGATCGACTACGACTACACGCCGGTGCCGCCGCTTGAAAACCTGCTGCTGCGTCAGCGCATCACCGATCAGTACCTGGTCGATTTCGCCAGCCGCGTCAGCGCATAAGGAGACTGAATCATGGCATTACCCCGCAAGCTCAAGCACCTCAACCTGTTCAACGCAGGCGACAACTGGCAGGGGCTGATCGAGTCCGTGACGCTGCCAAAAATCACCCGCAAGTTCGAAAAGTATCGCGGCGGCGGCATGGACGGTGCGGTGGACATCGACATGGGCCTGGACGACGGCGCGCTGGATACTGAATTCACCTGCGGCGGCGTTGAGGCGAAGCTGTTCAAGCAGATGGGCACCCTGACCGTGGACGGCGTGCAGCTGCGCTTTACCGGCTCCATTCAGCGCGACGACACCGGCGAAGTGCAGGCGGTGGAGCTGGTCGTGCGCGGCCGTCACAAGGAGCTGGACTCCGGCGAGTGGAAGACCGGCGAATCCAGCACCACCAAGGTGTCCGGCACCAACAGCTACGCCAAGCTGACCATCAACGGTGAAGTGCTCTACGAGATTGACCTGGTGAACATGATTCACATCGTGGACGGTACGGACCTGATGGAAGCGCACCGTAACGCGCTCGGCCTGTAATTAATCCGGCAGGGCAAACCCTGCCAACTTTTACCCTTTTAGCGAGACATCGTCATGACTGACAAAATCACCGAAAAAACCGTTGAGCTGGACACCCCGATCCTGCGTGGCAAAACCGAGATTAAAAGCATCGTCGTGCGCAAGCCGCAGTCCGGCGCGCTGCGCGGCACCCGCCTGCAGGCGCTGATGGACATGGACGTGAACGCGATGATCACCGTGCTGCCGCGCGTAACTACCCCGGCGCTGACCACGCAGGAAATCACCGAGATGGACCCCGCCGATCTGGTGAGCCTGTCGGTTGAGGTGGTCACTTTTTTACTGAAGAAGTCGGTGCTGTCGGATTTAGCGACGGCCTGACGGTTGACGATCTGGTGGCGGACATTGCCACCGTCTTTCACTGGCCGCCGTCCGTTACCGAGTTCATGACGCTGACCGAGGTACTGGAGTGGCGGCATAAGGCGATAATGCGACACGGGACCAGCGATGAGTGATAAAGACTTGCGCCTGCAGGTTGTTCTTAACGCGGTAGACAAACTGACCCGCCCCTTCCGCTCTGCCAAGGCCAGCACCCGCGAGCTGGCCGATTCCCTGCGCACCGCGCGCGCCAGCCTGAAGGACTTAGACGCGCAGGCCGCGCGCATCGACGGCTTCCGTAAAGCCCGCTCGCAGCTCGCCATTACCGCGAACAACCTGAAGGGCGCGCGCGAAGAGGCGGCGAGGCTGGCGACACAGTTCAGCGCCACTAACCGGCCCACCGCCGCGCAGGCGAGGGTGCTTGAGCAGGCGAAGAACCGCGTGCGCGAGCTGCAGCAATCCTATAACGGCCTGCTGGGTTCGGTGCAGCGGCAGCGCGCCGCGCTCACAGAATCCGGCATTGATACTAAAAAACTCAGTCAGGCACAGCGCGACCTGAAAGGACGCGCGGACGAGACGCGCGTGGCGATTGACCGGCAGCAGAAGTCGCTGAAGCGGCTCGGCGAACAGCAGGCCAAAATCAACGCGCTGCGGGAGCGCCACGCTCGCTCGCTTGAGGTGCGCGATAAAATTGCCGGTGCCGGAGCGGCGACCTCCGTGGCCGGGCTGGCGATGGGCGCGCCGGTGCTGGCCGCCGTAAAATCCTCGGCGGGCATGGAAGACGCCATGAAGGGCGTGGCGAAGCAGGTGAACGGATTGCGCGACAACGACGGCAACCGCACGGCGCAGTTCTACGATATGCAGGCCGCCATCAAGGCCGCCAGCGAGCAGTTGCCGATGGACAACGGCGCGATTGACTACGCCGCGCTGGTTGAAGGTGGCGCGCGCATGGGTGTGACCAACCAGAACGACTCCTACGAGGACCAGAAGCGCGACCTGCTGGCATTTGCCACCACGGCGGCGAAGGCGTCCACCGCGTTTGAGCTGCCCGCCGGTGAGCTGGCCGAGGGGCTGGGCAAGATTGCGCAGCTCTACAAAATCCCCACGCGCAACATCGAGCAGCTGGGCGACGCGCTGAACTACCTGGACGACAACGCGATGTCCAAAGGCTCGGACATTATCGACGTGCTTCAGCGCATGGGCGGCGTGGCGGACAGGCTGGACTACCGCAAGGCGGCGGCGCTCGGCTCCACGTTCCTGAGCCTCGGCGCAACGTCGGAAAACGCCGCCAGCGCGGCAAACGCCATGGTGCGTGAACTCTCCGTCGCCACCATGCAGGGCAAGACCTTTATGGGCGGCATGGCGCTGCTAAAGCTGGACCCGAAAGCCATTGAAAAGCAGATGACCACGGATGCGATGGGCACCATCCAGCGCGTGCTGGAGAAAGTGAACAACCTGCCCGCCGACAAACGTCTTACCGCGATGACCATGGTGTTTGGCAAGGAATTCGGCAAGGACGCGGCGAAGCTCGC
Organism: Pantoea leporis; assembly: GCF_028048155.1. Classification (NCBI taxonomy): domain Bacteria; kingdom Pseudomonadati; phylum Pseudomonadota; class Gammaproteobacteria; order Enterobacterales; family Erwiniaceae; genus Pantoea; species Pantoea leporis. The sequence continues at coordinate 4,308 of NZ_JALMEU010000006.1, forward strand.
CAACAACATGCCGGAGCTGCGACGCCAGCTGCAGCTGACGCAGGGCAACGCGGCCAGCGGCTCGATGCAGAAAGAATCGGACATCAACAAGGATTCCCTGTCCGCGCAGTGGCTGCTGGTGAAAACCGGTGCGGCCAACACGCTGAGCAGCCTCGGCGACACGCTGCGCGCGCCGCTGATGGAAATCATGGACGCGGTGAAGCGCGTCACCGGCACCATGCGCCGTTGGGTGGAGTCCAACCCGGAGCTGGTCGGCAGGCTGATGAAAATCGCCGCCGTGGTGGCAACGGTAACGCTGGCGCTCGGCACGCTTGCCGTGGGCATAGCTGCCGTGCTCGGTCCGATCCTGATGCTGCGCTTCGGGTTAAACATGCTCGGCCTGAAAGGGCTGGCGAAGCTCTCGCCGCTGCTGGGCGGGCTGGGTAAGGCATTCTCAAAACTCGCGCCCGGTCTTACGTCGTCCGGCGACGGCATCAAAAAGCTGTTCTCACTGTTCAGCGGCGGTGAGGCCGGGGAGTCGGTGAACTGGCTGGAGAAAATCCGCGACGCGCTGGCGTCCCTGCGCGGCGGTGACGATGAGGACGAGGGCGGCGGCATCCTGAACGCCTTCCGTGAGGGCGCGCTGGAGAAAATCAAAGAGAAGGCGCAGGACGCCGGGCAGACGCTGGTTGCGTCCTTCCGTAACCCGATGGCCGGTGTGCGGGCGCTGGGTGCGCAGGTGCGCGGGCTGGCCGGGGCGGCCCTTGCGCCGCTGGCTGCGTCAGTGCGCGGTGCCGGTGGCGCGCTGATGTGGCTGGTGAAGTCGCCTTTTGCCCTGCTGCGCACCGTGCTGACCGGCGTGGTATGGGCGCTCGGTGCGCTGCTGAGTCCCGTCGGGCTGGCCGTCGCGGCACTTGCGGGTGTGGCGCTGGTTATCTGGAAATACTGGGCGCCGATTAAAGCGTATTTAGGCGGCGTGGTGGACGGCTTCCGGGCCGCCGCCGGACCCATCAGCGAGGCGTTTTCACCGCTCCAGCCGGTGTTTCAGTGGATTGGCGACAAGGTGCAGGCACTGTTCGGCTGGTTTAAAGAGCTGCTGACGCCGGTACAGTCCACGGCGGCCGAGCTGGATAGCGCCGCCGCGAAGGGTAAAGCTTTCGGGCAGGCGCTGGCCGACGGCCTGAACATGGTGATGCATCCGCTGGACAGCCTGAAGGCCGGGATCGGCGAGCTGCTGGATAAGTTCGGCCTCGTTAACAAGGCTGCGGCGGGCACAAAGCTGCCGGTGCCGCCGCAGGCCGCCAGCGTCAGTCCAGGCGGAAAATTCACGCTGCCTGCGGGCGGCTTCCCGGCGTTTGCGGGCATGTACGACACCGGCGGCAACATTCCGGCAGGCCAGTTTGGCGTCGTGGGTGAGAACGGCCCGGAAATCGTCGGCGGGCCGGTGAGCGTGACCAGCCGCAGGCGCACCGCGCAGCTGGCGGCCATGGCGGCGCTTACGTTCGGCACCGCTGCCGGAACGGCCGAGGCGAAGCCGCTGCACCCGCTGAGCCTGCCCGCGCAGAGCTACCGGCAGGGCGCGCCGCGCCAGCAGTCAGTGGCGAACGCAGCACCCGTGAGCATTCACGCGCCGATCACCATCATGCAGCAGCCCGGCCAGATCGCGCAGGACGTGGCGGACGAAGTGATGCGCAGGCTGGAGGCGAAAGAGCGGCAGGCGCAGTCCCGCGCCCGCAGCAGTTACCGAGACCGTGGAGGATTTGAATCATGATGATGACGCTGGGCCTGTTTGTTTTCATGCTTAAAACCGTGCCGTATCAGGAGCTGCAGCTGCAGCGCAGCTGGCGCTTTCCGTCGAACAGCCGCGTAGGCGTGCGTCCCTCGCTGCAGTTCCTCGGCCCGGACAATGACACCATCACGCTGTCGGGCGTGCTGCTGCCGGAAATCACCGGCGGCAGGCTGTCGCTGTTCGCGCTGGAGCAGATTGCTGAGCTGGGCCGCGCGTGGCCGCTGATTGAGGGCAGCGGCACCATTTACGGCATGTTCGTGATCGAGAGTCTGAGCCAGACCAAGGCGGAGTTTTTCAGCAACGGTGTGTGCCGGCGCATTGAGTTCACGCTGACGCTGAAGCGCACCGACGAATCGCTGGGTGAGATGTTTGGCAGCCTCAGCGATCAGCTGTCGGCCATGCAGGGCGCGGCCACCGACACCGCCGGTAAAGTTGGCGCAGCCGTGGGCGGGCTGTTCTCATGATGGCGGGCAGCTGGATTAACGGCCAGGCGAACGCGCCCGCCTTTCGTCTGACGCTTGCCGGGGCGGACGTCACGCAGAAGATAGAGCAGCGGCTCATCAGCCTGACGCTGACCGATAACCGCGGCTTTGAAGCGGACCAGCTGGACATCGAACTGGACGACGCGGACGGCCAGCTGCTGATGCCGCGCCGGGGCGTTGAGCTGTCGCTGGCGCTCGGCTGGAAAGGTGAGGCGCTTTTCCCGAAAGGCACCTACACCGTGGACGAAATCGAGCACAGCGGCACGCCGGACCGGCTGACCCTGCGCGCGCGCAGCGCGGACTTCCGCCAGACGCTGAACACCAAGCGCGAAAAGTCGTGGCACCAGACCAGCGTGGGCGAGGTGGTGAAAGAGATTGCCGGGCGGCACAAGCTCAAAACGGCGATAGGCGACAACGTGGCGAAGATGGCCGTGGATCATATCGACCAGACCAACGAGTCAGACGCCAGTTTCCTGATGCGGCTGGCGAAACAGTGCGGCGCGGTGGCCTGCATCAAAAACGGCAACCTGCTGTTTATCCGGCAGGGGCAGGGCAAGACGGCGAGCGGCAAAGTGCTGCCCGCCATCACCCTCGTGCGCAAAGACGGCGACGGCCACCGCTTTACGCTGGCTGACCGTGACGCCTACACCGGCGTGATCGCGAGCTGGCTTCACACCCGCGAGCCGGAGAAAAAGCCGGAGACCACGGTGAAGCGTAAGCGCCGCAAGCCCGCCGCGCAGAAGAAGGAGCCGGAGGCGAAGCAGGGCGACTATCTGATCGGCACAGATGAGAACGTCTTGGTGCTGAGCCGCACTTATGCGAGCCGGGCTAACGCAGAGCGCGCTGCCAAAATGCAGTGGGAAAGGCTACAGCGCGGGGTGGCGACGTTCTCTATTCAGCTGGCGCGTGGTCGCGCAGATCTCTACACGGAAATGCCGGTAAAGGTGAGCGGGTTTAAACAGCAGATTGATGTGGGGGAATGGATTATCACCACGCTAACGCACAGCCTGAGCTCGGAAAACGGCTATACGACCAGCATTGAACTTGAAGTGAAAATAGATTCACTTGAAATGGAATAGTGCTATCTCAAAATGGTTAAATTGAGTAATATTTATCTCAATTGGGTTTTGGAGACGACATTATGATGAATTGCCCTTTGTGCGGTAAAGCCGCACATACCCGCAGCAGCTTTCAGGTATCAGCAACAACTAAAGAACGATATAACCAGTGCCAGAACATCAATTGCAGTTGTACGTTTAAATCCCACGAGACTGTATCAGAGATCATCATGAAGCCCGGAACGGTTAAGCCAGTGCCTCCGCATCCGGGCAGGAATCAGCAGCAGCAATTGTGGCTATGAACGCTTGAGTTAAAGAGCGACTTACCTGAGGCATAAGGTAGCCAGGGAAGTTCTTAAATAAAGATGCCTTACATTTACGGATATCTACGTAAGGCACTAATATAAAAAAATTAAATGTTAATTATTTGTGCGTATTTTTCCATGCTTCCTATTTCAATGTAAAACAGTTCTAGGTGCTGCATCGGTGTCGGTGGTACCCAAATAGTTCTGACTTCATTCTGATAAGAGTATCTAAAATGTTTAGCTAATAAAATTTCGACATCTTTCGGGTTGCAAGTAAGGGGGTCTGAATATTTAACTGGAGAAGCGAACCCATTAAATTCAGGGTGTTTATTCTTAACAGCCTTCATCATCTTTTGAAACAGAATTCTTGGTTTGGTAATCACAATGCAAGAATTAGCTTCAAAGTCATCATACTCTCTAAGGGTGTATTTACTAGCAAAACAATGAACATAGTAGTTAGTAGTGGATTTGAGATGAAAAGTTACATTCCCAAAAGCAGGAATAATTTCATTATTACTGTTTTTAAAAGTTATATTTTCAGATCTAGTACTTACGGAAAACGAAAGTTCATCGTCTTGTATTGCTTTATTCAATGAAGAGTCATTATATAATGATGCAGGGGCAATCCTTATTCTTCCATGTTTATACATGGAATCTAAATGTTCTTTTTTTCCAAATTTATATATGTGTCCTTCCTTCAAGCCTCCAATTTTATCTATTGCTATCTTCGATGGCGGTATATTAGGGAAAGTAGGGTTTACTATAGAGGCATCCTTCATAAATCCATTAGTGAATCCATTCGGGTACGTGCCATATCTTATTGTAAATTCTTCTAATATATGAGTCCATACAGAAAGCCAAAACATACCCTCCTTATTTACTCCATGAAGTCCGACTTTACCCTCGGGAGTAAGAGTAGCCATATTTAAAAATATGTCTTTGGTTCTAACTTGTAATTCTTCATCGGTTAGGAATTCCATATATCGATGTTTGCGATACTCATCACGCCAAAAATCATTATTAGTCAATATGCTACCCTCATTTTTTCCATATGAATACTACGACTATCTTAAAGCTTCAGCGGACATTACCGGCACAGATAGGATAATCCAGAAGATGCCAACTCTGCTCACAAAATGGCTGATCAAACATTCGGCTGTTAAACCCTAAGTATCCCTGCTGCAGTCACCTAAAAACAGTTGGTGTGTTCGTTAGAGAACTCTTTTTGAAGCAGTGATAGAAGTTTTTACACTCTAGAAGATTGCAGCAAACAAAATGGAAAGAAAATCTGCTGCCATTTTGCTGCCAATGACAGATTGCGAAAACAAAAAAGCCACCTCGAAAGGTGGCTTAAATTCATGATTTACATCACTAAATTTGGTGGCCCCTGCTGGGTTTGAACCAGCGACCAAGCGATTATGAGTCGCCTGCTCTAACCACTGAGCTAAGGGGCCAGCGGAGCGGGGATTATAGAGTATCTTGTTAGGGTGATCCAGAGTTCGCCATTTGGATGGTGAAAATTACAGCAATAGCTGACTCATTGATCTCAAAAGAAAATTCTATCGTCCCACGCTCTATCGCTTATTAAGCGCCCAACCAGCATTGGTTTTTGAGACCAGGCTCATTCGAAAGTTTGCTTATGCTACAAATAGCGTGATGCAGGCTTGTTAAGCGAGATGAACGGCAATATGGCGATGCGTGCTTCTTCGTAACTCTGCCAAAGCTGCACATCTTCAACGGATGGTATTGTTATCAGTTCGCCGGCATCAAGTCCACGTAGCGCAGCCGAGACTAAATCATCCACTTCCATCAGCATCTCAGCGGGAAGTTCGTTAATGGATTTTCCTGCGCGCTCGAAAATCTCGGTACGCGTTAAGCCTGGCAACACCGCCTGCATACGCACACCGCTTTCGGCTAATTCACGATGCAAATTACGGGTCAGGGAAAGCACATACGCTTTGCTGGCGTTGTACGCGCCATTCGCCGATTCGCTCACTAGCGCTAGCACTGAAGCAATATTCACTATCGTACCATTGCGACGTGCACGAAACGCCTGCGCAGCAGTGTGGGCCAGCTGTGTCAGCGCCACGATATTTAATGTCAGCATTGTTTGAATTTTCGCGATGTCACCGTCGATGAATTTACCTTCAACCGTCATGCCCGCATTGTTTACCAGCAGAGTTATCGCTTTATTTTGCTGGATTTCGTGATCGACTCTTTGCAAATCATCATGGTTGGTGAGATCGGCCGCTAACACGCTGACTTCAACGCCATGTGATTCACGCAAAGATTGCGCCAACAGATTGAGCCTGGCTGCATCGCGCGCCACCAGAATCAAGTTTGTGCCGCGTGCTGCCAGCTGTTTTGCATAGGTCGCGCCAATTCCGCTTGATGCGCCGGTGATCAAAGCCAAGTGTTGTGACATGGTGTATTCCTTTAAATGATGGTTATCATATTTACGCGGTTTAATATGACGATCATAATATTTGTCGTCAAGCTAGAATATGATGGTTGTAATAATTACACTGATTGCTATCAACGATATGGGAGTCAATGAAGATGGAAAAGCTGAGCCATAAAGCGCGTACGCGACAGCGCATTCTGGATGAAGCCTCTGTGGTAATGCGCGAGAACGGCACTGAAAGCATCGGTGTCGCGGCGCTGATGAAGCGCGTGGGCTTAACGCACGGCGGCTTTTATGCCCACTTCGCCTCGCGCGAAGATTTAGTGCAAGCGGTGATCGCTGAGATGTTTGCCGATTCGGCGCGCCGCTTTGCGGATATCACCTCAATTAACGATCCCGCTGAACGACTGAGTCAGTTAATCGATAGCTATTTATCCGAGCATCATTGCAACACGCCGGGTGAAGGCTGTCCGCTGCCTGCGCTGGTGAGTGAAATGGCACATTTACCGGTTGAGGCGCGCACACTATTTTCCCAGCGGCGAGAAGCCATGCGGCAGCGCCTGGCGTTGACGCTACATGAACTTAACCATCCGCATGCGGATGACTCCGCGACCACCATGTTGGCTGAAATGGTTGGCGCGGTGGCAATGGCACGTGCTTGTCCGGACGACGAGGAAGCACGTACGATGTTGGCGAGCAGTCGTCGGTCGGTAAAACAACGCGCCGGACTGGAGATGGCATGAGCGAGCACGATATCCGCGACATTATTGCGCCTGATTTACAGGTGCTGTTTTGTGGCATCAATCCGGGCAAATCGTCGGCGCACACCGGATTTCACTTTGCGCATCCCGGTAATCGCTTTTGGAAGGTGATTTACCAGGCCGGCTTTACGCGCGAGTTACTTAAGCCCGAGCAGGAGCAGCGGCTGCTGGAAACTGGCTGTGGCATCACCATGCTGGTGGAGCGTCCAACGGTGCAGGCTAACGAGTTGGACGGCGATGAATTACGCGACGGTGGTTCACGCCTGCAACAAAAGATTCTGCACTATCAGCCGCGTGCGTTGGCGGTGTTGGGCAAGGATGCTTTTCAGAAAGCGTTTCGTCAGCACAAAGTTGAGTGGGGCGAGCAGCCGCAAACGCTGGGTGAAACGCGTTTGTGGGTGCTGCCTAATCCGAGCGGGTTAAATCGTGCGACGCTGGAAGAGATGGCCGCATCCTATCGCCAACTGCATGATTGGCTGCAGAACAACGCGTGAAAGAGCTATTCTTCAGGCAATAAAAAACCCCGGCAAGCCAGGGTTTTTTCGTCTAGACAACGATTAATCGTCGAGGAAGCTACGCAGTACTTCTGAGCGGCTTGGGTGACGCAGTTTACGCAGCGCCTTGGCTTCGATCTGACGAATACGCTCACGCGTTACATCAAACTGTTTGCCAACCTCTTCCAGCGTGTGGTCGGTGTTCATATCGATACCGAAACGCATACGCAAAACTTTCGCTTCGCGCGCGGTCAGGCCAGCCAACACGTCGTGGGTCGCTGAGCGCAGGCTTTCCGAGGTTGCGGAATCCAGCGGCAGCTCCAGCGTGGTGTCTTCGATAAAATCGCCCAGATGCGAATCTTCATCATCACCAATCGGCGTCTCCATAGAGATCGGCTCTTTAGCGATTTTCAGCACTTTGCGGATCTTATCTTCAGGCATCAGCATACGTTCAGCCAGCTCTTCCGGCGTCGGTTCGCGACCCATCTCCTGCAGCATCTGACGCGAAATACGGTTGAGTTTGTTGATGGTCTCAATCATATGCACCGGAATACGGATGGTGCGCGCCTGGTCAGCGATAGAGCGGGTGATAGCCTGACGGATCCACCATGTGGCGTAAGTTGAGAACTTATAACCACGACGATATTCAAACTTATCAACGGCTTTCATCAGGCCGATGTTGCCTTCCTGAATCAGATCGAGGAACTGCAGACCACGGTTGGTGTATTTCTTGGCGATAGAGATAACCAGACGTAAGTTTGCTTCAACCATCTCTTTCTTCGCACGGCGCGCTTTCGCTTCGCCGATAGACATGCGACGGTTAATGTCCTTCACCTGCTCGATGGTCAAGCCGGTTTCTTCTTCGATCTGCTGCAGTTTGTACAGCGAACGATTCACATCATCTTCAACTTCCAGCAGCTTCTCAGACCAAGGCTTGTTCATCGCCAGCGCGGCTTTGAACCAGCTTGGGTTGGTTTCGTTGCCGGTGAACAGCGTGATGAAGTTTTTCTTCGGCATCTTGCACAGTTCAATACACAGCTTCATGATCAGGCGCTCTTGCGTACGCACGCGCTCCATCATTTCACGCATATTGTTTACCAGGTAGTCGAACTGCTTCGGTACCAGGCGGAACTGCTTGAACACTTCAGAGAGATTCTGGATTTCGGCTACGGCGTCAGCATGGCTGCGACCTTTCGCTTTGATGACGGTACGCGTGGTTTCATACTGCGTACGCAGGTCGCCAAACTTCTCGCGAGCCAGTTCTGGATCGATAGAATTATCGTCGTCAGAGCTGTCGTCATCCTCTTCATCTTCTTCTTCATCGTCGTTACGATCTTCCTGAGATAACTCAGAACCCACGTGCGTGGCGGTCGGCGCGATATCTTCTTCCGCGTTAGGATCGATGAAGCCGATGATCAAGTCAGACAGGCGATAGTCGCCCGCTTCAACGCGATCATACTGATCGAGTAGATAGGTGATCGCTTCCGGATATTCGGCTACAGAGCATTGGACCTGGTTGATACCGTCTTCGATGCGCTTAGCGATGTCAATTTCGCCTTCGCGCGTCAGCAGTTCAACGGTACCCATTTCGCGCATGTACATGCGCACCGGGTCGGTGGTACGGCCAATTTCAGATTCAACACTGGATAAAACCTGAGCGGCGGCTTCTGCGGCATCTTCGTCAGTATCGGAGCTGTTTTCATTCAGTATCAGATCATCAGCATCAGGCGCTTCTTCAACAACCTGAATACCCATGTCATTAATCATCTGGATGATGTCTTCGATCTGATCGGAGTCGACGATATCTTCCGGCAGATGGTCATTGACCTCAGCATAGGTCAAATAGCCTTGCTCCTTACCACGGGTGACAAGTAGCTTAAGCTGTGACTGCGGGTTTTGCTCCATAAGACGGTATCCACACTTCTGTTAATTAGATTGGTGTCGGTCGGCGCGAGCCAACTATAACAGTGAAGGCGTTGTGTTTTTGCCGCTGCCTACATCGCGGCCAGGGCTGAAGCCCATCTATAATCGGCACTTAAGCCGCTTGTGTTCTTTCCGAGGCTAACTTACTTGCCATTTTCAGTGCTGGCAGTGCTCGCAATCCTCACGTACTTCAGTACGCTCCGGTTGCTGTGCGCTGGCAGCACTGAAACTGGCTGCGACGTTGACGCCTCTAAATTTGTGCTGTGTGTTTCCGGCTTCGCTTATCGCGTCTATCATTCCGGAAATCACTGAACCAGAATGCTGTTTTTAACGTACTTGCAGTTCTGATCCCGTTAAAATCTTATTTTTTCGCTAATGCCTGGCTTAAAGCCCAGAATTCACGGCGTTCGACGGCGCTTAGGCCTTCAGTTCGCTCGCGCGCGATCAGCGCTTCAAGGCGCTGTTCGAGTGCGGAATCGTAAATGCTCGCCAGTGAATCCTGGAACACTTCTTCCGCCTCTTCATCCACTATCATGTGGTTCCAGGTGGCCAGTGTTTCAAGGGGCTGGCTAAAATTTGTTCCGCGATATAACTCTAGTAGCTGTCCGGTGGTCAGGCCAGGATTCTCTGTACAACGGCTGACTAACTCCACAAATAGCGGTAAACCCGCCATTTTTGACTGCTCCAGTCCATCCAGTGTAGGCACGATGGAGGCAAATTGCGGATTCTGCACTAATAACGCGATCAATACGCGCATGGTGGTGCGCTTCAACGGTGGGGCAGTTGGCAGCACTCCGCTTTCTGCCAGCTTCGGCATCAGCTTGTCTAACTGGTTATCGTCAAGAATCCCGAGTTTATTACCCAAGGTTTGACGCATATAAATGCGCAGCGTTTCACCGGGAATTTGACTAATCAGCGGTAACGCCAAGGTCGCCAGCTTGGTCTTGCCATCGCGTGTACTCAAATCCACTTGCGGCATCAGGCTGTCGAACAAAAATGTGGAGAGCGGTGTAGCCTGCTCCATCCGCGCTTCAAAGGCTGCTTTGCCCTCTTTGCGTACCAGCGTGTCCGGATCCTCGCCATCGGGCAAAAACATAAAGCGTAGCTGACGACCATCATTCATGTAAGGCAATGCGGTTTCGAGCGTACGCCATGCCGCTTCACGTCCGGCGCGATCGCCGTCGTAACAGCAAATCACGGTATCCGTTGAGCGATAAAGCAGCTGAACGTGTTCAGCGGTGGTCGAAGTGCCCAACGAAGCTACGGCATAATCGATGCCAAACTGCGCCAGCGCCACCACGTCCATATAACCTTCGACAACCAGCAAACGCGTGGGTTGCGGATGATTTTTTTGCGCTTCATAAAGTCCGTATAACTGGCGGCCTTTATGGAAAATCGGTGTTTCCGGTGAGTTCAGATACTTCGGCGTATCGTTGCCCAGCACGCGGCCACCAAAACCAATCACGCGGCCACGCTTATCACGAATAGGGAACATCACACGATCGCGGAAGCGATCGTAGGTGCGGCCAGAGTCATTGCTGACCAACATGCCCGCTTCCATCAGTGATTCGCGATCATCTTTCTGCTGCCCAAAGCGCTTCAGAGCATTATCCCAACCCGCAGGCGCATAGCCGATAGCGAAGTGATCGATCACTTCCTGACTAAGACCGCGCGTGGCGAGATAGTTCTGTGCAGATTGCGCTTGTGGATTACGCAGGCTCTGTTGATAGAAGCCGTTCAGGCCATCCAGCAACTGATAAAGACTTTGACGTTGATGGCGCTCCATCTGGCTAGGACCGTTGCCCGCTTCATACGGCACTTCTAAGCCATGAAGCGTGGCGAGCTCCTCAACACTCTCAACAAATTCCAGACGATCGTGATTCATCAGGAAGTCGATGGCGTTGCCTTTGGCGCCACAGCCGAAGCAGTAATAGAACTGCTTCTCACCGCTTACGGTGAAAGAGGGGGTTTTCTCGTTATGAAAAGGACAGCACGCGTGATAGTTCTTACCCTGCTTTTTCAGCTTAACGCGGGCATCGATAATATCCACGATGTCCGTGCGGGCAAGTAAGTCGTTGATAAATATGCGTGGAATTCGTCCAGCCATAAGCCCCGATTTTTCAGCTCATAAACGACAACAAGCCGCGCTTCCTTTCGGAAAGCACGGCCTTTTACTTGACTCTGTCTGCGTTTATCACGCGGCGGAAGCAAGCTTCCGCAAGAAATTAGTACAGACGAGTGCGGCGTGCGTTTTCGCGAGCCAGTTTCTTGGCATGACGCTTAACTGCAGATGCTTTAGCGCGCTTACGCTCAGTGGTAGGCTTCTCGTAGAACTCACGGCTACGAACTTCTGCCAAAACACCTGCTTTCTCGCATGAACGCTTAAAGCGACGCAGTGCTACGTCGAACGGCTCGTTTTCACGTACTTTAATTACCGGCATGTAACTCTTACCTCGATAAAATTCGGTTTTTGCTGCTGACTGCGGCGCCAGCACATTTCAAAATGGTGCAGCATTTTACTCCAGCCGCGGCCGACTTGTAAAGCACCATGTATAATTTAGAACCAACAGGGGCATATGCCATCGCGGCTGCCGGTTTTTTCAGGCCGTGGAGTATAGCGCACTCTTTGTGCGACAGAAAAACACTTTTTCAGGGGCAAAGTCTCTGGCGTGAGAATTGCCTGTGTTACACTGCGCGCCGCACGAAGAGGGTGATAAAAGCTATGCGAGTTCTGGGTATTGAAACGTCCTGCGATGAAACCGGCATCGCGATTTACGACGATGCGTCCGGTCTGCTGGCAAATCAACTATATAGCCAGGTGAAACTGCATGCCGATTACGGCGGCGTGGTGCCGGAACTGGCATCGCGTGACCACGTCCGTAAAACCGTGCCGCTGATTCAGGCGGCACTGAAAGAAGCGGGTCTTGAGCCACAACAGATTGACGGCGTCGCCTACACCGCCGGGCCCGGATTGGTGGGGGCGCTGCTGGTTGGCGCCACCATTGGCCGAGCGTTGGCATTCGCCTGGAATGTGCCGGCGGTGCCGGTGCATCATATGGAAGGGCATCTTCTGGCGCCGATGCTGGAAGAGAATCCGCCGGAATTCCCGTTTGTCGCGCTGCTGGTTTCCGGCGGGCATACGCAATTGATCAGCGTGACCGGCATTGGTGAATACACCTTATTGGGCGAATCGATTGACGATGCGGCTGGCGAAGCGTTCGATAAAACCGCCAAGCTGCTGGGGCTGGATTATCCCGGCGGACCGATGCTGTCGCGTATGGCGCAGCAAGGCACGCCAAACCGTTTCCGCTTCCCGCGGCCAATGACCGATCGTCCGGGGCTGGATTTCAGCTTCTCCGGCCTGAAAACCTTTGCGGCGAATACCATTCGCGAGCATCAGGGCGACGAGCAAGCTCGCGCGGATATCGCCCGCGCATTTGAAGATGCGGTGGTTGATACCTTAATGATTAAGTGCAAACGCGCGCTTGAGCAAACTGGCTTTAAACGTTTGGTGATTGCGGGTGGCGTCAGCGCGAACCGCACGTTGCGTGAGCGCATGGCCGAGATGATGCAAAAGCGTGGCGGCGAAGTGTTTTACGCGCGCCCTGAGTTTTGCACCGATAACGGCGCGATGATTGCTTACGCGGGCATGGTGCGCCTCAAAGGCGGCACCAGCGGTGGACTCAGCGTCAGCGTGCGGCCGCGCTGGCCGCTGGCAGAATTGCCCGCCATCTAAAATAAAAAACCGGCCTTGCGCCGGTTTTTTTATTTCTTCTTATTCCGCTTCCAGATCTTATTTTCCTGGCCGCGCCACAGGCGCTGGATGTTGTCGTGGTGCCGCAACAGAATCAGACACGAGAGCATCGAAACGGGGAAAGTAAATTGCGGTTTGAACCACCACACGTAAAACGGTGCGATCAGCGCGCTGACAATCGCGCCAAGTGACGAATAGCCGCTTAGCAGCACCGTCAGCAGCCAGGTGCCGGTCATCAATCCCGTCAAATCCCAGCCAATCGGCGCAATCGCACCAAAGGCCGTCGCCACGCCTTTACCGCCGCGAAAACGAAAGAACACCGGATAGATGTGGCCCAGACAGGCGGCAATCGCCGTGAGGCCAAGATAGAGCGGGGCAACGTGCAGCAGATAAGCAATCCACACCGGCAGCATGCCTTTTGCCACGTCGAAAATCAGCACCGCCGCAGCGGCGGCTTTGCCACCAATGCGCAAAACGTTGGTCGCGCCAGGATTGCCTGAGCCTTGCGAGCGCGGATCGGGTAAACCAGCCAGTTTACAGACCAGTATCGCACTGGAAATCGAGCCGCAAAGATACGCGAAAATAATCATACCAAGCGCGATAGCACTCATAGCGTCGTACCGTTCCTTTTGGGTCGTTTTGTTCTCGATAAGCGTGGATAATACGCATAATCCGCCGGAAGTGGTATCCGGCTTAGCCAAAAACAGAGACTGACATCATGGATATCGTATTTATCGAGCAGCTTACCGTGTTCACAACTATTGGCGTTTACGACTGGGAACAAGGCATGCAGCAGAAGCTGGTGCTCGATGTCGAAATGGCGTGGGACAACCGTCACGCCGCCGCCAGCGACGATGTGAATGATTGTCTGAGCTACGCCGATGTCACGGAAATGATCCTCAATCATCTGCAAGGCCAGCGTTTCGCCCTGGTCGAAAGGGTAGCAGAAGAAATCGCCGATCTGTTGATGAATCGTTTCAAAACCCCCGGCGTGCGCATAAAGGTAGGCAAACCGGGCGCTGTAGCGCAGGCGGCCAGCGTTGGCGTACGTATTGAGCGCGGGACTATTCCGAAATAAATCTTCCGTGATTGCCATCACAATGAAACCAAACCAAATTATGGTGTGTCTCACTTGAGGCCGTTGCGCTAACCAGCAGGAAGTGACCGAATTTCTTAAGGTTTCCTTCAGCGTGACGCAGGCATAATTTCAGGCGGTAGCCCTTTGCGACCGCCTTTTTACTGTTTAAAACGGATAGAGGAAATATTTTGATGGCAGACATTCACCAGCTTTGGGTAGCTGCAATCCTGGGGGTTGTAGAAGGCCTCACGGAATTCCTGCCGGTCTCTTCCACGGGCCACATGATTATTGTTGGCCATCTGTTGGGTTTTGAAGGCCAGACCGCTGAAACCTTCGAAGTGGTGATTCAGCTCGGTTCGATTCTGGCTGTGGTCGTGATGTTCTGGCGCCGCCTGTTTGGTTTGATCGGCATTCACTTCGGTGAGGTCAAACATGAAGGCGTGGGTACGGGCAAATTAACCCTGATTCATATTCTGTTGGGTATGGTGCCTGCGGTGGTGATTGGTTTGCTGCTGCACGACCAAATCAAAACGCTGTTTAACCCGATCAACGTGATGTATGCGCTGGTGGTCGGCGGTGTGCTGCTGCTGGTGGCGGAATACTTCAAGCCGAAGCAGCCGAAAGCGGTTGGCGTTGACGATATCACCTACCGTCAGGCATTTATGATTGGCTGCTTCCAGTGTCTGGCGCTGTGGCCGGGCTTCTCGCGCTCAGGTGCGACGATTTCTGGCGGTATGCTGATGGGCGTGAGCCGTTATGCGGCGTCAGAGTTCTCGTTCATTCTGGCGGTGCCGATGATGATTGGCGCCACCGGACTGGATCTCTACAAGAGCCTCGGCTTCCTGACGATGCAGGATTTCCCAATGTTTGCCGTCGGTTTTGTAACGGCTTTCGTCGTGGCGCTGCTGGCGATCAAGGTGTTCCTTGAGCTGATCAAGCGTATCTCGTTCGTCTCTTTCGCTATCTACCGCTTCATTGTTGCGGCCGTGGTTTACGCCATCTTTATGTAAGTTGCCTCGCGCGGCTGGTTACACTGGCCGCGCGTTAATCAATTGCGCCTGCAGCACCGCCACACGCCGACGCGTCAACTCTTCCCGCACTTCCGCCCCTTTAAAACCTGCTGCCACCACATCTTTGGTTGGCACCGCTTGCGCCAGCGCAAACGCCTGACGCAAATAGTCGCCTTGCGGATAAGTCATGCTTTCCAGACCCGCACGCCCGCGCGCATCCGCTTCGCTGGTCAGCGCCATCTTCTCCACGCGATCGGGCTTGCGCCAGGCATCAATTCGATCAAAAAGCGCGATTAACGCGTCAGCTGGCTGGCGCTCAATGGTGTGCACCACGTCATGGAATTCGGTCACCACTAACGCCAAATCACGCACCTGATTCGGCACGCGCAGGCGCTGGCACAGCGCTTCAACAATCGGCACGCCCGCGAGGCCATGACCATGATGGCTCGGCCATTTTTCTGCTGGCGTCAGCGCCTTACCGACATCGTGGAACAGCGTAGCGAAACGCACATCAAGCTGATCCGAGAGCGCAGCGGACATCGCCAGCGTCATCAGCGCATGGATGCCGGTATCAATCTCGGGATGCCATTTGATCGGGGCCGGAATGCCATAAAGATTATCGATTTCCGGGAACAGCACCTGCAGCGCGCCGCAATCACGTAATACCTGGAAATAGACCTGTGGATTGCGCGTCAGCAGCGCTTTTTCCGTCTCTTTCCACACCCGTTCTGCGGTGAGATGCGCCAGTTCGCCGCTGACCGCCATTTCGCGCATCAGCGCCTGGGTTTCATCAGCAATACGGAAATTCAGATGGGCAAAGCGGGCGGCGAAACGCGCCACGCGCAGTACACGCAGCGGATCTTCGTTAAAGGCGGTGGAAACATGGCGCAGCTGGCGTTTCGCCAGGTCGCGCTGACCACCATACGGATCAATCAGCTCACCGCTGTCGCTTTGGGCGATGGCATTGATGGTGAGATCGCGGCGCTGCAAATCTTGCTCGAGCGTGACATCCGGCGCGAACTGCGTCACAAAGCCGGTGTAACCGTTGCCGCTTTTGCGTTCCGTACGTGCCAGCGCATACTCTTCACGGCTTCGCGGATGCAAAAAAACCGGAAAATCCCGGCCAACCTGCTGATAACCTTCCGCCAGCATCGCATCTGGCGTCGCGCCTACAACAACCCAATCTCTATCTTTTACCGGCAAACGCAGTAAGGCATCGCGCACTGCGCCACCGACCAGAAACGTCTTCACTCAACCACTCCAGAGGCAGATCAAAAATTGCGTGCTGAACACGCTTGTTACTTTATTGTTGCATACTTTGGCTAAATATCGGGCACGCCAAAAAGGGCATCTTACGATCCCCTTAAATAAAAGAACAAATCTGCGTGGCGCGTTAGTTCATCCAGCGATCGTTTTTCTTACGACGCGGCACCATATGCGGCAGCAACAGACCCAACAGCAGACCAACGCCCAGCACGCCGCCGCCATACATAAACCATTGCATGATGATGGTGCGCTGCTTGTCATCCAGTTGCACATTGGCGGCGCTGACTTTCTTCTGCGCGACAATCAGCTCATTTTTTAGCTTCTGATTCTCCGCTTTCAGGCCATCAATGGTGCCGTCGCTGTTGGCGACTTTGTTCTGCATCTCAGAAGTGCGCTGATTCCAGCTGTTGTCAATATTCGCTAGCTTGGCCGTCAGATCTTTAACCTGCTGCTCCAGTTGCGGTACGCGGGTACGCAGGCTAGGACTGGCGCTCAGTTGCGACAGTGGAATCCAGTTAGTTTTGCCTTCTGCATCACGAATCTGACCATATTGAGAGTCGTTATTGGTCTGCAGCAAGGTCACTTCCTCTCCGGCGTTCAGCTTACCGATCAGGCGATATTGATCGCCCGGACCGCTGCGCACCCAAGTGGATAATTCATCGGAGATGTAGCGTTTTTCGTCAGCAGCATGAGCAGGTGTGATGGCGCTGAAAGCCAGCAAAGAAAGGGCAGCAAGTGTGATTTTTTTCATTCGATGTCGTTTTTTCTTAATGGCGTAAAATTACCGGCACAGTCTGGAGACGCTTCTCAAAAATCTGAATGAGAACTATCCTGGTCTCAATCCGGTGCGAAAAGGGTCGTAAAAGCACAAGAAAGCGGAGACAGCGGGCTTCCGGTGCATTACTCTTCGCCAGATTAAACTCGTAAGTGCCAGCAGCGTATTGAATAAAAAATTATGACCATCGAAATCGAATTAAAGTTCATTGCTACACCGCAAGCCGCCGAAAAACTGGCGGAAAAGCTTGCCGCGTGGCCACATCAGCACTTCGCCGCGCGCGAGCTGACCAATATCTATTATGAAACCGACGACAACCAACTGCGTCGCTGGGACATGGGCCTGCGCATTCGTGGCGTTGACCAACGCTATGAAATGACGCTGAAAGCGGCCGGTAAAACCGTTGGCGGTCTGCATCAGCGTCCGGAATACAATGTTGATCTCACGGAGCCGCAGCTGGATATCGCGCGCCTGCCAGCCGAGATTTGGCCGCAGGGCACCGATATTGCTGCACTGCAATCGCGCCTACAGCCGCTGTTCAGCACTCATTTCCAGCGCGAAGCCTGGTTGGTGCAATTTGGCGACAGCGAAATTGAAGTGGCGTTTGACCGCGGCGAAGTCGCTGCCGGTGAATTCAGCGAACCGCTTTATGAAGTCGAGCTGGAGCTCAAAAGTGGTCAACGCGATGACATGCTGAAGTTCGCTGAAGCGCTGGTTACGATGGGCGGATTACGTCTCGGCAGCCTGAGCAAAGCCGCGCGCGGCTATCAGCTGGCGCAGGGTAACTTACCGCGCCCCATCCGTACGTTGCCATTGCAGAAAATCGCCGCGAAAGCGTCGGTTGAGCAGGGCATGATCAACGCAATGACTGCGGCACTGAATCATTGGCAATATCACGAAGAAGTGTGGCTGCGTGGTAATAAAGATGCCAAAGCAGCGGTAATTGATGCGCTGGAAACGCTGCGTCAGGCGTTCTCACTGTTTGGTGCGTTGGTGCCACGCAAAGCCAGCAGCGATCTGCGCCAGAAATTAACCCGTCAGGAAGAGTTGCTGGCCGATGATGAGAACAATGCTGAAGCTACCTGCTTTTCGTTAACCTCGGTTGAAGCTCAGTTAGCACTTACTCACTGGCTGGTTGAGTCGCAGTGGCAAAAATGGCTCGACGACAAGAGCAAAAGCAAGCTGCAGGGATCGTTCAAGCGCTTCAGCGATATTATGCTAAGTCGTATTGCCGCCGATCTCAGAGAAACATTCGTTGATGTTCAACTGTTCAATGAGTTCCAGGATAAAGCCACGCGCCTGAATCGCCAGCTGTTGGCGGTGAACCTGCTGGCGGGTGCTTATCCGGCCGAAGAGGTGAATGTTTGGCTGGACGGTTGGCTGGAGTTACAGCATGCGATTCGAGAGAAGCAGGAGCGTGGCTTAATGCATCTGGTTAACCTGGCCGTGCGCCCCGCACCTTTCTGGCTCAATAGCGGAATCAAACGCTAACGAAAAATCCAATCAGGGAGAGAAGATGTTGTTACCGTTACCGGCGCTCATGCAGGCGCAGTTGGCTAATGTGGCAGAGCGACTTAATTTGCCATCCTCAGCGTTCACGCCAGAACAGGCGGGCGCGCTGACCTTTAGTGACTTTATCCTCGATAACCTGCAGCAGCATCCCGAATGGTGGCAGCATCTGCAACAGCAAGCGCCTGCGCCAGATGAGTGGCAGCACTATGCCCGCTGGCTAAATGACGTGCTGCACTCGGTTGAAAATGAAACCTCCCTGATGCGTGAACTGCGTTTGTTCCGTCGTCATATGCTGGTACGCATCGCCTGGATGCAGGCGCTGCAACACGCCACTACCGAACAAAGTTTGCAGCAACTCAGCACGCTGGCGGAAATCCTCATCGCTGCCGCGCGCGACTGGGTTTGGCAGGATTGCAGCCGCGACTTTGGTACGCCATGCAATGAAGCGGGTGAAGCCCAGCCGATGCTGATTCTCGGCATGGGTAAACTCGGCGGCTGTGAACTCAACTTCTCTTCTGATATCGATCTGATTTTTGCCTGGCCGGAAAACGGCGTAACCCAAGGTGGACGGCGCGAGCTCGACAATGCGCAATTCTTCACGCGCATGGGGCAGCGGCTGATCAAAGTGCTCGATCAACCAACGGTGGATGGATTTGTCTATCGCGTGGACATGCGTCTGCGTCCGTTTGGTGATAGCGGTCCGCTGGTGCTGAGTTTCGCGGCACTGGAAGATTATTATCAGGAGCAGGGCCGCGACTGGGAACGCTATGCGATGGTCAAAGCCCGGCTGATGGGCGACGATCATGGCCACTGGAGCCAGGAATTGCAGCAAATGCTGCGGCCGTTCGTCTATCGCCGCTATATCGATTTCAGCGTGATTCAATCGCTGCGTAACATGAAGGGCATGATCGCGCGCGAGGTGCGTCGACGCGGCTTGAAAGACAACATTAAGCTCGGCGCCGGTGGCATTCGTGAAACGGAATTCATTGTGCAGGTGTTCCAGCTGATTCGCGGTGGACGTGAGCGCTCACTACAATTGCGCTCCTTGCTCCCTACGCTCAAAGCGATTGGTGAGCTGGCTTTGTTAAGTCAGAAACAGGTCGATCATCTACGTGAAGCCTATTTGTTCCTGCGTCGGCTGGAAAACCTGCTGCAAAGCATTAATGACGAGCAAACGCAAACGCTGCCAGAGAACGAGCTCGACCGCCAGCGCTTAGCCTGGGCGATGGGCGCGGCAGACTGGACCGCGCTGATGGCGCAGCTTGAGCTGCAAATGGCCGGTGTGCGCGCCATCTTTGACGAGCTGATTGGCGACGATGCACCGGATGTCGACGATCAGCCGCAGTTGGCTGAGTTTGCCGGGCTGTGGCAGGACGCGCTGGAAGAGAGCGATCTCATCCCGGTGGTACCGCAATTGGACGATGCGCAGCGTCACGCGCTTTACAACGCGTTGAACAACTTCCGCCAGGATGTGAGCCGCCGTACTATTGGTCCGCGTGGTCGTCTGGCGCTCGACCAGTTGATGCCGCGTCTGCTCTGTGAAGTTTGTCCGCGCGAAGATGCCGATGTGCTGCTGAATCGTCTGACGCCGTTGTTGCTGGGCGTGCTGACGCGCAGCACTTATCTGGAATTACTCACCGAATATCATGGCGCGCTGCGTCATCTGATTCGTCTGTGTGCCGCGTCACCAATGGTTGCCAGCCAATTGGCGCGCTATCCGCTGCTGCTGGATGAGTTACTCGATCCCGCAACGCTGTATCAACCTACCGCAACCGACGCTTACCGCGACGAACTGCGCCAATATCTGCTGCGTATTCCCACCGATGACGAAGAGCAGCAGTTGGAAGCATTGCGCCAGTTTAAACAGGCGCAGCATCTGCGCATCGCCGCTGCCGATATTGCTGAAACGCTACCCGTAATGAAAGTGAGCGATCACTTAACCTGGCTGGCAGAAGCGATTATTGAATCCGTGGTGCAGCAAGCCTGGCAGATGATGGTGCAGCGATATGGTCGTCCATCGCATTTGACTAGCGACAGTGAGCGCGGTTTTGCGGTTGTCGGTTATGGCAAGCTGGGTGGTTGGGAGCTGGGTTACAGCTCTGACCTTGATTTGGTGTTCCTGCATGATTGTCCGGATGATGCGGAAACCGATGGCGAGCGCGTCATTGATGGTCGCCAGTTCTATCTGCGCCTGGCGCAGCGTGTAATGCATCTGTTTAGCACGCGCACGTCGTCCGGCATTTTGTATGAAGTGGATGCGCGTCTGCGTCCTTCTGGCGCGGCGGGTATGCTGGTCAGTACTTTTTCCGCTTTCAACGAATACCAGCGCAGCGAAGCATGGACCTGGGAACATCAGGCGCTGGTGCGCGCGCGCATCGTGTTTGGCGAACCTGCGCTCTGTGAACGCTTTGATGAAATCCGCCGTAACGTTCTTTGCCTGCCGCGAGACGTTGAGACGTTGCAAAAAGAAGTGCGTGAAATGCGCGAAAAAATGCGGGCGCATCTCAGCAACAAACAGAAAGGTCGCTGGGAAATTAAGACCGATGAGGGCGGTATCACCGACATTGAATTCATCGCGCAATACCTTGTCTTAAGCTACGCGGCCGATCAGCCAGCGTTGACGCGTTGGTCGGATAATGTCCGCATTTTCGAATTGATGGCGCGTCATGGCATTATGCCGGATGAAGAGGCGCAGGCTTTGACGCATGCGTACGTCACGCTGCGTGATGCGCTGCACCATCTGGCATTGCAGGAATTACCGGGCCATGTGGCGCCTGAAGCCTTTGTCGCTGAACGCGCGGTGGTCAACAACAGTTGGCAGCGTTGGTTAAGCGGTACCCAATCTGACAGCGCGGAACAGTGAGCCTGATGGCTTATGTGGTAATATCCCGCGCATTATTTTGACCGTGTTGGAGTCTCTGAATGAAAGTAACACTGCCCACTTTTGGCAAGGCCACTGTGCTGGTCGTCGGCGATGTGATGTTAGATCGCTATTGGTATGGCCCAACCAGCCGTATTTCCCCGGAAGCGCCGGTGCCGGTGGTGAAAGTGGATACCATTGAAGAGCGTCCAGGCGGCGCGGCAAACGTCGCCATGAACATTGCTGCGCTCGGTGCAGCATCACGGCTGATTGGCTTGACCGGCGCCGATGATGCCGCGCGCGTGTTGAGCGAAACCCTGCAAAAGGTCAATGTCGACTGTGATTTTGTGGCGGTACAAAGCCATCCAACCATCACCAAATTGCGCGTGCTTTCGCGCAATCAACAGCTGATTCGCCTCGATTTCGAAGAGGGTTTTGAGCAGATTGATCCGCAGCCGATTCACGATCGTATGCGTCAATCGCTGACGCAAGCGGGTGCGCTGGTGCTGTCTGACTACGCCAAAGGCGCGCTGAACAGCGTGCAGACCATGATTCAATTAGCGCGTGAAGCTAAAGTGCCGGTACTGATTGATCCTAAAGGCACTGATTTTGAACGTTATCGCGGTGCAACGCTGCTGACGCCGAATTTGTCTGAATTCGAAGCGGTTGTGGGTAAATGCAAAAGCGTGGAAGAGATTGTCAGTCGTGGCATGCAGTTAATCGCTGATTATGAGCTTTCCGCGCTGCTGGTAACCCGTTCTGAAAACGGTATGACGCTGCTGCAGCCGGGCAAAGCGCCGCTGCATCTGCCTACGCAGGCGCAGGAAGTGTATGACGTGACCGGTGCGGGCGATACGGTGATTGGCGTGCTAGCCGCAGTGCTGGCGGCTGGCGACAGCCTGGAAGAAGCCTGTTTCCTGGCGAATGCTGCGGCTGGCGTCGTCGTCGGGAAGCTCGGTACTTCCACTGTCAGCACTGTTGAGCTGGAAAATGCCATTCACGCCCGTCCGGAAACGGGATTTGGTGTGATGACCGAAGCGGAGCTGAAAGCCGCTGTTGCGCTGGCGCGTCAGCGTGGTGAGAAAGTGGTAATGACCAACGGCGTGTTTGACATCCTGCACGCTGGCCATGTTTCTTATCTGGCGAATGCGCGCAAGCTGGGCGATCGTCTGATTGTGGCCGTTAATAGTGATGCCTCGACGAAGCGTCTGAAAGGCGAAACGCGTCCGGTCAATCCGCAAGAAAACCGTATGATTGTGCTGGGTGCGCTGGAAGCGGTGGATTGGGTGGTGCTGTTTGAAGAGGATACGCCACAGCGTCTGATTGCGGGAGTGCTGCCAGATCTGCTGGTAAAAGGCGGCGACTACAAGCCGGAAGATATCGCGGGTAGCAAAGAAGTGTGGGCAAACGGTGGTGACGTGCGCGTATTAAACTTCGAAGATGGCATCTCAACCAGCAACATCATCAAAACGATTCGCAGTCATTAAGTGTGAATGGGCGGGAGCAAAACTCCCGCCCATTAGCTTACTGCGGAGTATCAATTTTCCCAGCGGGATCTGGCGTGATGATCGCCGGCGCGGGTGCCGCTGGACTTTCACTTTCTAACTTCGCCAGGCGCTGTTCCAGCGCAGCTAATTTCTCGCGCGTGCGCAGCAGTACCTGCGTCTGCACATCAAACTCTTCACGATTAACCAGGTCCATGCGCGTCAACTGCGCCTGCAATACCTGACGGATTTTCTTTTCGACATCATCGCCAAAATCGCGAATCCCTTTCGGCATCGCTTCATGTACCTGGCGAGCCAGTTGTTCAATTTTTTTCGTGTCGATCATGATTATTTCCTGGTTACGGTGGCCGATAGCTGCGCGTGTTCGGACTCAATAGCTATTAAGTGTAATGCCTGAAACGAAAAGGTTAAACCTGAAATCCGCAACGCAGGAAATGCAAAAGCATTTGCACTTTTGTCGATTGCCCGACCAGATGATTGGCGTTATAGTTTGTTCGCTTATTCTCAGGGCGGGGCGAAATTCCCCACCGGCGGTAAATCAGCTCTCGCTGAAAGCCCGCGAGCGCTCTCACAGTAATGTGAGAGGTCAGCAGATCCGGTGTAATTCCGGAGCCGACGGTTAGAGTCCGGATGGGAGAGGGTAACGACATCAGCCGGGCTTTGCCCGCGTCACGTTTTTGCCATGTGTTTTGTACGCACTCCTAAGCACGCCCTGGTTCTGGTAACTCATATTTTATAAGGTTTTTTTACCATGAATCAGACGCTTCTTTCTGAATTTGGCACGCCTGAACAGCGTGTAGAGCGCGCCATTGATGCGCTGCGCAACGGCCGCGGTGTAATGGTGCTCGACGATGAAAATCGTGAAAACGAAGGTGACATGATCTTCCCGGCAGAAACCATGACCGTTGAACAGATGGCATTAACCATCCGTCACGGCAGCGGTATTGTGTGCCTCTGCATCACCGAAGAGCGCCGTCAGCAGCTTGAGCTGCCAATGATGGTGGAAACTAACACCAGCGCTTACGGCACCGGTTTCACGGTGACAATTGAAGCTGCAAGCGGTGTGACCACCGGCGTTTCTGCTGCCGATCGCATCACCACGATTCGCGCTGCGGTGGCTGATGGCGCGAAGCCTTCAGACCTTAACCGTCCGGGCCATGTGTTTCCGCTGCGTGCGCGTGAAGGCGGCGTTCTGTCGCGTGGTGGACACACCGAAGCGACTATCGATCTGGTGACGCTGGCGGGATTTAAACCTGCAGGGGTATTGTGCGAATTGACCAATGATGATGGCAGCATGGCGCACGCGCCAGAAGCGATCGTGTTTGCAAAGCAACACGATATGCCGGTCGTCACCATTGAAGATTTGGTGGCATATCGCCGTCAGCGAGAAACGCGTCACGCCAGTTAACTGAATTAATACAGAAGAAAGAGGCCGGATAGATATCTATCTGGCCTCTTTTTTTTGTTTTAACGATTGGCGTAAAACACGTGATTGCCAATTACTACTGTACGCTGAAAGGTATGACGCCAGGCCGGTTTAGCATGATGTGCATGGAAAAAGGTCGCGCCTTTCGTTACGTCCTGTAATTCCCCTTCAACAATCTTCTGTGCCAGCTTTCTGGCGCGTTGCCAGCTTTTATCTTCATTTGGTGGATAACGATAAGGATGCTTTTTGAGAGACGTCCAGGAGAACTGCTTAGGTGCATACACCACAGGACAGATCTCTTTGACATCCCAATTGGCACGGTTCATGGTCACCGTACCAACGGCTATTTGTCCTTTAATCGGTTCGCCACGCGCTTCATGGTAGATATTCATCGCCAGGCACAATATTGCTCCCTGAATTAACATAAATTCCAACTCATCTTTCTAAAACCGAGTGGAGTTTAAGAAGTAGATTGATTGGATGTAACAAGACTGGTCTCGCTCGGTCTTAGGTGCGGGCTATATCACTGATATCTAAAAGGCTCGCGTGCAATATTAAGACCTAACCTGTGTCGAATTTATCCGCCCTATATCATTCAAATTCTCTGACAGAGATCATCATGCTTATCAGCGTTAATCCCTTGGTGAAAGCGCGTATCGTAGCGGTTAACAAAGCGACACTTCGTCAAAGGATTAATCATGAGCACTACACGCATGCCTGCGCTGTTCCTTGGTCACGGCAGCCCGATGAACGTACTGGAAGATAATCGTTATACCCAAACCTGGCAGCAATTGGGCGCAACCTTGCCGCGTCCACGTGCGATTCTCGCGGTTTCGGCGCACTGGTACACACGCGGCACGGCGGTGACGGCGATGAATAATCCGCGCACTATCCATGATTTTGGTGGTTTCCCGCAGGCGCTATTTGATGTGCGCTATCCCGCGCCGGGATCGCCAGAACTGGCTCAGCAAGTGATGAATTTACTGGCTCCGATCGCCGTTCATGCCGATCAGGAGTGGGGTTTTGATCATGGTTCCTGGGGTGTGCTTGCAAAAATGTATCCCGATGCCGACATCCCAGTGGTGCAACTGAGTATCGACGGCACTAAACCTGCTGAATGGCACTACGCATTGGGGCAAAAGCTGGCGTCATTACGAGATGAGGATGTGATGATCGTGGCCAGCGGTAACGTGGTGCACAATCTGCGTATGCTGCGCTGGCAAGGCGCAGAAACTGCGTATCCGTGGGCGGAGAGCTTCAATCAGTTTGTACGTGAGAATCTGGATTTCCACGGTGAGGCAGCAGATCACCCATTGGTGAACTTTATGCAGCATCCGGATGCACAGCTTTCGAACCCAACGCCTGAACACTATCTACCGCTGCTCTATATTCTTGGCGCGCGTGCCGCTGATGAAGCGATCAGTATTCCTGTGGAAGGGATGGAGATGGGCGCGATCAGCATGATGTCAGTGCAGATTGGCTAATGCGCAAGGCCGCCCGAAGAGTGCGGGCGGCACAGCTTTTATTCGATGAAGGTATGCGGATAGAAGCGCGACAGATCCTGCGTGATCAAGGCACGATCTTCGCGTAAGCCGATGCCCGCAGGTTGATCGTCAATCAGCCAGCTACCGATCAAGGTATAGCTATCACCGAATTTCGGTAGCTGATAGAACTGCTGGATAATCATGCCTTCTTCGCCATACGGACCATCGGCGCGGGCGATCTCCTGACCGTTTTCAATGATACGAATATTGGCACCTTCGCGCGAAAACAGCGGTTTCACCACGTACTTATCCAGCTGCGGCGCGTTCTTATCATCGGCAAAGTAAGCGGGCAGCAAATTGGGATGATTAGGGAACATTTCCCACAGCAGCGGTAACAGCGCTTTATTGGAAATGATGCTTTTCCAGGCCGGCTCCAGCCAACGCACGCCCGCATCCGCCAGCTTGGTGGAAAACACTTCGCGCAGCATGAATTCCCACGGATAGAGCTTAAACAGATTGCTGATGACCTGATCGTTTACGTCGGTAAACTGGCCTCTTTCACCCAATCCAATCTCGTCAATATAGAGAAACTCGCTCGGCAAGCCGGCTTCAGTGGCGCAGTCCTGCAGATATTGCACCGTGGCGCGATCTTCCTCGGTATCACGGCAGCAGGAGAAGTGCAGCCAGTTGAAACCGAACTGCTGATGCAGCGTGGCGAAGCGCTCAATCAGCTTCTCTTGCAGGCTGTTGAACTGGTCGCTGCCCTGTGGCAGGTTGCCCGCTTTAGCCTGGTCTTCCAGCCAAATCCACTGAAAGAAGGCGGCTTCATACAGCGAGGTTGGTGTATCCGCGTTGTTTTCCAGCAGCTTAGCGTCACCTTTGCCATCCCATGCCAGATCGAGGCGCGAATAGAGCGAAGGCTGGCGCAACTTCCAGGAATCACGCACAAAGTCCCAGGTGTGCTTAGGAATACAGAAACGGGTGAGCAGCTCGTCACTGTTCACCACTTTTTCCACCGCCTGCAAACACATCTGGTGCAATTCGGCGGTGGTATCCTCAAGCTGTTCAACCTGCGCTAGCGTGAATTGGTAGTACGCATCTTCACACCAGTAAGGTTCGCCATACATGGTGTGAAATTGGAAACCATATTCCGCGGCTTTTTCACGCCAGTCTGGACGTTCGGGGATTGCAATACGTTGCATGCTGCGGCTTAGCCTCCCAGTGAGCGGCTGCCGGTACCAGAAGCACTGCTGCGCTGCATGGTGTTTTGTTTTGCCACGCTGTCACCAAAGCCGCCACGCGTAATGGTGGAAGTGGTCGCGGGTTTCGGCGCCATTGCTGTTTTCGGCACGTTGATGGTGCGGCCCGATGTGGCATTACCGTAGTTTTTACCCGAAGCATCAACAAATTTACCGTTTGCCGGGCTGTTCGGATTTTTTGGCGAGAACAGGGGCTGCTGGGCAAACCCTGCGCCGCCGCTCATCATACGTCCCATCATGTAACCGGCCATCAACGGCATCCAGAAGCTACCGCTTTGCTGAGCTTCAGCATTGTTTGCGGTGGTGCCCACACCCGCTTGTGCAGGCGTTTGCTGGCATTGGTTTTCACCAAACTCAGCCACACAATCTTCGCGTGTAGCGTATTTTGGCGCGGTACGTTCGGCTTCTTTCTGTGCGTTGTTATACGCAGTGGTACATTGCGCGCTCTGGCCTGGATTGGCTTTGGCGCAATCATCCGCGTTTTGATAGAGCGACACCGTTTCGTCACTCTGCTCGCAGCCTGCCAGCATAAACACTGCGCTAACGGCAAAGGCGACTGGCGTTAAGTGGCGTGCCTGCCAGCTTTTACGAAAAGCGGCATGGCGAATATTTTTCGTCCGTTTCATTATTTTCATCCTGTGCCCAAAGGTGGGGTAAGGATAGGGGATGAGCGGTGGAAAATGAAGCGCGAAGCCAGATGGGGAAAGGATCTTTACGTAGCTATACGATTGAATGCGAAAGGGGCCGCATACGGCCCCCTGGGGAATTAATTACCGAATGGATTTCCGCTGCTGCGTGCGGCAGCTGGACGGGCTTGTGCGGCGGCTGAAGGCGATGAAGCTTTCGGACCGTTATCCACACGCGCGGCCTGCTGGTTATTCTCCGGCGCCACCACTTCAGGTGTCGTGGTGATCTCTTTGCCCAGCGTGCTGTTCAGCTGCTGCAGATCCTGTTCGTTCAGCGTACCCAGCGCATATTTGATATTCAGCTGGTTGATCAGATAGCTATAACGCGCATCAGAAAGCTGCTGTTTAGCATTGAACAGCGTGGTGGTCGCATCCAGCACATCAACGATGGTACGCGTACCGACCTGATACCCGGCTTCCATCGCATCCAGTGAACTTTGTGCAGAGACAACGGCCTGCTTATAAGCATCAATGCTGCTGATAGAGGCATTCACGTTATTGAATGATGAACGTACCGTCTGAACCGCACTACGATGTGCGCCTTCCAGCTGTTCGCTGGCCGCGACATAGTTGTACTGCGCTTGTTTCACCTGCGAGGTGACCGAGCCGCCGCTGTAAAGTGGCATGGTGAAGCTCAAGCCAACCTGGTTAGAACCTGTGATGGAATCGGTGCTGCCAGCGCTCTGATTGGCGCGACTGCCGCCATATTTGCTATTCGACATACCGGTTG
The DNA here is from genome assembly GCF_028048155.1 of Pantoea leporis. Taxonomy (NCBI): domain Bacteria; kingdom Pseudomonadati; phylum Pseudomonadota; class Gammaproteobacteria; order Enterobacterales; family Erwiniaceae; genus Pantoea; species Pantoea leporis. The sequence goes on from NZ_JALMEU010000006.1 coordinate 32,848, forward strand.
AGGCGGTCAAATCCAGCGTTGGCATGTGGCCGGTTTCGGCTGAACGAATCTGTTCACGCGCCAGATCCTGGCTCAGACGCGCAGACAGCAAGGTCAGGTTGCGGCTTTCCGCTTCTTTCAGCAGGCTGGCCACAGCATCTGGACGCGCGGTTTTGAAACGATCGATATTCAATGAAGCCAGCGACAGATAATCCATGCCGGTAATCTGACGCAGCGATTCCACCGCATTATCGAGGTTGTTACGTGCGGTCACTTCGTTAGCCAGCACGGTGTCATACTGTGCACGGGCGTTTTGCACGTCAGTAATCGCGACCAAGCCCACGTTAAAGCGCTGAGTGGTTTGATCCAGTTCGCGATAGATAGATTGTTTCTGTGCTTCGGTGTAAGAAAGCGTGTCGATTGCCTTTAACACGTTAAAATAGGCAGTCGCCGTGTTAAGAATCAGGTCTTGCTGAGCAACCTGATAGGTAACATCTTGAATACCAGCCTGTTTTTCCTGCAGCGACAGCGCACGCCATTTCGACATATCGAAAATAGTTTGAGTTAATTGCAGAGAGGCGCTGGTCGTGTTGGAATGAAGTCCGCTACTGTCACGGTAGCCATTGTTATAAGTGTAATCTGCGCCCAAGCCTAACTGTGGCAATAAAGGACTACGCGCTTCATTGATTTTCTCAAATGCAGCGTCGCGGTTAGCGGCTGAAGATCGCAGATCGGGGTTGCTAAGGCGCGCCTGCTGATAGACCTGCAACAGGTTTTCTGCCTGGCTGGCAAGGCTGAATCCGCCCAGAGTCAGCCCAATAAAAAGTGGGAGCAGTTTTTTCATTTGCATTCCTTTTGTTGCAGCAAAATGCACTGGTAGTGCTGCAGGTAAGCCAAAAAAATAATCGCCGATTCTACAGAGGCGGCGTCAGAGATAAGTTGGCTGAACGTGCCTTCTTCCCCTAATTTACGTAAATAATTCAAAAAGAACCACTCGGACGGAGCGGTAGACTTGGCTTTTCTTTGCTCCATCCCAATCTGCATAAGGAATCAGACGATGGCGAGTGAAAAAAAATCCCCTGTGACTTTCACAAAAAACGATGTAGAAATTATTGCACGCGAAACGCGTTACGATGGTTTTTTTTCCATCGTCAGCTACCGTTTCCGCCACCGTCGTTTTAATGGCGAAATGAGTGGTGAAGTGGTGCGCGAAGTTTTTGAGCGCGGACACGCCGCCGTGCTGCTACCCTATGATCCCTTGCGTGATGAAGTGGTACTGATCGAACAGATCCGCATACCCGCTTTCGATTCCAGCTCAACGCCCTGGCTGCTGGAAATGGTGGCTGGCATCATCGAACCTGGCGAAACACCAGAAGATGTCGCACGACGTGAGGCGGTAGAAGAGGCGGGCCTTAAGGTTGGCCGCGTCAAACCGATAGTGAATTACTTAGCCAGCCCTGGCGGAACGTCTGAACGTTTATCGGTGCTGGTGGGCGAAGTGGATGCCAGCCTGGCAGAGGGAAATCACGGGCTGGAGGAAGAGAATGAGGATATTCTTGTCCATGTGGTGAGCCGCGAACAAGCTTATCGCTGGGTGGAAGAGGGGATTATTGATAACGCGGCATCTGTCATCGCCTTGCAATGGCTGGCGTTGCACCATGAAAAACTACGACAAGAGTGGAAGCTAAAATGAAACAGCGCTATACCCCTGACTTTCCCGAAATGATGCGCCTGTGCGAAACCAATTTCGCCCAGCTGCGTCGCCTGCTGCCGCGTAATGACGAGGCAGGCGCATCGGTGATTTATCAGGTGAATGGCGCCAGCTATCAGCTCACCATCGAAGAATCGACGCGTTACACCACGCTGGTGGAAGTGCGTCAGGTGGCGCCCGCAGTGAGTTACTGGAGCCTGCCTTCTATGTCGGTGCGGCTCTACCATGATGCGATGGTCGCTGAAGTGTGTTCCACTAAACAGATCTACCGATTTAAAGCGCGCTATGATTATCCTAATAAAAAACTGCATCAGCGCGATGAAAAACATCAGATTAACCAGTTCCTTGCGGATTGGTTGCGTTACTGCTTAGCGCACGGCGCTGTGGCAGTACCGGTTTGCTGATAGCGTAAAAAACGCAACGATGGCGTGGAGATTAAGGAAACGCTTTGGATAGCCTGCTAACTCTTCCTGCGCAAGATGGGTCTGATATCAGGATTTTACAAATCACGGATACCCATCTTTTCGCCGGAAAACATCAATCGCTGCTTGGGGTAAATACCTGGTCGAGTTTTGATGCGGTACTGGATGCTATTGAAGTACAACAGCGTCAGTATGATCTGATTATCGCCACTGGCGATCTCGCTCAGGATCACACCGTCGAAGCTTACCAACACTTTGTAGCAGGCATTAATCGTCTGCCAAAACCTTGCGTCTGGTTGCCGGGAAATCACGATTTTCAGCCGGCAATGGTGGATACGCTGGCCGACGCGGGCATCAAATCTGACAAGCACGTTCTTTTGGGCGATCACTGGCAACTGGTGCTGCTCGATAGCCAGGTATTTGGTGTGCCACACGGCATGTTGAGTGAATATCAGCTGGAGTGGCTACACTCCGCACTTAGCAAGTACCCAGAACGCCACACTTTGGTACTTCTGCATCATCACCCGCTGGCTTCCGGATGTACCTGGTTAGATCAGCACAGCTTGCGCAATCCGCATCAGCTGGAAGCGGTACTGCAGCACTTCCCGCGCGCACGCAATCTGGTGTGCGGCCATATTCATCAGGAACTCGATCTCGACTGGCATGGTCGCCGCGTAATGGCTTCACCATCAACCTGCGTCCAGTTCAAACCGCATTGCACTAACTTCACCATTGATACGCTGGCGCCGGGCTGGCGTTGGTTTACCTTGCAGCCCGACGGCACGCTGCAGACTGAAGTGAACCGCCTGCAAAGTGACATGTTCCGCCCCGATCTTGATTCCGAGGGCTACTAAGCAATGGCGGCGCTGATCTATCTGCATGGCTTCAACAGTTCCCCGCAATCGGCGAAAGCCACGCAGCTGCAGCAGTGGCTCAACGAACAGCATCCGCATATCAATGTGATGGTGCCACAACTACCGACGTTTCCGTCTGAAGCCGCCAGCATGCTGGAAGATCTGGTGATGCAATATGCCGGTGAACCGCTGGGATTGGTGGGATCGTCGCTGGGCGGCTATTTTGCTACCTGGCTGTCGCAGTGTTTTATGTTGCCAGCGGTGGTGGTTAATCCCGCCGTACGGCCGTTTGAGCTGTTAGTGGATTACCTCGGCGAAAACCGTAATCCCTACACCGGCCAGCAATATGTGTTAGAGTCTCGCCACATTTACGATCTGAAAGTAATGCAGATTGACCCTCTTGAAGCGCCCGATTTACTCTGGCTGCTGCAACAAACCGGCGATGAAATACTCGATTATCGCCAGGCGCTGGAGTATTACAGCGCATGCCGCCAGACGGTTGAAGAGGGCGGCAATCATGCCTATATCGGATTCGAACGCCATTTCGCACAGATCGTTGATTTTCTGGGATTAAACGCCCAGTGACCTTGCGAAGTGGGGCCATTTTCCTATTGCTAATCAGACATTTACGATGAGCCAATCAAGCTATAATGCCGATGCCATTGAGGTCCTGACCGGCCTTGAACCGGTGCGTCGTCGTCCGGGGATGTACACCGATACCACGCGCCCGAACCACCTGGGCCAGGAGGTGATCGATAACAGCGTCGATGAGGCGCTGGCCGGTCACGCTAAACGCGTGGAAGTCATTCTTCATGCCGACCAGTCGCTGGAAGTTATTGATGATGGTCGTGGCATGCCAGTGGATATCCATCCGGAAGAAGGCGTGCCAGCGGTTGAGCTGATTCTTTGTCGCCTGCATGCGGGCGGCAAATTCTCCAACAAAAACTATCAGTTCTCAGGCGGCTTGCACGGCGTCGGGATCTCGGTGGTTAACGCCTTGTCGAAGCGTGTGGAAGTTACCGTGCGACGTAACGGCGAAATCTACCAGATTGCCTTCGAAAATGGCGACAAGGTGCAGGATCTTACGGTTACCGGCACCGTCGGTAAACGCAATACCGGTACCAGCGTGCACTTCTGGCCAGATGAAAGCTTCTTTGATAGCCCGCGTTTCTCGGTTTCTCGTTTATCACATCTGTTAAAAGCCAAAGCCGTGCTGTGTCCGGGCGTTGAAATTGTTTTTAAAGACAAGGTCAACGACACCGAACAAACCTGGATGTATCAGGATGGCCTGACCGATTACCTGTGTGAAGCGGTTGACGGCTTACCCACGCTGCCGGAAAAACCCTTTGTAGGCAGTTTTGCAGGCGATGTGGAAGCAGTGGATTGGGCGCTGCTGTGGCTGCCGGAAGGCGGAGAGCTGCTAACAGAAAGCTACGTTAACCTGATCCCAACCATGCAAGGCGGCACGCACGTCAACGGTTTGCGTCAGGGCTTGTTGGATGCCATGCGCGAGTTTTGCGAATACCGCAATATTCTGCCGCGCGGCGTGAAGCTGTCGGCAGAAGATATCTGGGATCGCTGTGCGTACGTGCTGTCGGTGAAGATGCAAGATCCACAGTTTGCCGGGCAGACTAAAGAGCGCCTGTCGTCGCGTCAGTGTGCGGCATTCGTCTCCGCGGTGGTCAAAGATGCCTTCAGCCTGTGGCTGAATCAAAACGTGCAGGCGGCTGAAATGCTGGCCGAGCTGGCAATCTCCAGCGCGCAGCGCCGCATGCGCGCCGCGAAGAAAGTAGTGCGTAAAAAACTCACCAGCGGCCCGGCGCTGCCGGGCAAACTGGCTGACTGCACCGCACAAGATTTGAACAAAACCGAGCTGTTCCTCGTCGAAGGGGATTCTGCGGGCGGATCCGCCAAGCAAGCGCGCGATCGTGATTATCAGGCGATCATGCCGCTGAAAGGTAAGATCCTCAATACCTGGGAAGTCTCTTCGGACGAAGTGTTGGCCTCACAGGAAGTGCATGATATTTCAGTGGCGATCGGTATCGATCCTGACAGCGAAGATCTGAGCCAACTGCGTTACGGCAAAATCTGTATCCTCGCGGATGCGGACTCCGATGGTCTGCACATTGCCACGCTGCTGTGCGCGCTGTTTGTGAAGCATTTCCGTACGTTGGTGCAACACGGCCATGTTTATGTGGCGATGCCGCCGCTGTATCGCATCGATCTCGGCAAAGAAGTCTATTATGCCCTGGATGAAGATGAGAAAGAGGGCGTGCTGGACCAGTTGAAGCGCAAGAAAGGTAAGCCGAATGTGCAGCGTTTTAAGGGCTTGGGTGAAATGAACCCGCTGCAGCTGCGCGAAACCACGCTTGATCCTAATACGCGTCGTCTGGTGCAATTGACGATCAGCGATGAGGATGTCGATCAAACCCTACGCGTGATGGACATGCTGCTGGCGAAGAAACGCTCGGAAGACCGCCGCAACTGGCTGCAAGAGAAAGGCGATTTAGCCGACCTCGAAGTGTAAAAAAACAGGGACGCCGCGGCGTCCCTGTTTTATTGCTGCTGTAATGCCTGTTTAATCCGCGTAATAACCGTGCTCCACTCTTCATCCTGCCCGCGCCCAAACAATCTCATTTGCGGATACCACGGCGATTCATCGCGATTTTCCAACCAGCGCCAGTCTCGCGCCCAGGCGGGAAGTAATACCCAGCAAGGTATCCCCATCGCCCCTGCTAAGTGGATCACCGACGTATCTACACCAATCACCAAATCCAGTTGTGAAATGACCGCGGCGGTATCCTGATAATCAGTGAATTGGGCACCAAGCGGCTGTATGTGTGGGAAGTCAGCGATTTCCTCTTCACCTGCACCTTTTTGCAAGCTAATCCAGTTGATATCAGGCAGGTCAAATAAAGGTGCAAACTGTGAAAGGTGCGCAAGCGATCGTTGGCTATCATTCTTATGCCCGCTGGCGCCTTTCCATACGATACCAATTTTTTTCCCGTTCCCCTTAATCGGCCACCTCGCCTGTTGTTCTGCAGAGCTAAACAGATAGGGATGATGCGCGCTAAAGGGCTGTGTTGAGTTGAGGAAGTGCTGCGGTAAATCCAGTAGAGAGCACCAGTAATCTGCCGGCGGCAACGTGTGTTGTACATCTTCCCGTGTCAGATAATTATCGAGGTGCGGCAGCGTAACCATCAATGATTTTAAGGACTTGTTACCCAGCATGATTACTTTTACCGCATGTTTTTCAGTTTTAACGCGTGTGAGATAACGACAAAACTGAATTTCGTCCCCCATGCCTTGCTCGGTCCTTACCAACAGCGTTTTACCGCGCAGATCCTCTCCTTGCCAGTAGCGAATAGGGAGTTTCGGTAAGGTAAAGAAGCGATCGGGATTATCGGGCGCATAACGCGCCTGATAGTTAGACCAGCCAGCAGCGAAGTTGCCTTGTTGTAGCTGAACCATGCCGAGCGAATTTCGGCAACGTTGATCGGCGTCACGCACTTGCAGCACTTGCTGCATCTGACTTTCTGCTTCTTGTAGCTGGCCCATGTGCGCTAGCAACGTACTTATGCCATAGCGGGCTTCGGTATAATCAGGCTGGCTTTGCAGCGCCAATCGATACTGATTTAAAGCAAGGTGATAGCGCTGCTGTTTATGCAGCAAAATAGCGTAGTTATTGTGACAGGCGGCATAGCCCATATGTGATTGCAGCGCAGCCTGATAACAGGCTTCCGCCTCGCTCCAGCACCCGGCGTCATAATGGGTTAGGCCAAGACCGTTGAGTAATCCCGCATCTGTTGGCGCAAGTTTTAGCGCCCGCTGATAATAGCGCTGCGCCGTATCCAGATCGCCGTTGCGCCGTGCAAGCCGTGCGGCTTCATGAAGGAACCAGCCATCGTAGGGAGCAAGCGTCAGGTGCGCCCGAATCTTACGCCACGCTTCTTCCTGTCGCCCTTGCTGCAGCAACTGGGTTACCGCTTGTTGCTGACGTAAATCGTTAGCCACCCGAGGTTTATGGCGCATTGTGATATCCTGCCGCTAATAAAGTGGCGTAATTTAAGCCAAAAGTTTCAGAAACCGCGCTAAGACAGGTCTCGATCTTTGAGGATGGGAATTTGAAAATAACACTGGAAGAGTTACGTGCCTGGGTTGCGGTGGTCGATACCGGATCAATCACATCAGCCGCGGAGCAGTTAGATCAAACCAGCTCTGGCGTGAGCCGTGCGCTTAGCCGGCTGGAAGGTAAGCTGCAAACTACCTTAATGCATCGCACCACGCGTCGCCTGGCATTGACCGAAGAGGGGCTGATTTTTCTCGATCATGCGCGGCAGATTCTGGCGTCGGTTGAACAGGCGGAAGAACTGATCGCGCAGCGCCGGGACATTCCTTCTGGACGCTTACGCGTCAATGCCAATACGCCTTTTACCCTGCACGTCATTGTGCCGCTGGTGGCGGAGTTTCGTCAGCGCTACCCGCTGATTCAGCTGGAATTAAACACCGACGATATTGTGATCGATCTGCTGGAGCAGCAAACGGATATCGCTATTCGCATCGGCGAACTGCGCGATTCGACGCTGCGTGCGCGTGTGCTCGGAAGCAGCGCCATACGCCTGTTAGCCAGCCCGGATTATCTTGAAAAGTTTGGTGTACCGGAAAACGTTGATGCACTGGCGAACCATCAGCTGTTGGGGTTCACTCAGCTTGATGTACACAACGTCTGGCCGGTTTGGCAGCGCGAAGGCGAGTTCCTGCGCATCAAACCTACGCTGTCCGCCTCCAGTGGTGAAACATTGCGTCAACTGGCTTTAGCTGGGCAAGGTATCGTACGTTTATCCGATTTTGTCAGCCGTGAAGATCGCGAGAGTGGGCGTTTGGTACAGGTTTTGGCAACGGAAACCCGTGAACAGCGTTTACCCATCCACGCGGTCTATTATTGCAATCAATCCCTTACCTCGCGCATTACCTGTTTTCTGAGTTTTTTACGCGAAAAAATTCAGGAAAATCATCTGTTATAGTCTTGTTCCTGCTCGATTATTTACCCTTCATCTTCATATCTTTATTCATAAAAACGCTTTAATTCATATAGTTAATTAACTAATAACTTTTCTGTCAATGTTGGGAAATTTTTTCTTTCCTAACGGGACGTTTCTTATGTCTCGGAAATCTCTCTTTCCCGATTATGTCGCTCACTTTGAGCCCGCACAGGTGGGTTAAGCCAGGGAGATTGTTGCGCTTGTACGCAATCGCACAATCAAAATCTAATGTACGGAAGGGATTAAACATGAACGTTTCGCCCGTGAGTGTTGCGGTTATTGATAAAAAAACAATAACGAAAGCGGAAGCATTGCGTGTAGGTAAAGACGGTAAAGCTGCAAAAGTTCAGGCTATTACCAACGGCAAATATTTGCTGACCCAGGGTAATGACGGCGTTGCACCAGAAAACATTACCGTTAAGCGTGTCGGGAAAGATTTGCTGGTGATGCTGGAAGGATCCGACGCCAGCGAACCGGATCTGATTATCGAAGATTTTTTCGCTAAATCAGGTGCTTTAGTTGGTAAAGCTGAAGATGGCGCCATGCATGAATACGTCGCTACCGATGGTGATGCCGATCACGATGCTGCCGCATTGGCTGATGGCGAAACCACCGCATTAGCGCTTGGAGAGAGCACGGTTGATACCGATTCTGGTTTCATGCTGGCCTCGGGATTTGAATGGTCCCCGGCGTTGATTGCTTTAGGCGGATTGGCGGCTATCGCTGCGGCCGCCGGCCTGGGCTACGTGGCAGCCAAAGAGCAGTATCAGGATAAAAACGCTCACGAAAACGGCAGCAGCGATCAAAATGGTGGGGACAACGGGAAGGGCGGTGATGGCGGCGGTGATGGCGGCGGTAAAGGTGGCGGCGACAGCGGCGGCGGCAATGTAAACGTCCCTGTAGTTAACGGCCTGTATGACGACGTGGGCAGCATTACCGGATTGATCGCGAAAGGCGGCCGTACCGACGACACCACGCCGACACTGAACGGCACGGGCACCAAAGGGAATGTCATTGAAATTTGGGATGGCAGCACAAAAATTGGTGAAACCACGGTTGGTGAAAACGGCACATGGTCCTTTACACCTGGTAAAGCATTGGGCGCCGGTAGCCACAGCATCACCACACGTGAACGCAATGAAAGTGGCGTAGTAGGCGATTCAAGCGAGGCCTGGAGCTTCGTTATCGATCTGACCGCCCCTGCCAAGGGCACCATTGGTAGCATGGTGGACGACAGCGTGAATCCGCCGAAAGAGATCGTTAAAGATGGCATCACCAAAGACAACACGCCGACGCTGGCGGGTAAAGCCGAAGCGGGCGCTACCGTTGAAATCTGGAAAGATGGCCAGTTGCTGGGCACTGCCAAAGTAGACAGCGAGGGTAACTGGACCTACACCAGCCCGACGCTGTCAGAGGGTAAACATGATTTCAGCATCGTCGTCGTGGATGAAGTCGGGAATAAATCGCTACCTTCCGAAGCCTGGATTATCGAGGTTGATACCGTAGCACCAGAAAATAAAGGCATTGGTGCCATCGCTGATGATGAAGGTAAGTTGATTGAAAATGGTGGCGAAACGCAAGACAGCACGCCAACCTTCTCTGGCGTCGGTGAAAAAGGCGACATCATTAAAATCATTGATAACGGACAGGTTATCGGCAGCACCGTTGTCGACGACGAAGGAAAGTGGCAATTCACCCCAGAAAAAGCCATTGGTAATGGCGATCACGAATTCCAGATTATTGAAATGGATCCAGCAGGTAATGAATCTGCGCCTTCAGAAAAAGTCATTATCGAAATTAACGATCCGAATAACCCTATTGATCCCGGCAAGGAAGTGATTCCGAATCCCGATGTACCGGTAACTGGCGCGGTTGACGACGTGTATCGTGATGAAATGTTGGATAACGGCGAAAAGTATTTCATCGGTAAACAGCCTATTGCTAACGGCGATGCGGTGAATGATTCAACGATTTTTGTGGGTGGATCCGGCAACGCGGGCGATATCGTTTATATCTGGCTCAGTGGAAGCAATAACCATTATTACCTCTCCTCTGTCGTAGATGAGAACGGGAAGTGGAGTATCGCCACGCCAGAGTTATCTGATGATGTTTACAAGATTGAAGCGGCATTTAAAAATGCTGAGGGCGTAGTAACAGCCAAAACTGAAGCTTTCGAAGTTGAGATCGATACGATTCCACCAGAACCCATTGATCCGGGCGATCTCTTCCCTGATCTACTCAGCCATGTTGAATTATCTGAGCTGCTCTCGGCAAACGGTGACACGTTATTCAATGAAGCGCAGGAAGAATCTGCATTACTCAATAATATTGATGAAAGCATTTTAAGTAATACGATTTTTGATGCGGATATTAAGAGTTCTGCAGTGGACGGCGTGATGTCTCTCGATATTACAGCTTTGAAGGATTTAGATATTCATTATTTATCTGAATAATTATCACATCATTGCGATTAATAGAATAAAAACAGGCGTCGTCTGGCGCCTGTTTCTGGAGTTATAATGAAACTTAAAAAATATGCTATTGCCACGGTGCTTGCGTCATTGTCCATCAGCGCAACGCTCCAAGCGCAATCTAATTTTGGCAAAGCCTGGCAATCCATGCCTGCAGCGGCCTCAGAGCAAACCCGCATCGTTTATTATCGTGCTACAGACGATAATAATAACAAAGCAGCACACATCTATGTTGATGGCGAATTCCATACGGCATTATTAACCGGTGGCTACACGGTGTTTTGCCTGAAACCGGGTGTACATTCATTGGGGAGCTATATCGATGATGCGCCGGGTTATCAGGGCAAGCAGCAACAGCCATGGCGCGATAATCTGGCGGCGGGCAAAACCTATTATATTATTGCCAGCCTTGACGGTTCTGGCCGTCCTCTGGTGATGGGTAGCGAACAGGCTCAGCAGCAATTAGTAGGAACACGCCAGCAAACTCACTTGCTTTCCCGCGCGTCAGCGGTGGTGCCGTGCCAGCCTGGAACTACACAGTCTTATGATAATTATGAGTTTTCATCGGATTTGTTGTTTAATTTTGGTAGTGCGAGCAGTGCCGATATCTCCGCTCAGGGTCACAGCGCCATTCAACAATTTGCGACCTTGTTGAAAAGCAAAAATAAAGCCGAACAGCGCATTATAGTCACCGGCTTTACCGATCCGATTGGGGAGGAGGAAAGCAACATCAAGTTAGGCCAACGCCGCGCGGATGCAATCAAGAAATTATTGGTTAATAACGGGCTCGCGAGCGAGCATATTCATTCGCAAAGTATGGGTGAAAGTCAGGTCACGGCGCAGTGCACCGGCTCGCTGAAGCAGCAAAAAGCATGCTATCAAGGCGAACGTCGTGTAATTATCAGTGTGGAGAATAAATAGTTTTATCACTTTCTGAAAATTAACCAATGGTCTGATTTTTTAAAATTTAGACCATTTTTTTTCGGCCACCGGTTTTTATTAGTGATTTCGTTAAAAGACCATTAATTAAGACATGTCCTGTGTTGGTTATTTCACTAACTGGTCGAGAATGCTTGCGTTCCGGGAGGGAACCGGAACACGAATCTAAATATTTAAAGGAATATATTCATGGCGAATAACAGTATTAATGAAATTAAAGAAATGAAAATCAGTACTATTACCGACAGAAATTTTGGTTGGAAAGATATACAAGTCGATCTCAAAGATGCCGGTGGTCGTGTTGAAATTCTTATTGATGGTGTGGTTTACAAAGCACCTATCGATGAAAATGGTAAGTGGTCTTTCACACCGCCAGCGGGCTGGGACGAAGGCTTACATACCGTGCAGTTGATCACCATCGATAAAGCGGGTAACCGCTCACCAGCAAATTCAAATTCCTATATTGTTAATCTGGATACCCAAGCCCCAGAAGCGCCGGAAATCTGGCGTGTGGTAGACAACACTGGCAGCAATAAAGGTAATTTGAACCCGGGCGAAATCACCGATGAACACAAACCTGTCATTTCAGGTGTTGCGGAGCCAAACTCGATCGTTTACCTGTATGACAACGGCGGAAAAGATCCGATTGCGTCAGTCAAAACCAATAGCATGGGTGCATGGACCATCACTCCAGAATTGGCTGATGGCGAACATAGCCTGACCGTAGTGGCAAAAGATGCCGGCAAACATGAAAGCCCAGCCTCTGAGCCATTCGTGGTCGTGGTTGAAGCGGGTGCGGTGGTGAAAGCCGAAGGCCCAACTACTGAGTTGCAGCAATCCGAAGAGCCAGTAGTTGGCACGCAAGATTTCGGCACATTCAAAAATGGCTGGGAGGCGTATACCAAAAAGAACTACATTGAGCAATCCGGTACAGGTGAAGCGAATGCGGAAATTCAAATTACCTTGAACAATGAAGTGTATGTCATTCGTGCAAATGATAAAGGTGAATGGAAATTCAAATCTGATGAGTTGCCAGATGGCACCTATTTCTATCAGCATCGCGTTCGTGACACCGCTCATAACTGGGGTGCTCCAACTCAAGTCATTCTGCATGTTGAAGCCGAAGCACCTGAAGCGCCGCAAATCCTGCGCGTCATTGACGATGAAGGGAATGTTGACCACTTAACTTCGGGTCAATACACCGACGATAAAAACCCAACGCTGTCTGGCGTGGCTAAACCAGGCTCGCTGGTCTTCATTTACGGTGCGGATTCAGCACCGATCGGCAGCGTGACAGCAGGTGGCGATGGTCGTTGGACCTTCACACCGGAACTGACCACGGATGACACCTATATCTTCAACGTGGCGTATCAGGATCGCTACGGTCGTATGAGTCCGAAATCAGACAACTTCATCCTGAAACTGGATGCTACTGCACCTGAAGCGCCTTCACTGGAAGGTGTTTACGATGACGTAGGCCGCGTAACCGGTGAGCTGAAATCAGGCGACACCACTGACGACACCACCCTATCGCTGTCGGGTAAAGCGGATGCCGGCTCCATTGTACGTATCTGGGATGGCGAAAAAGTAGTTGCAACCGTTATTGCCAACTCACGTGGTGAATGGGTTTACGAACTGGATGTCGCCGAGGGCAAACATGCACTGCGCGTAGATTCCGTCTCCAAAGGTGGTGCTGCTTCTGCTCCATCAGAAGAGTTCATTGTGATTGTTGATACCCAAACGCTGCCTCCGGCACAGATCGAAGAGATCGTCGCCAACAATGGTGCAGAAGAGCGTCCGCTGGTGAGCGGTGATGCAACCAACGATGACACCCCAGTGCTGCGCGGTTCAGGTGAAGAGGGTGAAATTGTTTATGTTTACGATAAAGACAAAGTCATTGGTTCAGCTACCGTAGGCAAAGATGGCAAATGGGAAATCGAGCTTGATCCACTTGAAGAAGGTTCGCATGAGCTGAAGATCAAAATCGAAGATCCAAAAACCGGCAAAAGTTCAGACTTCTCAGATCCGGTCACCATCGTGGTGGATTTGACCGCACCTGAAAAACCGGTTGCTCCGGGCATTATCGATAACACCGGTGATGAGCAGGGCATCATCCAGCCAGGCACGCCAACCGACGAAACCCAGCCGGAGTTCACCGGTGGCGGTGCTACGCCGGGCGACGTTGTGGAAATCATCATCATTGATAAAGACGGAAAAGAGCAGGTCATTGGTAGCGGCGTAGTCGACGAGAAAGGTGATTGGACCGTCACCCCAACCGATCCAATCGGTGATGGTGAGTACGACGTGGTGGTTGAAATTACCGATCCGGCGGGCAACACCTCCGATCGTTCCGATCCAATTGAACTGATTATCGATACCAAAATGCCGGGCGAAATCAAGGACTTTGAATTGTGGGATGACGTAGGTGTCATCACCGGTCAGATCCTCGATGGCGGCGTTACTGATGATAAATCGCCAACCGTGCGCGGTACCGGTGAAAACGGCTCTAAAGTCATTATCTATGATGGCGATAAGCAGATCGGTTCAGCAACCGTGGTTGATGGGAAATGGAGTTTTGATCTGCCTGCTCTGACGGAAGGTGCGCACAATATCCGCGTTCAACCTGTCAGCGCTTCTGGTGTGAAAGGCCCGATCAATGACGGCATCAACTTTGATGTGGATCTGACTGCGCCACAGGCTGGTACTTACACCGGTGGTACGTTCGTTGACGTTGATGGCTACACCCGTCCGATTGTTCCTGATATCAACGGTCAGGTCATGAAGCTGAACGGTACCGGTAAAGAAAATGGCGCCGTGGTAGTGGTCTATGGCGATGCAGCGCGTACCGAAATCATCGGCAGCGCGGTGGTGACCAACGGCAAATGGACACTGGATACCAAAGAACTGGCTGAAGGTAGCTACCATATCTCCTTCGGTTACCGTGACGCGGCGGGTAATGAAGTGGCCGGTGAAGAATCGTTCGATGTGAACGTCGACGTTACACCACCAGAGCCTATCGATCCAGGCGACCTGTTCCCAGACTCATTCAACGAAGCGCTGATGAGCATGTCACTGTCGGATATTCTGTCCATGAGCGATGACTCGTTATTCATCGACAACGGTAAAACGCAGTTGATGATTTCGGATTCTGCGCAGGAAGTGACCTTGCAAGACATCCTGCCGGAAGGTGAAGACGTGAATAACTGGAGCCAGGCAAATGGCACCGTAACCGTGGCAGGCGTTGAATATAACGTTTACCAGAACAACGGTGGCGATGCTGAAGTGATGGTTCCACAGCACCTGCTGCAGGAACAACAGCACTAATTTCTGATTAGCTGTTAAACAAAAGCCCCGATCGTAAGACCGGGGCTTTTTTATGCACGATATGTAACAACACAGTAAATTGACTTACTTAGCCGCTTCCAGCACCAGGATCTTCACATCGACCACTTCATCTTTAATCAACGCGCGATGCGCATCCATGTGTGGCATCTGCTGATGCTGCTCCAGATGACGCAGTGATTCCCATAGCTCCAGCATGAAAATGGAATCGGGTGAATTCTGTTTCCACGGCACTTGCGCCTGATGATCAACTAATGCGTCATATTGATGGCAGCCATCTTCTTCCAGCACGGTAGGAATCAGCTGATTAATCGCATCCAAAACCACCTGGCGACGGCCCGGTTTGACACAAATCTCTGCAACGACGGTTAACATAGTGCTTCCTCTTTTCCCTGGGTGCTTACAGTTAAGCAAAGATCTGGCTGAGATGAGTCCGATAACGTTCGATATCGCGCGGTACGTCCGGCATTTTAATCACGTCGTTACAGATAAAGGTCGGCAAACCTTCCATACCGAGGAACTGGTTGGCCTTGTGGAAGTGCAGATACAAACCGTCCACGCCCACGCCTTCAAAGAATTGCTCAGGATCGTTAAAGGCTTCCAGCGGAGCGTTCCAGGTCAATGACAGCATGTATTTCTTACCCTGAATCAGGCCGCCGGAGCCGTATTTTTTACCGGCATCGCTGCGTGTGCGGCCATCGCTGGCATACAGTGAACCGTGACCTTCGGTGAAGACATCATCGATATACTTTTTTACTGTCCACGGCTCGCCCATCCACCAGCCTGGCATTTGATAAATCACCACATCGCTGTCGAGGTACTTCTGCACTTCTTCTGCCACGTTGTAATCGCTGTCGGCAATCGTTACCTGTACCTGATGACCAAGATCGCGCAACTGGCTGGCTGCGACGTCAGTTAAGGTATGGTTCAGTTCGCCTTTCGAATGGGCGAAGGTTTTGCCACCATCGATAATTAAAAAGTTCATGTAATCCGCTCCGTTTCTCATTGATGCCGCACACTCTACGCGCGCGCAGCAGCGAGAAAAATGCGTGATCGATCACAACACTTTTGCTAATAAAGCAATAATACGCAGGGTTATGAAACAATCCGTGAGCAAACCAACATCAACTCCCATAAAAGAAGAAAACATGAAAACCGCGATACTGAGTGTATTACTTATGGTGACGGGCGCTGCTCAGGCGCAATCCCACCTCGATGACATCCGCGCAAGCAAAACCTTAAAAGTCTGTACCACCGGTGATTACAAGCCATATAGCTATTTGCGCAGCGATGGCCAATACGAAGGATTGGATATCAGCATGGCGCAATCGCTGGCGGCAAGTCTGGGCGCAAAAGTGCAGTGGGTGCCAACCACATGGAAAACCCTGAGCGATGATTTTGTGGCCAAGCAGTGTGATATCGCATTGGGCGGCGTATCAGTCACCCTCAAGCGTCAGCAGATCGCCTGGTTTGCTCAGCCGCTCGGTGTCGATGGAAAAATTCCACTGGTGCGCTGTGCTGATAAAGCGAAATATCAGACGGTTGAACAGATTAACAAGGCGAGCGTGCGCGTGATCGAACCGGCGGGCGGCACCAACGAAGCCTTCGTGCACAGCCATCTGCCACAGGCAACGCTGCAGCTGGCTGACAATGTGGGGATTTTCCAGCAGTTGGTGGATAACAAAGCGGACGTAATGATCACCGATGCGTCTGAAGCGCTGTTCCAGCAGCAGCATTATCCCGCGCTGTGCGCCATCAATCCGGACAAACCGATGCAGTACGGCGAGAAGGCCTACATGATCCCGCGCGATGATATGAGCTGGAAGTTGTATGTCGATCAGTGGCTGCATCTCAGCACCGCCACCGGCGAATACGCGCAGATTGCTAAACAATGGTTGGGTGCGACTAAATAACAAAAGAGCGCGATAAATCGCGCCGCTACAAATATGTGCGCGTGGCTGATTACCATACTTAATATCTGCACATACCGTAGCGGTGCAATTTATTGCGCATTGCCGAGCACGTTGAAGATGCCAGGCTTACTACTTAACTCAGCGATACAAACTCGCCTTACCCAACCCGCCAAACAGATTCATTTTGTAGCGAATGACTTCCTTCGCCGCCGCAATGGCATCGGGATAAATCACATTCGGATCCCACCAGGTTTCGCGTGCCAGAATCTCGCGCAGCTTAGCGAAATAGGCGAACTTCATGTCGCTGGAAATATTGATTTTGCCCACGCCCAGCGTCACCGCTTCCGCGATCTCGGCATCCGGATTTGCTGAACCGCCGTGCAGCACCAGCGGAATAGTGGTGCGCTGCGCAATGTCTCTGAGGATATGCATCTGCAGCTCAGGCTTCATATCTTTCGGGTAGATGCCGTGCGCGGTGCCAATCGCTACCGCCAGCGTATCTACACCGGTGCGCTGCACGAAATCCTCTGCCTGCGCCGGTTCGGTGTAGATCACTTTACTCACGCCGCCTTCCACTGAAGTGCCGGTATCGCCGATGGTGCCGAGTTCACCTTCCACCGAAACGCCCACCGCATGCGCCAGTTTCACCACTTCTTTGGTCAGCGCCACGTTCTCTTCATAAGGCAGCAATGAACCATCGATCATCACTGAGGTAAAGCCGCATTGAATAGCGCGCAGCACCTGAGCAATGGACGCACCGTGATCGAGGTGGATGGTGAATGGCACATTGCTTTTCAACGTGCGCTCGCGCACATAGCCAAAGAACTCATCAGTGACAAATTCCAGCTCGCTTGGATGGATGGAAATGATCGCCGGCGTATGGGTAGCTTCAGCTTCTTCAATTACCGCGCGGATAAAGCAGCTGTCGGCCACGTTAAAAGCGCCAATCGCGTAGCGGTGTTCACGAGTCGGTGCCAACATCTCTTTCATTGAAATCAACATGTTAATATTTCCTCAGCGTGATGTTTACCGGAGCCGACGCATGCGCCGACCCGATAGTGGATATGAATGTGAAATTGATAATGCGACCTTGTGTCGCCATTCATGGCGAACACCAACCAACCTGATGACTAAACCTTGCCCGCCGATCCCGACCAGCTTAGGTACTCCGCCACCACTTCGCGGCAGGCGGACTCCATCAGCCCAAGCACATCGGCTAACTCAGCGTGAGGATGCTGCTTCAAGGCCTGTTCCACCGCCATTTTTCCGGCATCAAACACCGCCGCGCCGACGTTGATCTTAGCAACGCCAAACTCACTAACGCGGCGAATATCCTCAGCGGGCGTGCCCGATCCGCCGTGCAGCGCCAGCGGTCGCGAAGAAACCGCCTGCAACTCCTGCAAGCGCTGAAAGTCGATCTTTGGCTTCACACCCGCCGGATAAAGCCCGTGCGCGGTGCCAACCGAGATCGCCAGCAGGTCGATATCGGTCTGTTCGATAAACGGCAGCACATCGGCCACCTGCGTCATCTTCACTGAGGCATCAGCCAGTTCGTAGGTTGGCGCATCGGCGATATGTCCTAGCTCGCCCTCGACGCACACGCCGGCGGTATGCGCCATCTTCACCACGGCGGCGGTCTGGCGAATGTTCTCGGCGAGCGGTTCAGAAGAGGCATCGATCATCAAGCCGGTAAAACCGGCGCGAAACGCCTGACCAATCAGCGGGAACGCTTTGCCGTGATCGAGTGCCAGCGCCAGCGGCACGCTGGCGGTCTCGGCCAGCGCACGCACTAACGGCACCGCGACAGCAGGCGAGAAGTGCGCGCTGTGTCCCTGATAAACGTTGAGGATCAGCGGAGCACGCTGCTGCTCGGCGGCCTGAATGGCGGCGCGCGCGGTTTCAAGGTTGAAACAGTTGATCGCTAACACCGCATAGCGCTGTTGGGCGGCGGCCTGAATCAGGTCGTTCATCATGGCAAACATGGTGGCTCCTTATTCCAGAGTGAATTTGATCTCTTCATCGCGGACGCCGGGGGCTTCCACGTCATCGAACTCTTCATCCGCCTGCGTCACCGGCTTTTTCAGTACCGACAGCATCACGCCGCACACCGTGGTGCCGATGCCGAGTGCCAAACAGAACAGCCAGGGTTTGGTGAACAGCGGCACCACAAACATGCCGCCGTGCGGCACCGGTGCGCCGACGCCCCACACCATAATCAGCCCACCGGCGATGGCGGAGGCCACCACGCAGCTGCCGACCACGCGGAACAGGTCGCGCGCTGCAATTGGAATCACGCCTTCGGTAATCATGCAGATGCCCATCGGGAAGGCGGCTTTTAGCGCCTCTTTTTCCGCTTTGGTATATTTGTTGCGGCTCAGCAGATAAGAGAGCGTGATGCCGAACGGCGGAATCATTGAGCCGACAAACTTCACCGCTTCCGGTCCGTAAATGCCATCAACCAGCATACCGTCGGCGAACAGCGACATGGTTTTATTCACCGGACCGCCGAAGTCGAAGGTGGCCATCGCGCCGAGGATCGCGCCCATCACAAATTTCGAACCGCCTTGCATCGACTCCAGCAGGGCAATCAGCGCCTTCTGCAGCCAGACAATCGGCTGGCCGATGAAGGTCATCATCAGCAGCCCGGCGATAATGGTGCTCAGCACCGGCAGCACCATAATCGGCATCAAGCCCTGCATCGATTTCGGCAACTTAATGGTGCGGCGCAGCAGCAGCACGGTGTAACCGACCAGGAAGCCACCGAAGATGCCGCCGATAAAGCCGGTGCCGATCTGCCCGCAGATAAAACCGACGATCAGGCCAGGCGCGAAGCCGGGACGATCGGCAATCGAGTAAGCAATCGCCGCGCTGATCAACGGCACAATCAGCCCCATGCCCCAACCGCCGATCTGATTCAACATCCACGCGAGGGTGCCGGTCTGTTTACCGACATCCGGCCCGCCGATCACCTGGCCGAGCGCGATGCAGATCCCGGCGGCGACGATCAGCGGGATCATCCACGAGATCCCGGTAAGCAAATGCCCTTTGATCTCCTGGCCGTACTGACGTTTGTTGTCACTCATGATGGATCTCCTCAGGCGCGCGCCAGTGAATCCGCCACTTTTTCGAGGAATTTCACCGGTGATTTGATCACTACTTCGGTTTTCACTCGCACAATGGGTTTGCCCTGAAAGCGCTCCTCGCCTTTGATCTTCACGTCAACGGCGAGGATCACCACGTCCGCAGCGGCGATATCTTGCTGCGTCAGCGCCGTTTCGGTGCCGATGGTGCCCTGAGTTTCAACGTGGATGGTGTGGCCCAGCGCGTGGGCCCCTTTAATCAGTTTTTCGCGCGCAATGTAGGTATGCGCGATGCCTGCCGTGCAGGCCGCTACACAGACGATATTCATGTGTCACCTCAGAGAGTTAGGGTGTTAACAGAGGTCGGTTTCGGCGTACTGACTAAACAGCCGGATGATATTGCTGGCATCGTTTTCCACCAGCAGTTGGGCTATCACCTCATCATCGGCCAGCGCACTGGCCACCTGCGACAACAGGCGAATATGGGTGGTGTTCTGATCTTCCAGTCGCACCGCGAACAGGATGATGCAGCGCACCTGGCTGCCATCGAGCGTTTCCCACGGAATGTCGTGTTGGGTGCGGCCGATGGCGAGCGTGGTTTGTTTCACCGCGGCGGATTTACCGTGCGGGATGGCGATATGATTTTCGAAGCCGGTGGAACCTTCAGCTTCCCGCAGCCAGACGTCTTCAATAAAGGCAGCGCGGTCGCTGATGGCGCCGTCGTGGTAGAGCAAATCGGTGAGCTCATGAATCGCTTGCTCTTTGGTGGTGGCGGTCAGCGCCAGGTTAACGCGGCGTGGCGTCAGAATGCGCGAAATATCCATGTTCAATCCTCATTCAATTAATGTTCAGCCAAAGCGCAGGAGGCGCCGTCGGGCAGCTGGCTGCCAATCATGGCGTCAGTCACCCGCCGAATATCGTCATCGTTAAAAAAGGCGCTGACATACACCGCCGGAACCGCTCCGGCGTTGAGGTGAATAGTGGTAATCACCAAATCCACCGTTTCTCGCTGGCAAAACTCCGCGTGATTGCTGGCGGAAACCACGCCGACAATCTCCCAATCCGGGAAGGCGCGCAGAATGCGACTCTTCAAAAGATGCGAGGTTCCCACGCCGCTGGAGCACACCACCAGAATGCGTTTGTGGGCGATTTGTCGCTCCAGCGCTGCCTGGAAATGCACGCACAGATAACCTATTTCGTCATCCGCCACCGATGAAAGTCCCTGGCTGCGCGCGGTTAATTGCATCGCCTGTTGCGTTAATGAAAATATTTCCTTCATCTCCTGCTGAATATCCTCCAGCAGCGGATTACGAATATGAATATGATATTTGAGTCGATTTAATAATGGCTTTATATGAACTAATAACCCTTCAAATAATAATCGGTCCTGCGCTAAGTCCTGCTGAATAAATGACGCGAAGCGATCGATTAATTCACAGGTTATTTTCACTGATTCAGCGGTGGAAAATTGATTATGCAGCGGGGCATTATCGCCACGCTCTTCTACCACAATGCCGGACGAGACAATATATTGATAAATAAAACCCACTTCATCGGCTGGCAATGCGCAGCACATGCGCTGTTCAATCTGCACCACCATATTTTGGGCAATCTTCAGAATGCGCTGGTCGAGATCCTGCGCGCTGGTCAGGGTTTCCAGCGCCAGCGCGTTACCTTGCGCCATGCGATGCATCATGATCAGAATATGGGTGCAGAGATTGAGGTACCACGCATCGCCCAACGGATAACTCAGCTGCTGCTCCATCTGCTGCAGCAGCGCCTGCACAAAAGCCACATCCTCGTCGCCAAAATAGTGCACCAGCGCTTGCTGGCTACCGGGATCGAGGCGTGGTAGCAGCGGCGTGCCAGCGACGTTCTGCTGCATCACATCATTAATTAGCGACACCATCGCCTGGCGCAGCGTCTGCTCATTGCCTTCGATGTGGGTGCCGCCGGGGCCGCGCTGCAGCACCAAACCCAGCGGCTGCAGCCACTCTTCGATCACCTTCAGGTCATTCACGATCGACGCATGACTAATAAAGTAGCGTTCCGACAATTTACTGATTGAAGTTGCGCGTGGCGCATCGCTCAGCAGCTGCGAGGCAATCTTCACCCGTCGGCTGTTGTGGCTCAGCGCATCCGAACTGCTTTCGTCGCCGTTAAGCTGCTGCTCCAGTTGCAGACGCTGCTGCAGATCGTCTACCCGCAGACGTATGCCGCGTCCCGGCATTTTTTCCAGCTGCAGCGACCAGTCGCGAAGCCAACTCTCCAGCCATTGCAAATCACGCTGGATGGTTTTCTCCGACACGCCAAGCTGTAAAGCTAATTCTTTTGTCGGCTGCGGTGCGGCATGATGCAGCAGCAATTTTACTAATCGGTGTTGTCGCGAAGTCAGTATTTGCATTCGTTCACCCTTATTTTGGCAAAACGTTTATGGCTAATTGGTGGTTATATTTATTCCATGCCAGAAATCAGACGCGCAAAAATGTGGGGCTTGTGGAGTATGAATTTAGGAGAGTAATCACTAAGCAACAATACTAAATGTTGTCCCGGCTTGCGGACACCATTAATACGCTAAATGCCTCGCGATATTAATTGCGAAGTTGCTCACAGATTATTGCCGATATTCACTGTGACATGGCTCCCATTCCGTTTTAATTTTCCAACCAATATCACGCTATTTAATGCAAGACGATTCTGTTTGCTGAACGGGCTTCTCTGTGACTAAACCGCACGAATAAGGTAATATCCTCGCCAAATGACCGCCGGATGTCCCGCCGTTGCGGGCCACGAAGTGAGGATGCGAGCTGAATGAGCGAATTGACGCAGGATGGTGCAGAGCGTCTTGCCCTGCACACGTTTACCGAAAACGCGTACCTGAACTACTCCATGTACGTGATCATGGACCGCGCGCTGCCGTACATCGGCGATGGCCTCAAGCCAGTGCAGCGCCGTATTGTGTATGCCATGTCGGAATTGGGTCTCAATTCCAATGCCAAATTCAAAAAATCGGCGCGTACCGTTGGTGACGTGCTGGGTAAATACCATCCGCACGGCGACAGCGCCTGTTATGAAGCGATGGTGTTGATGGCGCAGCCGTTCTCCTACCGTTATCCGCTGGTGGATGGTCAGGGAAACTGGGGTGCGCCGGACGATCCGAAATCCTTCGCCGCGATGCGTTACACCGAATCGCGCCTGTCTAAATACGCTGAAATCCTGCTGGGTGAACTCGGTCAGGGCACGTCCGATTACATTCCGAACTTCGACGGCACCCTGCAGGAGCCGAAGATGTTGCCCGCGCGTCTGCCCAACATTCTGCTCAACGGCACCACCGGCATCGCCGTGGGGATGGCGACCGACATTCCGCCGCATAACCTGCGCGAAGTAGCGGAAGCAGCGGTCAAGCTGATCGACAACCCGAAAACCACGCTGAATGAGCTGCTGGATATTGTGCAAGGTCCGGATTACCCGACCGAAGCGGAGATCATCACGCCACGCAGCGAAATCCGTAAAATCTATCAAAGCGGACGCGGTTCGATTCGTCAGCGTGCGGTGTGGAAAAAAGAAGATGGCGATGTGGTGATCACCGCGTTGCCGCATCAGGTGTCGGGCGCACGCGTGCTGGAGCAGATCGCTAACCAGATGCGCAATAAAAAGCTGCCGATGGTGGAAGATCTGCGTGATGAGTCCAACCACGAAAACCCGACGCGTTTAGTGATTGTGCCGCGCTCCAATCGCGTGGATCTCGAGCAAGTGATGAATCACCTGTTTGCCACCACCGATCTGGAAAAAAGCTACCGCGTTAACCTTAATATGATCGGACTGGATAACCGTCCGGCGGTGAAAAACCTGCTGGAAATCCTCTCTGAATGGCTGGTGTATCGCCGCGATACCGTAACGCGCCGCCTCAACTATCGTTTAGATCGCGTGCTGCGTCGCCTGCATATTCTTGAAGGTATGCTGGTGGCGTTCCTCAATATTGATGAAGTGATCCACATCATCCGTACCGAGGATGAGCCGAAGCCGGTGCTGATGTCGCGTTTTGACATCAGCGAAACCCAGGCCGAAGCGATTCTCGAACTGAAACTGCGCCATCTCGCCAAACTGGAAGAGATGAAGATTCGCGGCGAGCAGGCGGATTTGGAAAAAGAGCGCGATCAGCTGCAGGCGATTCTGGCGTCCGAGCGCAAGATGAGCAATCTGCTGAAGAAAGAGCTGCTGGCCGATAGCCAAACCTACGGCGACGATCGTCGTTCGCCGCTGCACGAGCGCGAAGAAGCCAAAGCGCTGAGCGAAACCGAGCTGGTGAGCGCTGAGCCGGTAACCATCGTGCTGTCGCAGATGGGCTGGGTGCGCAGCGCCAAAGGCCACGATATCGATCCGGCGGGCTTAAGCTACAAAGCGGGCGACAGCTATCTGGCCGCCGCACGCGGCAAGAGCAATCAGCCGGTGGCCTTTATCGACTCCACCGGACGCAGCTACACGCTGGATCCGACCTCATTGCCGTCCGCGCGCGGACAGGGCGAGCCGCTCACCGGCAAACTGACGCCACCGCCGGGCGCGGTGATTGAGCAGGTGCTGATGGAGCCCGACGATCAGAAGCTGTTGATGGCCTCTGACGCCGGTTACGGTTTCATCTGTACCTTTGCCGATCTGGTGTCGCGCAACCGTGCCGGTAAAGCGCTGCTGACGCTGCCGGAAAACGCCAAAGTGATGACGCCAATGGCGGTACATTCGGGCGATGATATGCTGCTGGCAATTACCCAGGCCGGACGCATGTTGATGTTCCCGGTTGGCGATCTGCCGCAGATGTCGAAAGGCAAAGGCAACAAGATCATTTCGATTCCTGCAGCGGAAGCCGCGGCGGGCACCGACAAACTACAATGGTTGCTGATTCTGCCGCCGGGCGCGTCAATCACCGTATATGTCGGTAAACGTAAGCTGATCATGCGTGATGAAGATCTGCAGAAAGTGCGTGCCGAGCGCGGTCGTCGCGGCAGCGTGGCGCGTGGCCTGCAACGCATCGATAGCGTAGAAGTGAATGCACCAGCGCGTCCGAAAGCCGACGCGAGTGAAGAGTAACGCTGTAATTCAGGCGATGGAATGCCCCATTTGAGGAATCTATGTTACTAATTTTACGAGCAATTATTGTTATTGTTTATTCGATTCTGGTCAGTATTGTTGGCTGTATCTGGTGTCTGTTTTCACCGCGTAATCCGCGTCACGTCGCAACCTTCGGCCATCTGCTCGGTCGTCTGTCGACGGTGTTTGGTCTCAAAGTGGAACTGCGTAAACCGGCGGAAGCCGCGCATTACGGTAACGCGATCTATATCGCTAACCACCAGAACAACTACGACATGATCACGGCGGCCAAAATCGTGCAGCCGACCACCGTGACCGTGGGCAAGAAAAGCCTGCTGTGGATTCCGTTTTTTGGCCAGCTCTACTGGCTGACCGGTAACCTGCTGATTGACCGTGATAACCGCTCCAAAGCGCACGGCACCATCGGTGAGTTGGTGGAGCAGTTCAACAAAAAGCGCATTTCGTTCTGGATGTTTCCGGAAGGGACGCGCAGCCGCGGTCGTGGTTTGCTGCCGTTCAAAACCGGTGCGTTTCATGCAGCGGTAGCCGCCGGTGTGCCAATCATCCCGATTGTGGTTTCCAACACCCACGACAAGATCAAGCTGAACCGCTGGAACAACGGTTTGGTAATTGTGGAGATGTTGCCGCCGGTCGATACCTCGCAGTTTGCCACCACCTCGGTGCGTAAGCTCGCCACGCACTGCCGTGAATTAATGTCGACTAAACTGGAAGAATTGAACGCCGAAGTCGCCGAACGCGAAAAAAACGGTAAACTCTGAGCAGCCAAAATGGGGCAGGTGATCATCTGCCCCGTTCTCAAGCCACACAGCAACTCATCATTAATTAGAACAACATGGACACGGCGTCCTCACGCCACGCTCAAAAGGTCTGAAGTTTTATGTCTTGCAGCAGACGTCAGTTTATTCAGCTTTCTGCCGGTGTCGCACTGGCTTCCGGTGCTATGCCTTTCGCCGCCCGCGCCGCCGCGCCATTGGGCGATACGCCACTTCCTATTCCACCGCTGATTGAATCACGTCGCGGTCAGCCGCTGTTTCTCACCTTGCAGCGCAGCCATTGGTCGTTCAGCGGCAACAGCAACAAAGTGCCGGTGTGGGGCTTTAACGGCATGTATCTCGGCCCAACGGTGCGCGTTTATAGCGGCGACGATGTGAAGCTGATTTACAGCAACCGCCTCAACGAACCGGTATCGATGACCGTCAGCGGTTTGCAGGTGCCGGGCGCGTTAATGGGCGGTGCGCCGCGCATGATGTCGGCCGGAGCTGATTGGGCGCCGGTGCTGCCGATTCGTCAGGGCGCGGGCACATTGTGGTATCACGCCAATACGCCAAATCGCATGGCGCCGCACGTCTACAACGGACTCGCCGGCATGTGGCTGGTGGAAGATGACGTCAGTAAATCGCTGCCGCTGCCGAAGCATTATGGCGTCGATGATTTCCCGCTGATTATTCAGGACAAGCGCCTCGATAACTTCGCCACGCCGGTTTATAACCCGCCCTCCAGCGGCGGTTTTATGGGCGACGTGCTGCTGGTGAACGGCGTGCAAAATCCCTATGTCGAAGTCTCACGCGGCTGGGTGCGTTTGCGTTTGCTGAACGGCTCGAACGCGCGCCGCTTTGATCTCACCTTCTCCGATAATCGTCCCTTTACGGTGATCGCCAGCGATCAGGGCTTCCTGCCTGCGCCGGTGGCGGTGCAGCTGCTGACGTTGGCTCCCGGCGAACGTCGTGAAGTGCTGGTGGATATGTCACAGGGCGATGAAGTTTCGATCATGGCCGGAACGGCGGCGGGTTTGATGGATCGCCTGCGCGGATTGTTTGAGCCGTCATCGATTCTGACCAATACGCTGGTGCTGAGCTTACGCCCAACCGGCTTGTTGCCGCTGGTGACTGACAATCTGCCGATGCGTTTGCTGGCGGATCAGATTCTTGATGGCGTGGCGGTGCGCACGCGCGAATTCCGTATTGGTGACAGCGAGCCGGGCATTAATGGCGTGTTGTGGGACATGAACCGCATCGATACCACCGTGCAGCAGGGCACCTTCGAGCGCTGGATTATCCACGCGGATCGCCCGCAATCGCTGCATATTCAGGGCGTGATGTTCCTGATTAAGAACGTCAATGGCGCGCAGCCGATGGGCGAAGATCGCGGCTGGAAAGATACCGTTTGGGTGGATGGCAGCGTGGAGCTGCTGGTGAGCTTCCCGCAGAGTTCGTCGGATCACTTCCCGTTTGTCTATTACAGCCAGACGTTAGAGATGGCGGATCGCGGGACGGCGGGGCAGTTATTGGTGAATTCAGCGTCTTAATGCCCTCACCCCAGCCCTCTCCCGCAAGCGGGCGAGGGAGCAGATCGAGCAAAACGCACCTTACGGTTCCCTCTCCCGCCTGCGGGAGAGGGTTAGGGTGAGGGAAAAGCGCGCCATTCTACCCGTTAAACGCCTCCGGATCCGGGCCCAAACGGTTACCGCTATCCAGCCTACTGATCTCACTCACTTCAGTTTTATCCAACCTAAAATCAAACACCTGGAAATTCTCACGAATACGTTCCGGGGTAATCGACTTCGGAATCACCACCAAACCGCTATCCAGATGCCAGCGAATCACGATTTGTGCCGGCGTCTTGCTATATTTCTTCGCCAGTTCGCGGATAATCTCCTGATCAAACACGCCTTTACCGCCTTGCGCCAGCGGGCTCCAGGATTCGGTTTGAATCTGGTGCAGCGCATTCCACGCATGCAGTGTGCGCTGTTGCAGCATCGGATGCAGCTCAATCTGGTTCACCACCGGCGACACGCCGGTTTCATCGATCAAACGCTTCAGGTGCGCCTCGTGGAAGTTACAAACGCCGATGCTCTTGGTTAAGCCCTGTTGCTGCAGCTCAATCAAGCCTTTCCAGGCTTCAACGTAGTTATCTTTTTCCGGGCACGGCCAGTGCATGAGATACAAATCCACCTGCTCTAACTGCAGCTTCTTCAGGCTGGTTTCCATTGCCTGTTGCCAGTTGGTTTGGTCGTCGTTCCACAGCTTGGTGGTGATAAAAATGTCATCGCGCGCCACGTCGGTCTCTTGCAGCGCTTGCCCAACCGCTTCCTCATTTTTGTAGATAGCGGCGGTATCGATTGAGCGATAGCCGACTTTCAGGGCTTCCAGGATGGCGTTGCGCGCATCCTCAATGCTCGCTTGCCACACGCCGAGGCCAAGCTGCGGCATCATGTTGCCGTCGCGCAATTTAATAATGGGTTGATCTGCCATAATTGCTCCTTATCTGTTGCAGGGACTTACCGTAGAAAAGATGTGCTTAAGTCTAGTCAACAAACCTCACCTCAGGATCATTGTGGCAAGCGGGCGGCACTTTTGCCTGATAGATTTCTGCAAGAATCTTGCCTGATTCTCCAGAATAGTGGAGCTTTGCACAGCCTTACGGCAAACTGACTTTTTAGCTGCCCAAGAGAGATGCATGCCAAACGACGCCCTTTGCCGCCAGCTAGCGCAGCGCGTAGTTGCGCTGATGAGTGACCTGCATAAGCCGCTGTGCGCGGTAGAAAATGTCAAATTGATCTATGCCTGCGAAACCTTGCCGCGAACGCCGATGATGTATCAACCCGGCATCGTGATTCTGTTTCAGGGGCGTAAAACCGGCTATCTCGGCAGCACCGTTTTCCACTACGACGCCACCAAATATCTGATGCTCACCGTACCGCTGCCAGTGGAGTGCGAAACCGAAGCCACGCTGGCGGAGCCGCTGGCCGGCATGTGTTTGAGCGTGGATGTCGCCAGCCTGCAGGATTTGCTGATGGATATCGGCGATGACGAGCAGTTCCAGCCGCAGGCACAAACTTCCGGCATCCATTCGGCGTTCATGAGCGAAGAGATGCTGTGTGCGGCCGAACGCTTGCTGGATGTGATGAATAACCCGCGCGACGCCCGCGTGCTGGGGCCGCAGCTGGTGCGCGAGATCATCTATTACGTGTTAACCGGACCGATTGGCGGCGCGCTGCTGTCGCTGGTCAATCGTCAGACGCAGTTCAGCCAGATTGCGCGCGCGCTGCGTCGCATCGAAAACCACTTCGCGGAGAGTTTGAGCGTCGACATGCTGGCCGCTGAAGTGAACATGAGCGTTTCGGCGTTTCATCATAACTTCAAAGCGGTGACGCAAACCTCGCCGCTGCAATACCTTAAGCGCTATCGCTTGCATCAGGCGCGCCTGATGATGCTGCAGGATGGCATGAAAGCCAGCGCGGCGGCGGTGCGCGTCGGTTATGAAAGCCCATCGCAGTTTTCGCGTGAGTTTAAGCGCTATTTCGGCGTGACGCCGGGAGAAGAGGCGAGCCGCGTGCGTCAAACCTTACCGTTTGACGCCGCGTCGTAATCAGGAGAGTTTCTGGCGGCGTTTTTTCCAGATCACCACAATGCTGCCGGCCAGGCCGATAAACAGCAGCGCGATCGGCAGAATCATCAGGATCGCCATCACCTGATCTTCATGGCGCTTGATAAAGGGCACATGGCTGATGCCGTAGCCCAGCGTCACCACAATCCCAACCCACAACAAGCCGCTCAGCCAGTTAAACAGCTGGAAGCGGCCATTGTTTAAGCCGGAAATCCCGGCCATGGTCGGCAGTAAGGTGCGCACAAAGGCCAGGAAGCGGCCAACCAGCAGCGCCATCAAACCGTGGCGGTTAAACATATTCCACGCGCGCTGATGATATTGCGCGGGCAGATGCAGCAACCAGCTTTTCACCAGTTTGGTATTGCCGAGCCAGCGTCCTTGCAGATAGCTGAGCCAGCAGCCGAGACTGGCCGCCGTGGTCAGAATCACAATGGTCGGCACGAAGTCCATCACACCTTTGGCGACCATCGCGCCCGCCAGTAACAGCAGGCTATCGCCCGGCAGGAATGACGCGGGCAGCAAACCGTTTTCCAGAAACAGCGTTAAAAACATCACGCCGTAGACAATCCAAACCACATCCGGATTGCCGAGCGCGGCAAAATCCTGATGCCAAAGCGCCTGGACAATCTCATGTAAAACACCCATCAGCTATTCCATCGAGTCACAAGGAGTCTAATTTTAACCTTCTGTGGCATCGCATACGTTGATCTCTCATCGCCGCCACAGCGTGGTTTATCTTCTGTTTAACTTCTTAAACGTGCAAAACCGGCTTTAAGATCATCCAGCAAGTCATCGACATGTTCGAGGCCGATATGCAGACGCACCAGCGTGCCGTCAAAATCCACGCCGCCCGCCGGACGAATCGCCGCCAGCTCTTCAGGCTGGTTCGCCAGAATCAGGGATTCATAGCCGCCCCACGAATACGCCATGCTGAAATGGTGAAAGTGATCGAGGTAATTTGCCAGCTGCTCACGGCTCAGTTTTTCATGCAGGATGAACGAGAACAAACCGCTGCTGCCGCTGAAATCGCGCTGCCAGAATGCGTGGCCTTTACACTGCGCCAGCGCCGGATGATTAACGCGCGCCACTTCCGGCTGCGTGGCCAGCCATTCGGCCACCTGCAATCCGCTCTCTTCGTGCTGACGCAGACGTGTGCCCAGCGTACGAATGCCGCGGCTCGCCATATAAGCGGTATCGGCATCGACCATTTGGCCCATCAGATAGGAGTTCTCGCGCAGCTGCGGCCAGCAACGCTCATTTGCTACCGCCGTGCCAATCATCGCGTCGCTGTGACCAATAATGTATTTGGTGCCGGCCTGAATCGAAATATCGATGCCATGCTCCAGCGCGTTAAACAACACGCCCGCCGCCCAGGTGTTATCGATCATGATGATCGCCTCCGGCGCTTTGGCGCGCACGGCGGCAACAATCGCGGGAATATCCTGCACTTCCATGGTGATCGACGCCGGTGATTCCAGGAACACCACGCGCGTATTCGGCTGCACCAGTTCGCCAATTTCGCTGCCGATGCAGTGATCGAAATAGGTGGTGGTGACGTTCAGCTTACTGAGAATTTTCGAGCAGAAATCCTGCGTCGGTTCGTAGACCGCGCCGCTCACCAGAATATGGTCGCCGGCTGCGACAAAGGACAAAATGGCATTAGAGACCGCCGCCGCGCCGCACGGATAGAGCGCGCAACCTGCGCCGCCTTCCAACTCGGTCATGGCGTCTTGCAGCGAGAAATGGGTGAGGGTGCCGCGACGACCATAAAACAGCTCGCCTGACGCGCGGCCAGCGGTAGCACGTTTCTTGTCGGCGACCGTGTCAAAAACCAGGGATGAAGCGCGTTGAATTACGCTGTTAACTGAGCCTTGCGTGTAACGTTTACTGCGTCCCGCGCTGACAAGCGTGGTGTCTATTTTTTTCGTTGCCATCACTGCCTTTCCTGACATTTCCCACAAAACATTCACGTTACCACGAATCAGTGTAGCGGGTTGAGCCTGATTGCGGATTATCAGAGTGAGGCCAGTATTGCGCATAACATCCGCTAACTTGTGGAAATCGCGGGCATCTTTGCTTTGTAAATAGTAATGAGAACCACTATCACTTCGGTGGTGTTTTTTGCTATGATCCGCGCTTCAATCGTGAACTGTGCAACAGAAGTTGGAGATGCAGCGTGGTAGCCAGTGATTTGATGCAAACGGATCTTTCCGTTTGGGGCATGTATCAGCATGCCGATATCGTGGTAAAGATTGTGATGATTGGCCTGTTACTGGCTTCCGTTGTCACCTGGGCAATTTTCTTCGGTAAGTTTGCTGAGCTGAGCGGGGCGAAACGTCGCCTCAAACGCGAGCAGCAAGCGCTGGGCGAAGCCCGCTCGTTAAACGATGCTTACCGTGCTGCTGAAAACTTCAAAAGCAACAGCCACAGCGCTGTGCTGCTAAACGACGCGCAGAATGAGCTGGAGCTCTCCGCTGGTACTGAAGATCTGGATGGCATCAAAGAGCGCACCAGCTTCCGTCTCGAACGCCGCGTGGCTGCATTTAGCCGTCATGCCGGTCGCGGTAATGGATTCCTCGCCACCATCGGTTCCGTTGCGCCGTTTATCGGTCTGTTCGGTACCGTTTGGGGCATCATGAACAGCTTCATCGGCATCGCGAAAACGCAAACCACTAACCTCGCAGTCGTCGCGCCGGGCATCGCCGAAGCGCTGCTGGCTACCGCGATTGGTCTGGTGGCGGCAATCCCCGCCGTGGTTATCTACAACGTCTTCGCGCGTATGATTGCCAGCTACAAAGCGTCGCTGGGCGATGTCGCCGCGCAGGTGATGTTGCTGCAGAGCCGCGATCTGGATCTCGGCAACGTTGATACCGCGAAAGAAGCCAACCGTCCAGCGGCGGCACAGAAACTGCGCGTAGGATAAGTATTATGGCGATGCGTTTAAACGATGACTCGGTCGGCGATGGCGAAATGCACGAAATCAACGTGACGCCGTTTATCGACGTCATGTTAGTTCTGCTGATCATCTTTATGGTCGCCGCGCCATTAGCTACCGTCGATGTGCGCGTTAACCTGCCAGCATCGACCAGCGCGCCGCAGCCGCGTCCGGAAAAACCGGTTTATCTCTCCATCAAGGAAGATAAGCAGATCTTCATCGGAAACGATGCGGTCACCAAAGAGACGCTGGTGAATGCGCTGACGGCACAAACCGAAGGCAAGAAAGACACCACCATCTTCTTCCAGGCGGATAAATCGGTGGATTACGCCACCCTAATGGAAGTGATGGATCAGCTGCGTGAAGCCGGTTATCTGAAGATTGGTTTGATGGGCATGGAAACGGTGAAGAAGTAACGTCACTCCACTTAGCCTTGCCGTAAAGGTCGCTCCCGTAGCGGCCTTTTTTAATGCCTGCACGCAATTTGTTAATTTATTGTTACTATTGGTCGTATTTTTGTAAACTGCAATGGTGAAGAAGATCACGTTTATTCCTGGCCCGGCACGCTACAACGGAAGAAAAACCAGGAAGGACAATATGAGCGCGAGTCACTCTTTACAAAAGTCGCCGCAAAGCGGTGCCAAAACCATCTTTAGCGTTACCAGCGGTAACTTCCTTGAGATGTACGATTTCATGGTGTTTGGCTATTACGCCACGGCGATCGCCAAAACCTTTTTCCCCGGCGATGATCCCTTTGCCTCTCTCATGCTGACGCTGATGACCTTCGGCGCAGGCTTCCTGATGCGCCCGCTCGGCGCGATTATTCTTGGTGCTTACATCGACCATCATGGCCGTCGTAAAGGCTTGCTGTTAACGCTCGGCTTGATGGCGATTGGGACCTTAACCATCGCGCTGGTGCCCGGATACGCCACGCTCGGTGCCGCCGCACCGATCCTGATTCTGCTCGGTCGTTTATTGCAGGGCTTCTCGGCGGGCGTTGAGCTGGGCGGCGTCTCGGTGTATCTGGCGGAAGTGGCGCCGAAAGGGCGCAAAGGCTTCTATGTCAGCTGGCAATCGGGCAGCCAGCAGGTTGCGGTGATCTTCGCCGCGCTGCTCGGTTTGGGCCTGAACCATCTGCTGGCGAAAGACGCCGTCACCGAATGGGGCTGGCGTATTCCGTTCGTGGTGGGATGTATGATCGTGCCGTTCCTGTTCTATATCCGCCGCATGCTGGAAGAGACCGAAGCCTTCAGCCAGCGTAAACATCACCCCTCAATGCGTCAGATTATGCGTTCGGTCGGGCAGAACTGGGCGCTGGTGCTGGCAGGGATGTTGATGGTGGTGACCACCACCGTAATGTTCTACATGATCACCGCCTTTACCCCGACGTTCGGCAAAACCGTGCTGATGATGAGTGACAAGCAGAGCTTCCTGGTGACGCTGTTTGTCGGCATCTCCAACCTGTTTTGGCTGCCGGTGATGGGTTCGCTGTCGGATCGCATCGGTCGTCGTCCGCTGCTGATTGTCTGCACCCTCTTGATGATTTTAACTACCTGGCCGGTGCTGCATTGGCTGGTGGGAGCGCCGACTTTCTCCCATCTGGTTGAGGCCGAGCTGTGGCTGTCGTTCCTGTATGCCAGTTATAACGGCGCGATGGTGGTTTATCTGGCTGAGATCATGCCGGCAGAAGTGCGCGCTTCGGGTTTCTCACTGGCCTACAGCCTGGCAACCGCGCTTTTTGGCGGCTTTACGCCAGCGGTGTCGAGCTATCTGATTCATGCCACCGGCGATAAAGCGATGCCGGGCGTGTGGCTCTCTTTTGCGGCGGTGTGCGGATTGGTCGGTACGCTGCTGATTGGCCGCATGGTGAAGCAATATCAAGCGCAACATCGTTCCCCTCACCCTAACCCTCTCCCGCAAGCGGGAGAGGGAATGTTTAGGTAACGGCGCGATCAGCTCCTTCTCCCGCCTGCGGGAGAAGGCTGGGATGAGGGACAGCGCGCACCCCGCTAAAACGACACATCCACCACCACGCTATCGGTATAATTCCCCGCCGCGGGCGTATTCTGCGTGGTCAAAATCTGCGCCGTATAGGTAAAGTTGCGCGTCACGGTATCCGCATTCAACGATGTCGAGGTGGTGCTGCTCCAGCGACCGGTGCCGGTCGGTCCCCAGCGCGATGTGGTGGTGGTGCCTTTGTAGATGTCATACGCCAGCCGGTTAGTTCCGCTCGCCATCTGCCGCGTGGTGCCGCTGTAGTAACTGCCGTTGCTCAAGCCCACGGTATAAGTGCTGCCCTTCGAACACACCACGTTAATCGTCTGCTGCACCGTTGAGAAACTGCCCACCAAAGGCGCGCTGCCAAAACTGACGTTGGGCGCAGTGATGGTGGTGCAATCGTTGGTCACCACCAGATTCACGGTAATCGGCATCGCCGTACCCGTGCTGCTCTGTACCGTTCCCACACACAATCCTCCCACGTTTAACCCGGCGCACACCGTATAACTCACGGTAATGGTAATGGTGGTGGTATAGGTGCCGGCGGCGATCACCTGGCCGGGTACGGTGCGGAAGTAGAGCGGAATATTGAAGTTAAGGGTGTTTCCCAACGCCAGCAGCGAGGCGGAACTCCAGCGATAGCTGCCGCCCTGCTGTAATTCGGTGGCGCAGGCGCTGTCGATACACAGCTGAATCGGAATGTTATCGGTGCCGCCGCTGGCGGTTTTCAACACGGCGCGCGTGCCGCTGAGGTTTGAGGCGGTGGTAAAGGCATAGGTGATGTTATCGGAGCCCAGCAGCGAAAGCGTACCCGAACCGCAGTTGACGTTAGTGGTGCTTGAGGTGTTATTCACCGTTGAAGCGACGGAAAACGTGGTAACCGATCCGAACGTGGCGGCGGGGGCCGATAAGCTACACAACGCATAGCTGGTTCCCGGCAGTAAAAACAGCGCCAGCAGGAGCAGAAGCTTTCTCATGGTGAAATCCCTGACGGTGAATTATCCGCGCTGCTCACCGCAGAGCCTTGCGGTGGCGGTGGCAGCGGGCAGGTAAGCGGTCCGTAAGTTTCCAGCGCTTTTGGCTGCCCGTCGGCGATAGCCAGTTGCGTATCGCAGCTGCGTCCATCCGGCGTCACCACATGAATCGGGTTATTAGCACCGAGATCTTCCATCCACACAATGCCGTCCCAGCCGACATATTCGGTGGCCTGATTCGGACGTAACACCTGGCTGGAAATCGGCAGCGGCTGATGATGACTGTCATGCAGTACCACGCTGGCGGCGCGCAGACGCTCCACCGGGAAATTGAGCAGGTAGCCACTTTTGCGCTTCACCGCAAAGCGTTGTTCAACCTTCGGCGCAGTGCGATCGGCGGGCAGATCCAGCGTATCGATATCGTACTTCGCACCGTAATAGCTGCTGATCGATGGCACCAGCAGATAGCCTTGTTTATCGGTGCGGCCCATGGTCTGGTTCTCATAACGCACCGTGACATCCGGATAATCGGTTTTCACTACTACGAAGGCATCGTTAATGTCGTTGGCAGCGAACACGCGGTTATCCATCAATACCACCGAGCCGGTAAAATCGGCCCATTGCGTGGTGTTGTCGTTATCGCCGTAGAAACCGGCTGAGGTATCAATTTTGTTATTGCGATAACGCAGACTGGCCTGACGATAATCGCCACTGTCGCTGCCCTGATTAGCCCAGGCCGCATCCCAGGAGAAGCCACCGTCGGTGGGCATCGCGCGCGACACATACAGACGCTGGCTGTTATTGCCCTCCTGATCGCGTTCCGTGCTTACTGAGGCGCTGCTCTGTTCGCCGAAAGGGATGATCAGCGAAATGGCGCCGCTCCAGTTGCCCTGATCCTGATCGCGGCTGGCGGAGATATACAGGCTGCTGTTGCCCCACAGATTTTTACTCCACGACAGATTTAATAAACGGGTGCGTTCACCGTTGCCGCCGGAGATATCAAAATAAGCCAGGCCAAGGCTGCCGTAGTCACTTAGCGACACGCTGGCGGTGTATTGCGCGCTGCGTCGCGCCAGCGAGTAACTGGTGTTCGCGCTGTCGCCACGGCTGCCGACCAGCGCGAGATTACCGAAATCGACGCTGCGAATGATGTGCTGGGTTCCCAGGCTGAACCAACTATTGTTGTACTGATAGCCCCAGCTGTATTGCGTGCCGGGATTACCGTCCATCTGGCTCTGCGCCAGCGCGCCATTCACCACGCCAAAACTGCCCAGTTTCACCAATCCACCCGCACCGCCCATCGCCACGCTGTCGCTGCCTTCCGCATGGCTCTCCAGCGTCAGCCAGTCGTTCAGCCCGTAGCGATAGGAGCCGCTGGCCGCCGCCGCACCGTAATCAAAATTGTTGATGCCGTAGTTTTCGCGAATGGCACCGGCGGAGAATGAATAATCGGATAACCCGGTTTTCAGCAAGCTGCTGGAGACGTAAAACGGCAGTGTGGTGGTGACTTGTCGGCCCACCGCATCGGTGGTGGTGATCACTGCATCGCCGGCGCCGTTAACGAAAGGGACATTGGTGAGCGACCACGGGCCCGGTTGCACGTCGGCCTGGGTGCTGCGATAGCCGTTGATAAACAGATCGACCGAAGAGGGCACCGCCGCCTGGCCGGAAAAGGCGGGCAGCGGATAGGTCACCAGATCCGGCCGAACGCTGAAGTCGCGGCCAATCTGCACGCCACCCAGCCGCACGCTGTTGCTCCAGCTCAGCGCATCAGTAACCAAATCCCCGGCGCGCCAACTGATCGCTGCGTTCTCGTTTTCATTGCTGAACCACGTATCGTAGCGGATATAGCCTTCCTGCTGACCGGCAACGCCACCTTCCAGTTGCTGCACGTAAACGCCGTTGGTAGAAAACTGACCAGCCGGGCCAAACAAGCGCAGTTCGTTCCAGCTGGAGAGGCGCGAACCGGCGTTATCGGTACGGGTGGCGTAGAAGTCATAGTTGAGCAGCGCGCCGTTGCTGGCGCGACCGGGAAAGCGCGGTGCATGCTGTAACTGGCCAATGGTTTGACCCGGCAGCCAGGCGGGTGGCACCGTCAATAACAGGCGCTGGCGTCGTTCGTCATACTCCACTTTCGCTCCGCTGAGTTGATTGACATCGATCTGCTGGCCTTGCAGTTTCTCGGCCGGAATACCGGCGCGTTGCAGATCGCCGCGTCGCAGCCAGAAATCGCCATTCTTACGTTCAACCGGCACGATGTCGCCACGTTCGCCCTGATTCACCACCAGTTCCAGCATGTATTGCTGACCGCTGGCGTTATTCTCCAGCGCAGGCGGCGGTGGCAGTTCGGAGAAGGTTTCCGCGCTGCTACTCATCGGACTGATACAAAGCACGCTGGCGACGGCCAGCGTGCAGGGATGTGGCGTAAACTTCATCAACGCGCGGCCGCGCTGCTCCAGTGACCTTTATTCATTTCGGCCGACAGCTCACCGCTCACGCTGCGGGTTAACGGCCAGCGATGGCTGCTGTTGGCCAGCACATAGCCAAACAAGCCGTTGCCCATTTTGCGTCCGCCAATGGTGACGTTACTTAAACGCGCGTGGCCATTACCACGATTAGTCAGCTCAAGCCAGCGTTTGCCGCCGCTGTTCACTTCCTGCCAGCTCAGCTGCGGTTTTGCCGTGTCGCGCGTCACGCCGCTGCCGTAGATGAACAGCGGCACCGAATAGCGCATCTGGAAAGTGAGTCCGGCCTGATTTTCGCCTGGCGTGCGCGGTGTAGGGATCTCATCCAGCACCACGCGAAAGGCCACTTCACGTCCGGCTTCAGGTGGCGTTTGCTTAATTAAACGCACCAGCTGCTTCTGCCCTGGCTCGAGGCGCACCATCGGCGGGCTCGCCACCACTTGCTGCTGGGTTTGATACTGCTCATGGCCGTTAACCTGCTGCCAGCTGAAGATGCGCACTTGCATCATGGTGGTGGCATTGCCGCGATTCTCCAGCCACAGCTCGCTGGCTTTATCTTCCGGATCAATCGCCGGATCGATCGGCCACACCATCAGCGAATTGGCGGCATGCACCGCAGGCGTTAGGGCCACAAATAACAACAGGATCAGGGCGCGCAGGTTAATCATCATTCCTCCTTTTAATTGACGCCATCACCAACTCAGCGTGACGGTTAAAGTGTCGGTATAGGTCCCGGCGCGCGTGGGGCCGGGCAGCGTTAATAAGCCGTAAATCGGCAACGTGATGTTGTTGGCATTGCTATAGCTCAGCGCCATCGGGCTATTCACCGGAATAGCCGTGGTGTGTGCCGCATTGGCATACAGGCTGTACGCCACGGTATTGGTGTTACTGGTGTGTTTGAGATTGCGCGTTGAGGTGTAATGACTGCCGCCGTTGATGCTCATACTCACGGCGGTGCCTGGCGTGCAGGCGAGCGTGATGGTGGTGCTTTGCACATAGCTGGCGCTGACGCTGCTTGCGGCCACGCCAGATTGGGTACCAAAATTAAGCGTGCCAAATACCCCGGTATTGGTTCCGGACACAACACAGCCTGCCACTACTGATGCTGAAACCTGAAACGTTGCGGTCGGCAACCCCCAGGCGGAGACGCTCCCTATCAGCAGGGCAAGGCCGCCTGCACTGTGCACCCACCGCTGCACCACGGCCTCCCTGATTATCCTTTCCCTCAGTAATTCACCGCCACGTTGATGGTGTCGGTGTAGGTCCCTGCCGGAATCAAGGGGTTAAACCCGCCGCCCACAACCTGACCGTAAATGGCGTAGTTGGTCCCGAGTGTAGGATCGGTGGTACCACTGGCAGCGATATTGGTGTTGTTGGCGATGGCGGTAGTGAATGCGGCGTCGCTATACAGCGTATAGGCAATGCCTTGCGTATTGTTGGAGCCGAGGATCAGGTAGCGTGGCTGGCCACTCACCGTGCCGTAAACGGTCGCCGGTGCAGCGTTGCTGCTGGTGACCTGCACGTTGAAAGTTTGTCCGGTGGTGCAGCGAACAAAGATGCCGTTACCTGCTGCGCCAACCAGGGTGGCATTGAGCGTATCAAAAGTGGCTGCGCTACTACCAAAGTTCAGGGTACCGAAGTTCACTCCCGCCGTGGCCGATTGACCGTTCACCAAACAACCGGTGGTCAGCGTCAACGTCGCATTGATGGTTCCCGTTGTGGTGGCGGCAAAAACAGCATGAGGTGCCAGTGCGGCGCTTAGGCTAGACGCCACAAGAAAAAGCTTGAGTTTCATAATCATTCCTTACTGATTATCCAAGGTCAGTGCTTTTTCACCTGGTCATACATTTATGGAAATTCATCCGAAATCAAACAAGAGCCGCAATGGACTCGACAGCGTAAGCGCCTGCCGCCTAAGAAAATTCCTGGATGGCGGATTAATGATTTATATCAGTTTTCTTTACTATAGATCAGCAAATTGGCCCCTGTATGCAGATGGTTCAATTTTTCCCTAATCAATTCACAATTTTCGCCGATAACTCAGTAATCACAAGGGGTAGCGAGTGGTTAAAAAAACTAAATAGACGATGATTTCACCCTCTACCGCGCGATTCGGTTCAATGTTATGTTCGTGCATTAATCAGATATTATTAATTTTTCGCTTAACGACTGACGATGAAAATAAAAAAAATCCGCACGACAACTCCAG
Source organism: Pantoea leporis (assembly GCF_028048155.1). NCBI lineage: Bacteria > Pseudomonadati > Pseudomonadota > Gammaproteobacteria > Enterobacterales > Erwiniaceae > Pantoea > Pantoea leporis. The sequence continues at coordinate 72,671 of NZ_JALMEU010000006.1, forward strand.
ATATTTCTGGATCGATTTTTTGTTGAGTTTCGCCGCAGGCGGTCATTAATTGCCCTTGATCGGCGCTTTATTATCCTTGTTCTAATTTGACGACACCGCACCCGCTCCGCAGCGGGTAGAGTTTAGGAGCGCACATGCTGCTGGTTACCTGGGATAGCGTTCTGGTTACCGTTTCACTGATCGTGGCCTTCATTGCCGCGTTCACCGCCTTAGATACCGCCGGGCGCGTGGCCGTTTCACGCGGTTATCTGGCAACACTGTGGTTGATCGGCGGGGGCACCGCGATGGGCATCGGCGTGTGGGCAATGCACTTTATTGGCATGCTGGCGATGATGATGCCGATGACCATGCGCTACAACGTCGAGCTGACCGCCATCTCATTGCTGGTGGCGATTATCAGCGCCATCTTCGCCTTTGCGCAGGGCGTGCAGGGCAGTCATCTCACCCGACGCCGCTTAATTCGCGGCACCCTTATCATGGGAAGCGGCATCATTGTCATGCACTACCTCGGCATGAACGCGCTGATGATTGCCACCCCGATTTACTGGAATCTGCCGCTGGTGACGCTCTCGGTGCTGATTGCCTACGCAGCATCAGGTGCGGCGTTGTGGCTGGCGTTTCATCTGCGCCAGGGCGAAAGCCTGCTGCTGCTGCGTGCCTGCGCGGCACTGGTGATGGGCATTGCGATTGCCGGCATGCATTACACCGGCATGGCGGCAGCAGAATTCGTTATGCCGGTGAGCATGCAACATCACGGCGCCAGCGAAGAGGGAATGGCGGTGTGGGTCACGATTATCACGCTGAGCATTCTGGGGCTGATGTTACTGATCTCGATGCTGGATGCGCAACTGCGTGCCGCGCGTCTCGCTGCCAAACTCAAGCGCGCCAACAGCGAGCTACGTCAGCTGGCGATGCATGACAACCTCACCGCGCTGCCAAATCGCGTGATGCTGGAGCAGCAACTCACCACGGCGATCAAGCAGGCGACGCTGCAGGATGAAAACTTCGCGCTGATGTTCATGGATCTGGATGGTTTCAAAGCCATTAACGACACATGGGGCCATCACGTTGGCGACCGCTTGCTGATCGCGGTAGCCGATCGTTTGCGCGATGAACTGAGTGAGGAGATTCTTTTGGCGCGTCTGGGCGGCGATGAATTCGTCATACTGTGCCCGCAATTTCATCTGCATCAGGCCAGCAAACTGGCGCAGCGTTTGGTTCAAATCATTGATGCGCCTTTCGAACTCGATCGCTATTCGCTGCGCGTCTCGCTCAGCGTCGGTATCGTTATCTTCCCGCTGCATGGTCGCAGCCAGCAGGAGCTGATGTTCAACGCCGACTCCGCCATGTATCACACCAAACACAGCGGGCGTAACGGCTGGTGCCTGTTTGAACCGGCGATGAGCGCGGTGGCGCAGCATCAGTTGGCGCTGGCTAACGATCTGTGGAACGCGCTGGAGTATCAGGAGATGCGCCTGTTCTATCAGCCAAAATTCCGCGCGGGCGGCACCGTATTGATGGGCTTCGAGGCGCTGCTGCGCTGGCAGCATCCGCGTCGTGGCCTGCTGATGCCCGATATGTTCCTGGCGCGCGCCGAGAAAACCGGGCAAATTGTCGCGCTGGGTAACTGGGTGATCAATGAAGCCTGCCGCCAGCTGAAGCAGTGGCACGATGAAGGTAACGGCGACTGGACGGTATCGGTCAATCTCTCGGCTCTGCAGTTCCAGCAGCGTGATTTGATTGAGAGCGTGCGCCAGGCATTGCAGCGCCATCAAATCCCTGACGGGGCGTTGATGCTGGAAATTACCGAGAATATCGCGATGCGCGATCCGCAGTTCAGCCAGCAGCGCATTGCCGAACTGCATTGTCTTGGGGTGAAAGTGGCGATTGATAACTTCGGCATCGGCTACGCCAACTTGCTGCACTTGAAACACCTTGAAGCTAGCGAGTTGAAAATCGACCGCGCCTTTATCAACAGTTTGCGCGCCGGCAGCGAAGACGCCACGGTGGTCACTGCGATGTTGACGCTGGCACAAACGCTTAACCTGCGCATGGTGGCGGAAGGGGTCGAAACCGAGGAGCAGCAGCGTTTGCTCACCGGGTTAGGCTTCGACACACTGCAAGGTTATCTGCTCGGCAAGCCCACGCCAGCCGATCGCATCGGTGAATTTACCGCTGCGCTTGCGGTGCCGCTGGCCTTTAGCGATAACGTGGTGCCGCTGGCGGGCGCGCAATAAACAATTTTTAGTTTCTTCCCCATCGGAAGGTTTCATCGTTCAAAAACTCATATCGGCAGTTACGCTGCCGATAATTCCTACAATAAAACCAATAGACCGCACTTTTTTAACAACAACACCACAGCTGACTCACACCGGCTTTTACTTGGTAAATCACTATGTTAGTGACTTCGTACGATTCGTTTACCGTCATCGTCTCGATTCTGGTAGCGATGCTGGCCTCGTTTACTGCGCTTGATATGGCAGGGCGCGTGGCTTCCTCAACTGGCAAGGTGGCGCTGGTTTGGTTATTCGGCGGTGGATTCGCTATGGGCGTGGGCATCTGGGCGATGCACTTCATTGGCATGCTGTCGATGAGCCTCGATATGGTCATGAGCTATGATCCCACGCTCACCGTCACCTCCATGGTGGTGGCGATATTAGCCTCGGTTTTTGCGCTGTGGCTGGTGTGCTCAACGCCGACCTTGCCGTGGCTGCGACTGTGTGGAGGCGCTGTGGTGCTGGGTTCCGGCGTGGTCGCCATGCACTACACCGGCATGGCGGCGCTGATGTTTACGCCCGGCATCACCTGGAATTGGGGTTGGGTGGCGGCATCGGTGGCGATCGCGCTGGTGGCCTCAGGCGCCGCGCTCTGGCTGGCGTTTAATCTGCGCGAAGGTCACGGCCGCGTCACCGCGCTGCGGTTAGGCGCCTCCGTGGTGATGGGCTGTGCGATTGCCGGCATGCACTACACCGGCATGGCGGCGGCCAATTTCCCGATGCACAGCCATGCAACGCACATGGGCGTAAACAGCAACTGGCTGGCGGTGGTGGTGACGGTGGTGACGCTAGCGATCCTCGGCATTACTTTGCTGGTCTCAATGCTCGATGCACGTCTGCAAGCGCGCACCTCGATCCTCGCCCACTCGCTGGCGGAAGCCAACCGTGAGCTGGCACAGCTGGCGCTACACGATAACCTGACGCGTCTGCCCAACCGTATTTTGTTGGAAGATCGTCTGGAGCAAGCCCTCAATAAAGCCAACCGTGAGAAAACGCAGTTTGCGCTGATGTTTATGGATCTGGATGGCTTCAAAGCGGTAAATGACGCTTTTGGCCATCACGTGGGCGACAACCTGCTGATTGGCGTGACCGAGCGCATGACCGAACAGATGAAAGGGCACTACACGCTGGCGCGCATGGGCGGCGACGAGTTTGTGCTGCTGCTGGAAATTGATGAACCCAATGATGCCGCAGCGGTTGCTGATACGCTGGTAAAAGCGGTGGATCGCCCATTCGATGTCTCGCGCTATGAGCTGGTGGTGTCGCTGAGTATTGGAATTGCGGTTTACCCTGGTGACGGCAAAGATGATCGCGAGCTGATGTTCAACGCCGATGCCGCCATGTATCACACCAAGAACAACGGCCGCAACGGTTACACCTTCTTCCAGCCGTCAATGAACACGCTGGCGCAGTCGCAATTGCAGCTGAACAACGATCTGTGGCAAGCGCTGGATAACGAAGAGTTACGCCTGTTCTATCAGCCAAAATATTGCGCGCCGAGCGGCCCGATCCTTGGCTTTGAAGCGCTGCTGCGCTGGCAGCATCCTTCACGCGGTTTACTGGCACCGGACGCCTTTCTGCCGATGGCGGAAAAGACCGGCATGATCATTAACATCGGCAACTGGGTGATCAACGAAGCCTGTCGCCAGCTGCGTGCCTGGCATCTGCAGGGCCACCCGCACTGGTCGGTGGCGGTCAATTTGTCGGCTGTACAATTTGAGCAAAGCAATCTGGTGGAAACCGTCACCGAGGCGCTGGCGCAGCACCTTATTCCGGCTGAACTTTTGACGCTGGAAGTGACCGAAACCACGGCGATGCGCGATCCGGAAGAGAGCGTGCGTATCCTCACCGAACTCACCAACATGGGCGTAAAAGCCTCGATTGATGATTTCGGCACCGGCTACTCCAGCTTGTTGTATCTCAAGCGGTTACCGGCCAGCGAGCTGAAAATCGATCGCGCTTTTGTTAATGAACTGCAGGCGCATTCGGAAGATGCCACCATCGTCTCCGCCATTGTCGCGCTGGCGCAGTCGTTGCATCTGAAAGTGGTCGCCGAAGGGGTAGAAACCCAGGATCAACAGGCGTTCCTCACCGGTTTAGGCTGCGATACGTTGCAGGGCTATTTGCTGGGCAAACCGGTGCCGCCGGAACGCATTGGCGAGCTGCCGAATTTTTATCAAGAAGAGTTAGCGCTGGAGCAGGTGCCTTAACGCCTTCATTCCCTCTCCCGCTTGCGGGAGAGGGTTAGGGTGAGGGAAACTAGCCGCCAAATCCTCTACATCGGAGTTCGGGTGGCGAAATATCAGCAGTTGGTCGAGCAGCTTCGCACGCAAATCGAGGCGCGCATCTGGCCGCCGGGCGAAAAACTGCCGTCGCTACGTCAGCAGGCGGAGCAGAGCGGGTTGAGCCTGATGACGGTGATGCACGCCTATGAAGTGCTGGAGAGTCAGGGCTGGATCGTCTCAAAGCCGCAATCCGGCTATTACGTGGCGCCGCGCGCCGCCGAAAGCCGTCCGCGCCTGCCCACGCAAGAGATCGGCAAAACCGATCAGGCGGATACCAACAGCTTCGTGTTCGACGTGCTGCAAGCCACGCGCAATCCCGCCATCATGCCGTTTGGCTCAGCCTTTCCCGATCCCGAACTCTTCCCGCAGCGCCAGCTGATGCGCTCGCTGGTAAAAGTCTCACACAACTTAAAGCCCACCGATGCGCTCAACAACCTGCCGCCAGGCAATGAAGCGCTGCGCAAAATTCTCGCCCAGCGCTACGCACAGCAGGGCATCACGCTGTCGCCGGATGACATCGTCATCACCAATGGCGCAATGGAGGCGCTCAACCTCAGCCTGCAAGCCGTCACCGAACCCGGTGATTGGGTGATCCTCGAAAACCCATCGTTTTATGGTGCGCTACAGGCGATTGAACGCCTCAAGCTGAACGCGATTGCCATCGCCAGCGATGTCGAACACGGCATGGATCTGGATGAGCTGGAGCAGGCCTTGCAGCGCTGGCCGGTGAAAGCCTGCTGGCTGATGACCAACCGGCAAAATCCGCTCGGCTTTACCCTGAGCGCCGAGCGCAAGCAGCAGTTGGTGGAACTGCTGGCGCGCTACAACGTGGCGATGATTGAAGACGATGTGTATGGCGATCTGTATGAAGGCCATGACAAACCGCTGCCGGCTAAAGCTTTTGATCTTGATGGCAACGTGCTGCACTGCGGCAGTTTCTCGAAGAATCTGGTGGCGGGATTTCGTGTCGGTTGGGTGGCTGCCGGACGTCATGCGCAGCGCGTGCAGCGTATTCAGTTGATGAGCACGCTCTCGACCAGCGCGCCGATGCAGCTGGCCCTCGCCGATTTCCTCAGCACGCGCAGCTACGATACGCATTTAAAGAAGCTAAGGCAGACGCTGGCTAAACGTAAGCAGCTGGCGCAACAGGCGCTGCGCCGGGTATTACCTGCTGAGGCCAACATCAGCGATACGCCGGGCGGTTATTTTCTCTGGGTTGCGCTGCCAGTGCAGATCAATACCACTGAGCTGTATCATTTGGCCTTGCAGCAGGGCATCAGCATCGCGCCCGGCCAGCTGTTTTCCAGCAGCGAAGGCTTCAGCCACTGTTTCCGCTTCAACACCGCCTGGCCGTGGGATGCACGGGCCGAGGCGGCGGTAGAGACGTTGGGAAAACTGATTGGCAAGCTAAACGGTTAAACCTGGGCCGCCTGCTGGTGGCCCCAGGTGAGATAGTAAACGTCGTAGAAATCCACTTCACCTTTCTGCTTCATCAGGCGATCAATGCCGCTGCGTACGCGCTCCGGCGTGTGGGGGTTATCAAGGATCTTATCCAGCGCTTGTTGAGAAACCGGCTGCACGTAATACCATTCGCCGTTATAACAAACGCGCAAATCCAGCGTGTCGATATCTTCGAAGCGATATTTCGGGTTGATATCCATCAGCATCAGCACGCTCATCATCACCACAAACACCGTGGCAAACCAGAACGCTGGCCAGCCGAGCATGTCGGTTGAAAAGATCAGCGCCACGCACAGCGCGTAGCACAGATACATAATGGCCCAGAGCCCCGGATGGGTTTTGAGGAAGGAAAAGCTAAAGCGCGGCAAATTATCACGCTGTCCTTCGCGGTTCAGCGTGGCGATTTCGTCGAGCAGGATTTGTTTGATCGCGTCCATTGTTCACCTCTAATTATCACTGCCTGCCAGTAAAGCACATAACAGTGAAGCGAATTAGAGACAGATTCGCTGTGTTTTTTTATAACAGTTGCGATGTGTTGCTCAAGATTGCACTGCATGCGTTGAGATTGAGCCATTGCGGAAACAAGATGCGCTTTTTCAGGATGAATAACATGCGACATCATGTGCTGCGCGCGAAGGAACTGAGAAATAACATGACGCCAGCAGAGCGAAAGCTATGGTCTGTGCTGCGTGCCAGACAATGTGGCGGTATGCGATTTCGCCGACAGTACCCTTTCGGCCCGTATATTTTGGATTTCGCCTGCCTGGAGAAGCGGCTAACGATTGAACTCGATGGATCGCAACATGGTGAAACTATCAGATATGACGATGAACGTACGCAACGGTTAAATAGACATGGCTGGCGGGTGCTGAGATTTTGGAATCATGAGGTGATGCTGCAGCCGGACGCGGTTTTTGCGGTGATTATGGCGGCGTTGATGGGATAGTGCCGGGTGTTCGAATTCGCTCGTGCTCGCTGTCCCCCTCCTCGGTCCTCCCCCATTAATGGGGGAGGAAGATGCTGCCACATGCAGCTTCAGCACTGGCATGTGGCAGCATCTCCTTCCCCCGCTTGCGGGGGAAGGCCGGGATGGGGGACAGCCAGCACAATCTGTGACAGCCAGCACGATCTAACTCACCTGACCCACAATCTGCAAATTCGCATCATCGGGCACTTCGTTGTACGACAACACATTCAACCCATTGGCAAACAGACGGGCGTAGCGCGCAATCAGCGGGCGCAATTGCGGTGTTACCAGCAGCACCTGCGTCAGGTTCTGCGCTTTCAACTGCTCCACCATCACCGGCAGCGTGCTCTGCAGCTGCGTCAGGATATTCGGATCAACCGGGAAGCTATCCAGCGCCACTTTGCCGGCTTGCTGTGCCTGATTCAGCGCCGCCAGCAGCAGATTCTCCAGGCTGTTTTCCAGCGTATAAGCCGACAGCGGTTTGTTGTCCGGCGCAATCGCCGCCACCATGGCGCGACGCAGGGCATAGCGCACATCGGAAGTCAGCAGGATCGGATCTTTGGTGATCGCCGCGCTCTCCAGCAACGTCGTCGCGATGGTGGTGATGTCTTTCAGCGACACCTGATCGTTCAGCAGCAGACGATACACTTTCAGCTGCAAGCTGAAGTTCACCGCTGCGTTCACATCTTCCGACAGCTTAGGCGCCACATTCGCCAGACGCTGATGCAGCTGAGTGATGTCATCGTAGTTAAACAGCTCCGGCAGATTCTCGCGCACCACTTTATTCACATGGGTGGCCACCACGCTGGCGCAATCCACCACCTGATAACCCAGGTTCAGCGCTTTGGCTTTCTGCTCGGGCAGAATCCACGTCACCGCCATGCCGTAGGCCGGATCGGTATCCAACACGCCATCGATTTCGCCGTACTGTTCCGGCGTCGGGATCGCCATCAGACGATCGGCATGCACTTCGCCGACGGCAGTGCGCACGCCATTGATCTTGATCGCGTACTGCGCCGGCTTGAGGTGGAAATCTTCGCGCAGCGCAATCTCCGGCAGCAGCACGCCGCTGGTTTCCGACACCACTTGCCGCACGCCACGCATACGCAGCGTCAGCGGCGCACCTTTGCCTTTATCCACCAGCGTCACCAGCTTGTAGCCGAGATTCAGCCCGATCGGCTCAACCATCGGGATAGTGTCCCAACCGATAGCGGGCTGATCGTCCGGCTGCGTCAGCGCCTGGCTGATCGCTTCCATAGCGTGATGATCTTGCGTCGGCGCTTTAATTTTCTGGCTTTGACGCCACGCAGCGAACAGCAGCAGGCCGGTAAATACCAGGAACACCAGATGCGGCATGCCCGGCACCACCGCCAGCACAAACATCACGGCCGCAGCGGTATACAGCGTACCTGGCTTAGCCAGCAGCTGAGACTTGATGTCATCGCCCATGTCCGCACCATCGCTGATGCGCGTCACGATAATCGCCGCCGCCGTTGAGAGCAGCAGTGAAGGAATTTGTCCGACTAAGCCATCACCGATGGTCAGCAGGACATATTGTTCAAACGCTTGTCCTGCCGGTAAACCGTATTTGAATACGCCAATCAAAATACCGCCAACCACGTTAATCAGCAGGATCATGATGCCGGCGATGGCGTCGCCGCGTACGAATTTGGACGCGCCATCCATTGCACCGTAGAAGTCGGCTTCGTTTGCCACATCCTGGCGACGCGTGCGCGCCTGTTCCTGATTGATTAACCCGGCATTGAGATCGGCATCGATCGCCATCTGTTTGCCTGGCAACGCATCAAGCGTAAAGCGCGCCGAGACTTCAGATATACGTTCGGCACCTTTGGTGACCACCACAAAGTTGATCATGGGCGCGGTGAGTGAAGAGGAGCGTAAAGAGATCGTCGCGCAATTGAACGGCACGTCGGTTTTTGATGGCACCAATTTCAATCCTTTTGACGTTGAGAACTCCGGCGGATCGGCGATTATCGGCGAAACCATGGCAATTTCCCCGCCGACGCAAACAGCGACTGTCAGCCAAGGTAAGGCTGACATCAGTTTGAACGCCGGCAGCAAGCCACAGGAAGATTTAGACAGCGTGCTGTCACGCTCGGATGCGGAGTTGGTGTTGTTACACAACCAGCTGCAACGGATGATCAACAGCTATAACGCGCAAAATTACCTGATGCTGGAAACCTTGCCACAAGGGCTGCGCATCCTGATTCAGGACGATCAGGATCGCATGATGTTCCCACGCGGTAGCGCGGTGCTAACGCCATTCTTCCAGAAACTGCTGACCGAGCTCGGCCCGGTGTTTAACCGCATCGACAACAAAATCATGATCAGCGGCCACACCGATGCCGCGCAGTACAGTGGCAACGCCGCTTACAACAACTGGAATCTGTCGGGCGATCGTGCGCTGGCGGCACGCCGCGCGCTGGAGCGTGGCGGGCTGGAGAGTGCGCGCGTATTGCAGGTTAATGCCATGGCGTCACGCATGCCGCGCGATCATGACGATCCCATGAGTGCGCGTAATCGCCGCATCGAAATTCTGGTGTTAACCGATGCCGCTGCAGAAACCCTGTTCCAGTTTTATGGCCGCGAAGGGGAGAACGTTGTGAAACCTATCGCTGAGCGCCTGCGATAACCTGTCAGTGCCTTTGAATCGCTTTTTTTGATTCGGCCGGTGGCGAAATCCACCGGTTTTTTTTGCATTAAATTCATGCCGCTTTGCGGCCTGGTGCGCATAAATGCGCGCCAGTTATGGCGATCCTCATTCACCCGCAAGAGATGTTAATTATGTTGCTAATAAATTTGGCTTTAGTTAGCTAAATCATTATTTTTTGTGAATTTTGTTGGTGGGCGCACATTGCAATGCCACTTTGGTAAGCCACAATTAAGCATCGTGATTAACCGGAGAAAGAGTATGACTGCCAACCACTCCAGCCTGCTGTTACTGATGTCTTTCGCCGCCGGCACCTTTTCCGCTGGATCCTCCAGCAATCCGCAACATCTGATGTTATCGCTGCCGTCGGGCGGCGTGCCCAACAGCCCGCTGCCGCTGATCATCTGGCCCGGCATTGTGCCGTATGACGATGAAAATCCGACGGAAGACAGCGCCGCCTGGTTTGAAAAAACCTTTACCCGCAACGGCTGGCCCGCCGCATGGCGTGCGCCGATCTTTCCTTATACGCATTACCATCCGAACACCCATGAAGTGCTGGGTGTTGCGGCTGGCTGGGCGGAAGTGCTGTTCGGCGGCGACAGCGGTCGCATGGTGACGCTGCGTGAAGGCGATGCGGTACTGATCCCGGCGGGCGTCGGCCACAAACAGGTGTTTGCCTCAGAGGATTTTTTCACCGTTGGCGCCTATCCTGAAGGCATGTCCCCGGAAACCGTGCGTGATGAGCCGTCGCGTTTACGTACGTCGAAGGAGAAGATCCAGCAGGTGCCGCTGCCATCCCGCGATCCTTTTACCGGTGGCGAAGGCGCGATGACGGAGATCTGGCTGCCAATCGCGCAGCAGCTAATGCACCAGTAAAGTGCAAAACAGCCATTTCCGTTGACGCGGCGCGTGTGCCTTACCGGGGCAAGCCTCTGGCACAGTTTGTGCAGGAGAGTGTGAGGTCCTCTGACAAGCGCCGGGTAAATCATGAAAGAAAGCTACCAGATAGCATCACAATTCTATGATGAGATGTGGCTGAGCGATGGCCAACACCGCGCTCACTACCAGCAATACTGGGAATGGTTACAACAGGCGGACAAAGAGGCCGTGGCGCGCAAACGTGAAGAAGCGGAACTGCTGTTTCATCGCGTCGGCATCACCTTCAACGTCTACGGTGATGACGGCGGCGCGGAACGTTTAATTCCTTTCGACAGCGTGCCGCGCATCATACCTGCCAGCGAGTGGGCGATGCTCGATCGCGGCATTCGCCAACGGGTACAAGCCCTTAACGCCTTCCTGCACGACATCTACCATCAGCAACTGATCCTCAAAGCCGGCATCGTGCCCGCTGAACAGGTGCTGGTGAACGATCAATATCAGCCCTGTATGCAAGGCGTCGATCTGCATCGCCACATCTACGCGCACATTGTTGGGGTAGACATGGTGCGCAATAACGACGGCAAATATTACGTTCTCGAGGACAATCTGCGCACGCCGTCTGGCGTCTCCTATATGCTGGAGAACCGCAAGATGATGATGCGCCTCTATCCGGAACTGTTCGCCGGGCAGCACATCGCGCCGGTAGAGCGTTATCCTTCGCATCTGCTGCAAACCCTGCGCGAAAGCTCGCCGGTCAACGATCCGGTGGTGGTGGTGCTGACGCCGGGCCGCTTTAACAGCGCCTACTTCGAGCACAGCTTCCTCGCGCAGCAGATGGGCGTTGAGCTGGTGGAGAGCGCCGATCTGTTCGTCAAAGATGGCGCGGTGATGATGCGTACCACCGCCGGGCCGTGCAAAGTCGATGTGATCTATCGTCGCGTTGATGATGCCTTCCTCGATCCTCTGGCGTTCCGCCCGGATTCGATGCTCGGCGTGCCGGGCTTGTTGTCGGTGTATCGATCCGGCAACGTGGTGCTGGCGAACGCGATCGGCACCGGCGTCGCCGATGACAAATCGATCTATCCCTACGTCCCGGACATGATCCGTTTCTATCTTGATGAGGATCCGATCCTCAATAACGTACCCACCTGGCAATGCCGCAAACCACAGGATCTCACCTACGTGCTGGCCAACCTGGCGAAAATGGTGGTGAAAGAGGTGCACGGCGCAGGCGGTTACGGCATGTTGATTGGCCCGGTGGCGAGCCAGCAGGAGCTGAGTGATTTCCGCGATCGCCTCAAAGCGCGCCCGGAAAACTACATCGCGCAGGACACGCTATCGCTCTCCACGTGTCCAACCTTTATCGATAACGGCCTCGCGCCGCGCCACATCGATCTGCGCCCGTTTGCGCTGTGCGGCGCGGATATTCGTCTGGTGCCCGGCGGCTTAACCCGCGTGGCGCTGAACGAAGGTTCGCTGGTGGTGAACTCGTCGCAGGGCGGTGGCACCAAGGACACGTGGGTTCTGGAGGATGACGCATCATGCTAAGCCGCACGGCCAGTGGCCTCTATTGGATGGCGCGCTATCTTGAGCGCGCAGAACAACTTGCTCGCGTGTTAGACGTGACCAACCGTTTGTCGTTAATGCCGGTGCGCGGTGACCAGGGCGACGATCTGCTGCTGCCGCTTAATCTCACCGGCACGCGTGAACTGTTTGAAACCCTCAACGGCCGCTTCACCATGCCGCAGCTGTTCAACTTTTTCGCCCTCGACGATCGCAATCCGTGCAGCATTTTCAGCTGCTGGCAGGAGGCGTGGAACAACGCGCATGCGGTGCGCGGCAGTTTGTCGTCGGAAGTGTGGGAGAGCATCAACTCGACGTGGATTGAGATGCGCAATACGCGGCGGCGCGGTATTACCAGCGCCAACGCCGATAGCTTTTTCGATTGGGTGAAAGAGCGCTCGCACCTGTTTCGTGGCGCGATGTTCGGCACCTTGCTGCGCGGTGATGCCATGAGTTTTATCCGCATCGGCACGCTAATGGAGCGCAGCGACGGCACCGCGCGTTTGCTGAGCGTCAATCAGCAACTGCTGGAACAACAGTCCGATTCGGTACGCGAATATTATCGCCTCGATACCTTGCTGCGCGCGGTGTCGGCGCGTGAAGCCTACAACGCCATCTTTAAGCAGCAGCTGTTGCCGGATCTGGTGAATGAGATGCTGATCCTGCGCAGTGAAAGTCCGCGATCGCTGCACTCCTGTATTGATGAGATCGCTACCCAGCTCGAGCAGATCGGCAGCAGCGGCGAAGATCGTCCGCGTTATCTGATCACCGTGCTGCTGGCGGAAATCAGGTTTAGTACCTGGGAAAGCCTGACGCAGGAAGGGTTAACGCACTGGCTCAATGCATTTCTGACGCGCCTGAACACGCTGGCAGACAGCATCAATCACACCTATCTGGAGGCGAAATGAGACTTAACATCGAGCACAAAACCCGTTACGCCTACGAGCAGCAGGTGACACTCAGCACCCAGTATCTGCGTTTGACGCCGCAAAATTCGGTGCATCAGCAAATTATCTCGTGGGATTTGGAGCTGCCCTGCGCAGCCACCTGCACGCAGGATGCTTACGGCAACGTGATGCATGTGCTAACGCTGGATACGCCGCATCAGCAGCTCGATATCGCCGCGCGCGGTGTGGTGGAGATCCTTGATGCCGGCGAGTGGGCACCCGATCCGGAGTGCGCGTTGTCGCCGCTGGTGTTTCTGCGCGCCACGCCGCTGACGCTGCCCAATCCCGAGATCCGCGAGTTTGCCCAGCGCTACTGGCGGCCGGAAAAGCCGCTCGCCAGCCTGGAAAAGTTGATGGATGAATTGCTGCTGAAGATGCCGTATCGTCCCGGCAGCACCCAGGTAACTGATACCGCCGCGAAAGTATTTGCCGCCGGCAGCGGCGTTTGCCAGGATCACAGCCACGTGTTTCTCGCCTGCTGTCGCACTCTGGGGATTCCGGCGCGCTATGTGAGCGGCTATCTCTATACTGAAAACGTTGAGCACGTCGCCACTCACGCCTGGGTTGAAGCCTGGCTGGATGGCAGTTGGCACAGCTTTGATATCACCAATAATACCCGCAGCACACGCCAGCATTTACGTCTGGCGGTTGGTGTGGATTATCTCGATGCCTGTCCGGTGCGCGGTATGCGGCTGGGCGGCGGCGGTGAAGATATGCTGGCGGTGGCTGCGGTGCTTCAGGTGCATGCGCAGCAGTAATCAGAACAGGCGTAACTATGACTTATTGTGTGGCAATGCGTTTATCGTCAGGGATGATTTTTGTATCCGATTCGCGGACCAATGCGGGCGTTGATCATATTTCCTCGTTCCGTAAATTGCATGTGTTTCAGGTCGATGATGAACGCACGCTGGTGCTGCAAAGCGCCGGCAATCTGGCTACCACGCAGAGCGTGCTGAGCCTGCTGCGACGCAACAACGGCGATAACGATCAACCGAATTTACTGAATGGACGATCGCTGTATGACATTGCGCTGATGGTGGGCGAAACGCTGCGCGAGGTGATCAAGCGCGATGGCGAGGAGTTTGGCGGCACGCTGCTGCTGGGCGGACAGATTCGTGGCGAGGAGCCGCGTCTGTTCCAGATCTATCCGCAGGGCAATTTCATCGAAGCCAGCGTTGATACGCCTTATTTCCAGATTGGTGAAAGCAAGTACGGCAAACCGATTATTGACCGCGTGCTGCGCTATGAAACGCCGCTCAGTCAGGCGATGCAGTGTGCGTTAATTTCAATGGATTCAACGTTAGCGAGTAATATTTCGGTGGGATTACCGCTGGATGTGATGGTCTATCGCACCGACAGTTTCAGCGATAGCGAGCAATATCACATCACCGAACAGCATCCCTATTTTTCACAAATTCGTCAGCTGTGGAGCAAAGGATTGTTGAGCGTGTTTTCGCAGCTGCCACCGTTAAAACTCTAATTTAGTGGGGTCGCCATGAATGGCGACCCGATCTTTCACACCAACTCATTCAATTTTGCTGTCATATTAATGCCACTAATCCCTTTTAAACCTAATTTACGCAGGATTTTTATTTTATAGGTACTCACAGTTTTACTACTGAGTTGTAATTGTGAGGCGATCTCTTTATTTGTCATTCCCGACGCCAGTTTCACCAATACCATCAGTTCCCGGCGCGTCAGGCTCATCAATTTTTCACTCTCAATTAACTCGTTTACCTCGGCCGCTTCCTCCGTTACCGGATAAAAACGCTTACCACATTCCACCTCTTTTATTGCGGTAAGGAGAGTGTCTAAATTGCCGCGTTTACACACATAGCCTTCCACGCCTAATTGTAAGCAACATCGTTGATAAAAAAGGCTTTCTGAAGCGGTATAAACAATGATTTTGAGGTCTGGCAACGCGCGCTTGATGTCCGTAATCAACGGAATGCCAGCGCGCCCAGGCATGGTGAGATCGAGCAGTAAAACGTCCGGACGTGTCCTATGCAGCTCGGTAATTAACAGATCGCTTTTATTAGCAGTGCCAGCGATGGCGTAGTGATATGACTGCAGTAATGCCTGAATGCCCGTACAGATTAACGGATGGTCATCAACAATAAATACCGAATGAATCATATGTGTAGCCCAGAGGAAAAAATAAAAAATAAACGCAAAGTTAAAACACCCTTTAACAAACAATTTAACTGGTGTGACCAGATTAATTCACGCTGCTTAACAATAAGCTTTAAGTCATGTCTTGAATTTGGGGTTTTAAGGTCAGTTTTTGTTTTTTATGCGCAAGAACAATGCAAGTGGCTGCTTTTTAGGCTTTCACGGCGCCGCAGTCATAAATCTGAAAACAAGCCGTTTTAACGTCGAAGCGATAAACCGCTGCGTGTAAAAGGTGAATGATGTTTTCCGTTGATCAGCTTCTCGATACCTACTGGCCAGGTCATCAACCGGCAAACTGGCAGAAAAGCGCCCTGAAATGGGCCGTTCGCGAACATGAATTCCAGGCGTTTGCCGCCCGCTATCGTCATCTGAAAGGCGTGGATATGGTGGAGCAGGTACTGGAGCATCTTGATGTGCGCTGTGAACTGAGCGAGCGCGATTTGGAGCAGATTCCCACGCGTGGCCCGGTGGTGATAGTTGCCAACCATCCGCTCGGTGCACTGGATGGTTTAGCATTGCTGGCGGCGGTTTCGCAGGTGCGACGCGATGTGAAAATTGTTGCCAACCGCATGTTGATGATGCTGGAGCCGATCAACAACATGATGTTGCCGGTGGATAACATGGGCAACCGTACCAGCCGCGAACAGCTAACGCGCATGCAGCAGCATCTCGATAATCAGGGCGTGCTGATTATCTTCCCGGCGGGTGAAGTGTCGCGCCTTTCCAGCCGAGGCGTGCGCGATCGTCACTGGCATCACAGCTTCTTACGCCTCGCGGCCCGCGCCCGCGCGCCCATCGTGCCGGTGCACGTGGTGGGGCGCAACAGCCTGGCATTTTACGCCGCCGCAAAAATTGCCTCGCCGCTCGCGTTACTGATGCTGGTACGCGAAATGTTTCGTCAGCGCGGTTCGCGCATTAAGTTGCACATCGGCGAACAGATCCCGTTTGCCAACTGGCATGATGGCCACACGCCGGGCAAAGAGCTGGCGAAGCGGCTGCGCAAACATCTGTATCGCATTGGTCAGGGACGACGCGGCTTGTTTCAGACCGAAGCGGCGATTGCGCGGCCGGAAGATCGCGCCGAACTGAAAAAAGCGCTGATGGAGAGCGAGCGACTCGGCACGCTGCCGGATGGCAAGCAGATCTACCTGTGGCGACGCAACGGTGCCAGCTGGGTGCCGCTGCTGCGTGAGCTCGGGCGCTTACGGGAAGTGGCATTCCGCGCGGTGGGTGAGGGCAGCGGGCGTCGTCGCGACCTCGACAAATACGATGACGATTACTATCACCTGATTCTGTGGGACGACGATGCGCTGGAGATCGTCGGCGCCTATCGCTTTATTCCGGGCGCCGAGCAGCTGGAGCGTCGTGGGCTGGAAGGCATCTACAGCGACAGCCTGTTCCACTACGACGAGCGCATGTTGCCGATCATCAACCAAGGTCTGGAGCTGGGCCGCAGTTTTATTCAGCCCGCCTATTGGGGCAAACGCGGCCTCGATTATCTGTGGATGGGCATTGGTGCCTACATCGCTAAATATCCCGAAACCCGCTACTTATTTGGTCCGGTCTCGATCTCGGGCGGCATGCCGCTGGCGGCGCGCGATCTGCTGGTGGCGTTCTATCGTCTCTATTTCCCTACCGAACTGCCGCTGGCGACTTCACGCCGCCCTTATCCAGCCTCGTTACCGGAAGTGCTGGCGCAGTTCACCGGCGATAACTACAGCGAAGATTTACGCCGGTTGAAACATCTGCTGGCGAATCTCGGCACCGCCATTCCCACGCTCTACAAGCAATATTCCGAGGTGTGCGAGCCGGGCGGCGTGCAGTTTATCGATTTCGGCAGCGATCCCGATTTCAATAACTGTATTGATGGCTTAGTGCTGGTGGATCTCACGCGGGTGAAGCCCGCACGTTATGAGCGTTATATCGGCATGCATCTGTGAATCGCGTCATGCCGCTTAGTTAAGCACGGAGCGGCTTTCGTTCGCCTTGAACCTGGGCAGTTGCAGCACTTCGGTGCGGCGACCGAGCAGAGGACGCCTGGCCGCGCCCTCTGCACTCCCGGGCCTTGCGCCAGCCCAACCCGCCGCTTCGCGGTGCCTTCACTCATTCACGATTCCTGACGGACCGGCGGCGATTCGCTCCTGCTCAGCGCCGCCTCTCGCCGCATCCCTGCGGCTCGCCCTGGAATCTCTCATTCGTTCAGCGGGTTAGGATGTCGCCCCAACACCCGCGCTGCAGCAGTGGTGCGTATCCTTAACTCAAAATCGCTATCCATCCGCTGGGATTGCCATTCATGGCAACCAGATGCGCATAAATGCAGACTCTCGAAAAACCAAGCCAGGCATTCTGAGACTGCTGGATGCTTCGCGGGCGATACCCCTGCGATGTCAGCGCGCTGATTATCAGACAAGCATTACGCCATTTAGGGCGACCAGCTGCAATGTCATGGAATCGTCATCACAGTGTCGTAGGGTCTTAGCCGGACGGTTAGCGAAAGGCCAGAAACATGGCATCAATCACACTGCGCGGGCTGCGCAAATCCTTTGCGGCGCAGCCGGTATTACAAGACATCTTGCTGCAGATTGCGCAGGGAGAATTTATCGCCGTATTGGGCCCGTCAGGCTGCGGCAAAACCACCTTGCTGCGCCTGCTGGCCGGTTTTGAAACCGCCGATGCCGGAGAGATCCACGTGGGCGAACGCTGCTTCGCTGCGCCGGGCGTGCATCTGCCGCCGGAAGATCGTCAGCTTGGCGTGGTGTTCCAGAGCTACGCACTGTGGCCGCATATGACGGTGGCGGAAAATGTTTCCTACAGTCTGAAAGTGAACGGCGTCGCGCGTGCCGAGCGCGAGCGCCGCACGCAGCAGGCGCTGGAGCTGGTGGGATTGGAAGCGTTCGCCGCCCGTCGTCCCGCCGATCTCTCCGGCGGTCAGCGTCAGCGCGTGGCGCTGGCGCGCTGTTTAGTGGCGCAACCGACCTTAGTTCTGCTCGATGAGCCGCTCGCCAACCTCGATGTCCACCTGCGCGCCACCATGGAAGAGGAGTTCCGCCGCTTCCATCATCACAGTCACGCCACCTTGCTCTACATTACCCATGATCAGCAGGAAGCGATGGCGCTGGCCGATCGCATCGTGGTGATGGATGCCGGCCGTGTGATGCAGTTCGCCACGCCGCAAACGCTGTGGCGCGAACCGGCGAACGCCATGGTCGCGCGCTTTATTGACGACGGCAAAGTGCTGCCGATCAGCGATATCGAACCGCTCGGCGAGGGCCGCGCTTATGCCACGCTGTGCGGTATGCGCGTGTCGTTACGCTGCGCGCCGCATCAGCGTCCGCAGCCGCAGGCGCAAGCCAGTTTTCACGCAGTCGATTTCCACTTAGCCGCGCCGGGCGAACCACAGTTTGCCGCGCGCGTGCAGCGGGTGATCTATCGCGGCGGCCACTATCAGCTCAACGTGACGCCGCTGGCCGCGCCCGAATGCAGCATCACGCTGCTGCTGGCCGATCAGCCTTTACCCGTTGTCGACGCCACCGTGGGCGTGTCGCTGCGCGACGGCTGGATTCTTCCTTATTAACCTCTTCAACCTTCAGGGAAATGCTATGCGTACGAAGTTAAACGTGTTGATGTTAGCCAGTGGATTTGTGATCTCTGCTGCCAGCTTTGCCGACGAGGCGCCAGCAGGGAAATTGGTGGTTTATACCTCGCAGGCCCCCGAAATTGCCCAGCAAACCATGGATGCGTTTAAAGCCGCCTATCCCAATGTGCAGATCGAGTGGACGCGCAACGGCACCACGCAGTTAATGAACGTGCTGCGCACCGAAATGATGAGCGGCGAAGCCAAGCCGGATGTGCTGCTGATTGCCGACGCCATCAACCTCGGCGCGCTGAAAAACGAAAACCATCTCTACAGCTACAGCGATGCGCCGCTCAGCCACATCAATCCATCGTTTTACGACAAAGACAAAACCTTCTTCGGCACCAAAATCATCGCCACGGTAATTGCCTACAACACCCAGCATGCGCAGCCGATTGATAGCTGGAACGCGCTGGCGGTGGAAGCCAACAAAGGGCAGATTGCGGTACCAAGCCCGCTTTACTCCGGCGCGGCGCTCTACAAGCTGCACACCGATATCAACACGCCGTCGATTGGCTGGAGCTTCTATAAAAAGTTGGCGGCCATCGGCATCGCGCCGCAGGGCGGCAACGGCCCGGCGCTGAAGGCGGTCGCCAGCGGGCTGGATAAGTACGGCATCATCACCGACGCCGACGTGATTCTGGCGAAGAAAAAGGGTTCACCGGTGGATCTGGTCTATCCCAAAGAGGGGGTGTCATATGTCACCGAACCGGTTGCCATCATGAAAACCGCGCACAACCTGCCGGCCGCCAAAGCCTTCGTTAACTTTATGCTTTCCGAGCCAGGCCAGAAGCTGGTGGTCGAGCAGGGCAACCGTCCGGTGGATGATCGCGTCTCAGCTCCGGCAGGTTTCACGCCGATCAATAAAATCAAGCTGCTGTCGCCGGACGTGGCGAAAGCGATCAAAGAAGATGCGGCAGTGCGCGATCGGTTCAGCGCGCTGTTTGGTGGCTAAGCATGAGCGTGTTGAGCAACGAATGGCGCAATGTGACGCGCAAAGCGCCGCGCGTTAACAGCGAACGGCTGATTCTGGCGCTGCTGGTGCTGCTGATTGGTTTGCTGTCGGTGGCGCCGCTGATGCGGCTGGTGTGGACCGCCATTGCGCCCAGCGGCGTGCCGGATATCGCACGCTTAACGCGCCTGCTGGCGAGCGATCGCGTGTTGATCGCCAGCGGCAATACGTTGCTCATCGCGCTCAGTTCTACTTTGATTTCCGTGGTGCTCGGCACCGCCGCTGCGTGGCTGGTGGCGCTTAGCGATCTGCGCGCCAAAACCGCGTGGGTGTTTGCGTTTATCCTGCCGCTGATAATTCCGCCGCAGGTGACGGCGCTGGCCTGGCTGCAGGCGCTGGCTCCGGGCAGTCCGCTGGCGCTGCTGTTCGCCACGCTGGAGTTGCCGTGGTTTGCGCCCGGCGAGCAGCCGCTCTACTCCTTAACCGGCATTGTGCTGCTGCTCGGCACGCACAATGCGCCGTTGGTGTTCCTCACCGTGCGCGCCGGTTTGCGCCGCTTGCCCGCCGATTTGGTGGAAGCGGCGCAGGCCAGCGGTGCGTCACGCGCGCGCATCCTGTTCACCATTGTGCTGCCGCTGGCGCGCCCGGCAATTTTTGCCGGTGCCGCGCTGACCTTCGTTGCGGCGGCGGGCAACTTCGGTATTCAGGCGATGCTGGGGATTCCGGCGCGCGTGCCAACGCTGATCACGCTGGTGTATCAGCAGTTGAACGGCATTGGTGCGAGCGCGCTGCCAAACACCGCGGTGTATGCGTTATTGATTGCGGTAATTACGCTGGCGGGCATGGCGGCCAGCGCCTGGTTGGGCGGACGCAATGATGTGCGCGTCAACGGTGCACCGCGCCTGTGGCAGCAATCGCTGGGGCGCGGGCGTATGGCGGTTGAGGGCGTCGCCTGGCTGTGGATGGCGCTGACCTTACTGTTGCCGCTCAGCGCGCTGTTGATCACCGCGCTCACCAGCGGTTTTGGCCAGGCGCTGAGCTGGCAAACGCTGACGCTGGAGAACTTCTGCGCCGCGTTGTGGGGTTATCCGGCGGTGCGACAGGCGTTTCTCACCAGCCTCGGATTGACCACGCTGGCGGCGCTGATTTTAACGGTTTGCGCGCTGTTTCTCGCCTATTTCCTCAGCTGGCGGCGAACCAAATTAGTGCGCGGTTTGTGGCTGGCGAGTGAACTGACTTACGCGCTGCCGGGCATTGTCACCGGCGTAGCGGCGATGCTGTTCTTCCTGCGTCCGCTGCCGATCGTCAATGTCTCGCTGTATGGCACGGTGTGGATCATCCTTGCCGCCTATCTGGCGAACTTCCTCGCGCTGGTGCTGCGCCCAACGCTGGCCGGATTCGCCCAGCTGGAACCGGCATTAGATGAAGCGGCACGTTTGTGCGGCGCCGGTTTTCTGCGCCGCATGCGCGACATCTTATTGCCACTGGCGGCACCTTCGGCGCTGGCGGGCAGCGTGCTGGTGTTTCTCACCGCGCTGAATGAAATCCAGGTTTCGGTGCTGCTGGTCACCTCGCAAACGCAAACCATCGGACCGACCATCGTATTCCTTGATGAAGGCGGATCCGCGTCGCTGGCGGCGGCGGTGGGCTGCCTGATGATTGTGGTGGTTTGCTTATTAATGGCGGTTGCCACACGCCTGACGCGACGCTTGCCGCACGGCATTTTACCGTGGCAAGCGTAACGCCAGCCTGCCGTCAACGTATGATGATTTGTGAAGTATCCTACTGAACATTTTCTCGCCACTGCCGATAACTTACCTACCAACATTTGTCTGCGGATGAATAGCGCTTGTCAGCGCTGCGTATTTACGCTTAAGTCTGCTTGATAATTAAGAATTTTCTTAAGTTTCGACGATACCAGCCCAGCAATAGGCGAATAACAATGAATAATAACTCTGACGTCATGTACCGACTTTTGGTACAGAGCGTGGTGGATTACGCCATTTACATGCTCAAACCCGATGGCACGGTGGCGAACTGGAATAGCGGCGCGCAGCGCGCCAAAGGTTACACGCCCGATGAAATCGTAGGGAAGAATTTTGCGCTGTTCTACAGCGAAGACGATCGTAAAAACGGCGCGCCACAGCGCGGACTGGCGACCGCGACAGCAACCGGGCGCTTTGAAACCGAAGGCTGGCGTTACCGTAAAGATGGCAGCGCGTTTTGGGCGCATGTGGTGATCGACGCTATCCGCGATGAGTTTGGTGAGCTGCTGGGTTTTGCCAAAATCACCCGCGACTGCACCGAACAGCAGGAGCAACAGCGCAAACAGCGCGAGCAGGAACAGCGCTTCCGTATGCTGGTGGAAGGCGTCAGCGATTACGCCATCTACATGCTCGATTTGGACGGCAACGTGGAAAATTGGAACGTAGGCGCACAGCGCGCGAAAGGCTACGTTGCCGAAGAGATTGTTGGACAACACTTCTCACGCTTCTACAGCGCGCAGGATCGTAAAAACCATATCCCGGAAAAAAACCTCACCACCGCATTTAAAACCGGTCGTTTCGAAGACGAAGGTTACCGTTACCGCAAAGATGGCAGCGCGTTTTGGGCGCATGTGATCATTGACGCGATTCGCGACGACGCTGGCAAGCTGATTGGCTACGCCAAAATCACCCGCGACTGCACCGAACAGCAAGCGCTGCTGCGTAAACAGCACGAGCAGGAGAAGAATTTTCGTCTGCTGGTGGAAGGCGTGCGCGATTACGCCATCTATATGCTGGATGTGCACGGCCGCGTGGTGAACTGGAACAACGGTGCGCAGCGCGCCAAAGGTTATCTGGCTGATGAGATTGTCGGCCAGCACTTCTCGGTGTTTTACAGTTCAGCGGAACGTCATGCCAATGCGCCCGAAGCCAACCTCGGCATTGCGTTGAAAACCGGGCGTTTCGAAGATGAAGGCTGGCGCTACCGTAAAGATGGCTCGGCGTTTTGGGCCCACGTTGTTATCGAAGCGATTAATGATGAAAGCGGCAAACTGATCGGTTTCGCCAAAATTACCCGCGATATCACCGAACGGCGTGAGAACGAGCAGCAGCTGTTGCGCGCGCGGGATCTGGCGCAGTCGCAGAGCGCGAAAATGTCTGAGCTGTCGGGTTTTCTCGACACCATCATCAGCAATATTCCCTCGTGCGTGATCGTTGAAGACGCCATCAGCCGTGAAATCCTGATGGTGAACGACAAAGCCGAGCAGCTGTTTGGCATCAACAAAGCGCTGATCATGCACAAGCGCCCGCACGAATGTATGTCGGCGGAGCTGGGGGATTACTTCAACAGCCTGGCGGATGTGGCGCTGCGCAGCGAGGGCATTCACTCGCGCGAACAGCTGCTGCTGACGGCGGGCGGCGAGCGCATTCTGCATACGCGCGCCACCACCATCAGCGGAAAAGATATGCGTCAGAACTATGTGATGCTGATTGTCGAGGACGTGACCGATCAGCGTGAAGCCGATGCGCGTATTCGTCATATGGCGCATCATGATAATCTCACCAGCCTGCCGAACCGCGTGCTGTTCCGCCAGAAGCTGAGTGAAGCGCTGCGCGTGGATAATCTGAACAACCAGATCAGCGCCACGCTATGTCTCGATCTCGATAACTTCAAAAACGTTAACGATGCGCTCGGCCATCAGATTGGTGATGACCTGCTGCGCGTGGTGGCGAAACGCCTGCGCAGCGCGCTACGCGATCACGATACGCTGGCGCGCATTGGCGGCGATGAGTTTGCCATCGTGCTGCCCAATGTCCGTTCTGCGGATGAAGCGGCAGTGGTAGCGCAGCGGCTGATCGAGGCGATCCGTCCGCCGATTAACGTTGAAGGGCATAATCTGTCGGTGGGCTTGAGCGTCGGTATCGCGCTCACCTCGCAGGCCACCAACACGCCGGAGCATATGCTGCGCTGCGCCGATATGGCGCTGTACGAAGCCAAACGTAATGGCCGTAATCGCTTCGAACACTTCACCATTGAGATGGACAATCAGGCGCGCAGCCGTCGCGTGATTGAGAACGATCTGCGTGATGCGATTTCTGGTCGTCAGCTCAAGCTTTACTATCAGCCGATTACCAACGAGCAGGGCATCATCGGCTATGAAGCGCTGATGCGCTGGCATCACCCGATCAAAGGGCTGATCATGCCGAACGACTTCATCCCGATCGCTGAAGAGACCGGTTTGATTCACATGCTCGGCGCCTATGCGCTGTATGAAGCCTGCCGCGAAGCGCAGAGCTGGAACACCGAACAATCGGTGTCGGTGAATCTATCGCCGCTGCAGTTTAAGAACAGCTCGCTGGTGTCGGTGGTGGAAGGTGCGCTGCGGGAATCCGGGCTGGCGCCGCATCGGCTGGAAGTGGAGATCACCGAATCGGTGCTGCTGGACGACACGCTCGGTAATATCCGCACCTTGCAGAGTTTGAAAACGCTTGGCGTGCAGATTGCGCTGGATGATTTCGGCACCGGCTACTCGTCGCTCAGTTATCTGCGTTCATTCCCGTTCGACAAAATCAAAATCGATAAGTCGTTTATCAACGATATGGGCGACAGCCGCGAGGCGCTGGCGATTATCCGCGCCATTACCGGCATGAGCCGCAGCCTCGATATTCAGATTACTGCTGAAGGCGTGGAGAACGGCGAGCAGTTTGCGAAGCTGCGCGAAGAGGGGTGTACGCTATTCCAGGGCTATTTCTTTGGCCGTCCGCAGCCGTCGGAGTTGCGGTTGAAAGAGTTGGAATAGGCATAAAAAAACGCCCGACATGTCGGGCGTTCTCAATTTTTGCCGTGTGTAATCTTTATTATTATGCGCCGTGGCCGTCGACGGACATGTGGCCGAGATCTTTGTCCACCAGGAACAGGCCTTCGCCTTTGTTGCCGACCATCGCCAGTTTATCCAGCACGGTTTTGAACAGCTTCTCTTCTTCATGCTGCTCGGCAACGTACCACTGCAGGAAGTTGAACGTTGAGTAATCCTGGGTGGTTAAGGCGGTGTGCACCAGCTCGTTGATTTTTTTTGTGATCAGCTGCTCATGCTTCAGCGCTTCTTCCAGCACGTCGTTCAGTGAATTCCAGCTAATCGCCGGCGCCGCAATGCTGCCCAGTACCGGCAAAGCGCCGGCATCGCTGACGTAATCGAACAGCTTCTGCATGTGCTGCATCTCTTCGCGAGAATGCATTTTCAGGAATGAGGCGGCACCTTCATAGCCTTTATCGCAGCACCAGGCGCTCATCTGCAGATAGAGGTTGGCAGAGAAGAATTCGAGGTTCAGTTGGTCGTTTAAACGCGAGGTCATTTCAGCAGTTAACATGGCTGAGTCCTTTTTAATTTGTCAGGTGAAGTACGGCGAATTATGCATCAATCTATACTTTTTTGTGAAGGGTTTTTCGCAAAAAGGTTGAATTTATCTTATTGATTGTAAATGGAATTATTCCACATGTTGAATGCGAGGAGTTCTCAATTTTGACTAATTTTCATTCACGCTGGATTGATTATAGCTGCGCATCGGGCGATGCTGAGGCTTGCCTTTACTTGTCAGGAGCTTAGCGGTGTCGAACGTCTTAGAGCATTACCATTTTCTGCATGAAATTCCCGAACTGGGTTTTCAGGAATTTAAAACCTCTGCTTATATTGCCGATCAGCTGGAGAGCGCCGGAATTAAGGTGACGCGCGGCATCAATAACACCACCGGCATGGTGGCGGAAATCGACAGCGGCGTGCCCGGTCCGGTGCTGGCGCTGCGTGCGGATATGGATGCGCTCGGTCATATCATTGATGGCGTAGCCTGTGCGCGTCACACCTGCGGCCACGATGGCCATTCGTCGGTGGTGCTGACGGCAGCGCAAGAGCTGATGAAAGAGGGCGCGATCAAGAAAGGGCGGCTCAAGCTACTATTCCAGCCGGCGGAAGAGCTCGGTGCGGGTGCGCTGGCGATGATTGAGGGCGGCGCGCTGGAGGATGTGGAGATGATTCTCGGCTTCCATGTGCGTCCGCTGGAAGAGTGTCATGTGGGACAGGCGACGCCAGCGGTGATTTACTCTGCCTGCAGCACGCTGGAAGCCACCATCAAAGGTGCACCGGCGCATGCGGCGCGTCCGCATTTGGGCGTCAACGCGCTGGATGCGGCGGTGCAAGCGGTACAGGCCGTCAACGCCATCCATCTGCCGCCGGGTTTGACCTGGAGCGTGAAAGCTACACGCTTTCTGTGCGATGCGGGCGTGACCAACTCGGTGCCGGATGAGGCGCGCGTGGTGTGGGATCTGCGTTCGCAGGAAAACGCGCCAATGGCGGTGCTGAAAGAGAAAGTCACGCTGGCGATTCAGCACAGCGTGGCGGCGCTGGGTGCCACGGCCGACGTGGTGGTGCTAAAAGAGATGCCAGCGGCAGAAATTCATGAGGAAGCTACGGCGGTGATTCGCGCGGCGATTGTCGACGTGCTGGGCGAAGCCGGTTTGCTGGATACCAAAACCACGCCGGGCAGCGAAGATTTTTTCTATTACCCGGTGAAAAACCCGCAGGTGAAAGCCGGTTTCTGGGGATTGGGAACCAATCTGGTGCCGGGTTTACATCATCCTGAGATGCGCTTTGAGCTGAGCTCGCTGGAGATTGGGGTGAAGATCTTCAAGGCGGCAGTGGTGCGGGTGTTGGGGTGATTAGAGGGTTAGGGTGAGGGCTATTAGGGCACCGATTCCCCCTTTCTGCGAAATATTGTATGCTATGCCGCCTCAATGCTGACGGGATTCAGGACTGCCGCCAATGTAGATCGCACACCTCTTGCTGTGAACCGACGCCACTGCGTCGCCATTGGCCGCGTTATCCTGCGGAATGACCTCGAAACGATTTATTCGCAGCGCGCTGTCCGCGTGTTGCCCTTGAAGAAGAATTCACTCAATGTCTAATGCCTCCTTTTTAGAAGAAGTGGCGCGCCGCCGTACCTTTGCGATCATCTCGCATCCGGACGCCGGTAAAACCACAATCACCGAAAAAGTGCTCCTGTTCGGACAGGCGATTCAAACCGCCGGTACCGTCAAAGGCCGCGGCTCCAACCAGCACGCGAAATCGGACTGGATGGAGATGGAGAAACAACGTGGTATCTCCATCACCACCTCGGTGATGCAGTTCCCGTATCGCGACAGCCTCGTGAACCTGCTGGATACGCCAGGACACGAAGACTTCTCTGAAGATACTTACCGTACGCTGACGGCGGTTGACTGCTGTTTGATGGTGATCGACGCCGCAAAAGGTGTTGAGGATCGCACCCGCAAGCTGATGGAAGTGACGCGCCTGCGCGATACGCCAATCATCACCTTTATGAACAAACTCGACCGTGACATCCGCGATCCCATGGAGCTGCTGGATGAAGTGGAGAGTGAGCTGAAGATCGCCTGCGCACCTATTACCTGGCCGATTGGCTGCGGCAAGTTGTTCAAAGGGGTTTATCACCTCTACAACGACGAAACTTACCTGTATCAAACCGGTAAAGGCCACACCATTCAGGAAGTGCGCATTGTTAAGGGGCTGGCGAATCCAGAACTGGATGCCGCAGTAGGCGAAGATCTGGCACAGCAGCTGCGCGATGAGCTGGAGCTGGTGCAGGGCGCTTCGCACGAGTTCGATCAGGAGCTGTTCCTGAGTGGCGAAATCACGCCGGTGTTCTTCGGCACCGCGCTGGGTAACTTCGGCGTTGATCATATGCTGGATGGCCTGGTTAGCTGGGCGCCGCGTCCAATGCCGCGCAACACCGACGCGCGTTTGGTGGAAGCAAAGGAAGAGAAATTCAGCGGCTTCGTGTTTAAGATCCAGGCAAACATGGACCCGAAGCACCGCGACCGCGTCGCCTTTATGCGTGTGGTATCCGGCAAGTACGAAAAAGGCATGAAGCTGCGTCAGGTGCGTACCGGTAAAGATGTGGTGATTTCCGATGCACTGACCTTTATGGCCGGCGACCGTTCGCACGTAGAAGAAGCCTATCCGGGCGACATCATTGGTCTGCACAACCACGGCACCATTCAGATTGGCGACACCTTTACGCAGGGTGAAAACATGAAGTTCACCGGCATTCCGAACTTCGCGCCAGAGCTGTTCCGCCGTATCCGTCTGCGCGATCCGCTGAAGCAGAAACAGCTGCTGAAAGGGCTGGTTCAGCTGTCGGAAGAGGGCGCGGTGCAGGTGTTCCGTCCGGTGCACAATAACGATCTGATTGTGGGCGCGGTCGGTGTGCTGCAGTTCGAAGTGGTGGTGGCACGCCTGAAAAGCGAATACAACGTTGAAGCGATCTACGAAGCCATCAACGTCTCAACCGCTCGCTGGGTTGAGTGTGATGATGCGAAGAAATTCGACGATTTCCAGCGTAAAAATGAAGTGAACCTGGCGCTCGATGGCGGTGATAACCTCACGTATATCGCGCCAACCATGGTGAACCTCAACATCACTCAGGAACGCTATCCTGACGTGAGATTCCGCAAAACGCGCGAGCACTAATCGCCGTTGCCAGCAGGGCCTGTGATTTTCACTGGCCCTATTTTGTTTGTTACAGACTCCTCCTAATTCCGCTGTTTTTTTCTCTTTTTGGCGATATATCAACCACAAGAGCCAGCAAAAGCTGTAATCCCTACTACTATTATCCTGTCGGACGAGAAAAGAGACCTTTCGGGTTTCATTACGTCCAGTAACTCAGCAACGCCGTTCGTTGCTGGCGCATCCGCGATAACGGATGAGTTAACTGATAGAAGGATGATATCGATGAATAAGACTAAGATTGCTAAAACCCTGATTGCTGCCCTGGCCGGTTCTGCTCTGCTGAGTGGTGCGGCATTTGCAGATGAATCACTGTCGCAGAAAGCACAGCAAACCTCCGACAGCGCGGGTGCGAAGATCGATAGCTCTATGAAAAAAGTCGATGGCTATATGGATGACAGCGGCATCACGGCTAAAGCCAAAGCGGCGCTGGTGGATGATGACGCAATTAAAAGCACGGATATCTCCGTCAAAACGCACGATGGCGTGGTGACACTGAGCGGCTTCGTGGCTTCTCAGGATCAGGCTGAAAAAGCCGTCGCGCTGGTGCAGAAAGTCGAAGGTGTGAAATCCGTCAGCGACAAACTACACGTTAAAGACAGCAAAAATGCTTCTCTGAAAGGTTATGCGGGCGATACCGCAACCACCAGCGAAATTAAAGCTAAGCTTTTAGCAGATGATATCGTGCCATCACGCAACGTTAAGGTTGAAACCACCGACGGCGTGGTGCAGTTATCAGGGGAAGTGGCGAATCAGGCACAGTCCGATCGTGCTGAGAAGATCGCCAAAGCCATTGAAGGCGTGAAAAGCGTGAAGAATGACCTGAAGGTGAAATCTTAACGCGAGCGACTCGGCACCAGCAGGTGCCGTTTCGTAATAAAAACAAAGGTGTAAATAAGCAGTTCGATTTTCACAATGGTAAAGGAGAGGCTTATGTTTCGTTGGGGTATTATCTTTCTGGTCATCGCTCTGATTGCTGCGGCATTAGGTTTCGGCGGTCTGGCGGGTACGGCAGCATGGGCAGCTAAAATTGTCTTCATTGTCGGTATTATTCTGTTCCTCGTGAGCCTGTTTACCGGGCGCAAACGACCCTGACTACTTGCGTCTCAATAGACGCTAACCCGCGAGTCACCTAAAGCGGAGACCGGTCTTGTGCGGCATACTACGAAGCCGCAACGATTGCAGAAGCAATTGGTCAGGGAACGACAATGACTGGTTCTCCGGGATGCTGCTTCGGCGACTCCCTCAGAGCAAGCAACACTGAGGGACATCCATTGGGCACACGTATTCCGTTGACATTAGGTTCATTCGAACCGCTGGCTTTAACTCCTTTTAAATCGAATAAAATCGCCTTGGTGTGCGAAGGCGGCGGTCAGCGCGGCATCTTTACCGCAGGCGTGCTGGACGAATTTCAACGCGCAGGCTTCAATCCTTTTCAACTGTTACTCGGCACCTCGGCCGGGGCGCAAAACCTGTCGGCATTTGTCTGTGGCCAGCCTGGCTACGCGCGACGCGTGATCTCCCGTTACACCACCAGCAAACTGTTTTTTGATCCGCTACGATTCGTGCGCGGCGGGCATCTTATCGATCTCGATTGGCTGATCGATATCACCAAACAGGAATTCCCGCTGGCGCTCAACACCGCCGAAGGGCTGTTTGCCAAAGGCAGCGAATTCTATATGTGCGCCTGCCGCAGCGACGATTACCGCGCCGAGTACTTCAACCCGATCAGCACCAACTGGCACGACATCCTAAAAGCGTCCAGCGCGATCCCCGGTTTTTACCGCAGCGGCGTGCAGATGGACGGTGTGAGCTATCTTGACGGCGGCATCAGCGATGCCATTCCGGTACGCGAAGCTGCGCGCCGTGGCGCGGATACCATTGTGGTGATCCGCACCGTGCCGTCGCAGGTGTCCTACACGCCGAAGTGGTTTAAACGCATGGAACGCTTTTTGTCCGACAGCGCATTGCAGCCGATGATCAACATCCTGCATCAGCATGAAGAGAGCTATCGCGAAATTCAGCAGTTCATCGAGCAGCCGCCGGATAATCTGCGCATCATCGAAATCTGTCCGCCGAAACCGCTGGCGAGCATGGCGCTTGGCAGCCGCTTGTCATCGCTGAATCAGGATTACCATTTAGGCCGCCGCAGCGGGCGCTATTTCCTCGCCACGCTTGGTCAATGGCTAAGCGATGCTGAGCCGCTGGTGCGTTCAACCACGGTTACGCCGCCGGCAGCAGTGGCGAATGCGCCCGACAATCGCCCGCTGATTACGCCCGCGCTGGCGGAAAACGATGCCGATTTTGATAAAGGCTCGCTGGCATGAAGTTTATCGACACGCATTGCCACTTCGATTTCCCGCCGTTCGTTGATGATGCGCATGCCAGCATCGCGCGCGCTGCGCAGGCCGGCGTGGAACGCATCATTGTACCGAGCGTGGATGCCAGCCGTTTCGCGCTTGTGACGCAACTGGCGCAGCAGCATCCGGCGCTGTATGCCGCGCTGGGCCTGCATCCAATCAATATTGCTGAGCATCAGGAAGATGCGCACCTTGATGAATTAGCGCGCTGGCTGAAAAAGCCCGATAGCAAGCGTGTGGCGATCGGCGAGATCGGTCTCGATCTCTATATGGACGATGCGCAATTTGCCAAACAGACGCGGCTGCTCGATAAGCAGCTCAAGCTGGCGAAGCAATACGATCTGCCGGTGATCCTGCACTCGCGCCGCACCCACGATCAATTAGCGCTGCATTTACGTCGTCACGATCTGCCGCGTCGTGGCGTGGTACACGGTTTTGCGGGTAGCCAGCAGCAGGCGGAGCGCTTTATTCAGCTTGGCTATGCCATTGGCGTTGGCGGCACCATCACCTATGAACGCGCCAGTAAAACCCGCAACACCATCGCCAACCTGCCGCTCAAGGCGTTATTACTGGAAACCGACGCGCCCGATATGCCGCTGCACGGTTTTCAGGGCCAGCCCAATCGTCCGGAGCGGGCGCGCAATGTGTTTGACGTGCTGTGTCAGTTACGCAGCGAATCCCCTGAAGCGATCGCCGATGCGCTTTGGCATAACAGCCAGCAGCTGTTCGCCTTGCCTGCCTGATTCTCACCCGACAGATTCTGCATTTACGCTGCCTTACGCCTGATTAGCTACATTGATTAAGCTGAGAGTACACTTTTGCGTCCATTTTTGTGATAATAATAACAATAGCCATTACGGCGCATTCCCGCTTGATTGGTGGTAATTTGTGATAAATATCACTAAATAATTGTATTTAAATGACGGTTTTTCTTTTTCATGTGACGTGAAGCGCAATTTAACGTCGCGGTAGTTGTTAGAATTATCACATTCCCCGGTGGGTTGTGCCCGCCGATCTGAATTTTGGAGAGCATCATGACCGACCTGAAAGCAGCAGCACAGCGCGCATTGCAACTGATGGATTTAACCACCCTGAACGAAGACGACACCGACGAGAAAGTGATCGCGCTGTGCCGTCAGGCGAAATCCCCAGCCGGTAACACCGCTGCCATCTGCATCTATCCGCGTTTCATCCCGGCAGCGCGTAAAGCGCTGCGCGAGCAGGGCACGCCGGAAATCCGCATCGCCACCGTCACCAACTTCCCGCACGGCAACGATGACGTTGAGATCGCGCTGGCCGAAACCCGCGCGGCCATCGCCTACGGCGCTGACGAAGTGGATGTAGTGTTCCCGTATCGTGCGCTGATTGCCGGTAACCGCGATATCGGTTTCGAGCTAGTAAAAGCCTGTAAAGAAGCCTGCGCGGCGGCGAACGTGCTGCTGAAAGTGATTATCGAAAGCGGCGAGCTGAAAGACGAAGCGCTGATTCGTGCCGCTTCGGAAATCGCTATCGATGCGGGTGCCGATTTCATCAAAACCTCCACCGGTAAAGTGCCGGTCAACGCGACGCCAGAAGTGGCGGCGATCATGATGCAAGTGATCCGCGACAAAGGCGTGAAGCAGCAGGTTGGTTTCAAACCGGCGGGCGGCGTGCGCACTGCAGAAGACGCGGCGCTTTATCTGCAGCTGGCGGACGACATTCTGGGTGAAGGCTGGGCGGATGCGCGTCATTTCCGCTTCGGTGCCTCCAGCCTGCTGGCAAGCCTGCTGAATACGCTGGGCCACGAAACCGCGACCAGCAAAGCCGGTTATTAATCTCTTTCGCTGATGGTTCTGCGATTCGTAGCGGCGCGATTTATCGCGCTGGTTTTTACGCTTCAGCCCCGACTTAACATCGCGCGATAAATCGCGCCGCTATGGCAGGTGCAAGCTGCCGTATCATTTCAATTTCTATCCCTTCAGGGAGGCAACCGTGTTCCTGCCACAAGAAATTATTCGAAAAAAACGCGACGGCCAGGCGCTGAGTGAAGCGGAGATTCGCTTCTTCATCAACGGCGTGCGCGACAACAGCGTTTCGGAAGGTCAAATTGCCGCATTGGCGATGACCATCTATTTCCATGATATGACGCTCGACGAGCGCGTGGCGCTGACTATGGCGATGCGCGACTCCGGCACGGTGCTGAACTGGAAATCGCTGAATCTCAACGGCCCGATTGTTGATAAACACTCCACCGGCGGCGTTGGCGATGTCACTTCGCTGATGCTCGGCCCGATGGTAGCGGCGTGCGGCGGTTATGTGCCGATGATCTCCGGGCGCGGCCTCGGCCACACCGGCGGCACGCTGGATAAACTGGAAGCGATTCCGGGCTTTGATATCTTCCCGAGCGACGACCGTTTCCGCCAGATTATCAAAGACGTCGGCATCGCGATTATTGGCCAGACCAATTCGCTGGCGCCGGCCGACAAACGTTTTTACGCCACGCGCGATATCACCGCCACCGTGGACTCCATTCCGCTGATAACCGCATCGATCCTCGCCAAAAAACTGGCGGAAGGATTGGATGCGCTGGTGATGGACGTGAAAGTGGGCTCCGGCGCCTTTATGCCGACCTTCGAAGCCTCAGAAAATCTGGCGCAGGCGATTGTTGGCGTCGCCAATGGCGCAGGTTGTAAAACCACCGCGCTGCTCACCGACATGAATCAGGTGCTGGCTTCCACCGCCGGTAATGCGCTGGAAGTGCGTGAAGCGGTACAGTTCCTGACCGGCGAGGCGCGCAATCCGCGCCTGCTGGAAGTGACGATGGCGCTGTGCGCGGAAATGCTGATCTCCGGCAAACTGGCTGAGAATGACGCCGATGCGCGCCAAAAGCTGCAGCAGGTGCTGGATAACGGCAAAGCCGCTGAAGTATTTGCCCGCATGGTGGCGGCGCAAAAAGGGCCGGTAGATTTCATCGAGCGCATGGACAGCTATCTGCCCGCGCCAACGCTGAGCAAAGCGGTATACGCCGATGGCGCCGGTATCGTCAGCGCAATGGATACGCGTGCGCTCGGCATGGCGGTGGTTGCGCTCGGCGGGGGGCGCCAGCGCGCCAGCGACAGCATTGATTACAGCGTGGGCTTGAGCGACATGACCACGCTCGGCACGCAGATTGACGCGCAGCGTCCGCTGGCAATTATCCACGCCGCGTCGGAAGCGCAGTGGCAGCAGGCCGCCGCCGCCGTTAAAGCAGCCATCACGCTGAGCGATACTGCGCCAGCGATCACGCCGGTAGTTTATCGTCGCATTAGCGAATAACTGGCGCTTCTTCGTGCCAGGCAGCGGCCGTTCGGGTATACTGATCTGATCGCTTTTTTTTGACTTGTCATCGCGCATTGCGCAGGAGACTTGCATGAAACGTGCTTTTATTATGGTTCTCGACTCCTTCGGGATCGGCTCCAGCAAAGACGCCGATAAATTCGGTGATGAAGGATCGGACACGCTCGGCCATATCGCCGAAGCCTGTTTCGAAGGCCGCGCCAACGAAGGTCGCGAAGGCCCGCTGCACTTACCGAACCTGACCAAACTGGGCCTCGGCAAAGCGGCTGAGCTCTCTACCGGTCGTTTCCCGCCAGGCCTCGATCCCAACGCGGAAATCATCGGTGCGTATGCTTACGCCAGCGAATTGTCGTCCGGTAAAGATACGCCGTCGGGCCACTGGGAAATCGCTGGCGTGCCGGTGCTGTTTGATTGGGGCTACTTCAGCGATAAAGAGAACAGCTTCCCGCAGGCGCTGCTGGATACTCTGGTGAAACGTGCCGATCTGCCGGGATATCTCGGTAATTGTCACTCATCGGGCACGGTGATCCTCGACCAGCTCGGCGAAGAGCACATGAAAACCGGTAAGCCGATTTTCTACACCTCGGCGGATTCGGTTTTCCAGATTGCCTGCCATGAAGAGACCTTTGGCCTTGATCGTCTGTACGAACTGTGTGAAATCGCCCGTGAGGAGCTGACCAATGGTGGCTACAACATCGGTCGCGTGATTGCGCGTCCGTTCGTGGGCGACAAAGCGGGTAACTTCGAGCGTACCGGCAACCGTCACGATCTGGCGGTGGAGCCGCCTTCAGCGACCATGCTGAAAAAACTAGTCGATGAGAAGGGCGGTGAAGTGATTTCGGTGGGTAAAATTGCCGATATCTACGCCGAGCAGGGCATCACGCAGAAAGTCAAAGCCACCGGCTTAGACGCGCTGTTCAACGCTACCATCGAGCAGATGAAGAAAGCGCCAGATACTTCGATTGTGTTCACTAACTTCGTTGATTTTGACTCAACGTGGGGACATCGTCGCGATATCGCCGGTTATGCGGGCGGACTGGAGTTGTTCGATCGTCGTTTGCCAGAGCTGATGGAATTGGTGAAAGAGGGCGACATTCTGATCCTCACCGCCGATCACGGCTGCGATCCAAGCTGGAAAGGCACCGAGCACACGCGTGAGCACATTCCGATTCTGATCTACGGCCCGAATGTGAAGCCAGGATCGCTGGGATACCGCGATACCTTCGCGGATATCGGCCAGACCATCGCAAAATATTTTGGCCTGTCCAGCATGGACTACGGCAAGAGCATGCTGTAAAACAGCGCCCCAAATTTAATAAGGAAAATAACCATGGCAACGCCTCATATTAATGCAGAAATGGGTGATTTCGCGGACGTCGTGCTGATGCCAGGCGATCCGCTGCGCGCAAAGCACATTGCGGAAACCTTCCTCGAAGATGTGGTGGAAGTGAACAACGTGCGCGGCATGCTGGGTTACACCGGGACTTATAAAGGCCGCAAGATTTCGGTGATGGGTCACGGCATGGGCATTCCATCCTGCTCGATCTACACCAAAGAGCTGATCACCGATTTCGGCGTGAAGAAGATTATCCGTGTCGGTTCTTGCGGCGCAGTGCGCGCAGACGTGAAACTGCGTGACGTGGTGATCGGTATGGGTGCCTGCACCGATTCCAAAGTGAACCGCATGCGCTTCAAGGATCACGACTTCGCGGCGATTGCTGACTTCGACATGGTGCGTAACGCCGTGGATGCCGCGAAAGCGCTGGGCGTTGATGCGCGCGTGGGTAACATCTTCTCCGCCGATCTGTTCTATACGCCAGATCCGCAGATGTTCGACGTGATGGAGAAGTACGGCATTCTGGGTGTGGAGATGGAAGCGGCGGGTATTTACGGCGTGGCAGCAGAGTTTGGTGCGAAAGCGCTGACCATCTGTACCGTGTCGGACCACATCCGCACCCACGAGCAGACCACGGCGGCTGAGCGTCAGACCACCTTTAACGATATGATTAAGATCGCGCTGGAGTCAGTGCTGCTGGGCGATTAATCTCTTTTCCCTCACCCTAACCCTCTCCCGCACGCGGGAGAGGGGATTGATCGAGCTCACATATGGCAGCGTCTCCCTCTCCCGGTGGGAGAGGGCCGGGGTGAGGGCACCATACCGCACCATCCCGTAAACATCTGACACACTTTTACCCAGGCTTGTGCATCTTCGTGCTGGCTCTGAAACAATCTCTGCTTATCATTAGCGTGATAACAAAGAGACTAAGCCCACCTGATGAATTTCCGTAATTTCGAAGCAGAAGAAAAGCTGTTTGCCCGCCGTGCGATTGTCGCTTTTGCCCTGGTTGTCATCTGCTTTACCATCTTAGGCATTAACCTGTATCGCCTGCAGGTCGATCAGCACAGCTATTACCAGACGCGTTCCAACGAAAACGACATCAAAATGATCCCCATCGCGCCCACGCGTGGATTGATCTTCGATCGCAACGGTATTCCGCTGGTGCGCAACGTCAGCTGGTATGACATTCACATCACGCCGTACAAAATCGACGACATGCAGGAAACGCTGAAAGAGCTGACGCCGATTGTCGATCTCACGCCGGAAGAGATTGAAACCTTCGAGCACGAGCTCAAGCAGAACAGCCGCTACAAGCCGGTTGAACTGAAAGCGGAACTGACTGACGAAGAAGTAGCGCGCTTCGCCGTCAATCAATTCCGCTTTAACGGCGTCACCGTCGATACCTATCAGGACCGTGAATATCCTTATGGTGCCGACCTGGCGCACGTGCTTGGCTATGTTTCGAAAATCAACGATAACGACTACAAACGCCTGAACGCAGAAGGCGTTGGCGAGAACTACGCGGCTGACCACAACATCGGTAAGCAGGGCATTGAAGGCTATTATGAATCGCTGCTGCACGGCAAAACCGGCTATCAGGAAGTGGAAGTGGATAATCACGGCCGCATCGTGCGCGTGCTAAAAGAGGTGCCGCCGGTGGCCGGTCAGAACATCACGCTGACGCTCGATCTGCATCTGCAGCAGTACGTCGAGAGCCAGCTAGCCGGGCAACGTGCGGCGGCGCTGATTGAAGATCCCCACGACGGCAGCGTGCTGGCGATGGTTTCCGCGCCGAGCTACGATCCCAATCCGTTCGTCAAAGGCATCAGCTACAAAGCCTATAAAGCCCTGCTGCAGGATAAAGACCTGCCGCTGATCAACCGCGTTACGCAAGGCTTGTATCCACCGGCGTCCACCGTGAAGCCTTATATGGCGATGTCGGCGCTGCTGACCAAAGTCATCACGCCGAGCTTTACCCTATTTGGCGCGCCGACCTGGACGCTGCCTGGCACCGATCGTAAATATCGCGACTGGAAAAAAACCGGTCACGGCATGCTGGACGTCACCAAAGCCATCGAAGAGTCGGCGGACAGCTTCTTCTATCAGGTGGCGTTTATGATGGGCATCGATCGCATCCACACCATGCTGAGCCAGTTTGGCTACGGCAAATCGACCGGCATCGATCTTAACGAAGAGTACGCTGGATTGCTGCCGAGCCGCGAATGGAAGCAGAAGGTGCACAAACACGTGTGGTATCAGGGCGATACCGTTTCAGTGGGCATTGGGCAAGGTTATTGGGTGGCGACGCCGATTCAGATGGTGAAAGCGATGGTGGCGCTCATCAACAACGGGCGTGTGATCAATCCCCATCTGCTGGAGAAATCACAGCGCGGCAAGGAGGTGCAGCTCTACCAGGCAAAACTACCGCAGCCGCAGATTGGCGATGCTAAATCGCCGTATTGGTCGCTGGTGCGCCACGCCATGTTCGGTATGGCGAATGCGCCGAACGGCACCGGCTACAAATACTTTCACACCGCGCCGTACGGCATTGCGGCGAAATCCGGCACCTCGCAGGTATTCAGCCTGAAACAGAATCAGGTGTATAACGCCAAAATGACGCCGATGCGCCTGCGTGACCACATCTTCTACACCGCATTTGCGCCGTTCAACGATCCCAAAGTGGCGGTGGCGTTGATTCTGGAAAACGGCGGCAACGAAGGCGTCACGGCGGCACCGCTGATGCGCAATATTCTCGACCACATCTTTATGCCGGAAGCCTCACCGCCGCCGGTGGCGACGGCGGCGCAGTAAACTATGCGGCCTTGGCAGATTATTGTCATGCCGCATAGTTTGTGGGTCGCGGTGCATTGCGACCTGCAACGCATCACTCCTCTCGCAATGTCGCGGTAACATGCCCAATCGCGCGTACGACTTCGCTGGAACTGTCACGAATATCCGCCATCATGCCGCCAGCTTCTTTCGCCAACCCTACGCCCTGATCGGCGCGTTTCAGGTTGGAGGCGATACCTTTCAGCGCTTTCTCCGCCAGCGTATGGTTCTGCTGCACCATGTTCTCAATCTCGGTGGTGGCGCGGTTAATGTTGGCCGCCAGCGTGCGCACTTCATTGGCCACCACGGCAAAGCTGCGACCATGCTGACCGGCACGCGCCGCTTCCACCGCGGCGTTCAGCGCCAGCAGGTTGGTTTGATCGGCAATCCGGCGAATACTCTCAACAATGGCGCCAATGCGATCCGACGACTGACTCAGATCGTTGATATCACCAGAAATGCCGTGCAGCTCGCCCGCCAAATCATTCATGGTCTGCACGCTGTTCTCAATCACCGTGGCGCCAAGGCGCGTGCTTTCGCTGGTTTGCAGTGCGGTTTGATACGCCTGCTGCGCCGCGTCGCGCTCTTGCTGATTCTTCTCCACCTGCGCGGTGACATCGGTAGCGAACTTCACCACTTTGTACAGCTCGCCGGTTTCGTTAAACACCGGGTTGTAAGTGGCGCGCAGCCACACCGTTTGGCCGCGTTTATTTACGCGCTGGAACTGGCCGGAGATAAATTCGCCCTGATTCAGCTTGTGCCAGAAGCGGCGATATTCGTCGCTGTTGCGCATCTCCGGCGGGCAGAACTGGCTGTGATGCACGCCGATCACTTCTGACGCGTTATAGCCCATGGTTTTCAGGAAGTTGTCGTTGGTCATCAACACTTCGCCCTTGAGATTGAAGGCAATCACCGCCATCGAACGCTCAATCGCGGTGGTCATGGCGCGCTGCTCTTGCGCGTCCATGATGCGCGCGGTGATATCGCTCGCCAGCTTGACGATTTTGATCACGCGGCCGCTGCGATCCTGCACCGGCACGTAATTCGCCTCCAGCCAGATAGGACGGCTGTGTTTCGCCACGCGCAGGAATTTATCGCTGAAGCCTTCGCCGCGATTCAGGCGTCGCCAGAAGTCGCGGTATTGCGGTGAGTTAAGCATATCGGCGGTGCAGAACATGCTGTGATGCTGACCAACAATCTCTTTGAGCGTGTAACCCATGCGCTCGAGAAACAGCTCGTTGGCGGTAAGGATCTTCCCCTCTGGGGTGAATTCGACCATGGCAATGGCATCTTGTAATGAACTGAGCGTTGCCTTGCTGTGACCGCGTTTTTGCCACGCAAGGCGTGACAGTATTCCTGATGTAATAGTGCTGAACATGGTGGACCTTATTATTGGTATCGGTTGTCAGCAAGGTTATCGGCACAAGCGACTAAAAATTCACCTATACCAGCGATAGGCGAATGAATTTTTACCGGTTGGTCTGGAGGTTGCTGTAAAAGGCATCAGTCAGCTGATTTTTGCCGAAAAGCGTTTGACGGTGCCGCGCGAGTAGGGTTTAATGCGCCCCGTTGCCCGGATAGCTCAGTCGGTAGAGCAGGGGATTGAAAATCCCCGTGTCCGTGGTTCGATTCCGCGTCCGGGCACCAATACATCGAAGCACACTGGTTAGGTCTGAGAAGCCTAACGGGTGTCTAAATGCAGGGTGGGTTCAAAGTTGCGGTGAGTGCATTGGTAGATGCATCATCCAAAGTTGAACATAAAAACATCCTCAAGAAAGGGTACTAGTTAGCGCTAGTGCCCTTTTCTCGTTGGCATAAATAATTACAATCAATGAAACATCTGTCAACCTTACTAAACACTTCAATAGCCAACCCTCGATTTATTATGAGGGAATACCATTTAATGAAAGTCGCCAAATTTTCGATTCGCAGGGCTCACAATGCATGCAGCTTACATCGAATATGATCAGTAATGATGGACCTCAGATTAGTTGCTGATTCAGGGAACACATGTTTGTGATGGTAAGCCAATTTTGTGCCTGAATCATGCTGCTCACTTCAGAGATAATCTCATGGCTACAGAATTCGCGTGACCTTTAGGCCGTAAACCCGATGTAATTAGGTTTCACATCGAGTTTTCAATTTGATGTAGGCTTACAGGCCACGCATTCTCAGCTTGAGCTGATTTATAGTGAAATTACGGGTCCAGCAGAAGCGAGAGCTTTTCCAAACTCCACATCAGTGAAACGTGCAAAATTCTTGTTAAAAAGCTCGCCTAATTCATTTGCCTTTGCTAACCAAGCATCATCGTCATGCCAGCTGACTCTTGGATCAAGGATAGTGTCTGGGATGCCCGCAATATGCATTGGTACGGAGAGCTCAAAGACAGGCAGTGTAGTGAATTCTACATCACCCATTTTATCTTCAAGTATTTCATTGATAATTGTACGGGTATTCTTTAACGATATCCTTTTCCCTTCGCCATTCCAGCCCGTATTCACCAACCAAGCTTCTGCGCCAGATTTCTTTATCTTCTCTAACAAAACTTGAGCGTATTTCGTGGGATGAAGCGTCAGGAAGGCCGCCCCAAAGCAAGCTGAAAATGTAGGAGTAGGCTCAGTCACTCCTCTTTCAGTGCCTGCTAATTTCGCAGTGAAGCCTGAAAGGAAATGATACATCGCCTGATCCTGATTGAGTCGAGATACAGGTGGCAGCACACCAAATGCATCTGCTGTCAGAAAAATTATTTTTTGCGCATGCCCTGATACGGACACCGGTTTTACGATGTTATCAATGTGTCTGAGTGGGTATGAAACACGCGTGTTTTCAGTTTTCGAGCCATCAGCATAATCCACTTCCCCTTTTTCGCTAACGGCAACATTCTCAAGGAGAGCATCACGACGGATTGCAGCAAAAATCTCAGGTTCTGCAGATGCTGATAGGTTGATGGTTTTGGCGTAGCATCCCCCTTCAAAATTAAATATGCCATCATCATCCCAGCCATGTTCGTCATCGCCAATCAATTGGCGTCGCGGGTCCGTAGATAACGTTGTTTTTCCCGTTCCTGACAACCCAAAGAACAAGGCAACATCTCCATCATCACCAACATTAGCCGAGCAGTGCATTGACGCGATACCTCTAAGAGGAAGCAGGTAATTCATGACGGAAAACAGGCCTTTTTTCATTTCTCCGCCATACCAGGTTCCTCCAATAAGCTGGATGCGTTCTGTGAGGTTAAAAGCTACAAAGTTCTCTGAATTTAGCTTTTGCTTTTCCCAATACGGATTGGTGCATTTCGCACCATTGAGAACTGTGAAATCAGGCTCGAAAGATTCCAGCTCCTCAGCCGATGGAGTGATAAACATGTTTTTAGCGAAATGAGCCTGCCAGGCCACCTCAGTGACGAAACGGACAGCCAGACGCGAATCAGT
Source organism: Pantoea leporis (assembly GCF_028048155.1). NCBI lineage: Bacteria > Pseudomonadati > Pseudomonadota > Gammaproteobacteria > Enterobacterales > Erwiniaceae > Pantoea > Pantoea leporis. The sequence goes on from NZ_JALMEU010000006.1 coordinate 114,312, forward strand.
ATTAGCCCCACACCATGCGTCAACAATGTATAGTCTTTTATTAGAAAGCTGCTTAGTTACAAGAGACTTCAACGTTTTCCATATTTCAGGTGATATAGGATGATTATCATTGCGCGCATTTTCACTGTCACTCCACCAGACGGTATCCTGAGTCAGTGCATCACGAACAATGTACTTATCCTTCGGCGAACGACCAGTAAAGATCCCAGTGTCAACAGACACGGCTCCTGATTCGGTTAAATACCCTTTTTCATAACCTTCTAAAGAAGGGGACATTTCTTCTGAAAAAAGAAACTCATAATCTGGGTTATAAATGATGTTCCCTGGTGACAAAAAACCCAGATCGATAAGAAATTTTTCAACTTTCTTAATCATATTACTCATATTTACCTCTAAAAAACCTGAACGTAATTACATTAAATAGACTTAGCGGAGTAAATTTTCATGGGCGAAAACAGCATCAAGGTCTTCTGCACTCATAAGTTTAAGCTCAAGAGCAACTTCCCTGACACTCTTCCCAGTTTGTCTGCAAATTTTACTTATTTCATCACCATAGTGATGGCCAATATATGGATTGAGAAGAGTCACAATCCCAATAGAGTTCATGACGTAACTCTTGCATATTTCAGAGTTAGCAGTGATTTCGTCAACGCAGTCAATTCTAAGGTTGTCCATTGCGTTACGAATAATGGACAATGATTCAAACATCGCCTGACCAATGACCGGCTCCATGACATTAAGCTGGAGTTGTCCTGCCTCTGCAGCCAGTGATACGCAAAGTTCATTCCCAATGACCTTGAAACAAACCTGGTTTACTACCTCTGGAATTACAGGATTAACTTTGCCGGGCATAATTGAAGATCCAGCCTGCTTTTGTGGCAGATTGATTTCGTTCAAACCAGCTCGCGGTCCTGAAGAGAGAAGACGAAGATCATTACAGATTTTCGAAAGCTTGATAGCCAGTCTCTTTAAGGTGCTTTGAAGCAGCACGTATGCACCACAGTCTGACGTTGCTTCAATTAAGTCTTCGGAAGATGTCAAAGCCAAGCCTGTTATCTCAGCGAGATTTTTAACAGCAATGGTCTGGTAAGAAGAATGGCTATTTACTCGTGTCCCGATTGCTGTTGCACCTAGATTTACCTCCAGTAGGAGGCTTGCAGCATACTTGACTGTTTTATCCTCCTCTTTTAATGCTGTAGCGAATGCCCTGAACTCCTGACCGAGCGTCATGGGAACAGCATCCTGTAACTGAGTTCTCCCCATCTTGAGAATGCCATCAAATTCGGCGGCTTTTGCCTCGAAGCTTTCACGTAGTGCATTTAATGAGAGGAGTGTTTCGCATGCCTCCTGATACAAGGCAATCCTGAATCCTGTTGGGTATGCGTCATTGGTTGACTGGCTTTTGTTTACATGGTCATTAGGATTGATGAGATCATATGCTCCTTTTTTTTTCCCCAGATATTCCAGAGCAATGTTTGCAATAACCTCATTGACGTTCATATTGGTAGAGGTTCCGGCTCCACCCTGAAAGACATCTATGGGAAACTGATCGAGATATTTATCTCTATCCAGAATTTCTTCACAGGCAAAGACAACTGATTTCATAACTTCCTCTGAAACCAAGTTCAGTTCAAAGTTAGCCAAGGCGGCGGCTTTTTTTACTGCAACCAACCCTTTAATAAATGAAGGATGATGCATCATCTTCGTACCACTTATTCTGAAATTCTCCACCGCACGAACAGTATGTATTCCATAGAAGTGATTATCCGAAATCATCCTAAAACCAAGTAAGTCTTCTTCCTTTCGAAAAGTTTCGCTCATGGCAAAGGTCCGGTGTAATTTGACTGTAATTAAAGGCCATGAATTACGGCCTTCAGGTTGATTATTATGTTGAAAATATAACATGCTTATTTATGCCCTCTTAAGTTCTTACCTAAAGGAGCATAAATAAAGACATCAAGCCCCTGACAATGCTTTCCTAAGCGTTGCAAGGGGCTTTTAAAGGCGAAGGTTGCCCGGCAGATTAAATCCGCCTGAAGTTTTTAATTAATCCTTACCCTGAAACTACACTGCTTACAGAGCGATTCTGATTCTTGTCATCTGACTTAATACGCATGATCATTGGCGAGAAGATGGTGAATACAATTAATAAACCTAACGGGAAAACAAACAGGTTAGATAGGCCAAACTGATGCACTACGAATGACAGAATTGCAGGGGACACTAACATCCCAGTGTAACCAATACCATTTACTATTCCGATATTACGCCCAGCATTGGCAGGATCTTTACGGCCTGCACTTGAAAGCATCAACGGAGCAACACAGGACAGACCAAGTCCAAACATTGCGTAGCCGATGATTGCAAGAGTGCTGTCGGAGGAATAGGAAATTAACGACAAACCAATTACTGAGAGGAGTCCGCAGATAAATACTACTTTTATCGCGCCGATTCTTTCTGCAATAAAATCGCCAAATATACGTCCGACGAATTGTGCGCCGATAAACAGACTAATAGCAAATCCAGCAGTCGAAACACTGGTCCCAACTTCGCGATTAAGATATTCCTGTCCCCAATCACTGATAGCATTTTCACCCATCATTGAGCAAAGCAACAATACACCAAAACCTGACATGATGAGGATGATCGCCAGACTCAGCGGTGTACTTGCGCTTTTCGACTCATGAATCCGTTTTTCTTCCAATGAATCAGCAACCATTTCGGACTTATCGAGCAGGAAACGCGAAATGAAAATACTGATCACCAGCAGGATTACACCACATACGGTAAAGGGTACGGTCGCGCTTTCTGGATAGAGCCCGACCAAATAGCTACCAAACATGCCAAAGATAAATCCTCCCAGCGAATAACTGGCATGAAATGCAGACATAATAGAGCGCTTATAAAAGCGCTCTACCTGAACACCGTGCGCATTCAGAGCCGTATCCGTTGCACCACGCAAAAGTCCCAGCACAATACAGATAGAAAACGCGAACCAGTAGTGAGTGACATACGCTAGGGCGATCATTGACACCGGGTAAAGAACAACGGTGAACGTGACAACTTTTTTGGGTCCAAAAATATCAATGAACTTCCCGATTGCTATGGAGCCGAGTGCAGCTCCGATACCGATCCCCAATGCAATCATGCCAAAGTCCACATCTCCCTGTGCACCACTAAGTCCCATATTGCTTCGAAATGCAGAAACGCTCGTCGACCAGATATACATCATCGCGCCGATTAACATGAAACCTACAAATGTTGCCATACGGGCCATACGAACCCGTGGCGTGACAAGCGAATTATCACGACTCATGTTGTTCTTTCCTCGTTCTGTTAGCTGATGCTCAATATTCAGAACTGTTCTGCCACCCGAAGCGCATTCGCGGCTATTGTCAGGGCAGGATTCAGTGCTGCGGATGACACGAATGTTGAACTGTCGACAATCCAGACATTTTCTAAGTCATGAATTTTGCAGTTAACATCTACAACGCTTTTATTTTTATCTGCACCCATGACCGCTGTTCCGCACATATGGGAGTTGGTTGCAATTCCCATGCGTTCGGTTAAAACAAGCGGATATCCCGCACGCCTCAGAACCTGTTTGGTTTTAGCAACAAGTTCCTTATGCGTTTGTAGATTATTTGGAGTCCAGTGGATTTTTATTGCATCTTTATCTTTATCGTAAATAACCCGATTTTCCTGAGTGGGTAAATCCTCCGAAGTGATATAAAGATCAACGCTATGATCAGTGAGATATTTGGCAACAAAACCAGGTACCCACTTTTTCATTCCAGTGATCATTGGCTTTCTGATTTTCCCCAACATTTGCACATTGCCCAGCGGGAACTCATTGCTCGCAGACTTCAAATACCAGTCGTTGAACGCAATTGTTTTCTGGAACTGAACTCTGTTACGTTTTAATGGGTTAACAGCAATCATAAAGGTGCTGTTATGAACCATATAGTTGCGCCCCAGCTGATCAGAACTGTTTCCAAGCCCGGATGGGTGATGCTCATTAGCGGACTTGAGAAGCAAAGCAGATGTATTTACAGCACCACAGGCGAGCACAAAGCGCTTCGCTTTGATTCGCACAGTTTTACCGTTGCGTGTTCCTGTTGCTTCTACAACATTTTTTCCAGAATCGTCAGTGATAAGACGGTCAATTCGGGTTTTAACTAACAGGCGAACGCTACCAGCACTCATCGCTGGACGTAATGCGCTGACCTCAGCGTCATTCTTTGCATCAATCATGCACGGATAGCCATCGCAGGTTGAGCACAACACGCAAGGACGTCCTTCACCGTAATCAACCGCAGCTGGCATAGAAAAAGGTTTTAGCCCTTGTTTTTGCATACTCTTGACCAGGTCATGTAAAGCCAGGTCATGCTTCAGCCCCTTCCACCGGTAATCCTGTGAACGCCAGGGTTCTACTGGATCTGTGCCTGCATTGCCATGAACCTTGAACAGCTCTTCTGCCTTACAGTAATAAGGCTCCAGCTCAGCGTAAGTGATCGGCCACTCAGGTGATAAACCGTCACGATGTTTCAGGTCCTGGAAATCTTCTTCACGCCAGCGGGGCAACATAGCACCATAAAATTTGGTGTTTCCCCCCACGTAATAAAACACTCCGGGTTTGAAAGGATTGTAATCCCGGTCGAACCAGGATTCGGCATTACGATATTTTCCGTCCGCAAATACAGCATTAACATCCCAGTTATCATTCTCACGCGGCAGGAAATCACCGCGTTCAATAATAACCACCTTCAGGCCTTTATCCTTTATACCGTGGGCAAACGTCGAGCCCCCCATCCCTGATCCAATTATCACGACATCACATTCAATATTGCCCGCCGAATCAGGTTCGACGGTGTCAATAATGCGCCGGGTAACCGGCGCAGAGTTATCAATCTCTTGTGAGGAGATTTTGATGGTGTTCATTTATGACCCTTACAGATGCTGCTCTGACTGGCGCAGAACCTTGTATTCATCCTGACGTTCATCAGTGATGTATTCCGGGATTGGGAAATCCCACCATCCAGGAACAAACGGACCTGCTGCATCACGATCGGTAGGTAATTCGATCAGAACCGGCTCGTTGCAATCCAAAGCTTGTTGCAGGATAGGTTCAAGATCCTCAGGACGCTCAACACGCCATGACTTGAGACCAAACGACTCGCCCATTGCTTTGTAATCTGGTGAGTACGGTTCGCCATCCGGTGTGGTGAACTCAGTTCCGATATGTCGGCTGGTCTGCTTGCGCTGGCCACCACGGATAGACATGTAACCGGCGTTGTTCTGGATCAGGAATACAACTGGGATGCCGTTAGTCTTACAGATAGCAATTTCCTGAGAAGTCATCAGGAAGTCACCATCACCTAAGATACAAACCACCGGCTGATTCGGCGCAGCAAGTTTTGCCCCAATCGCTGCTGGAACAGCCCAGCCCATTGATGAGAAGCCACCTGAGGTCAGGTGCGTACGTGGCTGATAAACTGGGAAGGTCTGCTTAACTGCACCTTGGGTGTTACCGGAGCCAACAACCACGATAGTGTCACGCGGGAACACTTTGCGCAGAGCACCCAGTGGGCGCTGTGACGTGAACGGGAAACGCTCAGAATCACGACGCTTAGAGAGCTTAGATTCCCACTCATCCTGAAGTTGTCTTAGAACCTGCATGTATTCAGGGCGATCGGTTTTTTCACCGTCAAGTTCTTTGATGATATGTGCCAATGCATGGCGGGCATCAGCAACAATACCGACAGTTACCGGATAGTTTTTACCGATTTCATGCGGATCGATATCAATATGGATCAGGCGTGATGGCGGAATAGAGAATGTCACACCTTTCGCATAACTTGATGAAGACCAGTCAGTAAAGCGGCAGCCAACGGCGATGATGACATCAGCGTTTGCAGCAATCGAGTTACCGCAAGTCGTACCCGTCTGACCTACGCTACCGGCAAACAATGGATGATCTTCCGGGAAGCCACTTTTACCGTTCCAGGTCGTGACCACAGGAATCTGCAACGCTTCAGCCAGCGCATGAACTTCATTCCAGGCTTCACCCGTAATAACGCCGCCACCAATAACCATGACCGGACGCTGAGACTCTTTCAGCAGAGACACAGCAGCAGTGATTGCTTCTGGATCAGGGAATACGCGGCCGATTGGCAGACGCTCTTCAATAGCATGCAGTTCTACTTCTGCAGCTTCAGCTTGCACATCCATTGGGATCTCGATATGTACCGGACCCGGACGACCAGTCGCCATTGAACTCCATGCGCGGTGCATGATAAATGGCATTTCTTCTACGCGGGTGGCAACCCAGTGACGCTTACTTACAGCTTCAGCAATCTTAGGGAAGTCATTATCGGTATAACGCTCCAGCTCCTGCAGCAGGCCATGTCCACGCATGTGAGTTGGTGGTCCACCGGTGATCAACATCACGCTGGTTGAGTCAGTAAAAGCCGTCGCCATACCAATTACGGTGTTACTCGCACCGGCACCGATGGAAGTGACAGCAACCATTGGTTTTCCTGATACACGGTAGTATCCATCAGCGAGGTGAACGGCACTCTGCTCGTGAAATACCTGGATAAATTTCAGTTTTGATTCTTCTTCCAGGAAGGCGTCTGTCAGTGTCCAGATGCCATGGCCCGGAATACCAGCGACATATTCAACGCCATAGTTTTTCAGCGTTTGAGCCACCACCTGGCTACCCGTTAATTTTGTCATTACTTTGTCCTTCATTTACTGAGTTGAGTCTGGCGACAAGCCCATGCCAGCCCTTGCTTGGTTAATCTGCGGATGTTGGGGTCTTGGAGATTGCTGGTATCATGGCCAATTGAGTGGTAGAAAACGCGGCCCTCTCCCCAGTTGCGTACCCACGCCACCGGACTTTTTTGCCCTTTCAACCACGGCATTGGATTGCCGTCAAAAGTCGTTTCAGCCAGTACATGGATACCCGGAGAGGTCTCCATGTAGTATTGCTCTGAAGCAACCGGGAAATCGTTGACTCCAGCGCTGACAGGGTGCTCGTTATCGGTAACATTGACCGTATACGGATGAGGGAAACCTTCACCAGTTGGGTGCTCCAGGAATGAGCCTCCAAGCAACATGTGATAACGAAGGCTCGAACGGAAAGCAGCGCCTGCACCATGCCAGCCAACCAAACCTGTTCCAGACTCGACAGCTTCAAGCAGGTGCTTTTCCTGAGAGGCTGTTAGCGTTTCAGTCGTCACAGCGTTGTTCCAGCCGATGACAATCAAGTCATAAGCTTTTAGATCGCGGTCAAGGGTAAAAATGTCTGTGCTTTCTTCGACATCAAAGGAAAGCTCTTCATACAGACCTCTTGCCCAGGCAGCGATTTCATAGGGAAAGTGGCCCGGCCAGCCCCCGTACAGGTACAATACTTTTGGCATACTTCCATCCTTCTCGGTTCAACTTACTCGGTTGGTTATACGTATAACCTGTGGAGAAAAATAATCGCAGAGTTGTCACTATGTCAATGTGGTGTTAACGATTGGGCCATAGTGTTTTCATATGATGTGAACTGGCGCACTTTGTTAACAGAACCCCAGCCGGGAAAATGTTAATAAGATCACTTATGATGGATTTATCTAACTTGGGAGAAGAAGGAAACAGATGGTTTCAATGAAGGATGTTGCCAGGGAAGCCGGTGTATCACAGCCCGCTGTGTCCTATGCCTATAACGGATCGCCCAAAATTTCAAAAGAGATGCGTGAGCATGTCTTCGCGGTCGCAGAGCGTCTCGGCTATGCGGGTCCAGATGCGCGTGGCAGAAGCCTCCGGTCTGGAAAAGTCGGAGCCATTGGACTCATCGTCATGGATCATTTGTCCTACGCATTTGGAGACCCTTGGGTGATGTCACTCCTGAAAGGGATTAGCAGCGTGAATGAACTTTCGAATGTTGCTTTGACACTTATTCCAATGAATAACCAGTCCATAAGGCAGAATAGAAAATCTCCAGCCGTCATGCCGATGCGCGGCCTCATTGATGGGCTTCTCGTTTCTACTTTGCCAGACGATCATCCGGCGATTCAGACTATCGTGCAGCAGCAGATCCCTGTCGTTATCATTGATTCTCCGGCTATCCCGGATGTCAGTTACGTAGGTATTGATGATAAAGAAGCGGCCAAAATGCAGATTAACCATCTGATTTCTCTTGGCCATAGTCATATTGGCATTCTTGTTGAGCGTCTGATACCAGATGGCTTTAAAGGGATCGTGTCGCTGGACCGTATTCAGCGCTCCAATGAAATGATTGCCCGAAAAAGGGTTCAGGGATATCTCGAAGCTGCAAGTGAAGCCGGGATTCCAACTGATTCCCTGACGATTTATGAAGTGGGAGGTTTTGATCGGGTAGCGGGTGAAAAAGCCAGTGAGCAACTTCTTGATAATCCATTAATTACAGGTGTGGTTGCAACCTCTGATGTGATGGCTCTCGCGTGCATATCGGTTGCCAGAAAACGATCGTTCGCTGTACCTAAGCAACTTTCGGTAGTGGGATTTGATGATGTGCCTGAATCGCGTGAGTTCGCACTCACTACAATCAGGCAGCCAACCGCTGAAAAAGGAATCTACGCGGCCAAATTGTTGATGGAACATATCGCTTCAGGTGGGTCCGCAAATCCAGAGAAAAAAATCTTTCCTACAGAACTTATCGTTCGCAATACCACGGCAGTACCCGGTTTGCGCGTGTCTGTTAAGGTTTGACAGCTTTCTTGAAGTTACAAAGTTGCGTCACTGTGCTTCACTTTTTATTTTAATTGAGAAATTCTTTTCGTATTGCAGTCCCTCTATTTTGACCTCGTAACCAGAAACACTCATGCATGAGTGAAACAATTTATGAGGTTTAAAATGGCTGAATGGATCAAAAGCGCTGCCGATAGCGAAAAAGCACAAGCTGAAAATAAGCAACTTAAAGACAACGTTTCCGGAATTCTTCTCGATATTGAGAAGCGCGGTAATACGGCTGTAAGGGAGCTGTCCCAGCGTTTTGACGGCTGGGACAGAGATGACTTTCGCCTAACCACAGCCGAAATTGAGAAATGTTTGAACGTTCTGTCTGAAACTGAGTACAACGATATTCTGTTTGCTCAGGCTCAGGTGCGTAAATTCGCAGATGCGCAGCGCAAAACCCTACTGGACCTAGAGGTAGAAACACTTCCTGGTATCATTCTGGGACATAAGCACATCCCTGTTTCAGCTGCTGGGTGTTATGTGCCAGGCGGAAAATACCCTCTTCTTGCTTCTGCACACATGTCTATCGTTACGGCAAAATCAGCTAATGTGCGCCGTATTGCTACAGCTGCACCTCCTTATAAACAGGCTCTGGCACCTTATATTATCGCTGCTCAGCATTTGGGTGGCGCTGACGAGATTTATGCACTTGGCGGTATTCAGGCCGTTGCCGCAATGGCGCTCGGCACAGAGTCGATTGATCCGGTAGATATCATTGTTGGCCCTGGAAATGCTTACGTTGCAGAAGCTAAACGTCAGCTCTTCGGTAAAGTAGGTATTGACCTTTTTGCGGGTCCGACAGAAACGTTACTGATTGCGGATGAAACCGTTGACGGAGAAATGTGCGCAACTGACCTTCTGGGCCAGGCTGAGCATGGTCCAGATTCACCGGCTGTGATGATCACTAATTCCCGCAAGCTTGCGGAAGAAACTCTCAAGCAAATCGAACGCATTCTGGAAATCTTGCCAACAGCAGCGATCGCTCGCCAGGCATGGGAAAATCACGGAGAGATTATTCTGTGCGAAGATCATGCTGAGATGGCGAAAATGTCAGACTTTTATGCATCTGAACATGTCCAGATTATGACTTCTGACGATGATTACTTCCTGCAAAACCTGCAAAATTTTGGTGCTTTATTTATCGGCCCACGTACCAACGTGGCGTATGGAGATAAGGTTATCGGCACAAACCATACGCTTCCTACCAATAAAGCAGCGCGCTACACCGGTGGGCTGTGGGTGGGCAAATTCCTCAAAACCTGTACTTATCAACGTGTGTTGACCGATGAAGCCTCAGCATTGATTGGAGCACACTGCTCACGTCTTTGCCTGATGGAGGGCTTTGTTGGACATGCGGAGCAGGCAAATCTCAGGGTTCGACGCTACGGCCATCAGGATGTGCCATACGGCGGTGCGGCTAAATAATCAAATATCCCGAATATAAAATCTCTGTACTTGTGTAATACGTTGTTGTTGTGTTTGCTACATAGTAGCCAATTGGATTCATTTGTGAGTGAGGCGGGAAGCCACACTCACTTTTTATCCCGAGCCTCCCCATAAAATTCCAGCTTCGTCATTATCGAGATAATTAAGTATTTCTTGTGGGACAAGATTAAGGTCAGAAAGGATTGTCGCTGACTTAATCAAACTCCGGGTTACTTTACTTTCACCTGCATACTGAAAAGAGACCCTGGATGAAAAGGGCTGCCTGAATGATGTGGATGCGATGCCTGTAATAATGCCGTGAAGGTATCTCACAGGCCTTCTATGTTGTGGAGTTAATATAGTGAATGTCATCTCATTATTCTGCTTCTGCTCACTATCAATCATGAAGATACGGTCTCCCATCATGAAGCAAAAGCCATTGTATCGAAAAACATAGCCTGTTTTTCCGGGCTGACCCAATAGGGGGAATCTCTCAATCGTTGAGTATTCAATTACACTCTCGCGTTCATAAATTATGGTTACGGAGCGTAAAACCTTACCTTTATAAATCGATGAGTAATGATAGCGGTGATAAACACCAAGATAATCTCTAAGATTACCTGAAGTCAGTTTTGCAAGGGAAATAAACTGATTGAAATTAACAGACCCCATAAGGGCGTTTCTTGCATCCGCATCATTGGATTCAAATAAAGCTTTAAACTTAGAGGGGGAAAGATATAAATCCTCAGCGCTCAGATTGAAATATCGTGAAAGCTTATTGAGCGTGCTTCTGGAAGGAATATGATGTCCCGCAAGATACTTGTTAAACTGCTGCCGGTTGATTTCAGTCTTACGGCACATGTCTGCAATAGAATTACATGAAGACAGCAACAGCCTTAAATTACTCTGAATATTATTTTTTATTTCTTCAGCCATTGAGTCCACCTCCTGTTTCAGCGCATGCTAACATGTGAACGTTTAATATGTCATGGATGCTTGGTCATGGTCCCGGCAGTTGTTCATCATGTTCAATGCGGATTAGGATATCTCAAACCGGGATTATTGTGATCTTCACGAGCAATTTAAGGTAAAGAACGCTCATGGCAGCACATTCTTCAGAACAGGACATGCGCGGCAGAATCATAGCGGCCGCTCAGGATGTTATTATCAACAGCGGTGTGGCAGGAGCAACCGCCCGTAAGATATCTGCACAGGCCGGAATCTCGCCGGGCACGCTGACTTATCACTTCAAAACTGTGGACGAAATTCTCGAAGCGGCTTTTACACTACTTGCAGAGCAGGTATCGATTAATTTCAGGTTGCGTTTGGTATCAGCAAAGGATACCGGTGAAGCCATTGAAGCAGTTATAGACCTGATTTGTGGAGATATTGTCGCTGCACCTCGTAATATGCTAATGAGTTTCGAGCTGTACGCTTACGCATCGCGAAATGCAGATATCCGTCTTATCTCTCAGGAATGGCTGCGTAGAAGTCGCGATGCTCTGTCACTTCACTTTGATTACAAGCTTGCTGTAATCCTTGATGCCATCATTGAGGGATTTACCGTTCATCAGCATCTCAGCACTGAAACACTCTCCCGTGAAGATCTGAAAACCCTCTTAACAAAGTTGACACTGGATCGATCTTGATTTGAAAGGCTGATTGATTTTGTTGCTGGAGAGTGTCAGCATTAGCACCTGTCGTACTTAAGTACGACAGGTGCTAATGCATTCTATCCTCTGAGGTTCCCATGAAAGGCCAAGTCGGACTTAAAGTGCTCTATCTGTTTTTTCTCATGAATGGATTCTCCCTTGCTTCATGGATAAGCAGGACGCCAGCGATACGTAACGGGTTGTCTGCTTCGACGGAAGAGATGGGATTCATCCTGTTCAGTTTCTCATCAGGATGCATGGCGGGCATTTTAAGCGCCGGTAAATTATTGAATCAGTTCAGCGTAAAAATCTGCTCTCTTCTGGGGATGTTCTTACTAAGTGCTGGTCTGATGTTGCTGGCTGCAGGGCTTGGGGCACAAAGCTTTGGGCTGACGGGCGCTGGATTATTTATGTTTGGAGTGGGTTTGGGCTGGGCGGAAGTCGCCATAAATATCTGCTGTGCTGAGATTGAGCGTGAGTTGAAGAAATCCCTTATGACTCTTCTGCACGGTTTTTTCAGCCTGGGAACATTCCTGGGCGCGCTATCTGGTATGGCCGCATCATCACAAAATGTCTCAACGGTGCAACATCTGGCCTTAGTCTCAGCCCTTTTACTGGTTGTTATTGTGATGTTGATGAAGCGTTTTCCACACACAAACTCGAATGCCCATGATGACAATAAAAAGGGATATTTCAGGAAGATTTTTGATGAGTTAAAAGACCCAAGTTTAATTGTAATTAGTATCGTTGTTCTTGCTATGGCGCTCGCGGAAGGAAGCGCTAACGATTGGCTACCCTTGCTCATGATAGATGGACATGAGTTCGGCGAAACTCAAGGACTGATGATATACGCAGGCTTCACACTTTGCATGGTGGTTGGACGCTTTTGCGGAACTCCTGTAGTCGATAAGCTCGGCAAATTTCTTGTTCTGAAATGGAGTGCCGCTGCCGCACTGGTGGGGCTTATCACCGTTATTTTCTCACCATCACCACTCCTGGTTGCTGTTGCAGTATTGCTGTGGGGTTTGGGGGCATCCCTTGGATTTCCTCTAGCACTTTCCACTGCAGGCGAAAGTGGTAAAAATAGTCACTTACGGGTCACTATCGCTTCAACAGCAGGCTATATTTCATTTCTTGTTGGGCCGCCTGCTCTTGGATTTATTGGTGAGCATTATACCTTGAGGCTAGCTATGGTTCCGGTCGCATTGCTAATACTTATTGCATTTATCACGTTAATTTACCAGTCAAGAGACGGAAGAAGTAAAGCTACCGTTAGATAACTAAGCCAAAAATAAAAGAAAAAGAGAGCGAATATGAAAGATTTAATTAACTCCTTAACTCACGTAGTTGATGGTTGCCTATATGATGCCAACAACGATCCCGAAATTTTGTTGAAGAGAAGAAATGCCAAAGAGGCCTGCTTCCATTTCAACAACCTTAGCCCGGCAGAGGAAATCGAAAAGAAGAAAACCTTGACAAATATTTTAGCCAGCCTTGGTGAAAACATCACAATTGAAGCCCCTTTCTTTTGTGATTACGGTACGAATATTTTTGTCGGAGAAAATTTCTTCGCAAACCATAATCTAGTTATCCTCGATGGAGCGCGAGTAGACATAGGAAACAACGTGTTTATTGCACCTAACGTAGGAATCTACACGGCAGGACATCCCCTTGATCCTGCTCGTCGGGCTGCAGGTTTAGAATATGCACTTCCTGTAAAAATTGGGAATGATGTTTGGATTGGCGCGGGAGTGACGATAACACCAGGAGTTACAATAGGCGATAATACAGTCATTGGTGCAGGTAGTGTGGTCAATCGTGATATCCCTAGTAATGTTGTCGCTGCTGGAAACCCATGCAAAGTTATTAGGTCAATCAGTGAAAGTGATGAGAAGCGTACAGATTTTAGACGTAAATAATAACGTAATTAATCGGTAAGTTACTTATGAACGAAAAATTGTGTTCTACATATGAGTTGTCTTTAAGCAAAACATCCTTGTTATGTAAAAAATTCTTTTGACCGGCTTTTGCCGGTCACTTTCTGAGATGGTATTGAAAATCCCCGTGTCCGTGGTTCGATTCCGCGTCCGGGCACCAACATTCTGAAAACCCAGCTTATGGCTGGTTTTTGCTTTTCTGGGTTTCATCACTCTTCATACAATCTTGCGACGATTACGGCTCGACGTGGTGCTTGAGTCTCTGCATCTCAAAAGCAGGAAGGTTGTTTTAAGCGGTTGGACGCTCGTTCCATGCATCCGTGTATTGGATATTGCCATCCACAATTCGCCACGTGATTTTCTCATATTGCAAACTGACGCTTTCCGTATGGTTTAGTTTGTCATTGCCTGCAAGCTTCACATTTGCCACGCCGCAGTTAACGCCGGTGACTTTCACGTTTTCCATCAGCACCGTGTAATAGCAAACCTCCTGGCCAGCATCGCTAATGTTATAGAAGCGAAGTTCAGCGCTTTTTAGCGTCTGCCCGGTGGCTGCTGCCTTGTACAGATAAGGCGTGGAGCTATCCACTTCTTTCTCAATCATCATTGATGAATGCTGGCGCGTACCGGTGATCCTACCGTTAGATCCGTCCACTGGCAGGTTAATGCCGTGGCTCATGCCGATAATTTCAATGCTGCCTTCACGGTCGTGAACATCGACAGATCCTCGAATATCTGCGCCACCATCATCTTTAAGCCACATATACGGAGGGTTTGGCATTTTACTTGCTCCTTATTTTTTTGATTAACTTCATGGTTATTAAGTAAATAGCCGTGGTGATGGACACCACGATGACAACATCAATGTAGAAATAGGCGTCGTAGAGAGTTTCAATGTTGGATTCGCCGCTTATTAACACGGCAACCTTTCGTGCGAAATTCTGTGAGATGTACGTTTCAGCGCCACCGAGCGATCTGCCCACAGCCAGCGTTACTAGTATGAAGAAAACGCATTTTGCGGCCCTACGGGCAAGTGTTTGAGCCATTGGCAACAACCTCAATTAATCCTCGGGCCATCAGCGAAGGCTTGCCTGGCACGGGCACCATTAATGTGTTCATAAACGCCTGGCGGATACGCGCATAATCGGAGTTGTGGGGGATGGTGATGCAACCTTCTGACACGGTTCCCGGATGAAGCCGGAATAATTCGCGGCGCATGCCCTCATACCAGGTTTCGTCGTCAATGGCTGCATCCTCCCGATAGAGTGCAAACCATTCACTTCGGCCAAAGGCCACGCCTTTCGTGTACTTGTTCCAGGCGTCCTGTAATTCCGCCTTTCGCTTACCAAAGAAACCACCCGCGCCGCGATCGACAACCCAGTATTTCCCGGGTGGCAATGGGCCGTCACCCGAAGCTGCGCCGCATCCACCTCGATTTCGATAAGCGCCGTTACCAGAAAACGCCATGAAAACGCCGACGCCATAGATGTTTAATGGTGCGTAATCCGCGCCGTTCAGAATAAGTGTTCCATTCAATGCCATCGTTCCCTCATTAACCATGTAATAACCGTGGGTGATAGTAACAATGAATGGAATATAGTGCCAAAAATTGTTAGGGCTTCTTATGGGTTGATCTAACGTTTTGAACTAATGTTTTTTTTGAATGGCGTAGTTTTTATTTTTTTTTATTTAATATAAAACAGTTGGATATAAGTATTTATCTCTAAAATTTGTTTGATAAAATCAGCACTGCCAATTGAATTATTGATAAGCCTGTAAAAAGGTTAACTCCAGAAATCAGCCTAACCACAGCAGCTATGTCCAAATAAAGAATCGCTTGTCGCCCACAACAATCCTTCATAAATTCTCTTACACCCCAACCCAATTATCGTAGGCCGCAGAGATGAGTGAGTTCGTCATAGAAGAGTGGAACAAACAGGGTTATTTGATCAGCACGGATGAAAATAAACTGGACCTCGCCGCCATACACCGTTATCTCACCACTTCGACATGGGCAGCAGGCATTGATGAAGAGACGGTCAATGCTTCGGTACAAAACAGCCTTAACTTTGGTCTTTACCATCAGGGCGAACAAATTGGGTTTGCGCGGCTCATCACGGATTACGCCACCTTCGCTTATCTGTGCGATGTTTACGTGCTCGACGCGTATCAGGGAAACGGCCTGGCACGCTGGTTGATGGCGTGTATTCATGCGCATCCGGTTTTTGCGCGGCTGCGCAGAATTACGCTGTTCACCAGCACGGCGCCGTGGCTGTATGAAAAGTTTGGCTATCAACCGATTAACCAGCCGAACTACGCGTGGACGATTACCCGGCCTGATATCTACAAAAACAAAGCGTGATAAATCTTACAGCGCCAGCTGAATCGCCTGCACCTCATCCTCCTGCTGCGCCGGCCGCGCGCAGCAGATCAGCACTTCATCATCCGCCACTTGCGCGCTCGGTGGCGTTGGGTAAGTCACCGCGCCTTGCAGCAGTTTGGTTTTACAGCTGCCGCAATGTCCGGCGCGACAGCTGTACGCTGGGCTTAGGCCACGCGCTTCAGCCAGCTCAAGCAGCGAACCGGTATCCGGCGCCCAACGCGCCTCTTTCAGTGAATCCATGAACTTCACCGGCACCGATTGGGTTGCTACCGGCAATAGCGGTTTTGCTTCTTTAACAATATCGTTGGTGCGCTGCAGCGACGACGGCCCAAAGGCTTCGGCGTGAATGCGATCGTCGGCGATATTCAAGGCGCGCAGCCCGTCGTACAGCGCCTGGGTAAATTGCGGCGGACCGCACAGATAGAAGTCGTAATCGTTAAACGGCAGCACCCGCGAGAGCAGCGCCATATCGATGCGGCCGGCAAAATCGTAATCAACATCCGGTTCTGCATCCGCCGTCTGGCTTAGCACGCGCACCAGTTTCACCGCGCCGTGCGCCGCCGCCAGCAACTGGTCGAGTTCGCGCACAAAAGGGCGCTCGGCTTTGCTGCGCGCCGACTGGAACAGAAACGTAGGGCGCAGGCGCTGTTTGCGCACTCCTTCGTATATCAGATGTCGCAGCATCGCCAGCATCGGCGTGATGCCCACGCCGGCGGCAAGCAGCACCGCCGGACGTGGTTCGCTGGCGTCGAGAGTAAAATCACCCGCCGGCGCACGCGCTTCCAGCGTATCTCCGGTGTGAAGATGATCGTGCAGGTAACGCGATACCACGCCATCGCGCTTGACGCTGATGCGGTAAAAATTCTCCGATGGCGCGACCGAAAGCGTGTAGGCGCGCATCAGCGGCTTATCCGTACCGGGCAACTGCAGGCGAATCGGCAGATGTTGACCGGCCAGATGCGGCAACAGACCCGCGCCATCATCCGGCACTAAATGAAACGAGCGGATCGTGGCGCTCTCATCCACCACCTTAATCACCTTGAACGGACGCCAGCGCGATGCCAGATCTGCTGCACGCAGGCGTTCGTCGGCGGCTTGCCAGTCGCCGGTCATCAGCGAACTGGGTGCGACGCCATCCGGCGGCGTTAACCAGCGTAAGGCGAGGGCGGCACGACGACGCACGATACGGCGCGGGCGAAACGTCCATAGCCGCTCGGCACCCTGAAAGGCGGCGATCTCGGGCGAGTCGAGAATCACTTTGGCATCGCCGCTCAGCTGCAGCGTGTCGCCGCTGGCGTAATCAATAAACAGCAACCCCGCTTTGCCATTCTGGTGAATGTTGCCCAGCGTGGAGAAAAACAGATTGCCGTTGAAGTCGGGAATGGTCAGCAGGTCATCTTCACTGACGCGCACGAAACCCGGTTTACCACCGCGATGCGAGGCATCAACCTGGCGTTCGGCATAGGTGGCGACGTAAAAGGTATCCGCCGCGCCGATGCTGGCGCGCGCGGCATCATCCAGCGCGCTCAGGGTTTCCACCTCACCGCGATAAGGTTCAGCGGGAGGATGTGCAAAGTGAAAGTCACGCAGCTGGATATAGCGCGGGCAGTTGCCAAAACTCTGTTCCACCTGCACGCGAAAACCAGCGCCAATCGCCTGCAGCACGCCGTTCATGCGGTTACGTCGCCGCGTATGCAGTTCGATGCCCAGCAGCCCAATCGGCGCGCCATCCTGCATGCCCGCCGCCGCGGGATCGCCTTGATGCGGACGCGCCTCGATATCCAGCGTGGTGGCATTCGGCGAGAAGATAAAACCGGGTTGGCCTTCCAGCAGCGTGGCCCACGCATCGCCGTGCGCATCCACGCTGCCCGCCACAATAAACGGCAGCTGAGCGTAGAAGTCGCGGTGTTGATCGGGCATGTGATCGCGGATCACGCGCTGGCCAACGTCCGCCATGCGTTCCGCCACGCCCGCCTGTTGCTGAAGCGCAATTTCACCCTGATGCCAAACCGGCCGTTTCTTGCTCATGATGGTGGACTCAGGCGATGCTGCGCAGGCCAGCCGCAGTTTGAGGGAAGGGCACAAAGCCCGGCAGCGCTTCGATGCGACGCAGCAGCGCGTTCACCGCCGGATAGCCGGAGAGATCGACATTGCCTTCTGGCGCACCCACGATATAGCTGTACTGCGCGACGTCGGCGATAGTCGGGCGATCGCCAACCAGCCATTCACGGCCTTCAAGATGCTGCTCAATGCGTGACAGCACCAGATGCGCGCGGGCAATCACCTCTTCTGGATTGAACGGGCGGCCAAATACGGTAATCAAACGCGCCGCAGCCGGACCAAAGGCGATATCACCGGCTGCCACGGTGAGCCAGCGCTGTACCGCCGCCGCGCCCTGCGCATCTTCCGGCAACCATTCGCTGCGACCGCTTTTCTTCGCCAGATAGACCAGAATGGCGTTGGAATCGGCAATAAACACGCCGTCATCTTCCAGCACCGGCACCTGACCAAACGGATTCATGGCGAGGAATTCCGGCGTTTTGTTTTCGCCAGATTTGAGATCAACATCGATGACTTCATGCGGTAAATCCAGCAGCGACAGGAACAGACGTGCGCGGTGAGCATGACCAGAAAGCGGGAAGTGATAGAGTTTCATGTTGCGGTTCCTTAGGTGTTGCTCGGGATAATCCCGAGCCTTGCCATAAGGTTCGCACAGACAATTTAGCGGCAGAATAGCCGGGTTAGCGAAGTCATTGTTGCGAAAAATGGAAGAATCGTGCGGGAGCTACTTCTTAGCTTCCACGCCTGGCGTAGCGGAGCGAATCAAATACTGTTCGGTCACGTCCGGCAAATGCGTCAAGGTCCAGTCGGCCATGGCGATTTCCTGCTCGCGGATGCGCGAGAAGATATCGGCACTTTCGTGATCGTTGAGATGCTGCGCCGCCGCAATCAGTGAGGTGTAGCTGGCAATCTCAAGGTGCTCAAACACGTGGCCGCTGATCGCGCCTTTCACCACTTCATCTTCCACCATCACGCCGCCAATCGACTGACCGAAAGCGGAGATTTTGCCGGCGAGATCTTTCAATACCGATTGAGAAGTGGAGTAGCGATCGATCACGCTCTGCACCAGCGTCTGATGTTCACGAGTCTCAACAATATGCTGCTCGATACGCAGTTTAAGGTCGGGATAGTGTTCAAGGCGCGAGGCCATTTTTTCCAGCATGCTTTCAGCCTGTTTTTCCATGGCATGGGCATCTTTTACCCAATCGAGAAAGTGCTCTTCGCTGTTGTGGCTCATAATATTTTCCTGACAAATAAATAAAAGGAGATTGCGGCTGTTGCCGAATTACCGGCCAGCCGCAATAACGTTATGCGGGAGATTTATCGACGACTCGACGGCTTTTTTTACCGCCTTTTCGTCCCGCTTCAATCGCACGTTCTGGATTATTACGAAAATTGCCGCCGCTTAATTGGCCGCCTTTTTTACCCGCTTCGCGGGCTCTTTCCGGGTCCATGGCAAAATTGCCAGAACCGCCACGTGGTGCTGTCATAATGAATACCTCAGATAAAGGGGATAACGCATATTTCATTTGCTACTTAAGGTTAGCCCTAAAAGCCAAACGTACAACCAATTGGAATTAGGAATTATCCTAAGAGGATTGAAATCGTTCAGTTATTTTTCATAATTAAAATAAGTTGATTTGGCAAAAAAGATAATTAAAGCTTCGCGATTAATGGGTGAGAGAAAATAATTGACCGCTGCGCTTATAATTTTTTTCTCTTCCAACGTGATGAAATGAATTAAAATTCCTGATGCTTTTATTTTTTTTCTTAGAGAAAGAGTGGCGACCAGATCATTAGCCATAATCTTAAAAGGGGTTTAATAAATATAAATGCTAATAAAAAAGGGATTATTTTAAGCGAAGCGCACTATTTCTGCTTTTTAACCATAAATAGTGCGTTGGGATTATTTTACCAGCACCTGCGCACCGGCGTTTTTCTCCAGTCGCGTTACGTCAAACAGCGACAGCAGCACCAACAGCGCCACACCGGCAAAGGCGATATGAATATCGCTTTGCGCAATTTCGCTATGCTCCTGCCACAACATGGATGCGCGCAGGAACAGCGCCGCCAGCGCAATACCCGCGCTCATGCTGAACTGGAAGAAGATGCTGAACACCACCGAGGCATCGCTCATCTTGTTTTGCGGCACATCGGCGAAGCCCAAGCTGTTGTAGCAGCTGAACTGCAGCGAGCGCGACAGCCCGCCAACAAACAGAATCGCGGCAATCGCGAAGTAGCCCAGCGACGGATTGAGCAGCAAGCAGCCGAGCATCGCTGCAAGGCTGATCATGCCATTGAACATCAGCACGCGACGAAAGCCCCAGCGCTTCATCAACCAGGTTGTCGCTGGCTTCATCGCCAGGTTTCCGGCAAATACCCACAGCACCATCGCACCGGCCTGCGCCGCGCTCCAGCCAAAGCCAAGCTGAAACAGCAACGGCAGCAAATAGGGCACCGCGTTGATTGAGGCGCGGAAGAACGAGCCGCCAATCACCGCATTGCGGAAGGTGGCAATTTTCATCGCGCTAAACGGCAGCAACGGCTGCGCATGGCGGAAGCTGTGACGATACGCCAGCCAGCTGCACAGCATGCCCAGCAGCAGCAGCGGAATGCCAAAACTGAGATGCATCTGCCCGAGCGCTTCCAGCGCGATAATTAATGAGGTGCAGGCGGTGGCGGTAAGCACAAAGCCGCGCACATCAAACGGCCCCCGCTGTTCGCTTTTAAACTGCGGCGCCAGATAAGCGGTGGCGATAATGGCGAGGATGCCGAGCGGAATATTGAGCCAGAAAATCCACGGCCAATGCCCGTAGGTGACAATCAATCCGCCCAGCGGCGGGCCGAGCACCGGCGCAATCAAACCCGGCCAGGTAATAAAGGCGATGGTTTTCACCATCTCCTTTTTCTCCGTGACGCGCAGCACTACCATGCGACCGACCGGCACCATCATCGCGCCGCCAATCCCTTGCAGAATGCGACTCAGCGTGAACGTCGGCAGCGTGTCGCTCAAGCCGCAAAAGATCGAGGCGAGGGTGAAAATCAGGATGGCGCTGGCGAATATCGTGCGCGCGCCAAAGCGCTCCGCCAGCCAGCCGCTCATGGGAATGAACACTGCCACCGCCAATAAATAGGCGCTGACGCCAATGTTCAGCGCTACCGGGCTGGAGGCGAAGTCGCGCGCCATCTGCGGAATCGCGGTGGTGATCACCGTGGCATCGAGGTTTTCCATAAAGAAGGTCACGGCAACCAACAACGCTAACAGCAGGGTGCGATGGGAATTCGGTCTGGCTTCTCTGCCTGAGTCGATCATGCGAGGTCCTGCGAAAACAGAAGGATGCAAAGACTTTTAATGAAAAGCGCAGCAGGTGCAAATCAAAATCACAGAATGTATAGGTCTTAGCGGCGCAATTCATTGCTCGATGAATCGCGCCGCTAAGCAATGTGCGATGACAGGATGCGCACTGGATAAAATCAGATGGTTTCTGCCACGGTAGCTTTTGCCTCAATAAACGCTATCACCGCTTTCGTCACCTCTGCCGTATTCGCTGTGCCGCCAACATCCGGTGTCAAAATGCCCTGAGCGCAGACATATTCAATACCTTGCATAATCAGCGCCGCAGCATCCCGCTCGCCGAGATGCTCCAGCATCTGCACCGCCGTCCAGAACGTGGCGATTGGGTTGGCGATGCCTTTGCCGGTGATATCAAACGCCGAGCCGTGAATCGGTTCGAACATCGACGGGAAGCGACGTTCAGGATCGATATTGGCGGTGGGCGCCACGCCTAAACTGCCCGCCAGCGCTCCGGCCAGATCCGACAGAATATCGGCGTGCAGATTGGTGGCGACAATGGTATCGAGGCTCTGCGGATGCAGCGTCATGCGATGCGTCATCGCATCCACCAGCATCTTATCCCACTGCACATCCGGGAACTCCTGCGCCACTTCAGCGGCAATCTCATCCCACATCACCATGCCGTGACGCTGGGCGTTGGATTTGGTCACCACCGTCAGCAGCTTGCGTGGACGCGACTGCGCCAGTTTGAAGGCATAACGCATAATGCGCGTCACGCCAACGCGGGTGAAGATCGCCACTTCGGTGCCGACTTCTTCCGGCAAACCACGATGCGCGCGCCCACCATTACCGGAATATTCGCCTTCTGAGTTTTCCCGCACAATCACCCAGTCGAGATCGCCGGGGCCGCGATTGCGCAGCGGCGAGGTGACGCCCGGCAGAATTTTGGTCGGACGCACGTTGGCGTACTGGTCAAAGCCCTGACAAATTGGCAAACGCAAACCCCACAGCGTGATGTGATCCGGCACGTCGGGCGCGCCGACCGCACCAAAGTAAATCGCATCAAACGTCTTCAGCGTTTGCAGGCCATCTTCCGGCATCATTACGCCGTGTTGCTTGTAGTAATCCGAGCCCCAGTCAAAGGTTTGCACCGTAAACGTCAGCTGCGGATCGTGACGCGTCAACGCGTGCAGCACGGCTACGCCAGCAGAGATCACTTCCGGGCCAATACCATCCGCAGGAATCGCGGCAATTGAGTAGTTACGCATGATGTTTCTCCAGTTAGGTCAATGTGTATGAGGATGAGCAAGCTCTGCGGGATGCGGTGTTTTGCCGCGGGCAGAGAGAATCAGAACTACAATCGCCGATAGCACCAGCAGCCCGGCAACAAAATAGAGTCCCCACGTATAGCTGCCCGTTTGCTGACGGATCACGCCAATCATCATCGGGCCGACAAAACCGCCAAGGTTGCCGATAGAGTTGATGGTGGCGATGCCCGCGGCCGCCGCGGGACCGCTCAGGAACAGCGTCGGCATGCTCCACAGCGGCGGTTTGGAGGCGCTGATGCCGACGGTGACCAGCGTCAGGGCGATAATCACCGTAAACAGCGTGCTGACGTTCCCGGCATAAATCAGTCCGGCAGCCGCCAGCAAACAGGCACCGATAACATGCCAGCTGCGCTCTTTGGTGCGGTCCGAATGGCGCGCCCACAGAATCATGCCGATCACGCCCAGTACCGCCGGGAAGGCGTTGAGGAAACCAATTTCTATTGAGGACGCGCCGAAGCTGCGGATGATTTGCGGTGACCAAATGCCCAACGTGTACAAGCCTGCGGATGTGCCGAAATAGACCAGCGCCAGCGCTAACACACGCTTATCGGCCAGTCCGCGCCAGGCGCTGCTGTGGCTTTGATTGGCCGCGCGCGCCTGTTCTTCGGCCTGCATGGTCTTTTCCAGCCACGCCCGTTCTTCATCGGTGAGCCACTTGGCTTTCGCCGGGCGATCGGTGAGGTAAAACAGCACCACGATGCCGAATATCAGTGCCGGTATTGCTTCCAGCACAAACATCCATTGCCAACCGGCGTAGCCAAGCAGGCCATGCATCTCCAGTAATGCGGCGGAAATGGGCGAACCTAACGCAGTGGAAAGTGGGGCCGCAGCCATAAAGATGGCGGTGACCTGCGCTCGTTTCGCCGCCGGGAACCAGTAGCTGAGATAGAGGATGATGCCGGGGAAGAAACCGGCTTCTGCCACGCCAAGCAGAAAGCGCAGCAGGTAGAAGCTGGTGGTGCCCTGCACAAATGCCATGCAGCCGGACACCAATCCCCATGTGATCATGACGCGCGCAATCCAGATGCGGGCGCCGACTTTATGCAGAATTAAATTCGACGGTACTTCAAATAGAAAATAACCGAGGAAAAAGATTCCAGCGCCAAAGCCAAATACCGTGGGCGAGAAACCTAAATCCTGATTCATAGTTAATGCAGCAAAACCAATATTGACGCGATCGAGAAAAGCGATGAAGTAGAGCAGCATGATGAAGGGCACAATGCGTAACGTCACTTTACGCATCACCCTTTTTTCGAGGTGAGAGTTCATATTAAAGTGCTCCAGATTGTGTAGGGTGGTGTTATTTTTTGTAATCGAGTTCAGTATGCAGTTTTACTTTGGCTTATCATCAGATGTGGATTATATAAACTATTTGCATAATCAACGGGTGAGGGGAATGTGGATATAAATCAATTGCGTTGCTTTGTTGCGGTCGGTAAAGAACTGCATTTTGGTCGTGCCGCACAAAAGATGGAAATGATGCCTGCGTCACTTTCTCGCTTCATTCGTTTACTGGAAGAGGACCTCGGCGTGCGTCTGTTAAATCGATCGACGCGTAATGTTTCATTAACTGCCGAAGGCGCGCTCTTTTTTGACGACGCCAGCAAATTAATCGATCAATTTGATGCGCTGGCGAAACGTTTTAAAGTGGGATTAAAAGATGAACGCCGCACATTACGTATTGGCGCGATTGATAGTGCCGCGCGTGGATTAGTTCCGGCGTTACTTAATTTATTTGTTCCGCTGCATCCGCACAGCGATATTCATATTATTGAAGACAAAACCATTAATTTAATTCCGAAATTAAAGTCGGGTTGGCTGGATATGATTTTTATTCGCGAGCCGCAAAGTATTGATGCGTCATTAGCGGTGCGCTTTATCACGCGCGAAAGCTGCGTGCTGGCGGTGCCGATTCAGCATGTGCTGGCGGATCGTGAACGGGTGGCGGTGGCTGATTTTCAACACGAAGCGATAATCATTCCAGACCGGCGCACACGCCCGCACAGTCACGATCTCACCATGAGCTTGTTTAAACTGGCGGGATTCACGCCGCACATCGCGCAGTTTGCTGAAGAGAAGCAAACCATCCTGAGCCTGGTTGCTGCGGGGCTGGGATTGGCGGTGGTGCCCGCCTCGTATCGCACCATGAACAGCGACAGCGTTAGCTATATTGCGCTGGATCTGCCGGAGCAGATTAAAGGATTGCCATTGAGCATTGCCTGGCAGAAGGGCAACGAAGATCGGTTTCTGCGCGAGATGCTGCGCCTGTTGCATGAGCATCAGCGTGAGCTGACGGATAAGTTGTGATTTCCCTCACCCTAACCCTCTCCCAGAGGGAGAGGGAACTGGCCGCTGCGGAGTCTAACAATTCCCTCTCCCAGAGTGAGAGGAAACTGGCCGCTGCGGAGTCTAACAATTCCCTCTCCCGCCTGCGGCAGAGGGCCAGGGTGAGGGGCAATGCGCACTTTCCACCCTGTGGCTAATTCCCACCACTCTCTCTATGATGAAAACTTTCCCGCGCCAATGTCGGGAACGATCAATGAGTTAGGGAAAAATTGCGCGATGACCATTTTAAACGACCTGGATTTGCGGCAGCTGGAAGCCTTTTCGGCGGTGATCTCTGCCGGTAGCGTCACGGCGGCGGCGAAGGCGCTCAATCGCTCGCAGCCGGCGGTGTCGCGTTTGATTCAGGAGCTGGAACAATCGCTGGGTTATCCGTTGTTTATCCGCAACGGGCCGCGCATTCATCCTTCGGAAGAGGCGCTGCAGCTGCATCAATACGTGCAGAAAGCGCTGCTCTCACTGCAGCAGATTCGCCTGCGCGCGCAGGAGATCGCCCATCAGCAGCATCGTCCGCTGAGCATCGCCGCCACGCCGGCACTGGCGGCGGGTTTGCTGCCGCAGGCGCTGGCCGCGCTGAACCTGCAGAATAAAGTGCAGATCATCAGCGAATCCGCCGTGCAGACGGCGCATGCGGTGATCACTGCCGAAGCCGATCTCGGTTTATGCAGTTTGCCGCTGGAGCATCACGCGGTGGAGCTGCACTGGATTGGCCAGTCGCAATGCGTGGTGGCGCTGCCAGAGCATGACGAGCTGGCGGCGCAATCTCAGCTGTCGTTAAGCAGCCTGGCGGGACGCCGTTTGATTGCACCGTGGAGCCCGCAGCGGTTGCGCGGGCGCTACGAAAAGGCGCTGAAAATGGTCAAAACGCCGCTGCACGAAACCATCGAAACCAACTCCTCCGCCAATATTCTTGGCTGCGTGCGCGCCGGGCTGGGCGTGGCGATTCTCGAACCGGTCACCGGTTGGGGCATGCCGCTGGCCGGTGTGGCGATTCGTCCAATTGAGGAGGATATTCCCTACTACTTTGGCGTGATCACGCCGCAGGGAAGACAGATTTCAGCTGCCGCGCAGGCGCTGGTTGAGGCGTTAGCCAGCGCGGCCGCCGATTTGCTGCCGGGTTTTGAGCGTCTGCCCGCCAGCGAGCATCCGCGTATTATGCGGTTGATTAATCAGGATTAAATATCTCACCCCAATCGTATTTTGTAGCGGCGCAATGTTTTGCGCGATAAATCGCGCCGCTACGGAATGTACGTGATTTCAGTCATCAGCTTGCGTATGAAAATCTTCTTTTAAAAGCCTTATAACATTTCCGGCATAAGATATAAGAAATCCATTGGTCAAAAGCTGAGCGCGATTATTGACTCTGTTTTAGGGCAAGAGGATTATGCGAAACCTTAGCTCTTACTATGTGATTTAGTGATTAATGACCATTAACTATGTGTTATCAGGATAATGGAAATGCACAATCACTTACGCGATTTGGTGGTTTCGTCCGCACCCTGGCCGCCGCTTATTTCTGGGAAAACATGTATGACTTATGCCGCCGATGGCCTTGCCGCGCTGGAAGCTCAGCTTCAGCAGGATCTGGAATATCTTGAACTGCCCGCTAAATCCTGGGTGCCCGAGCGCACGCAGGATGGCGCACCCGTGCGTGACGTGGTGGTGATCGGCGCGGGCATGTGCGGGCTGGCGGCGGTGGCGAAATTGCAGTTCAGCGGCATCAGCAATGTGGTGGCGTATGACGCCACACCCGCTGGGCTGGAAGGTCCGTGGGTGACCTTTGCGCGCATGGAAACGCTGCGTTCACCGAAATCTCTACAAGGCCCGGCGCTCGGCATGGCGCAACTGACGTTCCGCGCGTGGTTCACCGCGCAGTGGGGCAAAGAAGCCTGGCAAGCGCTGGATAAAATTCCCAAAGCGCAGTGGATGGATTATCTGATTTGGTATCGCAAGGTGCTGAATCTGCCGGTGCGCAACAATGTGCGCGTCACCCACATTGGCTTTGCTGGCGATCTGATTGCGCTCGATGTAAGCGGTGCCGAAACCGGCCGCATATACACTCGCCGCTTGGTGCTGGCCACCGGACGTTCTGGTCTTGGCGGCTTCGCCGTGCCGGATTTCCTGCAAGGTATTAGCCGCCAGTTCTGGGCGCACTCCGCCGACGACATTGATTTCGCTGCCCTGCAGGGCAAACGCATCGCGGTGATTGGCGCAGGTGCATCGTCAATGGATAACGCCGCCACCGCGCTGGAAAACGGCGCGGGCGCGGTGGATCTGCTGATTCGTCGTAAGCAGATGCCGCGCATCAACAAAATGACCGGCATCGGCAGTCAGGGCGTGGTGCACGGCATGCATCAGCTGCCGGACGCGTGGAAGTGGAAGTTTGTCGATTACACCGCCACCACGCAAACGCCGCCGCCGCGCTCATCGACGCTGCGCGTATCGCGTCATGCCAATGCTCGCTTCTTGCTTGATTGCGGCATCAAAGCGGTCAAGCAAGAGGTCAATGGGCTGCTGATCGAAACCACGCAAGGCGCGCTGCGCTACGACTACCTCATTGCGGCTACCGGCTTTAGTAACGATTTCCACGACCGCCCGGAGTTTGCCGCGCTCGCGCCACATATCCGCAGCTGGCGCGACGGACGTTATCAGCCCGAAATGGGCGCGCCGCGGGCCAATCTGCTGGAAGCGCCGGATCTCGGCCCCGCCTTTGAATTTCGCGAACTGACACCAGGCGCATGCCCGCTATTGGCGCACATTCACTGCTTCAACGATGCCGCGATGCTGACGCACGGCAAAGTCTCCGGCGATATTCCGGCGGTGAGCGCCGGTGCCGATCGTCTGGTGCGCGGCATTACCGCTTCGCTGTTTGCTGAAGATGTCGAGCAGCATTACGCCAACTTACAGGCTTTTGACACCCCTGAATTGCAGGGCGATGAATGGGTGGATTCCACGCCCTTACTCAACCAGGAGAACGCGCAGTGAGTGACGCAATTGATCGCGCAGTCGGCTTAAACGCTGAAGATGTGCTGTACGGCACGCGCCGCCTGCGTCCGGAATTTGTTGACGGCGCGGAGCAGTGCCGCATCTCGGTGCTGGCACCCAACGACGATCAGGGTTTAGCGCCGGATGTACGTTTTGCGCTGGCGCAGCGCATGGCGCAGCTGAATAACGATGCCGCGCTGCAACAG
Organism: Pantoea leporis; assembly: GCF_028048155.1. Classification (NCBI taxonomy): domain Bacteria; kingdom Pseudomonadati; phylum Pseudomonadota; class Gammaproteobacteria; order Enterobacterales; family Erwiniaceae; genus Pantoea; species Pantoea leporis. The sequence continues at coordinate 142,693 of NZ_JALMEU010000006.1, forward strand.
GATTATCAGACGCAGCTGGCGGCGTTGCAGCCGTCAGAGGCGCTGCTGGCGCTGGCGGCAGGCGCCACCGATCTGCCAGAACCGCTGGCGAGCATCGCGCGCCACGCCGATCTCATTACCCAGCAGCCAATGCACGCCACGGAGCAGCACATTCGCCTGCTGGAGCAGACCGGATTGAGCAATCCGCAGATTGTGGCGCTCTCCGAGCTGATCGCTTTTATTAACTTCCAGACGCGCGTCGCGGCCGGATTACGTTTGCTGAGGTCTGCATGATTCCGTCGGTTAATCTCAAGCCGCTGCACTGGCATCCGTATATTGCGCCGGTTGAGGTAGAAGAGGCCACGCCCGCGCAGCTCGATGCGATGAAAGTGACGCCATCCAACAAGAAAATCTCCGAATATGTGCGCACGTTAGCGCACGATCCCGACAGCTACGTGGCGCGTACCGTGCTCTTCAACGCCATTATGTATGTCGATGGCGGGCTGGATCGCGCGGATCGTGAACTCGGCGCGCTGGGCGCGTCGATCGTTAACGGCTGCAAATATTGCGCGGTGGTGCACGCGCGTCGCCATGCGCAGCTGGCCGAAAGTGATGCAGTGGTGAGCGCCATCTACTTTGATCGTGCGGATGTGCTCGGCGAGCGTGATGCGGCGATCTACCGTTTTGCCCGCCGCCTGTCGGTGACGCCGTCAGAAGCCAGCGCCGAAGATATGGCGGCACTGCACGCGGTCGGCATGAACGATCAGGAGATTATCGATCTGATCCACGCCATCGCCATTTTTGGCTGGGCTAACCGTCTAATGCATGTGCTTGGCCATGCTGACCTGAACAAATAAGGGCTGCTGCATGTTAGAACTCAACGATATTAAGCTCTCTTACGGCAGCACGCCGATCCTGAAAGGTGTCGATTTGTCGGTGAAACGCGGCGATGTGGTGTCGATCATCGGGCCAAGCGGCACCGGTAAAACCACGCTGTTGCGCTGCATTAACTATCTGGCGAAACCGGCGTCGGGCACCATTCAGCTCGATCAGATCCGCATGGATTATCAGGCACCGGATAAAGCGGCGATCCAGGCGATCCGCCTGCGCACCGCGATGGTGTTTCAGCAGTTCAACGTGTTCAAAAACATGACGGTGCTGGAAAACGTGATGGATCCGCTGATCGTCATTCAACGCAAAAGCAAACAGCAAGCGCGCGATATCGCCGTGCAGGAGCTGGAGCGCGTCGGATTGGGCGCCAAACTCGATCACTATCCGTCGCAGCTTTCCGGCGGTCAGCTGCAGCGTACCGGCATCGCCCGCGCGCTGGCGGTGCGTCCTGATGTGATGTTGTTTGATGAACCGACCTCATCGCTCGATCCGGAGCTGGTGGGCGAGGTGCTGAAAGTGATTAAAGATGTGGCGTCCTCCGGCATTACCTCGCTGCTGGTGACGCACGAAATGCAGTTCGCCAAAAGTATCTCGAACCGCATCGTCTTTATGGATCAGGGCGTGGTGGCCGCGCAGGGCAGCCCGACTGAGATATTTGATAATCCAACCCTGCCGCGACTTGCTCAGTTCCTCAATTCAGAACGCGTATTCTAATAATTAAAGGAATCAACGACATGCCTGCAATCAAAACCACTTTACGTCGCCTGGCCGCGCCTGGCATCATCGCGCTGGCACTCATCAGCGGTAACAGCTTCGCCGACGCGGTGCGCACCATCAAAATCGCCACTGCGGCGGAGTCTAAACCGCTGTCGTGGGGCGCGATTGGTCACGAGCCGCAGGGCTACGAGCCGGACGTGCTGAAAGCCATCAACGCTAAACTGCCGCAGTACAAATTTGTGATGGAAGGTGCGGCGGATATCGCCCAGGAAACGGGCCTCGCCACCGGCAAATATGACATGGCGACCGGCGGTTATTACAAAGCGCCAACGCGCAGCAAACAGTTCCTGATCCCGGATGCGCCGATCGGTGCCAGCCTGATGAAGATCTACAGCCACAGCGATAGCACCATCAACAGCATGAAAGATCTGGTCGGCAAGAAGATTGTGCCGGTTACCGCCGGCGGCGGCGTGTACAAATTCGTGACACAGTGGCAGCAGGACAACCCGAACGACAAAGTTGAGATCAAAGCTTCGAGCGCTGGCGTGCCTTATCCGGATCGTCTGAAAGAGGTGCAGCGTGGCAAATATGATGCGCTGATCCTGCCTTCGAACCTCGGCGAGCAAACGGTGATCGACAACCAGAAACTGGCGATCAAAGCCAGCGAGCCGGTTGCCATCAACAACACTTACGTGCTGATTCACCGTTCAGCCGAGAACCAGGCGCTGAACGATGACATCAACAAAACTCTGCAACAGCTGAAAGCGGACGGCACGCTGGATAAGCTGGCGCAGAAGTGGTTTGGCGAAGACGTCACGAAGTACATGAAGTAAGGATTCACTAAAGCTGCGCCCGGTGCTGAGCCGGGCGTTGCTTCATTGTTAGCAGGAGTGTTTCACCGTGAATCTGACTTCGATGATTCCTGAGCTGCTCTCGGCGCTGCCGTTGACGCTTGGCATAATGTTTGTCGCGATGATCGTCGGGTTCTTCCTGGCGCTGATCGCCACCGTGTTCCGCGTGCGCCGCATCCCGGTTATCAGCCAGTTTGTGGATTTATACGTCTCATACGCGCGCAGCGTGCCGGTAGTGCTGCAGCTGTTTGTCGCGTTTTATGGCTTGCCGCTGGTGGCCGAGCAGTTTGGCTTCAGCGATTTTGTCACCGCCAACATCGCGGCGATGATTGGCCTGAGCCTGTATCACGGCGGTTATCTGTCGGAAGTGATGCGCCCGGCGTTTCTCGCCGTGGAGAGCGGCCAGCATGACGCCGCCGACAGCATGGGCTACAGCTTCCGCCAGAAAATGCTGCGTATTGTCGGTCCGCAAGCGGTGCACTATGCGCTGCCGGGTTACGGCAATGCGATTATCTATCTGATTCATAACGTGGCGCTGGTGATGTACATCGGTGCGGCGGATGTAATGGCGACTGCGCATCTGATCATGGAACGCGACTACAACCAATATCAGTTCGGCACTTATCTGGTGCTGGCGGTGCTCTATTCGCTGCTGTGCGGCGTGGCCTGGTTGATTATCCGTTTCTTCGAACAACGTCACGCGAAGTACAGCTCGAAAACTGCTGCACGCGTCAAATTCACCAGCGTCTGATAAGGGAGAGAAACCATGTTTGATCTTGAGGTTTTACTGCCGGACTTCTGGAGCATTCTCGATGCGGTGCCGGTGACGCTGCTGATGGCGGTGACGGTGTTTATCTGTTCAACGCTGCTCGGCGGGCTGTTTGCCTTTATTGAACATCGCCGCATTCCTGTGCTGCGCCAGTTGGTGATCGCCTACAAAATTGCCTTTAAAGGCGTGCCGATGGTGGTGGTGATTTTCCTCGCCTATTACGGTTTGCCGCCGGCGCTGGATTTCGTCGCCACGCTGTTTGGCGTGAAAGTGAATGCGCACTCGCTGCCGAACTGGGTGATCATCATCGTCGCCCTGAGCGCCTGCGTCGCGGCGTTTCAGGCGGAAGTGTGGAAGGGCGCGCTCAACTCATTTGATAGCGGACAATCGGATGCAGCGCTGTCGCTCGGTTACAGCGGCGGCCAGCTGTTCCGCCGCGTGATGTTCCCGCAGATTATCGTGGCGGCGATTCCCGATCTGGCCAACGCCTTTATGGTGATCATGAAAGCGCTGTCGCTGGCGTTTGCCATCGAAGTGGTGGATATCTTCGCCCAGGCGCAACTGACCGCGGCGCTGAATTTCTACTACCTCGAAGCCTTCCTGGTGGCGGTGGTGTTTTACATGGTGATTGCCTATGTGGTGACCAAGATCGCCGATAAGATTGAGGCGAGATTGCGGGTACGGACCTGACCCAATCCGCGCGATAAATCGCGCCGCTACGATCAAGTGCGCCCAACCGTAGCGGCGCACTTTTTTGTGCAAAGAAGCCACCGCCAAATCACTTTCATTCTGCAAGTTACTTGCAAAATGAAAGTCACTCTGCAACAGTATCCGCCATCAAACCGATGTGGGATAGCTAACCTTGAAAAACCAAACGCTCCACAACATGCCTTGTCCCATCGCGCGCAGCCTTGGGCGCATTGGCGATGGCTGGAGCATACTGATTATGCGCGATGCGCTGGCCGGTTTTACGCGCTTCGATGAGTTTCAGAAAAGCAGCGGTGTAGCGCCCAACATATTGTCGCGGCGGCTGAAAGAGCTGGTGGACGATGGCTTGCTGGAGAAGGTGTGTTACAGCACCAGCCCGGCGCGCTTCGAATATCACCTGACGGCCGTCGGTCGCGATTTTCGCGGCGTAATTCTGGCGCTCACCGAGTGGGGCAGCACGCATTTCTCGCCGGAAGGTCGCCAGATGCAGCTGGTGGAAAGCGCTACGCAGCGTCCGGTGAAGATGCAGCTGGTCGATAGCGAAAACGGCCAGCCGCTGACGCTGGATAACTATCAGATGGTGCCCGGCCCGGCAGCGGAGCCGATGATGCACTATCGCCATGATTATCTGCAGAAAAAACGCGCTGGAGATAACACCCAGAAATTTGCGCCGCCGCCGCTGCACCAGCCGCAGTCATAACGCTAACGCGCAAGTAAGCATCCGCAGATTAAGGAATGAAAAATGAAACGAATTGTCATTACCGGCATGGGGCTGGTATCGCCGCTGGGCTGCGGCACGGAAGCGGTTTGGCAGTCGCTGCTAGCGGGGAAATCGGGCATCAGCGCCTTGCCGCCAGAGATGGTGCAGGATATCGCCTGCAAAGTGGCGGGACAGGTGCCGACGCTGGAGCAGGATCCCCAGCACGGTTTTAATCCCGACGGCATTATCGCCGCCAAAGATCGCAAGAAAATGGATCGCTTTATCGAGTTCGCGCTGGTGGCAGCGCATGAAGCGCTGACGCAAGCCAACTGGTTCCCGCAGGACAGTGCGCAACAGCAGCGCACCGCCACGGTGATCGCCACCGGTATCGGTGGCTTTAACGAAATCGCCAACGCGGTTGAAACCACCGCCGAGCGTGGGCCGCGTCGCTTGTCGCCGTTTACTATTCCTTCGTTTCTCGCCAATCTGGCCGCCGGACACGTTTCGATTGCACACAGTTTTCGTGGGCCAATTGGCGCGCCGGTGACGGCGTGCGCGGCGGGTGCCCAGGCGATTGGCGATGCAGCACGGCTAATTCGCAGCGGCGAAGCGGATATTGCGCTGTGCGGCGGCACCGAAGCGGCGATCCATCGCGTGAGCCTGGCCGGATTTGCCGCAGCGAAAGCGATGTCGGGTGGCTTTAACGATCGTCCAGAGCAGGCTTCGCGTCCGTTTGATCGCGACCGCGACGGTTTTGTGATGGGTGAGGGCGCGGGATTGCTGGTGATTGAATCGCTGGAACATGCGCAGGCGCGCGGCGCGACACCGCTGGCGGAGCTGGTGGGTTACGGCACCAGCGCAGACGCTTACCATCTCACCGCCGGTCCGGAAAATGGTGAAGGGGCACGCCGGGCAATGGAAACCGCGCTGGCGCAGGCGGGCATTACGGCGAGCGAGGTGCAGCATATCAATGCGCATGCCACGTCGACGCCGGTCGGCGACAAGGGCGAACTGGCAGCAATTAGCTCGCTGTTTGCTGGCAGCAAGGTGGCAATCACTTCCACCAAATCGGCCACCGGACATCTGCTCGGTGCGGCGGGTGGCGTGGAAGCGATCTTCTCGATTCTGGCGCTGCGCGATCAGGTTGCTCCGCCGACGCTCAATCTGCAGCATCCGGATGAAGCGGCTGTTGGGCTGAATCTGGTGGCACTCAAGCCACAGCCGACGGCAATGACCTATGCGCTTTCCAACGGTTTTGGCTTTGGCGGCGTGAATGCCAGTTTGTTGTTTAAAGCCTGGCAATAGGTTTCCTAATGCTCGTCAGTTAAGATATGAAAACCCTTAATCACTGAGAGCACACATTGTAGCGGCGCAATTCATTGCGCGATAAATCGCGCCGCTACGAAATGTGCGGTGATTTGATAGGGTGCTTAACTGAGGCATTAGGCAATAGGTTTCCTATAATGGACCGACGATAGCGCGCAGGAATCGCCCCTTTGAGCACTGAAAATGAAACCCAGCAGCTGGCGGAAGAGCTCCGTAAGATGGTCAGTCATTTGGTACGTAACGTCCGCGTCAGCACCGCGACCGTGCGCACCTCGCAATATGAAACCTTAGATCTGCTCGACAGCCATGACGCGCTTTCTATCGCCGATCTCGCGCGGCTGCGCGGCGTGAAGCATCAAAGCATGCGATTAGTGATTAACGAACTCGAGGCGCAAGATTTGGTGCTGCGACAAAAAAGCGCGCAGGACGCGCGGGCGCAGGTGATTGTGCTGAGCGATCAGGCGCGCGCTGCGTTGGCGGCCGCACGTCAACAGCGTGCCGACTGGCTTGCGGCGCGCATCAATGAAACACTCGACCAGCAGGATCGCGACGATCTGCAAAAAGGGCTGGCTGCGTTACGCAAACTGCTTTAACTGCGTTATCACCGCCGCCAGCGTGTTCATGCCCCAATGTTCCGCGTATTTTCCCTCTTCAATTCGCACCATATCGATCACCGCGATCGTTACGGGTAAACCGGTGGGCGCGATGCCCATCAGCGATCCGCTGTGAACGCCGGTTATTGTTTTGCGCGTGGTGACCCAATCGCGCTCGGCGATTTGATCTTCAACGTGCACCTGAAGATGGGAGAAAGCGGGGCGCAGGATCTGATCGAAGGTGTGCCAAAGACTTTCGCGATCGCTGGGCGCGCCGGCTGGCGCTGAGCGGTTAATGAAGTTTTCGCCGACGAGTTGATCGAAAGCCTGGCGATCGCCTTCGGCAATCACCTGCTGATTGAATCGACGCACAACGGCTTTGTTATGTTCTGACATGGTGATTCCCCGCTGAATATGTACAGTTTGACTGTATATATTTAACGGCAAGTGGGGAAGGCGAGTTTGATAGCTTGTGCGGTGAAGGCTGCTGCGCGTTGATGCCCTCACCCCGGCCCTCTCCCACGGGGAGAGGGAGCAAAAAGTTCCTCTCCCGCTTGCGGGAGAGGGTTAGGGTGAGGGACAAAGCGCACCCAACTCAGCGCTTACTCAGCGCTTCCCACAATCCCAGCAGATAGGTGGTGCCTAGCGCGCGGTCGTACAAACCGTAGCCCGGACGGCCGGTTTCGCCCCAGATAAAGCGGCCGTGATCCGAACGGATGTAGCCATCGAAGCCGTTGTCATGCATTGATTGCAGCACTTTATACATATCCAGCGAACCGTATTCGGTTGGGTGCGCGCATTCGTAGAAATCTTTATCCCGAATAATCTTGATGTTACGCACATGGGCGAACGGAATACGTTTGCGGCGCGAGAACTCCGCCAGAATGGCGTACACATCATTACTCGGATCTTCGGCAATCGATCCGGTACACAGCGTGATGCCGTTAGCCTCGGAATCGACCACGTTACAGATCCAGTCGAGATCGTCGCGGTTCTTCACCACGCGCGGCAGGCCGAAGATCGAATACGGTGGATCGTCCGGGTGGATCGCCATCTTCACGCCCACTTCTTCACATACCGGGATCACCGCTTTCAGAAAGTAAGCGAGGTTTTCACGCAGCTTAGCGTCATCAACATCTTTGTATTGGGCAAACAGATCCTGCACTTTTGCCAGACGCTCCGGTTCCCAGCCCGGCAGGGCGAAACCATTGGCGTTGCCCAGCACTTCCTGCACCACTTCGTCGAGGCTCTTATCAATGCCTTTCTTCTCGAACGCCATGGTGAGCGAGCCGTCTGGCAGCACGTAGTTCATGTCGGTCTTCATCCAGTCGAACACCGGCATGAAGTTGTAGCAAATCACTTTCACACCCGCTTCGGCCAGGTTACGGATGCTCTGCTGATAATTTTCGATGTAACGATCGCGGCTTGGCAGACCGATTTTGATGTCGTCGTGAATGTTGACGCTTTCGATCACTTCCACGGTCAGCCCGGCGGCATGCACCTGCTTAACCAGCGCGTTAATTTTCTCTTTCGGCCAGGTTTCACCTACCGGCACGTCATACAGCGCGCCCACGACGCCGCGCACGCCCGGCACCTGACGAATATATTCCAGCGAAACTTTATCTTCTTTCGGACCAAACCAACGCATTGTCAGTTGCATAATGTCATCCACCGTTATCGTGTCTGTGATAACTGATAAACTACCATTCTAGTAAACATCATGACAGTGCAGCGCGGCCAATAAGCCTTGATCCGCGTCACAGAACACAATTTATGCATCAGTGATGCAGCACAATTTCACCGAAATGCTCTTTGTATTTGAATAATTCCAAATCAGATCGCAGACCCAATTTACGCAGTGCAGTCTGTTTTTGCCCGCTGATGGTTTTACGGCTGCGCGCATATTTTCCGGCGATTTGCGTAATACTTAATCCATCCAGATAGCAACGGATCACCTCGATCTCACGTGGGCTGAGATTGCGCAGCAGCAGCGTGATATCTTCGCCAGTTTGACGCGGCAATAAATAGTCATGCATTTCCCGATCGCTTTCCTGAAACTTATCCATCTCCAGCAGCATATCAGCGGTGAGAAAACGCTTGTTACGGCATACCTGATGCAGGGCGGTAATCAGCACTTCCTGATCTTCACTTTTACCCACAAAGCCATGCACACCCGCTTTTAACAGCAGTTGCACTATTGCCGGTTTTTCTACTGCCGAGGAGATCAGGATTTTCAAATCGGGATAACGCGCGCGCAGCTGTTTCACCATCTGCAGGCCGTCGAGTTCGTCTTCGCCAAGCATGTAGTCCAGCACCAGCACGTCCACTGAATGACGCTGCAAAAATGCCATCAGCTGCTGGCGTTGCGAAAAGGCGCCAGCCAGCTCCAGCAGCGCTTCCTGCGCCAGACGATACTGAATTGCTTTGCCGATCAGTGGATGATCGTCTAATACGGCAACCTGCCAGATTGCATCTTGTTTCATGGTTTCACCTCATTATCAGGATTATTTTTTAGTGCGTGGAGGAAGATCGCTTCCAGTTCGGCCACTGCTGTAGCGACTGCGGGAATCAGCTGCTGCAGGAACGCACTCTCTCGTTGTTCGGCTGCCTGCTCGGCGGCGAGGCAACTCTGTTGTAGGCTTTCAGCGCGCAGTAATTTGGCGCTGCCAAGTAATTGATGTGCAGCGTGGTGTGCACCAGGGAAGTCCTCCGCCATGGCAGCTTGCTCCAGTTGTGCAAGATCGCGCGCATTTTGCTGCTGAGCGGTGGTGACCAGATCGCGCCAGGCTTGCGGATCATTGGCTGCGAGGTTTTCCAGGGTAAGCAGGGTTTCATTACGCATGCTGCTGGCAGCGCTGCCGGTGACCACTCGCAGCAGCTGGGTGCGCTCCAGCGGTTTAAACAGGCAACCATCCATGCCAGCCTGCGTCGCGAGTTGTGCAACGCGCTCTTCTGCCATCGCCGTCAGACCATAAATCGGGACTGCGCGGCGATTCATTAGCTTCTCCTCAATACGTAACTGGCGGGTAAATTCAAAGCCATCCATGCCTGGCATATTGCAATCGGTGATCACACGATCAACGTCATGTTCGCGCCACAGTGCCAGCGCCGTTTCACCGTCTTCTGCCACCAACACATGATGCCCGGCGTAACGCAACTGTTGTGCCAGCAGCAGGCGATTGGTGGCGTTGTCATCCACAACCAGCATTCTTAAGGATGCGTGCACAACGTCATCAACTGGCTCAGCTTCTGCTTCAGTCAGCGTGGCGGGCTGGGCGATGAAGCGCAGCATAAATACGCTGCCCTCATCGGGCTCGCTCTCTACATGCAGCTCGGTTCCCAGCATCACCGCCAGACGGCGACAGATGTTGAGACCCAGTCCGGTGCCACTGACGCGATTAGTGCCCTGATCCACCTGAACAAAGGGCTCGAAAATCGCCTTTTGCTGTTCTGGCGTGAGACCCACCCCACTGTCGCAGACTTCCAGTACGTATTCGGGTTTAGTGATATCTGCCTGGTAAAGCGCCACTTCAACTTCACCCCGCGCGGTAAACTTAATGGCATTGCTGACCAGGTTCGCCAGGATCTGCTTCAACGCCACGGGATCGAACAGCACGCTGTCCTGATCGATATCCAGCATGACATTGAGCGCCAGCCCTTTATTTAGCGCCACCTGACGGAAAAGCGCTTCAGTGTCGTAAACCACATCGCTCAGTGACATCGGCATGTGGCGAATGCTGAAATGACCGGATTCGATTTTCGCCAGGTCGAGAATATCGCCGACCAGCGAGAGCAGTGAACGGGAAGATTCCCACGCCAAATCGATATTCTTTTGCCGCTGCGCTTCGTCGCTCTGACCTAAATGTTCAATCTCCAACAGGCCAATCAGTGCCGCCAACGGCGTGCGGATTTCATGGCTCATATGTGAAAGGAAAGTACTTTTCGCCTCGCTGGAGCGCAGTGCCGCACGCTTCGCTTTACGCACGTCTTCTAACAACGTTTCGATCGTGTGCAGTTGGTTGCTGATTTCGCGCTCGTGCTGGCGCTGCCTCGCCAGCGACGATTTCAGCAGATGGTTACGCCACAGGAAAAACAGCAGGCAAATGCCGGCCACCGCAGCAATACGCAGCACGTAACTGCGATAGCTCTGCCAGGACGTGCTGGTGGCGGGCGGCGTGTACTTGATCCAGCGCTCCATCAGTGACTGCATGGTTGGCTGCGGAATATCGGACAGCGCTTTATTCAGGATTGAATTCAGATGCTCATCCGCCACATTGGTGGCCATCGCCATGCGAAACATCGGCAACGGTGCGACAAACGCCACTTTGAAGCGATCGTTGAAGTGGTTATTCAGCAAATATTGCGCCGATTCGTAGGGCACGATAAAGCCGTCAACCTCTTTGTCCTGCAGCTGCCCGAGGGAGTCGAGCGAAACCGCATTTTCACTAAAATCGATGGTTGGCCAGCGGCGACGCAGATCAAAGCGATAATAAGAACGCTCGTAGATGCCGATGCGTTTCCCTGTCATCTCATCGAAACTGTGCCAGTTACTGTCGCTGCGGGTCATCACCACCCAAGGCGAATAGACATAAGATCGCGTGTATTGAATCTGCGGGCTCTGCTTTGACGCGCCGTCACTCACCACAATCAGGGAATCGCGTTGATTAACCAGCGCATCGCGCATATTGCTCAAGCCCCGCATTGGGTTGTAATGAAAACGAATACCGGTGCGTTGCGAGATGAGATTTAACAAATCGACGCTGAGTCCGGCGACACGCTGTTTGCTGTCGAGAAAGGTGAAAGGCAGATGTGTAGGGTCGTAATTCACCGTGATGTCGCGGTGCTCCGCCAGCCATTTTGCTTCGGCTTCGCTAAGGTCCAAAGGATGATTCTTCACCACCGACCGGTAATCAAGCCCCCAGGCTTCGGCAATTTGTACGGCATTACGTAGCGGGATATTTTTAAGAATTTCATTAATGGCGTCGATCAGCTCAGCATTGTCCGCGCGGGCGGCAAAGCGCGCATCCACATCATTCATGTAAGGCGTGCTATGGCCTTCAATGATGTTCTGCAAGCCGCGCTGCGATAAATAACGCTGCGTGGCGGAGTTGCTCCAGAACACCATGTCCTCATTGAAAGCGGTATCGGTATAGGCCCAGAGCGGCGGTGAGGCGGGCGCTAATGTGGCTTCGGGATAGCGTTTATGCAGCAGCGCTTTCAGTTCGTCGTCACCGTAGTACATCAGGCGATAGCGGCTATCATTCAGCTGACGATCAAATTTTGCCTGGCGGCGGCTAATCAACACGCTTTGCGCCAGCGAATAGGGAATACTCAGCGCCAGTTTGGTTTCATGATTAGCAGCCTGCGGGTAGTAAGGAATTAAATCGACTTGCTTGTTATTGAGCGCGTTAACCAGATCGAGACGGGTGTTATAGCGCTTAACTTCGACCGGGCGATTCAGCGTTTTCGCGATGATGGCCAGATAATCGGCGGACAGTCCTTCAAAGGTGTCCTCTTCGAATTCAACCGAATAGGGCGGTAACGTATGGCTCCATACGCCGATGCGCAGCACCGGATGACGTTTTAGCCACTGCTGTCCCTCTGCATTCAGCGTCACTTCAGGGGAAACCAGACCGTAACGCGGCGTGAATTTTAAGGTGGTGGCGCTCCAGGCCGACAGGCAAAAGCCCAACAAAAAAATCATGCTAAAAATGCGTTTGCCCACGAATTGATTCTCAGTTTTCTTTGCTGCTTTAGGCACTGCCGTGCGGCGGTGCGGCCCTCTGGCTGCGCTTTAATGCGCCAGTGACCCTTCACAGCGGCACGAAACTCAACGGTTATTAAATGCTTTTTAAGAAATTTCTTACGTATGTAGGCGGGGCTTACTACAGGCTGGTACTTAAGTAAGTTAAGTCAGCTGTTTTGACAGGAAACTTTCGACGTAACTCCTGAAGTTTCTCCAATTTGCCGCTGCTAATCGGCTTTTCATTTGTTTTATTTACAGAAACTTCCCGGCAGGCAAAATAGCGCTTATTTCCTCTCCTTCAGCCAACCATGTCAGAAGAAGCGCTGCGTCAGCAGATTCAGAACCTGAAAAAACATAATGCGCGGTTAAAGCGTATAGCGCATGACGCGCGTAATAAGCTGAGTGCAGCGCTGGATGGAACCGGTTTATGTTTGTGGCAGCTGGATATTCCCAGCGGCAAGCTGGTGATTTTTAATCGTCGCTGGGGGGCGATGCTGGGTTTTCAGCCGAAAGAGACCAAAGCGCAGTTCGATGTGTGGCGCGAACGCCTGCATCCGGATGACGCCGACGAAGTGCTCAAAGCTTTTTACGATCACATTGAAGGGCGCGCGCCTTATTACGAAGCGCTGCACCGTATGCTGGGCAAAAACGACAACATTAAATGGGTGCTGGATCGCGGACGCGTTACCGAATGGGACGCAGCGGGCAATCCGCTCAAAGTCACCGGCACGCACATCGATATGACCAAAGAGAAGCAGTACGAAGCGCAGCTCTCATCGCTGGCGCATCACGATCCGCTAACCGGACTGACTAATCGCCATGCGCTAAATACGCAGTTCAGCAGGATGAAAGCGCTGGGCCCACTGTGCGTGGCGTTTATCGATCTTGATAACTTCAAACACGTCAACGATACCTTGGGACATCGCAGTGGTGATGAGGTGTTGATTCAACTGAGCCAGCGCATCATCGACGTGGTGCCGCCAAACGTGGTGATTGGCCGACTCGGCGGCGACGAGTTTGTGCTGCTGATGCCGTTCCTGATCGACTATCCGAAAGTGCGCATTATGATGCAGGCGGTGCTGGATGCCGCGCTGACGCCGTTTGATATTGATAATGGACATGCGCAGATTGGTGCGTCAATTGGCATTGCGCAGGTGCAGGAACGCGACAGCTTCGATGAAGCGCTGACGCGGGCCGATGAGGCGATGTATCAGATTAAGAAGAATGGTAAGCAGGGTTTTGGGTTGGCGGGGTAGCTTTTACCCTCTCCCTAACCCTCTCCCTAACCCTCTCCCGCAGGCGGGAGAGGGGACGGATCGAGCGGATACGTGTGGATATGTGACAGCGTTTCCCTCTCCCCGGGCCGATCGAGCTTACATATGGCAGCGTTTCCCTCTCCCTGTGGGAGAGGGTCAGGGTGAGGGCATCAAGCCGCACCAATCTCAATCCGCCAGCAAATGCCCATACATGGTCATCAATCTGCGGGTGACGCCATTAGTCCAGCCGAAGCCGTCCTGCAGCGGATATTCGCCGCCGCCACCCGGACGGGCGCGATCGCCGCTGATGTCATACTTCTCCACCAGCTTATGATGCAGTGAATAGAAATTATTTACCGTATTCAGCCAGTTAACGGCAATTTCTGTCGCCAGCGTCTCTTCACCGTAGTGATTCAAACCGACCACCGCCATCCACTGCAACGGCGCCCAAGCATTGGGTTTATCCCATTGTTCGCCGCTCTCCACCATTGAGGTCAACAAGCCGCCTTGCGTCAGTAACAGATGACGCAGCGCAACGGCCTGCAGGTGCGCCTGCTCGGGCGAGGCGAGGCCGAGGAACAGCGGCACCACCGCAGCAGCGGTGAAGGCGCCAAAGCGTTCGCGACGCCAGTCGTAATCGCGGTACACCCCGGCTGTGTTATCCCACAGATAGCGATGAATCGCCTGCTTACGCGCATCGGCTTTTTTCTGCCACGCCAGCGCCGTTAACTCTTCACCTTTAGCGTGCGACAGCGTCGAAATCATCAGCTCCAGCTTGTAGAGGAACGCGTTGAGATCGATCGGAATAAATTGCGTGGTGCGGATACTCGCCAGACGCTGCGGATCGCGCAGCCAGCGTGAAGAGTAATCCCAACCCGATGCGGCACCGGCACGCAGATCGCGATAAACCTCGTTGGCCGGACGACCTGATTTCTTCGCGGTTTCAATATCTTCCAGCCACGACTCATCGCGCGGCGTGTCGCGATCGTCCCAGTAACGGTTGAGTAGCGAACCATCTGGCATGCGCACCACGTGGCGATAGGCCTGATGCGGCATCAGCTCACCCGCGCCGTCCATCCAGAACTGGTACTCTTTCATCAGCTGATCGAGATAGCGTTTCGCACCGCGAATGCCATCCTCTTCAAAAAGTTCCACCATCAGCGCAAACACCGGCGGCTGCGAACGGCTGAGGTAGTAAGTACGGTTGCCATTCGGCACGTGACCGTAGTTATCAATCAGCCAGGCGAAGTTATCCGCCATATGACGCAGCAGATCGTCACGGCCTGCATCGGCGAGACCGAGCATGCTGAAGTAGGAGTCCCAGTAATAGGTTTCTCCAAATCGGCCGCCGGGCACCACGTAAGGTTTCGGCAACGGCAGCAGCGATGAGTGCGCTAAATGTTGCTGTGGCATTTTTGTTAACACCGGCCACAGATCGTCAATATGTTCGGTTAAGGTTTTATCTGGATTGGAAACATAAAAACTCTCATTCACCTGAGGTGAATAAAAATGTTCGTGCACGAATGCTTCCAGATCAAAATCCGCTGCGCGTTTACGGCGACGAAAACGGATTAAAATATCCAGCGGATCGAATTTTGGTGCGCAGTCCGGAAACGTTTTGCTGTCAGCAAATATGTGCGATGTCTGTACCTGCTCAAACAGTTCCATGTAGCGATCGGCAGGCGTCAGCGCATCCGGCGCGGGCAAACCTTCAATCAGCTCGGGTTCCGGCTCCGAATCCTGCATACCTTCGCGAACGAACTCGTGAGGATTATATTGATACTCCAGTTCAGCATCAGCGCGTCGATCCTCGAAAGCGTTATATTGCTGTTGGTTAGTATTAATAGCAGCCTCCTGGTAAATTCTTGAATGCGTAAAGAACAAATTATAGAGCTCTGAACGGGCGAAACAACAATGCGATTTATCTATGAACGTAATAAATCATGTCGATGGATCCGGTGTTTTTATGATTTTTCAGGGATTACAACGGACTATATTTCAGGAAATGAAAGCGGCTTTTAGGATGGATGTTTAAATAGCTGCACAGAAATATCTGTATTTAAGAAAATCGCTAAAATTTGCGCAGAAAAGCGTGGGGTGGCTTGATCAATTTATGGCAAACGCAGCGGAAATAGAGCTGTATTTCCCTCACCCTAACCCTCTCCCGCAGGCGGGAGAGGGAACCGATAGAGCTAACATGTGGCAGCGACTCCCTCTCCCACAGGGAGAGGGAACCGATCGAGTTAACACGTGGCAGCGACTCCCTCTCCCCGTGGGAGAGGGTCGGGGTGAGGGCATCAGACCGCACCTTACTTCTGCAACGCCGCCTTTATCACGTCCGCATACGGCGTGGTGGGGCGGCCAATCAGTTTGCTTAGCGTATGGCTATCGTCAAACAAACCGCCTTTTTCGGCGCCGGCATCTGAATCTGCCAGCATCTCTGACAAGCCCTCTGGCAAACCGGCACCTTTCAGCGCGGCGGCAAATTCGGCTTGTGGCAGATTGATGTAATCCACTTGCTCGCCAGACTGTTTAGCAATCTCGGCGCTGAACTGCGCCAGCGTGTAGCTGTCGTCGCCAGCCAGTTCATACACCTTGCCCGCCTGATCGTCACGGCTGATCACTTCGGCCGCTGCCGCCGCATAGTCAGCGCGCGCCGCGGAAGCGATGCGACCTTCGCCGACCGCACCAATAAAGGCATGATGCGCCAGCGCGGGCGCAATACTCGCCGCGTAGTTTTCGGTGTACCAGCCGTTACGCAGCAGCGCGAAAGGAATGCCTGAGGCTTTCAGCTGGGCTTCAGTCGCACGATGCTCAACGCCTAAACCCAACGGCGAGGTATCGGCATGCAGTAAGCTGGTGTAGGCGATAAAGCCAACGCCAGCGGCTTTTGCCGCATCGATCACCGCCTTGTGCTGCGCTTCACGCTGGCCGACTTCACTGGAAGAGATCAGCAGCAGTTTATCGACACCGGCAAAGGCGCTTTGCAGCGTTTCCGGTTGGCTGTAATCCGCCGCTCGCAGCGTTACGCCCAGCGCCTGCAGATCGGCCGCTTTCTCGGGCGAACGCACCGCCGCAATGATTTCGCTAGCCGGCACTTTTTTCAATAACGCGTTAATCACCAGACGGCCCAGTTGGCCTGTGGCACCTGTAATCGCAATCATGTTGTTCTCCTGTTGAACTGGTATGAAAACAGCCTAAGCGATAAACTAACTTTTAGTAAGTACTTACGGATTTGTTAGTTTGGAGAAGCTGAGTTAAATGTCTGAAAAGTTGAGTGAAAAGTTTACGCGCGGTGAGTTGCTTAACGTGAATTGCCCGTCACGCGACGTGTTGAAGCGCATTACCAGCCGCTGGAGCGTACTGATTTTGCTGGCGCTGCGCGAAGAAACTCTGCGTTTTAGCGAGCTGCGCCGCAAGATTGGCGGCGTCAGCGAACGTATGCTGGCGCAGACGCTGCGCTATATGGAAGAGGATGGTTTTGTTGAACGCATTGCCTATGACGTGGTGCCACCGCACGTTGAGTATCGTTTGACGTCGTTAGGCCGCGAAGTGGAAGGGCAGGTGACCGGACTGGCGGATTGGCTGGAGAGCAATGTGCATCGGATTTTGAAGGCGCATTGAGAAGGGCCGCCATTTATGGCGACCGCCGCACCCTCAAGCGCGTAAATACTTCTCAAACCAACCCAGCGTGCGGCTCCATGCTAATTCGGCGGCGGCTTTGTCATAACGCGGCGTCGAATCATTGTGGAAGCCATGATTCACACCGGGATATACATAGCCTTCATAGATTTTGTGATTGGCTTTCAACGCCTCTTCATAGGCTGGCCAACCTTCGTTGATGCCTTTATCCAGCGCGGCGTAGTGCAGCAACAGCGGCGCTTTGATGCGCGGCACATCTTCCGCTTTAGGCTGACGGCCGTAGAACGGTACCGCGCAGGCCAAATCAGGGAACGCGACGGCCGCCGCATTGGCTACGCCGCCGCCGTAGCAGAAGCCGGTGATACCCACTTTGCCGGTGCCCTCTTCGTGGTGCATCAGGAAATCAATCGCGGCGAAGAAGTCATTCATCAACTTGGTGGGGTCGACTTTGGCCTGCATCACTTTGCCTTCATCATCATTCCCCGGATAACCGCCCAGCGAGCTCAAACCATCTGGTGCCAGCGCGATGTAACCGGCTTTCGCTACCCGTCGCGCCACGTCTTCGATGTAGGGATTGAGGCCACGATTCTCGTGCACCACTACCACCGCAGGCACTTTGCCGGATGCATTGGCCGGTCGCACCAGATAGCCGCGCACCTCGCCGTGACCTTGCGGTGACGGATAGTGAATGTATTCCGGTTTGATCGCCGGATCGGTAAATTCCACCTGCTGCGCCAGCGCATAATTGGGGCTCATGGCGCTGAGCAGCGTGGCGCCGGTCATGCCGGCGATGGTGAATTTCGCCGCCATCGCGATAAATTCGCGTTTGCTGATTTTGCCGTGCGCGTAGTAATCGTAAAGCTCGAGCAGTTCCTGAGGGAAATCCTGTGCAGTAAGACGGGCCATAACCTCTCCTTCGCTGTTTAACTGGTTGATTACTGCTCTAAAAAAGCACAGCTTGTCGCCGCTGGCAAATACCATGCCGCAGCAGGTTAACGTCACTGCGTTTACATCACCTGTTTAATAAACAGCAGAAATATATCTTTTTGTTCTAAAAATATTAGCTTTTAATTAACAATTCTGATCATCCTGCGCTGTCCGGAAATATTTACATGCTCAACGTATTTACCGTAAATAACGCCATTTTTCTTCGCACTAAAAAATAAATAAATGAAGTGCTTACCTGATAAGCACAGCGGGAATAGGCGGAAAACAATAACAATATTGTCACAATGAATGAGGGTGATTAACCTTAACGTCGTGATTTTTAAAGTATTAGTTTCTGCTGAAAACAATGATCGAAATCAAAAAACACTGTTATAGTTTTACCGACTTCCCCTGTATCTTTTTGTTCGCACCACTTCCTTTTACATTGGCGCGACATTTCTTTAAGCACGGCGAAATAACCGCTGCGCTCTGCTTGTTAATTATAAGTAAAAATTCGGTGTAATTTGTGGCAATGAGGTAAGCAATGTTTGGATTAGACGCCTTTCATCTGGCCAGGATTCAGTTCGCATTTACTGTTTCCTTCCATATTATCTTTCCAGCCATCACCATCGGGCTCGCCAGTTTCCTGGCGGTGCTTGAAGGGATGTGGCTGAAAACCCGTAACGAGACCTATCGCGATCTCTACCATTTCTGGTCAAAAGCGTTTGCCGTTAACTTCGGCATGGGCGTGGTATCCGGCTTGGTGATGGCGTACCAGTTCGGTACTAACTGGAGCGGTTTCTCACAGTTTGCTGGCAGTATCACCGGCCCGCTGCTCACCTATGAAGTGTTAACCGCCTTCTTCCTTGAAGCGGGCTTCCTTGGCGTAATGCTGTTTGGCTGGAACCGCGTCGGTCCAGGCTTGCACTTCTTTGCAACCTGCATGGTCGCGCTCGGCACCATCTTCTCCACCTTCTGGATTCTGGCGTCAAACAGCTGGATGCATACGCCGCAGGGCTACATCATCCAGAACGGCATCGTGGTACCGGAAGATTGGCTGAAAATCATCTTCAACCCCTCGTTCCCTTATCGCTTGTTTCACATGTCGGTCGGTGCCTTCCTGGCCAGCGCCTTCTTTGTCGGCGCGTCGGGCGCATGGCATTTACTGCGCGGTAACGACAATCCAGCGATTCGTAAGATGTTCTCGATGGCGCTGTGGATGGCGCTGATCGTGGCACCGATTCAGGCGATGATCGGTGATGCGCACGGCCTGAACACCCTTGAGCATCAGCCTGCGAAAATCGCGGCAATTGAAGGACACTGGGAAAACAAGCCGGGTGAAGCCACGCCGCTGATTCTGTTCGGTGTGCCGGATATGGAGCAGGAGCGCACCAAGTACGCGCTGGAAATCCCGTACCTCGGCAGCCTGATTCTGACGCACAGCCTGGAGAAGCAAATTCCTGCGCTGAAGAGCTTCCCGAAAGAGGACCGTCCAAACTCCACCATCATCTTCTGGTCATTCCGCGTGATGGTGGCGCTGGGCCTGCTGATGATTACGCTCGGCGTGGTGTCTTTGTGGCTGCGTTTCAAAGGCCGTTTGTATCACTCGCGTCCGTTCCTGTGGTTCACGCTGCTGATGGGTCCATCGGGTTTGATCGCCATTCTGGCCGGTTGGTTTACCACCGAGATTGGGCGTCAGCCGTGGGTGGTATATGGCGTGCAGCGCACCATTGATGCGGTCTCGGCACATGGCGATATGCACATGAGCATCAGCCTGCTGGCGTTCATTCTGGTCTACTCGTCGGTGTTTGGTGTCGGTTACCTCTACATGATGCGTCTGATCAAAGAGGGTCCGGTGACCGGCGAAGGTAAAGAGGTTGATCACGGTGGTCCGGGTCAGCATCACACGCCAGCGCGTCCGTTGTCGGCGGCCAAAACCCATAGCGAAAAGAGTGGGGAGCACTAAGATGATCGACTTTTCAATTATCTGGTTTGCCATCATCGTGTTTGGCACCTTGATGTACATCGTGATGGATGGTTTCGATCTCGGCATTGGCCTGCTGTTACCGTTCAATAAAGATCCCATCGAACGCGACATGATGGTTAATACCGTTGCTCCGGTTTGGGATGGCAACGAAACCTGGCTGGTGCTGGGCGGCGCGGCACTGTATGGCGCGTTCCCGCTGGCCTACTCGGTGCTGCTGGATGCATTGTCGATTCCTTTGACGGCGATGCTGATTGGCCTGATCTTCCGTGGCGTCGCGTTTGAGTTCCGCTTTAAAGCCACGCTAGAACACCGTGCGTTCTGGGATAAGTCATTCATTGCCGGTTCACTGCTGGCCACCTTCAGTCAGGGCGTGGCCGTGGGCGCTATTCTGAATGGTTTCCCGGTGGTGGGCCGTGAATATGCGGGTTCAGCGATGAGCTGGTTAGCGCCGTTCCCGCTGTTCTGCGGCGTCGGTCTGGTCATCGCCTATGCACTGCTGGGTTGTACCTGGCTGATCATGAAAACCGAACACGATCTGCACCGTAAGATGTCTGCGCTGGCGACGCCGCTGACGCTGACGTTGCTGCTGGTGGTGGGCATTATCAGTATCTGGACGCCGCTGACGCACGCGGATATCGCGCAGCGCTGGTTCTCGCGTCCGAACCTGTTCTGGTTCCTGCCGGTTCCGGTACTGGTGGTGCTGTGTTCGTGGGGGATTGTGCGCGCCATCAAACGTGAAGCGCATTACTCGCCGTTCATCCTGACATTGGCGCTGATTTTCCTTGGCTTCTCGGGCCTCGGTATCAGCATCTGGCCGAACATCATTCCACCGTCAATCACCATCTGGCAGGCGGCGTCTCCGGCGAGCAGCCAGGCGTTTATGCTGGTGGGCGGCCTGCTGATTATTCCGGTAATTCTGTGTTACACCTTCTGGAGTTACTACGTGTTCCGCGGAAAAATCAAAGCCGACGAAGGATACCATTGATATGAAAACCGAGGTCAGCAACATGAAAACTCACTCTGAAACGAAGATTCCGTGGTGGAAGCAGGTGATGTGGCTGGTAGTCATTTACGGCGCAAGCGTGCTGGCACTCGGTGTGGTGGCATCACTGTTTCGTATGATGATGACGGCAGCAGGCATGCGTTCGCACTGAGCCCGCGCACCGCTTCAAGCAGTTGATATCACCGCAAGGTCGTCATTCGTGACGACCTTTTTTCTTTTCGTGCGCGATAAAAACGTTAGTAACCTAAGCAATTAATGCTTTTCCCGCTGCGCTACCTTTACTCTTCCTTACGTTGGTAATACGTTTTTGTTATATTTATGTGACGAATAACGCAAATTCATGACGTTAACCACCTCATTCGACTATCAAAATCATGCTCAGCCTGAATGTAAAAAAACAGTACATCAACGATCTGGTGGACTGGATAGAAGCGAACCTGACCGACGAGCTCAACATCGATCTGATTACCCTGAAATCCGGTTACTCCAAATGGCACATGCAGCGCATGTTCAAAGAGATGACCGGACAAACGCTGGCGTCCTACACGCGCAAACGTCGTCTGACCATGGCGGCGATGGCGCTGCGTCTGACCAGTATGCCGCTGATCGATATTGCGGTGCGCTTTGGTTTTGATAATCAGCAGAATTTTACCCGTGTGTTTAAAAGCCACTTCTCGATGACGCCGGGTGCTTATCGTCGCATTCCGGAAATGCTGATGAAGGATTTCCACAGCCGCATCTCCACGCAGCGTGAGTGGGTCAATGCGCGTCTGGCGCAGAAGCCGGAGATTCAGCTGTGTGGCGAAGTGATTGAGTGGGAATGCCGCTTCGGGGAATACATCGATCATCAAAATCATGTGGTGGCGCAGCATACGCGCGATTTCATCACTTTTGCCGGTCAGCATGTGAACCGCGGCTGGCTGGGCTTTCAGTTCAGTCCGGGCGTGCATTCTGCCGACCAGCAACACATCAGCCTGTTCCAGGCGCTGGAGAGTCAATACGCCGATGTGCTGCCGCGTAACGTGCAGAACTGGACCGGCGAGAGGGGTTTGTGTGCGGAGATTGACTGGCACGGCGCGCCGGAAGAGATCAACGCGTTCACCGCGGAGATTTACTACAACCACTTGCCAGCGCTGGGCGTGGCACGCCGTGCGGGTAAAGATTTGCTTAAGCTGGATTTGAAATACAGCACGCCCGATCTGCTGCAAGGCACCTTCTATATTCCGGTGACGGATAAGTAATGCATAATTCGTGCGGTAAACCGTGACAAACCGCACGATTTTATAAACTCACTGGTGTAATGAGCGTAAAATTCTTCATTGAAACCTGATTGGCCGCGTAAATCACCAGCCGCCACACATCAGGCTGGATAATCACCTGCATTTCTGGTCCATTCCGGGCCGCTATAGTGAACAGACAAAAAAATTATGCGACTTCTACCGTTGTTCCTCATGACAGCGCTTGTAGCGTTTTCTTCGCTGGCAAGTGCACAAATGGCTGAGCCTTTTTCACCGCCGGGCGGACTGCATCCGCATCAACCGCATTGTGCGCAGCATGAAATTCTGGGCGACAATGTGCTGCCGAAACATAGCCAGGATGATGGCAGTTTCGTGACCTGCGGCAATCGCCAGGCGTAATCCGTTTTTAAAATCCGCGACCGCTGCAATCTAAGCGCGGTCTCGGCAGTCAAACGCATCTATGTATTGCGCAATAAATTGCGCCGCTACAATTCCAGCTTGTCATTTGCACCTTATCCCTCACTGCTCTTCATCGTAGCGGCGCGATTTATCGCGCTGTTTAAACATGCCAATTTTCCAATAGCATTTTTCGGCATTGCGTCGAAGATATATCATAACTATTCTCTCCCCATCAGATGAGAATGACTTTCACTATCTTTTAGGGAGACACCACTTGCAAACTCACCCTTCCGAACGCGCGCCACGTCGTGTGCGCAATGAACTGCGTTTCCGCCACATCAGCGTGGTCAGCAAGACGCTGATTGCCGGTGAATTCTGGCGCATTGTTTTCAACGGCAGCGATCTGGCCGGCTTCAACTCGCCATCGTTTGACGATCACATCAAAGTGTTCTTCCCGGAACATGCTGGTGCAGAGCTGGCGCTACCGCAGATCACCGATGAAGGCATCGTTTGGCCGAATGGCGTGCGTCCTGCCGCGCGTGATTACACGCCGCTGGAATTTAACGGCGTCGATTCTCTGACCATCGATTTCTACATCCACGATGGCGGCGTTGCCAGCAGCTGGGCAAACCAAGCCAAAGTGGGCGATCGAATCGCGATGGGCGGCCCGCGCGGTTCGTTGGTGATCCCGGCGGATTACGCCTGCCAGATTTACGTCTGTGATGAGACCGGTCTGCCCGCCTTTAAACGTCGTTACAGCGAAATCCAGGCGCAGGAAATTCATCTGCTGGCCTATGCCGATGAAGCCACCGGCCGTGATTATCTCGGTGATCTGCCGAATGTGCAGGTGAGTTGGTTGGGCAGCGGCACCATGCAGGCCGATAACCTGGCACCGATTAAGGCGCAGCTGGATAGGATTGCGCTGCCTGCCACTGAATACTTCATCTGGCTGACGGGCGAGGGCGAAGCGGTGAAACTGCTGAGCGATTACTTCACCCAGGGACGCGGTGCACATACCGATTTCGTGCGCGCCGTAGCTTATTGGCATCAAAAATAACGCCAACGCCGCGCGCGCTGCCGCCTGTGTTGAATTTTGCCAGGTGGCAGACTACTATCAACCTCCCTTAATTAGCGCTCAGGAAGGCAATGAAACAGCAGCGGGATTTTCCATGGCAGTCCGATCACGCACAGCGCACCGTCTGTGCAGGCGCACGCAAGAAGCGTCGGGAGCGGATGCTGGATGCCAGCGATATCCGCTTGTTAATGCTGCACTTTCTCGCCATCAGCTCTGCGCACGGGTATGAGCTGATCAAATCGGTTGAAGAGCTCTCCAAAGGTGAATACTCACCCAGCCCCGGCATTATCTATCCTAACCTGACGCTGCTCGAAGAGATGGACGCGATTCGCGTGGTCGATGCGCAGGCATCGCGTAAAGCCTATGCGCTGAATGAAGGCGGCGAGGCGCTGCTGGCGGAGAATCGTGACAACGTGAATGCGATTATCGAGCGATTAACCTCGCTGGCGATTTTGGTGAATAACCGCAGCATTCCGCAGGTCGAACAGGCGATTCATCTGATCAAACACACCTTGAATCATCGTCTGGCGCAGGAAGATATTTCGGATGAGGCGCTGGAGATAGTGATCAACGCCCTGCAGGAAGCGGCGGAAAAGATCGCTAAAAGTTAGCAGGTCGCCATGAATGACGACCTTAGGTGCGTGTACATCCGTTTATTCCGATAACGCACGAACCCCAAATCAACTCTTCTTCTTATCCACATGCCCCAACGCGCGATCCGGCCAGCAGAGGTCGCGCACGCGCTGCTTCAGCGCTGCCGCATCCGGGAATCCGCCTTCCTGCTTACGCTCCCAAATCACCTGACCATCAATGGTAATCTCAAACACGCCGCCGGTTCCCGGCTGTAGCGTTACCGCGCTTAAATCCTCGGCAAAGGTATGCAGCAACTCCTGCGCCATCCAGGCGGAACGCAGCAGCCAGTTACATTGTGTGCAGTAATGAATGGTAATCGCTGGTTTCTGTGACATAACGTGTCTCATTTAGATAATGAAGTTAACAAAATGTGCGGTCCAAGATACATCTTAGCTTACTGCTAGTTGATAATGATTACCACTTGCATTACATTCCTTTCGACATCATTTATTACAAAAAATAAGTCCATAATTTTTACGGTCTTTTAACCAAGGTCCGTACTTTCCGGCAGCAAGCAAGTGAGCGAATACTAACAATTAACCAGGTATTTCGCGCATGTCTTCACTCTTTCAGGGAACGGCCCAGCAACGTCTTTTCAAAGTTGCCATCTTATCTTCAGCTATTCATGCCGCTTGCAGCTTTGCCGCCAGCGATAGCACCAGCAATGAACCGGTTCTCACCGTCACCGCGCCAAAACAGCAGGCCGGCAATAAAACCACTATCACGGCACAAGAGCTGCAAAAACGCGGTGCGAACGATTTCGGTTCGATCATGCGTTATGAGCCGCTGATCAGCGCCACCGGATCCAGCGGCGGATCCTCTGCCGGCAAAAGCGGTTTCGACCGCGCGGGTTACACCGGTTACAACATTCGTGGTCTGGAGAGTAACCGCGTCGGTATGGATATCGACGGCATTCCGATTCCGGATGCCACCGGCCGCCCTTATGTCAGCCGCACCGGCAACAACACCTTTGGTATTGGCCGCGATTACATCGATCCCTACCTGTTCGGCAGCGTTGATATTGAGAAGGGCGCCACGGCGGTGGATCAGCCGAATACCTCGATTGGCGGTAACGTCTCGTTCCACAATAAAACCGCTGACGATTACCTTAGCAGCGACAAAAATAGTTACTTCGGTTACCAGAGCGATTACGACTCATCGAATCGCAGCTGGCACAACGGCATCACCGCCGCTGCTGGCGATGACGAGCTGCGCGGCCTATTTGTTTACAGCCGTCGCGACGGCCAGGAAACCCGCAACAACAGCGACGTGAAACAGGCTTATCCGGCCAACTGGCACTCTGACGCCTTTATGACGTCCGGGATCTGGCAGCCGAATGATCAGCACAAGCTGAGCGCCACCTTTGATTACTACCACAAAACCAACCACAGCCATTACGATACCTGGGATACCAGCGGCAACACCGTTTGGGGCACCGCGCAGCAGCAGAGCGATACGCGCCGTTGGGGCATCAATCTGGCGGATGAGTGGACGCCGTATAACGACTTTATCGATACGCTGACCACGCGCCTTTACTGGCAGCAAACTCAGGCGCACGACAATACCTATCTGCCGACCAGCGCGAGCGAGTACGGCTTTGTCTATTCCGATTTCAACGTCGATAGCTATGGCTTCGACACGCGCGGCACCAAAACGCTGGGCCGCCACGAGCTGAGTGCCGGTGTCAATGCGCGCCTGGACAACAGCGAGCGTCCGTTCCGCCAGGAGCCAGCGCCGAGCGCCTTTAGCGCCATCACCCAACCGCAGTCTGACAGCCGCACTTTTGCGGTGGCAGGATACCTGCAAGATAAGATCAATTTCGATCTAGATAGCCACAACTTCGCGGTCATCCCCGGCGTGCGCGTGATGTATCAAAGCACTAAGCCGAAAAATCTCGGCGATCTCACCACCGGCAGCACGGTGCTGACCGAAGAGCAGGTTGATGCGCTGTATGGCAAAACTAACTCCGATACGCAGGTGCTGCCATCGCTGACCTTCCAGTACGATTTAACGCCAGCGCTGACCACCTATCTGCAATACAAACGCGGCGTGCAGTTCCCCACCACCAGCCAGCTGTATGGCTCATGGAACCTGGGTTCCAGCTATGCGGGTAGCGCGCAATATGCGCTGATTGGTAACACCGATCTGAAAACCGAAACCAGCAACAACTTTGAGTGGGGCCTGAAAGGCCAGGCGACAGAAGGTGTAACGGTCAACACCTCGGTGTTCTATAACCAGTACAAAAACTTCATCGCCTACACCCGCTATCGCCGCGCCACCAATCCGGAGATGTTCGTCAACGTTCCGAGCAACATCTACACCAGCTATCAGGCTGAAAACCGCGATAAGGCCTACATTTATGGTGCTGAGATATCCACCAAAGTGAATTACGGCACCTGGTTCCCGCAGGTCGATGGCCTGAGCAGCACCTTTGCGCTGGGCTATAACGAAGGTAAATCCAAGTCCAGCTACGCCGGTGACAAGTACATCGATCTCGATAGCGTCGCGCCATTGAAAGCGATTGTTGGCCTGGCGTGGGATGACAAAGCGCGCGGCTACGGCGCCGCGCTGACCGCCACCTTCGTGAAAGGCAAGCAGGCCACGGCGACCAACCGCGAAAGCTACACCAACACCGGCACGGCGATCACCGATTCCACCACGGAATATATGCGCGTGCCGGGTTACGGCATGGTGGATGCAACGGCTTACTGGCAGGCGACGAAAAACGTCAAGCTGAGCGGCGGTATCTACAACATTACCGATCGCAAATACTGGGATTACACCAGCAGCCGCACGCTGACCAGCAGCAACGCCCAGGAACGCAACGACATCAACCTGGCGGTGATGCCAGGCCGCACCTTCCAGTTGGGTGTGAACGTCGATTTCTAATCCCTTTTCGCCCTGCGGCAGCGCAGGGCATTTTCATGGAGCAAGGCAATGAACTCACGTTACGATCACTATCTGGCGCTGAAAGGCGAGCATCCGAAAAAGTACGCGCGCGATCTCGCCGCGCTGATGGGCATTGGCGAAGCGCAGCTGTGTGAAGCGCGTGTCGGCCAGGATGCAAAGGCGTTAAAAGCTGATTTCCCTGCGCTGCTGGCAGCACTGGCGGCGGTGGGTGAAACCAAAAGCATCACCCGCAATGAATATGCGGTTCACGAGCAGGTGGGCAAATATGAAAACCTGCACCTCGGCGAACACGCCGGACTAATTCTCAACCCGCGCGCGCTCGATCAGCGTCTGTTCCCGCATCAGTGGCACAGCGCGTTCTTCCTGCGTGAGCTGAGCGCCCACGGTGAACGTCAAAGCATCCAGATTTTTGATCGCCACGCTGATGCGGTGCTGAAAATCTACCCCACTGAAAATACCGATCGCCCCGCGTGGGATGCGCTGATTGCGGCGTTTGTGCTGGAGAACGCGGCGGTGTTAGATCCGCAGCCCGCCAGCGCGTCGCAATACAGCAGGGCGGTTGATGCCAGCAAAGTGGAAGCCGAATGGCGCGCCATCACCGATGTGCATCAGTTCTTTGGTCTGCTGAAGCGTCACAACATCTCGCGCCCGCAGGCGTTCCGCGCGGTGGCGGACGATCTGGCGCGTCAGGTGAGTAATGACTCGCTGGCGCAGCTGCTGGATCTGGCGCAGCAGGATGGCAATGAAATCATGATTTTTATCGGCAACCGTGGCTGCACGCAGATCTTCACCGGCGCGGTGCAGAAGCTGATGCCGATGGATAACTGGATCAACATCTTCAATCCCACCTTCACACTGCATTTGATGGCGGATCACATCAGCGAAAGCTGGGTGACGCGCAAACCGAGCGGCGACGGCTTCGTCACCAGCCTGGAACTGTTTGCCGCCGACGGCACGCAGATCGCGCAGTTGTACGGTCAGCGCAGCGAAGGCACGCCGGAGCAGGCGCGCTGGCGCGAGCAGGTGATGTCGCTGGAGGCGTTAGCATGAGAAAACTTCTGTTGCTGCTGACTGCGCTGGCGCTGCCTGCTGTTGCGGCCGAGCGGGTGATCTCGATTGGCGGTGACGTCACGCAAATCATCTATGCATTGGATGCGCAGCAGGATCTGGTAGCGCGTGACAGCACCAGCCAGCATCCGGCGCAGGCCAACAAGTTGCCGGATGTCGGTTATATGCGGCAGTTGAATGCCGAAGGGATTCTGGCACTGAAACCGACACTGGTGCTGAGCAGCGAGCTGGCAAAACCGTCGCTGGTGCTGCAGCAAGTGGCGCAAGCTGGCGTAAAAGTGGTGGATGTCACCGGCAAAAACAGCCTCGACGCCATCGCGGAAAAAATCGCTACCATCGGCAAGGCGCTGCATCGTGAAGAGGAAGCCAACGCGCTGATCGAGAAGGTCAACAAGCAGCGCGCGCAGATCCCACAAAAACCGTTGCCGATCAAAGTGCTGTTTATCATGGCGCACGGCGGCATGCGCACTCAGGCGGCGGGCGCACAAACTGGCGCGGACGGCGCGATTCGCAGCGCGGGTCTGATTAACGCGATGGCGGCGGTGCCGCACTATCAGCAGCTGTCGCAGGAAGGCGTGGTTGCGGCGGCACCGGATTTGATCGTGGTGGGTGAAGATGGCCTGCGTACGCTGGGCGGCGAAGAGAAAGTGTGGTCGCTGCCAGGTTTGGCACTGACGCCAGCCGGTCAGCATCGCGCGTTGCTGGTGGTGGATGAGATGGCGCTGCTGAGCTTTGGCCTTGATACGCCGGGCGCGATTATCAAACTGCGCCACGCAGCCGAAGCGGCTTCCCCGTCATACTTCAAGCCGCAGGCGCGTTAGCTGCGTGTTCTCACCCCAGTCACTTACTTGTGTAAGCTCCTGGGGATTCGAACACTTGCTGCCTTCCTGCACCTTGAATTATTTAGGGGAAAAATATGGCAACTACATCCGTGATGCGCTGGCTCGGTTTGATGGCCATCTGCATGCTGATAGTGATGCTGATGGCGGCCAACTTCGGCGCGATGCCGCTTTCAATGCGCACTTTGTTGCGTGCGCCGCTCAGCGATATGGCGTGGCAAATCTGGATCAACATCCGTCTGCCGCGCGTGCTGCTGGCGGTGCTGCTCGGCATGGCGCTGGCGGTGTCCGGCGCGGTGATGCAGGGATTGTTTCGCAACCCGCTGGCCGATCCCGGTTTGCTCGGCATCAGCAGCGGAGCGGGTTTAGCGGTGGCGATATCGATCGTTATCCCGCTCGGCTTGCCGCCGCTGCTGGCGCTGTGGCTGCCAACACTCGCGGCCTTTGTGGGCAGTTTGGTGGTGACGCTACTGATCTTCAGCTTTAGCCGTCTGGCGCTGGGCAATTTGTCGCGCTTGCTGCTGGTCGGGATCGCCATCAACGCCTTATGCGGCGCGGCGGTCGGCGTGCTGTCGTGGTTGAGTAACGATCAGCAACTGCGTCAGCTGGCGCTGTGGGGCATGGGCAGTTTGAGTGCGGCGCAGTGGCCGAGCCTGGCGGTGTGCGCGGTGCTGATTCTGCCGGCGCTGATAGCGATTCAGCTGCGCGCGCGTCGTCTCAATTTGCTGCAGCTCGGCGAAGAGGATGCACATTACATGGGCATCGACGTTAAGCGCACGCAGCGTCAGCTGCTGGTGTTGAGCGCGTTGCTGGTAGGCACCGCCGTGGCGGTGAGTGGCATTATCGGCTTTGTCGGTTTAGTGGTGCCGCACCTGATGCGTTTCTGTCTCGGCAGCGATCATCGCTGGATGCTGCCCGGTTCGGCGCTGGCGGGCGCGATTTTGCTGCTGCTGGCCGATACGCTGGCGCGCACCGTGGTGGTGCCGGCGGAAATGCCGGTTGGCCTGTTAACCAGCCTACTGGGCGGCCCGTGGTTTCTCTGGCTGATTCTGCGTGAGCAAAGGGGGATGAATGAGTGACTGCATGCAGGCACGCGGGCTGCGATTTAGCCACGGCTCACGCGCGTTGATCGACGACGTTTCCCTGACTTTGCAGCCTGGCGAAATGATCGCGCTGATCGGCCCCAACGGCGCGGGGAAATCCACGCTGCTGCGCTTGCTGACCGGCTTTCTCACGCCGCAAGCGGGCGAGTGCTGGCTCGGCGATCGTCCGCTAAACAGTTGGCCGCGGGAACCGCTGGCGCAGCGCCGCGCGGTGATGCGTCAGCAAAATAGCGTGAGTTTTCCGCTGCCCGCCGCCGATGTGGTGGCGATGGGCCGCGCGCCCTGGCCGCGCGCTCATTCCAAAGCGGTGATTGACGAGGTGATGCACATTACCGGCAGCCTTGAGCTGGCACAGCGCGACTATCGATCGCTTTCCGGTGGGGAACAGCAGCGCGTGCAGCTGGCGCGCGTGCTGGCTCAGCTGTGGCACGATGATGGCCCGCGCGGCTGGCTGTTTCTCGACGAACCCACTTCCGCGCTGGATCTGTTCTGGCAGCAGCACAGTTTGCGTTTGCTGCATCGCCTGACGCGCAACGGACGCTTCAGCGTCTGCACCGTGCTGCACGATCTTAACCTCGCGTCGCTGTGGTCGGATCGCGTGCTGTTACTGCATCAGGGCAAGCTGGTGGCGGAAGGCGCACCCAATGAGGTGATGACCGAACACACGCTGACGCGCTGGTATCAGGCGGAGTTGGATGTGGTGATGCAGAATGAGAAGGGCAGGCCGCAGATTCAACTGCGTGCCTGAGACCGTAGCGGCGCGATTTATCGCGCTCTGTGAAAAGACGCGCCATAAATTGCGCCGCTACGTGATGTGCGATTATCTGCAATCGACGATCAATCTGCCGCGTACTTTACCGGCCAGCAGCTGCTTGGCACCTTCGCGCGCTTCGCTCAGCGGAATCACCTTGGTTAACTGCTGTAGCAGGTCGCCATCCACCAGTTCCGCCAGGCGCTGCCACGCCTGCTGCCGCAGCGGTTTTGCACACATCACGCTATCCACGCCCGCCAGCACCACGCCGCGCAAAATGAACGGCGCGACGCTGGTCGGCAGATCCAAACCTTGCGCCATGCCGCACGCGGCTACCACGCCATCGCGCTTGATGCCCGCTAACACATTGGCCAGCGTGTGGCTGCCGACGCTATCAATCGCCGCCGCCCAGCGCTCTTTCGCCAGCGGTTTGCCCGGATCGCTCAGCTCTGCGCGATCGATAATCGACGTCGCGCCCAGCGTGTTAATCAGGTAATCGCTATCGCTGGCGCGACCGCTGGAAGCAATAACCTCATAGCCGAGACGTGCCAGCAAGCTGACGCTGAAGCTGCCAACGCCGCCACTCGCGCCAGTGACTAAAACCGGGCCGTGCTGCGGCGTGATGCCCTTTTTTTCCAGCGCCAGCACGCACAACATGGCGGTGAAGCCCGCGGTGCCAATTGCCATGGTTTGTAGCGGGCTCAGTGCGGCCGGCACTTGTACCAGCCAGTCGCCCGAGACGCTGGCTTTCTGCGCCAGCCCGCCCCAATGCTTTTCGCCTACGCCCCAGCCAGTGAGCAGCGCCACGTCGTCCTGCTGCCATTCGGCATGGCGGCTGCTGATCACCCGACCAACAAAGTCGATGCCCGGCACCATCGGGAATTGCCGCACAATCGGGCCTTTGTTGCAGATGGCGAGCGCGTCTTTGTAGTTGAGCGTGGAGTAGCTTACTTCGAGGGTGACATCCTGATCGGGCAGTTGTTTTTCTGACAGATCTTTCAGGGATGTGCGATATCCCTGTTCATCATTTTCAATGACCAATGCCTTGAACATGCAGCCTCCGGCTGGTTGAGGAAAGTGGGGGTATAGTACTCCTTTTTTGCCCTCACCCTAACCCTCTCCCACAGGTGGGACAGGGAACTGATCCAGCATACCTTAACTCTCGCTCGGACGGCGCCCTCGCCCGCTTGCGAGAGAGGGCCAGCGCAGCGGTTGTTCCGGCAAAAAAAAGATGACATGATTGCGCCCCAGTTAGTGTTCAACTCCCAGATTGACTTCGCCGAGGAAACCTCCTCATTGCTGTGCCATCGGCACCCACTCATCCTCTCTCAGGGATTTGTGTTATGAACCCATTGAAAATTGCTGCCAGCGTTGCTGTAGCGCCAACCCTTAGTCTTAACACTGCGCGCGACGTGGTGACGCTGGACAATACCGACTTTACCGATGTCGCTGCGGTCGTGATCACCTTGTCGGACACGCGCAGTGGCGTGCTGACGCTATTGCGCAAGGTCGGCTTTAATCTGCCGGTGTTTGTCGCCAATGCGTTCGATGAAGAAGTGCTGAAGCTGCCGGGCGTCACTGGCGAAATCAACGGCGCGCCAGAAGAGTGGGACGCGCTGGAGGACGCCGCGCAGGCGTATGAAGCCGAGTTGCTGCCGCCATTTTTCGACACGCTCACGCGCTACGTCGATATGCAGAACAGCACGTTTGCCTGCCCGGGACATCAGGGTGGTGCCTTCTTCCGCAAACATCCGGCGGGACGTCAGTTCTATGAGTTCTACGGCGAGAACGTCTTCCGTTCGGATATGTGCAACGCCGACGTCAAGCTCGGCGATCTGCTGATCCACGAAGGCTCAGCCAAAGATGCGCAGAAGTTCGCGGCGAAAGTGTTTAACGCCGACAAAACCTACTTCGTGCTTAACGGCACCTCCAGCGCCAATAAAGTGGTCACCAACGCGCTGCTGACGCGCGGCGATCTGGTGCTGTTTGACCGCAACAACCACAAATCCAACCATCATGGCGCACTGATTCAGGCGGGCGCCACGCCGGTGTATCTGGAAGCGGCGCGTAATCCGTTTGGCTTTATCGGCGGCATTGATGCGCACTGTTTTGACGATGCTTATCTGCGTGATCAAATTGCCAAAGTAGCGCCCGATCGTGCCAACGATCAACGTCCATTCCGCCTGGCGATTATTCAGCTCGGCACTTACGACGGCACGGTGTACAACGCGCGTCAGGTGGTCGATCGCATCGGACATCTGTGCGATTACATCCTGTTTGATTCGGCGTGGGTTGGCTACGAGCAGTTTATTCCGCTGATGGCCGGCTGTTCGCCGCTGACGCTGGAGTTGAACGAGAACGATCCGGGCATTTTTGTCACGCAGTCGGTACACAAGCAGCTGGCCGGTTTCTCACAGACGTCGCAAATCCATAAGAAAGACAATCACATCCGTGGGCAGCAGCGTTTCTGTCCGCACAAACGCCTCAACAATGCGTTTATGCTGCACGCCTCAACCAGCCCGTTCTATCCGCTGTTTGCCGCGCTGGACATCAATGCCCGCATGCATAAAGGCGAGGCCGGACGCAGCATGTGGCACGAGTGCGTCACCATCGGCATTGATGCGCGTAAAGCGATTCTTGAACGTTGCGAAATGATTCAGCCGTTCCTGCCGGAGAAAGTGCACGGCAAGCTGTGGCAAGCGGCGGAAACGGAAGCCATCGCCATCGATCCGGCATACTTCAGCCTTGAGCCGGGCGCAAAGTGGCACGGTTTTGAAGGCTATGCACAGGAGCAGTATCTGGTGGATCCCTGCAAGCTGCTGCTCACCACCACGGGGATTGATGCCGCCAGCGGTGAGTACACCAGCTTCGGCATTCCAGCGACCATTCTGGCCAACTATCTGCGCGAGAACGGCATCGTGCCGGAGAAGTGCGACCTCAACTCGATTCTGTTCCTGCTGACGCCAGCAAAAACGCCTGAGAAGATGGCGCATCTGGTGGCGATGCTGGTGCAGTTTGAGCAGCACGTGCGCGAGGATGCGCTGCTGGCGGAAGTGCTGCCGAGCGTTTATCGCAAGAATATTGAGCGTTACAAAGGCTACACGCTGCGCCGCTTGTGTCAGGAGATGCACGATCTCTACGTCAGTTTTGACGTAAAGGATCTGCAGAAAGCGATGTTCCGCTCAGCCTGCTTCCCGCCGGTGCAAGTGAATCCGCAGGATGCGCATCAGGCCTATATTCGTGGCGAAGTGGAGCTGGTTAAGATTGCCGATGCTGAAGGGCGCATAGCGGCCGAAGGCGCGTTGCCATATCCGCCGGGCGTGTTGTGCGTGGTGCCAGGCGAAGTGTGGGGCGGCGCGGTACAGCGCTATTTCCTCGCGCTGGAAGAGGGCATCAATCTGCTGCCGGGCTTCTCGCCAGAGCTGCAAGGGGTTTACACCGAAGAAGATGAGCACGGGCGTAAGCATCTGGTGGCGAATATGATGGTGAGCTGATTGCACTTGTCCTCACCCTAACCCTCTCCCGCACGCGGGAGAGGGAATGTTTAGAGGGCGCTCATTGTTACGTACGTGCTGGATCGGCCCCTTCTCCCGCGAGCGGGAGAAGGTTGGGATGAGGGACAAACCGCACCAGCTTAAAATCGTCGATAACTGCGCTGCGCCTGGCTCACTTTATACAGATAACGCCGTGATTCTGCCGATGGATGGTTGGTGGTCAGCGTCTGGTAAACTTCCGTCGGCGACATACTATTTATTGACGAGAACGCGCGATCCTTATCGCTGGAGAACACGCGTAGCACGCTGCCCGCACCGCCGTTGTACGCGGTGATCACCGCATAACGCCGTGATGTCGGATCCTGAATCCCACCTAAATAACTTCTCTGCAGCAGCGACAAATACGCGGTGCCCGCATCAATATTATTCTCAGGATCAAGCAGATAGCTGCGGCTCGGTTTGCCACCTTTGCCCTTCATACGGAACACATCAACACCGGCGGTATGCTGCACCACCTGCATTAACCCCAGCGCATCAGCGTGGCTCACCGCATACGGGTTGAAGCTCGATTCAATCTGCATAATCGCCAGAATCAGTGACGCATCCACGCCATATTGTTCAGCGGCTTTACGCACCATTGGCAGATATTTGTGCGCACGTTTGTCGAGGTGGTTTGGCACCATCGGAATGGTAACCGACCAGATGACGTGCAATCCGGAGGTGCGTTTCTGCAGTTTGTTTTGAATCAGATAATCAGCAAAGCTGCCGGCGCGGCCCTGCCAGCGGATCGGCTGGCCGGTATTATCCAGCACCTGGCCGTACAGCAGCGGCTCTTTACTGATTTGAATATCATTGGCATCGGAGTAGAGATCGACATTGCCCGGATCTTCGCCAATCAACAGCGTGGTGATGATCGCCTGACGCAGGCTGGCCATCGGATCGGTGCCGGAAATGGTCTCAATTGTGATGCTACCGCTGTCAAAGTTGATGTGACTGCGGGTGTAATAACCGTCGCTATATTTGACGTAATCTTTCGGTCCGGCGATCAGAACTTCATTGATTCCCCAAATGTTTTCAATATTGTGGGCAAACTGGCCCATCAAAATATCGAAACCGTTGGTGTCCTTGACCCACTCTTCATGAAACTGCGATTTTTTTTGTCCGGAGCAGGAGACCAAAAGTGGTGCAATCACCAAGAGCGCTATCAGTTTTTTATTCATTGTTAATGCGTGCCTGAATCGAAAAAGAGGGCCTCAAAGGGAAGCCCTGAACGGTTATTTTTCTGGCGGGGTGTAACCTTCAATGTGCACATCTTTGCCTTCGAACAGGAAATTGATCATCTCCTTCTCCAGCACTTTGCGATCTTCCGGGTTCATCATGCTCAATTTCTTCTCATTGATCAGCATGGTTTGCTTGGACATCCACTGCTGCCAGGCCTCTTTGGAGATCTCATTAAAGATGCGCTTACCCAATTCGCCAGGATAGAGCTGAAAGTCCTGACCTTCAGCGTCGCGTTGCAGATAAGTACAAAAAATGGTGCGGCTCATTACTCTTCCTCTTCGGTCACGTCTGCTCGACGCGTAAGCTGCTGGGGATGGCGCAATTCATGCAGCAAGCGCTCAACCGGCGCCGCCAAACCCACTGACGGTGGTTGCGCTAAGTTATACCAGAGACCGCCCGCTTCATCCATCAGCGACCCAGCGGAAGGCTTTGCGAGCCACATAGGCACAATGTCTAAGTGGAAATGGCTGAAGGTATGGCGGAATGCGGTGAGCTGCTGCGGTTTAACATAAATGCCGCGCTCAGTTAGCCAGTCAGTTAGCGCTTGCTCACTTGTAAACTGCGGGAAGCAGAACAGTCCGCCCCACAGGCCAACCGGCGGGCGCTGCTCTAACCACACGTCATCGCCATCCTGCATCATCAGCATCCAGCCGCTACGTTCTGGCAAGGTCTGTTTGGGTTTCTTACCGGGATACGCCGCCCAGCTGTTGTTGGCATAAGCTACGCATCTGCTGTTGAGCGGGCAGATTTCACATTTAGGGCGTGAGCGAGTACATACTAATGCGCCAAGGTCCATCATCGCCTGATTGAACTGGCTTACGCCTGCCGCTGGCGTCACATCTTCGCTGATCTGCCATAGCCGTTTTTCAACCTCCTTTTTACCCGGCCAGCCGCCCACCGCGTAGCAGCGCGCCAGCACGCGTTTTACGTTGCCATCCAGAATTGGGAAGTGCAGACCGAGCGACAGCGATAACACCGCGCCCGCGGTAGAACGGCCAATGCCCGGCAGCGCTGCGACATCGTCGAAGTTTCGCGGGAACTCGCCGCCGTGCTTCTCCACCACCTGTTTCGCGGCTTTGTGCAAATTGCGCGCGCGCGCGTAATAGCCGAGACCGGTCCACAGATGCAGCACTTCGTCCAGCGGTGCCGCTGCCAGATCGGCCACCGTCGGGAAGCGCGCCATAAAGCGTTCAAAATAGGGAATGACGGTAGCAACCTGGGTTTGCTGCAGCATCACTTCAGAGAGCCATACCTTGTACGGCGTTTTCTCCTGCTGCCACGGCAGGGTTTTGCGGCCAAAGCGCTGATACCAATCCAGCACTTGTTGCGCGAACGTCGGCGCTTGCATCATAAGAAGGAAATTTTCCGTGTTTACTCTACAATCAGGCAGGAATTCCAGCACAGAGACCTCAGGGTGTAAACCGGAACATTGCAAAGGCTTGCTTCTGCTTCCTAACTTTGCATAATGCCCGTTTCCCAGAACAGGCTAACCAGCAGGCTTCAACATGATTAATGACGTCATCACCCCAGAATTTGATGAGAACGGGCGGCCATTACGCCGTATCCGCAGTTTTGTGCGCCGTCAGGGGCGCTTAACGAAAGGACAGCAGCTCGCGCTCGATAATTTATGGCCGGAGATGGGCGTGGAGTTCCAGCAGGAGCCGCTGGATCTGGTGACGCTGTTTGGCCGTGACGCGCCGGTAGTGCTGGAGATCGGTTTCGGCATGGGCGCCTCGCTGGTGACCATGGCGCAGAACAATCCACATCAGAATTTCCTTGGCCTGGAAGTGCATGCGCCGGGCGTGGGTGCTTGCCTGGCGTCGGCGAAGGAAGCGGGCGTGGAGAACCTGCGCGTAATGTGTCACGACGCGGTAGAAGTGCTGCAGAAGATGATTCCGGATAACTCGCTGCGCATGGTGCAGCTGTTCTTCCCGGATCCGTGGCACAAAGCGCGTCATAACAAACGTCGCATCGTACAGGTGCCGTTTGCTGAGCTGGTGATGCGCAAATTGAAGCTGGGCGGCGTATTCCATATGGCGACCGACTGGGAAGCCTACGCCGAACACATGTTAGAAGTGATGAGCAGCATCGACGGATATAAAAATCAGTCGGAAAGTAACAATTACGTGCCGCGTCCTGAAACGCGTCCGTTAACCAAGTTTGAGCAGCGCGGGCAGCGACTGGGCCATGGCGTATGGGATCTGATGTTTGAGAGGGTGAAATAATGGCCGTACAGCGTAGCCGTCGTTTGCGTAAAAAACTGCATATTGATGAGTTTCAGGAATTAGGCTTCTCCGTCGCCTGGCGTTTCGCCGAAGGCACCACCGAGGAGCAAATCGACGCCACTGTTGATCAGTTCATTAATGAAGTGATCGCGCCGAACGGTCTGGCGTATGACGGCAGCGGTTATCTGGTGTGGGAAGGTCTGGTGTGCTTGCAGGAAACCGGCAAATGCACCGACGAGCACCGCGAACTGGTGCGTAAGTGGCTGGAAGCTCATAACCTGACGGATGTGCAGGTGACTGAACTCTTCGACGTTTGGTGGGACTAAAGATCGTATCGGGCTAGCTTACTTGCCCTTTTTGCACCGGGCAGTGCTCGCATTCCTCACGTACTTATGTACGCTCCGGATGCTGCGCGCTGGCCGCCACAAAAATGGCTGCGACGCTCAACGCCCGACCTTTCAGCGCGTAAAAAGGGAGATTTCATGGTTCGTAAGGCACTTATCGCCGCGCTGCTGCTGGCGGCAACTCAGGCTCAGGCTGCATACGAGTGCAGCGTCAAGCCACAGGATGATGTGATCATTAAACCGCAGAGCGTGCAGGTGGTGGGAACCAACGGCAACCTCGAAATCACTCCGCAGGGTGACGTGCAGTTTAATGGCCAGAAGGTCAACGTTGATAACGCCGCGCGCCAGAAAGCCATCGACTACCAGACCGCGCTGCGTCGCGATTTGCCGTGGATCGATAGCGGCGCAACCTCGCGTCTGGAGCGCAGCCGCGTGGCGCTGGATAAAGTGATTGTCGACAAGCTCGGCGCGAACAGCAATGTGCGTAATCGTCTCACCAAACTGGATGGCCAGCTCAAGCAACAAATGAACCGCATTATTGAGCATCGTCCCGACGGACTGACGTTCCATCATCAGGCTATCGATCAGGTGCGCGCGGAAGGCGAGAAGCTGGTGCAGAGCACGCTAGGCGGCATCATGCAGGATAGTCTCAACGAAATGGGCAGCAGCCAGGCGGCGAGTGGCAGCAATCCACTGCAGGCCATTATGGGCAACCTTGGCGGTTTACAACAGTCGGTGCAGGCGGAGTGGAATAAGCAGGAGCAGGATTTCCAGAACTTCGGCCATGAAGTATGCAACCGCGTAACCGTGCTGGAAGAGCAGCGCAAAGGACTGATGCAGAACGTTAAAAGCTAATGATTTGCTTCAGCTAACAAAGCCAGCCCAGTCCCGGCTGGCTTTTTGCTTTTAAGATGCACTGCATTTAAGAACCTTAGATTCGGGACGAATCTGATAACCGTAAAAACACCAAAATAATAAAGATGAAAGTGAGTTGGCAACTCATTGAAATTATTTATTTTTAAGGAGTTTTTATGTTATTTTTTAACGCCTCTGCTTCCAGTAATACCCCTTCACCTCACACCGTGCATATTCAATCCGACTGGTATAACGATGCGCAGAAGCGATGGGAAGGCAGTGCGCATTCGCCAGATACCGTTGCAGTCATCATCATGGTCAATGGTAAAAACCCAATAAGTGTGCCAGTGAGTGGCGGCCGTTTTTCCTGGACGCCTTCTCAACCGTTGCCTGACGGTGAACATGTGCTGACCTTTATTGCCGTTGATCGCGCTAATAACCAAAGTGATATCGTTTCGGTCAATTACAACATTGATACTATCGCGCCTGACAAGCCGCAAATTACTGCAATCGAAGACTATGCAGCGGGTGGAATACATAACGGCAATAGCATTAAGCGACATGGTTACACCAACGACGCAAATCCTGTCGTGCGTGGCGAGGCAGAAGCAAATAGCCTGGTATACATCTACAACAAAAACAGCAAAACGCCCCTGGCTTCGGTAACCGCTAATCAGCATGGCAAATGGGAGGTGGAAGTGAACCTGCCTAACGACGGTGCATATGAGTTGAGTGCCGTGGCAGAAGACCGGGCAAATAATCGCAGCCAGCCGTCGCTAAAGTGGCCATTTCAGCTTG
This sequence comes from Pantoea leporis, assembly GCF_028048155.1. Classification (NCBI taxonomy): domain Bacteria; kingdom Pseudomonadati; phylum Pseudomonadota; class Gammaproteobacteria; order Enterobacterales; family Erwiniaceae; genus Pantoea; species Pantoea leporis. The sequence continues at coordinate 182,801 of NZ_JALMEU010000006.1, forward strand.
ATACCGAGAAACCGGATAGCGCCACCATCAATTACTTTGAGGATGATGTTGGTTTGTATCGCGGACAGTTTGATCTCATCCGGGCCACTGACGATCGCCGCCCTGAGCTGTATGGCACTGGCGACCCTAATGAATATGTACGCGTTCAATACGCCAGCAAAAACGGCAGTTGGGTAACAACCGCGACCGTTGCGGTAGACAGTGATGGCACCTGGCTGTGGACTCCACCGCAAAATCTCTCCGATGGTGAATGGAATTTTCGCGTACGTAACATTGATCATGCTGGCAACGTCAGTAAATGGAGCAGCACCGTCACGCTGCTGATTGATACCACAACAATTCAGCCCCTCATTATGCAGGTGCTCGATGATAGGGGACCCATTGAATCGGTATTGCCAGGGCAAAATACCGACGATGCACGTCTGGATTTTATCGGTAAGGCCGAAGTTAACAGCCTGGTGATTTTGTATCAGGATGGTACGGCGGTGGGATCGGCTTATGCAAATAGTCAGGGTGACTGGAGAATGACTCCGCAGCAAGATATGCGTGCAGGGCTGAATAATTTTGGTGTGAAGGCGATAGATGAAGCAGGGAATGAAAGTTCCTACTCTGCAAATTATCCGGTGAGATTCATCCCGTCACCCCAATATCAAGCCAATTATGAAAGTGAATCAAGAGATGATGGGAATGGGACGAGCTATTTGCCCATCCCAGGAGAACGCCACATTTATGATGTCGCGAGCTGGTTAAATACTTATCCGTCTCATTATCTGGTGAAAGCGGCAAATATTATTTTTTCGGGTGAAAACCAGATAATTGATTTTGCTGCGCTAAGTGCACGTGTGGAAGGTTTGCAGAAAATAGATATAAGTGGCAAAGGTAATAATCTGCTTAATCTCGATCTGCACTCGTTACTGAATGAAGGCGGTGAGGGGCTATTTATTAACGACGATAGTCAGCAATTGATGATTGATGGCGACATGGGTGACCGCATCACGCTTGATCGCACGCAATTCAGCGACGGCTGGTTAACTTCGCAGAATAAAGTCCAGATCGGCGGGGAAAACTGGACACTGTTAACCAATAGCCAGGCGCATTACACACTGTTAGTGAATCAGGAAATTGAAATTACTTACGGCTAATACGCAAAAAAAATGCCCGGTATAAGCCGGGCATTTTTCATTACTCTTCCGTCAGGAACAGTTCCAGCAGCGAGTTCAGGAACAGTTTGCCTTTCTCAGTGATCTGCCAGCTCTCCGTGGTTTCCTCCACGTATCCTGCACTTATCGCCGCATCGATTTGCGGGCGAATCACCTGCTCATCCATGCCGGTATAGCGGCGGAAATCGGCGCGCGGTGCGGCTTCCAGCAGACGAAAACGGTTCATAAAGAACTCGAACGGCTTGTCGTTCTCGGCCACGACGTGCTGCTTATCGAGATAGTTGCCTTTCATAAAGCCGCGCGGATGACGGGTTTTCACCGTGCGCACGATGCGACCATCGGCTTGCGTCAGCTTACCGTGGGCACCACAGCCAATGCCGAGGTAATCCCCGAAGCGCCAATAGTTGAGATTGTGCTCGCAGCGATAACCCGGTTTGGCATACGCCGAGGTTTCATATTGCTGATAACCTGCGGCGCTCAGCAGTTGATGACCTTGCTCAAAAATATCCCACAGCGCATCGTCATCCGGCAGTTTTGGCGGGCGCGAACCGAATAAGGTGTTCGGCTCAATCGTCAGCTGATACCACGACAGATGCGGCGGATTGAGCGCAATCGCCTGGCGCAGATCATCCAGCGCTTCCCCCAGCGACTGATCCGGCAAGCCGTGCATCAGGTCGAGGTTAAAACTGCGCAGGCCTAATCCTTCAGCCAGCTGGGCGGCGCGCACGGCTTCTTCCGGCCCGTGAATGCGGCCTAAACGCTCAAGCTTCTGTGGACTGAAACTCTGCACGCCAATCGAAATACGGTTAATACCGGCTTTCTGGTAGGCGCTAAAGCGATCGGCTTCAACGGTGCCTGGATTGGCTTCCATGGTGATTTCCGCATCGGCCGCCAGCGGCAAACGCGCACGCACGCCGTCCATCAGCATCTGCATCGCATTGCTGCTCAACAGGCTTGGCGTGCCGCCGCCGATGAAAATAGTGCGCACTTCACGGCCGCCAGTCAGCGGTAAATCCTGTTCGAGATCGTTGAGCAGGTGCTGCACATACTCAATGTGCGGCACCTCGCCTTTTAACGCGTGAGAGTTGAAATCACAGTACGGACACTTCTGCACACACCACGGAATATGGATGTACAGGCTTAATGGCGGCAACGTAGGTGAAAACTCAGGCATTGCGCATCGCTTCCAGCAGCAGCGTCAATGCTTTACCACGGTGAGAGACGGCGCGCTTTTCGTCTTTACTCAGCTCTGCCGCCGTTTTACCCAATTCAGGGACATAAAAGATGGGATCGTAACCAAAACCGCCTGCGCCCGCTGCCGCGCGGGTGATTTCCCCAGCCCAGCTACCGTGGAACACCAGCGGCGTGGGATCGGCAGCGTGACGCAGGTAAACCAGCACGCAGTGGAACTGAGCCTGACGTTTGCCATCCGGCACGTTTTCCAATGCCACCAGCAGCTTATCCAGATTTTGCTGGTCGCTGGCATCAACACCCGCATAGCGCGCGGAGTAGATCCCCGGCGCGCCGCCCAGCGCATTGACCGCCAGACCGGAATCGTCGGCAATCGCCGGTAAACCGGTAATCTCAGCCGCATGACGCGCCTTCAGGATGGCGTTTTCGATGAAGGTCAGGCCGGTTTCTTCCGCCGACTCAACGCCGAGTTCGGTTTGCGCCACGATATCAAGTCCGAAGGCCGCTAACAGATCGGCCAGTTCGCGGACTTTGCCGGGATTTCCGGTCGCGAGTACAACTTTTTGCATAACAGTTCCAGATAGACGAATTACAGCAAATACCAGAGACCTGGGAACAGGTCCATGCCGAGGAAATTCAGCGCGTACAGCACCAGAATCACAATCATGGCAGAGAAATCGATACCGCCCATCGCCGGCAGAATACGGCGAATCGGTGACATCAGCGGTTCAGTCAGCTGCATCAGAACCTGATCCACCGGGCCGCGACCCTGGCTGATCCAGCTCATCAGCGAACGAATGATGATCACCCAGAACACCAGATAACCGGCGGACTTCACCAGCGACAGCAGGCCAACCAGCAGGTTGGTGGGATCAACGGAGAACACGCCGACCTGAATCAGCAGCAGGATCGGATATTTCAGCGTGGTCAGCACAAAGGCCAGCAGCAGCGATGCGGTATCAATCGGGCCAATGGCTGGGATGACGCGGCGCAGCGGCTTGATAATCGGTTGGGTGATCTTCACGACAAACTGCGCCAGCGGGTTGTAGAAGTCACAGCGCGACCACTGCATCCAGATGCGCAGCAGCAGCACCATCACGTACAAATCGATCAGCGTTTTGACTAAAAACGTCAGTGTTAACATGAGGTTCCTCAATTATTGTTGTGAAGGTCGCGCATAATCCCGCGCGCCAAAAACGGCGGTGCCAATACGCACCATGGTGCTGCCCGCGGCGATTGCCGCGTCCATATCGTCGCTCATTCCCAGAGAAAGCGTATCGACGTCAGGATAGTCCTGTTTTAAGGTTTGAAACGCGGCGGCCATCTGCTGACACACCGCCAGTTGCCGTGCGTATTCTGACTCTGGCGCCGGAATCGCCATCAGCCCACGCAAGCGCAAATTCGGCAGTGCGGCGATCTGCTGTGCCAGCTCCGGCAACGCCTCCAGCATGATGCCAGATTTGCTGTTCTCGTCACTGATATTTACCTGAATTAACACGTTGAGCGGCGGCAACGACGCCGGGCGCTGATCGTTCAGACGCTGCGCGATGCGCTGGCGGTCCACGGTGTGGCACCAGGCGAAGTTTTCCGCCACCAGACGGCTTTTATTGGATTGCAGCGGGCCGATAAAGTGCCATTGCAAATCAGGATGTGCGGCCAGCTCAGCCACTTTTTCAACCCCTTCCTGCACGTAATTCTCACCGAACACGTGTTGTCCAGCGGCAATGGCTTCTGCGACCGCGCTCGCAGGTTTGGTTTTGCTCACTGCAAGCAGCGTAATTTCTTCTGGCGCGCGGCCGCAACGTGCGGCGGCGGCGGCGATACGCTCACGCACTTGCTGTAAGTTGTGCTCAATGGAAGTCATAGTCAGGAGAAGCTAAATGGAGTTGGATGAAATAGTGGCCCTTAGTGTAAAGCATAACGCCGCCGATCTGCACCTTTGCAGCGGACATTTGCCGCACTGGCGGCGACAAGGCGTGCTGGAGCCGATTCCGCAGCAGAGCGCGCTGGATGGCGGCTGGCTGGAAGTCTTTATGCAGCAGTGGCTAACGACGTCGCAGCAGGCCGAGCTGGAGGAGAACGGCCACGTTGACTTCGCTATTACGCTTGCCAGCGGCATACGGCTGCGCGCCAACCTGTTTATGCAGCGTCACGGCTTATCGCTGGCGCTGCGGCTGATTGCCAGCCAGGCGCCCGATCTCAGCAGCCTGCATCTGCCCGAGGTGGTGAGCCAGCTGTTACAGCTGGAAGAGGGGCTGATTTTAATTACCGGCGCCACCGGCAGCGGCAAATCGACCACGCTGGCGGCAATGGTGGATTGTCTGAATCGTCAGCAGGCGCGACACATTCTGACGCTGGAAGATCCGATTGAGTTTGTGCATCGCAGCCAACGCTCGCTGATTCAACAGCGCGAAGTGGGTGCGCACTGCGCCTCGTTTCAACACGGGCTGAAAGCCGCGCTGCGTGAAGATCCTGATGTGATTCTGCTCGGCGAACTGCGCGACAGCGAAACCATCCGCCTGGCGCTCACTGCAGCAGAAACCGGACATCTGGTGCTGGCTACGCTCCATACGCGCGGCGCAACCCAGGCGGTTGATCGGCTGGTGGATGTCTTTCCCGCTGAGGAGAAAAACCTGGTGCGCACTCAATTAGCGGGCAGCCTGAAAGCGGTGCTGGCGCAACGTTTAGTGCCGGCAAAAGCGGGCGGGCGGATTGGCTTGTTTGAAGTGTTGGTGGCGACGCCGGCGGTGGCGAACCTGATCCGCGAAGGCAAGATGCATCAGTTGCCTGGCGTGTTGCAAACCGGCGCGCAGGCGGGCATGCAAACCTTTGCGCAGAGCGAGCAGGGGCGTCAGGCGGCGGGGATGATTTGAAGAGAGCCAGATAGGCGCTCAAAGGCGGAAAACCAACCCATTGTAGCGGCGCGATTCATCGCGCATATTTATGCCGCTGCCCTGCTCATCCGTGGCAATGCGCAATAAATGCGCCGCTACGCCATGTGCCAGATCTGGATGGCTTTAATGCGTATCAAACCAATCTTCGAGGATAATCACCGCGGATTGGGAATCAACCTGGCCTTTCTGCAACGCGCGAAAGCCGCCGCGTTCAAACAGATCGGCACGCGCTTCAACGGTGCTCAGGCGCTCGTCCTGCAGCTCGACGCGTACGCCAAAACGACCATGCAGGCGATTGGCGAACTTACGTGCGCGCGCAGTAAGTTCCTGTTCGGTGCCATCCATATTCAGCGGCAAGCCCACCACCACATAATCGGGCTGCCACTCTTTCAGCAGCTTTTCGATCAGCTTCCAGTCCGGCGTGCCATCCTGCGCTTTTAGAGCCGTCAACGCGCGCGCGGTGCCCGTTAATTGCTGACCGACAGCAACGCCGATGCTTTTGGTGCCGAAATCGAAGCCCAGTAAGGTTTCACTGGCCATCAGGCGTGCCCTGCATCGGTGGCAATGTTGTGAATATCGACGCCCAATCCGCGTGCCGCTTCACGCCAGCGTTCAGCGATGGGCGTCTGGAACAGAATATTGGTGTTAGCGGGCGAGGTAAGCCAGGCATTCTCCAGCAACTCCTCTTCCAGCTGACCTTTCTCCCAGGCGCAATAACCCAGCGCCACCAGCACGTTATCGGGCTGTGATGTGGTGCCGATCGCTTCCAGCACATCACGTGAGGTGGTGATCACCGTGGTGTCTGAAATACGAATGCTCGAGGAGTAAATGCGCTGCGCCGAGTGCAGGATGAAACCACGATCTTCCGCCAGCGGACCACCGGCAAACACCGGCTTGTCCAGTTTGATGGCAGGATCGCGTTCGGATGCGCTAATTTTAAGCTTTTTAAGGATGCCTTCGACCGTCAGGTTGTCCATTGGCTTATTAACGATCAAACCCATGGCGCCATCTTCATTGTGCTCGCAGATATAGACTACCGAGCGTTTGAACAGTGGGTCCTGCAGCGACGGCATCGCAATTAGAAAATGATGCTGTAAATTCATTATCACTCGTATACCAAAAATAACCGGCGCAGCCGCGGCAGCGCCGGTTTTGGGTGTTCACGGAGTGGAGACTCCGACGGCATCAGCCCAGGCGTTTCTCAATGGCATCCATCAGCATGCCAGTGATCGATATCGGGAACGCGGCCTCGATTTCACGTACGCAGGTTGGGCTGGTCACGTTAACTTCAGTCAGTTTATCACCGATAATATCCAGGCCGACAAAAATCAGCCCTTTGGCTTTCAGCGTGGGGCCAACGCGACGCGCAATTTCCCAGTCACTATCGCTCAGCGGACGCGCTTCACCACGGCCACCGGCTGCCAGATTACCGCGCGTTTCGCCGCCTTGCGGAATGCGCGCCAGGCAGTAAGGTACGGGTTCGCCATCCACCACCAACACGCGTTTGTCGCCGTCTTTGATCGCCGGCAGATAGTTCTGCGCCATGCAGAAGTACTGGCCGTGATTAGTCAGGGTTTCGGTGATCACGCCGAAGTTGGCATCGTCCTGTTTCACGCGGAAGATCGAGGCGCCGCCCATGCCGTCCAGCGGCTTAAGGATCACGTCGCCATGCTCCTGCCAGAAGGCGCGCAGCTGCTCTTTATTACGCGTGACCAGCGTATCTGGCGTCAGGTCGGCGAACCATGCGGTATACAGCTTCTCGTTGCAGTCGCGCAGGCTCTGCGGTTTGTTCACGATCAGCGTACCTTGCTCTTCTGCGCGTTCCAGCAGGTATGTGGCATAGATAAATTCGGTGTCGAACGGCGGATCTTTACGCATCAGCACCACGTTAAGATCGGCCAGCGGGATATTCTGCTCGCTGCCAAACGTGTACCAGTTGTCGTAGTTCTGCTCAACGCTCAGCAGACGCGTGCGCGCGTAAGTCACGCCACCGCGCAGGGAGAGATCGCCCATCTCCATGTAATGAATTTCGTAACCACGGCGCTGTGCTTCCAGCAACATGGCGAAGCTGGTGTCTTTTTTAATATTGATGGACGAAATCGGGTCCATAACGATGCCAAGCTTAATCATTATTCTCTCCTAAATGGGGAAGCATTTACCCCGAAAGCGTTGTGCTGTGAAGTTACGTTCGAACCCGAAAGTATCGCTTAACCGAGGTCACCAAACCTCACCTGAAGTGCCGTAATGGCGGTGAGTGCAGTGGTTTCGGTGCGCAACACGCGGGGTCCAAGCAGAATATCGGTAAAACCCTGCTGCGCGGTCATGGCAATTTCATCGGCGGTTAAGCCACCTTCCGGCCCAATCAGCAAGCGCAGGCGCTCTACCGGCTGCGGCAGCGTGTTGATGCTGTGGCTGGCGCGCGGATGCAAATTGAGCTTCAAACCGTCTTCGGCTTCCGCGCACCAGGCTTGCAATGTCATCGGCTCGCGAATTTCCGGCACACGATTACGGCCGCACTGTTCACAGGCGGCAATCGCGATTTTCTGCCATTGCTGAATTTTTTTTGCCAGCCGCTCGGCGTCCAGCTTTACGCCGCAGCGTTCAGAAAACAAGGGCGTAATCACATTCACGCCAAGTTCGATCGATTTCTGGATAGTGAATTCCATTTTTTCACCGCGCGACATCACCTGACCGAGATGTAAATGCAGCGGGGATTCACGGTCATCAGCCTGGCTGGCAAGGACCCTTACTTTTACACGCTTTTTATCAGCCTGGGTGATTTCGGCGCTAAAAGTCAGATTACTGCCATCAAACAGCTCAATTTGCTGACCGGCCGTCATGCGCAGCACGCGTCCAACATGGTTAGCGGCATCTTCATCGAGGAAGATTTCACTGTTAACTTCGAGAGATTCGGGATGATAAATGCGAGGTATACGCATGCGGTTCCTGCCAGCGTTATGCCGTGTCAGCGGACACGGCGCAATCGAAAAAAGCTAGTGTAGGGTAGCGCTTTTAGCGCTGGCAAGCCTGCTGTACGTAGGAATTGTGATTTCCCTGCACTTTGGCGATGCGATTGTCGCGCTCACACTCCCAGCTCGTCACCGGATATTGCTTATCCCACGCGGTAAACAGCTGGGTTTGCTGACGCGACAGGCGCAGGTGATATTGGTCGCGCATATAGAAGTAAGTGCGGGCAATGGCGCCACGCGCACGCTCCGGCGGCTGCGCCAGTTTCTGCTTAAAATCGACCTTCATGCTGCATTGACCGTACTGCTGTTCGCCGCCGTTCCATTGGCTGTACTGGAAATTATTGCGGTCGCCGTTCACTTCACCAATCGCCGGCTGCAGGTTATGCAGATCGCTCTCAATGCGGCGGTAATCGGCATCTTTGCTGCAGCTTTTGCGGCCGCCGTTTTGCCAACACTGACGCTGATGGCCGAACTCCCACGCGGGCATCACATGTTCCCACTCAATGCGTTCGGCGCGATTGGCGTTCTTACGCACGCTGTAGCCGCAACTGCTTAGATCCGGTACGCCCTTTTTGCCGTGCCAGCTGATTTTGCAGCCGCAGTAAAAGTCGGCGGGCGCATCTGCGTTGATCTGCGCCGCATAGGCTTTGGCCTGACTAAAATTGTTTTGATGATAGTGAGTGAAACTGAGGCTGTAAGCGCTAAGTGGGGCAACTAACAAGGTAAGTAACAGCAACGTTTTGCGAGACATATTCCAAAAATTAACCTGGTCCTGAAAAAGGGCGGCAGGGTAACAGAATGATGACGCACGGGATATGAGATTAGGCTAGGTTGCTGAACTAATTCGATAAATACTCACCGGGTTGCAGCAGGGATTTGCAGTGCACACAGCGATATTCGCTTTCTCCACGCAGCACACGATTATGGCGCCGTACGGTGAGCTGATGCTGCTGACAGCGGCAGCGATAGGGGAAGGTGTTGCTGCGCACCGAGGCGATTTCAAACTGGTGGGTGCGGCGCGCAGGCACGCCGAGCACGCTCTCCATCATCCATTTCCATTCTTTGCCGTGCGGCGGCACGCGGCCAAAGGTTTTCCACACCAGCAGATGCGCCAGTTCGTGCGGCACCACTTCATCAACGAATGCCTGCTGATTCTCCAGCAGCAGCACCGGATTGATGCGGATTTCCCACTTCTCCAGCCATGCAGTGCCTGCAGCGGTGCCGCGCTGCTGATAAACCAGCGAGGGCTCATCAAAGCGACGTTCCAGCTTCTCGTTGGCCAGCTGTAAATAGTGGCGCAGCGAGCGCATAACGGCTTGTTGTAAGGCGATGGGAAGGCGCGGTGTTTTCATGGAGGGCAGCATAAAAGGTTGCCGGAACGATCTCAAATAAAAAGGGCTGCCAATTGGCAGCCCTTGCATTCGCTCATCGGGATTACTTCTGACCGATGTCGCGCAGTTTTTTGCCGGACATCAGGTTGCGCTCGATGTGCTCCAGCGAGACGTTTTTGGTCTCTGGAATCAGCGCGAGCGTCAGCAGAATGAAGAACACGTTCAGACCGGCGTAAACCCAGAAGGTTGGCGCGTTGCCCAGCGTATTCAGCATGGTCAGGAAGGTCGCACCGACAATCATGTTGGCAATCCAGTTGGTCGCGGTGGACACCGTGATACCGAAGTCGCGGCCTTTCAGCGGCTGAATCTCGGAACACAGTACCCAAATCAGCGGGCCAGCAGACATCGCAAAACCAATGATGAACATCAGCAGCATCGCCACCGCGAAGTATTGCGCTTCTTGAGAATGGATGCCGATGTGCAGCATGGTGCCGAGAATGCCCATACCCAGCGCCATCACCAGGAAGCCCAGCAGCAGCGTAGGTTTACGGCCCCAGCGATCCACCAAACCGATAGCAATAAAGGTCGCCAACACGTTCACCAGACCAACAATCACCGTGCCCCACATTTGCTGCGTGGTGTTAGCAAAGCCAGCGATTTCGAAGATCTTCGGTGCGTAGTACATGATGACGTTCATGCCGGTGAACTGCTGCATCACCTGCAACAGCACGCCAAGGAACACTGCGCGGCGGAAGTTGCTGTTGCTCTGGAACAGCTGCCAGCCCGACTGTTTAATTTTCAGGCTTTCACGGATTTCATCCAGTTCACGTTTTGCTTGTTCACTGGTATCACGCAGGCGCGATAACACGCGCTCAGCACTGCGGAAGTCACCTTTAGCCGCCAGCCAGCGTGGGCTGTTGGGCAGGAAGAAGACGCCAATCAGCAGCAGTACCGCAGGAATAGTGATGATGCCCAGCATCCAGCGCCATGCGCCAGCGTCGCTGAACGCGGTATCGGAGAGATACGCCGCCAGAATACCGATGGTGATCATCAGCTGATACAGCGAAATCATACTGCCGCGAATCTTCTCTGGTGCGATTTCCGAGAGATACAGCGGCGCGGTGTAAGAGGCAACACCCACGGCCAGGCCAAGCACCACACGCGCGGCGATCAGCATTTCCGGGCTGGTTGCACCCGCAGACCACAGTGAACCGATAACGAAAAGAATCGCACCGGCCATCAGGCTCTTTTTACGACCCAGACGCGATGACATCCAGCCGCTGCCGACAGCACCGACGGCAGCACCAAACATCATTGAGCTGACGATCCACTCTTGCTGGTGGGCAGTGACGTTAAAGTCTTTCGCGATGAAAGGCAGAGCACCGGCGATAACACCGATATCCAGACCAAACAGCAAGCCGGCCAGCGCCGCTAAGAAGCAGACAAACAAGGTCATGACCTTATTTGAAGTTCTGCTCTTGTGATTATTACCAGGCATGAAGCCTCCAAAGTTTATCCATCGTTGTTGTTATCAATGTTATGAAACCTGTCGGCGGAAAAAAGTGAGTAAGATCACACCAGTGTAATCGGTTACACACGCTGAAACCCTGCAATCCAGCATTTTCCGCCCGAAATAGTTACGTAACCAGTAAGGTATAGCACCCTTTAAGTTTCTGACATCGCACTAAATACCGGCTATCAGACGACGCTGAAAATAACGCATTTTCAGAGTAATAACTACGCTGAAAAATCTCTAAATTGCCGATTGATAAAGGATTTCAAAATGTAATCGTTATCACTAAGTTGTAAGCGAGGTGAAAGAAGTGTAGACGGCGGAGAAAAATGTGCCTGACGATGCAAAGGCATAAAAAAAGCCCGCCAAAAGCGAGCTTCGATGTCAAATCGTGCAGCGTCGCCCTCTCCCGTGGGAGAGGGCATCAGCCCGCAGAGGAGTCTGTTACTTCAAACCCGCCGCTTCGCGCAGCTGCGCGGCTTTGTCAGTCTGCTCCCACGGGAAGTGCTCACGACCAAAGTGACCGTATGCTGCGGTCTCTTTGTAGATCGGTTTCAGCAGATCCATCATCTGAATCAGGCCGTATGGACGCAGGTCGAAGAACTCGCGCACCAGCAGCGTCAGCTGCTCGGTGGAGACTTTCTCGGTACCGAAAGTTTCAACCATGATCGAGGTTGGCTCAGCCACGCCGATGGCGTAAGAAACCTGGATTTCACAACGGTCAGCCAGGCCAGCCGCGACGATGTTCTTCGCCACATAACGTGCGGCGTAAGCGGCAGAACGGTCGACTTTTGACGGATCCTTACCTGAGAACGCGCCGCCACCGTGACGCGCCATACCGCCGTAGGTATCAACGATAATTTTACGACCGGTCAGACCGCAGTCGCCCATTGGACCACCGATGACAAAACGGCCAGTTGGGTTGATGTGGTATTTGGTGCTGGCGGTGATCCACTCAGTCGGCAGAACCGGCTTGATGATCTCTTCCATCACCGCTTCACGCAGATCGGCGGTGGTCACATCTTCAGCATGCTGGGTCGAGAGTACAACTGCATCGATACCGACAATTTTGCCGTCATCGTACTGGAAGGTAATCTGGCTTTTTGCATCCGGACGCAGCCACGGCAGTGAACCACTTTTACGCACTTCAGCCTGACGCTGCACCAGACGGTGCGCGTAGGTGACCGGCGCTGGCATCAGCACATCGGTTTCGTTGCTGGCGTAGCCGAACATCAGGCCCTGATCGCCCGCGCCTTGTTCCAGCGGATCGGTACGGTCAACGCCCTGATTGATGTCTGGAGATTGCTTACCAATCGCGCTCAGCACTGCGCAAGAGTTCGCATCAAAGCCCATATCGGAATGGACATAGCCGATTTCACGTACGGTATTACGGGTGATCTCTTCGATATCCACCCATGCGCTGGTGGTGATTTCACCGCCAACCAGCACCATACCGGTCTTCACGTAAGTTTCGCAGGCCACGCGCGCTTTCGGATCCTGCTCGAGGATCGCATCCAGCACGGCATCGGAAATTTGGTCAGCGATTTTATCAGGATGTCCTTCTGATACGGACTCAGATGTAAAAAGGTGTTTAGCCATTCTGTTCTTTACCTTAAAAATGGTTTGAATACGACTGCATAGCGTAAGCGGGATCAGACCGACTCGACGCCCCTTCAGGCAAAGCCGCAAGCAGTGGCAGCGAGAGCATTAACTCACACCGCCTGAATGTTAATCAGTTTAGATGGAAAACCATCTGGACGGCTATTCTAGGTTACTCAGTGAGCACTTTTCCAGTGCTTTTTCCGATCCCGCATTTTCCGCAACATCCTAAGTGGAATCATTTCCTGACACCGCGCGCAGTTACTGACAAAGATTTTGCAATTTACCCCGCGTGGCTGTATAAAACGCCGCTGCTGTCGACCACAGCCGCAAAGGATGACGCCGCCGTGCGTCGCGCCGTCAGATGCCATTTAGTCTGACCTTCACCCAAGCCGTTTCTCGCATGCTTTAAGCAGGCGATGGAGGTGATTAAAGTAATGAACCACTCTTTCTCTCGCTTTGGTTCACTGCGCTGTTCCGGCGCGCTGGCACTCCTTTCACACTCCAAACCCGTTTTTTTCTCTTATCGACGTTGTGTTCATTCTCCCGACACGCGCGCCGGTTAACATTTCTCTGCATCTATTACTCTATTTCGCTGTCTACTGACCGTGGAAGTCTCAGGCTATTTGCCCCGACTTTGGCGCGGTGTTTTACACTTAGAGTCAGCATTGCACAGTGCAACCTTACAGAGGCAGCAAGCAGGATGAGGCAATTTTTACCTGGCGCCACCATGACAAAACTCGGTAACAAATTCATATTTCAACGGAAAATTGAGGTTCGCGATGTCTGACGACATGAAGAATATCAAGGGTTCGTCAGCTGGCGAACAAGGTGTACTCCGCTCCATGCAGGAGGTGGCGATGAACGATCAGGAAGCGAGCAGAATGCTGCGTACCTACAACATTGCCTGGTGGGGAAACAACTATTACGACGTCAACGAGCTGGGGCACATCAGCGTGTGTCCCGATCCGGATCAGCCGGAAGTGCGCGTTGACTTAGCGAAGCTGGTGAAAGAGCGCGAAGCCGACGGTCAACGTCTGCCGGCGCTGTTCTGCTTCCCGCAGATTCTCCAGCATCGTCTGCGTTCGATTAATGCCGCCTTCAAACGCGCGCGTGAATCTTACGGCTATAAAGGTGACTACTTCCTGGTTTACCCAATCAAGGTGAATCAGCATAAGCGCGTGATCGAGTCGCTGGTCAACTCTGGCGAACCGCTGGGCTTGGAAGCCGGTTCGAAAGCCGAGCTGATGGCTGTGCTGGCTCACGCCGGTAAAACCCGTTCGGTGATTGTCTGCAACGGCTATAAAGACCGCGAATACATTCGTCTGGCGCTGATCGGTGAAAAGCTCGGCCACAAAGTCTATCTGGTGATCGAGAAGATGACCGAAGTGCGTCTGGTGCTGGAAGAGGCCGAGCGTCTGAATGTGATTCCGCGTCTTGGTATCCGCGCGCGTCTGGCGTCGCAGGGCTCAGGCAAGTGGCAGTCAAGCGGCGGTGAAAAATCGAAATTTGGCCTGGCGGCATCGCAGGTGTTACAGCTGGTCGATATCATGCGCAAAGCGGGCCGTCTCGATAGCCTGCAGCTGCTGCACTTCCATCTCGGTTCGCAGATGTCCAACATCCGCGACATCGCGACCGGCGTGCGTGAGTCGGCGCGTTTCTACGTGGAGCTGGCGAAGCTGGGCGTTAACATCAAATGCTTCGATGTGGGCGGCGGTTTGGGCGTGGATTATGAAGGAACCCGCTCGCAGTCAGATTGCTCGGTCAACTACGGTCTGAACGAATACGCCAACAACGTGATTTGGGCGATTGGCGATGCCTGTGAAGAGAACGGGCTGGAGCATCCAACCGTGATCACCGAGTCAGGTCGTGCGGTGACGGCACACCACACCGTGCTGGTGTCCAACATCATTGGTGTTGAGCGTAACGAGTTCAGCACGCCGGTGGCACCGGATGCCGATTCACCGCGTCCGATTCAGAGCCTGTGGGATACGTGGCAGGAGATGCACGAACCCGACGTGCGTCGTTCGCTGCGCGAATGGCTGCACGATAGCCAAATGGATCTGTTCGACATCCATACCGGTTATTCATCAGGCACCTACGATCTCGGCCAGCGCGCCTGGGCAGAGCAGCTTTATCTGAGCATCTGCCACTACATTCAGCAGCATCTCGATCCCAGCAACCGCGCGCATCGCCCGATCATTGATGAGCTGCAGGAGCGCATGGCGGATAAGATTTACGTCAACTTCTCGCTGTTCCAGTCAATGCCGGATGCGTGGGGCATCGATCAGCTGTTCCCGGTGCTGCCGCTGGAAGGGCTGAATAAAATGCCGAAGCGTCGTGCGGTGTTGCTCGACATCACCTGTGACTCCGATGGCACCATCGATCACTACGTCGATGGCGATGGCATTGCCACCACCATGCCGATGCCGGAATACGACATCGACAATCCGCCGATGCTCGGCTTCTTTATGGTGGGCGCGTATCAGGAAATTCTCGGCAACATGCATAACCTGTTCGGTGATACCGAAGCGGTTGATGTGTTTGCGTTCCCGGATGGCAGCGTGGAAGTTCAGCTGTCGGATGAGGGCGATACCGTAGCGGATATGCTTGAGTACGTGCAGCTGAATCCTAACGATTTGATGACGCTGTTCCGCGATCAGGTAACGCAACAAACGGATATAGATGAAGAGCTGCGCGCGCAGTTCTTGTCTGAATTCGAGAGTGGTTTGTACGGTTATACCTATTTAGAAGATGAGTGATTAACTGCTCTTAAACCGAGCTCGCAAGGGCTCGGTTTTCGCTTTTCCTGCTATATCCGCGCATGGCAACAATAATTTAATTTGATTTGTGAAGACGATCACCTTTGGCTTATTTGTAACCCGCCACGTAAATCCCACATTTACCTCCCCAAATGCTATCTCCTTCTTTTCTCTAATAAAGCGAGTCGGCAACGCTGATTATTTTCTTAATATCCTTACCTTACTTACTGATTCATCATGGATTAAGCAGTTATTCTGTTATGTATTCTTTGTAATGCATAATAAAAATTTAAACATTAATGTTTTAATAGTCACCATAGAAATTAGTGGTTATTGGCGCTTTTTGGAAACATAGATGCCAGATAAAACATTTTGCAATTTGAGTTAAGGAGAGCTATCAAATCGTGCAGAATCTTTTTTTATCATTATTTTTCAATTCGATAAGGTTTTTACAGATCTATTAAAGTAAACGATAAGTTAAATTAAGTTAAGAATTTTCTGAGCTTTTGTGAATTTTAGAGAAATTTACTTACGTTATTGATTGATTTAAACGATTGAAGTTGCCTGAAGTGTTTACTGAAATCTATTTCTCAAAGTGTAAGTAGTACGTTAACCTTCAGTTAAGACATTAAGTTTTATCAATGTTTACCTTACTTCTTACATGAGAAATCCTGACAGTTTAAGGCTATCAGGCAGTTGCAGTAAGGATATGAAATGAGCAATCAACCGAAGACAGTGTTCTTGTTGGAGCCGGTTTACGATTTATCCGGCCAGGTGATTGCCAGGGAATTGTTAACGCGTCTTGCAGACGACGCAGATATCAATAATAAGCGTAACCCTGAAAGGGATGTTGGGTTCTTCAGTCAGCTTTCTGCTGACGTTAAATGGCAGTTATTCCTCCACCAGATCGAAAAACTTATTCAGCTATACCAGAAAGGGTTCGACCAGATTGTCAGTATCAATGTTGATAGAGATATCGTAGCCAGCATTTTTAAAGATGCTGAAATACAAGAAAAACTGGCTCAACTGACGCTGTTGCGTCTGGAAATATCAGCATTCTTTACTGCGCGATTTAATAGCGCCGATCTGTTGATTTTAAAAGGTGTCGCGAAAGTGACGCCGGCCCCTTTATGGCTCGATGACTTTGGTCCGGGTTATTCCAACCTTTCCATGTTTGATAGCGGAATATTTGAAATCGTCAAGATTGACAAAGAATTTTTTTGGCAATTTGGCGACGGTCGCACCTTTGACATTCTGCTCGACCATCTCAACGAATTATGCAACGGCGTCATCGTTGAGGGTGTTGAAAATCAACAACAGGTCGACCTGCTGTCGCATAAAGCAATTTATGGCATGCAGGGCTATTTGTGGCAGAGCGTCTATCTCGATGATTTATTAGCTTAATCCTGAAATTATTGGGTTGGTTTCATCCCTCGGGGAAGTAAAAAAATGTCAAAGCCTAGGCTTTATGCGTTTCACGTCATTTGTGCCCGGCCGCTTGAGAATAAATATATTTTTCCCGTGGTGATTTTAAGAAATAAAACCAATCAGTTATCAGGATGGCGGCTAAACAAAACTCAACGCGATTTCATTCTCAGCCTGTATGAAATCGATCAAGAGAAGAAGTGAATAATCGTCGCGATTATTCGCTGTAAAAGCCGGTGTCTGCTGATACCGGGCGTGATTATGGAAACTGCGGGATCTCGATAACATGAATAATATCTCAGTAACCCCAAAAGGTGGGACCGTTGCTTCTGAGCTGAGTGGAAATCAAGTTAATTTGACCGCTCCGAGTTTGGTGAAGCTGCATCTTAATCAGTCTGATATTAAGTCTTTCACACGCAATGGTAATGATTTAGTCGTCACCACGAAGTCTGGTGAAGTGGTTGTTATTCATAATTTTTATAGCCCGAATGGCGATAGCGATCTGGTTCTGCAGGACGATCGCGGCGCCATGTGGTGGGTTGAAGATCCCGGTACAGAAGGTTTCCAGTACGTTTCAATCGACAGCACCGAAGGGCTGTTAGCGGAAAACACCACCAATAACGGCACCATTGCCGCCTTTGGTATCGGTGGTGCGGCGCTGGCGGGCTTAGGTGCGCTGTTTGCCGGTTCAGGTGGTGGTGGCGGTAATGCCTCGCCGACCAATCCCGATGACGGTAACAACGGCGGCAATCCCACCAACCCAACTAATCCTACCAACCCAACCAACCCAACCAATCCCACCGATCCCGGTGAAAACGACACTACGCCGCCAACCGCCATCACGGATTTAGTGATCACCGACGCCGTAGGTCCGTACCAGGGCGTGATTGGCGCGGGTGCCATTACCGATGACAACACACCCACGCTGAGCGGCACCGCTGAAGCGGGCGCGATTGTCAGCATTTACGATGGCAGCACGCTGCTCGGCACCGTGACCGTTGGCGCCGATGGCCGCTGGAGCTTTACCACGCCAGCGCTGGCGGAGGGTCAGCATAGTTTGACCGCTACCGTCACCGACGCGGCGGGGAACACCAGCCCAGCGACCAATCCGGTGGATTTCACCGTGGATACCGTGGCGCCCGCAACGGTTGGCGACCTGAGCGTCATCAACAACAGCGGTTCGACTGCGCAGCCCATAGCTAACGGCGGCGCGACCAAAGACACTACGCCAGTGCTGAGCGGAACCGCAGAAGCGGGCTCAATTATCACTATCCGCGATGGCGATACGGTGCTCGGCAGTGTCATCGTGGGCAGCAATGGCGCATGGAGCTTTACCAGCCCAGCGCTGGGTGAGGGCAGCCATACGTTGAGCATCACCGCCACCGATGCGGCGGGCAACGTCAGCACGCCAGCGACCATCACTTTCACCGTGGATACGCAAGCGCCAGCAGCAGTCATCGACCTGCAGGTTAACGATAATTCAGGCGGCAGCGGCGGTACCGTAAATAACGGCGGGACGACCGATGACAACACGCCGACGCTTACCGGCAGCGGTGAAGTGGGGGCGATTGTCAGCGTCTACGATGGGCAAACGTTGCTGGGTACGGCGGTCGTGGGTTCCGATGGCAGCTGGAGTTACACCACCAGCGCCCTGAGTAACGGCAGCCATAGCCTGACGGTGACCGTGACCGATGCGGCTGGCAACGTCAGCGCGCCATCAGCCCCTTATGAAATCACCGTGCAGGCCGCTATTCCGCCTGCCACAACGTCGCTGGAAATCACCGATGACTCCGGCAACACGCTGGTGCAGCTCAGCAACGGCGCCAGTACTCAGGATAACACGCCAACGTTGAGCGGCCTGGCGACGGCGGGTGCGCTGATCACGCTGTATAACGGCACCACGGTGCTGGGTAGCGTGGTTGCGGGCAGCGATGGTCAGTGGACCTTTAACCCAACTGCGTTGGCTGACGGTGCCTACGCGCTGCACGCCACCGTTGATAACAACGCGGGCAGCGTGACGCAAACGCCAACCATCACCATCACGGTGGATACCGTCGCACCTGCTGCGGCCGGTGGCGTAACGCTGAGCGATAACGATGGCAGCACGCTACAACCGATTGCCGCCGGTGGCGCGACCAATAACACCACGCCGGTGCTGAGCGGCACCGCTGAACCGGGTAGCACCGTCACCGTGCGTGATGGCGATAGCGTGCTCGGTACGGCAACCGTGGGCAGCAATGGGTCATGGAGCTTCACTGCGCCGACCTTAACCGAAGGCGGTCACAGCCTGACCGCCACGGTCACCGACGCGGCAGGTAATGTGGGTCCAACCTCGACGCCGATCGCCTTCACCGTGGATACTCAGGCACCTGCGGGTGCCAGCAATGTGGTGATCAGCGATAACGTCGGTGCTGCAACCGGCCCAATCACCGCGGGCGGCACCACCGACGACAGCACACCCACGCTATCCGGTAACGGTGAAGCCAACGCCATCGTCAAAATTTATGATGGCAGCACGCTGCTCGGCAGCGTCACCGTTGGCAACGACGGCACCTGGAGCTTTACCACGCCAACGTTGAGCAACGGTAGCCATTCGCTCAGCGTAACGGTGACCGATGCGGCAGGTAACGTCAGCCCGGCGACAACCGGTGTTGGCTTCACCGTCAACGCTGGCGTACCGCCAACCACCAGCACGCTGGAAATCACCGATAACAGCGGCAGCACACTTCGCCTGTTGCCAGAAGGTTCCACCACGCAGGACACCACGCCAACCTTGAGCGGTCTGGCCTCGGCGGGCGCGCTTATCGAGTTATATAACGGTACCACGCTGCTCGGCAGCACCGTCGCGGGTGCAGATGGGCAATGGAGCTTTACGCCAGCCACTGCGCTGGCCGACGGGACTTATGCCTTCCACGCCACGGCCACTGATACCAATGGCAATGTGACCGATTCCGGCACCCTCAACATCACTATTGATAACACCGCGCCGGCAGCGGCTGGCGACTTGCAATTGAGCGATAACAGCGGCAGCACCGTGGTACCCATTGCCTCTGGCGGCACCAGCAATGACAACACGCCAACCTTGAGCGGCACCGCAGAACCGGGTAGCACCGTTACCGTGCTGGATGGCACCAACGTGCTCGGCAGCGTAACGGTGGGCAGCGACGGCAGCTGGAGCTTCACCTCGCCAACCCTGAGTGACGGCAACCACAGCCTCACCACCACCGTCACCGATCCGGCCGGTAACACCGGTCCGGCGTCGCCAGCCGTTACTTTAACAGTGGATACCACGCCGCCAGCCGTTATTGCCGATCTGGTGATCGAAGATAGCGTCGGCGCGGTACAAGGACCGTTAACGTCCGGCGATACCACCGATGACCGCGCACCAACCCTGAGCGGCACCGGCGAGCCGAATGCCACCATCAGTATTTACGATGGCACCACGCTGCTGGGTAACACCACCGTGGACACCGACGGCACATGGCGTTTCACCACGCCAGCGTTGAGCAATGGCAGCCATACCCTCACCGTCACCGCCACGGACAGCGCCGGTAACGTCGGCCCAGCCAGTCCGCCGATTGTGATCAACGTTGATGCGGCTATCCCGCCAGCCACATCGTCGCTGGAAGTGACGGATGAAAACGGCAATACAGTGGGTCAGCTGACTGACGGCGGCAGCACCAACAATGACAGCCCGGTATTAACCGGTTTGGCGGGGCCCGGCAATATCATAACCCTGTATGACGGCACCACCGTGCTGGGCAGCACCACGGCGGGCAGTAACGGTCAGTGGATTTTCTATGTCACCGGTTTAGGCAATGGTCCGCATGCATTGCACGGCACCATTACCGATGCCAACGGCAACGTCACTGATACCGCCACCATCAACATCACCGTGGATACCATCGCGCCCGATGCCGCAACCGACGTGGAACTCACCAACGATGCGGGCAGCATTACGCAGCCAGTTACCGCTGGCGGGGCCAGCAATGATGCGACACCAGTCTTAAGCGGCAGCGCGGAAGCGGGCAGCACCGTTACTATACTCGATGGCACCACCGTGTTGGGTACCGTGACGGTCGGCAGCGACGGTAACTGGAGCTTTACCACACCGACGCTGGCGGAGGGCAATCACAGCCTGAGCACCACCGTGACCGATGCGGCGGGCAATGTTAGCCCGGCGACCACACCGATCGCCTTCAGCGTAGATACCACTGCGCCAGCGCCGGTGAGCGGTTTGGTGGTGAACGATAACGTCGGCGGCAGCACCGGTCCGTTGACTTCGGGCACTATCACCGACGACAGCACGCCAACCCTGAGCGGCACCGCCGAAGCGGGATCGGTGGTGCGCGTTTATGACGGCACCACGCTACTGGGCTCAGCGACAGCGGGCAGCGACGGTAGCTGGAGCTTCACGCCAGATGCCGCGCTGACTAACGGCCAACACAGCCTGACCACCACCGTCACCGATGCGGCAGGCAATGTTAGCCCGTCGTCGCCGGTATTTACCCTCAATGTCGATGCTGGCGTTCCGGCGACCAGCAGCCTGCTGGTGGTGACCGACGACAGCGGCAGCACGCTGGTTGAACTGCCAAACAACTCCAGCACTAACGACACCACGCCGATTCTTAGCGGCCAGGCGGGCGCGGGCGATCTGATCACGCTGTATAACGGCACCACCATCATTGGCAGCACGGTCGCGGGTAGCGATGGGCAGTGGAACTTCACGCCTGCGGCGCTGGCCGATGCCACTTACGCTTTCCACGCGGTCGCCACCAACACCACAACCGGCGTGGAGACCGATTCGCCAACCATCAACATCACCATTGATACCGTGGTGCCGACCGCGCCAACCGGCGTGGCGCTGGAAGATGGTGCAGGTGTGCCGATCCCGGAAGGCAGCAGCACCAATATCAACACGCCAACCTTGAGCGGCAGCGGTGAAATTGGCAGCACAGTGACCATCTCGGATGGCACCACCGTGCTCGGCACCACCACGGTGGGCAACGATGGCAGCTGGAGTTACGCCACGCCACCGCTGAGCGATGGCGATCATAGCCTGACCTCAACCGTTACCGATGCCGCTGGCAATACTGGCCCGGCTTCTACGCCGGTGACGGTGACCATCGATACCCAGCCGCCTGCCGCAGCGGGCAATGTGCAGTTCACCAACGATGATGGCACACCGCTGGCTTCAGGTAGCACTACCGGCGACACCACGCCAACCCTGAACGGCACCGCCGAACCGGGCAGCACCGTGACGGTGAGCGATGGCACTACGGTGCTGGGCACCGCAATCACCGGCATCGACGGCAACTGGAGCTTTACACCAACCGATCCGCTGAGTGAAGGGCAGCACAATCTCACCACCACCGTCACCGATACGGCCGGTAACGTCGGCCCTGCGTCGTCGGTGGTGATTGTGATTGTGGATACCACGCCACCGGCAGCGGCGACCGATTTGCAACTGAGCAACGATGGCAGCGGCACGCTGGTGCCGGTCGCGGATGGCGGCACCACCAACGATGTCACGCCGGTGTTGAGCGGTCGTGCGGAGCCGGGCAGCGTCGTGACGGTGTCTGATGGCAGCACGGCGTTGGGTTCGGTGACCGTCGGCAACGATGGCAACTGGAGCTTTACCTCTCCGGTGCTCGGCGATGGTTCACACAGCCTGACCACCACCGTGACCGATGCGGCGGGCAATACCGGCGCGGCCAGCGCGCCATTGACCTTCACCATCGATACCACGGCACCGCCAGCACCGGGCGGTGTGCAGCTGAGTAACGACAGCAGCGGCACGTCTGTTCCTATTCCCTCTGGTGCGGCAACCAACGATGCAACGCCAGTATTGAGCGGCACCGCAGCGGCGGACAGCACCATTACCGTTTCTGATGGCGCTACCGTACTCGGTACCGTCACTGTCGGCAGCGGCGGAACATGGAGCTTCACCACGCCAGCGCTGAACGAGGGCAATCACAGCCTGACCGCCACCGTTACCAGTCCGGCGGGCAACACCGGTGCGCCCTCTGCGCCCATTGTGGTCACCGTGGATATCACGCCACCTGCGGCGGCAACGGGTCTGCAACTCAGCAACAACGAAGGAGCGACGCCGGTACCGATTGCTGCGGGCGGCACCACTAATGACACCACACCTGCGCTGAGCGGCATCGCAGAAGCGGGCAGCATCGTCACGGTGAGTGATGGCACTACCGTGATCGGCAGCGCAGCCGTTGGCAGCGATGGCAGCTGGAGCGTGATCCCAACCGCACCGTTGACGGCGGGAGAGCACACGCTTACTGCGACCGTCACCGATCCGGCCGGTAACGTTGGCCCGGCATCGGCCCCCATCGTCGTCAATATCGACACCGCCCAACCGCCAGTCGCAGATGATCTTGAGCTGAACAATGACAACGGCGGCACGCCAGTTCCGATTGCGTCCGGCGGCGCGACCAATGACACCACGCCGGTGCTCAGCGGTAGCGCAGCGGCGGGCAGCACCGTGACCGTACTGGATGGCACCACCGTGCTCGGCACCGTTGTGGTTGGCAGCGGCGGCAGCTGGAGCTTCAGTACGCCGGCGTTGAGCGAAGGCGCGCACAGCCTGACCACCACCGTCACCAGCGCATCGGGTAACGTCAGCGATCCGTCTGCGCCGATTAACTTCACCGTGGATACGCAGCCACCGGCAACCTCAACCGGCCTGCAACTGAGTAACGACGGCGGCACGGCGATTGCCGCTGGCGGTATCACCAACGACAGCACGCCCGTGTTGCGCGGCAGCGCCGAAGCGGGCAGCACCATCACCGTACTGGATGGCACCACCGTGCTGGGCACCGCCACGGCGGACACCGACGGCAACTGGAGCTTTACGCCAACGATCGCGCTGGGCGAGGGCGCACACAGCCTGACCACCACCGTCACCGATGCGGCGGGCAACAGCAGCGGCGCATCCACGCCGGTTACCTTTACCGTGGATACCTCACCGCCAGCCGCCGCCACCGATCTGCAGCTCAGCAATAACAACAGCGGCACGGCGATTCCTGTTGATACCGGCGGTCGCACCAACGACACCACGCCAGTGTTGAGCGGCAGTGCCGAAGCGGGCAGCGTCGTCACCGTGCGTGATGGCACCGAGGTACTGGGCAGCACCACCGTCGGCACCGATGGCAAATGGAGCTTCACTCCGGCCAATCCGCTGGACGAGGGCGCGCACAGCCTGACCGCTACCGTCACCGATCCGGCCGGTAACGTCGGCCCGGCCTCTACGCCGTACGCGGTTACCATCGATATCACCGCGCCGCCAGCCGTGATTACGGTAGCACTCAGTAACGATCAGGGCAGCACGCCAACGCCAATCCTCTCGGGCGGAGCCACTAACGACACCACGCCGGTGCTGAGCGGTACCGCCGAGGCGGACAACATCATCATCGTGCGTGACGGCACCACCGTGCTGGGCTCGACGATTGTTGGCACCGATGGAACCTGGAGCTTCACCTCGCCAGCGCTGAGCCAGGGCGCGCACAGCCTGACGGCAACCGTCACTGACGCCGCAGGCAACAGCAGCGCTCCGTCTACGGCAATCGCCTTTACCGTCGATACCGAGGCACCGAATGCGGCGACAGGGCTGCAACTGAGTAATGATTCCGGCCAAACGCCGGTACCGATTGCTGCAGGCGGCGCCACCAACGACACCACACCGGTGTTGAGCGGCAGCGCTGAAGCAGGCAGCATCGTGATTGTTTCTGACGGCAGCAACGTGCTGGGATCTGTTGTGGTCGGCAGCGGCGGCAGCTGGAGCTTCACTTCGCCGGAGCTGGGCGAGGGCGATCACAGCCTGACCACCACGGTGACCGACGCCGCAGGTAACGTCAGTTCGCCGTCCGCGGCCCTGAACTTCAGCATTGATACCACGCCACCAGTGGCGCCAGGTGCGATCGCGCTGAACAACAACAACGGCAGTTCACCGGTTACGATTGAGGCAGGCAGCACCACCAACGATGCCACACCGGCGATCAGCGGTACCGCAGCAGCCGGCAGCACCGTGACCGTGCTGGATGGCGCTACCGTGCTGGGCACCGCGATTGTTGGCAGTAACGGACAGTGGAGCTTCACCACGCCAACGCTGGGTGAAGGTGCGCACAGCCTGACGGCGACCGTCACCGATCCAGCGGGTAACGTCGGTCCTGCCTCCGCAGCCATTGCCTTTAACGTTGATACTGTTGCGCCTGTTGCGGCAACCGGACTGGTGCTGAACAACGACAACGGCGGTTCGCCGGTGCCGATTGCTAACAACGGCACCACCAACGACAACACGCCAGAGTTGAGCGGTACCGCAGAAGCCAACAGCATTGTGATTGTGTCTGACGGCACCACCGTGCTGGGCAGCGCCGTCGCCGATGCGCAGGGCGCCTGGAGCTTCTCACCCAATCTGACCGATGGCACGCACAACCTGAGCGTGACGGTGCGTGACGCCGCAGGTAACACCGGACCGGCAAGCAGCACCATCACCGTCACCGTAGATACCGTGGCACCACCAGCGGCGACCGGCCTGACGCTGACCAACGATATTGGTACACCCGTTAGCATTCCGAACGGCGGGCTCACCAACGACAGCACACCGGTGCTGAGCGGTTCTGGACAAGCGGGCAGCATCATCACCGTGTCCGATCAGAACGGCGTGTTGGGATCCACCACCGTCGGGGCGGGCGGAACCTGGACCTTCACGCCGGCGAGCGCGCTGGCGGATGGAACCCATACCTTTAGCGTCACGGCCAGCGATGCGGCAGGAAACGTCAGTGCGCCGAGCACCATTGGCGTCGTGATTGATGCCACACCGCCAGCGGCAGCGCTGAACGTGGTCGCCAGTAATGATGAAGGCACGTCGCCGGTGGCTATCACCAACGGCGGCTTCACCAACGACAACACGCCATTCCTTACCGGTACCGCCGAAGCGGGCAGCACGGTGATTATCCGTGACGGCACAACCATCATCGGTAGCGCTTCGGTGGGCAGTAACGGCCAGTGGAGCTTTACCTCACCCACGCTGGATGAGGGCGCGCACAGCCTGAGCACCACCGTGGTGGATGCGGCGGGCAACGTGAGTACAGCGTCAGCGGCGATTGATTTCACCGTCGACAGCGTGGTTCCAGCGCCAGCCACGCTGGTGGTGAACAATGACAACGGCGGGACGCCCGTACTGGTGCCGAACGGCGCCACCACCAGCGACAACACGCCGTTGCTGAGTGGCACAGCGGAAGCGGGCAGCCTGGTCACTCTTTATGATGGCACCACCGTTATCGGCTCGACCACCGCAACGGCGGGCGGAACCTGGAGCTTCAGCTCACCGACCTTAACTGAGGGTTCGCATACGCTGACCGCTACCGTAACCGATGAGGTCGGCAACGTCAGTTCGCCATCCTCGACCTTTACCGTGGTGGTGGATGCCACCGCACCGCAAACGGCTGACGATCTGCTGCTGCAAAATAACAATGGTGGCTCACCGGTGACCATTGCCGATGGCGGCATTACCAATGACAGCACGCCAGCCATCAGCGGCACGGCGGAAGCCAACGCGATTGTTCGCGTCTATGACGGCACCACCTTAGTGGGTTCAGCCGTAGCAGGCAGCAACGGCGCATGGAGCATCACCACCAGCGCGCTGACGGACGCAACGCATACGCTGAATGTCACCGTGACCGATGCGGTGGGCAACGTGAGCGCCAATGCCTCGGTATCATTGACGGTGGACACCTCTACGCCGGCAGCGGTGTCGAGCTTTGCTATTTACAATAATGCGGCCACTACCACCGTGCAGGTGGCGGATGACGGTGACTCCAACGACAACACGCCTTTGCTGAGCGGAACCGGTGTAGCGGGCACCATCATCAACATCTACGAGGGCAGCGATCTTCTTGGCACCACCACGGTAGGCGACAACGGCGAGTGGCGCTTTGAAACTGCGGCTTTAGATGATGGCCAGCACAGCTTTACCGTTTCAGTCACCAACGCTGCGGGCACGACGGGCCCGGAAGCGATACCGATTACGATTAATATTGATACTGAGGCACCAGCGGCGGTCACCGATTTGGTGGTTAACGACAACGTCGGTGGTAGTACCGGCAACCTGGTGAATGGCGCAATCACCGATGACAACACACCGACATTAAGTGGCTCTGCCGCAACTGGCAGCGTGGTGTCTGTTTACGATGGCACAACATTGCTGGGTACAGTTACCGCCACTAATGGTGCGTGGACCTTTACCCCTGCGGCGCTCAGTAATGGCAGCCATACCTTTACCGTTACGGTCAAGGATCTGGCAGGAAATGTAGGCCCAGCGTCCTCTGAATTCACTATCGACATT
Source organism: Pantoea leporis (assembly GCF_028048155.1). Taxonomy (NCBI): domain Bacteria; kingdom Pseudomonadati; phylum Pseudomonadota; class Gammaproteobacteria; order Enterobacterales; family Erwiniaceae; genus Pantoea; species Pantoea leporis. Next base: position 210,005 of record NZ_JALMEU010000006.1, read on the forward strand.
GAAGCGGGTCTGCCACCTGCAACCACTACGCTACAAATCACCGATAACAGCGGTAGCACCCTGGTTGCTTTGGGCGATGGTGCAAACACCAAAGACAGCACGCCAGCCTTAAGCGGACTGACGACGGCAGGCAACATTGTCAGAATCTTTGACGGTACAACTGAATTGGGAAGTGTCACCGCCGGTGCTGATGGGCAATGGACTTACACGCCAACAGCATTACTTGACGGTTCTCATGCACTTTCAGTTCTGGTAACGGATTCTGGCGGTAATGACGGGGTGCAATCGGATCCGATTACGATAACCATCGACACCATTGCCCCTGTCGCAGTCACCGACCTGGCCGCTGCGAATAACAACGGTGGCTCGCCCGTGCCGATTGCTAACAACGGATCGACCAACGACAGCACTCCGCAACTCACCGGCACCGCTGAAGCCAACGGCATTGTCACCATTTATGATGGCAACACCGTTATCGGCTCAACCACCGCTAATGATCTCGGCGCATGGAGCTTCACGTCGCCAACGCTGAGTCAGGGCGGACATGCGCTGAGCGTCACCGTGACGGATGCTGCGGGTAACGTCGGTCCGCGCTCTGATGTCGTGAACCTCACTGTCGATACCGTGGCACCCAACGCCTCGACGCTGGTGGTCACCAACGACGTCACCAGCACGGTGGTGCCAAATGGCGGTTCGACCAACGACAACACGCCGACGCTGAGCGGTACCGCAGAAGTGGGCAGTGTGATCACCGTTTACGACGGTACGACCTTGCTCGGTTCGGTTGCTGCCGGAACAGGCGGAGCATGGAGCTTTATTTCACCGGTACTGGGCGAAGGCAGCCATTCGCTCACCGTGCGCGTGACAGATGCCGCCGGTAATACTAGCGCGGCATCCAGCACGGCAACGGTGATCGTAGATACCGTCGCACCAACGGCGGTGAGCGGTTTGACTGCTGCCAACAACAACGGCAGTTCGCCGGTGACCATTGCTGCGGGGGGTAGCACCAATGACAACACGCCAGCACTGAGCGGTACGGCGGAAGCGGGTAGCGTGGTGGTGATCCGTGATGGCACCGACGTTATCGGTTCTGTCACCGCAGGCAGCAACGGCGCATGGAGCTTCACGTCACCCACGCTGGCTGATGGTCTGCATACCCTGAACGTGACGGCGACCGATTTCGCCGGTAACGTCAGCCCGAATGCGGCGATCAGCTTCACTGTGACCACGGCAGCACCAACGCCAGTCACCGATCTGGTGGTTTCTGACAACGTAGGTGCAACACAAGGACCGCTCACCAGCGGTGCGGCGACCGATGACAACACGCCAACGCTGAGCGGTAATGCTACCGCTGGCAACATCGTGATTATCTCGGAAGGCACCACGGTGCTGGGTTCTGTGGTGGCGGGCAGCAATGGTGCGTGGAGCCTTACCACAGCCGCATTGAGCGACGGATCGCATCCGTTGAGCGTGACGGTACGCGATGCAGCCGGTAACACCAGCGCGGCGACCAACTTCACGGTCAATGTCGATACGGTGGCGCCAGCCAACGCAACCTTGTTAATCACTAGTGATCTCACCAGCACCACGGTGCCGAATGGTGGTGCAACCAACGACAGCACGCCAACGCTGAGCGGTACGGCGGAAGCCGGCAGCCGCGTGTCGATTTACGATAGCGGCACCCTGCTGGGTACGGCAGTGGCAGGCAGCAACGGCGCATGGACCTTCACCACCGATGTGCTGACGCAAGGCGCTCATCCACTGAGCGTCACGGTCACCGATGCGGCGGGTAACGTCAGCGGCAGCACCTCGGCCACGGTGATTATCGATACCGTCGCGCCGGGGGCGGTGTCCGGTCTGGCCGCGGCCAACAACAACGGCAGTACGCCGGTGGCGATTGCCAATAACGGCAGCACCAATGACAACACGCCAGCGCTGAGCGGTACGGCAGAAGCGGGCAGTCTGGTGATTATCCGCGATGGCACCTCGATTATCGGTTCTGTTACCGCAGGCACTAACGGCGCATGGAGCTTCACCACGCCAACGCTGGCGGAGGGGGCGCACACCTTCAACGTCACGGCGACGGATGCAGCGGGCAACGTCAGCCCGAATGTAACGCTGACTCTAACGGTGGATACCGTGGCACCGGCGCCCGTCACTAACCTGGTGATCAACGATAATGTGGGCGGCATTCAGGGGCCACTGGCGGACGGTGCGGTGACCGATGATGCCACGCCAACGCTGAGTGGTACGGCAGAAGCGAATGCGATTGTCACCATTTACGACGGCACCACGGTGCTGGGTTCAGTGGTGGCCGGCGCGGGCGGTGCGTGGAACTTCACCACTGCCACGCTAGGCAACGGTGTGCATCCGCTGAGCGTAACGGTGAAAGATGCAGCGGGTAACACCAGTGCCGCCACCACGCCGGTTTCCATCACGGTAGACACCGTGGCGCCAGCGGCCTCAACGCTGGTGATCACCAATGACATCACCAGTAGCACGGTGCCGAGTGGTGGCTTCACCAACGACAACACCCCAACGCTGAGCGGCGTGGCGGAAGCGGGCAGCCGCGTGTCGATTTATGATGGCGCGACGTTGCTGGGGACGGCGATTGCGAATGGCACAGGCGCGTGGACCTTCACCACCGACGTACTCTCCGCCGGCACGCATCCACTCAGCGTTACGGTCACCGACGCTGCGGGTAACGTTAGTGGCAGTACCTCGGCCTCGGTAATCATCGATACCACGCCGCCAGCGGCAGTCACCAATCTGGTGGCCGCTAACAATAACGGCAGTACGGCGGTGACCATTCCGAACAACGGCGTGACCAACGACAATACGCCGCTATTGACCGGTTCCGGAGAGATTGGCGCGAAGATCAGCGTTTACGATGGCACCACGCTGCTGGGCACCACCACGGTGGGCAGCGGTGGCACATGGAGCTTCGTCTCGACGGCGCTGAGCAACGGTGTACATACGCTGAACGTCACGGCAACCGATGCGGCGGGTAACGTGAGCCCGAACGCCTCAACCACCCTGACGATTGATACCGTGGCGCCGAATCCGGTGACCAATCTGGTGATCAATGATGACGTCGGCACTCTTCAGGGGCCGCTGGCGAACGGTGCCTTTACCGATGACGCCACGCCAACCCTGAGCGGCACGGCGGAAGCCAACGCGATTGTGACCATCTACGACGGTACCACCGTGATTGGTTCCACCACCGCCAATGGTTCAGGTGCATGGAGCTTCACCACCGCGACCCTGAGCAACGGCTCCCATCCGCTGAGCGTGACGGTGACCGATGCAGCGGGTAACACCAGTGCGGCATCGGCGACGGTTTCCATTACGGTGGATACCGTGGCTCCAGCGGCGTCAACGCTGGTGATCACCAATGATGTCACCAGTACCGTGGTGCCGAGCGGCGGTGCTACCAACGACACCACGCCAACGTTGAGCGGCGTGGCGGAAGCGGGCAGCCGCGTCTCGATCTACGATGGTGGCACCTTGTTAGGCACGGCGATTGCGGGTAGCACTGGCGCATGGACCTTCACCACCGCCGCGCTCACGCAGGGCACGCATCCATTGAGCGTGACGGTAACGGACACGGCCGGTAACGTCAGCGGGACGACGTCGGCGTCGGTCATTATCGATACCACGCCGCCAGCGGCGGTCACCAACCTGGTCGCTGCCAATAACAACGGCAGCACGGCGGTGACCATTCCGAATAACGGCATTACCAACGACAGCACGCCGCTGTTGACCGGTAACGGCGAAGTCGGGGCACGGATCAGCGTGTACGACGGCACCACACTGCTGGGCACCACCACGGTGGGCAGCGGTGGCACATGGAGCTTCGTCTCAACTGCGCTGAGCAATGGCATCCATACACTGAACGTGACGGCAACCGATGCGGCGGGCAACGTCAGCCCGAACGCCTCGACCACGCTGCGCATCGACACCGTGGCACCAACGGCCAGTACGCTCACCATTACCGACGACGCCGGCAGCACGCCGGTGACGCTGACCAATGGCGCGTACACCCGGGACACCACGCCAGTGCTGAACGGCACGGCGGAAGTGGGGGCGATTGTCACCATCTACGATGGCACCACCGCGCTGGGTTCAGTAACGGTTGGCGCCGGTGGCAGCTGGACTTACACCCCCAGCGCACTGGCGAACGGTGCGCATCCGTTGAGCGTAACGGTGACCGATTCGGCGGGTAACGTCAGCACCGGTAACACGGCGGTGACGGTGAACGTCGATACTGTGCCGCCTGCGGCGGTAAGTGGCCTGGCAATCAACGGTGCCGGTACCACGGTCACCGGTAGCGGTGAAGTGGGGGCAACGGTAACGGTACGTGATGCGGGCGGTAACGCGCTGGGTACAACGACGGTAGGCAGCGGCGGTTCATGGTCGGTGAGCCTGAGTACGGCGCAAACCACCGGTGCTTCGTTGTCGGTGATTCAGACTGACCGCGCAGGCAACGTATCGACCAGCACCCCGCTGACCGGTGCGATTCAAATCGTGGCAGCGAATGATGTCAACGAAGTGGATTACACCACCCAAATCGGCACCATCACCAATGCCAATACCAGTTCGACCAGCGTCGCATTGCTGAGCGTTAACCTCGGCAGCGTGCTGGGTGTGGGAGTATTGAGCAGCACTAACGCCTATATGTTTAACGTTGGCGCAGGGGATACGCGCACGGTGACATTACACGCCTCGGCCACCAGCCTGGCGGCGCTGACATCGACTTATACCTTGTACCTCTATCAACAGCAGGCGAACGGCACCTGGGCGCTGAAATCCAGCAACGCCAACTACATCACCACGGTTCTGACCATTGGTACACAAACCGGTGGCAACGTGACTTACAGCAACCTCGGTACAGGTAACTATGCCGTGCTGTTGGGCACCAGCACCGGTGTTGGCGTGTTGCCATCGACTACCGTCACCACCACGTCGGATATTACAACGCTGGCGTTGACCGTGGCGGCAACTGTCACCGGCAACCTGTTGACCAACGATACCAGCTCCGTCGCCGGTACGGTGCCGAACGGTACGGTGGTCACCCAGGTGACTGGCAATGCGATTGCGGCTACCGGTAACACGGTGATCACCAGCAGCTACGGTACGCTGGCCATCGATTCGCACGGTAACTACACCTATACGCTGAAGGCGGGACTGGATGCCGATCTGGTACCAGCCACCGACGTCTTCACCTATTCGGTGCGTGATGCCAGCGGCGCGGTGACCTCGGCCAGCTTGACGGTGAACCTGCACAACGGTGCATCCACCAGCACGCTGCTGGCGACCAACAGTCTGGTGGCCGAAGCCACCAATGACCACGACGCCAGCGGCAGCATCTACGGTTCAGCATCGGGCACGCACACCGGAACCTTGAGTATCACTAATGAACACGGCGATATCACCACGGTTCACAGCGTGGGTACGACGTCGATTGCCGGCGACTTTGGTGTGCTGAGTATTGCCGCCAACGGTAACTACACCTATTCACTGAATGCGGGCGTGGATGGACAATCCATTACCCATAAAGAGGTGTTCAGTTACACCCTGGCGGCGAGCGATGGCACCATCACCACGCAGTCGTTCACCATTGAGCTGCATCCAACCATCACAGGAACCACGGGGGCTGACACGCTAACCGGCGGTGCCTACGACGACACCATCACCAGCGGTGCCGGCGCAGATACGTTGGTGTATCACTTACTGGCGAGTGCGGATGCTACCGGCGGTAACGGTCACGATACCTGGACCGACTTCAATGTCGCGCAAGGCGACAAAATTGACGTCAGTAACTTGCTTATCGGCTGGAATGATTCCACAAGTAATATTAATGATTTCGTGAAAGTGGATCATACTTCAGATGGCAATACGGTGCTTTCCATTGACCGTGATGGTACCGGTACGGGTTACAGCACCACTCAGCTGATTACGCTGGAAGGCGTGAACGTTTCTCTGGAGGAGCTGCTGCAACAACCGCACCAAAACCACACGGCGTAATCGCTCTGTGATGCAGGGATGCAGTTAGGGCGCAGGGATGCGCCCCTTTCTCTTTATTGACTGGTGGACTATCGATGGAACTGATGCACTCAGGCGCAACTTTTCGCCGTTCGTTTAAGCTCAGCGTTCTCTGTGCGGGCATGGCTTTACTTTACAGTTCTCCACTTTTAGCGGTCAGTGACGCGTTAACCCGGGCGGGGCACATCACCTCAGCAGGTTTAGCGCAACAGCAAGAACTGCCTTCATTAACCGGTGAAGTGGCGGAACCCGCCCTCGCCAACGTCCCCGACTTTCTCACCATCAACCAGGCGGTGCAGCGCGCCGTTCAGTGGCATCCCGATATCGCTCAGGCAGTAGGAAAAATGCTGGAGCAGGCTAATCAGGTTGATGTGGCGAAAGCCAAATACTATCCACAAATCAGTGCCGGCATGAACAACGGCTACAGCAATGCTTACAGCGAAAAGGGCTTCAGCCCGTCTTTTGTGCTGTCGGTTTCACAGATGTTGTATGACTTCGGCAAGGTCAGCAGTTCAGTGCGTTCCGCCGAAGCGGGCGTGGCGCAGGAGCAGGCCAACGTGCTGGTGAGCATTGATACCGTGGCGCACGATACCGCCTCGGCGCTGGTGGAAGTGCAGGGTTATCAGCAACTGGTCAAAATTGCGCGTGAGCAGCTCACGGCGTTGAGTAAGATTGGCGATCTGGCGCGCCAGCGTAATGAAGAAGGCGCGGCGTCGCTTTCGGATGCCACCCAAACCGATGCGCGTATCGAAGGCGCGCGTACCACCCTAACGCAGTATCAAGCCAACCTCGACCGCTGGCGCGCCACGCTGGCAACCTATCTTGGCTGGCCGCTGGTGAAAAAGGTCAGCGACGATTTTCCCACCAAACTCACCCAGTTCTGTCAGGTGGCGAAAGCCGATGACAAGCTCAATCCGTCGGTGCTGGCGGCCTGGGCGCAGGCCAATCAGGCGCAGGCCAAACTCGATAATGCTAACGCGCAAAACATGCCAACTATCTCGCTGGAACCGCAGGTGACGCATTATCTCAATAATCACTATTCCGGCAGCGAATCGCTGGATCGCACCCAATATTCGGCGTTTGTGAAAGTAGAAATGCCGCTCTATCAGGGCGGCGGCATCACCGCCAGCCGGGACGCGGCCGCCAATGCATTGCAGGCCGCCAATGCGGCCGTCAACTCGGCGCGGCTTAAAGCGCGTCAGCAGCTAAGCGAGTCGCAGAACGCGTCGCAAAGCCTGGCGCTCAGCCTGGCGATCATGGGACGGCAACAGACGCTGGGCGAGAAAACCCAGTCGCTCTATCAGGATCAGTATCTGCAACTCGGTACGCGTCCACTGCTGGACGTGCTCAACGCCGAGCAGGAAGTGTTCCAGACCCGTTTCACATTGCAGCAAACCATCAGCCAGTTACGCTCACTGCAGCTCGATTGTCTCTACAGCACCGGGCATATGCGGTCGGCGTTTGCTTTGAATAATCAGCGGATCCAGTCCGTGGAGATCCAGCCATGACGCAATTACAGATTCCCGACGCGCCTGATAGCGCGTCCGGGGGAAACGAGCCCTTACACGGATGGGCCACCGCAATCATCCTGATTGCCAGCCATTATCGCTTGCCCTGTTCGCCGGGCATGATCATGGCCGCTGCCGAATGGCAGGGCAAACAGTCGCGCGATAAAGCGTTACGCCATCTGGCGCGCCAGGCCGGCTTATCGCTGCAATTATATGAAGAGAATAAGTGGGAGATCACCAGCTGGCGCTTGCCGCTGGCGATCGAGCTGGCCGACGGTCAGGTGGGCGTTATCACCCAGTTTGATGGCGACGATGAAGTGCGGGTGCATTTTGCCGGTGATGAACAGCCAGCACCAATTGCGCTGGAGACGTTGCTGCCGGAAATCCGCTTTGCCGCCGCGCTGCGTCCAGTTACCGCCGCCAAAGATAGCCGCGTCGATCGCTATCTCGCCACGGTAAAACCGGATTGGCTGCGCCGTCTGGTGCTGCACGATCTGCGGCCGTACGGCTACGTGATGCTCGGATCCTTCCTGATCAACCTGCTGGCGCTGGTCGGTATTATCTTCTCGATGCAGGTGTACGATAGGGTGATTCCGGCGCAGTCCTATCCCACGCTGTATGTGCTGTATATCGGCGTGATCATCTCGGTGGTGTTCACTTATATTCTGCGCGTTGGGCGCGATCACGTGACCGATCTGCTGGGCAAGCGTGCCGATATGCGCGTCTCCGATCGGGTATTTGGTCACGCACTGCGGCTGCGTAACAGCGCGGTGCCGCGCTCGACCGGCACCTTTATCTCGCAGTTGCGCGAGCTAGAGGCGATCCGCGAAATGGTTACGTCCACCACAGTCACCTCGATTGTCGATATGCCGTTCTTCCTGCTGTTCATGCTGGTGATGGCGATTATCGCGCCGCAGCTGGCGTGGATTGCGCCGGTGGCGGTGCTGCTGATGATCCTGCCAGGCGTGCTGAGCCAGAAGAAGCTGGCGAAGCTGGCGCAGCAGAACCTGAAAGAGTCGACGCTGCGAAATGCGGTGCTGGTGGAGAGCGTGCAAGGGCTGGAAGATATCAAGCTGATGCAGGCGGAAGATCGCTTCCTGCAACAGTGGAACAGCTACATTCGCATTACCGCGCAATCCGGCGTGGAGATGCGCAAAGTGATGCACTCGCTGATTACCTGGGGCGTGACGGTGCAGGGTTTGGTATACGCCAGCGTGATTGTGATCGGTGCGCCGATGGTGATCAACGGCGATATCACCACCGGTGCGATTGTGGCGGCGTCGCTGCTTTCCTCGCGCATGATCGCGCCGATGGCGACGCTGTGCGGCGTGCTGGCGCGCTGGCAGCAGGTGAAAGCGGCGAAAGGCAGCCTCGATGCGCTGATGAATTTGCCGGTGGAAAACAGCAAAGACGAAACGCGGATCCACACGCCGGTGCTGTTTGGTCACTATCAGTTCACCGATGCAATGTTCCGTTACTACACCGATTCGATGAACATCGCGCTGCGCATTAAAAGCCTGACCATCAAACCGGGCGAGCGTATTGCGGTGCTGGGACGCAACGGTTCGGGTAAATCGACCTTGCTGCAGGCGATGATTGGCGGCATCGATCTGGTCGGCGGTGAACTGCGGCTGGATAACCTCAGCCTGCCGCACATTGATGTGGCCGATGTGCGGCGTAACGTTGGCCTGCTAACGCAAAATGCGCGGCTGTTCCACGGCACGCTGCGCGAGAATCTCACCATGGGCGCGGCGCACGCCACCGATGATGCCATCTTTGGTGCACTTACCGTCAGCGGCGGCGCAGATTTCATTCGTCGTCTGCCGCTCGGCCTCGACCATCCGATCATGGAAGGCGGCGTTGGGCTTTCGGGCGGACAGCGTCAGTCGCTGCTGCTGGCGCGCATGCTGCTGCGCGATCCCAACATCATCCTGCTGGATGAACCGACGGCGGCGCTCGACGATCACACCGAGAAAGAGTTTATCGAACGTCTCGGTCAGTGGCTCAACGGGCGCACCTTGATCGTGGCGACGCACCGTGCGGCGATCCTCGCGCTAGTGGATCGTGTGCTGGTGCTGAAAGAGGGACAACTGGTGATGGACAGCCCGAAAGAGAACGCCTTGCCGGCACCGCGTGCTAACGGCAACCTGCCGGAGGCGCAATCATGATCAAACAATTACCGGCAAAACTGCGCTTAGTGACGGCGGCAGAAGTGGATTCTTCCGACGATCTGCTCGGCGAGCTGCGATCAGAAACCCATTACACCGGCGCAGTGCGGCTGATCGTCATCAGCACCGCACTGATCCTCGTTACGGTGATCTGGGCCTGGTTTGGCGTGCTGGATGAAGTCTCAACCGGCACCGGCAAAGTGATCCCCAGCTCGCGCGATCAGGTGCTGCAATCGCTGGAAGGCGGCATCCTCACCGAGCTGTATGTGCACGAAGGCGATCAGGTGCAGGCCGGGCAAGTGGTGGCGCGCCTCGATGCCACGCGCTCGCAATCCAACGTCGGCGAAAGTGCGGCACGCTATCGTGCGGCATTGGCTGCCGCCGCGCGTCTCAATGCGGAAGTGAACGATCAGCCGCTGAGTTTCCCGGCAGAGTTGAATAAGTTCCCCGATCTGATGGCGTCAGAAACGCGGCTGTATAAAACCCGCCGCGCACAGCTCACTGATGCGACTGCGCAGTTTAAAGAGTCGCTGGCGCTGGCTAACCGCGAGCTGGTCATCACGCAGCGTCTGGCCAAAACCGGTGCCGCCAGTAGCGTGGAAGTGCTGCGTTTGCAGCGCGATAAATCAGATCTGGAGCTGAAACTCACCGATATGCGTTCGCAATATTACGTGCAGGCGCGTGAGGAGCTGGCGAAAGCCAACGCCGAAGCCGACAGCATGGCGCAAGTGGTGAAAGGGCGTGAAGACACGGTGACGCGACTGACCATCCGTTCGCCGATGCGCGGCATCGTAAAAAACATCAAAGTCTCCACCGTGGGCGGCGTGGTCCCACCGAATGGCGAGCTGATGAACATTGTGCCGATGAACGATCGTCTGCTGATTGAAGCGCGTTTGTCACCGCGCGATATCGCCTTTATCCGTCCCGGCCAGCGGGCGGTGGTGAAGATCTCGGCGTATGACTACGCCATTTATGGCGGCCTGAACGGCGTGGTGGAGAGCATCTCGCCAGATACCATTCAGGATGAGGTGAAACCGGAAATTTACTATTACCGCGTGTTTATCCGCACCGATAACGACTACGTGCAGAATAAAGCCGGTAAGCGCTTCTCCATCAGTCCCGGCATGGTTTCTACCGTGGATATTAAAACCGGTGAGAAGACGGTGATGGATTATCTAATTAAGCCGTTTAACAAAGCGCAAGAGGCGATGCGCGAACGCTGATTGGAACGGTATAATGCGTTAGTTTAAAACCGCTGTTTTCCTCAGGAAACGGCGGTTTTTTATTTGGGTGATTGATGAGGGCACCATGAAGTTTCGGCAACTATTACACGAACCGTTAAATATAAATCCCGCACTTATATAATTAATTACAGCAAGAAATGTCTTGAGCCGGCTTGTTATTAGAGAAAAGGGTTTCCCGAAGTGAACGATAACAAGCCGTTTCTCAAAGGCGCTAAGTGCGCTTAACGCTAAGCTGAGCGCTTTGATACGTTACGCACATGAAATTATGAACAAATCAATGTGGTTTTATTTTCGAGCGCGGGAAGACGGACGCGGTACTTTTATTTAATGCGCTGCAATTTGTCACCAAAAAACATCCCGAAATATTGGATTTTCCTCGAGGGGCGGCAGGGTTATTAATGCGCAGAGCCGCAGGCCGAACCTCAATGATGTGCTACGGCACGCTTATGAATATTTGATGATTGCTCCATGTTAATAAAAGAGAATTCCACCTTATCAAAATTTGAAAAAAGATTAGGCGTTGTTTCTTTCGCCAATCTTAAACGGCACCTCGGAAAAGCGATCATTTTTCTCCCAATGACGTTGCTGATTATTTATCTGGCAATATTCAGTCAGCCGCGTTTTGTGAGCGAATCCAAAGTCGCGATTAAACGCTCAGATGATCTTGCCAGCAATAGCGTGAATTTTGGCTTGTTGTTAGGGGCGATTAATCCCAGTTCGGTGGAAGATGCACTTTACTTAAAGGAGTACATCAATTCGCCGGATATGCTGGCAGTGCTAGATAAACAACTTAATTTCCGTCAAGCCTTCAGCCAAAGCGGGCTGGATTTCTTGCACCATCTGTCTCCTGATGAAACTGCCGAAAAATTCCTGCGTTATTATCGTGAACGTATCAGCGTAACGTATGACGATAAAGCCGGATTGCTGGCTATTCGCACGCAAGGCTTTACGCCGGAGTTTGCCCTTAACTTTAATAAAGCGGTGCTGAAAGAGTCCGAACGCTTCATTAATGAGTTGTCGCACCGTATTGCGCGTGATCAGCTGACCTTTGCGGAAAAGGAGATGGAAAAGTCCCGCTCACGCCTGGATAACAGTAAATCCGAGCTGCTGGCGTATCAGAACAGCAACAATGTGCTGGATCCTGAAGCGCAAGCGTTAGCAGCCAGTTCACTGGTTAACACGCTGATGGGCCAGAAGATCCAGATGGAAGCGGAGCTGCGTACTCTGCTGACCTATCTGCGTGATGACGCTGCGCAAGTTGTCAGCGTACGTAACGCCATTGCCTCGATGCAGGCGCAGATCGATAACGAGAAAGGCAAAATCACCGCGCCGCAGGGCGACAAACTCAACCGCATGGCGGTGGAGTTTGAAGAGATTAGATCGCGTGTCACCTTTGATAATGAGCTTTACAAGCTCGCGCTGACCTCCATCGAAAAAACACGCGTGGAAGCCGCTCGCAAACTGAAAGTGCTTTCGGTGATCAGTTCACCGCAGCAGCCGCAAGAGTCCACTTTCCCCAACATTCCGTATTTGATCGCCTGCTGGTTGCTGGTGTGCTGCTTAATGTTTGGCACCCTGAAACTGTTATTGGCAGTGATTGAAGATCATCGGGATTAATGCTGTCGCAGAATGAGTCTGTTATGAAAATTTTAAAATCATTTGTAATGATCGCAGCTTGCTTCACTGCGCAGGCCAATGCGGCCTTAAATATTAATTCTGATGCAAACTTAACCGGCGTTAAAACATAATCTTTGCTCAATTCGGCACCGGTAAATATCAGCAGCAATAACAGCGGATTTGATGATACGCCTGTGCCAGTTGCACCTGTGGTACTTAGCCGTATGTTTGGTGCCCAGCTGTTTAATGGCAATAGCGGAGAGAACGGGGCAAGCGTAGGTTTCAATCCCGGCTATATCCTGAATCCAGGAGATAGCATTCAGGTGCGTTTATGGGGCGCATTTACTTTTGACGGCGCGTTGCAGGTTGATCCCAAAGGCAACATTTTTCTGCCAAATGTGGGGCCGGTAAAAGTTGCTGGCATCAGTAACAGCCAGCTAAACGCGTTGATTACCAGCAAAGTGAAGCAGGTCTACCAAGCGAACGTCAGTGTGTATGCATCGCTATTACAGGCACAGCCTGTGAAAGTCTACGTCACCGGTTTTGTTCACAGCCCGGGTTTATATGGCGGCGTGACGTCGGATTCCCTATTGAACTATTTGATTAAAGCGGGCGGCGTTGATCCTGAACGTGGTAGCTACGTCGATATTGCAGTGAAACGTGGCAATAAAGTGCGATCCAATATCAACCTGTATGATTTTTTGCTTAACGGTAAATTGGGATTATCACAATTTGCCGATGGCGACACCATTGTGGTCGGGCCGCGTCAGCATACGTTCAATGTGCAAGGCGATGTATTCAATAGCTATAACTTTGAATTTCGCAACAGCACTATTCCTGTCACCGAAGCTTTGAGCTGGGCGCGAGTCAAACCGGGTGCGACGCATATTACTATTGTGCGCCAGCAAGGTTTAGCAAAGCGCAGCGAATATTATCCAATTCGCGAGGCGAACGGCCGCTTCCTGCAAGATGGTGACAGACTGATTGTGAGCACCGATCGCTATGCCAGCACGATTCAGGTCCGCGTTGAAGGCGCACACTCAGGTGAACACGCGATGGTACTGCCTTACGGATCCAACATGCAGGCGGTGTTGAAGCAGATTCGACCTAATAGTATGTCGCAGATGAGCGCTATCAAGCTGTATCGTCCCTCTGTGGCCTCCCGCCAGAAAGAGATGATGAACCTGGCGTTGCAGAAGTTAGAGGAAGCCTCGCTTTCTGCGCAATCATCCACCAAGGAAGAGGCTGGCCTTCGCTTCCAGGAAGCGCAATTGGTCAGCCGATTTGTGGCGAAAGCGCGTCAGGTCGTGCCAAAAGGTGAAGTCATTCTGAACGAGAAAAACCTCGCGGCCACCCTGCTGGAAGATGGTGATGTGATTAGCATTCCTCAGAAAACCTCACTGGTGCTGGTACATGGTGAAGTGCTGTTCCCGAATGCAGTGAGCTGGGAGAAAGGCTTACGCGCGAAAGATTACATCGCCAAAAGTGGTGGCTTTACGCAGAAGTCCGGTAATGCGCGCGTCATCGTTATTCGCCAGAACGGCGCAGCCGAAGACGCGGAAGATGTCGGTGCGCTGAATCCAGGTGATGAGTTAATGGTGCTGCCGAAGTATGAATCGAAGAGCATCGAAGTGACGCGTGGCATTTCCACCATCCTGTATCAATTAGCCGTTGCGGCGAAAGTGGTTCTTACGCTGTAAGGGTGCATCGTGATGATTGGTATATTCTCTTCGGGCATCTGGCGAATTCCATTTTTGCGTAATTTCCTGGCCCAGCCGTGCCAGAAATTATCGCTGCAACGGCCTGTCGCCGATGCCGTGACCACCATTGCAGTGTGGGGATATCGTCCCAATACACGTCAGCCAGTGGCGTGGGCGCGTAGTGTAGGAAAATCAGTGCTGCGACTGGAAGATGGCTATATCCGCTCGCTGGATCTTGGCGTTAATGGCGCGCCACCTTTTTCACTGGTGCTGGATAGATTGGGGATCTATTACGATGCTAACCGGCCCAGCGAGTTAGAGAAGATGATCCAGGAAAGAGAAGTTAATCAACGGCTTGCCGATGACGCCAAACGAGCAATGAGCATCATCGTTGAGCAAGATTTATCGAAATATAATCAGGCCCCGGCTTTTATTGCAGGAGCATGTGCAACCAGCAATGTAGTATTAGTTATTGACCAAACGCTAGGTGACATGTCCGTAACCTATGGCAATGCGGGGCCGAATAATTTTGTCCTGATGTTAGAGGCGGCGATGCGGGAAAATCCTGGTGCCGTGGTCTGGATAAAGGTCCATCCGGACGTACTACAAGGCAAGAAGTCGGGATATTACCACTCCTTCCAATCCACGCATCATATACATCTCATGGCTGATGATGTGAGCCCACAATCTCTGTTGCGGCATGTCTCACGTGTCTATGTCATGACTTCGCAGTATGGATTTGAAGCATTGATGGCAGGTAAACCGGTGACGTGCTTTGGCCAACCCTGGTATGCCGGTTGGGGATTGACCGACGATCGCCATCCACAAGCTAAGCAGCTAAGTGAACGGCGTGGCAACGCTACGCTTGAGCAACTGTTTGCGGCGGCCTACTTGCGCTATAGCCGCTATATCCACCCGTTGACCGGCGAGCCCGCAACGCTGTTTGATGTTTTGCATTGGATCCAATTGCAACGCAACTATCAGCTACCACGTATCGGACACCTTTGGGCGCCGGGTTTATCGATGTGGAAATACACCATCCTTAAACCGTTTTTGCGTACCGCTACCAATACGCTGAGTTTTTCAAAAAGTAATAAGCTGGCTACCGCGTGTGTGGTGTGGGGAATTGCTGGCGAGCAGCGTTGGTTGGAAAAAGCGCAAGCCCAACAATTACCTGTTTGGCGGATGGAAGATGGTTTTTTACGCTCTTCGGGCCTGGGTTCAGATCTTATGCCGCCGTTGTCCTTGGTATTGGATAAACGTGGTATTTATTACGATGCCACGCGACCCAGTGATTTAGAGGTGTTGCTCAATGAAAGTGAATTAACCGATGCTCAATGTTCGCAGGCGAGGAAGGTTCATCATCGACTCGTAAATAACAGAATCAGTAAATACAATCTTGGAGTTGATTTTACTTTGCCAGCCGATTCAAAAGGGAAACGTGTATTATTGGTGCCAGGTCAGGTAGAAAATGATGCATCTATTCAGACCAGCACCTTTACAATCTGTACTAATCGGGATTTGTTACGAACCGTACGGGAGCGTAATCCTGCGGCATACATTATTTACAAGCCACATCCAGATGTAGTAGTAGGCAACCGCAAAGGGCATATTACTGATAGAGAAATTAATCAATATGCTGATTATCAGGCGCTGGATGCAGACATTATTCAATGTATTCAGGTTTCCAATGAAGTACATACCATGACATCGCTTTCAGGATTCGAAGCTTTATTGCATGGCAAACGCGTGTACTGCTACGGCATGCCATTCTATGCTGGATGGGGATTAACATATGACGAGCATGATTGTTTCCGCCGTGTGAAACAGTTAGGCCTTTACGATTTAATCTATCAAGCATTAATTGCCTATCCAACTTACATTCATCCGTTACGACTGGATGCTATTTCAGTCGAAGAAGCCATTGAAATTCTCATCAATACACCACGAGCAAATATGGTGATTGATAAAAATTGGCGAGACAGACTTATGCGGATGGGAAAAAAGTTATCAATGTTTATTAAGGTTAAGTTAGCATTTTAAACCATGAGTGAAGCTATTAAAAAGCTGCTAAAAGGAAAGCAGTTCCTGTTGTTGCAAGGCCCAATGGGGCCTTTCTTTAATGACATGGCTTATTGGCTGGAATCATTAGGGCGTAAAGCCGTGAATGTCGTATTCAACGGCGGCGACCGCTTCTATTGCCGTAAACGTAAATACCTCGCGTTCATGCAAACAGAAAAGGAGTTTTCGGCTTGGCTCAACCAAGTTAAGCGGGATTATGAATTTGATACGATTTTATGCTTTGGCGATTGCCGGACGCTACATAAGGTAGCGAAAGGCTGGGCGCATACGCAAGGGGTTAGATTTTTTGTTTTCGAAGAAGGATATCTGCGACCAAATTTTATTACGCTCGAGGAGGGCGGTGTCAATGCCAACTCTTCATTGCCGCGCGATGCTGAGTTCTATCGACAGCTACTGGCGCAGCCAGCAGCAAAAATAGAGGCATGTTATCCATCTAAAATTCGCAAGATGGCGCATGCCAGTTGGTATTACTTCATTAGCTGGTATTATCGACATACTTTTGACCAATATTGTCACCATAAACCATTTTCACCTTGGCGCGAAGCCACATATTGGTTTCGTGCTGGGTGGCGCAAGACATTATATCAATTTAAGCAGAGATATATACTTAATAGATTAACGATTGAGCTAGATCAACGCTATTACCTGGCGATTTTACAGGTTTATAATGACAGCCAAATAGAGCATCATAGCCCTTATAATGATGTGCGGGATTATATCTATGAGGTAATGTGCTCCTTTGCGCAGCATGCACCAGCGGATACTTATCTGGTGATTAAACATCATCCAATGGATTGTGGGCATCGCAATTACGCAGCGCTGATCAATGAGCTCTGCAAGCGTTTAAATATTATAGATAGAGTAGTTTATATTCATGACCTCCCTTTGCGGGAATTAATTTTACATGCTCAAGGTGTGGTTACGATCAACAGCACCGCAGGGATTTTAGCGTTGATGCATGGTAAGCGGATAAAAGTGATGGGAGAGGCATTGTACGACATTCGAGGAGTAACGTTTCAGTCGGGTTTGGATTTTTTTTGGCGGGATCAATTTACTATAGATGATTATTTGTTCAAAAATTTTATGTCACATTTGACCTGCCAGACGCAAGTTAATATCCATTATTACCAATGGAACGTTTTTTCGAGTAAAGTTTGGAGTGAATTAGAAGACGTGCAAAACTTTAAATGAGCTCAATTTCAGCGTTGTTAATTAACGCCATGCTGACACTCAAGCGCAGCATGGTTCGTCTATTGCGGGTTCCCATTGAATATTTACTCTATTTTAGTTTAGTAAGGTTCTGCTGGCAGGAAGTCCATAGGAATGAGTGCGCGCTGCCACCTGACGTTTTCTCTGATTATTTTTGCAGGAATACCAACGGCTAAACTTCCGGGCGGAATGGTTTTTGTCACTAATGCTTTGGAGCCAATTATGCTATTCTTTCCAATCGTAATGCCTTTTTGAATTGTGACATTCTCACCCAACCATACTGAATCCTCAATGACGATACATTTGGCAGGATTTATTCTTTCTCCAGTCATATCATCAATGATTGAATGCCAATCTGTCGTAGACATCGTTATGTCAGAGAAAAGGCAATCCTTGCCTATGGTGATTGATGCGCCTTCAGTAGCAACAATAAGTACATGACGATTCATTGCTGTTTGATCTCCGATTTCAATTTTAGATCCAGCACCAATAAAGTAACGTCCGCGAATGTAGGTTTTTTTACCAACTTTCCATTCACCGTTACCATTTTCCATATTAATAGATACATTATTTAATATGCATCCTTCGCTGAAAGTAATGCTGGAGTTCTTACCTGATTGGAAATTTAGACTGAAATCACCTAAAACTTTTTCGGGTTTACCTATAACAACATTCCCTGCTGCAATGAAGCTTGCAATCTGTTTCTCATAACTATCATTCATAACAACGTTGTTCCTATTCATTTTAAATGTTTTTCGATTGCAATCACTATAAAGAAGCTTTGTCATTCTTTTTACGTCATGACTTTACGAGATAAAAAATGATGATAGAAATTCATTCAATCTTTCACTGTAACCATCATGATTAAATTCATTAGAGCTAAAGTCATTCGCACAAAATGAATGTGGGAGATTATTGTCTTTTTTGCCATTAATAAGCGCTCGATAGAAACTGCCTGATGCAGGAGAACGGATATTAAAATAAAAACAGATGTCCAGATTCGGCGCGGATTTACCCAGAATATATTGATGATATGGAACGAGGAAGGTAGCAACATTTAAGTCATTCGTCGCTCTGAATTTGTTTCTGGAAAATGCAGCGATTTCATGTTGAAACATAGACGTACTTTCTTCAAAAACAGATTTAATCAAAGGTACATAAGTATGAGTCAGTGTATTGTCAAATCGAACAGCAAATTTTGATTCGAAAATACCGTTACAATTTTGACATGCTGATAACGTTGCTGTTGTTCTTTCTTTACCTGGAGAATATGAAGTGCTTTTGTTACTGACAAATAAACTCGCTATCCCATTTGACTTGAAGAAATGCTCAGGGGTGTTTTTTTGAGCAACAAAGAAGTCATCGTTAAAGTAAATAAAGTGTTCTGATAATCCCTTAATTTTGTGTAGGTAAGCTTCAATTACATGTGAGTTAAATGTGGGCAGATATTGTTGTGGGATGATTTCGGAATGATCAACTAACACCACTCTATCCTTGAGGCTATCTGGAATTAATGGTGTTTGATGGTCAGTGACTATAAATATCCTATTTACCCACGGTATATTTTTTTCAATACTGAGTAGAGAGTAATAGAGTTCATTATGGTTACTGAATCTTGATTCTTCAGTTGCATAAAGTGCATATGATATGTCTGCATTGCTGTGCAGCCTTTTTTTTTGCAACCATGCTGAATCATTTGCATCGACCCAGGTGTATACAACATCGATTTTGAAGGCAGGTTTGAAGGAAGCTATTGAGTTTTGTAAAGCACTAACAATAATACCTTCTGTTGCATTGATTATATTGTTATGATTTAAGATTAAAGGGTGTCGTTTTAATAGGTAATCTCTCAAAAAGAGTATTGGTGCTCTTTTGAATTTCCTGATTTTTCTAAGAGAAATAGTTAGCATCTTATTGGGTTTCATTTTTAAAATTAATCCACCCTGTGATTTTTGAGAATGGACTAATTTATTTTTTTATTTTAATGACTCAATTCCTGCTTCACGGATAAATAGTGTTCGTCACGTGAAACATGAGGAACAATCGTATCTAAAAACATAGCATAGTCATCGTTTTTATCATTCATCTTGTTGAATGTTACGGCGAGAGGACATCTTTTCGAGCCATGCACAGATTGTATCCAGATGAATTTTTCTTCATATCCTCTATCAAGCAGGGCAAACTGAATGGGTCATTTAATTATACTTTGCTCTCCCTTAGTCATAGTGTTAGAAATGGGTAAGAACTCGAATAAGTAATCATGTGGGTTACTGACAGACTCAAGTATGTTGTTGTAATGACAAAGTTGCATATTATCAACGCAACAGAATTTTTCAGCGGGTGAAAAATTATAATCAAATTCACAGAAGTGTTCTGCGAAGGTGTTTTTTACTCGGTCGATGTTCCTTTTTTTATTCTTAATAAAAGTATAAGGAATACCCGTTGGAGATATAAAATCTTTATTCGTAACCTTCTTAAGGAATAGAAAGTTCAAATCTATAAATATAAATAATTCTCGTTTTGGACTGATGTTTCTTATCTTATTTTTGAAAGCCTCACTGTAGTTTTTAAAAACACTTATGTCACTGTTGTTGCTTATTATACTTTGGCTAATGTATGAGAGACTTTTAAAATTAGTGTACTTAATAATACTACGATACTGATACCTTACTAAGCTTTCTTTGAATTTTATTTTATCACTTATAGTGTCGATGACTATTAAATGAATGTTTAATTTTTCATTATCATATTTTAGTAATGGAGGCTCAGTGATTGTTTCAACCGTTGGCGTTGTGTTTACTGCATTAATTATTTCTTTTGATCTTCCACCCAGAATATTCTTAAAAGCATCCTTAACGAAAAGACCGGGGGTATTTAATAATTTTGATGTTTTAGTCATCATTCACACTCCTTTAATAGCTTATCCATAACTTTAGATATTTCGTATTTTCAAGATAGGTTTTTCGACTGTTCTCTCCAAGTTGACTGAGTAAGTTCTCATCAGCCATAAGTCTTTCCATGTTCATGGCAAAGTGTTGAGTATCAAAACAGGGAGAAACTAAAGCGTTATATTCATTCACCAGGAAATCTTTAGGACCATAGCCTATATCATAACTAACCACAGGTTTGCTCATGCTAAAGCTTTCAATATAGACCATCCCAAAAGCTTCTTTAGCAGATGTGAGTGCGCAGAATGCACTATTGTAGATCTCTTCATAAACTAATGATGTCGGTGGATGAATGGTAACTTGCGATGTTAAACCTAGCGTTGAAATCTGATTGATAAGGTTTTCTTTTTCATCACCGTCACCAAAAATGTCTAAAATCCAATCTGGGAATTTTTTTGCTATTTTTGCAAAAGATTCTATTAATAAATTGAATTGTTTTAGCTCAACCAAACGACCAAAAGAAACAATTCTTTTCTTCTGGATATCCCTGCCCGATTGTGAAATTAGTGGGAACTTATCTTCGAGTCCATTTGGAATGGGGGTAACCTTACTAATTCCTTGAGCATTGTACTCTTCTTTTTGTAAAGAAGTGAGAGTAAGTACCTTATAGGCTTTAGGGTAGTTTCTTAACAATGTTTTCTGTATTTCTTTAGAGTGTGAGCTAAATTCACGATGTTCTTGAACAATGACTTTATTCGACTTATGGGCATGCTTAATGATATTCACACATAGGCCTGGGAATGTGCCTATAATTGTTGCGTTCTTAATGGTTTTTAAAATGCTTACCAGTTTAAAGTCTGTCAACAAAGATAAGCCATTATAAAGATCTTCTGATTTTTTAAAAATCTTTGAAGAATATTGAGCGAGGTGACTATCCAGCTTTGTGCGGAACTTGCCATTGCTGCGTGCGTCATTGAGATATTCAATACGTACACTGGGATCAAGTTGTAGCTTAGGTGTATCACTGGTGCGCCGCATTGAGATAATGGATACCTGATAGCCAACAGAAACCAGATAATTTGCCTGGTTTATAACTGTTTGTACTGTTCCACCTACGCCATAGATATTATAACAGCAGTAAACAATGTGCTGTTGTTTATCGGCAATCACGTTATCCAGAAATTTATTGGTTTTATTAAAATTTTCATAATCACGGATGACTTTAAGGAAATCCTTTCTGGCTCGATGTTTGATCTTGAAATCAATGCTTTTGTCTGAAAATAGGTCTTCAAGTTCATCAATAGTACGCACGACTGAACCGTTGAATTCATAGGGGGATTTTAAAAAATGACCTCGTTCAAACTTGTAATTATCATAGTCAAATTGTAGGAAAATAACCGGTGTTTTTATCAGGTTAAATTCAAAGGCAATTGATGAGTAATCTGTTATGCATACAGCCGTATCTTTTAATACTGCTGAAAAGTCATCATGCCCGACAAATGAAATAGCTCCATCAAAGAGTTTTTCTATCATTGGTTTAAGATGGAGTATCTTTTCATGCAAATAAAATGCGATGTTTAAATTTCTTTTATTTGCATAATCAATGATTCCTTGGCTGTTTTTAATCTGCTGGACTATGTCTAAAAATGGATTGTCATCGCCAGGTTTTGTCCACTCTTCACGCCAGGTAAAAAAGAATAATATGTTTTTTTCATTTTTCTTCTTCATTGGTAGTAGCTCATGTCGCGACAAGCCACTATTGATCACTCTTTTGTCGAGGAAACCAATATTCAGTATGAGTTTCTTTAGCGCCTGTAAATCATCTACCTCAACAGAATTTTTGTTAACGTAATAGCGCTGGAGTAGCAAGATATAGAAATCTTCCAGGTTATTCCTGGAAAAAAAGTCATCGTAGTGTGGTATTTTGTATTTGATGGCTAATCTTTTTGTTTGGTTAATATCTTTTTGTGTTTGTAGTGTATTGATAACGATATTTTTCTCTGACTTCAACGAAGTGCTAAAATATCTTATTCTACCGTTGTAGTGACCTTTAAATATGAATATTCTCTTGTAAGAGATGATTCCGTGTTGAAGGTATACGATGGGAGCCCAGCCCTTTTCTAATGGTTTTTTATTAAAAGAGGGGAAAGTATCAAGATATCCGTCATTAAGCAGGAGGTAATCTGCATCATAAAATATCTTATGATGCTTTTTGCTATCCTTAAGTATGATGTTTTTATTAAAAGGTATAAGTTTTTCTATGTCGACATTCTGTTTGCTATATATGAAAAAAGTGTTTTTAAATCCTGAATTCATTCTATGCTGAAAATAACAAAAGCCATTGTCACGGGCTTGCAACCCTCCTTTTTCTCCAATGAGTATCAACAAATCTTGATGTTCGATTCCCTTCATTTCTCTTACCTAAAATAGATTGTTGTAAAATGATTAGCGGTGTTATTTATATTGGAATAGTATTTTTTTTATTTTCACTTCTTAAGTAAGCCTCAATAGCATCATTTACCGAGTCATAATAATTGACATGATTATCCCTACCAATGAAAATAGCTGCGCCACAATACTCTTTGAGCGTACTTAAGCTATGCGACACCATCAAAAAACTCGCACTTTTATGTCGTTCCTGGAACATCCTTGAGCATTTTTCTTTAAAGCGCGCATCACCTACCGCGGTGACCTCATCCACAAGATAATAATCAAAATCAAAAGCCATGCTTAAACCAAAACTTAATCTTGATTTCATTCCGGATGAATAAGTTTTGATCGGCATATTGAAGTATTTACCCAATTCAGCAAATGACTCAACAAAATCTATTTTCTCTTTCATCTCACTATGTTTGGCATATAAACGCGCGACGAATTTAACGTTTTCCCTACCGCTAAGACTGCCCTGAAAACCGCCAGTAAGGCCAACCGGCCAGGAAATCGTTTTATTGGTAGTGATTGCGCCGCTATCAGGCCGGTCAATACCACCAATCATGCGCAGTAATGTTGATTTACCTGCGCCATTTCGGCCAACCAACGCCACACTTTTTCCACCTGGCAGAGTGAGATTCAAATCTTTAAACACGAAGTGCCGGCCTGATGAGGTGCGGTACGACTTTGTGAGATTTTCAATCTTAATCATGATGTCAGCATTGCCTCTTCACGGGTGCGATAGATGGCAAGCCCCAAAAATAATGTCGTTAGTGTGAGAATGGCGAGATAAATGAGGCTGACGCCTTCGCTACTATAGCCCGGCATCACGGCTGCTCGGCTGAGTTCCACCACATGCAGGAGGGGATTCCAGAGTAGAAATGGCCAGTAATCTTTCGGCACTGCGTGCAGTGGAAACATTATTCCCGAGATGAAATAGAGCGGTTTAAGGAGAATTGGCAAAAGTTTCTGCGTTTCTGTGTAGGTTTTACCTATCACCATAAAAATGAGTCCAGCGCCACATGAGAAAATAATCAAAAGACTCCATGCACCCACTATTTGCAGTAGATTTTCTACAGAAAAATACTCCCCGGCAGCCCAAACAATCAACATCAGAAATATATAGACAGTTACGTAGATAATCGTCTCTAACATCGCCCTTGCTAAAACAGTATCGATGGGTTTAACCGGTCGATAATTAAATAAGCCTTGGTTCGCGTCAATTGCTCCAAGTGATCGAGTAGAGATACTAGAAAAAATGAAATAGGGAATGATCCCATTAAGTAAGAATACAGGGAAGGAAATGTCTGGCATTGTCCTATGCATGATGAAGCCAAAAATGGCCATCAATATTAATAAATGGGCTGATGGTTCTAGTATCGCCCAGAGATACCCTAAACGGAACTTACCGAATCTGGTTCTTATCTCTCTAAAAAACAATGCGTTAATCGTGGCGCTTTGTACATTTAATCCACTTCTTGCCATTTAAAACTCACAGTATTCTTGATTAATAGATATGCTACCGCCCTTGGCTTAACAGTTACCAATGCGCTGAAGATAAGATAATAGATAATAAGCAGACTCGAATGGTCGCGTTGATTTGCCATCTACAGTTAGCTGATTAAATGGGTTGTTATTTGATTTGTATCGTATTTGCTACTTTTCAATCGATGAAATTATTGCCTGCCTTCCTATGAAGATAATTGAGAAAAGGCTCAATTTTCCTTATTCACTTTGCTCAAAACATTCTTGATTAAATTATTATCGTTTGTGGTTTCAAGCTCTCTCCAGCCGAAATGATTGACCTTGATTTTTCTGGAGGCTTACCACGTCAAAGCATTGATTGCACCCAACTTCAATCTTCGTAATAATCACGCCCATCTATCCCTTCCTCGTAGTATTTACGTTGAGGGGATTTTTTTCATCTATACCTAAACAGACCTATCGACTTACGGATCTTAAGAGGACCAGTTATGCATAACACCTTGGGCAATCAGTATGATAACTCATTGGTTTCTAACGCTTTTGGTTTCATGCGCTTCCCCCTCAACTTCCAGCCTTACGGCAGTGACGCTGAGTGGGTGATCACCGGTGTTCCTTTCGATGCCGCGACCTCCGGTCGTCCAGGCAGCCGTTTAGGTCCGGGGGCAATCCGCCAGATTTCCACCAACCTGGCGTGGGAAGGCTGTCGCTGGCCGTGGGATTTCGATTTGCGCCAGCGTTTGAACGTGGTGGATTGCGGCGATCTGGTTTATGCCTTTGGCGATTCACAGGATCTCTCTGACAAACTGCAGGCGCACGCCGAGAAACTGCTAGCGAACGGTAAGCGCATGCTGACCTTTGGCGGTGACCACTACGTCACGCTGCCGCTGCTGCGTGCACACGCTAAGCACTTCGGCAAAATGGCGCTGGTGCATTTCGATGCGCACACCGATACCTATTCCAATGGTCCTACTTTCGATCACGGCACCATGTTCTTCACTGCGCCGAAAGAGGGTTTGATCGATCCGCAGCACTCTGTGCAGATCGGTATTCGTACCGAGTTCGATAAGAGCTTGGGCTTCAACGTGCTGGATGCCGCGCAGGTCAACGATCGCAGCGTTGATGACATTCTGGCGGAAGTGAAGCGTACCGTTGGCGATCTGCCGGTGTATTTGACCTTTGATATCGATTGTCTGGATCCCGCCCACGCACCGGGCACCGGCACGCCAGTGATTGGCGGCTTGAGCAGCGATAAAGCCACCAAGCTGATTCGCGGTTTGCAGGGCATGAATATCGTCGGTATGGATCTGGTGGAAGTGGCGCCGGGCTACGATCACGCCGATCTGACCTCGCTGGCCGCAGCCACACTGGCGCTGGACATGCTGCACGTGCAGGCGGCAAATAAAGGTTAATCCTTTCTCCTGCGGCTACACTTATTGACGGTTAATTAATCTGCGGAGGCGACTATGGGTTTACTGGACGATTTAGTTGGATCGCTAGGAAACAGCAACGGAAGCGGGCAGGGCAACCAGATGCAACAGCTGATGGCCATCTGGAACTGGGTGCAGGAACAGGGCGGCGTTGAGGTGCTGCTGCAGAAGTTTCAACAGGGCGGACTCGGGCAGGTGCTGAATAGCTGGCTAGGCAGCGGCAGTAACATGTCGATTGATGGCGGCGAGATTCAAAATGCGCTTGGCAATGATCAGCTGCAGTCGCTGGCGGATAAGCTCGGCACCGATGTACAGGGTGCGTCCGGTACGCTGGCTGCCTTATTGCCGCAGGTGATTGATAAGCTGTCGCCGCAGGGCCACATTAAGACGTCGAATACCCAGGATTTGGGTGCGATGGTGGATGGATTGTTTAAGCGTTGAAGATTGTTTGCTTTGATGTTTGCTTACTGTCCCCCATCCCGGCCTTCCCCCATGAATGGGGGAAGGAGACGCAGCTAAATGCAGCTTCCTCACTGACATGTGGCAGCATCTTCCTCCCCCATTCATGGGGGAGGACCGAGGAGGGGGACAGCAAGCACGATCTATTTCCCAGCCGCAATACGCTCACGAATATGCTGGGCGCGGGCTTCCGAATCCGGATGCGAATCAAACATCGAACTCTGTCTTCCTTGCTCCAGTTTCGCTAGCTTCTCAAAGCTGGTCGCTAATCCCATCGGATCGATGCCGCGCTTTTTCAGCAGGTCGAACGAGTAGTCATCGGCTTGTGTTTCCTGAGTTTGCGAGAATTGCGCATTCACCAGCTTTTCGCCCATTTCACCCAATTGTGATTGTGACAGCGAGCCAATTACGCCGCCGACGGAAGCCGCAGCGGTGCGCGTTGCGGTGGTCGTCAGCGCCACCTGCATCGCTTTGCGCGTATGGCCCAGCGCGACGTGGCCCATTTCATGGCCCAGCACACCTTCGACTTCGTTATCGGTCATCATATCCATCAACCCGCTATAGACGCGGATACAACCGTTCGCCATCGCCCAGGCGTTAACGTCTTTGGTCTGATAAACCTTGTAGTTGGCAGGCACGCCGTTGATGTTGTCGCCTAGCGCCGCCGCGATTTTGTTCAGGCGCTGCTGGTATTCACTGTTAGCGGGCGCAACCTGATTGTCTTTATCCATCTGCGCACAGGATTGATCGCTCAACTCTTTCACCTGCGTATCGTTCAGCGCATAGGCCTGATAAGCCTGCGCACCCGATTGTAGCAGCGCATTGTTATCAAACCCTTCGCATCCGCTCAGCAGCGAAGCTATTCCCAGAGCAACAATCGTGGCTCTCATTTTCATATCGGCATCCTTTGGGTAACAAGGTAAAGAAAACAAACACCTGAAACTGGCCCAGGTGTTTAAACGCTTTGGTTATAGCTCGCATGTTGTTCAATGACTAGCAGACAAGCCCGGAAATGCAAACGGTTACCCGTGATTTAGCACCCAGATGCATGTACTTTTGTCCTGATTTTCATGTACATTGATGTGCGACTTTTTTCTCGCTTCGCCTTATAACTGATTAATTACAATAAGTTAAGCGTGGCGGAGCATTAATCCGACCTGGAGTAGAAGATGCCCTCTCGTAAAGAGCTTGCCAACGCCATTCGCGCGTTAAGTATGGATGCAGTACAGAAAGCCAATTCGGGACATCCGGGTGCCCCAATGGGCATGGCGGACATTGCCGAAGTGCTGTGGCGTGACTTCCTGAACCATAACCCTACTAACCCGCTGTGGGCAGACCGCGACCGCTTTGTGCTGTCGAACGGTCACGGCTCAATGCTGATTTACAGCCTGCTGCACCTCACTGGCTACGATCTGCCAATGAGCGAGCTGCAGAACTTCCGTCAGCTGCACTCTAAAACTCCAGGCCACCCGGAATACGGCTACACCGCAGGCGTTGAAACCACCACCGGCCCGCTGGGTCAGGGCATCGCTAACGCAGTGGGTTTTGCCATTGCCGAGCGCACGCTGGCAGCGCAGTTCAACCGTCCGGGTCATGACATCGTAGACCATAACACCTATGTGTTTATGGGCGACGGCTGCATGATGGAAGGCATCTCACACGAAGTCTGCTCCATCGCCGGTACGCTGAAGCTGGGCAAACTGGTTGCTTTCTATGACGACAACGGCATCTCCATCGACGGTCACGTTGACGGCTGGTTCACCGACGACACCGCCAAACGTTTCGAAGCCTACGGCTGGCACGTGGTGCGCGGCGTGGACGGTCACGATGCGGACGCGATTAAGAAAGCGGTGGAAGAG
>NZ_JALMEU010000007.1:0-212503 GCF_028048155.1 Pantoea leporis
AAAGATTAAAGATTAAAGATTAAAGATTAAAGATTAAAGATTAAAGATTAAAGATTATAATGAAGGTAAAACGTCATGAAAAAAGTGATATTAGCTGTAATATTCACTGGATTTGTTACGTCAGAAAGTGTGCAAGGCGAACAGTGGAAACATGAATGCGTTGGATACTATCAGATAGATTTACCCCCGGGGCTTGAAATGGCTTTGTATGCTGTTAAAAATGTCATTAACCCACCGAAAGAACCGCAAAGTAGGCATAACGTTCTCGTTCAGCTTACAAGAAAGGCAGTAATAACATTTGGTGATGCTGTTTACGAAAATGGTGATGATCGTACTCAAGCTCAATTTACTGAATTTGAATACGAAAAATACAAAGTCGGTATCTCATCTGAAGATAAAAATGAAATAAAGTTTTCAGATTATAGAAAAAAAATCAAGGAGGACTATGAATTTAATGCAACCGCAACAAGATTGTTAGAACGAAAAAACTCAGAATTTTCAGGTGAACCTATCATTTCCGAAAGCGAATTCAATCGTCGATATGGTTTTTTAATTTAAGATTATAATAATGCATTTGTAGTTTACGGTTTCAGAGGATACGAAGTTCACTTTAATAGCGGATATCGACTTTATCAATTTTGGGCAGATAGAGATAGTTATTTCGAAGACAAATCACAAACTGCTCAAAACCAATGGCATAAGAAAGAGCCTGAAGTTAAATCTCTACTGAGCCGTTTTAGCCCACGAGAATTATACGAAGTCCCTAACAAAAAAGGCTTCTGTATTCCTTATGGATTCATCGCCGATGATTCCGGTCAGGAACCACATAATATGGCTGTGACATACCGTCTTAAAGAGCATCCGGATGTCACTATATTCATCCAGGATTTGGGTCAGGAACCGAGTGATGGATTCATAAGACCGAAAAATGAGAGTGAAAAAGATTTCATTACATACCTTTGGGAGCGCAAATATCAGTGGGGTTCAGTCTATAAGGATTTGATTAGTCCAAAGTGGCGCACTATTGAAATGGATGGGCGTAAAGGTTTAGGGACTTTCGCGATGGCGGAATTCAGTGATGGCCGCGTTGATTATGGCTACGCAGCGTATGTACGTGGCAATCACAACGCCAGAAACGTGCAGCCTGACCTGTTGGTTTACGTTATGCAGTACAGCGTACAGGCAAAAGATCGCCCTCCAATGGATAAGAAAGAGTTGGAGAAAATGGCTGAACGCATCGTGGCCTCAGTGAAACGGCGCTAACTTTGAGCAATATATTGCGCCGTTGCAGTAAGCGTATCAGCCTGCAACGGCGCAATGATCTGAAATGAATCAAACACAACCACCACAAAATGCCGCAATGCGATCGCATCCCGTCTCTAACCGCTCCATGCTCGTGGCATACGACAAACGGATAAACGGGCTCATGCCGTACGCCGCGCCCTGCACCGTCACCACGTGCTGCTCCTCAATCAGCGCCAGCACAAAATCGGCATCATTGGTGATCAATCTGCCACCGGCGCTGGTTTTGCCGATGTAGCCCGCGATATTCACAAACAGATAAAATGCGCCCTGCGGTTTGTGACAGCGCAGGCCATCAATCGACGTCAGGCGCTCCAGTACATAATCACGGCGCTGGCGATAGATGCGCGCGCGCTCCTGCAGCAGATCCTGCGGGCCTTCCAGCACCGCCACCGCCGCGGCCTGGGTTAAGGTGCAAACGCCGCCGCTGTTCTGCGTATTCACGTTGCTCATCGCTTTGATCAACGGCGCCGGGCCGCCGCAGAAACCCAATCGCCAGCCGGTCATGGACCAGGCTTTCGACACGCCGTTCACCGTCAGCACGCGGTCAACCAGGCGCGGCTCAACCTGCGCCAGCGTGTAAAAATGCACATCGTCATAAATCAGGTGTTCATAGATATCGTCGGTCATGATCCACACCTGCGGATGGCGCAGCAGCACCTCGCCCAGCGCGTGCAGCTCCGCTTGGCTCGCCACCGAACCGGTGGGATTGCTCGGGTAATTGAGCAGCAGCCATTTGGTTTTGTCGGTAATGGCGGCGTCTAAATCGGCCGGCAGCGGTTTGAAGCCGTTCTCCTGCGTGCAGGGTAGCGCCACCGGCACGCCACCAGCGAATCTGACGATATCGGCATAGCTGATCCACGACGGCGTCGGGATCACCACTTCATCGCCCGGATTGATGGTCGCGAGGATCGCGTTAAAAATGATCTGCTTAGCGCCGCCAGCGGTGAGGATCTGGCTGACGTCGTAATCGAGCTGATTATCGCGTTTGAACTTCAGCTGGATCGCTTTGCGCAGCGCCGGCGTGCCGTCGGTGGGCGGATAGCGCGTATCCCCGGCGCGCGCAGCGGCATAAGCGGCTTCAATCGCGTGAGGTGGCGTGGGGAAATCGGGTTCACCGGTAGAAAGCGCCACCACATCAATGCCCTGCGCCGCGAGATCGCGGGCCTTTTGGGTCATGGCAACGGAGGCAGAAACGGTCACATTCTTTAATCGATCGGCTATCTCGGGCATGGGTTAATCCTGGCTCAGTGTCAGCATGAACGGCTTGCAGCAAGCTGCAAACACGACGTTTACCAGAGGATAGGTTTTTGTCCGAAGCGGCGGTTAATAGTGCTTTGTTGTGGTGATATAACACAAAGCGATGACTGAACCGACCGCACACTTTCGCCATAAAGATGGCGAGCCTGATGTGGAAATGCGCGGCAGGTCACGCGCTAGCGCCTGACGCAATGTTAATAGAGTGTTACTTTGAGTGCCGGTTAACAGCGCGCAACGCCCGTTTACTCACTCCCATCATCGCCAAATCTAATGAGTGAATCGCACCATACCAGTGCAAAGGTCGCTGTTTTACCCTCGCCGTCACGGCAACTATCCAACTCAGCACCTGCCGTAGGAGGCACTGTGGCTCTACCCTCCTGTCTGAGTTCATTCGCGAAAGCTTATTTGGCATCAACTTTGCTTGATACCCGCTATGCGTTCTGTTGGAGGAAGCGTTCATGAATCTTCGTCGCCTGAAGTACTTTGTTAAAATTGTTGATGTGGGCAGCCTGACCCAGGCCGCCGATATTTTGCATATTGCCCAGCCCGCGCTGAGCCAGCAGCTGGCTACGCTGGAAGGGGAAGTGAATCAGCAACTGCTCATTCGTACCAAGCGCGGCGTGACGCCGACCGAAGCCGGGAAAACCCTCTATTCCCACGCGCAGGCGATTTTACGCCAGTGCGAGCAGGCACAAAGCGCCATCGAGCTGGTCGGCGCGTCACTGAGCGGCAGCGTCTCAGTGGGCTTAGCGCCGGGCACCGCGGCACAAAACCTCGCATTACCGCTGATGATGGAAGTGCAGCAGCAGCATCCCGGCATCGTGCTCTACTTCAATGAGAACTTCGGCACCACGCTGAGCGAACTGATCATGAATGGCCGCATGGATATGGCGGTAATTTACGATCACCGCACCATTCACGGCCTGCGCTTTATGCCGCTGATGAAAGAGGATCTCTACTTCGTCTGTCCGTTCAGCCTCGCGCAACCGGTGAAAGAGATCCCGCTGGCGCAGGTGGCGCAATACGATCTGTTCCTGCCGCGCGTCTACAACATCATGCGCAAAGTGCTCGACGATGCCTTCGTACACAACAATCTGCAGTACCGCGTGAAATGCGAGATCGAGTCGCAAACCACGCTGAATGCCGCCCTGAGCGCCGGTCTCGGCACCACCATCATGCCGGAATCCGCAGCGCGCGCGATGCTGAAAAGCGGCGATGCGTGGATGGCGAAGATCGTCGATCCGGATGTGCAAGTGTCGCTGTCGTTCTGCATGTCGGATCACCTGCCGCTGTCACAGCCGGCCGAAGCGGTGAAATCGATCCTGCTGTCGCTGATGTCGCGCCGCAACGTTGAGAATCATCCTCTGACGTTGGTGGGATAAGTCCCGCTTATTGCCGCAAAGCGAAACCCTCTTACTGCCCGTATTGCGAACGCGCTAGATTACGATTTTGCCCGCTCGGGCGGGCGTGTTTCGCTTTGACGGGAATTCCATGGATAAAACCGCAATACCGCTGCCGACGCTGCGTGCGCTGGCGCGCAAGATGCAATCCTCCGGGCTGAACAGCCTGGCGCTCGATGGCAAGCACTGGTCAGTGCGGTTAACCTTCGCCGCCACGCCAGCCACGCCCGCGCCTGTCACGCTTCCCGCCGCAGAAATCCCCCTCATCCCGCAACGCATCGGCGCACCGATGCCCGGCACGCTGCTGCGCCGCCATCCGCATAGCCCGCAGGATTTTGTCGCGCCTGGCCAGCACATCGAGGCCGGTGCGGTGGTGGCGCTGGTGCAGGTTGGCCCGCTGTATGTGCCGGTGATCAGCCCGGATAGCGGCACGGTGCAGTCGTTCGCGGTAGAGCATTTGTCTGCGGTGGAGTATGGCGAGGACGTGTTGATGTTTCGGTCGCCATGAATGGCGGCCCTGCGGGGTTATAAGGGGCGCTTATTGCCTCAAAATTTTTATGTCTTATGCCCTTGCGGCATAACTGCATACAGTCAAAAGACGCCATAACGAGGAGAGGCAGATGCCATTTTCAGATTACAAAACCGCGCTGGTGACCGGCGCATCGGCGGGAATGGGCGAAGCGATTGTTGAGCGCCTGTGCCAGGAGGGCATCACCGTGCACGCGGTGGCGCGCCGTAAAGAGCAGCTGGCAGCGCTGGCCGATCGTACCGGCTGTATTCCGCACGCGGTGGATGTCAGTGACATAAAGGCGCTGACCGCGCTATGCCAGGATCTCGAAATCGACATTCTGGTGAATAACGCTGGCCTGTCGCATCCGGGCTCGATCCTCGATGCCGATGAGAACGTGATTGAAACCCAGGTGGACGTCAATCTGCGCGCGGTGCTGCATCTGTGCCGTTTGCTGGTGCCGGGCATGGTGGCGCGCGATCGTGGCCACGTCTTCAACATCACCTCGATTGCTGCCATCTACAACTTCAACGGCAACTCGGTGTATCACGCCACCAAAGCCGGCGTGCATGCCCTTTCGCGCCAGCTGCGCGTCGATTGCTACGGCGCGCGCGTGCGCATCACCGAAATCTGTCCGGGCCGCGTCGCCACCGATATCTTCGGCAACGTGTCAGGCGATCACGAAGAGGCGCGCCGCCGCTTCATTGATGGCTTTGAATTGCCGCAGGCCAAAGATATCGCCGACTGCGTTGCTTTCGCGCTCGCGGCACCGCTGGCGGTAAATATCGGCAACATCGAAATCACCCCGACATTACAGGTGCCGGGCGGTCTTTCCACCATG
Organism: Pantoea leporis; assembly: GCF_028048155.1. NCBI lineage: Bacteria > Pseudomonadati > Pseudomonadota > Gammaproteobacteria > Enterobacterales > Erwiniaceae > Pantoea > Pantoea leporis. Next base: position 5,312 of record NZ_JALMEU010000007.1, read on the forward strand.
CGACCGGGCGACCACAGCGCGTAGCAGGCGATGATGAGGTAACAGAATGGCTCTCGATTTCAGCAGTGTGATAACCGGCCAATACGGCCAGATGATCGTTGACGGAACGGTGATCACCCTTGAACTGGCGTTGGGTGCCTGGCTGCTGGCAATGGTGCTGGCGCTGCTGCTGGTGGTAATTCGCCTGACTGAAAACCGCATCGCGGTTGGGCTGGTCAAAGCCTATGTCTCTTATCACCGCAATGTGCCGACGCTGATCCAGTTGATGATGTGGTACTTCGCCATTCCTACGCTGCTGCCGGAAGCGCTGCAGATGTGGATCAACAACTACAACGCCGAGTTCATGTTCTCCCTCACCGCGCTGGGTCTGTGTCAAGCGGCGTACTTCTCCGAAGATATCCGCAGCGGCCTGCGCGCCATTCCCGACGGGCAGAACGAAGCCGCGCGCGCACTCGGCATGAGCTACGTGCGCGCCATGCACGGCGTGATTCTGCCGCAGGGCATTCGCAATGCGATGCCCGCGATGATCAACCACACGGTGCTGCTGTTTAAAAACACCAGCCTGGCGATGGTGATTGGCGTGGCGGATCTGACCTATGTAACGCGCGATATTGAGAACCAAACGTTCCGTACCTTCGAATCCTACATCGTGGCGACCGTGGGCTATCTGTTCTTCTCCCTGCTGCTGATGGGCCTTGGCGCACTGCTGGCCCGCCGCTTCCAGCGCGTCTATGCGAGGTAATGGCGATGTTTGAGATGTTCACCATTTTGCATGACAACGGCATGCTGCTGTTGATGGGGCAATACCCAAACGGTCCGATTGGCGGCGTGCTTTGTACGCTGCTGATCTCGGTGCTGGCGGTGCTGCTGGCGTTTCCGATTGGTGTGCTGCTGGGCCTGGCGCGTCTGTCGCCGTGGCGCTGGCTGAGCTGGCCCGCCACCGGCTGGGTTTACCTGCTGCGCGGCATCCCGCTGATGATGGTAGTGTTCTGGACTTACTTCTGTGTACCGCTGCTGATCGGCCACAACATCAGCGGCTTCGCCACCATGCTGTGTACGCTGGTGATTTATGAGAGTGCCTATATCGCCGAAATCGTGCGCGGCGGCATTCAGGCGCTGCCGCACGGCCAATACGAAGCCTCGCGCGCGCTGGGCATGAGCCACCTGAAAACCCTGCGTCTGGTGATTCTGCCGCAGGCGCTGTTCAACACCCTGCCCAGCCTGGTTAGCCAGCTGGTGTCGATTATCAAAGACAGTACGCTGGGCTATGTGATTAACGTGCCGGAGCTGACCTTTGCCGCCAATCAGGTGAGTAATCAGCTGCTGACCAAACCGTTTCAGGTGTTCGCCATTGTGGCGCTGAGCTATTACCTCATCTGCTTCAGCCTCACCTGGCTGGCCAATAAACTCGAAGCGCACATTGCGCAGAAACGTCGTCAAGCGCCGCAGCCAACGCCCAGCGTGGCGCCCGCGGTGATGCTGACTAAAACCTCCTCGCAATAAGGAAACCGCATGGGACCGATGATCATGTTTAATCAGGTTAATAAATGGTACGGCGCGTATCAGGCGCTGACCAACCTGAGCGCCGAGATTAATCCCGGCGAAGTGGTGGTAGTGTGCGGCCCTTCCGGCTCGGGCAAATCGACGCTGATCCGCACCGTTAACCGTTTAGAACCGATCGATGACGGCCAGATTGTGTTTGATGGCACCGATATTCACGGCAGCAGCACGCGCCTCAATCAGCTGCGCACGCGCATCGGCTTTGTGTTTCAGAGCTTCAACCTGTTCCCGCATGTGACGGTGGCCGAGAACATCATGATGTCGCCGATGAAAGTACTGGGCGTAAAGCGCAGCGAAGCGCGTCGTCAGGCGGGTGAATTGCTGGAGCGCGTGGGCTTAGCGCATAAAGCCGATGCTTATCCGGCGCAGCTTTCCGGCGGCCAGCAGCAGCGCGTGGCGATTGCCCGCGCGCTGGCGATGAAGCCGCCGGTGATGCTGTTCGATGAACCGACCTCGGCGCTCGATCCGGAGATGGTCGGCGAAGTATTGTCAGTGATGCGCGGTCTGGCGCAGGAAGGGATGACGATGATGTGCGTGACCCACGAAATGAACTTTGCCCGTGAGGTGGCGGATACCATCTGGTTTATGGACCAGGGACAGATTCTGGAGAAATCACAACCAGAACAGTTCTTCACCCAGCCGCAGCACCCGCGCGCGCAGCGCTTCCTCAGCGACCTGCGATCGCATTAAGGGGGATATTTTTTCACTATCGCCATTTTTAATTAAAGTTTGGTCCTAACTTGTCGTTCTTCTTTATGCCACCACCAGGAGAAGACCGATGAAAACAGCATTCGTATTATTTTCTGGTTTGCTATTTGCCCAAGCCGTTCTGGCAGAGGGCGGTACCGTTACTTTTACCGGTGCGATAGTTGAGCCTGCCTGTACGACGATGACCAATAGCCAGCATGCCGCAGTGCAATGTAGCCAGAATGGTGTCGATAAAGTGCGTCAGGTTAGATTCAATAAGCAACAGCAGACGCTGCCGTTTCAACTCGGCAATGTCAGCGTGCAATCATCGGGTCATATTAAAGCTGTTGAAGTGATCTATCGGTGAGTCATCACTGACAATCTTCCCCCGTCAGGGGGAAGATTATTTATTGATAGGTCAGTGTGAAAGTCGCGGAACTGTTAGCTGTGCCGGGTGTAATGGTTGCGGTCGTTTGGTAATAACGCGCCTGAAGCGGAATGTTATAATTCCCCGCGCTGGCCGAGGTTCCGGCAACAATATTAGTGCCCAGTTGCACAGGCGCATTGTTAAACAGCAGCTGCACGCCCACTCCACTTGCCGTATTGGCACCTGATGTCAGATTTAATACCCCATTGGCGGAGTTTTGGGCATTTCCATCAATTTTCACATTGATGCGGGTGCCGGCATTACAGTTAAGCGGAAGGGTAAAATTACGCGTAAAGCTGGCATCGGGTGAACTGCCCGTCCCACTGAACGCACGCTTATCCACATTGCCCATATTCACGGCGATGGCAGTATTACTGACTGAACACGCCAGCGTTGTGACACTAAAACCATTCATAAGAATCGTCGATCCCGGTGAATGCCAGAGCGCCTGGTTGTTGCGCAAAATAAACGCTCCGGCCTCCTGCGCGGTAACCATCCCCGAACCGGTTGGCCCCGTTTTATAGAACTGTAGCAACGCTTGCTCGCGCAGAGGTTGTCCCGCCATTAAGCCATTGACCGAACACAGCAACCTATTGTTCGCATTACCATCTCCCGTACCGGTTCCATCAACCCAGCCACTAAAGTTATTGCAGTTGTTCACTGAGATGGCACCGATAGCAAAGCCTATTCCCGCAATATTGGTGCTGTAAATTCGTCTGCCTCCAATGGTCGTGACATAGTTACCGGTGCCTTTTACGCCCACACTTTGATAAGTCAACGCCGGTGCCGTGTTAGTACAGTTAAACGTGTTCACCGCACCCGAGGTGATCTGGCTGCCAATCAACGATCCCACCGGTAAATCGCGTTGAATCACAATGGCAGGAGGAGAAATTGTCGTCGCTGCTGTGGTGGTGATACAGGTATAAGCCTGCGCAAAGTTAACGTACAACCCAATGAAAAATATGCTCGGTAATAAAATAAATAAACGCATAAATGCTTCCTTTAGCGGCATTGTGCCGTCACAGAATTGACACCAGACTGAGCCTTTCCTAACGTAAACGGAGCCTGACATTCGCCGCCCTTCCAGTTCACCTTAACCACGCCCGCTGCGGGCACGCCGCTGAGGTAAACATGTTGTTTGTCATCAACGATGCCATGCGAAAGGGTTTCGCCGTTGGCAACGCTGGCACGTGCGCCGAACGGCACTTGACGCCCACGCAAGGTGACGACCATTTTTGCCCCCGATACCGTGAGATAATTGGCTAATGCTACGGCCCCCTGCGTAGGCACCACTGTTTGGCTGTCACTCAGCAGATCGACGTTATCGCCGAGCGAATTGGCATCAAGCGAAAGCGAGGTGCGGCGATAAGGTGTTACGTTAGGTACGACGGCATAACCTCTGCCATCAGTCAGCACGCCGGTTTGGTTGAGCACGCGAACTGCTTCCGCGTCTTCAGCGCGCACTAAGGCCATGGTGTCACCCAACGGCTGGCTCAGAGTCACACCATAGGGATGCACCACGATGCCGCCCGTTGCGCCGTAATTCAGTTGTCGGGTATTACGCGAGTAGTTATAGCCAGCCTGGTATTCGCCAAAGCGTGCTTTATAGTTGACTGACGCATTGCCATTGGCGCCAACCCCTTGATTGGTGTAACCCTGCTGCACGCTATAGCTCAGGTTATTGTCTGCCAGTGCAGTGCCTGACAACCCCACCGCGCCAGTGGTTTTATCGTGATTGTCGGTGCTGCCCGAGAAGTTCAGCCAGCTTTTGGGTAAAAATCGGTCAAAGGGAATCTGCACCGCCAGCGAAAAAATTTGATCGTGGTTGGTGTAGAACGGCGTCTGTGAATAGCTGTAGTTAAAGGAGTAATTGATGGCGTTGAAGCTGGAGTTATAGCCCAGCGTCAAACTGCGCTCCTTTTCTGTCACGCCCCAATATTGTTGCTGGTAAGCGGAGAGAAAAAGACTGCCATAATCACCCAACGATTGATTAACGTTGAGTTGGGATTTACTGCGTCTGTTATGGCTATAACGCCAGTTTCGCCATTCGCGTCGGGCTTGTTCAACTTCATTGCGGTTGTTGGGATTACCCCGGAAACCCGGCGGTAGTGTATTCGCGTAATAGCCATTAGCTTCATTAAAATCGTAATAACCAGAGGTGGAATAACGGTAGCCTGCCAGAGTAAAAGTGGTGCCGCTCATTGCGACATCTTTTGCATATTGAAAACGAAATGAGCCACCGCGATGAGTTTCTTCCATTAAACGGGCATTGGCGAATGTCCCGTCCAGCGAAATCGAACCCAATAACCCCAGACCTTTCCCCACACCAACCGATGCTGACGTGTAATCACCCGACAGGATAGATCCACCATAAACGGTTGAGCTATAAGGCAAACCATAGATAGCTGTGCCTTGTATAAAGCCCGGCTTTTTTGCCGATCTCCCGGTTGAACGATATTGCCCGGCCGTGAAAGCATATTTGAAACGCCCTTCACGCTGCATGATAGGCACCGCAGAAAATGGCTGAACAAACTGTCGGACGCTGCCATTCGCTTCTTTTATTACCACCTCAAGATCGCCACTGGCCGAGGTAGGATAAAGATCGTTTATGGCGAAAGGTCCGGGTGGCACATAGGCTTGCCAAATGATGTTACCGTCCTGACGAATGGTAACTTGCGCATTGCTCTGCGCAATGCCTCGTACAACGGGTGCGAATCCTCGTAAGCTTTCAGGCTGCATATTGTCGTCTGAGTAGAGCTGAGCTCCACGAAAGGGGAAGCTATCGAATACCTCTGATGGCGTATAGCTCTCTCCCAATACCAGCTGGCTTTTCCAGGGTTTGATGTCACGCTGAACGTAGGTATTAATACTGTTCCACTTATCATTACCCTGACTATGGCTATAGGTGGTGTAATTGCGCGCGCGCCAGGCCCCGAGATTGATACCGCTACGCAAATTGAGATACGCGTTGTTATCACTTCCCTGACGATAATCACTCCAGTTATTGGCACCTGAATAGCCATAATTCATAAATAGCGCGTTGACACCATCGTCCCACTCCTCTGGGCCAACATACCCTTGTGCGTTTTGTCGCACATATTCTTGTGGAATGGAGACATTTAAGCGTTGCTGGCTTAAATCAAAGCGGGTTTGCGCCTGCGGGATGATGGCAGCGATATTCGTCACTTCCTGCGCAGGTGAGATTTTCACGAAAGCCGGTGTGGCATTCTCTTTCACGCCCCACCGCATAAAATCGGCTTTCATTAATAGGGGCTGCAGACCCTTCGCACCGGGTTCAAAGCGTATGCTTTTTGATCCAACAAAATTGTCGTTCAGGTAAACGTCGGCGTTGTAAACGCCCGCCGCCTGGCCTCCACTGTGGCTAAAAGTGGAAAGATCCAGATTTGCACGCTGGCCGCTGTGTCGTTCCACCGTGTCAGGATCAAAATAATCCTCTGCAGCCACATCATTAATGGGTATTGCAGCCAGTATTACCATGTTAAGTAAGGTGCGCTGAAAAGCAGGCCTCAGCGTTAAAGGTATATTTTGTCTCATCGACATGGCCCTCTCCTTTAATCGGTGCCCACTTTTAATGTTTGTTCTGCTGTAATGCCGCCGAAATCATTAATCGCTCGCCAGCTCACCGGATTGCCAACGTGCACTTTTTGGCCAAGAACGATTTCCTGTGAAGGCAACACCATCGGCGGTTTGGTCATAGTTGAACCGTTTACGGTCAGGTCGTAGAGCGAAACGCTGTAAGGCGTGGGATTAAACACGGCGAGTTTGCCCTCACGCTGGCGAAATTTGAGCCTGGTAAAAGCCAATGCGGGATCGCCGCTTAACTCTGCGGGCCGGTAAAATAACTTCATTTTGTTTTTAATGGTGATAACGAGATCGTTAGTGGCCTGACGATTGACCGTCGGGATAATCTTGATATTCAACCAGTGCACGGATTCCTGATCGTCTGGCAACGTGTGACCACTGTAGATAACGCGCACCGAATTCTGGCTATGAGGCTCAAGGCGGAAGAGCGGGGGCGTGGTGATGAAAGTGTCATCAGCGGTATCACTCTCTTCCTGACTGCTAACCCAGGATTGAATTAAATAGGGACGGTCGTCTGGATTAGTCACACTTATCGCGGCCAGCTTGTTTTTACCGTCATAAACCAGGCGTGTGCCACCAATCTGCACACCAGACTGAGCCATAGGCGACAGGCACAAAAGTGCCATGGCCAATGGCCAAAGACTTTTTTTAAACATCCATCTCTCTCCGTGACGAAAGAAAGAGCCGCATGACGCGGCTCTGAAACTACTTAGTTGTAAGCAATGGTGAAGGTCGCCGTGGAGTTTGCTGTACCCGCAGTAACTGGCGTGGCCGTAGCGTAATATTTCGCTATGTAGGTCAGTACATTAGGGCCGGCTGCCGTGATTGGACGATCAGCCGATTTGCTGGCGATAGGGATGAGAGTGGAACTGTCTTGCTCATACAGCGCGACACCCACATTAGTGGCAGTTTGCCCTGAGTTCAGAGCGAGGATTTGGTTATTTCCCGCAGAGGTTGCGCCATCGAAACGTACGCTGGCCGAGGTTACCGCAGCAGGACAACTTGTCAGATTAATGTTGAAGCGAGTCGGTGCCGCGGTGACACCGGCTCCGGTGAAGGTTTTGCTCGAAACGGTGCCCAGATTCACGGTTTGGTTGGCAGAGCCAGTATCCACCGTGCAAGCGTTATCGGTAATTGTACCCGTGAAATTAATCGTGCCATCAGCAGCAGTTGTCGTGCCAATAAATCCAAGAGAAGCCGTAATTGCAACCAATACTGCGAACTTGCTTTTCATGATTAAGCCTCAAAAATCGTCATAAAAAATGTCTCTGCTCAAGCAATGAACTTTCATTTCCACAGCAGATAAAACATTAATCGAAGTAATGTTGGAGCCCTTCGACCGCTTTAAGTAAATGACAATTTTCAACCTATTGAAAGTTTTTTTGATTATTCGTGCTTAATTTGAAATATAACCCTAAAAAAATTAGCGCAACGGTTAATTTACAGATCTTTGATCTTTTTTAAGATCCTTTTTTAGAATAAAAAACTTAACATTTGTATTTTAACGATCTAAAGATCTAAAAAATCACCTAAGACAGCATTTTATGCGAATGAGACAAAATGTGACTTCTCCAGGATATGTCTTCTTTTTCTGCTATTACCGTCAAAGATGCTCCTTTATTTTCAGGAAGACAGCATGAATTCGGTTTTTATTTGTACAATAGTTATAAGCCAGGTTTAACTATTACAGAAATAAAACTGTTATATTGCGTTGGGTTAATGATGAGGGGTGTGATTATTGGTTGCAGACAGAATATTGTTCTACGCCTGGTATAAAAGCGCATAAAGGCGCCAAAAAGCGCGTAAAAACGCAGAGAAATCGAAGATAAAATGGCATCAAATTTTTAGGTAAAGCGTGAAAAAAACGGCAAGTATGACGCCTGAACTGATATCGCATCAAGCCAGCGCTTTACACACTTGCCTATCTACAGGTCGCCTCGTAAGCGTATGTGTTGTTGTCCATCTAGCGGTATTTTCGTCCTATCCCCCTTTTAATCTTGTTCCTCGCAAGTCGTTCCTGCCTTGCTTTTTTCAAATCACTTAAAAGGTTTAAGACCCGTCTCAAGCGCTAACAACTTCTCCCCGCGTGAGAATTCCCCCTCACCTACTTCATGACCCCCTTTTAGCCAAAACACGAGAATTTTATGGACAACACACGTTCGTCAGCGTCACGCGCCGATGCCTCATCCCGCTGGATGCGACCGCTCATCTTTACCCAGATTGCCGTCCAGGTGGGCATGGCACTCACACCCTTTTGGGCATTATCTGTTGAAGCCGCCATCCGTCCGGGCGAAGAGACCTCACTCAGCAGCGCTGCCCAGCAGGCCAGTGGACTGGCTGAGGCGCATCAATCCGGTAACCTAAGCGGCTATCTCAGCCAGCAGGTCACTGGCGCCGCCGTAGGCCAGGCGCAAGAATGGCTAAAACAATGGGGAACCGCACGCGTCGAGCTTGGCACGGATGAGCACTTTAAGCCGCAGACTGGCTCGTTTGACCTGCTGTTACCGCTCAATCAGACGCCGGACCGCCTATTTTTCGCTCAGCAAGGCCTGCGCAATAAAGACGGTCAATTTACTGGTAACCTCGGTCTCGGCCAGCGTCACTTCACTAGCCGCTGGATGTTTGGTTACAACGCCTTTTACGACCAGAACATTAGCCGCAGCCATAAACGAATGGGCATTGGTGCCGAAGCGTGGCGCGACTATCTCAAGCTTTCCGGAAATGGTTATTATCGCCTGAGCAGCTGGCGCAACTCTGTAGATGTTGAAGATTACGATGCTCGCCCGGCAAACGGGTTCGACCTTCGGGCCGAGGCCTGGCTACCCGTCTACCCGGCGATTGGCGGGCGTTTTATGTACGAAAAATACTACGGTGAAGAAGTTGCATTGTTCAGCAAAGAGAGGCGCCAAAGTAACCCTGCTGCCTTCACCGCAGGTTTGAGCTATACCCCGGTGCCATTGGTGTCGTTCACACTGGACCATAAAGCCAGTGGTCATCAGCGCGAATCCCAATTAGGCCTCCAGTTCAACTATCAATTGGGTCAGACGCTCAGTAGCCAGCTCGATCCCAGCGCCGTAAATCTAAACCGCACTTTAGCTGCTAACCGTATGGCGCTGGTTGAGCGTAATAACAATATCGTGCTGGAATATCGCAAACAGGAGCTGATTCAACTTGGCCTGCCGACCGAAATCAATGGCCGCAGCGGTAAAACCGTGGCTCTGAATTACAAGATCATCAGCAAGTACGGTCTGGCATCAATTATCTGGAACGACGCCGCGATCGTCGCTGCGGGTGGTCACATTCAGGACCTGGGTAACAACCAATACCAAATCGTGTTACCGCGCTTTATCGCTGGCGGCCATAACCGCTATACCCTAAGCGGCGTGGCCATAGACACACGTAATAACCGTTCGAAAGTTTCCTCGACTGTGGTCAACGTCAGTAGCCCGGCGATAAATGCCAGCACTAGCACGCTGAGCGCCTCGCCTGCCACTTTGCTTGCCGACGGTAAGGCCACGTCGCAGATCAGCATCCTGCTGCGCGATGAAAACGAGCAGCCAGTGACCGATGTGGCTGCGTCCATCGCGCTAAGTGCTACCGAGTTGAGCAACGCCCCGGAGAAAGCCGGTGTTGGTGCTCGCCCCAGCACCCATGCGGCTACCGCTGCCGCGAAGACGCCGGTGTTGAGTGCTGTCACAGAAAAAGGCAATGGCGAATACCTCGCCACGCTAACCGCCGGTACGCGTGCAGCAGACGTTAAACTCAGTGCCACCATCGATACGCTGCAACTGAGCCCGCTGACCATTAAACAAATTAGCGACACCGGTAGCGCCACCGTGGCTGACGGCGATCTACGTCTGACACGGGATAATGTAGTGGCCAACGGCAGTGCCATTGCTCGCGCAGAAGCTCGCGTGACAGATGCTATGGGCAACCCGGTTGCGGGTGTGACCGTGACCTTTGCATTGAGTGGCTCCGCGCAAGTCGCAGCAGGCAGTAGCCTGACGGCCATCAGCGACGACAACGGCTTGGTGGTAATAGCCTTTACCGATACCGCGGCAGAAACCATTACAGTTACCGCGTCTACCGCCAACGGCAGCGCCAACGCCCTGGCGAATTTCATTGCCGACGCATCCACCGCCGCACTGGATAGGAGTAACCTTACAGTTGATCGAACCACTGCCATCGCCAATGGTAGCGATTCTGTCACTTTCAGCGCGCTGATTAAGGATGCCAATGGCAATCCAGTACCGGGCGTGAAGCTCAACTGGCACAGTAACGGTGGTGCATTGAGTGCTGCTGTGAGTCAGAGTGGCAAAAACGGTATTGCCATCGTCACCTTGAAAGATACTGCGGCGCATGATGTGCAGGTACAGGCACAGCTTGGCACGCAGGCCGCCGTGGATGCACCCGTCATCAGCTTTACCGCCGATGCCGCTAGCGCCACCATCGACGCGCGCGACTTTATTGTGGATAAAACCAGTGCCGTGGCCGATGGCAGCGATCTCGTGACTTACACCATTACTGTGAAGGACAAAAACGGAAACCCGCTGCCCGCACAAGTTGTAAACTGGCAGACCTCACTCGGAACACTTAGCCAGACAACAAGCGTGACAGGGCCAGACGGCAAAACCCAGGTCACGCTGACCTCAACCCAAATGGGCCAGGCGGGTGTAAGCGCAGCGCTGGTTGGCAAACCCGCGCTAAGTGCCGTCCTCGTGACTTTCGCCGCCGATGCCAGCAGCGCGCGAATCGGCAGCGGCGATCTGACCGTGGATAAAACCACCATTGTGAGTAGCGGCACGGATGCAGCACGCTTTACGGCGGTGGTTAAAGACGCTAACGGCAACCCAGTGGCGCATCAGCAGGTCAACTGGACCAGCAACCTTGGCAAACTCAGCGATGCAACGTCTGTCACCAACGTCAACGGTGAGGCCACGGTTACCTTCACCGGTACCACTGTAGGGTCGGCGCAGATCATCGCTGCGGTCAACGGCAACCCGGCAAATGCACCGAGGGTAAACATCGTCGCCGACGCGGCATCGGCCCGTCTGGACAGCGGTGATCTCACCGCCAACAAAACTAGCGCGCTGGCTAACGGCAGCGACAGCGTGTCTTATACGGCACGGGTCATCGATGCCGCCGGTAACCTGGTGAGTGGCGTAACCGTTGGATGGAGTAGCGATCGCGGCACGCTGAGCAGTGCGGCCAGCGTGACTGGTCCGGACGGTAAGGCAACCATAACGTTAACGTCTACGGCTGCAGGTAACGCGCAAGTAAAGGCGGTGGTGAACAGCCGCGCAGCGGTTAATGCGCCGGTGGTTGACTTCAAGGCTGACGCCGCTTCGGCTAGCATCAGCGACGGTGATTTAACGGTAAACAAAACCAGCATCACAGCGGGCACTCTTGACATGGCGATCTTCCGCGCCGTAGTGAAAGACGCCCACGGCAACCCCGTAGCCAACCTGCCTGTGTCTTGGGCAACCAGCGGTGGAACGCTGAGCGGTACGACGTCTACCACCAATACCGCTGGTGAGGCCACTATCTCACTCACCGCCACATTAGCAGGCACCGTGCAGGTTAACGCTCGCGTCAACAGCAGCGCGGCTGTGAATGCACCGCCAGTGACGGTGACGGCAGATACCGCCAGTGCACAAATCGCCAATGGCGGTGTGACGGCGGACAAAGTCAGCGCCATCGCGAATAGCGGTGAGAAAATTACTTACAGTGCAACGATTAAGGATGCCTATGGCAACCCGCTGAGCAATTTATCTGTGAGCTGGAGCACCGACCGCGGCAACCTGGCGCAGAATAGCAGTAAAACCAACGTCTCAGGCGTGGCGACGGTAACGTTAAGCTCAACGGTTTTGGGAGCAGCTATCGTCACGGCGCAGCCGGGTAGCGGCACGGCGGTGGCGGCGACGGCGGTGGAGTTCACGGCGGAGACCAGTAGCGCCAGCCTTAACGCCGGTGATCTGATCGTGGATGCACGACAAATTCCAGCGGACAACACCAGTAAAGCGACCTATACCGCACTGGTGAAAGATCGCTATGGCAATCCCGTGAAAGGGCTGCTTATCAACTGGACCACCAACTTTGGCCAACTTAACGGGCAAACACAGCGCACAGATGATGAGGGAAAATCGCATAATACCTTGCAATCAGGTGCACCAGGCAAAGGGATTGTCAGCGTGAGTGTCGGAGCCAACGCGCCAGTTACCGCACCGGAAGTCGAATTTGTGGTCGATAGCTCCACCGCCACGATTACATCAATGCAAACCTCTAAAAACGCGGTATACGGTTTTGGTGGCGAGAATCCAGTGATTAGCGTGGTGGTAAAAAATGCGCAAAATCAGGCGGTACCCAATTACAAAGTTAACTGGTCGACCGATATTGGTAGCATCGATAGCGAATCATTCACTGATGCTACAGGTACGGCGACCGCCACTCTTGATAGCTTGCATGTGAACAGCAATAAGAGACAGGGCACTGTTCAAGCGTTGCTGGCTAACACTTCTCAGAAAACGATCAGTCAGACCATTACTCCGGTATACAGAGCCGGCAATCATCAATACCTTGCCCTTGCCTATGACTCGACTGGGGTAACACCGCCTGTTCAGGAGGTGAGAGATTTTTGTAACAATATGGGTGCCCATCTAGCTGGTTCCGCAGAATTGGCCGTATTTGCCCAGGAAGGCGGCGACTTTGTTGAAGCCAGAACGCTGTTAACACAAAGTGGATTCATCAGCACTTGGTATGCATTGAGTGATAGCTGGAAAGGCCTCAAAGGCAATTTCGATTCCACCCTAGGCACCGTAGGAGATATCGCCTCAAAATCAACAGCTCCTACTGTTTACATTGTTTGCACGCGATAAGTCATTCGGTATGCTCATTTTGGGTCGGCTGGACATGCCGACCCATTTTCTTTACCGCCCCCTTAGCACGTCACCCACACTGATCCCGCATCCGCAGACTTCACGCACTGCTCCACCCATCGCACGCCCATCAAACCGGCATGCGCGCCCGGATACCAGAAGTCTTTCAGGAATGCCTGATCGCCACGATCGGTGGCATCCATTGCCAGCGCAAAACGGCGATAGAGATTGGACCAGGCTTCAAAAAATCCTTCCGGATGTCCGCCGCCAATACGGTCGTCAGCCAGCGCACTCGGATGCAGATAACCCATGCCGCGCTCGAGAATCTGCACCGGCTCGCCCTGCACTTCATAGCGCAGCTGATTCGGCTGCTCATCCCACCACTCCAGGCTGGCTTTCTCGCCGATCACCCGCACCTTCTGGCCGTGCATCGAACCGCAGTTCACCGCCGATACCCACATAGTGCCGACTGCGCCGTTGTCGTACTCCATCATCACGAAGGCGTTATCCTCCAGCGGCGCACGGGTTTTGACAAAGCTCTGGCGGCTGCACAGCAGGCGTTTGATCTGCAGATGCGGCACCATGGTTTCGGCGATAAACAGCGGATGCGTCGCCAAATCGCCCAGCACATAGCTCGGCCCGACGAAGCGCGGATCGACGCGCCACTTGGTGCTCTCGTTCTGCAATTCTACCGCTTCGTTATGGAAGCCGTGCGCGAACTGCATGTTGATGATGCGGATCTCACCCAGCAAACCTGCGGCAATCATTTCGCGTGCCTGATGAATCAGCTGATGTCCGGCGTAACCATAAGTCACACCGATGATTTTCTTCTTCTCAGCACACAGCTGTTCCAGCTCATCGGCCTCGGCAGCGGTGAAGCACAGCGGCTTCTCACACACCACATGGAGACCCGCATTCAGTGCGGCGCGGCAGATGGCGAAGTGCGTGTTATTGGGTGTGGCGATCGACACCGCTTCGATGCCGTCGGCGCGCGCCGCTTCTGCCGCAAACAGGGTTTCGTAATCTGCGTAGCAGCGATCGGCTTCGATACCTAGCGAAGTGCCAAAGGCGCGGCCGCGCTCGGCGTTGATATCGAATGCGCCTGCCAGCAGCGTGAAGTTGTTATCACGCGTGGCCGCCGAACGGTGAATGTAACCAATCTGGCTGGTGCCGCCACCGCCAACCATGCCCCAGCGCAGCGAGCGATCGAGAGCTTTAATGCCGTTGATCATGTTGTTCTCCTCAGAATCCGACCGATTGCAAATAGTGCAGGCTGGCGGTGACGTCACGCAGGCTGGTGTCGGCATCACGCGGATCGCGCTCCTGCTCGACGGTGATCCAGCCCTGATAATTGCGCTCCGCCAGGAAGGCGCGCACCGCTGGATAATCAATTGCCCCTTTGCCAATCGGGCACATCACGCCTTCTGCGCAGGCGGCAAAGAAATCGACGCCGCGCGCAATCACGTCGCGCCATACCGCATCGTTAACGTCTTTGAAGTGCAGATAATCGATGCGATCCCAGTAGCGGCTGAGGTAAGGAATCGGATCCATGCCGGAGTAGTACAGATGGCCGGTGTCGAGGCACAAACCAGCGACTTCATGCGGAATGTCTTCCACCAGCTGTTGCAGCTCGTCGGCGAACTCAATGCATCCGCCGGCATGCGGATGGATCACCGCACGCACGCCGTATTCGTTCCAGGCAATCTGGCTCAGCGTGGTGATGTGCTGCATCATGCGCTGCCACGCTTCAGCTGACAGGCGCGGCGCCTTGGCGGATTGACCGGCGTATTTGGCGCGTTCTGGATTACCGAAGTCGATAATCACCAGATAAGGTGCGAGCTTGTTGTCCGCATGGGTTTTGGTCGCGGTCGGTACCAGAGACAGGTTACGACAGATGTTGTGCGTCAGTTC
This sequence comes from Pantoea leporis, assembly GCF_028048155.1. Taxonomy (NCBI): domain Bacteria; kingdom Pseudomonadati; phylum Pseudomonadota; class Gammaproteobacteria; order Enterobacterales; family Erwiniaceae; genus Pantoea; species Pantoea leporis. Next base: position 20,375 of record NZ_JALMEU010000007.1, read on the forward strand.
AACCATCGCCGGGAAATTGGCTTCACTCACCAAATCATCAAAAATGGTGCCCGCCACCAGCGACAAGTCGTGCGCTTCCAGCTGCTGACGCAGTTCGGCAGGCTCAACCGGCAGATAGCTCCATGGGCCCAGCTCAATGCTTTTATAACCGGCCTGCGACGCTTCACTCAGGACTTTCTGCCACGGCGGCAGGAAGGGATTTTTCGGGTCATCAACGCCCCAGCTACAGGGCGCGTTAGCAATATGGATAGTCATGATCGTTCCTTGAGGTAGTGGATGGCGCAAGTATCAAATAAATATTTCATCATCAACAACCATGAAACATTCATTTTTTGATAGCGATCATAGTATTTCGCATCATTAAAATGATAGAAAATATATCAAATACAGCAACGACGCGGCCTACAGGTTTTCACGCGTGACGATATCAAACGGCAGGATGATCTGGGAGAAATGATCGCCCGGCTGCGCATGATGCTGCTGCACCATCTGCGCCAGACGCATGGCCATTTCGTCGATGCGGTTGCGGATCATCACCGTAATGGTGCCATCAATCAGCGCCAGCTCGCCCTCTTTCACCGGACCGTGACATATCAACGCCACCTTACGCTGCGGATGCTGGCGCAACGCATGAATCACACCCTCAATGCCGCCGCAAGGCGCGAAGATCAGCGCCAAATCGGCATGTTCTTCCAGTAACTGACGCGTGGAACGGTAGCCGCCATCAATCGATTCGTTGGTCTTCAGCGGCTCCAGCACGCGTCGCGCGCTGTCCTGTTCACGCAGATAGGAGCGGAAACTGATCTCATTGCTCTCCTGACAGATAAAGCGATGGTCGCCCACCAGCACGCCGACCGACCCCGGCTGATGCAACAGGTGCGTGGCAATCCACGCGGCGGTGCGTCCGGCTTTCTGGTTATCCAGACCAACGTAACCGGCGTGACCGCACGGCGAAAAGTTGGAAAACAGCGCATAAACCCGCACGCCCTGACGCGATATGTTTTCTATCGCATGGCGAATCAGCGGGTGGTCCAGCGCAACTAAGCCAACCGCATCCACCTGCCCGGCCAGCGCATACAGCGAGGCCACCACCGCTTCCACATCATCAATGTCGTGCCAGGTAAAAAGCGGTTCGCTGCCTGCCGGATGAAACGGCTGCGTATGCTGGCGCAGCGCATCAGTGAGGGAATGATAGAACGAGTAGGATTTTGACAGCAGGATAAAGCCCATGCGCAGCGTCACGCTGGCGGCAGGCGCGGTGCCGCTCAGCAGCGGCACATTGCCGATGCGATAACCGAGGCGATTAGCGGTTTCCAGCACCTTCTGCTCCGTTGCAGCGCGCACCGGTGCACGACGATTTAACACGCGATCGACGGTCGCCACGCCAACCCCGGCGGCGGCGGCAATCGCGGTCATGGTGATTTTACTCATGCGCTACTTCCCTGAATGAAATGATAATAAATTATCAAAAATAATGCCTTAACCTGCGGTAAATCACCAATCATCCCGCACAGAAATCATCAGTAATTGGCTTCGAGTGATAGAGAATCTCTCATTATTTTGATCGCTCTCGCAAAAATGAAATAACTCATTTCATCTTAATACCATTCAGAATAAATGTTTGATATTCATGTGCGTATTCAAAGCGGTCCGGCTGATGGTTTCACATCAGAATACGTGATGAAGCGCGTAAAAAGATCAGTATGGTCATCATCAAAGTCCGCACCGCTTAACGCTCAGGAGAAAACAATGAAAATCGCTTTTGATGTGGATGTAATCAGGGATCTCGGCATCACGCGCATGGTGCATCAGGTGGCGGAATGGGGCTACAAGTACATCGAGCAGTCGCCGCACCCGCAGATCAACCCGTTTTATAAACATCCGAAAGCCAGCCGTGAAATCATGCGCGAATACAAAAACGCGCTGAATGCCACCGGGCTGGAGATCTCCTCGTTCATTACCGTATATCGCTGGTCCGGCCCGGATGAACTGCGTCGTCAGGCGGCGGTGAAGAACTGGAAACGCATGATCGAGATTGCCGTCGAAATGGGTGTGCAGGTGATCAACACCGAGCTTTCGGGCAATCCCAACGAGCCAGAAATTTGTGAAGAGATGTTCTATCGTTCGATGGAAGAGCTGCTGCCGATCATCGAACGTGAAGGCATCCGCGTCGAAATTCAGGCGCATCCGTGGGATTTCTGCGAGCAAAGCAACGAAACTGCAGACATTGTGAAGTCGTTCCGCAGCGAAAACGTGAAATACATCTACAGCGCACCGCACACCTTCTATTACGACAAAGGTGTGGGCGATGTGAAGAACATGCTGCATTACGCCGGCGACGATCTTTCACATATGCTGATCGCCGATACCATGAACCACACTAAGCACTGCCGTTATATCGTCAACCCGCCAGGCGTGGATGCCACCATCCACCAGCACGTGGCGGTCGGTGAAGGCGAAGTGAATTTCGATGCGCTGTTTGAAGCACTGCGCGAGATGAATTTTGCCAACCGCACCTTTAAGGTTGGCGGCGAGTCGATTATCTCAGCGGCGCTGTTCGGTTATCCGGAGAAGATGAAGTATCAGGCGGTGGAAACCCGCGAACTGATTGAGCGTGAGCTGTTGGGATAGTTGAGTGCGCGCTGATGCCCTCACCCTAACCCTCTCCCACCGGGAGAGGGTTAGGGATGGTGCGGCTTGCTCGATTGATCCCTTCTCCCGCTGGCGGGAGAAGGTTAGGATGAGGGCCCGCTCTATTGGAATGCACGCAACATGAAAGCAGTGACGCTGGCCGAGCTGGCAAAACAACTGGGCGTCGGTGTCGCCACGGTTGACCGGGTACTCAACGATCGCGGTGGCGTATCGCCCGCCATGAGCAAAAAAATCCTGCAGGCAGCGCGTGACGCCGGTTTAAAACGCATTTTGCCCGAGGAGCATCGCCATCCGTGGCAGATCGAAGTGCTGCTCAGCGGCAACGCCTCCTTCTTCTTTCAGCAATTAGCGCAAGACTTTGCCAAACTCGCCGACCAACTCGGTTATCGCCGCCTGCGTCTGCATCGCACGCTGATCCCGGAAAATGCACCGGAAAAACTCGCCGCACACATCACCACCAGCAGTAAAAAGATGGATGCGCTGATCGTCTTCGCCCATCAAAACCCGCTGATCTACGATGCGCTCGCCGCCTGTAAAGCGCGCGGCGTGCCGGTGATCACGCTGGTCGCCGATCTGCCCGATGCCGCGCGGCTGTGCCACGTCGGTATCGATCAATACAAAGCCGGGCGCACCGCCGGTTTGATGCTCGGTAGCATGCTGTCGCAGCCGGGTGAAGTGGTGTTGATGAGCGGACGCGCGGATTACGCAGCCCACCGCCTGCGCATTGAGGGCTTTCAGGCGGTGCTGGCCGAACGCTTTCCGCAGCTGCGCCTGCGCGAGATTCTTGCCGGTCAGGATGAGCGCGAACGCATCAGCCGCCTGTTAGAAAAAACGCTGGCCGCCTCGCCGCCGATTGTCGGGCTGTATAACACCGGCATTGGCAACACACAGGTGCACGAAGCGCTGGCGCGTCATCGTCTCGACGGTAAAGTGCTGTACGTCACGCACGAGTTGTACAGCACCACACGCCGACTGTTGCAGGATCGCGTGCTGAACCTCACCCTCGATCAAAACACCCTGCGCCATGCTCAGCTTGCCTTAACGCTGATGCTGCGGCATCTGGAAGAGGGCGACATCCCCGACACCTATCAGCCTGGTAGAGTGGACTTTATGCTGTTTACGCAAGAGAACTTTACATAATCGGACTTTGCGTCCCACCGCCAGCGCGGTTAAATCGCCTGTATCACGCGCTGCTACACTCAGTAGCAGCAAAAATACAATCACAACAAGGCGAAACCACTATGTCGGAACATCAGTATCAGCCCGCGAAAGTCTGGACCTGGGACCCGGAAGCCAAAGGTAACGGCGCGAAAACCAACCGTCCAACCGCCGGGCCGACGCATGACAAAACCTTGCCGGTCGGCAAACATCCGCTGCAGCTATACTCGCTCGGCACGCCAAACGGCCAGAAAATTACCATCCTGCTGGAAGAGTTGCTGGCGGTGGGTGCCAAAGACGCCGAGTACGATGCCTGGCTGATCCGTATCGGCGATGGCGATCAGTTCTCCAGCGGTTTTGTCGATGTAAACCCGAACTCGAAAATCCCGGCGCTGAGCGACCATTCCGTCACGCCACCGCAGCGCGTGTTTGAATCCGGCAATATCCTGCTCTATCTGGCCGAGAAGTTCGGTCACTTCCTGCCGACCTCGCTGGCAGGCCGCACCGAAACCCTGAACTGGCTGTTCTGGCTGCAAGGTTCTGCACCGTACCTCGGCGGCGGCTTTGGCCACTTCTATCACTACGCGCCAGAAAAAATCGAATACGCCATCAACCGCTTCACGCTGGAAGCTAAACGTCAGCTGGACGTGCTGGATCGTCAGTTGGCCGACCATCGCTTCCTCGCCGGTGACGAATACACCATCGCCGATATCGCCACCTGGCCGTGGTACGGCAATCTGGTGCTGAACAACCAATATGGCGGCAGCGAATTCCTTGATGTGCAGTCGTACAAAAATGTGGTGCGCTGGGCAAAAGAGATTGCCGAGCGTCCGGCGGTGATTCGCGGGCGTAAAGTGAATCGTGCCTTTGGTGCCGAGCCGCAGGATCAGCTGCTGGAGCGCCATGATGCCGCCGATTTCGATAACAACACTGAAGACAAACGCCAGGCGCGAGGAGAGAAATAATGGCTGCATATGTGGTGTTTATTAAGGACGAAACCTTAGACCAGGACGAGCTGACGACGTATGCCGAGAAAGCCGGACAGGCGCGCGGCGACCATCCCATCACCCCGTTGGCGTTTTATGGCGCCCTGGAAACGCTGGAAGGCCCGGAAGCGGAAGGCGTGGTGGTGCTCGAATTCCCGGATGCTGAGGCGGCGAAAGGCTGGTATTTCAGCCCGGCGTATCAGGAAGCCAAAGCGCATCGCCTGAAAGGCGCGAAATACCGCGTGCTGCTGGTTAATGGCGTAGAGTAACTAACGTAAGGTCGCCATTCATGGCGACCTTTGCAAAGGTCACGCTTACCCCAACTTAAATAACGAAATCGCCTGCTTCAGCGCATTGGCCTGCTGCTGTTGCTGCTGCGCCACTTGCAGCGTTTCGGCCACGTGCTGCACGTTATGATGCACGCTGTGATCAATGCTATTGATGCTCTGCTGAATCTGCTCAATGCTCAAATTCTGCTGCTCACTCATCGCCGACAGTTCCGTCACCAGCTGCGATAACCCGCTAATACTGCTGTGAATCTCGCGCATGGTTTGCGCCGCATGCTCCACCTGCACGGTGCCGTGTTCGGTGCTGGTGGAACTGGCATCCATCAGTTGACGGATTTCGCGTGCCGCACTTTCGCTGCGCATCGCCAGATTACGCACTTCGCTGGCGACCACGGCAAAACCGCGTCCCTGATTACCGGCACGCGCCGCTTCCACCGAGGCGTTCAGCGACAGAATGTTGGTTTGAAACGCAATGCCGTCGATCAGCTCCAGGATGATCTTCACCCTTCTCGACTCTTCGCTGATTTTCTCCATCGAGCGAATCGCCGACTGGATATTCTCTTCACCACGCGTCGCCACCGCGCGGGTTTCACTCGCCAGCTCGCACGCGCTTTGCGCTTTGTCCCGGGTTAAGCTGGCAGCGATACTGATTTCGCTCATAGCGCTGGCCGCCACTTCCAGCGCTTGCGCCTGCTCGTCGGTACGCGTCGAGAGCGCGGCGTTGCGCTCCAGAATGCTGTCGGATTCCGCCAGCAGCTGACCGACGCCGTCGCTGACCTGATGCAAAGTGCCGTGTAGGATCCCAAGCGTAGTACTGAAGGTGCGCGCGAACGGCGTTTCACTCTGCTGAGTATCGGCACGCAGCGTGAGATAACCGGCTTGCTGATTAATGTGTGCCGCCAGTTGCGCCACTTCGCTGGCCGAGCGCGCATCCGCTGCCATCTGGCGTGCAATCACCAGCAGCATCGCGGTTTGCACCACGACAAACAGCGCGTGGAAAAACACCATGTCCCAGCCGGGATGATGAAACACCACCACGCCAAACAGATCATTTTCCTGCAGATAATTGAATAACACATGATGCGTGGCTGCCGCCGCCGCGCCCATCACTAACGGGCGCACATCTCGCCACGCCAGCAGCGCCGACATCAACACAAACACCGAGAAGTGGTACTCGGTTGCGCCACCGCCAACCTGAATAAGCAGCCCAGCCCAGCCGATTAACAGCGCGGATAAGACCAGCCGCGACGTGAGCGTACCGCGCAGCGCGGTGCCGAAAAACGTCGCCAGCAGCGCCAATACCAAACCCGCAATTAGCGCCACCAGCACGCTGTCATTGAGCCAGCCAACGGCAAGTGCAATCGGCAACAGCGCCCAACTGAGGAACACCGCCAGGCTATCCGCGCGCTGTGCGATACGTTTGAGCGAAACCATCTCCACCGGCGAAGCCGCCGGGCCTGACAAGGGCGTTGCGATCATGACATTTTTCCACACCAGAAGTTGATCGTAGAGCCCCAAAATCGTGGGGCAAAGCGCACGGACTCAGTGGTAAAAAACATCGGCAAGGCGGGAGGAAAGTTTAGTTGTGCTGATTAACGACGCGCAGAGCTGTGAGTATGATTACCTAAACCATGCAACACAATTTCATTCCCTTCAGCGTAGAAAGCGATAGACTTGTTAGCAATGAATGCTCTCAGAACATTAACGGATAGATGCTAACTATGGATTCACCTTGCACTCTCAGCGTCCTGGTCACGGCTCACAATTGCGAAAAATACATTGTTGAGACGTTAAACAGCCTCAAAAAGGCCTGCTCTGGCGTTGAGGATGCGGTCGAGGTTGTGGTGGTGAATGACGCATCCACAGATAACACCAGCGCGTTGCTGCACAGCTTTGCCGCTTCATTCAGCCAGGTGAAAATCTTTGACGTGATGTTCCGTAACATCGGCAAAGTGAGAAATTTCGGCGTCAGCAAATGCAGCGGCCATTTTGTCACGATGCTGGATGGTGACGATCAGCTTTTGCCGAACTCTTTTGCTGACATCGTGCAGTTTTTGCAGGCGCAACAACCCGATATTCTGCTGGCGCCGCTGAATGAAATTTATGAAAAGAAGACCAAACTACACCAGTGGAAAGGTTTGCAGGTTAACGCCTTGTCGCAACATCAGGTGATTGAAAAATTCCTTATCCATCGTGATATCCAGGCGCATTTTATCGGTCAGTTTATTAAACGCTCGCTGTTGGAAGATAACCATTTCCCTGACTTCAGTTGCTACGAAGATGCGTATTTATTCCCCTCGATTCTGAGAGCCAGTCAGACGATATTTTTAGCGAAGCAGAGCCCGTATCTCTATTTCAAACGAGAAAAAAGTCTCTCCAGCGCGCTGGATGCCGATAAAATATCGATGCTGATCAAAGCCACGCAACAGATGGATAATGTGCTCGGTGAAAGCTACCGCAACCTGCTCGCTTGTCACTGGATCAATCTGGCGCATAAGTTTTATCCGCTGATTAACGATGAACATGAGAAACAGGTGGTGAAGCAGGCGATTGAAAACGTCTCTTTCGTTTCATTTTTGCTGGACAGTAAAGTCAGATTTAGTTTGAAGAAAAAATATCTGAGAATGAAATTGCGGAGAATGAACTGAAGCGTTGAGAAAATCGGTCGCCTTCAATGGCGACCTGACAAATATTAGATATGCGTTCGGGGCTTATGCTGCATCAGCGCATAGCTCATAATAATCGATGCCATCAGAATAAACACTGAACTGCTTTGAATCCATACGGTATCAGTCAAACCGAATATAAAAATGGAAACAGGAAGCAGCGCAACATCCAATGCCCGACGACGTATTGCCGCCACAATTAAACCGACATAAAAAAGAATCAGGGTGACAGCACCCGCGATACCTTGCAGCGAAAGCGTTTCTAAAAAATCATCGTGCAAGTGATACATCACATTTTTATAAGCCTCAGGATTAGCGCGTTCATAGGTTTTAATATAAACGCGCGCTTTATCCGTTCTGTCATCCGGACTTTGCCCCAGCAGCGACCAGGAAACGCTGTGATAGCCACTTTTCCAGATCGAGAAGCGCGCACCAATTGAGGTATCATTATTTTTCTGATAGCTGTCTATTTCGTTCTGGATGTTGTCCAACCGATGCATAATGGAGCTGGGCATGAAGAACAGCCCCCCCGCAATGCAAAGAACTAAAATCACCAGCGAATATTTTCCTGCCCAGCGATGAACCAGATAAAAACAGAGCAAGTATAAAACGGGCAGCACCAACACCGCCGCACGTGACTCAGTGAGAAACATCAGCAGCATATTCACCACAAAGATAGCGGTGAACAGCAGGATTTGATTAAGGCGGCGAACTATGACCTTATTCACAATAAACAGGGCAGTTAATGCTAACGCCGTCATCAGGTATGAAACGGTACCGGCTGAATCGGTGAGTAATTTAATGCGTTGCTGCGTCTGAGCATGTTCGTACCAGCCGGCGCCCAGCGTCAGCAGCAAGCCAAATATTAACAAGCACACGCTAATGCGCAGGACTTTCGCTGACAAACAGTGACGCCACGCAATGAAAAAATAGCTGACAAAAGCGGAGATAATGAAAAGTTTACCGCCCTGAAAATAGTTATCCACTACATCGCTAAAATAGGCATCGGCATAAACACGCGACCATATTACCCTGACTATGCCCAATAATAGAATGGGAATAGCGACGATGAAAGCACTCTTATCGATAATGAATTTTCTTTTTATTCCCTGGGCCAGCAGAAAAAATAGCGTTAAATAACCCACCAGATAAAATGTTTTCTTAGGATATGCGGGGATAACTAACGAGGTCGCAAATGCCAGGGTTAACAGCAGAAAGCACAGCTGATAAATATTGCTTTCGGTTAACAGCGGCTTTAAACGTAAAGTCTGCACTCAAAAATACCTCATTTTAAAATACTTAATGCGCCAATAGAGTGCCGGCATCCATTGATGACTACGGAACAAAAATTTGTACATTCTCTTCGCTTGTTGCGCGTTTTTCGGTGTTTCAAAAGAGACGTCGGCTAATGGTGAAATCTGATAAAGATCGCGATAGTAATGGCCAACGTGCTGTTGATTCCACCGCTGCCAGGGTTTATCGGCACCCGCATAATGCAATAAGCAGGTATTTTTCGGCACATCCTGTGTATAACCGCTATCATCGTGTGAGAGCATATTAATGGTGTTAAAGCGCGTTTCCGTAAATATCACACGGTCCTCAAGCAACGTATTCAACGCATCCTGATCAAGATACTGGAATTGTTTTCCCTTTTCGCTAAGCAAATTAAAAGCGCGTTCACTGATCTGCTCGCGGTTCCACTTTTGAACATCAATCAGCATCATGCCGGCATTAAAATAGCGCTTTCCACGCAAGCCCACCTTTTCAGCCAACTGCGGTTGCAATGCCTGAATCTCGCCAACCACCAAGGCAATAACGTCAGCTGGCATGGCAATCTGCCATAATTCATCAAGAGGATTCAGACACACCATATCGGCATCGAGATAAAGCAATTTAGTGGCATGCGGCAAGATAAGCGGAGCGAGAAAACGATAATAGGTCGCGCGAGTGAACAACTCTGTGGTAGGGAACGCGCTAAACAAACTATCCTGAATATGATGCAGCGTTAACCCATGTGGCGATCCAGCGAATATTTTTTCCAGACGCGCAGTATCAACTGCAGATATTTCCGAAGAGATAAGATGAAAGTGATAACGAACATCATTGGCATGCTTGATTATCGACATGATGGTAATCAGCGAGTGGCCAATGAATTTACCATCAACACCAAAAAAAATATGCCGGTCGCTGTGCGCGGGAAAAAGGTGCTGAGAATTTATGGTGTTGAGAATCTCTTTATCCATCCTGCACTTCTCTCCGGTCGAAAGCATGCGTTCTGTTAATGCATCATGCCTGAGCAATCATTAACCAGAGACAATTCTGGTTGCAGCCGGAGTTTATCAGTCAGAGTTAGGCAAATAAAGCGAAGTGGAGGAGGAATAAATCGGGTTTCCAGCGTAAAACTCTCCTGCGAGCAGGAGAGTTTTGGTAAATAAAAATGTTATTTCGCCGCGAACTGCGCATAGTTCTCAGGCGTGATGGTTTGATACGGAATCCAGTTGAACTCCTGCACTTTCTGCTTCTCCAGCAGCGCTTTAGTCACCTGCACCGCGCCGGTCGCCTGCCCTTTCGCGTCCTGGAAAATGGTCAGCGTCATTTTGCCGTTCTTCACGAACTGCTGACCATCCGGCGTGCCGTCGATACCGGCGACCAAAATCTTCTCATTTTTCGCCTGGTTGAGCGCCATGATGGCACCAATCGCCATTTCATCATTATTCGCCGCGATAGCGTCAATCGGGCGCTGATTCAGCAGCCAGCTCGATACCACATCCACCGCTTCGTTGCGCTGCCATTTGGCGCTCTGCTTTTCAATCACCTTCATATCCTTGTATTTGGCAATCACGGCTTCCACCGCGCGGGTGCGTTCACGCGCTTCCTCATTCGACAGCGCGCCCATCAAAATCGCCACGTTACCTTTGTAATTCATCTTCTTCGCCAGCGCTTCCATCTGCATTTCGCCGCCCAACGCCGAGTCTGAACCAACATACGCCATGTCGGTTGGCAGTTTCACTTCTGGCTTACGATTGACGAAGATCAGCGGAATGCCGGCATTTTTCGCCGCGGTAATCATTGGCAATACGCCTTGAGTGTCCACCGGATTGAGGATGATGGCATCGACACCCTGATTAACAAAATCATCCACCTGCTGCACTTGCAGCGCGACATCGCCTTTGGCATCAACAAACTGGCTATTGAGCTGGTTAGCTTTCAGCTCTGCCTGCATCTGGGTGCGCAGAATCGAGACGAAGTTGAGATCGAAGTTAGCCAGCGCGACGCCGACGGTGAAGGTTTTAGCGCTCACGCTCAGGCTGAGCAGCAGCGCGCAGAGGCACAGCATCACATTTCTGATGTTCATGGGTTAGTCCTGTAGGGTTAAGATATTATTATTCATTTCATGAAGTTAATGCCGGGTAACAGGCGAATACCCGGCGGCGGAACCGTCAAAGCGTGAAATGATCGCGGAACTGCTGCAGCGCGGCGCCACTTTCGCCGCTGGCCCAGCCTTCCAGCGCCACGGTGCCCTGATAGCCAACATCGTGTAGCGCACGGGCGATGGCGCGATAGTTAATCTCACCGGTGCCCGGCTGCTGACGCCCCGGCACATCGGCTACCTGAATTTCACCTATCGCCGAACCACAACGGCGAATCAGTTCGATCAAATTGCCTTCGCCAATCTGCGCGTGATACAGGTCGAGGTTCATCTTCAGCGCCGGGCTGTTAACCGCTTCCACCAGCGCCAGCGTGTCGGCCGCCAGCGCGAACGGTGTACCGGGATGATCAACCGGCAAGTTAAGGTTCTCCAGCGTGAAGACGCGTCCGGCGCGCTCGCCCAGCTGCGCCACTTTGCGCAGCGTGTCGGCCGCTTTCAGCCACATCGCGCCGGTCACCACCTCAACCGGTCTAACCGGCAAACCTTTGTCATCCAGTCCGGTACCGTGCAGGTTCAACGCCGGACAGTTGAGCCGCTCGGCCACCGCCAGCGACGCTTCAGCACTTTGCAGCAGTTGCTGAATCTCATCATCATCGGTCAGGTTGCCGCTGAGGTAGCCGGTCATTGAGGTGAAACGCGCGCCGGTTGCCGCCAGCGCATCGATATCTTTATTGGCCCAGCCCCAGATTTCGACGCCAAAGCACAGTGCATGAATGCGTTTCACGCGCTCGACAAAAGGCAGATCGAGAAACACCATTTCGGCACATACCGACAGCTGATAACCGGCCATTAGCGCGCTCCCAGTTTGATGGGTTGCTGCTGCTGCACCGAGTCGATACAGGCCAGCGCGATTACCAGCGCGTTGCGTGCATCTTCACCGGTAGCGCGCGGCGTTTCGCCACTGCGAATGCAGCGGGCAAACTCGGCCATCTCCGCCACATAGGCTTCGCGCAGCAGGTCTGAATCCATGCGTGAGGTTGCAATCGCGATGCCATCCTGGTGATAGCGCACACAGTTGTTAACGTTGATGTGGCCCGCCTGCAGCATGCCTTTGCTGCCGAACACTTCGCCGCGCACATCGTAGCCGTATACCGCCTGGAAGTTGGCTTCAGCGGTGGCGATCGCGCCGTTATCAAAGCGGATGGTAACCACCGATGTGTCGAGCAAGCCCTTGTCTTTGAAATCCGGACGCACCAGCGCATCGGCCAGCGCATAGACTTCCACCGGCTTCGCGCCAGGGTTGAAGTGCAGCAGCGTGTCGAAATCGTGGATCAGGGTTTCAAGGAAGATCGTCCACTGTGGGATGCGCGAAGGATCGTGCAGGCCCGGATCGCGCGTCAGCGATCGGCTCAGCTGCGTGGTGCCATTTTCACCCGCTTTCACCGCCGCGATCGCTGCAGCAAAGCCGGAATCAAAGCGGCGGTTAAAACCGACCTGCAACACCACGCCGGCCGCTTTTGCGGCAGCAATTGCACGATCCGCCTCTTCCAGCGTTACCGCCATCGGCTTCTCACAGAACACATGTTTGCCCGCCTCGGCGGCAGCGATCACCCATTCGGCGTGCGTGCGCGCTGGCGCGGCAATCGCCACCGCCTCAATTTCGGGATCCTGCAGCAGCGCATGCAGATCGCTGTACGCTTTAGCGACGCCGAGCTTATTAGTCAGCGCGTCGGCCGCGCCCGGTTGCGGATCGGCCACCGCTGCGAGGATCGCACCCGGCACGCGCCAGGCCAGATTTTCCGCGTGGAAGCTGCCCATGCGACCGGCGCCAATCAGGCCGACGCGTACTGGCTTAAGATGAAATGTCATGACCTATTCCTTATTGTTTTGGATATGCTCATTCGAGCGTATGGATGTGCAATCGGTAGTGCAAAGGCGATGCCAACTGCAATTCGCCGCTTTGTGTGAGGCATGACACAGATATTGCTCACAATTTGGCAACAAAATTTACATGTCAACTTCACATGTCAATAAAATGGACATTCCATCTTGTTCAGGAGTGTCACATGCGTGCCAGTGAGCGTTTGCCGTTTAAAGATGAAAGCGATCCGATCTTCAGCTTGCCGGACAGCGCGGAGGTGGGCGAATGGGATACGTTGTTGTGGCAGGGCTGGCACAGCTTCGAACGCGGTGAACAGCCCGGCTGGATGCGGCACAGCATTTTGCAGTCGTGGCGGCGATCGCAGCAGCGCGCGATCGATCCCGCCACCTTTGCCTATGTCTCGCCACCCGCTGCGGAACTGGCGGCGATCCTTGAGCACAATGCCGAGTTGATCCTCGCGGCGCGCAGCATCATGGAAAACCTGCTGGCGTATAACCCGGATGGCCACATCAATCTGACCGATGCGCAAGGCGTGACGCTGCACTTCTGCGGCGCGGATCTGACGCCGGTCGGCAGCATCCTGCGCGAAGAAGTGCTCGGCACCAATTGCACCGCGCGCTGCCTGATTGAGCAGCGGCTGGTGTACGTGTTGAGCGGCGAAAACTGGAAGCTGGATCTGCGCAAACGCCATCGCCAATGTGCTGCCGCACCTGTGCGCGATGCCAGCGGCCAGCTGCTGGGCGTACTCACGCTGACCGCCACGCCTGACAACTTTAATGCGCATACGCTCGGCACGGTGCAGGCGGCAGCGGAAGCGGTTGGTCAGCAGCTGATGCTGCGCCGTTTGCTGGCCGAGCAGCAGTCGATCCTCGAAACCCTGAACGAAGGCGTAATCGTCTGCGATCGTCACGGTCGCATCAAAACGCTGAATCGCTATGCGCGCCAGATCTTTAGCGGCCTCGATCCCAGCGCCGGACCGATCGACGTGCTGCTGCAACCGCAAGGCGGATCGCTGCTCACCATGCCGTTCTGCAATGACCGCGAGCTGCAATTTATGCCGGATGGCGTGCATCCCCTTTCCTGCCTGATTTCGCTGATGCCCGCGCCAGACGGCGGCCGCGTGCTGTCGCTGCGCGAGAATAAACGTATCCGCGCCATTACGCGCCGCGTGATGGGCGTCGGCGCCAGCTACACCTTTGAGATGATTCGCGGGCACGCGCCGCGCGTGCTGCAAGCGATTCAGAAAGCGCGCGCCAGCAGCCGCAGCGACAGTACGGTGTTATTAACCGGCGAAAGCGGCACCGGTAAAGAGCTGTTCGCGCAGGCGATTCACAACGCCAGCCCGCGCCAGCAGGAAGCCTTTATCGCGCTGAACTGCGGCGCATTGCCACGTGATTTAGTGCAGAGCGAACTGTTTGGCTATGTCGACGGCGCTTTTACCGGATCGCGACGCGGCGGCTCGGCGGGCAAATTTGAGCTGGCCGATGGCGGCACCTTGTTCCTTGATGAGATTGGCGAGATGCCGCTCGAAGCGCAAACCAGCCTGCTGCGCGTGCTGCAGGAGGGCGAAGTGGTGCGAATCGGCGCGGCCCATCCTATCAAGGTCAACGTGCGCATCATCGCCGCTACCCACTGCAATCTGCTGGATGCGGTGGAAAAAGGCGCGTTCCGCCGCGACCTCTACTATCGCCTGAATGTGATTTCGCTGGAGATCCCGCCGCTGCGCGAGCGTCAGGAGGATATTCCCGGCCTGGTGAATACCTTTATTCAGGCGCTCTGCACCCGGCTGAAGCGCATCGCGCCGCAGCTCTCCGCCGAGGCAATGCGCTGTTTGCAGGCGTGGCACTGGCCCGGCAACGTGCGTGAGCTGGAGAATCTGGTCGAGCGCATGGTGAATTTGTGTGAAGGGTTGGAGATTGAGCGCCACGATCTGCCGGAAGAGATGGTGCAGCGTAACGCGCCTGTCGCCAGCGAATTGACCTCGCTGCAGGAGAATGAGCGCCAGCATGTGATGCAGGTGGTGCGTGAGCAAAAAGGCAACCTGCGCCAGTCTGCCCAGCTGCTGGGGATTTCACGCACCGCGCTGTATAACAAGCTGCATCAGTGGCAGGTGGATGTGGCGGGATTGCGGCGCGGTTAGGTGCGACTTGTTGCCCTCACCCCAGCCCTCTCCCACTGGGAGAGGGAGCTAGTCGGTGCACTATTCAATTCTCTCTCCCTGTGGGAGAGGGTTAGGGTGAGGGAAAAAACTACAACGACGCCCCACCACAGATCACCAACTCCTGCCCGGTAATCGCATCGGCGGCAGGCGACAGCACAAACCCTGCCAGCGCCGCCACTTCCTGTGGCTTGATATAGCGCCCCATCGGCGGCAGCTTTGGGGGTGAACTGGCGCGGCCGGGCTGCAGCAGCATGGGCGTCTCCGTCGCCCCCGGCGCAATCACATTCACCGTGATGCCTTTGGGTGCCAGTTCCGCCGCCCAGCTGCGCGCCATGCCCACCATTGCCGCCTTGGTGCTCACGTACTGGCTGCGATTCGCCGCGCCGCGTGACGTGCGGCTACCAACCAGCAAGATACGATCGCCCTGCGCCATCTGCGGCTGCAAGACATTTGCCATTATCTCCGCCACCTGCACGTGCAAGTACCACAAACGCGCGCTCTGCTCCTCATCCAGCTCACCGAGCGGCGCAGCCGCCATCATGCCTGCGGCATGCACCAGCGCATCCACCTTCGGCAGCGCCAGTAGCGCCTGCTTCAGTAGATTGGCATCCAACAGATCCACGCTGACCGAGGTGAACGCTGGATGATCGTTCTGCACCGACGTGCGGCTAAAACCGGTCACCTGCCAACCTTGTTGCAACAGATGATCGGCGATGGCGGCGCCTATGCCAGAGCTGACGCCAGTTACCAGCGCGTGTCGCTGCCTGCTCATCCTTTCACCCAGCTTTCATCGACACGCACATATTTAATCGCCTGACGAAAATAGGTGTAAGCCACATGCAGCGCGCCATCGTCACTCTGTTTGATGCTCGGATAGGAGAACTCGCGGTTGAGTTTTTGCTGCGAATTATTGGTCATGCAGTAGCCGTCGCCCTCGTCGAGATTACGCTGCCATGGCCAGCTTTTGCCGCCATCGGCGGAAATCGCCAGCGTCATTGGCGCGCGGGGTGCGCCCCAAAACGCGCTGCGTCCGCTGTGCACCAGCGGCTCTGCCGCCACCGCCACATCGCCGTCATCCTCTTCATCTTCAATTTCGTCATACAGCGATAAGCGGCGCTCGCTGGCATCTCTGGCGCTCATGGCATTAAACACCAGCGCCAGATGGCCGTTGTGCAATGTCGTGACCTGAATCGACGAGTTGTTGTTTGGCAAGTCAGTCGCCAGCGGCGCACTCCAGCTTTCGCCGCCGTCGATCGAACGACTTTGATAGATGAAATCGGCCCAGCGGCTGCGATACAGCGCCAGTAAGCTGCCATCCTGCAGCAACGTGATGTTCATATGCACGCAGCCCAGGCTGTCTGGCACCGCCACATCGCGCCAGCTTTGGCCTTTATCACTGGAGATTTTCACCGCGCTGATATCATCGTTACCTACCCATTTCACGCCAGGCTGAGTTCGGCAATAAAACACCGGCAGCAGCCAGTTACCGTTTGGCAGCACCACAATCGGCTGGCGAATAAAGGTGCCGGGCTGATCGAGCAAGGTGTCGATTGCCCCCCAGCTGCGGCCAAAATCGCGTGACTGACGATAGCGCACAATCGCGGTGTCCTGATTGCCGGATTTCTGCGCCGTCCACAGCAGCCAAAGCACCTGTTCGGGATCGAGGAACAGCAGCGGATTTTGCTCCGATCGCGTGGGATCGTCAGAGAGTTTTTCCGCCTCGCTCCACTGTGTGCTGCCGCTTTTCAGCCGCGAGCACCACACAGAAATATCGGCGATCCCTTCCTGCGTGCCGCCAAACCACACACACAGCAGGTCGCCATTGGGTAGCGGCAGCAGATTCGCCGCATGGTTCTGCGGGCAGACCGACGGCAGCATCGCCGTGAGCTGTTGCGCATCCTGCGCGTGCGGATGGAGGTTACCGCTGCGTTCAACGGTAAGGGTTAAATCACTCATTTCAGGCTCCACTGTTTTGCATTGAAGATTTCGGGGCTTTTTTCACATGGGTTTGGCTTGAAGGGATCAGGCGGTCAATCACCATGATGACCGCCGGCGTGATCAACGCCACGTACATGTTGTTGATACCTAATGGATCGCCGAGCAGATACCACACTGACGTCATGACGCACGCACCAATCAGGCCTGCATTGGCGCCGCGCGTGCTTTTAAAGAACGGCAGGTAAAAGGCGATGATTGCCACCACTGAAATCGACAGCCGAATAGCGCGGGTGAAGAAGGAGAGCTTCAACACTTCCGGCACGAACAGCACGAAAATCAGCGGCAGGAAACCGATCAGCAGCGACAGCCAGCGCGTCATGCGGAACTCACGCTCCGGCGTCGGATTGCGATAGGGCACGTAGAAATCTTTTACCACCAGCGAGGCAATCGCCAGCGCTACGGTGCTGACGCTGACAAAGATCGACGCCACGAGTGAGGTGGTGACAATCCCCGCCAGCCAGGGACTCATGTCCTGCAGGAACACCGGCAGCGCATAGAGACTTTTAATATCGGGATGCAGGTATTTCGCCGCCACGCCAATCAGCGCGATAGCAATGGCAATCGGCATGCAGAAGAAGAACGCCACCCAGGTTGCACGTTTGGCGGACTCAGCACTTTTGGTCGAGGCAATCGCCTGAATCACAAACTGAGTACAGAAGATCGAGCCGATAGTACCAATCATCCAGGCGAAAATAGTGCTGCCGCCAACGTTGCCGTCCCACGTCCAGTAGAAATGCGGCATCTCTTTGATCATGGGGCTGACGCCGCCGGTCATGTGCAGGGCCACGCCGAGAATGATCAGAATCCCGATATATTTCAGTCCGCTGTGCAGCAGCGTGACCCAGGCGATGCCTTTCATGCCACCGAACATAAAATAGAACGTACTGACGATCGCGGTGATCACCGCAGCGGTAGTGAGATCGAGGTTGAGCACCGTTGAGATCGCCGCCGCACCGCTAACGTAGTTACCGACGTTAACCAGCAATAGCGCATAGATCATGATTAGCGAGATGATGTTTTTGGTGGAGTTGCCATAACGTTCAGCGATCGCCGCAGAGATGGTGATTTTGCCGGTATTGTAGATGCGCTTTACCAGCAAAAAACCAAACAGCGGGAAACCGATAGCGGCACCAATCACCGACCATGAAGCGGCAAAGCCATCTTCGAAAGCTGCCTGAGCCGTACCGATGGTGGATTTGGCGCCGATGTATTCCGACATCAGCATCACGCCCACCACAAATGCCGGCATCACATTGGAGCCAGCCATAAAGTCGCCGCTGTTTTTACTGCGCAGACGCCAGGTGAGCCAGGTGGTGAACAGGATGTACGCAATGACAATCCCGACAATAATCACCATCCCTTCTGTAGAGAATTGTTTCATTTCAGCCTCATCGATAACGTAGGGTCGTGGAACGCGCTGGGCTTCACGCGTCCCGTTGATGAGGTGGCCGATGTTGTTATTCACCGTGTCTACGCACTTCGCCACCCCACTTATGCTTATGATTCATTTCGCTCAAAGAAGAATGAATTTACGCATATTAGAGGCGTTTTATAGGCTAAACAGGGCTTAATTTGTTTGATGCTGCTCACAAAGCATCAAATATGATTACAAATAATCAAAATCAACGCATTTATTACAGCGCCTTTGGATCGGCACCCGACAGCGCCGGTAAAGGCGTGAACAACCCGATTGGTCAGATTTGGAGTGGCGCGATGATGCTGGAGCACCTCGATTACGCCGAAGCGGGCGCAGCGGTGTTGGATGTCATCGAGCTTACGCTGGCGGCGGGCAACAGCCTGACGCGCGACCTCGACGGCCGCGCGTCCACCGAGGAGCTGGGCGCGGCTATCGCTGCTGCGTTGTAACATCCAGGCGTGCCCTAAAGAATCTGCACTGTTTCCGCATGCCAGTCGTGGGGTAACGGCTGCGGGCGCGTAATCACCACGTTATGCAACTGCAGATTCTCCACGCCGCGCGCAAACACGCCCGGCAAGCCATCCGGATAGGCGGCAACACCGTACGCTAAGCCCGATGCGCTATCCAGTTTGTACGCATTGTC
Organism: Pantoea leporis; assembly: GCF_028048155.1. NCBI lineage: Bacteria > Pseudomonadati > Pseudomonadota > Gammaproteobacteria > Enterobacterales > Erwiniaceae > Pantoea > Pantoea leporis. The sequence continues at coordinate 39,595 of NZ_JALMEU010000007.1, forward strand.
GAGGCCCATGCCGGTCGGCGATTCGGGATTACACGGCGGCCGCACATCGTAATGCCCTTGATCCGCACCTGCTGCTACTACTTGCCGCAGCTGCACATTCGCCAGCATCACATCACGAATCTGTCCCGGTTGTTCCGCATGCAGGTTAATTGCTCCTTCCATCACACCGCTGACGTTGCTGAATTGCAGTTGCTCAATGCTGCCCGGCGCTATCGCCGGATCGCGTGCGCGCACTGAAACAAACAGCGCATCGGCTTTACCCCAATGGCACGGCGGCGCGTGACGGCAGGCCAGCGTGATATTGCTGAACAGCAAACGGCGGAACTGGCCGCCATCGCGCGACAGCAAGCCAATCGCGCGGTTGGAATCAAAGAGGGTGCAGCCGGAGACGGTGACATCTTCCACATCATCGAAGGTTTCGGTGCCGATTTTGAACGCGCAGCTGTATGAGCGCAGCAGGCAGTTGCTGATCATGATTTGTCGCGCGGCACGTCGCAGATGCGCGGGTTTTTGGCTGGTTTTGATGCAGATGGCATCATCGGCCGCGCTCAGGTAGCTGTTGCTGACAAACACCGCTTCACAGCTGTCGATATCCAGCGCATCGGTGTTCGGCATGCTCATGCTGTTATTGATGGTGAGATGGTCGACATGTACATGGCGGCAACTCACCAGATGTACCGTCCACATCGGCGCCTGGATGATGGTGAAATCTTGCAGCGTCACCTGCTCGCAATCCTCAAACACCACGATGCGCGGGCGCTGCGCACGCGGCAGGCGATAACCCTGCTCGTCCTTTTCCGCAGCAAACCACGTATCGCCGTTACCGTCGATCACCCCTTTGCCACTGATGCTGATATTGCGCTGCCCGACGGCGTACAGCAGCACATGCTGCGACAGTTCAGCCTGGCTCTGCGCCAGCTGCTGCTGATAATCCTCAACGCGTGAGCTGGCGAGCAACGTGGCGCCCGCTTCGAGATGCAGATTAATGTTGGAACCCAGCGTTAGCGTGCCGAGATGATAGCGGCCAGGCGGCACTGATAAGGTGCCGCCGCCGCGCGTTGCCAGATGATTGAGTGCGCGCTGGAAGCAGTGTGTATCCAGCGTTTCGCCATCGGCGATGGGGTAGAAATCAGCCAATGAAACGTGCATGCGGTTCTCCTGAATAGCGGCGATGCGCTATTGCAGCACGCGCCGCATGACCAAAACCTTTTGCTGGTGGACAAGATGGTTATTTCACCGCGCCTTCGGTGACGCCGCTGATAAATTTGCGCTGGAACACCAGGAACACCGCCACCAGCGGCAGGATGACAATCATCGCGCCCGCCATCAGCACCGGAATATCGATGGTGTTTTTATTCTGGAAAAACATCATGCCGATCGGCAAGGTGCGCAGCTCATCTTTATTCACCAGAATCAGCGGGATAAGGAACTCGTTCCACGTCCAGATAAACAGCAGCAGCGCCAGCGTGGACAGCGTTGGCCAAATCGCCGGCACCAGCAGGCCCCAGAGAATTTTGCGGCGTGATGCACCATCCATCACCGCCGCTTCCACCAGCTCGCGCGGCACCTGCTGCAACGCGGTGGCAATCATCAGCGTGGTAAACGGCAGCGACAAGGCAATTTGCGGCAGAATCAGCGCCAGATAGGTGTTGGTGAGGCCCATCCAGCGCAGCTCGTGATAGAGCGGAATAATAAAGGCTTCACTCGGTAGCACCATTCCAAGACCCAGCAGCGCGGCAACCACCGTTTTGCCGGGGATCTTCAGCCAGGCGAAACCGAATCCCGCCAGAATGCCGAGCAGGATGCTGCAGATCACCACCGGAATCACCACCAGCACCGAGTTCATGAAGTAGACGTTGAAATGTCCCTGCTGCCATGCGGTGATGTAGTTTTTAAAATTGAGCGACGAGGGCAAGGTAAACACGCCCTGAAATAGCTCCATCTGGGTTTTGAACGAGGTCATCAGCGCCATTAAAAACGGCAGGATGGTCATCAACGCGACAATCCAGATCAGCGCGCGTGAGACAGTTGGCGTGCCGCGCATCAGTGACGCTCCCGTAGACATAGATGAATTAAGCCGTTGATCATTAACACAATCAGCATACTGAACACCGCCACGGCGGAGGCATAGCCGAAGTAGTGCAGGTCAAAGCCCTGCTTATACATAAAGATGTTGGTCACCATAGTGGACGTGCCCGGCCCGCCTTGCGTCATCACGTAAACCAGATCGAAAGCTTTCAAGCTGGCGATCACCGTCAGCAGCAGCGCGATACGCAGTTCCGGACGCAGCGACGGCAGCGTAATGCGCATAAATTTCTGGCGGCGTGATGAACCATCGAGATCGGCCGCTTCCAGCAGCGACGGATCCATGCGTTGCAAGCCCGCCATAAACAGCACCAGGCAGAAACCGAAGAAGTACCAGGTGGCGACAAAGCCGACCGCGGGTAGCGCCCAGGTAAAATCACCCAGCCACGACTTCGCCAGCTGCGGTAAACCCACGGCGCGCAGGAATTGATCGATAGGGCCAAACGCCGGGTTATACAGCCAGCGCCACACTACGCCGAGCACCGCCATCGGCATGATGTACGGCAGGAAGAAGAGAATACGCAGCACGCTACGCTCTTTGTTATTGCGCGTCTCATACAGGAAGCTGCACAGCAGCAGTCCAACGCCAATCGGAAACAGCGTGTAGAACAGCATCAGCAAGGCATTATTGCCGAGCGCCACCCAGAACACCGGATCCTGGAACATGCGCAGATAGTTGCCCATGCCGATGAAAATCGGCCACGAGGTGCCATCCCATTCGGTGAAGCTGATCCCTAACGAGGCCAACAGCGGCATCAGCAGAAACACCGCATACACCAGCACCGCGGGCAGAAGATAGAGCGCATTGCGCCAGGCAGATTTATTCAGCATAACCGTACTCGCTTGCGGGCCTGTTCGCGGCCCGGCCACTTACGCCGGGCCGTACGTCATCAGTGCTTGAGGGTTTTCAGGTAACGTTGATAGTTGTTATCGAAGTTGATCACCATCTGGTCGGCGGTTTGACGTCCCGCCAGCAGCAGCTGCACATTCTGATTCAGCTCGGCGTTCATGGTTGGCGTGGCCCAGTCGAGATAATGGCCGAGACCATCGTTGTCATTTAGCGTCACCCACACCTGATACGCTTCTGCCAGCAGCGGGTTATCCGCCGGAATCTGCGCATTTTTGCTGGTGCCGGCCGGCAGGAAGCCCACTTTCAGCCAGCGGTTCGCCATCTCATCTGAGACGATGTAATCGATGAACTTCGCTGCGGCATCCTGCTGCGCTTTGTCTTTGGCGGTGCTGGTGATGGAGAACGCCAGATCGGTGCCGCCCACCATCAGTGGATGCTGCACGCCCTCGCCCGCTGGCATCGCAGCGAAGTGCAGATCTTTGTTGTCTTTAAACTGGCCGAGATACCAGGTTCCGCTCACCAGGAACGCTGCCTGACCATTCTGGAACAGGGTCGCCGCATCGTCGTGCCCAATGCCCTGGAAGCCGGGGAACAGATAGCCTTTGTCGTTCCAGCCCTTCATCATATTGGCGGCTTTCACCAGCTTGTCGTCTTTGAACGTGCCGCCCACGTCGTAAATCAGATCGTCGAGTTTTTTCCGGTCGCTGCTCTCAATCTGCGCTTCCCACAAGGTGCTGAGCAGCTGCTGGCCCATGTTGCCGTCGAGCAGGCCGAGCATCATCGGCGGTGTACCGGCGGCTTTGAGTTTCTCCATCGCCTGTTCGAGTTCCGGCAAGGTTTTAGGCACCGCAACACCGGCTTTATCCAGCAGCGCTTTGTTGTAGTACAAACCCACCATCTCGCCAAGGCTCGCCACGCCGTAGAGTTTGCCGCTGCCGAAATCTTGTTTATCTGACCAGCGGTTACGTTTCAGGATTGAATCCGGGAAGCGCGTGGCCCAGCCGTAAGTTTTGGCGTAATCATCCAGCGGCCACAGCAGCTTGTCTTTCACCAGCGAGCCCATATCGCCGCCGCCCTGATTCACCTGGGCGATTTGCGGGCCGTCACCGGCGGTTAGCGCCAGCTTAAGCGGAATGCGCGTGTCTTCGAAGGAGTGCACCGAACGCTGAATCACAATGCCCGGATTCTTTTGCTGGAACGCTTTTACCGCTTCATCCACCGCTTCGGTCTGCTGCGGATAGTTGTAAATGTCCCACTCATTCAGGGTAACGGCCTGCGCGGCTGCCATGGTCGCACCGAGCAGAATCCCGGCGGAGACCAGACGCGACACCGTGCGCAGTGAGCTTTGCAAACGGGAAGGACGATTGGTTGAATCACACATCATGCTCGGTTTCTCCAACAGATGACTGGCATCCCTTCATCTCGACACCTGCGATTCCCGGCAGGTTGATTCAGCAGCGACAACGCACATAATTCATACTTACTTTATGCACAAAAGAAAGTCAAACATCGCCACTGCGGAATTTTTGCTCTGTGATACAGTGCAAAGAGTAAGAAGAAAAGCCGCCAGAACAGCAGAGGATGCTGCGATTCAGCGCGCAAACCGGACAGCGCCGCACAGTAAAGCCTGAGCATCGGTATAAATCACTCAGCCAAGAGAGACGCATTAACTCACTGATAGAGCATACGAAAATCCTATAGTTATCATCACAGCAATAGATAAGCGAAAGGCAATGTGCTTTCAACCAGCGCTCATACCGGCGTTGCGCGTGAGTTTGTCAGCCGCCCAGTCATGCTTTGTGGTTATAGTTCGCATCAGCTTTGTGCGCCAGCGCAATTATTACATCTTGAAAACTAAGTCGGCTTTCTTTACCGTAAAATCTGTTCATCTCCTGACCACAGAGGCTCCACCATGACGGCTGAAGGTGTTATTCGTCGCGCCAGCGAGGCAGATTTTCCCGCCTTGTCGCGCATCTGCTTAGAGACCGCCAATGCCGGCACCGATGCCAGCGCGCTCTACTCCGATCCCGCGCTGCCCGGCCTGCGCTTTGTCATTCCCTACGCGCGCTTTGCGCCCGAATTTGCTTATGTGCTGGAACAGCACGGCGAGGTAGTCGGCTACGCGGTCGCCGCGCCCGATACGCGCGCCTTCGAAGCAAAGTTGAATACTGATTGGTGGCCACAGCTGCAACAGCTATATCGCGATTACGCGCCGCAGGCGGCGCTCGACAGCAAAGTGCTGGAAGCGATTCATCAGCCCGATGCGGCAGCGGATCAGCTGGTGACGCAGTGGCCTGCGCATCTGCACATCAATCTGTTACCCGCCGCGCAGCAAGGTGGCTGGGGCCGCAAGCTGATTGAACAGCTGCTACACGATCTGCGTGCCGCGGGCGTGCCGGGCGTTTATCTCGGCGTCAGCCTGCAGAACGAGCAGGTGTGCGGCTTTTATCAGCGCCTTGGCTTCACGCCGATTATGCGCAGCAACGCCATTTATATGGGCCAACTTCTCTGATTCGAGGCATCGCATGACCAGCCTGCATCTGCAAAACGTTAAAAAGTCCTACGAAAATGTAAACGTGATTCATGGCATCGATCTCACCATTAACAGCGGCGAATTCGTGGTGTTTGTCGGTCCTTCCGGCTGCGGGAAATCTACGCTGCTGCGCATGATTGCCGGGCTGGAGGAGATCACCGACGGTAAGTTGCTGATTGAAGGCGCCGATATGACCGATCAGCACGCCACCGAGCGCGGCATCGCCATGGTGTTTCAGTCCTATGCGCTCTACCCGAACATGACGGTGCGCGGCAATCTGGCCTATCCGCTGGAAGTGATGAAGCGCCCGAAAGCGGAAATTGAGCAGGCGATCAAACAAACTGCGGCGCGCCTGCATCTCACAGAATTTCTTGACCGCTTACCGCGCGCGCTGTCCGGCGGACAGCGGCAACGTGTGGCGATTGGCCGCGCGATAATCCGCCATCCGCGCATTTTTCTGTTTGATGAGCCGCTGTCGAACCTCGATGCCGAGCTGCGTTTGCAGATGCGCATCGAGATTGCTCGCCTGCACGCTTCGCTGGGCAACACCATGATCTACGTGACGCACGATCAGCTAGAGGCGATGACGCTGGCGGATCGCATTGTGGTGCTGCGTCAGGGCCGCATTGAGCAGGTCGGCGCGCCGATGGCGCTGTATCGCGATCCCGACAACCTGTTTGTCGCCGGGTTTATTGGCTCGCCGAAGATGAATTTCCTCACTGCCGAAGTGGCCGCGATCGCGCCGGGCGCGGTGCAACTGCGGGTGCCGGCGCTGGGCATTAATCAGCTTACGTTGCCGATCGCCGCGTCGTGCCGCGAAGGGCAGAAAATCACGCTGGGCGTACGTCCAGAGCATTTCCAGCCAGTGAGCAGCAACGATGATGTCCTGAGTTTTAGCGGCGAATTGTCGTTTAGCGAGATGCTGGGACACACCAATTATCTCTATCTCGATATCGGCGAAGAGAAGCTGCTGGTGATTGAGGAGCGTAACGTGGCGGAACACGCGATTGGCGAGCGGCTGAGTTATCAACTGCGTGCCGAGCACTGTTTATTGTTTGATGAGCAGGGTTTGCGACTCAGATAAGGTAAAAGCCGCATCTTTTCGTCGCGGCGCGATAAATCGCGCCGCGACGGAATGGGCGGGGATTTATCGCGTGATTCATTATTGCGGTGCGATCTCTTCATCGGCCTGTGCGGCCAACAAATCCAGCAGCTTATTCACCGCAAACCCGGCAGCGCCCTGCGCCCACATGCGGTTGGATTCCGTAAGGAACTGCAGCGGCGTCATGTGCGGCGTCAGCTTCAAACGGTAGGTCTGGAAACTCTGCGTAACGTGGTCGAGCAGAATGCGCGAAGCCATTTGCGGCTCCATCGCCAGATACACCACGTCCGGATCGTAAGCCACCGACAGATTCGCCAGCGACATCCCCAAATGCTGCCCGGCCTCGGCCAGCGCGCTCAGCACCTCCGGCGTTGGACGCGCATCGAGATCGCGCAGCGTATGCGGCACCTCTTCTTTGGTGGTGGCCGCCACGCGCTGCAGAATCGCCTGCGACGACGCCACATCCTCCAGCAGACGCTCAGAACCATCGCCCAGCAGCGACACGCCAATCTCCCCAGCTTTGCCGTGACGACCACGATAAAGCTGGCGATCGAGCAGAATCCCCGCGCCGATGCCTTTGCCGAACGTAGCTATCACCGCCGACTGCGCATGGCCGAGCTGACCAAACACCAGCGCCGCCATCGCCAGCGCGTTGGCATCATTTTCAATAAATACCGGCAGCGAGAAGCGCTCTTCCAGCAGACGGGCAATCGGCACGTTATCCCAGCCCAGCGCGCGTGACAGCACGCAAACGCCATTGCTGGCATCGACCAAACCCGACAGCGCCAGACCAATCGCCCCAACCTTTTTGCCCTCAACGCCACGCAAAAACTTCGCCAGCGCATCGCCGAGCTGTTTGGGCGTCATCGCGCCGGAAGGAATTTGCTGCTCGCCGATGATGTTGCCGCTGAGATCGGTCAGCACCATCAGGTTGCGTTCGGCATTAAGCTGAATCCCCACCACGCTGGCGTGATCCGGATTGAGGCCGAGCAGCGTTTTGGGCCGCCCCATTGAGACGCGACGTAGCCCCAGCTCCTGCACGATGCCGCCGGTCAGCAGACGATTGGTGGCTTGCGACACCGTCGACATGCTCAGGCCGCTGCGCACTTTGAGATCGGATTGACTAATAGGCGCATTTTCGACAATCAGCCGCAGAATGCGCGCGGTTACGTTGGGAGCGCTCATGAGCCTCTTTATCTGAAGTTAAGCGGGAAGTGTCAGGCTGAACTGCATGGCCAGGCGAAGCGCACCGCTTAGGGCATCGCCCTGCGGCGGCACCAGCAGCGCGGCGATATCCGCCGGTAGCCACGCCTGAATGGGCGCGGCTAATCCGCCCATCAAAGCCAGCTTGCCGTGGCTGCGCGCCAGCAGCGGCTGCACCATCTGCACGATATCCGCGGCGGATTGCTGCACCAGCGCTGTGCCGTGCACATCGCCCTGCTGCGCGGCAGCGAAAACCTCAGGCACCACGCGGCCCCAATCAGCGGGTGTCGCCTGTTTCGACCACATCAGCAGCTGTTCCGGGCTGTTTTGATAGCTTGCCATGATGCGCTGCGTTAACGCCGAGGCGGGCACAATCTCTTCGTGCGCCAGCAGCGCCAGCCGCAGCGCGCGTTGGCCGAGAATCGCCCCCGAACCGGCATCTGACAGGGCAAAACCCCAGCCGCCGAGCAGCGTGAAGTGCGTGCCATCCCAGGCCGCGCCCTGGCTGCCGGTGCCAATAATAAACACTGCGCCTGGCGCACCAGCGTGCGCACCGGCACAGGCGATTTCGACATCGGTAAACAGATAGCGCGCCTGACAGCGTGGCTGCCAGCTGGCGAGACGGCTTTGCACCGAGGCGACGTTCGCGCCCGCCAAACCGGCGACGATCACCGTGCGGTCGCGCGCTTCAGCGGGTAAATTCGCCTGCGTAAACAGATCGTCAATGACCTGATCAATGGCCATGATGGCGGCATCAAACTGCGACCAGACGTTAGCGGGACCGCCTTTGGCTTCCGCCAGCAGGCGTCCGGCGCTGTCGGTCAGGCGTCCACGACAGTGCGTACCACCGCCATCAATACCCAGCATTAGTGATTGCACGCGCTTCCTCCTGCCAGCCCGAAACGGTATGACGCTTATAGATGTGCGAAAGATAGGGGAAAAAAACTTAAATCGCAATAATAAATAAATAGGCAATCCGTATAGTTAATTAAAATAGATATAAATCATATAAATAACAATTTTTCACCAATTGAGATCAGCCACACGGATTGACATTAGTTTTTCTGTCGTAATAAGTTAGCGGTCAGATTATCAGCAGCCTGACAGGTCGGGCGGCTTAAAGGCAACGGGCTTCAGGGGTACAACATGAAAGTGGGCATTATTGGTCTGGGCTTTCGGCTTTCCCATGTGGTGAAAGAGTTCAACAAAGCCGACACAGCGTTTTCCGTGGTGGGTTATGTCGATCCGGCTCCGGCGGGATTACCGAATCTGCACAGCTTTGGCATCGACGCGGGCACCGCGTTTGCTAGCGTGGATGCGCTGTTGCAACACGGCGGCTTTGATCTGCTGCTGGTGGGTTCGCCGAACTTTATGCACCTTGAACACATTCGTCAGGGCTTAGCAGCCGGCTACACGGTGTTCACCGAGAAGCCGGTGGTGATCAACGAAGAGCAAACCATGGCGATGGCGCAGCTGGTGCAGCAATATGGTCACGAGCGCATTCTGGTCGGCTTGGTATTGCGTTACTCGCCGCTCTATCGCGACCTGCTCACCGCGCGTGATGAAGATCGCCTTGGCGAAATCACCTCAATTGAAGCCACCGAACACATCAAGCCGTATCACGGTGCGTTCTTCCAGCGCGACTGGCGCCGTCTGGAGAAGTACGCCGGCCCGTATATTCTGGAAAAATGCTGCCACGATATCGATCTTTACCAGGGTTTGGTCGGCGAGCGTCCGGTACGTGTTGCCAGCTTTGGCGGACGCAAAAACTTCACCCCGCAGCACGCGCCTAAAGGTGCGGTAACAGCGCAGTCAGAGGTGTATCACGTTAAACCGAGCGGCTGGTCGAGTACCGATGCGGTGTTTGACGGCGATGCCGACATCGTCGATTACCAAACCGCGCTGATTGAGTATGCCGGTGGCGCGACCCTCGCCTTCCATGCCAACCTTAACGTACCGGATGAGTTCCGCCGCTTCTGCGTGATGGGCACCGATGGCATGGCCGAAGGTGACTTCGTGCGTAACTACTTCCGCGTGCACAACGCGCGCACCGGTGCGCGCGAAGTGGATACTGAGTATGACGGCAACGCCTATGACGGCCATTACGGCGCAGATGCGCTGATGGCTGAAGAGATTGTGAAACACATTACACAGGGAACGCCGCTGAAGGTTTCAGTGGTGGACGCACTGGAGGCGGGCCTCACTGCGATCAAAATCGATGAAGCGCGAAAATCGAAAACCGTGGTGGATATGACGGAGAGTTGGAAAAAATTTGACGCCAACCTGGGGAAAGCAGCAACCGCGTAAGACACGCGCAATAAATTGCGCCGCTACAAACCGTTATACAATCCGTAGCGGCGCGATTCATCGCGCGATGTTGAAGTTAGGTAACAGTTTCGTTTTCCAGCTTCTGCCGCTTACGCAGATGCGGGAAAATCGTCATCCACACGCCCACCACGATCAGCGTGCCGATGCCGCCAATCGCCGCCGCGGGCACTGCGCCCATCCATGCCGCCAGTAAACCTGACTCAAACTCGCCGAGCTGATTCGAAGTATTAATGAAGATGGCGTTGACCGCATTCACGCGGCCACGCATGTCATCCGGCGTATCGAGTTGCACCAGCGCGCCGCGAATCACCATACTGACCATATCGAAGCCGCCCAACGCCGCCAGCGCGATCACCGACAGCCACAGCTGCGTGGAGAGCGCGAACACCAGCGTCGCCACGCCAAAACCGGCCACCGAGCCGAACATGATCATGCCGACGTTCTTTTCCAGCTTGTGACGACTCAGCCACACGCCAACCAGCAGCGCACCGACCGACGGCGCGCCGCGCAGGATGCCCAAGCCCCACGGCCCGGTATGCAGGATATCTTGCGCGAAGATCGGCAGCAGCGCGGTGGCGCCGCCCAGTAGCACGGCAAACAGATCGAGTGAAATCACGCCGAGCACATCTTTGCGATCGCGGATAAAGCGCACGCCCGCAAACAGGTTCGGCAGATTCATCGGCAAGCGCGCCTGCGGCGGCCGCTCATAGCGCAGTCGGCTCACCAGCACGATGGAGAACAGATAGAACAGCGCCGAGACGCCATACACCACTTCCGGACCGGCGACATAAAGGAAGCCACCGAGCGTTGGGCCGATAATAACCGCCGCCTGTCCGCCCACCGAACTGGCGGCCATGGCGCGCGCCAGAATCGGTGGCGGCACCAGCGCCGGCAGCATCGAGGTAATCGCTGGCCACTCAAGCGCCTTGGCGACGGAGATCAGAAACACCAATCCCCAAATCTCGATCTTGCCCGCCCAGTTCATCAGCGTGAGCGCAACCAGCCCCAGCAGCGCCAGCCACTCAATAAATTGTCCGAGCAATACGATACGACGACGGTCAAGCTGATCGGCCAGATGCCCGGCGGGCAGCGCCAGCAGTACAGAAGGCAGAAACTGCATCAGACCGATCATGCCGAGCGCCATCGCGCTGTGGGTCAACGCGTAGATTTGCCAGCTGACCGCGACCGAAAACATTTGAAAACCAAACGATGAACAGGTGCGCGCCAGCCAAAAGGCGACAAACGACCTGTGCCGCAGCAATGAATCCTCTGCTGCGGAGACTCGAGAACCCATAGTTTTATCCCATCCTAAACAATTACATCGGTTAGCGTCGTTGCACCAACCTGGTGAAAAGCCACGTTGCGGCTTCCGCTTTATTTTTTCAGGCCACAGAGTGCGGCATCTTACTGAGCCAGGCAATGGCTAGCCGTGCTGTTTAAAAACAGAAGCTTATCCAAAAATTAGCTAAGCATGGAGCTCTTAATATTAGCAGGCTGATGGTTATGAGATGAAAATATCCAAAAGTTTCCCAATATGGCAATAGTCGATTAATTCATCCTGCTCAGCGCCTAATATCTCTCTATCAGTGACAGTTAAAAAAAGGTGATCTTGATAAACAAAACGATCTATATTGACTGTGTTTAGATTTCATTATCCCGCCGTCCTTATAATAATTAAGACGCTCCAGTTAATTAATTTATTCACAGAGATAAATGGAAAACAGTTCTTATAATCCTTATGTTACTGAGCGCATCCATCGCTTCGACGGGGCGCTAGCTGGCGTGTGTTATTCAGCCCCCTTTATGCATTGCGAACAGGAAAACACAGCAATACTTAATGGACGCAACATAATTTCGCTGCATAATCAGTTGCCGGATACACCCGAATTAATAATCATCCCGTTAACGGGAAATAACCTTATGCGTTTTTTACAGGATCCGGAAATTTATTCCAGCCTGCAGGATGAGAATGTACAGCTGGCAATCAATTATGCCGATTTAGTTCAGCAAGATAGTGCTTTACGTAGGGCCGCAGAACGTTTCTCATTTTGGCTCTATGATTTGGCACCGCCCGGCACCTGCTGGAAGAATATCGCAACGTTTCCATTTAGCGGTATTGCGTTGACCGACGAGTTTTTTCACGATAATTATCTCAAGTTCAGCTTTCCTTTTCTGCTGGAATCCTGTCGTGAAAGAGAAGTGGAAGTAATATTACGCACGCCACAGTTAACGTTGCCCGCTGAGCACTATGCTCAACTTAATTTGAGCGGCTGGCAGGAACAACGCACCAGCAGCACGCTGTTTGAAGGGTAAACGTTTACACAATGTGTTGCTCTTAGGTGTTGTGGCCCGATCTAACCGGACATAACACCTTTATTCCCTCATAAAATGTCGCAGTACTTCCCTTCAACGAGTGCAAAGCACTAAAAATATCAAACCCTTTAACGTTTTTAAGATAAAATTTAACGCAAAGGGAACATCTCGCCGCACGGAAAGCGTCGCTCGAACCGTTTCGTTATTTCGTACTCTATGTCGGGAAGCAACCCAACGCGTTGTTTCCTTTTTAGTTTTTAATGGCAAAGAAAGAGGTCAATATTATGGGGAAAGCTTCCTCATCTTTTGGCGTAATCCGTTTTCTCACAGTGCTGTTTGCACTGCTGACGGGCGCGTTTATGCTGGTTGGTGGCGTTTGGTTAGCCGCCATTGGTGGTTCCTGGTACTACGTTATTGGCGGTGTGGTCATGTTGATCACCGCTATTCTGCTGTGGCGCCGTAGCGGCTCAGCATTACTGCTGTACGCATTGCTGCTGTTGGCAACGCTGGTGTGGGGCGTGTGGGAAGTCGGTTTCGACTTCTGGGCGCTGGCACCGCGTACCGATGTGCTGGTGATCTTCGGCATCTGGCTGATTCTGCCGTTTGTGTATCGCGGTCTGAATAATGCCGGCAAAGGCGCTCTGGCGCTGCTGTCAGTGGCGCTGCTTGCCAGCGTACTGGTGCTGGCGTGGGCGGTATTCCACGATCCGCAAGAGCTGAACGGTGAAATTCCAGCGACAGCAGCCAATGCTCCGCAGGCACAGCCGCTGAGCAACATCGCTGATGCTGACTGGCCGGCGTATGCGCGTGACCAGCAAGGCACCCGCTTCTCCCCGCTGAAGCAGATCAACACCGGTAACGTTAAAGAGCTGCAGGTTGCCTGGCAGTTCCAGACCGGCGATTTGAAGACGCCAAACGATCCGGGCGAAATCACCGATGAAGTCACGCCAATCAAAATCCGTGACACCCTGTATCTCTGCTCACCGCACCAGATTCTGTTTGCGCTGGATGCCAAAACCGGTAAGCAGAAGTGGAAATTTGATCCGGGCCTGAAGCCGAATCCAACCTTCCAGCACGTTACCTGCCGTGGCGTTTCTTATCACGAAGTGCCTGCTGCGGCCGATGCGGCCAATACTCAACCTGCGCTGTGCTCACGCCGCATTTACCTGCCGGTGAATGATGGCCGCATGTTCGCGCTGGATGCGGAAACCGGTGAACGTTGTGCTGCCTTTGGCAACAACGGTGAACTGGATCTGCAGCACAAGCAGCCGGTATTGACGCCAGGCCAGTATGAGCCGACGTCGCCGCCGGTCATCACCGACACCACCATCGTGGTCGCGGGTGCGGTCACCGATAACTACTCTACCCGTGAGCCGTCAGGCGCCATCCGTGGCTTCGACGTTAACACCGGTAAACTGCTGTGGGTGTTCGACCCGGGTGCCAAAGATCCAAACGCGATTCCAGCGGATGAACACAGCTTCACCATGAATTCACCGAACTCATGGGCACCAGCGGTGTACGATCCGAAACTGGATATCGTTTACCTGCCGATGGGTGTGTCAACGCCAGATATCTGGGGCGGCAACCGCACACCAGAGCAGGAACGTTATGCAAGCAGCGTACTGGCGCTGAACGCCACCACCGGTAAACTGGTGTGGTCGTATCAGACCGTGCATCACGATCTGTGGGATATGGACCTGCCGTCGCAGCCGACGCTGGCCGATATCACGACTAAAGATGGCAAAACCGTACCGGTGATTTATGCACCGGCGAAAACCGGTAACATCTTTGTTCTGGATCGTCGTACCGGTGAGCCGGTTGTCCCTGCGCCGGAAACTCCGGTTCCACAGGGCGCCGCCAAAGGTGACCACGTTGCACCTACTCAGCCGTACTCCGAACTGACCTTCCGTCCGAAACAGAATCTGACGGACAAGGACATGTGGGGCGCGACCCTGTACGACCAGCTGGTGTGCCGTGTGATCTTCAAGCGTCTGCGCTATGAAGGCCCGTTCACCCCGCCGTCTGAGCAAGGTACGCTGGTGTTCCCAGGCAACCTTGGCATGTTCGAATGGGGCGGTATCGCAGTTGACCCACATCGTCAGATTGCGATTGCTAACCCAATGGCGCTGCCGTTTGTGTCCAAGCTGATTCCGCGCGGTCCGGGCAACCCGATCGAGCCACCGGCTGACGATAAAGGCGGTTCAGGTACCGAAACCGGTATCCAGCCACAGTACGGCGTACCGTACGGCGTGGAGCTGAATCCCTTCCTGTCACCGTTTGGTCTGCCATGTAAACAACCGGCGTGGGGCTATGTCTCCGCAGTTGATCTGAAGACCAACGAAACCGTGTGGAAAAAACGCATTGGTACGGTTCGCGATAGCGCGCCAGTGCCACTGCCGTTCAAAATGGGTATGCCAATGCTGGGCGGCCCAATCACCACCGCCGGTAACGTGTTCTTCATTGGTGCTACCGCAGATAACTACCTGCGTGCGTTCGACACCAATACCGGTGAAATGTTGTGGCAGGCACGTCTGCCAGCAGGCGGCCAGGCAACGCCGATGACCTATGAAGTGGATGGCAAGCAGTACGTTGTTATCGCTGCCGGTGGTCACGGTTCGTTTGGCACCAAGCTGGGCGATTATGTGATTGCTTATGCACTGCCTGATGCGAAGTAAGTTTTCGCGTTGAGATAACAAAGCGGGCTTAGGCCCGCTTTTTTTATATTTAACGGTTGCCATGAATGGCGCCCTACATGTTAGGTTTTACGCAGCACTCGCGCGTTCAGCAATGCGCACAGCGCCATGATCACACAGGTCGCCAGAAACACCGGACGCATACCAAACGCGCCGCCAATAAAGCCGCCGAACAGCGGGCCTGAAACCTGGCCGACATACTGCGCCGAAGTTGAATAACCCAGCATCTTGCCCACCTGCGACTGCGGTACGCTGTAACGAATCAGCGCGGTGACGCACGGCATCAATCCACCCAGCGCCATACCCATCAGAAAACGCAGCACCACCAGTTGCCACGCTTCGCGGATAAACGCCTGCGGGATCAGCAGCAGCGCACAGGCTATCAGCCCATACACCAGCACGCGACCATGCCCGACGCGATCGGCCAGCCGTCCCAGACGTGGCGCGGAGATAATGCTGCCGAGCGCGGCGGCGGCCATCACCAATCCGGCGGTGACGGTGATGGCGTGATCGCCGTCAACAAACTGGCCGATATACAGCGTGATGATCGGCTCGATCGACATATTGGCGAAAATCAGCAGCATGCCCGACAGCCACATTAGCCGCACCACCGGCAAATTGAGTGACTTCGCATCGTCAGCAATCTTCTGTGGGGTTTTCTTGCCAGAGGAGCGCGGCACCTCTTTCAGCAAAAAGGTCGTTGCGAGGAAGGCGAGAAAAATCACCGCGCCGGTCAGCCAGAAGGTGTGACGAATGCCAATCAGCGGCGGCAACACGCCGCCCAGCAGCGGCCCCACCACGTTGCCGGCCATAATGCCGGATGACAGCACGCCGAGCGCCCAGCCGGTTTGTTCTTTCGGCGTTTGCGCCGCCACCAGAATGGTCGATCCCGAGGCGTAGCCGCCGAGCAAACCCGCCAGCAAACGCAGCGCCACCAGCTGCCACGGCGCGGTGGCCATACCAATCAGCGACATGGCAATCGCCATGCCGAGGCTGGCGCGGATCAGCATCAGTTTGCGGCCATAGCGATCGGCCAGTTTGCCCCACAGCGGCGCGGTCAGGGCGGCGCTGAGGAAGGTGGCGCCGTAGGCCGCACCCGACCAGCGCGCAATTGCCGCCGGTTCCTGCACGCCGAGTTGCTGCACGTAGAGCGGCAGAAACGGCAACAGCAGCGTCATCGCCACAATGGTGCTGAACGAACCCAGCACGCAGATACACAAATTTCGCTTCCAGTGTTGCTGTTCGGGCGCTAACGCGAGTGGAGGTTGCTGCATGGTAATATCCCTGTTTTTTGCTTTTTTAGCAGGCTAACAGTGACGCTGCGCAGAAAACAGAGTAGCGCGGATAATTGCCAGGCGGCGCAGCATTGTTGCCAGATAACAACAATTACGCTGTACCAAGGGTGTTGATTAACGCATCGCACAGCAAGGTGGCCGGCGAAGAGGGTTGCGGCTGCTCTTTCAGCAACAGATAGCTGTGCAGGCGATCCATTTGCCAATCTGATAGCACCTGCTGGATTTCGCCGCGCGCTAAGGCATCTTGCGTCATATAAGCGGGCAGATAAGCGATGCCGGTGCCCGCCAGTGCGGCATTAAGCAGCGCCATGCTGTTGTTGGCGCGGAAACGGCTGTGCACATCCAGCGCCAGGCGCTGTTTATCACGGCGAAACGGCAGCGCGGCGGTGTGCGCGGGGCCATGAAACAGTAGCAAGTCGTGGCGCGTCAGGCGGTCGGGATGATCGATGGGCGCATGCGCCGCCAGATAATCTGGCGTGGCGTATAAGCCCCAATCAATGCTGGCGAGTTCACGATAATTAGCCGCGTCGGGCGCACGCGCGCGGATCACAATCGCCACGTCGGCGCTGGGTTGCGGGTCATCGCTGGTGGTGAGGTCGAGATCGACGTTGATGTGAATATGGCGGCAAATAAAGTCATTCAGCGTGGGGACCACGCACTGACAGCCGTAGGTGATCGGCGCCTGCAAGCGCACGTTGCCTGCGGGCAGTTGATGTACCTGCTGCACAAAGGCGTCGGCGCGATGCATCTCTTCCAGCATGCGCACGCAGAACGGATAGTAGGCCTGGCCGAGCTCCGTCAGCACCACTTTGCGCGTGGTGCGCTGCAACAGCTTGATGCCGAGGCGCACTTCCAGTCGCGCCACTTCACGGCTGACGTGCGATTTGGAGACGCCTAAGGTGCGTGCGGCTTCGCTAAAGCTTTGCCGTTCCACGACGCGTGCAAACAGCATCATGGCGGAGAGATTGTCGCTGTTGTCCATGTTCTCTGGCAGTTAAGAGAGTGAGAACAGCAGCTTACAACAAATCTCCGAGCCCGGTCGCCATGAATGGCCCCCTACGCAACGGCCAATGGGAACAATAAACGATCCGGCTCGACGCGACGCTGGCGGCGCAGCTGGCCTGGCGTCACCATGAAGTAGTTTTTGAAGGTGCGAGTATAAGCCTGCTGCGTATCGAAGCCGTAACTCATCGCCACCTGCAAAATCGCCTCATCGCTGTTAATCAGCGTCAGCGCAGATTCGGTTAACCGGCGCTGGCGAATGTACTCGGCCAGTGAAAAGCCGGTGTGCTGACGGAACAGACGTTGCAGATGCCAGCGGGAGTATCCCGAGCGGCGTGCGACTTCATCCAGATGCAGATCGTGCCCTAAGTTATTCTCTATCCAGTCCAGCAAACTACGGATAAATTCGCGCTGATTCATGGGATTCTCCTGCGTTGGCAATATGTCCAGTGCCGCCACAATAGCGCGTTAAATTTATCCCTTAATTAGCAGAAAATTAGCGCAGAATTAGCAAGCGGGAAAACGGGTATAATTCTGGCCTAATTATCTGTCGCTACACTGCGTTCAGTTAAGTTGGAGGGCATCATGCGTGTGCTGCTGGTAGAAGATGACGAAATGATTGGCGCGAATCTGCAGCAAGCGCTGGAAGCGGCAGGTTGGTCGGTGGATTGGGTACGCGACGGCGTGTATGCCAGCAATGCCTGGGCTGAAGGCGGCTATACCTGCGTGTTACTGGATCTGGGCTTGCCGCGTGAAGATGGCCTGCAGGTGCTGCGTCGTGCGCGCACGCGCGGTGACATGACGCCGGTGCTGGTGCTCACCGCCCGCGATACCGTGCAGCAACGTATTCAGGGATTGGACAGCGGCGCCGACGACTATTTGCTGAAACCCTTTGATCTGCAAGAAGTACTGGCACGTATGCGTGCCATTACCCGCCGTCGCCACGGTGCAGCAGATTCTCTGCTCGGCAGCGGCGATGTGCAGATCGACATCATGACGCGCGAGGTGCTGTACAAAGGTCAGCGCGAACAGCTCACCGCACGTGAATATGCCCTGCTCTACGCCTTGCTGGAGCGGCCGGGCGCCATTCTTTCGCGCGAACAGTTAGAAAACCGCATTTACGGCTGGGGCGAAGAGGTCAGCAGCAACGCGGTGGATGTGCTGATCCACGGAATGCGTCGCAAACTGGATAACGAAGTGATCCGCAACGTACGCGGACTTGGCTGGCGGGTACCGGCAATATGAAACCTTTCACCTTTATGCGCTCGCTGCGTAACAAGCTGCTCGCCACGCTGGTGATTCTGCATCTAGCGATGATTGGCGGCGTCACCTGGTATTTCTATCACTGCTACGGCGACATGATGGGCACCATGAAAGACGACCAGCTCGCCAAGATCGCCGATGCGTGGGCCAGCAGCCAACGTATGCCGGCCCTAATGCCGATGGTGATGCATGAAGAGAAACTGAAAAGCACCTATATCGTCCAGTTGTGGGACGAAAGCAATCATCTGCGCGCCAGCTCCTGGCCGGGCCTGCATGCGCCATTGCAGCTGAAAAAAGGCTGGACCGATTTGAAAGTCGGAGACTGTGGCGACGACTGCGAATGGCGTGTCTATACGCGACCCGGCGAGCTGGGCAGTGAAATTGGCAACATTCAGGTACTACACAATATCGGCTACATGAAAAGTATCATGGTCAAGCGAGCGCTCTCCGCCATCATTCCGCTGGTGCTGATGATGCCGCTCTCACTGATTGTGATATGGCTGGTGGTGCGTGCTATTACGCGCGATTTACGCGTGGCGTCGCGCCATATCGCAGCGCAGGAAACCCTGCATCCGCATAGCGTTTCACCTGATGGTTTACCGGATGAAGTGCTGCCGCTGGTGGCAGCTTACAACGCCTTGCTGGATAGACTGCGCGCGGCCTGGTCATCACAGCGCCAGTTCCTTGAAGATGCGGCGCATGAGCTGCGCACGCCGGTCACCGCCGTGACTTTGCAGCTGGAGAATCTGCGGCAACATATCCAACCCGGTGAAGCCAGCCGCCAGTTTGACCAGCTGGAAGCGGGCGTGACGCGCACGCGCCATCTGGTGACGCAGCTGCTGAATATCTCGCGTCAGGAAGATCAATCGGTGGTCGCCACAGTGGAAAGCATCGAACTGGACGACCTGCTGAAAGAGAGCATTGAGCAACTGATGGTGGTGGCGGATAAGCGCGGCATCGATATCGGCTTCAACGGCACCACACACTATCGCCTGCACGCCAGCCGCTCCGATCTGCGCAGCCTGTTCGATAACCTGATTGGCAATGCGATGCTGCATACGCCGGAAGGCAGTTTGGTCGATGTGCTGCTGCATCGCGTCGGCAATCACACCGTGGTGGATATCGTCGATAACGGTCCCGGCATGGCGGAATCCTTTATCGAGCGTGCCTTTGACCGCTTCACCCGTTCGCCGGATGTGCAGGCGCAAGGCAGCGGACTGGGCTTGTCGATTGTGCGCAGCGTAGCGCAGAAACATCAGATGCAGGTTGCGCTGTCGAACCGCCACGATCCGCAGGGGCAGATTGCCGGCCTGCAGGTGCGCGTGACATTGCCATAAACTTCACCGTGCCGTAGCGGCGCAATTTATTGCGCAAAGTTGCTGTGGGCACGGTGCGACATCAAAACAATGCGATAAACCGCGCCGCTACATCCTTTCCCTACATCAATAACTTTCCCAGCTGTACGCGACACGTAAACGGTTGCGGGGTTCCGTTCGCTACATGGCTTTAATGTGATAACGATCACATTTCCAGTGAATCAAACTGCAACACTTTTTGACAAACGTGACCAAAATCTATTTTCTATGCCTCTGTTACAGGCACATTACGCAAGCTTGAAAATCTGGCGATGCAGACCGGATACGACAACTCACTGCCCATCCCCTGGGATCAATTTCACCCGATCGCGGCGACGGCCCGGCGATCAAAAGCATGTGGTTAACAATAATGAAATATAAAGCGTTGATAGCAGGGGCCTTATTGGCCAGCAGCTGGACTGGTGCGGCACAAGCAGCAGACAGCGATCCGCAGTACGTTTCTGACTGGTGGCATCAGAGCGTGAACGTGGTGGGCAGCTACCACACCCGTTTTGGACCCCAGTTCAACAACGACGTGTACCTGGAATATGAAGCCTTTGCCAAAAAGGATTGGTTCGATTTCTATGGCTACCTCGATCTGACCAACTTCTTCGGCGTGGGCAACAGCAACGCTAACGGCGTGTTCGACCACGGTTCGCCGATGTTCATGGAAATCGAGCCACGTTTCTCCATCGATAAGCTGACCGGCACCGATCTCTCTTTTGGTCCGTTTAAAGAGTGGTACTTCGCTAACAACTACATCTATGACATGGGTCGCAACAGCGATAACCGTCAGAACACCTGGTACATGGGTCTTGGCACCGACATCGATACGCACAGCGATATCGGCCTGTCGCTGAACGTTTACGCTAAATACCAGTGGGAAAACTACGGTGCGGCGAACGAAAACAGCTGGGATGGTTATCGCTTTAAGGTGAAATACTTTGTGCCGATTACCGATCTGTGGGGCGGCAAGCTGAGCTATATCGGCTTTACCAACTTCGACTGGGGTTCAGATCTGCGTGATAAGTCCGATCGTTCACGCACCAGCAACTCGATTGCGTCCAGCCACATTCTGTCGCTGAACTACGATCACTGGCATGTTTCTACCGTGGCGCGTTATTTCCACAACGGCGGCCAGTGGGCTGACGGCCAGGAGCTGAACTTCGGTAACGGCCCGTTTGAAGTGAAATCAACCGGTTGGGGTTACTATTTGGTGGTGGGTTACAACTTCTAAGTTGTTGGTTTCCCTCACCCCGGCCCTCTCCCGCAAGCGGGCGAGGGAGTAAATAGGCTCGATCGGTTCCCTTTCCCACCCGTGGGAGAGGAAATAATTCGCTTGATCGGTTCCCTCTCCCACCTGTGGGAGAGGGTTAGGGTGAGGGCCAGCGCGCACCCTCTACTCAAATCTGCGGCTTATACGCATTTACCATCCACGGCACGCCGAACTTATCGGTCAACATGCCAAAGCCATTAGCCCAAAACGTCGGTGCCCAGCTTTTCGTCACCTCACCGCCCGCTGACAACGCCTCAAACCAACGCTTGCCTTGCGCCTCATCCGGCGTGGATAAACTCACGGCAAAACCGCCATACGCCGCCTGCGGTGCGCCGTCACTCATCATCAATTCACCCTGCCCGATACGCAGATGGGCATGCATGATCTGCTCCGGCGAAAAGCTCACGCCCGAGATACAACCTTCATCCTCCACCGGCGTTTCATCCGGCATATCGCCATAGGTCATCTTGAACAGCAGCTCGCCGTCGGTGGCGTCGAGGTAGAAGGCAATCGCCTCTTCGCAGCGACCGCTGTAAAACACATACGGGGTAACTTGCATGGTCTGTTCTCCATAAAGGGAATGTCCACTGCAAGTGTAGTGCGCATTATTTAATCGGTTGCGAGCCGGGCCGCACTCTTACCTTTGCTGACAGCAGCGCCGGAACAGCTGCGCCATGTAGGCACTCATCGGCGTCAACGCGGTGTCTTTGCGCTGGATAAGATAGAAAGTGGCTTTCGGTAAAGGTTCGTCGAGAACGAGAGAAATCAGCTGGCCGCCGTGCGTCGGGTCTTCAATCACATCGCGCGAAATAATGCTGACGAAATCGCTCTGCGCCACCAGGCTGGTGCAGGCCATAAAGGTCTCGCAGGTGACGACAATTTTCGGCGCCATGCCGCGCTCGCCAAACAGATCGTGTAGCAGCCGATAATAGCTCCCTTGCGGTGTCGGCATGGTCCAGTCGCAGTGTTGCAGCTCGGCCAGCGTGCGCGCATGCGCCATCGGATGCCCTTTGCGCATCACCACCTGATAATCGCGCTCCATCAGCCGTTCAAAAACTAACTCCTGATCGAGATGATTTTTATCGTAGGTATTGATGGTGAAATCCAGCTCGCCCTGACGCAGTTCATGCACCATCGAAACAAGCTGACCTTCAACAATCCGCACCTTGACCAGCGGATATTCGCGATGAAACTGATTGATCACCTGCGGCATGACGGTGCGCGCAATACTGCCACCCACGCCGATATTGACGCGCCCGCCGGCCAATCCCAGCCGCTGCTGAATATCTTCCTGCGCCACCCGCAACTCTTCCAGCACCAGGCTGGCATGCTTGAAAAAGTTATCACCGATATCAGTCAGCGTAACGCCCTGCTGTCGCCGCTCGAACAGGCGCGCGCCCAGCGCCAGCTCCAGTTCCTGGATCGCTTTGGTCAGCGCAGGCTGTGAAAGCCCGGACAAGCGGCTGGCGGCGCGGATGCTGCCCTGACGCGCCACAGCAACAAAAGCGCGCAACTGATGAAGTTTGAGGTTCGCAGACATAGTTTGGTGATAACCGTTGTTTATCAGTAGCAAGATATTCGCATCTTATGCGCGGCAATACCAATGTGTAGATTCGGATGAATGCATAAAAAACCAACACAAAGGAAATGCCGATGAAAACCCTTTCTGACCTCGTCAACGCGCGCATCCCGCAGATGCAGACCTGGCGACGCGATCTGCACCACTTTGCCGAATCGGGCTGGCTGGAGTTTCGCACCGCCACACTGGTGGCAGAAGAGCTCCATCGTCTTGGTTATCAACTCAAGCTGGGCCGCGAGGTGATCGATGCCGATTCGCGCATGGGATTGCCCTCTAATGAAGTGCTGGCGCAACAGGAAGCGCGCGCGCTGGAGCAAGGCGCGCTGCCGCAGTGGATTAAACACTTCTCCGGCGGATTTTGTGGCGTGGTCGCTACACTGGAAACCGGTCGTCCCGGCCCGGTGATGGGTTTCCGCGTAGATATGGATGCGCTCGATCAGAACGAAAGCCACGCCGCCGATCATCTGCCAACGCGCGAAGGCTTTGCCTCCTGCAATCCCGGCATGATGCACGCCTGCGGTCACGACGGCCACACCACCATCGGTTTGGCGCTGGCGGGCGTGTTGATGGAGATGAAAGCGCAGCTGAGCGGCACCATCAAAATCATTTTCCAGCCAGCGGAAGAAGGCGTACGCGGTGCGAAGGCGATGGTGGCCGCTGGCGTGGTGGATGATGTCGATCTGTTCACCGCCATTCATCTTGGTACCGGCGTGCCCGCCGGCGAAATCGTTTGTGGCAGCGACAGCTTCCTCGCCACCACCAAACTCGACGTCAGTTTCACCGGCGTCGGCGCGCACGCCGGCGGCAAACCAGAAGAGGGCCGCAACGCCCTGCTGGCGGCGGCGCAGGCCACGCTGGCGCTGCACAACCTGCCGCAGCACAGCGGCGGTGTGGCGCGCGTCAACGTCGGCGTATTGCAGGCCGGAACCGGACGCAACGTGGTGCCCGACTGCGCGCTGATGAAGGTGGAAACGCGCGGCGTCAGCAACCAGGTTAACGACGATATCTATCAGCAGGCGCTGCGCGTGATTGGCGGTGCGGCGGCGATGTACGGCGTGGAATATGACGTCAAGCTGATGGGCGGCGCGCGCAGCTGCACACCGAGCCCGCCATGGGTGGCGTTCATCCACCAGCAGGCCGAGGCGCTGGGCATTTTCACCTCAGTGGTCGATACGAAACAGCAGGCGGCGGGCTCGGAAGATGCCACTTACATGCTGGAACGCGTGCAGCAGCGCGGCGGCCAATCCTCCTACGTGATTTTCGGCTGCGATCTGGCGGCGGGCCATCACAACGCGAAGTTCGATTTTGACGAAGCGATCATGGCGACCGCGGTGCAAACGCTGGCGACGCTGGCCCTTAATCACGCACAGTTTGGAGGCCAGCGATGAGCCACAGCGAATTTATAGATCGCTACATCAATCAAAATCAGCCACGTTTTGCCGCCCTCAGCGATGCCATCTGGGACATACCGGAAACCCGTTTTGAAGAGACAAAGTCCTCCGCACTGCTGGCCGATGCGCTGGAGCAAGAAGGTTTTCGCGTGGAGCGCGGCGTCGGCAACATCGATACCGCGTTTATCGCCAGCATTGGCAGCGGCAAACCGGTGATCGCCATTCTCGGCGAGTTCGATGCGCTGGCCGGTTTAAGCCAGCAATCGGGGTGCGCCACGCCACAGCCGCTGGTGGAAAACGGCAACGGCCACGGCTGCGGACACAATCTGCTCGGCACCGCCGGTTTGGCCGCCGCTTTCGCCATCAAAGCCTGGTGGGCGCAACACGGCCAGCGCGGCACGCTGCGCTTTTACGGCTGTCCCGGCGAAGAAGGCGGCTCCGGCAAAACCTTTATGGTGCGCGAAGGCTTGTTCGACGATGTCGACGCGGCGGTGACCTGGCATCCCGAAGGTTTCAGCGGCATGTTCAACCTCAGCACGCTGGCCAATATTCAGGCCGCCTTCCGCTTCAAAGGCGTGGCGGCGCATGCGGCCAACTCACCGCATTTAGGGCGCAGCGCGCTGGATGCGGTGACGCTGATGAACACCGGCGCCAACTTTCTACGCGAGCACATCGTGCAGGAAGCGCGTCTGCACTACGCGGTGACCAATGCCGGCGGCGTCTCCCCCAATGTGGTGCAAGCCGATGCCGAAGTGCTGTACCTGATTCGCGCGCCGCAGCTCGATCAAGCGCAGGATATCTATCAGCGCGTCATCAACATCGCCAAAGGCGCGGCGCTGATGACCGACACGCAGATGACGGTGCGCTTCGATAAAGCCTGCTCCAATTACGTGCCGAATCGCGCACTGGAAAGCGTGATGGAGCGCTATTTGCATCAGTTTGGTTTGCCTGACTACAGTCAAGCGGAACAGGCGTTTGCCGCCGAGATGCGCTCCACGCTAAGCAAAGACGATCTGCGTAACGCACGTCTCAATGCGGCGCGCACCGGCGGTGAAGCGGGCGTTGCCTGGGCAGCGGCGCTGGGCGACAAGATTTTGATGGATGAAGTGGCGCCCTATGCGGTGACGCGCGAGATCCTTTACGGCTCAACCGACGTCGGCGATGTGAGTTGGGTGACGCCCACCGCGCAATGTTTTGCGCCCTGCTTCGCCTTCGGCACGCCGCTGCACACCTGGCAGCTGGTGGCGCAGGGCCGCACGTCCATTGCGCACAAAGGCATGTGTCTGGCCGCCAAAGTGATGGCCGCCACCGCGCTGACCTTGCTGCAGGATGACGCGGCGCTGGCGCGCTGCCGCGACGAGTTCCAGCGCGTACGCCGCGAGCAGCCTTACGTCTGCCCGATTCCAGCGGATGTCACACCGTCGAAGTTAACGTCCTAGGATTTACCTCTCGCGTTTATAAACGCGGGCAAAAAAAAATATAAAAACTAAAGCCCAAAATAATTCGAGCTGCAGGAAGGCGGCAAGTGCGGGCATCCCCAGGAGCTTACTCAAGTAAGTGACTGGGGTGCACGCACGCAGCCAACGCACCTGCAGCTCGAAGTATGAAGGGCTTGCAAACACAATAAGACGACTGATGAGGACCTGCCATGGAAATAACAACGGAGAACCGCAGCCCTGGAAAGCTGTTTAGCTGGATTGAACGCGTCGGCAACAAAGTGCCGAACCCGTTTTTACTGTTCGTCTATTTGATTGTGGTGCTGATGGTGGCCACCGCCGTGCTCAGCAGCCTCGACGTGGCGGTGAAAAACCCGGCCAACGGCGAGCTGGTGCGGGTGAATAACCTGCTGAGCGTGGCAGGGATTCAATGGATCCTGCCCAATATCATCAAAAACTTCAGTGGCTTCACGCCGTTGGGATCGATTCTGGCGCTGGTG
This sequence comes from Pantoea leporis, assembly GCF_028048155.1. Lineage (NCBI taxonomy): Bacteria > Pseudomonadati > Pseudomonadota > Gammaproteobacteria > Enterobacterales > Erwiniaceae > Pantoea > Pantoea leporis. The sequence continues at coordinate 65,799 of NZ_JALMEU010000007.1, forward strand.
ATTGGTGCCGGCCTGGCGGAAAAAGTCGGCCTGCTGCAGTCGCTGATGGTGAAGATGGCTTCGCGCGTGAGCCGTCGCTACGCCAGCTACATGGTGCTGTTTATCGCCTTCTTCAGCCACATTTCGTCCGATGCCGCGCTGGTAGTAATGCCGCCGCTCGGCGCGCTGATCTTCCTCGCGGTGGGACGTCATCCGGTGGCGGGATTGATGGCGGCGATCGCGGGCGTGGCGTCCGGTTTTACCGCCAACCTGCTGATTGTCACCACCGACGTGCTGCTGTCCGGCATCAGTAGCGAAGCCGCCAAAGCGGTGAGCGACACCGTACACGTTAGCGTGATCGACAACTGGTACTTTATGGCCAGTTCGGTGATTGTGCTGACCATCGCCGGTGCGCTGCTAACCGATAAGTTTGTCGAGCCGCGCCTGCCCGCGTGGAACGGCGGCAATAGCGATCGTCTGCCGCCGCTCACCGCGCTGGAGAATCGCGGCCTGAAAGCCGCCGGCATCGCCGCGCTGGTGTTTATCGCGCTGATGGCGCTGCTGGTGGTGCCGGAACACGCGCCGCTGCGCAATCCAAAAACCGGCGGCATTATTCCCTCGCCGTTTATTCAGGGCATTGTGCCAATCATCATCCTGTTCTTCTTTGTGGTGGCGATTGCCTATGGCGCGGTAACCAAGCAGATTCGCCGCGCGGATGATATCCCGCAGCTGCTGGTGGATCCGATGAAGAGCATGGCGGGCTTTATTGTGATGGTGTTTCCGCTGTCGCAGTTCGTGGCCTTCTTCAACTGGAGCAACATGGGCAAGTTTATGGCCATCGGCCTGACCGATGTGCTGGAGAGCGCGGGCATCAGCGGCGCACCGGCGTTTATGGGCTTGATGTTCCTGTCGGCGTTCCTGTGCATGTTTATCGCCAGCGGATCGGCGATCTGGTCGATTCTGGCGCCGGTATTTGTGCCGATGTTTATGCTGCTTGGCTTCCATCCGGCGTTTGCCCAGATGATCTTCCGCATCGCCGATTCTGCGGTGTTGCCGCTGGCACCGATGTCGCCGTTCCTGCCGCTGTTCCTCGGCTTCCTGCAGCGTTATCAAAAAGATGCGCAACTGGGCACCTATTACGTGCTGATCTTCCCCTATCCGCTGGTGTTCTTCACCACCTGGATTGTGCTGCTGCTGGCGTGGTACGCGCTGGGTTTACCGATCGGTCCCGGCGTCTACCCAAGCCTGCACTAAGCCTGCGCCACGGATGGCGATCACTTTTCTGTGAACTGCAACGTATGTTGCCAAAATGTCACCGTCCTGCCTCTCGGCAACTCTCAGCGAATTTATTATCCTGCTATTCCTTCGCTTGCTAACGGTTAATTATTTTTAAAACCCATCTCAGCCGTCAGCGGGTTCTGCTAACACCGAGGTATACATAATAATGACAACCATCACGTCGACAGGGATGGCGAACGATCACATGAGCGCGGATCGCCGCACCTTAGCCGGGCGCATTGATGCGCTGCCCTCGTCCGCCGGCCTGTGGCGCTTTATCACGCTGCTGGCGCTGGGCGGCTTCTTTGAGCTCTACGATCTGTTTGAAACCGGCTATATCAGCTCCGGCCTGGTGGCGGCGGGCGTGTTTCATACCGGTTCTGCGGGCGTGTTCGGCATCGCCGACCAGGCCGCATTTGCCTCGGCCACCTTCCTCGGTTTGTTTGTCGGCGCGAGTTTGCTTGCGCCCTACGCCGACCGTTTTGGTCGCCGCCTGACCTTTATGTGCGCGCTGGCGTGGTACGGCGCGTTTTCGCTGCTGATGGCGTTCCAGCAGAGCGCAGAGATGATTATCCTGTTCCGCTTCCTGGTCGGCATTGGCCTCGGCGTCGAGCTGGTGACCATCGATACCTATCTTTCCGAATGGGTGCCGGCGCATCTGCGCAGCCGCGCGTTCGCCTTCTCCTTCTTTATCCAGTTCCTGTCGGTACCGACGGTGGCGCTGATGTCGTGGTGGCTGGTGCCGCAAACCATTCTCAGCCTTGAAGGCTGGCGCTGGGTGGTGATTGCCGGTGCGGTCTGCTCGCTGGTGATCTGGCTGATTCGAAAAAACCTGCCCGAATCGGCGCGCTGGCTGGCGCAACAAGGACGACATCAGGAAGCGCATCAGGTGCTGAGTGCGATGGAAAAGCGCTGTGGTATCGCTTCTCCCCTTCCCCCTGTTGCGGAGGAAGGCCGGGATGGGGGACAGTTCGCACCTGAGCAACATAAGCAAGGGCGTTTCAGCGAGATTTGGGCACCGGCCTATCGCCAGCGCACGCTGATGCTGGTGGTGATGAACTTCTTTCAGGCGATTGGCTTTTTTGGCTTCGGCAACTGGCTGCCGGCACTGCTGTCGGGCAAAGGCGCCACCGTCACGCACAGCCTGCTGTATGCGTTTTTCATTACGCTGGCCTACCCGCTCGGCTCGCTGATTTGCAGCCGCTACGCCGATAAGCTCGAGAATAAATGGCAGATCGTGTTTTCATCGCTGATGACGGTGGTGTTCGGCACGCTGTTTGCGTTTATGACCCATCCGGTGCTGATGATCATCTGTGGTTTCCTGATCACTTACAGCAATGCATGGCTAACCTTCAGCTATCACGCTTATCAGACCGAGATTTTCCCGACGCACATTCGCGCCCGCGCGGTGGGTTTCTGCTACTCGTTTAGCCGCCTGTCGACGGTGTTCAGCAGTATTTTGATTGGCCTTATTTTGCAGTATGCCGGCAGCCAGGGCGTGATCGCCTTTATCGTGCTAAGCATGCTGATTGTGATGCTGTCGGTGGGGATTTACGGGCCGAAGACCCGTGGGATGGATTTGGAGAATATTTGAAGACTAATAAAGAAATGGCGGCCAATATTGCCGCCATGATTAGACGCGGTTAAACCAGATCGATTTTCACGCCTTGTTCTACCAGTAATTCAACATCCAAGCCGTCGTGGGTATATATCTGATATTTCAAGCCTTCCACTGATACATTTCCTTTCTGCCGATGCCAATCACCTTCATCAATGCCATTGCCTAACAAATCATCAAGCTTAATGACATCATTTTTATTGCCGTGCACCACCATTTGCGTTTTGCCATCCTGAATAAAGAGATCTTTGCTACCCGCGCTAAGGATGTCACTGACATTAATACTCAGTGTATTCCCAGCAGTGCTATTAGCCATATTCACAATCGATTTTTGGCTGCTGGTAGCGAGTAAGTCAGCTGAGTAATCGTATGAAATGCCATTCATTTCGGATGTAAAACTATCGGGTTTGGCGTCAAAGGTGAAAATAGTCGCTTTAGGATCCCGTACCGTGCTGCCGGATACCTGGAAATCGTGCCTGCCGTATGCGGTGAGCTGCGGCACATTAAATGTCCATTCGCCATTGGCATTAGCCTTCGCACTGCCACTGATCCACCATGTGCCGTTGTCATGCCTGGCATGAATGTAAACGGTGCTGTTAGCCGATGTATAGCCTTTCAGGGTCGGCGTCAAATCGTCAGTCCGGCCACCGTTCTCAACACTGCCCTGGAGCAGACCATTGTTGTCATGGGCAGAAACAATGACCGGAACAACCAAACTATCAGGCGCGGCATACAGCGAGAAAATGCTGGCGCTGGGATCGCGTACTTCACGGCCAGAGACCTGGAATGCGTAGGTGCCGTAGGCAGTCAACTGCGGCATATCATATGCCCACTCTCCTTTGGCGTTGGCTTTCGTGCTGCCACTTATCCACCATGTACCATTTTCATGCTTAGCATAAACGTAGACGGTATCGTTAGCAGGGGCACTGCCTTTCAGGGTTGGCTTCAGGTCGTCGGTACGTCCACTGTTCGCAATGGTGCCCTTGATCAGGCCAATATTGTCGTAAACGGAATCAATCACCGGAGCATCAGGAGCCGCATACAACGTGAAAGTAGCGGCTTTGGGATCGTGGGTCACGCTGCCCGAAGCCTGAAAATCGTAGATGCCGTAATTAGGCAGTTGCGGCATATCATATGACCACTCACCTTTGGCATCCGCTTTCGCACTGCCGCTAACCCACCATTTGCCGCTTTCATGCTTGGCATGAATGTAGACAATTGCGCCCGCAGAGGCATGCCCTTTCAGAGTTGGCGTCAGGTCATCGGTTCGGCCATTATGCTCGATTGTGCCCTGCCTCAGACCGTTGTTGTCGATGAGGTAATCAATGACCGGTGGAATCTGCACGTCCGGGCCCGCATACAGCGTGAAAGTCGCGGCTTTTGGATCGCGTGTCGCGCTGCCAGAGGCCTCGAAATTATAGTTGCCGTAGGCGGACAGCTGAGGTAAATCAAATGTCCACTCCCCCTGGGCGTTGGCCTTGGCACTGCCGCTGACCACCCAGGTACCGTTTTCATGTTTAGTATGAACGTAGACAATCGCGCCAGCAGAGGCATGCCCTTTCAGGGTTGGTGTCAGATCGTCGGTACGCCCGCCGTTCTGGATGGTGCCCTGAAGATAGCCATTATTGTCGTAGGCAGAATCAATGACCGGCGTAATCTGCACGTCCGGGCCCGCATACAACGTGAAAGTCGCTGCTTTTGGATCGCGTGTCGCGCTGCTGGAGGCCTCGAAATCGTAGTTGCCATAGGCGGAAAGCTGCGGTAAATCAAATGTCCACTCTCCCTGAGCGTTGACCTTCGCACTGCCGCTGACCACCCAGGTGCCCTTTTCATGTTTAGTATGAATGTAGACAATACTGTTAGCAGTGGCATGCCCTTTCAGGGTTGGCGTCAAATCGTCGGTACGACCACCGTTCTGGATAGTGCCCTGAACGTAGCCATTATTGTCGTAGGCGGAATCAATGACTGGTTGCACATATGCATTGATCTGGAGAGAGAATTCGCCACTCTTACCGTTATAACTCGTTGAGTTAGATGCCTGGAAATCATACACGCCATTGCCGTTAGTCAGCTCAGCTACTTCAATATTCCAGAATCCGTTTGCATCGGCTACGGCACTGCCTTTAAGGGACCAGCTGCCATTTTGATGACGCGCATGAAGGTAGACAATACTGTGAGCTTCAGCACTGCCACTAAAGGATGGCGTAAAATCATCGGTGTCAGCACCAGAAGCGAGTTTGCCCTGCGAATTACCGAAATTATCCCATGCATACTCAATCTTCACGGTAGTGGGGGCAACTGCAATCACGTCAAACGCTGCGGTTGGCTGGCTTAATTCACCTCGGTTGTTCTGCGAACGCAGAGTAATGCTGTTTTTGCCATAGTGCAGAACATCTGAGTTTGCTTCCCAATCCCACTTTCCATTCTCAACCGGAGCAATCCCTACGCGCTTTCCATTAACATAAATATGTACGGATTCGGCGCCAACTGGCGCATTACCACTCAGTGATGGACGAAGATCATCTGTATTTTCGCCATGTTTGATGACACCGGTTTCCTGGCCGTAATTGTCATACACCTCCAGCAATTGAGGTTTATTGATGGTGGGTTCATTGATAAATAGCGTGAAGACATCAGAATCTTCACTGACTTGACCAAAACGATCGGTAGCGGTGATGTAGATACGGTGTTCACCATCACTCAATTTAGGTTCCATTGTCCACTGGCCATTTTTCTCAGCCTGCACACTACCCAATAAGATGCCATTGCTGTATACACGAACAATACTGTCTGGCTCGGCATAACCAGAAATCGTCGGCTTAGGGTCATCAGTAAATCCCTTATTTCCAACTGGCCCCTTAACACTCCCCACATCATCCATAACACTTGTGATACCAGGCTTATCCGGTGCGCTGAGATCAACATTGATGCGTGATTGATAAACATCACCACGATTACCCGCTGCATCATAAAAACGGATGGCAACATTATGTCCACCTTCAGCCAGTTGGAGAGGCAACTGGAATTCCCAATCACCGTTTTCTGCAACTTTGGTCCGGAATGTTTTTCCATTAATAGTAAACTCAACGGTACCATTTTTTACATCAATATAATTTCCTTTCCAGTATTGATACGGCGTATTTACCCAAATTTCCAGACCTGGCAGAGTGGGATCATAAGATTTTAACATAACAACTCCTTGTGTTAATTTGTTAACAAATTATATAAACTCATCTTGAGGTCCGGATTTTAAATAATTACATAATAATAAAATAACAGAACGGTCTTAAAAAAAAGAAGAGCAATCAATAAGATAATAATAAAAAAACAATACTCAAAGTTAATCGCTTCACATTACCCCTCACTATCGCAAAATTAAAAAAAAGCATACCAATATATAAAAAATTTAATTATGTAAAAATCAAACAAACCACATTTAATTTTACATAAATACTTAAAGTAAGATAATATTAAAGGAGTGAGGATATTTTGATAAGTGTACATGATTAAAAAATGGAGGCCATACCGGCCTCCATTAATATTACTGCCCTTCCAACACCTTAATATCCGCATTACCCTGCTTCGGCTGCACGGTTTCATCTTTACGCAACTCGGCCACATCTTTCGCCGACACGCTCGACTTCACGCCATTGCCCCAGCTGCCACGGATAAAGTTCACCACATCCGCCACCTGCTGATCGTTCAGACGCCAGCCGAACGCTGGCATGGTGATCGCCGTCGGTGCGCCTTTCACGCCAGGCAAAGTGCCGCCGACCAATACGATGTGAATCAGCGAGGTCGGATCATCTGCCATCACCACCGGATTGCCGCGCAGCGCCGGATAGAAGCGCTGATAGCCGCTGCCGTCGGTTTTGTGGCACGCCGCGCAGCTATCGACATAAGTCGATGCGCCTGGCTGGCTGTCGTCACCTTTCCACAACGCCTGAGACACCGCATCATCCTGCTTAAACACCGCCTGATTCGGATCTTTCGCGCCTAGGGATTTCAGATACTTAGCAATCGCGCTGATATCGTCATCGCTCAGATACTGCAGGCTGTGCTGCACCACATCGGTCATGCCACCAAACACCGCAGTGTGATCGTTGCGGCCAAAGCGCAGGAACTGCCTGAGATCCTCTTCGCTCCAGCGGCCTAAGCCATCGCGGTTATCGCCACGCAGGTTGCTGGCGGTCCAGCCATCAATCGGTGCGCTGCTGCCGGCGAGATAGTTATTGCCTTCGCCATTGTTGAGCGCTTTTTCCTGCATGGTGATGCTACGCGGCGTATGGCAAGCGCCACAGTGACCGAGACCTTCCACCAGATAGCGACCGCGTGCCAGTTGCGGATCTTCCTGTGCCGCCGGCTGGAACGCTTTCACATCCGGCGCAAAGATGCCGCGCCAGATGGACAACGGCCAGCGCATCGACAGCGGCCACGGAATGTCGCTCTCTTTGTTGGCCTGCGCCACCGGCTGCACGCCGTGCATGAAGTAGGCGTAGAGCGCCTTCATGTCGTCATCGCTGACCACCGCGTAAGACGGATACGGCATCGCCGGATAAAGCGTGTCGCCGTTTTTCGCTACGCCGTGACGCACCGCTTTCTGGAAATCGTCGTAGCTGTAGTCACCAATCCCGGTGGTTTTATCCGGCGTGATGTTGGTGGAGTAAATGGTGCCGATCGGCGTCGCCATCGGCAGTCCACCGGCAAACGGCTGGCCGCCCTGCGCGCTGTGACAGGCCACGCAGTCGCCCGCGCGCGCCAGATACTCACCGCGCTTCACCAACGCGTCCGAACCTGCTTCGTCCGCCACTGCGGCGAACGTCATGGTGCCCAGAAACAGGGCTAAAATGCTTTTGATCATCGCCGTGTTCCTTATGCCTGTACCAGCGGGCCGGGGTTCTTCAGATACTGTTCACGAATCGCTTTGGCTGACCAATAGGTCAACGCGGCGACCATGCCCGTTGGGTTGTAGCCGAGTCCCTGCGGGAACGCCGACGCACCTGGCACAAACACGTTCGGCACATCCCAGCTCTGCAGGTAACGGTTCACCGCGCTGGTGTTCGGATCTTCACCCATGATCGCGCCGCCGCTCATGTGCGTGGTTTGATACACGGTGGTGTCGAAGTGCGAGCCCGGCCCTTTCGCGCCGCCGATGATCATTTTCGGGTTCATCGCTTCGGTGATTTTGCGCATCTTACCGATCATGAACTGCGCCATCTTGATGTCGTTATCCTGCCAGTCAAAGGTCATACGCAGCAGCGGCTGGCCGTAGGCATCTTTGTAGTTCGGATCGAGATCGAGATAGTTGGCGCGATACGACTGGTGCGCGCCGTGCGCATCCATCGAGATGTGATGGTTGTAGGTATCCGCGACCGCGGATTTCCACTGGCTGCCCCAGTTTGGCGTACCTTTCGGCGTCGGCAAACCGGAAATCGGCTTGGTACCGGCCTGGTTCACCCAGAATGGCGAACCGCCCACGAAGCCGTGCGGACCGTGATCGAAGTTGTCGGCGTTGAAATCATCCACCGCCACACCTGCGCCACCGGCACCGATAAACGGGTTGGTGGTGGTGTTTTTGTCGAACAGCGCTTTCAGCGTCGAGATGTTCTGATAGGCGAAGTTACGCCCAACCACACCTTCGTTGGAAATCGGGTTATATGGCTTGCCAATGCCGGAGAGCAGCATCAGGTGCACGTTGTGGAACTGGAACGCCGACAGGATCACCAGATCCGCAGGCTGCACCACTTCGCGGCCCTGACCATCGAGATAGGTCACGCCGGTGGCGCGCTTTTTATCGTCGGTCAGATTAACGCGCAGCACGTAGGCGTTGTTGCGCAGCTCGAACTTCGGTTCCTGACGCAGAGCGGGCAGGATGTTGACGTTCGGCGAGGCTTTGGAATACATGTAGCAGGCGTAACCGCTGCAGAAACCGCAGAAGTTGCACGGGCCCATCTGTGCGCCGTAGGTGTTGGTGTAGGGGCCTGAGGTGTTGGCCGACGGCATATCATAAGGGTGATAACCCACCGATTCCGCCGCTTGCGCGAACAGCTGTGCCGAGTAGGTGCGCTTCTGCGCCGGCAGCGGGAAATCGCTGGAACGATCTGGCGCGTACGGGTTGCCGCCCTTCTCTTTGCCCAGCAGTTTGCCTTTGATTGACCAGGCGCTGCCCGAAGTGCCGAACACTTTCTCGGCCTGATCGAAGAAGGGTTCGAGCTCGTCATAGTTGACGCCGAAATCCTGGATCGTCATGCCTTCCGGGATGAAGTTTTTACCGTAACGCTGCTCGTAATGGCTGCGCAGGTTCAGTTCTACCGGGTCAACACGGAAATGCACGCCTGACCAGTGCAGACCCGCGCCGCCGGTGCCAGTGCCGGGCAGAAACGCTGCCAGCTGGCGATAAGGTACGGCGGTTTGCGAGGCATCGTGACGAATCGTTACGGTGCTTTTCGACAGATCCTGGAACAGCTTTTTGCGGATGTTATAGGTCAGTTCGTCAATCGACTGCGGATAAGATCCATCCGGGTAGGTATCGCGATGCGGACCGCGCTCCAGCGCCACCACATTCAGGCCCGCTTCGGTCAGCTCTTTCGCCATGATGGCACCCGCCCAGCCGAAACCGACGACGACCGCATCCACTTTTTTCAATTCATTTGCCACGCTTACGTCCTCTCCCCGCGAATATCCACTGACGGGAACGGATAACGTTCACCGCGTTCTACCCAATCCATAAAGTCAGCGCGCGCGCCTGGGAAGCCAATCAGCTTCCAGCCCACCATGCCCTGGTTGCCGCCGTGGATGGGATCGCTGAAATAACCCTCGCGGGTGTTTTGCAGCAGGAAGGAGAAGAAGGTTTTCGCCGGCAGCTGCGGGAACTCGGCGCTGCCGCTTTCAAACGCGGTCAGCAGCGCGTCTTGCTGTTCGCCCGTCAGCTCGGCAAACACTTTGCCATGCTGTTTTTTGCTCCAGCCATCGGCATCGGCGAGGCCGAGACGGTAGATCTGCTGCGGCACCAGCGGCAGCTGATAACCTAACTCTTTTGGCAGATCGGGATTGAACGGACCTTGCATGTACCAGTTGTTACCGGTGGCATACGGCGTGTTCATTTGACGATCGATAAATTCCGGCACGCCGGCTTCCAGTGCGCCAGGACCGCGTTCGTCGTTGGGGATCAGGCGCGCCACGGCCGCAGTGATAAAGGCAAACTCTTCGGCGGTGAACCAGGTGGGCTGGTAGCTACGCGCCTGTTGTGGTGATGCGTTTTGTTCTGCTGCCCCAGCGGCCATTGGTACCACCAGTGCGCCCATCGCCGTACTGCCCACCGCCATTGCCGGCGCCAGGGTGATGGTTCTCAGCAGAAAATCCCTGCGAGTGTGACCATTTTTTTGTTCTGACATGACATTGCCTCAGTACCACATATAATGCGGCATGAAAGTTAAGTAGTTGCGTTGTATTGTTTTTTTATTGATAGCTTAAGGGATACAGCAGCACTGTTACCGGTAACAGTGCAAATATTGTAACACCATTGCTGTGGATAATTTAGTTGTTAGAAACAAATTCGCACTAATTACTTAACAATTGCCGCTGTCGTTTTACATCGCAGCGGCGAAACTGACATCGTCAGATACAACCCACAACAGACAGATAGAGGTCTGAAGCGGTATAAAAGCGTACACACAACAGCGGAGTGCCTATGTTTAAGTCCTTTTTTCCGCGGCCAACGCTGTTTTTCAGCTCAGCTGCGATTTGGAGTTTGCTGGCGATTTTTGCCTGGTTTGGCTTTTTCAGTGATTTCCCGGCGCGCTGGCCTGCACTACAGGCGGCGATGCACGAACCTTTGCCAACCAATGCCAGCCGTTTTATTCACATCAGCCAACTGTGGTTTTATGCCTATTACTGGATCGTTGCTGGCCTCTTTGCGCTGGCGTGGCGCGTGATTGATAACCATCCGTGGCAGCGCTGGTCGGTTTGGGGTTCAATTCTGATCATCTTTGTCACCTGGTTTGGCGTGCAGGTCGGCGTGGGCGTTAACGCCTGGTACGGCCCGTTCTACGACATGATTCAACAGGCGCTGACCAAAGCCGGTTCCGTCGCCATCCACCAGTTCTATGTGCAAGTGCTGGCGTTTCTCGGTATCGCGCTGATTGCGGTGGTGATTGGCGTGATGAACTCGTTCTTCGTCAGCCATTGGGTATTCCGCTGGCGTACCGCGATGAACAATTACTACATGCACAACTGGCAGCGTCTGCGTCTGGTTGAGGGGGCGGCACAGCGTGTACAGGAAGACACCATGCGCTTCGCTGGCACGTTGCAGGATTGGGGCATCAACTTTATTCAGGCGATTATGACGCTGGTGGCGTTCCTGCCGGTGCTGGTCACGCTGTCGCACCATGTGAAAGAGGTGCCCATTCTTGGCAGCATTCCGTATGCATTGGTGATTGCCGCGCTGCTGTGGTCGCTGTTTGGTACCGCGCTGCTGGCGCTGGTGGGGATTAAACTGCCGGGGCTGGAGTTCCGCAATCAGCGGGTGGAAGCGGCCTACCGTAAAGAGCTGGTATATGGCGAAGACGATCCTGAACGCGCCTCACCGCCGACGGTGCAGGAGCTGTTTAGCCGCGTGCGTCAGAACTATTTCCGCCTCTATTTCCACTATTTGTACTTCAACATCACCCGCATTATGTATCTGCAGGTGGATAACGTGTTCGGGCTGTTTGTGCTGTTCCCGTCGATTGTGGCGGGTACCATTACGCTCGGTCTGCTGAACCAGATCACCAATGTGTTTGATCAGGTGCGCTCGTCGTTCCAGTATTTGATCACGTCGTGGTCAACGCTGATTACGCTGATGTCGATCTATAAACGTCTGCGCAGTTTCGAGCAGATTTTGCAGGATATTCCACACGAAGAGATGATGCGCGAAGCCGCGGAGTAAGGTGGTAGTGCGGTGCGGTCTGGTGCCCTCACCCCGGCCCTCTCCCACGGGGAGAGGGAGACACTGCCAAATGTCAAATATGTGCTCGGTCAGTCCCCTCTCCCGCTTGCGGGAGAGGGTTTGGGTGAGGGGCCAGGCGCACTCTGTTTAACCCGCCAACACCGCAAACACCTTCTCAATCGCATACGCGCCCGGATCTTTCACGCCATCCAGACTCTGCTGGTTCAGATACGCGGAACGCCCCGCTTTGGCGCTCTGCATCTGCGCAGTGGCGTCGGCGCCTTTCTGCGCCGCTTCTGCCGCCGCAGCCAGCGACTCGCCCGCCACTAACGCTTCCAGCGCTGGTTGCAGCGCATCCACCAACGTACGATGACCCGGCTGCGCGCCGCCGTAATGTTTCATGCGCTCCAGCCCGTGCATCAAGGCCTGCGGCAGCGCGCTGCCCTCTTCCAGCTGCTGGCCGGCGCTGGTGAACAGAATTGACATCAACACGCCGCTCGATCCTCCCATCACCGTCGCCAGCTGCTCGCCAATCAGCGCCAGCAAGGTTGGCAGCTCATCCAGCGGCAGCTGTTTTTCCTGCAGGCCGCGCTGAATTTTCTTCGCCCCGGCGGCAAAGGTTGAGCCGGTATCGCCATCGCCCACTTTGGCATCGAGCGCGTTCAGCTCGCTTTCCAGATCGATCAGCGTCTGCGTGACGCTGGCGACGATGCGCGCCACCTCCGCATTCTCAGAGGCATCAAAATCCAGCACGCTGCCGATTTTCTCTGCACGTTGCAGGCTGATCGGCGCAAAGTCATACACCGGCACCCAACCCAGCACCTGAACCGGCGCGTTTAACGCTTCAAGGAACGGCACCTCCAGCGCCAGCAGCGTCAGCGAAAAACCTTTCATATCCAGCGCGCTGACCAGCGTTGCCGGCCCCAGCAGATGCGTGATGCGTGCCGCCAGCGGCGACTGCAACACTTCACGCGTTAACAGCGCCAGCTCCAGCTGCGAGAAGCCACCGAGATTGTTGATCAGCAACAGCGCTTGCTTGCCGTCCGGCAGCGCCTGCGCCAGTTTATCGGTCATGATGCTGGTGATTTGGCGGCTGTCTTGCGTATCCAGCGTGATTACACCCGGCTCGCCGTGAATGCCCATGCCGAGCTCGCTGTGCCCGGGCTCGACGCGCTCATCGCGTTTTTCGCCCGGCACATGACAAGTGGCAAAAGCCAAACCGATGGACGATGTGGCATCAATCGCGCGCTGCGCCAGCGCTTTGACCTCATCCAGCGATTGTCCCTGCTCCGCCGCAAAGCCAGCAATTTTGTGCACCAGCACAGTCCCGGCGATGCCGCGTGGCTGCGGGTTTTCCGGCAGCGCGATATCATCCTGCACCATCACCAGCTCAACTTTGTAGCCGAGGTTTTTGGCTTTCTCTGCCGCCAGTCCGAAGTTAAGACGGTCGCCGGTATAGTTCTTCACAATCAGCAGGCAACCGGCATCGCCGGTGACGTTAACAATGGCGTTCAACACCGCATCGACGCTCGGCGAGGCGAAGATATCGCCGCACACCGCCGCCGTCAGCATGCCTTTGCCGACAAATCCGGCATGCGCCGGTTCATGGCCAGAACCGCCGCCCGAGATCAGCGCCACTTTGCTTTTATCCCAGTCCGAACGCACCACCACGCGAATCTCATCACCGAGATCGAGGCGACTGAGGTTGTGCCACGGCGTACTCAGCAAAACCCCTTCGATGGCTTCGTTAACCAGATCGTTTTTCTCATGCATAAAAAACTGGCTCATTGCATCCTCTCCATTGGTGTTGTCGTCCTACAAGGTAGCGTATGTGCGTAAAGAATAGGCGCAGCGAAGTGCGGAAATGCAAAGGGCGGCACAAGCCGCCCTTTAATTCAGACTATTACCGCTTATAAAGCGATACGCAGCACGCTATCTGGATTCTTTGGTGGTTCTTTGCGTGAACCCGGCTGCTTGATGCTGACAAACAGGGTTTTGCCATCGGCGGAAAGCGCCAGGCTGTTTGGCAGGCCCGGCGCTTTCACCGTGCGTTTTACTTTGTAACTGCTGGCGTCGATGATACTGATTTCGCCCGCTTTACGGTGCGTGACGTACAGCTCATCACGATCGGCATTAAACAATACCGCCAGCGATTCCGGCACATCGATCTTGTGGATCACCTGCTGAGTGCGGGTATCCAGCACCAGCACCTGCGGTTGTTTTGAGTCGCTGAGGAAGGCGCGATGGCCTTTGGTATCCAGCGAGATATTGAGGAAGAAGTGATCGTTGTCGCCATCGATTTTCTGACGCTTTTCAATCGCGTTCAGGCGCGTATTGATGGTCACCAGTTCGCCATCGGAGTTAGTGACGTACAGTTTTTGCGCCGCAGAATCGATCGCTAAACCGGTGCCCATTTTACCGGTGTTCGGCACGGTGCTGATCAGTTGCAGGGTTTTGCCATCCACCACCCACACCACGCTCTGCTCACCGAGGCCAGTGATGTAAACGCGATCGGTCGCCGGATCAACCGCCAACTGGCGCGGCTGCAGCGGACGCACGGTTTCACTGCGCTGACGACCATCCAGCACCAGCGTGTTGATCACCTTGCCGCTGGTGGCATCCACTGCAGTCAGTGCAGCATCGCGGGTGTTACCCAAATAGAGAATGTTGGTTTTCTGGTTGATCGCCGCGCCAAAGGTCGGCAGATCGGTGTTGATGGTTTGCTTTACCGCCAGATCCTGCGGATCGAGACGATAAACGGTGCCGCCTTTTTTGTCGGTGGTGCTCTGCGCGGTCGCCAGGAACAGCGCATTATCGCTGTTGCTGAACGCCAACTCGTAAGCGCCTTTTGAGATCGCCTGGTTGAACGGCTGAGACTCCGCCGCCATCACCGCAGAGGTTGAGAACAGCGCTGTTGCCAGCAGCAGTGGACGCAGCGCCCACGATTTTTTATTCGCCTTCATAACTTCTCCATAGCAAAAACACCGCCTGATGGCAGTGAAGTGAAAGCCCGACATTACAACCAATGTTAAAAAGACAGCCCGAGGCGAGCCGACGAAGGGTGCTACTTTTTGAGAATAGTAATCATTTCGAAGGGAAAGTGACAGGATTTTATCGGCTTACCAACGCCGCCAGGGCGCCCGAAGGCACCCTGTCAGCACAGAACGTTAATGCAACTTATTTGGTCAGTTCCGCAGTCATGTGCACGCCGTTGTTAAAGTTGGCTTCGGTCACTTTATACGAAGCACCAGCTTCATGCGCCTGAGCAGCGATTTGCGCTTCTGCTCCATCCAGCGTTGAAGCGGTTGCAGTGATGCTTTGCGCAAAGGTAGCGAATGGCAGAACGGTCAGAGCAACAACAGCAGCAAAAGTTTTGATGGTTTTCATGGTCAATTCCTTAATGTACGTTTGATTGAGTAAGGCGTCATCGCCTTGTTGAGAGATATAATAGGCGCAGAATTGATCAGTAAAAAGCGGAGAGATTTGCCGTTGTCATTCGAATATTTTGAACATAAAAAGCACGTTTGGATTAACCTTTGTGCAAAGGGTTAAAAATCTGACATTTAATTAAAAGGCAGGATATATGGCTGCGATAGGCACAGCGCACATCTCTGTAGCGGCGCGATTAATCGCGCACCTTTCTGCCTTATATAAGGTCAAAGACGCGCAATAAATTGCGCCGCTACGGATTGCAGACGCATCAGCCGTGATGACGAACACGGGTGAAGATGGTGATGGCCGCCAGCAGCATCAGCACGCCGCTGGCGAGGAACACGCCGCCAGCGCCTTGCAGATCAAACATCCAGCCGCCGGCTGCGGCACCGGCGGTGATCGCCAGCTGAATGGTGGCGACCAGCAAACCGCCGCCTGATTCCACATCGTCCGGCACCGCGCGGGATATCCACGTTGACCAGCCGGTTGGCATCGAACCAAACGCCAGGCCCCACAGCGCCACGCCCGCCGCGACCAGCCACGACACCTCGCCGAAGCTCACCAGCAGCAGCGCGGTCACGCTCATCACCAGCGCCATCGCGGTTAATGTCAGCGATACGCTGCGCGTCACCAGATATCCTGCCAGCGAAGTACCGAAGAAGTTCGCCACGCCAAACGCCAGCAGCACCAGCGACAGCTGATTGACGTTCAGCTGCGCGCTGCCTTCGAGGAACGGACGCAGATAAGTAAAGAAGGCGAAGTGGCCAGTAAACATCATGATCACCGCCAGCATGCCCCAGCGCATCACGCTTTTACGCAGCAGATCCAGCACGCCACCGCTGCGCGCTTTATTAATCGGCGGCATCGCGGGCAAGGTGAAGAACTGCCACAGCAGCGCCAGCACGCCTAATGCGGCGGTCAGAATGAAGATGTTACGCCAGCCAATAATGCCGCCCAGATAGCTGCCGAGCGGCGCAGCAATAATGGTCGCCAGCGAAATACCGCTAAACACGATGGACAGCGCGCGCGGCACCTGATCGCTCGGCACCAGACGCATGGTAATCGCGGTCGAGAGCGTCCAGAAGCCGCCAATCGCCACGCCCAGCAGCACGCGGGCCAGCAGAATCATTGGCAGATTCTCGGCAAAGGCCACCAGCAGCGCGGAGGCAATCAGCAGCAGCGTAAAGGCCAGCATCACCACGCGACGATCGAGCTGGCGCGTCACGTTGCCAATCACCAGGCTGGTGAGCAGCGCCACCAGCGCAGTGACGGTCACGGTTTGTCCCGCCTGCCCTTCGCTGATGCGTAGCGTGTCGGCGATCGGCGTCAGCAAGCTGACCGGCAGAAATTCTGCGGTAATCAGGCCGAACACGCCAAAGGCCATGGCAAACACCGCGCCCCACGCCGGTTTATCCACGTCTAACGGTGTTTCGACTATTTCAGTATCCAGGCTCATCTGTGATCCCCATCACAAAATATTTAGCGTTAAGCATAGTGACTGTTCATCAGACGATCTATGATGCAGAAACTTTGTTTTTTGATTATTCGTCTGGGATTGGTATGAGTCGCTATGAAGATCTGACCAGTGAATTGCTGATGGGCATGCGCCTGTACGGCGTCAAATACCAGCGTATCGCGCTGCACGCGCCTTTTGGCCTGCAATATGACGACGCGCCTGGTCGCGCGCAGCTGCATTTTGTTGGGCGCGGATCGTTACTGATTCGCTCGGCGTCAGGCGTGATCTATCCGCTGCAGGCCGGCGATGCGTTGCTGATCCCGCACGGCAAACCGCACGCGCTGATCTCCAGCGAAGAGGCCGTTTGCGAACCCATTTCGACGTTTAATAGCCGCCCGATTTGCGCCAGCGTCTGTGCCATCGACGACAGCACCGAACTTTGCCCGGATAACAGCGATGTGATTCTGTTCAGCGCCTGCATGGCGTTTGAACTGGGCGGCATGCAGCCGCTGGTGCACACCATGCCAGACGTGATGCTGGTGAGTACGCTGCTGGCGCAGTACCCGGAAATTCAGCCGATTCTCGATGCGATGGAGCGCGAAACGCGGCAGCGCAAAGCCGGTTTCGCCGGGATTTTGTCGCGGCTGGCGGATGTGGTGGCGGCGCAAATTGTGCGGGGCTGGGTGGAGAACGGCTGCGGCAAAGGCAGCGGCCTGGTGCAGGCGCTGCGCGATCCGCGTCTCAGCCTGGCGATGGCGGCGATGCATCGCGCACCCGGCGAAAACTGGACGGTGGAGCGGCTGGCGCGCGAATCCGGCAGTTCACGCTCGGTGTTTGCCGCGCGCTTCCAGACGGCAACCGGCATGACGCCGCTGCGCTATCTTACCGAGCTGCGCATGCGGCTGGCGGTGGAACGTATCGTGAACGAGGGCGAAGCGGTGGAAAGCGTTGCCTTCCACCTCGGTTACGGTTCGCTGGCGGCGTTTAGCCGCGCCTTCAAACGCATTGTTGGCACGCCACCCGGCGCACTGCGCGCCGAACGCGACATGCGTTAACGGAACACGCTGATCGCTTCCACCAGACGATTGGCCTGATGCTTCATGCGACCGGACGCTTCGGCGCTTTCCGCCACGCGCGCGGCGTTTCGATGGGTGATATCGTCGAGATCTTCCACCGCTGTGCTGACCTGCGTTAGGGCGATGGCCTGCTCGGCGGTCGCGCCGCTGATTTGCGCGATCAGCGCAGTGACATTCTGCACCTGATCGACAATCTCCTGCATGGTGTGCCCAGCCGCATCGGCGTGATCGCTGCCCGATTGCACGCGGCTGGCGCTGGTTTCCACCAGATGTTTGATTTCGCTGGCGGCTTTGGCGCTGCGTTGCGCGAGATTGCGCACTTCACCGGCCACCACCGCAAAGCCTTTGCCCTGCTCACCGGCGCGCGCGGCTTCCACTGCGGCGTTAAGCGCCAGAATATTGGTCTGAAAAGCGATACCGTCAATCACGCTGGTGATGTTGGCGATGCGCTTCGAGCTGTCGGCGATCTCCGCCATCATGCCCACCATCTCCTGCATCACTTCGCCGCCTTTGATCGCCGCATGACTGGTGTTTTCCGACAGCCCATTGACCTCTTTGGCGGTATCGGTGTTGCTCTTCACCGTGGCGGTCATTTCGTTCATGGTGGCGGCGGTTTGCTGCACGTTAGCCGCTGCTTGTTCGGTGCGACGGCTCAATTCGTCGTTGCTGCGCGCAATGGCATCGCTGGCGCTCAGCACGTTGATCGCCTGGCCGCTGACATCATCCACCAGCCAGCGGAACATCAGCCCAAGCTGGCCAATGGCGCGCAGCGTCACGCCAATCTCATCAACGCGATCGATCTGTTCCACTTTATGGCTGGCGCCGGTCGCCACGCTCAATGCCTGACGGCACATGCGCTCCATCGGACGTGAAATTTGCTGCTCCAGCCACAGACTCG
Source organism: Pantoea leporis (assembly GCF_028048155.1). Taxonomy (NCBI): domain Bacteria; kingdom Pseudomonadati; phylum Pseudomonadota; class Gammaproteobacteria; order Enterobacterales; family Erwiniaceae; genus Pantoea; species Pantoea leporis. The sequence continues at coordinate 84,462 of NZ_JALMEU010000007.1, forward strand.
CCAGCAGTAAAAGGCCCGCCATGCCGCCGGCAAAGCAGCCAACGGCAAGAGGTGCAAGGCCCAGCAGCCAGACGCCAATCACCGAGAGCGGCAGCAGCGTTAATAAGGTTGAGCGGATGCGCCAGCGCAGCGGCAGAGTTTTCAGGATCGAGCCCAGGCGACGCCAGCCGGTGCCGACCATCAAGCCTTTATGGAAGCGGCGTCCTTTGACGCGCCCTTCGCGGAAGTCGCGGTACAGCGCTTCGGTCTGGCGAACCTCCTCCACCGACGGCTTGGTGCGCACCGACATAAAACCCTGCACTTTGCCTTCACGCACCACCGGAATGGCGTTGGCGCGCACCCAATAGTGATCGCCATTTTTACGCCGGTTTTTCACCAGCGCCGTCCACGGTTCGCCCTGTTTGAGGGTCGCCCACATATCGGCAAAGGCTTCCGGCGGCATATCCGGGTGGCGCACCATGTTGTGTGGCTGGCCATTCACCTCTTCCGGACTGAAGCCACTGACTTCAATAAAGGCATCGTTGGCATAGGTGATGTAGCTGTTGAGATCGGTAGTCGACATCAATGTGGCGTCATCGTCAAAAGCGAATTCACGCTGAGTGACGGGCTGGTTGTTACGCATGTGTGTGTCCTTGCAATACGCAGGCGAAAAGAAGCAATCGATAATACTTTTTTATCTTTTCGGCATCGTACGGCTTGAGCTTTAGCACCAGTTTCAAATTCAGGGCAATAAAAAAGCCGCTTTGCAGCGGCTTTCACACTTTTTCACTTAGCTCATCGATTAACCGGGTTTTACAATAAACCAAATCAATCTTTAATTAAAAACCCAGTCAGCAGACCTGCAGCGCAAAGGGCGCAGGGAGATGGGATTTCCCAAAGCCATTTGTGTTGCAGGAAGGCGGCAAGCTCGCTCATCCCCGGGAGCAGAGTGAACTCTGTGACCGGGGTTAGTGAGCGCAGCCAACGCACCTGCAGCGCAAAGGGCGCAGGGAGATGGGATTTCCCAAAGCCATTTGTGTCGCAGGAAGGCGGCAAGCTCGCTCATCCCCGGGAGCAGAGTGAACTCTGTGACCGGGGTGAGCGAGCGCAGCCAACGCACCTGCGGCGCAAAGGGCGCAGGGAAATCAGAATTGCCAGCGGACCCCCACGTTATACCGCCACCCTTTAGCACCATTGCCAGCGATCTCTTTGCGATAATCCGCTTCCGCATACAATGAAACATCCTTCTGCAAGGTTGCGGTGCCGCCGGCGCCCACTTCCCACATCTGTCCAAACTTGCCGCTGCTGAAGGTGGCGCCAAATGCCGGATTATCCACCGATGACACCGAGGTATCTGCGCTGCCGCCCCAACCTTTGTAGTAGTTCGCGCGCAGATAAGGGGTGTATTGACGATTGCTGTCGTCGGTCCAGGTACGATCGAGGCGCGCGCCGAGACGACCAATAGTTTGGTTATAGTCGCCGTAACGCACGTTATTGCCGTCTTTATCGGTGAAATCATTCATATTCAGCTTCATGTACATCAGCTGCGCCTGCGGCTCAAGCTTATAGCCATCGCCCAACGCAAACGGATAGCCGCTCTCCAGCGATGCCGTCCAGCCGTGGCCTTTCAGCTTCGCAACTTCTTGCGTGCGGGCGATATCGGTTTCGCCGCGATGCCAGTCAAATGACAACACACCGTCCAGATAGAAGCCGCTCTGACGCTGCCAGGTGCCGTAAAACGCCAGGCTGTCGCTGTCGAAAGTGGTGCTGCTGTAACCGTCGGCCGCATGCGGACGAATGCGCGTATTACCGCGCGTATAGGCTAAACCGCCGCGCAGGCTATCCTGCTCGCCATCGAGTCGCAGCAGATTGCCGCCCACCTGCACCGCACTGTAATCGAGGTCAAAGTCGTAACCGAAGTCGCGGAAACTCTTATCGCTCTTGTACTTCAGGTTCGAGCCGATATAGCGCAGGAACATCTCGCCGCCGTTGCCTTGCGGACGTGTCTGCTCGTGGCGCAGTTCACCAAGACGTTTATGCAGATCGTCGATAATCGCCGAGGTGTAATAGGCCAGGCCAACCGGTGCCGACACATAAGATGGCACCTGCGGCACCACCGCCGGACGCGAATCGTAGCTTTGCGGCGTGCCAAAGGCATCGGTGACGAAGGTCGGCTGACAGTTAGCGCTATCCTCACACACGTAGTAGTTCGCCAGACGGTAATCCCAATAGTTATTGCCGCTGCCGCTGACTAAACGCTGGCTGGGATCGCTGCTGCCCGGTGCAAAGGTGTAGAGCCGATATTGCCACGGCCCGGCACCGAGATAGCCATCCTTCAACGCGAAGCTGTTGGCGCTGGCATTACCGCCGACCTGCGCCAGCGAGATCCCTTCGTTGCCCTCTACCCCTCCATTTTGATTGAGATCGGTGAGTGCGCCGATGCTGGCATCCGCCAGTTTCACATTCACCAGCGTGGTACCGCTGGCATTGCCGGTGACGTTAATGTGGTCAGTGAACTGATTGCTTAGCGCACCACCCTGGTTGAGATTAGTGACCAGATTGAGCTGGCCGCCGCTCGACGCCAGCGAGCCAGCAATATCCAGCGTGTTGCCCGGTGAACCCGCGCCGTTGGTGAGATCCAGCGTACCGGCGTTGTTCACCAGCAGCGAATCGGCGGTGCCGCCGGATAGCGTCGGATGCACGTTATCGCCGGCATACAGCGTGGAATCCGCATCGACATTGATGGTGCTGTGCGCCAGCTGCAGGTTATCGGTTAGTGTCCATTGGGTATTGGCGAAGTTGATGGTGCTCCAGCCGCTGCCAAGATTAACGCCTTTGCTGAGATCGTCGGCGCTGAAGCTGCCGCCGCGCGCGCCAATCTGATTGAAGGTCAAGGTGTTGCCGGTGCCATTACCACTGGTGAGATGGTAGGTGGTGCCGAGATCGACATTGCTCACTTCAGCGGTGTTGTTGTTGTCGTTGCCCATGGTCAGGCTGCCGTTGAGCGTTCCGCCCGTCCAGCGGAACCGATCCGATCCGCCGCCCGGATTGATATCGCCCTGCACCGCGCCTTCGGTCAGCAGAATTTCGTCATCGGCGTTGCTGCCTGCTACCGCCACGGTTTGTGGATTGGCGGTGATGATGTTGCCGAGGTTCTCGAAGATGGTTTTACCGCCGCGCAGATCCACCACCGGCGCCGTCAGGCTGTTGGAGGTGAAGTTGCCGGTATTGACGATGGTGCCCGCCGTGCTGGAGACCAGCGCCGATCCGCCCGCCGCATTGTCGATATTGACGTTGGCAGCGGTGGTGACATTGCCGGTGGTATTGGCGCGGATACCGGTGCCGCCTGCGCCGGTAACATTAAATTGATAGCCCGACCCCAACGTCAGATCGCCGCGGGTGGTGGAACCATCGGCATTGGCGATATTCAGGCCGCTGCCGCTGCCGGAGACGTTGGTGGTCACCGTCGAAGCCGGATCAAATGGCACGGCGGTGCGAATCCCGTTGCCGTCGCCGACGTTAATGGTGAGATTGCTCAGACCAACGTTGCTCAGTTCGGCGCGGTTTTCGATGCCGTTGCCACTGCCCAGCACGTTCACCGTGGCGTCGCTGGCGCTGAGAGCGGACGCACCGCTATCCAGCAAAATGCCATGCGCATTGCCGCGCGTGGTAATCACCGTGTTGCTGCCGGTAAGCGCCAGCTGCGCGCCGTCGCTGATGCGCACGCCCGCGACACCGTTATCGACATTGATGGTGCCGCCTTTCGCCAGCGTGCTGCCGCTGCCGGAGACATCCAACCCGGTGCCGTTGGCTACGTTGACCACGCCGTTGTTGGTCAGCGTGCTGCCGGCGCGCGAACGAATCCCAATATTGTTGCTGCCGGTGAGGTTCACATTGCCGTTGTTGACCAGCTCTGCGCCGTTGGTGACATCAAAACCCATCGCGCCATTGCCCGCGCCGCTCACATTGCCGTTGCTGGTAACGCGGGTGGCCGCTGACGTGCCATCCAGCGCGTTGCTCAAATCGGTACGCAGATTATTGATCAGCACGCCGACCGCGTTGCTGCCGCTGAGATTGATGCTGCTGCCGCTATCGAGCGTGGCGTTCGCACCGCCCTCAGCACGGATCGCCGTGCTGCCCTGGCCGCTGGCGGTGAAGTTGGCGTTGCTGCTATTCAGGCTGCTGCCGCTGCCGGAGATAATCGCGCCGGTGCTGTTGCTGGCGCTGGCGGTGAGGGTGGTCGGCGTGGTGAAACTCAGCGCCGCGCCGTCATCAATGCGATAGCCGGTTGAGCCGCTGCTGTTGATATTTAACGCATTGGTGGCGGAGCTAATGCGCGATCCGCTGCCCGCCGCGTGATAGGCAATTTGGTCACTGTTATTGAATACCGGCGGCGATATTCACCAGCGCGCCGTTGAGCGCTTCCGCCCCAATCGCGCCGGTGCCGTTGAGATTCAGCGTGCCACCGTTCAGGTTGGCTACCGCGCGATTGCCGCTGGCGCTGACGCCTCGGCTGCGGTTGGTGGTGCTGCCGCCATTAACATTGATGGTGCCGGTGTTATTGGCGGTGGTGGCAAAGGTGCTGCTGCCGCTGTTCACCGCGATGCCGGTACCGCCATCGTTGATGTTGATATTGCCGCTGTTGGTGCCGGTCGCACCGCTCTCGACGCGAATGCCGGTGGCGTTGGCGCCGCTGAAGGTGATATCGCCGCTGTTGGTCAACTGCGCGCGATTGCGGGCCAGATAACCAGTCAACCCACTCTGTGACGCATTCAATGACGCCGCAGAGTTCAGGCGGGTGCTGGTCACCGGCGAGCCGCTGTTTCTGCCAAAGATATCGTGTTTTTGTCCGTCAACGATCGCGCCAATTGCGTTGCTACCGGTGAGATTCATGGTGGTTGCGGCATCAATAACACCCGTTGCGCCCCCTTCCACCGTAATGCCATTGGCACCGCTGCCGCTGACGTTGATCACTGCCGCATCGCTGCTCACCTCGGTGCCTGCGCCGCTGCCGAGCACGGCGGTAGAACCGGCACCCGACGCGGTGAGCGACAAGGCGTTACCGTTGAAGTCTGCGCCCTGCTCAACACGAAACAGCGTGGAGTTCTGCGTGGTGACATCAAACGGATTGTTACCCAGCACGTTAATCAGCGCATTGGGGCCGTAGGCAAAGAAGGCGATCTGATTGGTACCGTTAGAAAAGGTCGGCACGGCAGCCGGATCCACGGTCACCGTGGAATTGCCGCGCGCATGTACGCCGATCGCGCCATTGCCGCTGAGATTGATCGGGCCATCGACGGTGGCCTGCGCCGTGCCGGTTGCACCTTGCCCTTCCACCCACACGCCATAGTTGCGCGTGCCGCTGGCAGGATCGGCGCCGCCTGCCACGTTGATGGTGCCAGTTGAGGTGGCGCTGGCGGTGTTGCCATTGGTCGCCAGCACTTTCAGGCCGGTGCCGTTCACGCCATTCAGGTTAATGGTACCCGCGTTATTGATGTTGCCGGCACTGTTGGTCACCAGCATGCCGACGTTTTCACGCGGAATGGTGGCAGCCGCACCGTTCACATTGATGGCGCCGGTGTTGATCATGGTGGCGTTATTCGCACCGGTCGCTGACATCCCCGCCGCGTTCTGCGTTCTCGTGCCGAGGGTAATGTTGCCGTTGTTAACCGCGTTGCCGTTGGCGACCAGAGCGATACCGCTGGTCAACCCGCTTTGGTTCATCGCGGTATCCGCCGTCGCCTCACCAAGGCTGTTTTGCGGTCCGCGACCAATGTAGATATTGCCGCTGGCGTTATTGGTGAAGCTGGAAGTGGCGTCGGTCAGTAACACGCCAGACGCGGTGCCGCGCGCGCTCGAACCGTTGACGCCGACGTTGATATTGCCGCTGTTATTGGCGGTGGATGACACGCCAAGATTGATGCCCGCCACGCCATACTGTGAATTGCTGCCGGTGGTGGCGAGGTTGAGGATGCCGTTGTTGTTAAAGGTGCTACCGGTTTGCACGGCTACGCCGTTGGCACCGTAGCCGGTCGAGCCAATGCCGGTACCATCCTGACGATTGAGGAAGCCGCCGTTAATTACCCCATTATTGGTTCCACTGCTGTTATCGGTTAACACCAGCGCCGTGCCGTTATTGGTGATGCTGCCGCGACTCGCCAGTTTGCCATCAATCACCGCTTGCGCGCCGTTGGAGGCTTTGATCGCACCGCCCGTCGCGCCCACCACTTCCAGCGTTTTACCCGCCGCCAGATTGACCCTCGCGTCCGCGCCATTGGCATTGATCACAATGCGATTGCCGATCGCCTGCGTCACCTCGTCTGGCGGCGTGGCGCTAACGTTGTAGACGATGTTGGCATTGGTGAGGGTGACGGCTTTGTTGAATTCAGGCAGATAACGGGTTTTATCAAGATTGCCCGCCTGCAGCTGACCGATCAGCCAGTTGTTGTAGCTTTGCAGCTGGCTGGCGTTGGTGACGGTAAAGCTGGTGCTTTTGCCATCCAGCGTCTGCACGCTGAATGCGCCGTTATAGGTGGCGAGGTTTTGCACCTGATAGCTGCTGGTGGCCGATCCCGCGCCGTCCGGCGTAGCGGTGGCACCGAAAAAGCTGATGCGGTTATTGCTGTTCCAGTTCACCGTGCCGGTGCCGCTCACATCAAATAGCTGTGTCTGTTTAGCAGCCATGGTCCAGCTGTTGGTGCTGGCGCTGCTGAGCGCATTCGCCTGCCCGATATTCACATCCAGCGTACCGCCGGTAACATCCGCAACGCGCGCATCGATGTACTGCGCATCATTGACGTTCTGCACATCCGGCACGCTGGTGGCGCTGGTGACGGGCGCTAAGGCGACAAGACTGGCGGAGTTATATACCTGGAATGTGCTGTTGGTGCCGGTCGCGGGATCGGGCGTGGTGATCGCAAAGTTTTGCGGGCCGGGATCCAGGCGATCCTGATTGAGATACTGCGATCCCGAGGTGATCGCCACTTGCCCGAGCGTGGTGGTGACCGCGCCATCCGTTCCTGCCGTGAATGCCTGATTGCCGGTCAAAGTTTCATTGCCGCTGCTAACGGTAATTTTACCGGTTTGGTTGTCATTATTTTCTGGTGTGTAAGTCCCCAACGTAACAGCCTGACTTTGCATTGCTGGATAGATCAGCAATTGCGCCGCCAACATCCCTAATGCGATAGGATTTAATGTAAACCTCATACTTCCTCCAGTGGGCGTGCAGCGTCCGCGCTGTTATTGCAACAGCGTTAAATTCTTCGCGTGGGGATAAAGCGGCAGATAATGACCAATCCCGTGTAGCAATCTAATTTGAGAACAACTGTGTGAAGAAATACGGTGCAGTGAAAAAAGGGATGGAATTGTTGTTATAGATTAATTGGCTTTAGGTATAGACTTTTTCGCTGGTGAGTGCAAAAGACAATTATGAGTAACCTATTGTCATCTCGGGGAATTAATTGCGATGCAGGTTGGATATTCTAAATAATTTGAGGCCATTTTAAATATTAGGTCTGGCTTTCTATCTCCTTAATAAAACCTTTATTTTTTGCTAACGCTTTACTTACAAACGGTACTTAAGCAGTGAATGTGGCTGTGACGGGTTAAGCGACTTGAGAGAGTTTAAAAGCGTGATCGTGATCACGGTTAGACCAGGTCACGCTTTATGCCGACCTGGTCGATATCCGTACTTCACTTAACTTAAATCCACATTGCGGGTGCCGCCCCACCAGGTAAAGGCGAACCCGCCAATCCACGCCACGATCAGCCCGGCGAGATACACCGCCATGCCGGCAAAAATGCCCTGCGATGAGGTCATTAGCGGCAATGTGACTAAACCTGAAGGGCCAAACACGGTGTTCATTCCCACTGGCAATCCCAGCCATGCCACCAGCCCGATAAAGAAGCCGCCCAGCGCACCGCCAAAACAGGCGGTGATAAAGGGTTTCAGACGCGGCAGCGTGACGCCATAAATCAGCGGTTCGCCGACACCGAGCAAGCCCGGCACAATGGCGCCTTTGATCTGTTTACGCAGCAGTGAGTCTTTATCCGCTTTGCACCATAACGCCAGTGACGCGCCGACCTGCCCGGCGCCAGCCATCGCCAGAATTGGGAAGAGCGAGTTAAAGCCCTGGGTTTCCATTAGCGCGAAATAGACCGGAATAAAGCCTTGATGAATGCCAAACATCACCGCGATCAAAAACAGTCCGGCCAGAATAGCGCAACCAAACGGATTGTTATTTAGATGAATGAACAACCACGACATGCCTTTAAATAATTCGCCGCCGATTGGCATAATCACCAGGAAAGTCACCGCGCCGGTAATTAATAACGTCAGCAACGATGTCAGGATCATATCGAGATTATCGGGAATGATTTTTCGCAGCTGTTTCTCAATCCAGGCACCAAATATTGCCGCCAGCAGCACGCCAATAATATTGCCGCGCGGATCGATCACCATGCCGAAGAAATCCTGCATCCCGCTGTAATAACCGACCTTCGCGTCAGGGATATAACCGAGCACAAACAGCGAGGCGATAATGGCCCCGTTGACGCCGGTACCGCCAAAGGCTTTCTGCGCGTTATAGCCAATCAAAATACTCAGGAAGGTGAACAACCCTTTGCCAAACACCTTCATGTACGCCACGGTATCCAGCAGCCAGCGTGCATGATCGCCAGGCTGATTAAGGTGGAAGATCTGCTCAATCAGCGTGGCGAAACCCAGCAGCAAGCCGGCACCGATAAAACCGGGGATCAGCGGCGTAAAGATGGTGGCGAAGCAGGAGAGAAAACGGTGCAATGCGCTGGTCTGCTTCGCCTTCATCTGCTGCTTTTGCGCGCTGGCGATGGCCTGCAGATCGCCCGGCGCCTGTTGATTAAGCAGTGCCTGCATTTTCTCTGCTGCAGTTTGCGCTTTACCGGGACCGAGCACGATCTGCAGCTGCGCATCGCTGTCGATCACGCCCAGCACGCCCGGCAGCGTTTTGAGTGTGGCGCTATCCACTCGCGCGGCATCGTTGAGTGTCAGACGCAGGCGCGTCATGCAGTTGCCGCACTGCACCACATTATTGGCGCCGCCCACCGCCAGCAAAATGTCGCGCACCAGATCTTCGGTAATGGCCGCCATTATTGCGCTCCTGCGTCACGCAAAGCGTTGCGAATGAAGCCCTGATTCTGACTCAGCAGCGATTTTGCTTCATCGGCCGTTAATCCCGCCAGCACCATGACAATCGCGGTTTTACAGTGCCCATTACTCGCCGCCAACGCCTGCTGTGCGGTAGCATCGTCACAGTCGGAGGCTTGTTTGACGATGTTCACCTGGCGCTGCACCAGCTTCTGGTTGGTGGCTTCCACATCGACCATCAGATTGCCGTACACCTTGCCGCTGCGAATCATCGCGCCGGTGGTGAGCATATTTAGCACCAGCTTCTGCGCCGTGCCGGCTTTCATGCGCGAAGAACCGGTGACCACTTCCGGGCCGACCACCGGGGTCAACGCCACATCCGCGGCCTGCGACATTGGACTGTTGGGATTACAGGTTAACGCTGCGGTAAATGCGCCTTGCTGACGCGCGTACGCCTGCGCGCCCAGCACATAGGGCGTGCGGCCGCTGGCGGCAATCCCGACCAGCACATCGTTAGCGTTGAAATTGATATCACGCAGATCCTGCGCGCCCTGCTCCACGTTGTCTTCGGCGTTTTCCACCGCCTGCAAAATCGCGGTGTGGCCGCCGGCAATTAGCCCAACCACCTGGCTGCGCGGCGTGCCGAAGGTCGGCGGACATTCGCTGGCATCCAGAATCCCCAGACGACCCGACGTGCCTGCGCCGCAATAGATCAGGCGACCGCCTTTGCTGAAGGCGTGGGTGATGGCATCCACCACCTGCGCAATCTGCGGCACGATGGCCTCCACCGCCAGCGCCACTTTTTTGTCTTCATCATTGATCACCCGCAGCATCGCTTCGGTGGTCAGCTCATCAATGTTGTGGCTGGCGGGATTACGACCTTCGGTGATCATCTGGCTCAGATCGATCTGCATGAGACACTCCTGTGTAAGAATAATTTATTCGTAAAACTATATATCACACAGAATTGTTAATTCCTCTGCTGCGCGGGATTTTTTTGCTTTTTGCCGCAGCGGACATAAAAAAACCCGCCGAAGCGGGTTTCTGTGCGTAGCGGTCGCCATGAATGGCGAGGTTTTCGTAGGGTGCGCATTCATGCGCACCTGGAAGATTAGCTGGCGCTTTGCGTGCGCAGCTGTTGCTCGTAGGCGGCGGCTTGTTTGGTGTCGAACTGGTCTTCCCAGCGCGCAATCACCAGCACCGCCAGCGCGTTACCGATCACGTTCAGCGCGGTACGCGCCATGTCCATGATGCGATCGACACCAGCGATAAATGCCAGGCCTTCCAGCGGAATGCCCACGCTGCCCAGCGTTGCCAGCAGCACCACGAAGGAGACGCCCGGCACGCCAGCGATGCCTTTCGAGGTCACCATCAGCGTCAGCACCAGAATGATCTCGTCGGTCAGCGACAGATCGATGCCATACAGCTGGGCGATAAAGATCGCCGCGATGCTCTGATACAGCGTTGAACCGTCGAGGTTGAACGAGTAACCGGTCGGCACCACGAAGCTGGTGATGGCTTTCGGCGCACCGTAGGCTTCCATCTTCTGCATAATGCGCGGCAGCACGGTTTCTGAGCTGGAGGTAGAATAGGCAAGAATCAGCTCATCTTTCAGAATGCGCATTAGCGTGGTAATGCGCAGCTTACAGAAGCGCGCCACCGTGCCGAGCACCACGAAAGCAAAGAACAGAATCGCCACGTACACCAGCAGCACCAGCTTGGCGAGCGGATAGAGCGACGCAAAACCGAAGTTCGCAATGGTGACCGCAATCAGCGCAAACACGCCGACTGGCGCATAACGCATGATCATGTGCGTCACTTTAAACATGGTTTCGGAAATCGAACGGAATACCGTGACCAGCGGATCGCGATGTTCCGATGGCAGCGCCGACAGGCCCATACCAAACAGCACCGAGAAGAAGATAATCGGCAGCATGTCGCCCTTCACCAGCGAGGCGAAGATGTTCTGTGGGATCAGCGACAAAATGGTGGTGACCAGACCGTGCGGTGCACCCTGAACCGCTTCGGTGGTGGCTTCGTATTTAGAGATGTCCACCGTTGCCAGCGTTGACATATCAATGCCGCTGCCGGGTTGGAATACGTTGGCCAGCGTGATGCCGACCACAATGGCAAGGGTGGTGATCACTTCAAAATAGATAATGGTTTTAACACCAATACGTCCGAGCTTTTTCGCATCACCCACGCCAGCAATGCCGACAATCAGTGAGGAGATAACAATCGGTACCACAATCATCTTGATAAGATGAATAAAGATGTCACCCGCGGGCGTCAGAATGTTAGTGATTAACCATTCACGATCGTCGGGCTGATTATGCAGCACGGTTCCCACAATCACGCCCAGAATCAGCGCGACTAAAATCTGCCATGCAAGGGTGAACTTAAAACCTTTCATAACGCGTTATTTCCTCAGTTAAAAACCCCTTTGCTCTGCTGCGAAGGTGCAGGAGAAATGTCACACAGGGAAGTGAGCAAAAGCCCGATAAAATAGAGGGTTATTTATGACTACGTCGGTTACAGCTGTGCAGGCATTTTGCGCCTGCGGGGTGATGCAGTCTGAGTTGATACCTGCTGAACAGGGCCGAGATAAGTACCATTTTCACTACGGTAAATGCAACCCCCGGCGCGATAGCGCAAATCTTATTCAGGTTAGTAGCATAAAATGCTGACGAAGGTTAACGGCCATAACTCGCTGTTATGAAAAGTGTTAATTCGATAAGTTTCAGCATAGCTATGCAATATTGCGCAAAAAGCGGTCCGGCGCGTTTGCTGATTATTTGCACAGCAGAGGCAGCGATCTTGTAGGCTTAAGGCAAAAGATCGCCCTGCTGGCGCGGCGTTTTTGCCCGCCGTTCGCTGGGGATTTGGCAGTGATAAAAGGTCGTGATCCAGACTACAAAACAGAAACAAAGCCCTCTGGTGGTCTTCAATTAACCATTGATTGACATATGATTAACATCTTCAAGGAGGTCAGCCATGAGCCAAATACACAAGCATCCCGTACCCGCAGCCATCGCAGCGAATGCTCTCATTAATGCCGATCAGTATGCGGCGCTGTATCAACAATCGGTTGACGATCCCGACACCTTTTGGGGTGAGCAAGGCAAAATCCTCGACTGGATTAAGCCTTACAGCAAAGTGAAAAATACCTCCTTTGCCCCCGGCAATATTTCGATTCGCTGGTATGAAGATGGCGCACTGAACCTCGCCGCGAACTGCCTCGATCGCCATCTTGCCACGCGTGGCGACCATCCCGCCATCATCTGGGAAGGCGACGACGCCAGCGAAAGCAAAACCATTACCTTCCGCGAACTGCATGCGGACGTCTGCCGCTTTGCCAATGTGCTCGACAGCCTGGGCGTGAAGAAAGGCGACGTGGTGGCGATCTACATGCCGATGGTGCCTGAAGCCGCCGTTGCGATGCTGGCCTGTGCGCGCATTGGCGCGGTGCACTCGGTGATTTTCGGTGGCTTCTCACCGGAAGCGGTCGCCGGACGCGTGGTCGATTCCAACGCCAAACTGATCATCACCGCCGATGAAGGCGTACGCGCCGGACGCAGCATTCCGCTGAAGAAAAACGTTGATGATGCCCTGAACAATCCAAACGTCACCACGGTGAAAAATGTGGTGGTGTTTAAGCGCACCGGTAAAGATACCGGCTGGCGTGAAGGCCGCGATCTGTGGTGGCACGATCTGGTGGCGAAGGCCAGCGATCAGCATGAACCGGTCGCCGTCGATGCCGAACATCCGCTGTTTATCCTGTATACCTCCGGTTCCACCGGCAAGCCGAAAGGCGTGCTGCACACCACCGGCGGTTATCTGGTGTATGCCGCCAGCACCTTTAAGTATGTGTTTGATTATCATCCTGATGATGTTTACTGGTGTACCGCCGACGTCGGCTGGATCACCGGCCACAGCTATCTGATTTACGGCCCGCTGGCGTGCGGCGCGACCACGCTGATGTTTGAAGGCGTGCCGAACTGGCCAAAACCAAGCCGCATGGCGGAAGTGGTGGATAAACATAAGGTGACGCTGCTGTATACCGCGCCAACCGCGATTCGCGCGCTGATGGCCGAAGGCGATAAAGCGATTGAAGGCACCGACCGCAGTAGCCTGCGCATCATGGGTTCGGTGGGTGAACCGATCAACCCGGAAGCCTGGGAGTGGTATTACAAGAAGATTGGCGACAGCCGTTGCCCGATCGTCGATACCTGGTGGCAAACCGAAACCGGCGGCTTCATGATCACGCCGCTGCCGGGCGCGACCGAACTGAAAGCCGGTTCCGCCACTAAACCGTTCTTCGGTGTGCAGCCAGCGCTGGTGGATAACGAAGGCAATCCGCTCGAGGGTGCCACCGAAGGAAACCTGGTGATTGTCGATTCCTGGCCAGGCCAGGCGCGTACGCTGTATGGCGATCACGATCGTTTCGAACAGACCTACTTCTCCACCTTCAAAAATCGCTACTTCAGCGGTGACGGCGCGCGTCGTGATGAAGAGGGTTATTACTGGATCACCGGCCGCGTCGATGACGTGCTGAACGTCTCCGGCCACCGTCTCGGCACCGCCGAGATTGAATCGGCGCTGGTGTCGCATCCGAAGATTGCCGAAGCGGCGGTGGTGGGCATTCCGCACAGCATCAAAGGCCAGGCAATCTATGCGTATATCACGCTTAACCACGGCGAAGAGCCGTCGCCAGAGCTGTATACCGAAGTGCGTAACTGGGTGCGTAAAGAGATTGGCCCGATTGCCACGCCGGATGTGCTGCACTGGACCGACTCGCTGCCAAAAACCCGCTCCGGCAAGATTATGCGTCGCATTCTGCGCAAAATCGCTACGGGCGATACCAGCAATCTCGGCGATACCTCTACGCTGGCCGATCCGGGCGTGGTAGAGAAATTGCTGGAGGAGAAACAGTCCATCACCATGCCGTAACCGGCTTCTGTTGTAGGGGCGACCATTTGGCCGCCCTTATATGCCACGTATTTCTGAGTTCGCACAACTTATAAAACTAGAATATTCAGCCAGTTAAATCACTTTATCGTGAGATATCTGTCTGCCTTGCCTCTGGAGAAAATGTGATGAACGAAACCCCTGAACAGGAAGCAGTCTGGCAACAAGTCGAGAATAATCCGCGCTTTCATGAACTGGTGCACAAGCGCCAGGCGTTTGCGCTGCTGCTCAGCGTGATCATGCTGGTGCTCTATATCGGCTTTATTCTGCTGATCGCTTTTGCGCCCGCCTGGCTCGGTACGCCGCTGCACGCGGGCACTAACGTTACGCGCGGCATTCCGATTGGTGTCGGTTTAATTGTGATGTCATTCGTGCTGACGGGCGTCTACGTGTGGCGCGCCAACGGCGAGTTTGATCGTCTGACTAAACAGATCCTGAGCGAGGTGAAATCATGAAGCGCCTGCTTTCGGTATTTTTAGCCATCGTGCCCGCCAGCGTGTTTGCCGCCGATGCCATTACCGGCGCGGTGCAACGGCAAGCCACCAACTATGAAGCCATCATCATGTTCGTGGTGTTTGTCGCGGCGACGCTCGGCATTACCTATTGGGCCTCGAAACGCACCCGCTCGCGCAGCGATTACTACACTGCAGGCGGCAATATCACCGGTTTCCAGAATGGCCTCGCCATCGCCGGTGACTTTATGTCCGCCGCCTCTTTCCTCGGTATTTCTGCGCTGGTTTACACCTCAGGTTACGACGGGCTGATCTACTCGCTCGGCTTCCTCGTCGGCTGGCCGATGATCCTGTTTTTGATTGCCGAACGTCTGCGTAACCTTGGGCGCTACACCTTCGCCGATGTCGCCTCCTATCGCCTCGCGCAGAAACCGATTCGCACGCTGTCAGCCTGCGGCTCGCTGGTGGTGGTGGCGCTGTATCTGATCGCGCAGATGGTGGGTGCGGGTAAGCTGATCCAGCTGCTGTTCGGCCTTGATTACCATATCGCGGTAGTGATGGTCGGGATTCTGATGGTGCTGTACGTGCTGTTCGGCGGCATGCTGGCGACCACCTGGGTGCAGATCATCAAAGCGGTGCTGCTGCTGTTTGGGGCCAGCTTTATGGCGATTATGGTGATGAAAGCCACCGGCTTCAGCTTCAACACGCTGTTCACCGAAGCGATGGCGGTGCACCCGAAAGGCGCGGCGATTATGCAGCCGGGCGGGCTGGTGAAAGATCCCATCTCGGCGTTGTCATTGGGTCTCGGCTTGATGTTCGGTACCGCCGGTTTGCCGCATATTCTGATGCGCTTCTTCACCGTGGCCGATGCGCGTGAAGCACGTAAAAGC
Source organism: Pantoea leporis (assembly GCF_028048155.1). Classification (NCBI taxonomy): domain Bacteria; kingdom Pseudomonadati; phylum Pseudomonadota; class Gammaproteobacteria; order Enterobacterales; family Erwiniaceae; genus Pantoea; species Pantoea leporis. The sequence goes on from NZ_JALMEU010000007.1 coordinate 99,875, forward strand.
GTGTTCTGGGCCACCGGCTTTATGGGCTACTTCTACTTCCTGACCTTTATTATCGGCTTCGGCGCGATTTTGCTGGTGGGATCGAATCCAGCCTTTAAAGACGCCAGCGGCGCGCTGCTCGGCGGCACCAACATGGCAGCGGTGCATCTGGCGAACGCGGTCGGCGGCAGCCTGTTCCTCGGCTTTATCTCGGCCGTGGCCTTCGCCACCATTCTGGCGGTGGTGGCAGGTCTGACGCTGGCGGGGGCTTCGGCAGTTTCACACGATCTCTATGCCAGCGTGATCCGTGAAGGTAAAGCGACGGAACGCGATGAACTGCGCATCTCGAAGATCACCGTGCTGGTGTTAGGTTTGGTGGCGATTGCGCTGGGGATTCTGTTTGAGAAACAGAACATTGCCTTTATGGTCGGTTTGGCGTTCTCGATTGCTGCCAGCTGTAACTTCCCGATTATTCTGCTGTCGATGTACTGGTCAAAACTGACCACGCGCGGCGCGATGGTGGGCGGTTGGCTGGGACTCGTTACTGCGGTACTGCTGATGATCCTTGGCCCAACGATTTGGGTGCAGGTGCTCGGGCATGAGAAACCGATCTATCCGTATGAGTATCCGGCGCTGTTCTCAATGCTGGCGGCATTTATCGGTATCTGGCTGTTCTCAATTACCGACCATTCTGCTCGCGGTGCCCAGGAACGTGCCCGCTTCCGTGGGCAGTTTATTCGCTCACAGACGGGGATTGGGATTTCGCAGGGGAAATCGCATTAAGTCCGTGCTGGCTTTCCCTCACCCTAACCCTCTCCCATAAATGGGAGAGGGAACCGATCGAGCTCGTTTTTCTCCCTCTCCCGCTTGCGGGAGAAGGCCGGGATGAGGGACAGACCGCACCCAAACAAAAATGGCGACCCATTGGGCCGCCATTTTTCATTCTAATTTAAACAATTAGAAACGCAGTGATGCGCCAACATACGGGCCATCGACCAGTACGTTATCTTTGCGGCTGCCTTTGTTGTTCAGCTCAATATACTGATAACCCACACGCAGGTTCAGCAGCGAAATCGGCGTGAAGCTCAGGCCGCCTGAGGCTTCCTGGTAGCTATCCAGACGATCGGAGAACGCTTCTGGCGCATAGTAATATTCGCCGTACAGGCCCCACATGCTGTTGAAGCTGTATTGCGCTGCGCCACCGACTGCCACGGTGAAGCCATCACGACCATCTTCCGGATGGGTGAACAGCGCTTTCGCAGTAGGCGCAATGCGGAAATCACCCACGTCGATGTTATAGCCGAGGCCCGCACCGTAGGTGCTGCCATCGTGATCGCTGCGCAGCCAGTTGCCTTTCAGGAACAGGCCCGGTGAAGTGGTGCCGAGGCCAAGGTTCAGGTTGGTGCTATGCTCACCCACGTCAACACTGCCCTCAATTGCCTGTGCGCCGCTGCTCAGCAGTGCCAGACCCAAAACGCTTCCAGTAACAAGTTGCTTTAACATGTGATTCCACTCCATGAAGGACAAATAATTCGGCGGCAAGGGTACCAGCCTGGCGACGAGAGACAACATTATTTGGAAAGCTTTACGTAAAAATGGATTACGGCGGGGAAAAAAGTGGCCCTAAAGCCACTTTTCAGATTAGAAGCGCCAGGCTGCGCCGATAAAAAGACCATCAATCGCACGATGGGTTTTATATTCGTGCAAGCCACTGCCGAGATAGCGGTAACCGGAACTCAGCGTTAACCAGTGGGCCGGTTGGTAGTAAACTCCGGCCTCAAACTGATGCAGATGATCCAGCTTATAGGTGCTGAAGTTAGGCGCCATGCTGAAATCGAGATAGAGCCAGGTATGGCGCGCTTGTGGCAGTGGAGCCATCGCGCGTATACCCGCGTTAACGCCGTAGCTGGACGTTTTATCGTGGTTCAATTCAGCCCAGAACAAACCGACGCGCGGCACAATGCGCATTGCGCCTATAGCCACGCCGTAACCCAGATTGGCGTCCAGCAATTCTGACTGATGTTTGGCATTCACGTATTCCACGCCATATTGCAGGCCTGGCGCGGTTTTTTGGCTGTTGATGGCGGCCGCAAAGAAATCACTGCCCCCCTTTACGCCGATTTCCTGAGCAGTTACCCCAGCGGAGGCCAACAGGAGCCCCATTGCAAAATACTGACTTTTCATTTTTCGCTTCCTTATCGTTTAAGCGGGCAAACAATAAGCAAAGCGATCGGGCTGCTGTATGAGCAATGACTCAAAACCAGCGGATTACGATACCCACAGTAAGTGGCTTAACAGCGGCGCGAGAATGACGGTGACGACGCCAGACAGCATCATCACCAGGCTCGACACCACGCCTTCCTGCTGGCCGAGTTGATACGCGCGCGCGGTGCCTGCGCCATGTGATGCAGCACCAAAACCGGCGCCTTTAGCCACGCCCTGCTTGATGGCAAGACGCAGAAACAGCACGTCGCCCACCGCCATACCAAACACACCGGTGATCACCACAAACAGCGCCACCAGATCCGGCTGGCCGCCGATCGGCTGCGCGGCTGCCAGCGCAAACGGCGTGGTGATTGAGCGTACCGCCAGGCTACGCTGAATGGTTTCCGGTAACGTCAGCCAGCGCGCCAGCCACACCGAACTGCATACTGCCACCAGCGTGGCCGTCAGCACGCCCACGCTCAGCGACAGCCAGTGACGCTTGATGATCTCAAGGTTCTCATACACCGGCACGGCAAATGCCAGCGTCGCCGGGCCAAGCAGCCAAATCAGCCAGTGGCTTTCAGCGATGTAATTTTTCCAGCTGACGTGAGTGAGCAGCAACAGCGCCACCAGCACCAGCGGCGTCAATACCAGCGGCATCAACAGCAGCGTGCGCCAGCGGCGATAAAGAATTTTGTTGAGGTAGTAGACCAGCAGCGTGAACGCCAGACACAGCAGACTAATCAGCAGATCATTCATGATGCGCCTGCTTGCGTGCGGCGCGCGCCAGTTCGAAGCGATATAAACGATCAACCACCAGTGACGTCGAAGCCAGCACCAGCAAGGTACTGACGCCGATCACCACGCAGATGCGCCAGCCTTCACTGCGCAGCAAATCGCTGTAGTTCACTACCGCCACTACCGCTGGAATAAAGAACAGCAACATTTCTGCCAGCAGCCAGTTGGCGCCAGCTTTCACCCAGCGCAGCGGCACGATGCGAGTCATTATCAACACCAGCAGCAGCACCATGCCCACTACGTTGGCGGGCAGCGGCAGATGCAGCCAGCTCACCAGCCTGTCGCTGAAAATAAACAAACCGACATACAGCACCAGCTGCAGCGGAACAAACGTACGTTGCAGGAGATCCGTTCTGCGCGGACTTAATGCCATCATTGCTTGTTACCTGGATGAAGAATTGAGGTGCCCAGTATAAATCCGCCGCAAACTGTGAAAGAAATGAATTAAAATTATTCAAACTATGCCAAAAAGGAATGTTTATGGATGTACGCGCCCTGCGCTACTTCACTGAGGTGGTGCGCCAGCAGAGCTTCACCCGCGCCGCTGAGAAGCTGTTCGTGACGCAGCCGACCATCAGCAAAATGCTGCGTCAGTTGGAAGAGGAGCTCGGCTGCACCTTACTGCTGCGCGAGGGCCGCAAACTGCATCTAACGGATAGCGGTCAGGCGGTTTACCAACGCGGACTGGTGATTCTGCAAGAGTTCCACCAGCTTGAAGCGCAGTTGGGCGATATCAACCAGCTGAAAACCGGCGAGCTGCGGCTGGGTATTCCGCCGATGGTCGGCATGCAGATGGCCGGATCGATCTCCGCCTTTCGCCGCCGTTATCCCGGCGTACAGCTGAAAATATCCGAGTTCGGCGGACTGACGGCGCAGCAAGCGGTGCTGAGTGGCGCGCTGGATATCGCCCTCACCGCGCTGCCGATCGAATCCGAACTGCCGCTCAATACGCTGGAGCTGATGCACCATCCGCTGTGCGTGCTGCTGCCGCGCAGTGAACAATGGCGCGATCACCGTAAAGTCGGTTTGGCAGAGTTAGCCGAACATCCGCTGCTGATCCTCAATGAAGAGTTCGCCTTGAATCGCCAGATTCGTAAAGCGTTTCAACGCCAGAACCTGACGCCAACTATTGCGCTGCGCAGCGCGCAGTGGGATTTTCTCGCCGCGATGGTGCAGGCGGGCATGGGACTGGCGATTCTGCCGGAGCCCATTTGTCAGCGGCTGGATAAGCAGTCGCTGCTGTGGCTGCCACTGGAATCGGAGCTGCAGTGGAGTTTGGGGTTGATTTGGCGGGAAGGCAGTTATCTGTCGCGCAGCGCCGAGGCGTGGATTGAATGTTGCCGTGAACACTGGCCGGATAGTGCGCCGCGGCTGTCGGTGTAAAAACAACCGCAGCACATTAGCGTAGCGGCGCAATGTTTTGCGCCGCTACCGATGAACAATATGGCTTACTGCTATTCCTCTTTCTCAATCAGCAACGCTTCCAGCAGATCAAGATCGTGCAGCAGTTTCTGCATTGTCTCGTTGGAGATCTCCTGCGTGGCGCGCAGATGATAGACCTCGGCGCGCTCGGCGCGCAGCGCATTGAGGCGGAAACGACGCTCGAGATTTTCGGCAAATTGCGCCTGCTCGATATCGTTTTTCCCCTCCGCACGACGACGCAGGTTACCAATCACGCGCAGGCTGACCTCTTTCAGCAGCTCAGGATCGATGTTCTCTTCGGTGTCGCTCTCAAGACGCTGCTCCATTTTATGCAGGCTCTCAATCGCCACACCCGCCATCGCGGCACGCGCAAACTGAATCTCACGACGATGGCCGACCTTATCGATGCTTTCCACGTCGCGCAGCAGAATCGGCAGCAGCACCACGCCAACCAGCAGCGACACCAGAATCACGCCGGTAGCGATGAAAACCAACTCATAGCGCGCCGGGAACGGATCGCCGTTGCTCAGGAACAGCGGAATCGACAGCACACCGGCCAAGGTAATGGCACCGCGCACGCCGGCAAAAGAAGCAATCAGCAATTCACGCAGTGAGTAATTGGTAAACTCCAGCGGCTTCTTCTTCAGCAGACGTATGCTGGTGCGCTTCATGATCCACAACCAACCGAAACGCACCACCATCAGCGCGGCGTACACCAACAGAACGTCGGTAAACAGCATCCACAGTTCCACGTTAGGATCGGCTTGCGCCTGCGCAATCGAGGTGGAAAGGATGTCGGGCAGCTGCAGGCCGAGCATCAGGAACACCATGCCGTTGAACACGAACTCCAGCATCTGCCACACGCTGTTCGCGCGCAGACGCATCGCCAGCGGTGCCTGGCGGATAATGCCGGAACGCGTAATGGTCATACCGGCGGCGACGGCGGCGAGAATGCCCGACACGCCAAGGTGTTCCGCAATCAGGTACGAGGCGAACGGTAACAGCAGCAGCAGCACGGTCTGTGTTGCCGGGTCATCCCCGCTCCAGCGGCTCAGCAGACGCAGCGAGCGGCCATACAGCCAGCATATCGCCACACCAGCGACCAAACCGCCGACCGCCACTTTGAGAAACTCAACGCTGGCGCCGCCCCACGTAAACACCATGGTGCCCATCGCCACCGCGACGGCAAACTTCAGCGATACCAGGCCCGACGCGTCGTTCATCAGGGCTTCGCCCTGCACAATCGACATAATTTTTTTCGGGATGCGTCCTTCACCGACAATGCCGGACAGCGCCACGGCATCGGTTGGCGAAAGCACCGCCGCCAGCGCGAAGGCGGGAATCAGCGGAATCCCTGGCACCAGCCAGTAGATCAGGTAGCCAATCCCGACCACCGTGATCAGCACCAGAACCAGCGCCAGCCCCATGATTTCGCGACCGTGATGCAGGAACTCGTTTATCGGCGTTTTCCAGCCATCCGCAAACAGCAGCGGCGGAATGAACAGCACGAGGAACAGTTCCGGATCAAAATCGACATGCAGGCCGAAGACGGGAAATGCGAGCAGTGCACCGGCGGCAATTTGCACCAGCGGCAGGGGAATTTGAAACGGCAGAATACGTGCCGCCACGCTGGAGAGTGAAACCACCAGCGTCATGATGAGAATAGTAAAGAAGATTTCCATGCTTTCCTTAGGCGAATCAATTTCATTAAAGCGATGTTGTTGCGTGGGAAAGTGTAAAACAAAACGCCGCACAGCGGAGCAACCCGATGTGCGGCGTGATGCAGAAAGCGAATAATCCTGGAATTATTCAACTTTCAGATCAGATGGCCCAGCCACCGGCATAGAACGCGACCAGCGCGACAGCAATCACCACGGTGCCCACGTTCAGCTTGCGCCACTCACCGGCAAACAGGCGTCCAATCACCAGTGAAGCGAAGCCGAGCATGATGCCGGTGACGATGTTGCAGGTCAGCACGATGAACACGGCGGTCAGCAAGCCGGACATCGCATCAACGAAATCGTTGAAGTCGATTTTTGCCACGTTACTCAGCATCAGCAAGCCAACGTACATCAGCGCCGGCGCGGTCGCGTAAGCCGGAACCAGATAGGCCAGCGGCGACATGAACAGGATCACCAGGAACAGCAAACCCACCACAATCGCCGTCAGACCGGTTTTACCACCCGCCGCCGTGCCCGCCGCCGATTCGATATAGACCGCAGCTGGCGAAGCGCCGACCAAGCCGGCAAACAGGCTGCTGACGGAATCGGTGGTTAACGCACGACCGCCGTTGATGATCTGCCCCTCTTTATCCAGCAGATTGGCCTGCCCCGCGACCGCGCGGATGGTACCGGTGGCATCAAAGACGGCGGTCATCACCAGCGCCAGCACGCTTGGCAACACCACCGGTTGCAGCGCACCCATGATATCGAGGCTAAACATCGCTGATTGCCCGTTAGCATCCTTCAGGCTCGGCATGGCAAACAGACCTTGATAGGTCACCGCCGGATCGAAAATCAGGCCGAGAATCGAGATGGCGATGATGGTCAGCAGAATGCCGCCCGGCACGCGGCGTTTTTCCAGACCAAAAATCGCCGCCAGTCCCACCAGCGACATGATCACCGGGAACGAAGCGAATTGACCCAACGCCACCGGCAAGCCCGGAGCCGGATTTTTCACCACTAAACCAATACCGTCAGCGGCGATCAGCAGCAGGAACAAGCCGATACCTACGCCGGTGCCATGCGCCACGCCCATTGGTAGGTTGCGCAGAATCCATGCGCGGATGCCGGTGACCGAAATCAGCGTGAACAGCAAGCCCATCAGGAACACCGCACCAAGCGCCACCGGCACGCTAATGTGCTGGCCGAGCACCAGGCTGAACGCGGTGAAGGCGGTCAGCGAGATGGCGCAACCAATCGCCATCGGCAGATTGGCCCACAAACCCATGATGATCGATCCAAAACTGGCGACCAGACAGGTAGCGACGAACACCGCCGTTGGCGAGAAGCCCGCTTTGCCCAGCATGCCGGGCACCACGATGACGGAGTACACCATCGCCAGAAACGTTGTCAGACCCGCCAATACTTCCTGACGCACGCTGCTGCCGCGTGCAGAGATATTGAACCAGGCGTCCAGTTTTCCACTGGCCGGGCGCGATTCGCCAGACATAATTCTTCCTCAATTTTTTTGTGATGTGAGTCGCCGCGCGGCGCACGTTTGCCGTTCCCTGATGGCGGTTTTTCATGATGAAAATCCAGGCAAACGTTTACGTCGCCGCGTATTCCAGGCCGTAAAGGGGGACACGGAAAAAAGGCAAACGATTATCTGGCGTTTGCCCTGGGGTTTTCAACTCTTAATCACGGGCATGACAGGATAAATCCAGGCAACTCACCCCTCAGGGCCACCAATTATGGCGGCCTGGCTGAACTCAGCGGCTTAATTCAATCGCGCCGCCCTGCTGAATCGCCCGCTGCCAGGCCGCGCGCTGCTGCATGGTTTCCAGCCAGCGGGCGGTGGCGGGCGTATCGCTCAGGGAACCACGCAGTTGCAGCGCCAGCAGCGGGAAGCTCATCTGCACATCGGCGATGCTAAAACGTGAACCGGCAAAAAACGCATGCTGCGTGAGATGCTCTTCAATTACGCGGCCGTGCAGAGCCAGCTGCTTGTTCAGCCAGGCTTTCTGGATCCCTTTGCTCAGGGCGATGCCGGCCGGGCGCAGCAGCCACGGCACCGGCTTTTTGCCAAACTGCGCAAACACCAGTTTCATTACCAGCAATGGCATCAGCGAACCTTCAGCGTAATGCAGCCAGTAACGCGCCTGAATCTGCTCATCTTCATGACTCAACGTCAGCTGATGCTCGCTGTCGTACTTCAGTTGCAGGTATTCGAGAATTGCGCCTGACTCGGCAATCACGCGATTGCCGTCGGTAATCACCGGGGATTTGCCCAGCGGATGCACTTTCTTTAAGGAATCGGGTGCCAGCAGGCTGTTTTCACGCTGATAGCGTTTGATTTGGTAAGGCACCGCAAGCTCTTCCAGAAGCCATAACACGCGATGCGAGCGGGAATTTTCCAGATGGTGAACGGTGATCATACGGTTTCCTTGCCGGTAAAAGTGTTCCGCCAAGTATAGTCGATCAGCGTTTTTGCTCGTCCTGTTCCGGATCGAGTAACACCGCGCCCGAACCTTGCTCGCCCAACCGGTCACCGGGATTGCGCAGCGGGCAATCGCGCATCGATAAACAGCCGCAGCCAATGCAGCCATCAAGATCGTTACGCAAGCGCGTGAGGGTTTCGATGCGTTTATCCAGCTCCTCGCGCCAGTGCTGCGTCAGCGCGTCCCACTCTTGTGTCGACATCCGTTTATTAGCCGGCACATGCGTCAGGCTGTCGCTCACCGTCGCCAGCGGAATGCCAATGCGTTGTGCAATTTTGATGATGGCAACGCGACGCAGCACGTCACGGCTGTAGCGACGTTGGTTGCCGCCGTTGCGCGAGCTACAGATCAATCCTTTGGTCTCATAGAAGTGCAGCGCAGACACCGCCACGCCGCTGCGCTTCGCCACTTCGCCCGGCGTCAAAACCGGCTTCGGGTAATTGCGTTCTTTTTTCATTTAGGGCCTTTACCTCAAGTTAACTTGAGGAATTATACTCGCACACCAGCAAAACTTCGAATTTCTTACCAGGCAAAAAACATCAGAAGGATGAGGCTATGATGCAACAGGAAATCATTCATTCGCTGTCCAACTGGATCGATCAGAATCTGGATAAAGCGCTGTCAATTGATGAAGTCGCGGCAAAATCAGGTTACTCAAAATGGCATCTGCAGCGTATGTTCCGTGCCGTCACGAAACAAACGCTGGGTGGCTATATTCGCGAACGTCGTCTGACCCTGGCCGCTGAAGCGCTGCGTCAAACCCAGCGTCCGGTGTTCGATATCGCGATGCAATACGGTTATGACTCGCAGCAGACGTTCTCGCGCGTGTTCCGCCGTCAGTTCTCACAAACGCCAACCGCTTATCGTCATACCATGCGTCGCCAGGCGATAATTCAGCGTCCGCGTTTGCTCAGTTTTGACTGTGCAGACAACAACATGACCAGTTTTGCCCAGCGTACCACCGGCGAGTGCTGCCCGGTTAGCTAACCCTCTCTGCGCGCCCCTTGCGGGCGCACCTCGCTTTTCCTGCCTGTTTTTTCCTCAGTTCGATAAAAATATTTCTACCTGACCCGGTATAAATTTTGTTCAAAATTTAAAATCGAGTGATATAATGTGAGCCAAGTCACACTTTCCTATCTTCAGTAAGACGGCCAGAAGGACTTCCCTGACCTTCCTTCTTAGCCGCCAGTGATGTCGATTGAATGTCGGGGATATCACTGATTCTAAGAGGTTTTTGCAGATGGCCACCCTAACCACCAGTTTGATTGTAATGCGCTGGGAACTCCTGAGTGCGGTAATGATGTTTTTCGCCAGCACCATGAAAATTCGACTGCGTCAGAACAGTCATCACGTGATGGCGCTGCTGTGCGGTGGCATCGGCGTTGGCATGTCCTGCTGGTTTGTGACCGGCCTGCTCGGTATCACGCTGAGCATGGAGAATCTGCATAACTTTATGGAAATCTCCAAAAACGCCTTTATCGAAGTGATGAGCCAGACGCCAACCGATTGGCCAATGCCTTAATCGCCGCCAATAAAAAACCCCGCCGAAGCGGGGTTTTTTATTTTGCTGTGTGATTCTAAATTTTCTTCAATACGGCCGGAATGGTCACTTCCGCCACCGTGATGCCCGGTATCTTCGTACCGCGACGATCCTGAATCCACATATCACCCATCATCTGATTTAGCCCGCGATCCAGACCGGTCACCAAACCCGCGCCCGGCGTGAAGGTTAATTCGCCGAAGTAGATCTGCTCGTTATCGATGTACCAATCCACGCGCACATAATCGAAATCGCTCGCCAGCTTTTTACTCAACGCCAACGCGTGCTGCAACGAGGCCATTTGCGGCGTCACGTCCAGGCCGGTATCACGAATTTTGTGATACGCCTCGTTGAGGTTGTTGACGTAGAAGTTCATCGACAACAGCGGATTGCAGCGGTTGTAGATCACCTGCAGCACATACTCAAAGCTACCGTCGCGCTTGTTGAACATATGGAACTTGTAGTCAATCGGTGCCGATTTACCATCGCCAATGTACTGCTCCACCAGAATGCGTGGCTTGATGTAGCGATAGTGAATCTCGCGCGCTTCGTTGGCGAAATCGGTCTTCAGCCAGCGATGGCAATCGTTGATAATCTGCTGCTTCTTCAACGCATCCGGCTCTTCCAGCAGGATCTCCACCATGTTGGAGGCGTGATTCGGCTTGATAACGGTATTTTTCCAGCTCGGCAGCGTGTGCAATGAGCTGGGATCGCTGGTCTCGTAAACCAGCGGGATCAGGTATTCGCTGCCCACCTTCTCGGCGATATATTCACGCACCGAATATTTGTCCGACAGACGACCATAAATCTGATAATCGCCATGGATGAATTTGCGATACAGCACCTTCTCGTTAAACACTTTCGGCTCGCGCAGATTAGGCAATTTGCGGAACTTGTGAAAATAGTAGATACGATCCTGGTATGCCCAGGGCATCTTCTTGATGAAGTACTGAACGCTTCTTCTGAGTTCATCTTTCAACTTGAGCATATCTGACCTCATTTGTAGGTTTTGTAGTTGAGTGAGGAAACCTGGATTTTTTGGATGACGCCGTTTTTGAAGAAGTAATTCATTACGGTAAGAGACAGCAATTCTGAGATGAAAACGCTCCATGCGGCACCCATGATGCCGTAGCTCTGGATCAGCCACCACGACAGCGGCAAGCTGATGACCATCAGGCAAACGATTTTCTTCAACAGATAATTAAACCCGCCTTCTTTGACCATGTAGCGATACGCCACGGTCCCCATCGCCGAAAAGCAGGTTGCTAACGACAACAACGTAATGAGACTTCCTGACTGTGTGTACTCGTGACCATATAAAGCGATGATGATTTTTTCGCCGTACATCGCGATCACCGCTAACAACAACAATGAAACACCCATGACATAACCATTAAGCCGTGCTGTCAGCTTGATGGCGGTTTCTCCACGCTCACGGAAGATTTCCGAAAAGCAGGAAGTGATGATGGCGACCGGGATAAAAATCCAGGAGGCCGAAATGGTATTGGCGGCGGCGAACAACCCAAGATCGCGCGCTGAGGCGATGCCTGCCAGGAACATCTGTGCCGCTTTCACCTGCACCGAGATAAAGATGCTGGAGATGGCCAGCGGCAATCCGGCGTACAGCAAGTAGCGCAGATAGGTGTTGCGCTTATCCTGCGGCGGCGCCACATCCTGATTTTCGCGATAAAAGTTAAAACGCTTAATGACGTACGGCACCAACGTGACGGCGACAATCGAAACGGTCAGCCATAGTGGATTGAGGTGCAGCCAGGCAATGGCGAAACTTAAGCTGAAGCCCAGCAGCAATCCGACAGAGTTGGCGATGGTATTCAGCCGCGACGCTAAGCGCGCATTGTTGTAGACACTGAAGGTGTCCTGCGTCACGAAAACCGAAGAGATAAACGAGGCCAGTGCAAAAGCGAGGAAGTTTTCCTGCATGTTGTACCAGACCCAAATCAAGACGGGCAGCGATGTGAGCAACAGCAAAACCATGCGCATGTTGCGCGCTACGGTCATCAGGCGGAGCCCTTTCGGTGCACTCTTACTGATACGTTTAAACAGAATGGTTTCCGTACCGAAAATCGCCACGGTCTGCACCATGGAAAACAGTGAGGTCGAAAACGCCATTTGGCCAAAGATGGTTGGACCAAAGGATTTTGCCACGTAGGAGGTCACAAATATGACGCCGAACACGGAGACGATCTTTTCAGACATCATCCAGGCGGCATTCGACATTACGCTCAATTTCATTGACTGATCCTTAGTATTACGAACTACAACAACTTTCGGTACAACGTCCTTGAAATGAATTAACAAGCGCTCAGTGGGCCTGACTTAATTTATTAACTTCAAACCAAACTGGTCCGAAAAATGAGACTCGCGTCAGCAATTAGGAATTATATTCAGGAAAATTCCGATTATATCCGGTGCGAAACTCGGTGGATGTAAACGATTTCAGCCTAAATTCTAAGCAAAAGTTTACTGGCATACCCTGACATTTCTGCAAGTGGTTTATGCCGATTTTCCAATGAATGTAGTATTTTTCTGCATTTGGGATGGAGAGAATTTATATCAAAAACCTAAAGCCAGGAAGGCGTTCAATGCCATTCGGAATAAAATAAGATTTATCCCATGATGATATTTCTTCTAAATATCTTAATTTAACCCTCGCAATTCAAATCGCGCACTTTAATACTGCATTAATAGTGTTTTTGCAGTGCCAGATATTAATACAGTAATTCTCATCCACTAATTGATAAGAAAGGTAATAGCATTTATGAGAAAGTCACGATATAGCGAAGAGCAAATCACAAATGCCATTAAAGCTTCTGAAACGGGAGTGAAAGTCAGGGAGATTTGTGAGGAGCTTGGCATTTCCGAGGCCACTTTCTATAGCTGGAAGAAGAAGTTTTCTGGGCTCTCTTCCGAAGAAGGTAGAAAAATCAAGGAGCTGGAAGATCAGCTACTTAACCTCACGCGTGAGCTGCAATCACTGAGTTCCGATAAAGAGATGCTGCAAAGCGTATTGAAAAACTTCTTCACCACCAATGAAAAGCGTCAGGCGGTTAACTTTCTGCAAACGACATTCGACATAGGTACCCGTCGTAGCTGCCGTTTACTGGATATTAGCCGTAGCGTTTATCATTATCCTGCAGGTACAGATAATCGCTAATACCATTAAGGCCGATGTTATTTGACCTAATGCTGAGATTTGTTCTTACCAGAAGATATGAAGATCATTTAATACGGCGTTCACAACATAACAATTCGCACCAATTTTTCCTGATGAATACCATCGCGGAATTGCTTCCTTTTTTGCGGTAAAATAGATTCACATCAGCAAAAGTCTCTCTATTCAAGCCATTCTAACGAAGTCCAATCTCATTTCGGTGAGATTGGCGCTTCGATTATTACTTTACCAACATTAATCATCAGTCCTGAATGCGGATAGTTCTGTTAAGCATTAATGAACAACCGCGTGTAACCGCTCACACACAACCTCTGTTTTCATCTGGATCTGTTCTGAGATCGATTCGTCAATCGTTTGACACGCGTAGACCATAACTCCCTCTTCTGTTGCCAGGAATAATCCTGATAACAAAGGTTACCTGCCCTAAACAATAACGGCCAAAAAGCGGGAAATAAGTTAAATTCCTGCACCCTATTCATCGCTACGCTTAATGGTTTTTTGCCAAAGGTTAATGGAATCTTTCTTAACATCTCTCGATTCCCTTAAGCAAAAAGTGGTTTTCAAGTGCCAATCTTCAGTGCCAAATGGCAATAAAAGGTAGGTTAGATGCATGTTTTTGCGCGTTAATGCGTCGGTTTTTTCCGCTTTAGGGCCTGCGATAGCCAGGAAGATCGGAGATTCGTGAAGGTTCAGGAAGCCTTAATACGGTTAAACACTCATGCGCCGGACGAAACGGTATGACTTTTTATGACAAATCAGCGCTAAAAAGAGGGCTGTAATTAGCCAAAATGTTATATCGATGGCCAGCTGAGCGCCTGAATGGGCGAAGAGGCGCGTGAAAAGGGTTAGTCAAATTCTTAAAATACAGCGTAGTACGCTGCCGAAATGATTTTTCAGCAGCCCTATTTTGATGACCTATACCGCAGTGATGCGCGGCTCGGGTTTAATACGCATCGCGTAGATCACGCCAATAATCAAACAACCAATGCCAAGCGCGGTTAGCAGCGGCGGCCAGCTTTGTCGCCACAGGAATGTCCACAGCAAACCGGCTAAGGTTTCGAACACAATCAGCGGCCCCATGATCACCGTCGGCACGCGTTGGCTGGCCGCATTCCAGCAGAGCGTGCCCAACCATGAGCAAATCAGCCCGATACCTAACATCAATAATAGAAAGCGTTGCGGCTGCGGCCCGAATGGCAGCGCAAATGCAGGTTGCTGCCAGTGAAGCTGCACGCAGACTAATAGATAGAACACTATTGCCAGCGGCAGCGTCACCAAACCTTGTGCCGTCGCCCAGCTGGATGGCTTGTGCTGGGGATGCGCACGTAACCATAAACCATTACGCAGCGGATACCATGTCCAGCATGCCACCGCCAGAACCGCTAACCCTAAACCGGTGAGATAGCGCGACCAATCAAAATCGGGGCCTTGCGTCTGGAGTTCGGCGGCATTCACGCAAGCCAGGCCCACAGCAATAATCAGCAACGCTGGCGTCAATTTACGCCACGGCAAGCGCCCTTCAAGATGGCCATAACAGAGATTGGCCGTCACGGTAATCACCACCGGCAAGGTGCCGATAATCATGGTAGAAATGGGCGCGCCGGTGCGTTGAATCGCGCTGGCGAGAAACGCGTAATAGAGCAAATTGCCAATCAGCGACAGCTTCAGCGCTTCAATCCAGTCTTTGCGCGCCAGCTGACGCAAACGACGGCGATCCAGCCAGGCGAGCGGCAACACCACCAAACCAAAGGCGACGTAGCGCCCGGCCGATTGCAAGGTGCCGGGATAATCCGGTATTAACAGCGGGCCCACAAAGATCAATCCCCACATCAGTCCCGCCGCCAGCGCAAACAGTATTCCAGCAAACATAAACTCTTCCTTTATATGCATTCCGCTGCAGTGTGACGCAGGCGGGGGCTAAAGGCTTGTAGCAGATTGCGGTTAGCGTGAAGGGAACACTTGTTTTTGATAGCGGCCCGGCGTGATGCCGTAGCGATGCGCGAAGGCGCGGGTGAGATGAGCCTGATCGGTAAGACCAACCGATGCCGCGACGGTTGCCGCACTGTCGCCGCGTGCCAGCTGCTGTTTTGCTGCGAACAGACGAAAAGCCATCAGCATTTGATGCGGCGTGACGTGGAAGTGTTGTTTAAAACTGCGCAGGAAATGCCACGGCGACAGTGATGCCAGCGCCGCAAGTTCTTCGAGGCGCACCGGTTCGGCGAGATTTTCACGCAAATAGTCTCTTACCGCATCAAAGCGATGTGCACCTTCGACAGGTCGCTGCTGTCCCTGACGCGCCAGCGGACGCATTAACTCCAGCAGTTCGAGCAAAATGCTTTCACGCTCCAGCGGGGTTTCCGCCTGCCACATCTGCGCCAGCAATTGAGAAAACGGCTGCGCCAGACGCGCATCGGTGCGCAGAGCATCGGTGAACCACCAATGACGATCGCCGGTCAGACGATCCATCTCCTGCGGATCGATATAGATCATGCGATAACGCCAGCCTTCGTCGCAGGCAGATTCACCGGTGTGCAGCTCGTCAGGATTCATCATCACCAGCGAATGCTGCGGCGCGGTGTAACTGGCGCCGCGATAGCGAAAGCGCTGGGCGCCGGATTCGATAGTGCCGATGCCAAAGGCTTCATGGGTATGCGGTTCAAAAGCGTAGCGGGAGATGTGCGCCTGATACAGCTCGATGCCCGGCAGCTCAGCGAAATGCTGAAACTGCGCACGATCTTGCTCACAAGGAAAGATTTCAGGAACCACCTTCACGACACACCTCCGGGAAAAATCGCTTATAAGCATGCGCGGCAGTGGCGATAAATGCAAAGCGGATTTGCTTTACCTCGTTGCGAGTTCACCGGACACTGTCAAAACTTAACAGGAGATCAAAATGGCTAATCGTGTGGTTGTGGTAGTGGATATGCAAAATGGCGTGCTGGCATCGCCGCGTTTTGATCGTGCCGGACGCTGCGAGCGGATCAATCAGTTAACCGCTGCGGCCGATCAGGTGATCTTCATCCAGCACGTTGGGCCAGGTTTAGAGGTCAATTCAGCAGGCTGGGCCATCGTGCCCGAGTTGCAGCAGCCGGCCAACGCCATCTTTGTCAATAAAACCGCCTGCGACAGTTTCTGGCAAACCGATCTCGCCGCTCAGCTCGACCAACGCAGTATTAAAAGCTTCGTTATTTGCGGCTGCGCGACCGATTACTGTGTCGATACCACCATCAAAGTCGGCGCCAGCCTCGGCTATCACATCACCGTCGCCGCCGATGCGCATACCACCGCCGACCGCACGTATGTTTCCGCGCAGCAGCAGATTAATCAGCACAACGAAGTGTGGGCCGATTTGATTATGCCGGGCAACCCGGTGCTGGTACGTGAGACGGAAGCGTTATTGCGGGAATGGCGACCGCATTAGAGGTTCTGCTATTGAAAACTTCTGACAAGTGTCAATAATAGAGTATGACATTTGTCAGACCTGGAGAATTTTATGAGAGCCTACATTCCTGATGGCAAATCACATGACAATGCACTTTGGCGCTTTGCTGGCTTACCCCCACGCGGATTGGAGCTAACTCGCATGCTTGAGGCGGGCTTGCCGGTCGCGGTGATTGATGACATTCGTCATTGGTCGGCAATGAGTAGAGCCGAAATTATGAAGGTCACTGGCATCAATGAGCGAAATATTGCCCGCCGTAAAAGCGCAGGTAAAAGCTTGTCACCCGATGAGAGCGAACGCATAGCCCGCTTCGTCCGAGTGATGGATGCAGCCGTTCAATTGTTTGGTGGTAATAAAGAAGATGCTACGCAATGGTTAAGCCGGCCGGTCAAAGGATTAGGTAACATTGCCCCTATTACATTGCTAGCCACTGAAAGCGGCGCACTGGATGTGCTCGATTTGATTGGCCGTTTGGAGCATGGTGTCTTCTCGTGATTTTCTATCGGCTAACCAAAACGCTATACGCTTCTGAAGCCTGGACCGGCAACGGTGCGAAACAGTACGGTGGCCGCTGGAATCACAAAGGCCACGCAACCATTTATGTCGCAACCTCGGTTTCACTTGCTGCGCTTGAAGTGCTGGTGCACGTTTCGAACGAGTCGATTTTGGATGATTACACTTTATTCAGCATCGAGATTCCTGACGATGAAGTCTCCTATATTGGAGAAGCATTTTTGCCAACCGATTGGCGACAGGATCCGGCTCCGGTTTCGACTATGGATTTGGGTACAGGTTGGCTTCAATCGGGGGAAGATGCAGCGTTGATTATTCCCTCAAGCATTATTCTGATGGAAAATAATGCGATATTGAATCCGGAACATACGGTATTTGAGGATTATCTGTCGAGCATAAAAAAGCTGCCGTTTTCATTCGATAAGCGATTGATTAAATAATAAAAATATCTTTTTTGAACAATAAAAAGCCCCGCATTGCGGGGCTCTGAACAGATACTACATTCTGTATTTTTAGAACGGAATATCGTCGTCAAAATCCATTGGCGGTTCGTTGTTAGCAGGCGCGCTCTGCTGCTGTGGACGCTGCTGCGCACCGCCGCTGAACTGGTTGCCACCGCCCTGCGGCTGCTGTTGTGGCTGCTGTGGCTGGCCCCAACCATTGTTATTGCCGCCGCCCTGGCCGCCCGCTGGTGCGCCACCTGCGTTCGCGCCCTGCTGACGTCCGCCCAGCATCTGCATGGTGCCGCCAACGTTAACCACCACTTCAGTGGTGTATTTATCCTGGCCGGCCTGATCGGTCCATTTGCGGGTACGCAGCTGACCTTCGATGTAAACCTGAGAACCTTTACGCAGGTATTCGCCAGCCACTTCCGCCAGCTTGCCGAACAGCACAACGCGGTGCCATTCCGTGATCTCTTTGTTTTCACCGGTTGTCTTATCGCGCCAGCTTTCTGACGTGGCCAGCGTAATGTTGGCTACCGCGCCACCATTTGGCATGTAGCGCACTTCCGGATCCTGACCCAGATTCCCGACTAGAATCACTTTGTTTACGCCACGACTGGCCATGTTGCTGTCTCCCGATGAGTTGATGCTAAAAGTCTAAGCGAAAAATTGTATCACGTCACATTGGCGTGTGCCCACTTTAGAGCGGGATTCCAAAATTTATCGGCGGACGGAATAGCAAAAACACTGGATATTTATTCAGTTTATTTTTTGTGCCATAATGGACCGTTTCTGCTGGTCGTGCTGGCAAGGCATGGCGAGTGTTGTTCAATCCGGGAAAGGTGAATGGATAAGATCGAAGTCCGCGGTGCTCGCACCCATAATTTGAAGAACATCAACCTGATCATCCCTCGCGATAAGCTCATTGTGGTCACCGGTCTGTCAGGTTCCGGTAAGTCTTCGCTGGCGTTTGATACGTTGTATGCGGAAGGCCAGCGTCGCTATGTCGAGTCGCTTTCGGCCTATGCGCGCCAGTTTCTTTCATTAATGGAGAAACCGGACGTTGACCATATTGAAGGTCTTTCGCCCGCCATCTCCATTGAGCAGAAATCGACTTCGCATAACCCGCGTTCCACTGTCGGTACCATTACCGAAATTCACGACTACCTGCGCCTGCTGTTCGCGCGCGTGGGTGAACCGCGCTGTCCGGATCATGACGTTCCACTGGCGGCGCAAACCGTGAGTCAGATGGTCGATCAGGTGCTGTCGCAGGAAGAAGGCCGTCGTCTGATGCTGCTGGCACCGGTGGTGAAAGATCGCAAAGGCGAACACACCAAAACGCTGGAAAACCTCGCCGCGCAGGGCTATATCCGTGCGCGTATCGATGGTGAAGTGTGCGATCTGTCGGATCCACCGAAGCTGGAGTTACAGAAGAAGCACACCATCGAAGTGGTGATTGACCGCTTCCGCGTGCGCGAGGATCTGGCAACGCGCCTGGCCGAATCCTTTGAGACCACGCTGGAACTTAGCGGTGGCACCGCGATCGTCGCCGATATGGACGATCCCAGCGCCGAAGAGATGCTGTTCTCGGCCAACTTTGCCTGCCCAATCTGTGGCTACAGCATGCGTGAACTCGAACCGCGCCTGTTCTCGTTCAACAATCCGGCTGGCGCCTGCCCGACCTGCGATGGCCTGGGCGTGCAGCAATATTTCGATCCCGATCGAGTGGTGCAGAACCCCGAGCTGTCGCTGGCCGGAGGCGCTATCCGCGGCTGGGATCGCCGTAACTTCTACTACTTCCAGATGCTGCGCTCGCTGGCAGAGCATCTGCAATTCGATGTCGAAGCTCCGTTTAACAGCCTAAGCGACAAAGCGCGCGAAGTGATTCTGTACGGTTCCGGCAAAGAGAATATCGAATTCAAATACATCAACGATCGCGGTGACACCTCAGTGCGCCGCCATCCGTTTGAAGGCGTGCTGCACAACATGGAGCGCCGTTATAAAGAAACGGAATCCAATGCGGTGCGCGAAGAGCTGGCGAAATTTATCAGCAACCGTGCCTGCGCCAGCTGTGAAGGTACGCGTCTGCGTCGTGAAGCGCGCCATGTTTTTGTTGAAGACACCAACCTGCCGACCATCTCAGAAATGAGCATCGGTCATGCGATGGATTTCTTTGCCAACATGAAGCTGAGCGGCCAGCGTGCGCAGATTGCGGAAAAAATCCTGAAGGAGATTGGCGATCGCCTGAGCTTCCTGGTGAACGTCGGCCTGAATTACCTGTCGATGTCACGCTCGGCGGAAACGCTCTCCGGCGGTGAAGCGCAGCGTATCCGTCTGGCCAGCCAGATTGGTGCCGGTTTAGTCGGCGTGATGTACGTGCTGGATGAACCCTCAATCGGCCTTCACCAGCGCGACAACGAACGCCTGCTTGGCACGCTGATTCACCTGCGCGATCTCGGTAACACGGTGATTGTGGTGGAGCACGATGAAGATGCGATTCGTGCCGCTGACCATGTGATCGATATCGGCCCAGGCGCGGGCGTGCACGGTGGTCAGGTGGTTGCCGAAGGTGATGTGCACGCGATCATGGCGAATGAAAATTCCCTGACCGGCCAGTTCCTTAGCGGCAAACGTGAGATTGCGATCCCTCAAGAGCGCGTTAAAGGCGATCCAGCCAAAGTGCTGAAACTCACCGGTGCGCGCGGTAACAACCTCAAAGATGTCACGCTGACGATTCCGGTCGGCTTATTTACCTGCATCACCGGCGTGTCCGGATCGGGTAAATCGACGCTGATCAACGATACGCTGTTCCCGATTGCGCAGCGCCAGCTCAACGGCGCGACCACCATCGAAGCCGCGCCTTATCGTGAGATCGCCGGTCTGGAGCATTTCGATAAAGTGATCGATATCGATCAGAGCCCGATCGGTCGCACACCGCGTTCGAATCCCGCGACCTACACCGGCATTTTCACTCCGGTGCGTGAACTGTTCGCCGGCGTGCCGGAAGCGCGTTCACGCGGCTACAATCCGGGGCGCTTCAGCTTCAACGTGCGCGGCGGACGCTGCGAAGCCTGTCAGGGTGACGGCGTGATCAAGGTAGAGATGCACTTTCTGCCCGACATCTACGTGCCGTGCGACCAGTGCAAAGGCAAACGCTATAACCGCGAAACGCTGGAGATTAAATACAAAGGCAAGAGCATCCACGAAGTGCTGGATATGACCATCGAAGAAGCCCGCGAATTTTTTGATGCGGTGCCGGCGCTGGCGCGTAAGCTGCAAACGCTGGTCGATGTCGGCCTGTCGTATATCCGTCTGGGCCAGTCAGCTACCACGCTTTCTGGTGGTGAAGCGCAGCGCGTCAAGCTGGCGCGTGAGCTGTCAAAACGCGGCACAGGCCAGACGCTCTATATCCTCGATGAGCCGACCACCGGCCTGCACTTTGCGGATATTCAGCAGTTACTGGAAGTGCTGCATCAGCTGCGCGATCAGGGCAACACCATCGTGGTGATTGAGCACAACCTCGACGTGGTGAAAACCGCAGACTGGATTGTCGATCTCGGCCCGGAAGGCGGCAGCGGCGGCGGTGAAATCCTGGTGTCCGGCACGCCAGAAACGGTGGCGGAGTGTGAAAAATCACACACGGCGCGTTTCCTTAAGCCAATGTTGAAGAAGTAAACTTCTCTCAGGCCCGCCATTGCGGGCCTGTTTTTTTCTGTCGGATTCCGCAACGAAATGCAGGAACAGGCAAGAATCAGACAACTTCAGGCATATACGCATTCCCCCCTGCTGACTATCCTTACAACGTTCCTTTTGGCGTCCCTTACGCCCTTTATCCCTTCAGTGCGCTGAACGGGATCCCGCATAGAAATCACGACACATCCTACTGGAGACACCATGAATATTACGCATGCCTATGCCGCACAGGACGCGAAAGCAAAACTCGCCCCGTTCGATTTTAAGCCACGCGAACTGCGCGCTCATGATGTGCAGATTGAAGTGTTGTACTGCGGCGTCTGCCACTCGGACCTGCATACCGCGCGCAACGAATGGCGCAACACCATTTTTCCTGTAGTGCCTGGCCATGAAATTGTTGGTCGCGTGACGGCAGTTGGCGCTCACACCCACAACTACAAAGTGGGCGATTTGGTCGGCGTTGGTTGTATGGTTGATTCCTGCCGCAGCTGTCCAAGCTGTCAGGAAGGGCTGGAGCAGTATTGCGAGGATGGCTTCGTTGGTACTTACAACGGTGAAGACCGTGAAACCAAAGCCATCACCTACGGCGGTTACTCCACCAGCATGGTGGTAGATGAAAGCTTCGTGCTGCGCGTACCAGAAAATCTCGATCTGGCGGGCGTTGCGCCGCTGCTGTGTGCCGGTATCACCACTTACTCACCGCTGCGCCACTGGAATGTCGGTCCGGGTAAAAAAGTTGGTATCGTCGGTTTGGGCGGCCTTGGTCACATGGGCGTGAAGCTAGCTCATGCGATGGGCGCACATGTGGTGCTGTTCACCACGTCACCGTCAAAAATTGAAGATGGTAAACGTCTGGGCGCTGATGAAGTGGTGATCTCGAAAGATGCCGACCAAATGGCCGCGCACACCAACAGCTTCGACTTCATCCTGAACACCGTTGCAGCGCAGCACGATCTGAACCCGTTCATCGCCCTGCTGAAGCGTGATGGCAACATGACGCTGGTCGGCGCGCCGGAGCACGATCACCCGGCACCGCAGGTCTTCAACCTGATCTTCAAACGTCGCAGCATCGCCGGTTCACTGATTGGCGGCATCGCGGAAACCCAGGAAATGCTGGATTTCTGCGGCAAGCACGGTATCACTTCAGATATCGAACTGATCGCGATGAATCAAATCAACGAAGCCTACGAACGTATGCTGAAAAGCGACGTGAAATACCGCTTCGTGATTGATATCAATACTCTGCGCGAGGATTCTGCGGCTTAATTTGCCTCAGTGTTCATCATGGTTGACGCCCGCCGCGCGCGTGGCGTCAGCCTGTTGCCAGGAAGCATCCACCAGATAGTAAATCTGCGAATCTTTTAGCGAACCATCCAGCCACAGCGTGCTCCAGTGCGACTTATTTAAATGTTCGCTGGGAAACACATCGTTGTGCTCCTCACGTAATAACTCCGCCAACGCAGGCGTGGCTTTCAGCGACAAGGCCGGACGCCCTTTTACCTCATAAAGCATGGCAAACAGCACACCTTCACTTTTAATCTGCGTCGCCTGCCAGCACTCTTTAAAGCTTTGCTCCGCGCCCGGCTTGCTCATGCAGTAAGTCAGTAAATCCGAAGTATTCATCTTTTATTCCCCTTGTAAGGTTGCCACGATACGCCGCGCACCGCCCTGCACCCGATGTTCACCCAACCAGATTCCCTGCCACGTACCTAACATCAGACGACCGCGGTTAACCGGAATCAGCAGCGAAACGCCGAGCAGTGACGATTTGATGTGTGCCGGCATGTCGTCTGCCCCTTCGTAATCGTGCTGATAAGGCGCACTTTCCGGAACATGGCGTAAGAAATGCTGCTCCATATCGCTGCGCACGGTGGGATCGCAATTCTCATTGAGCGTTAACGACGCCGATGTGTGTTGCAGCAGCAGATGCAGTTGGCCGACGCGCACATCGGATAAGCCATGAAGCTGGCCGACAATCTCGTCGGTGATCAGATGAAAGCCGCGCGCTTTGGCGCCAAGCGTAAGCGTTTGTTGATGCCACATGCCAGAATCCTAAAAGTAATTACACCGTTTAAGTGTGCAGCATGTCGGCGAAAGGTAAACCCTGAAGAGAGGAAAAAACGGCAGAGCGTGAACTCTGCCGACTGAAGGTTAGTCGCTCAGCTTAGCGGCCATGGTTTTGATGCTGCCCACATCGTCTTTAGTAATTGCAGCCAGACGTTCGCCGTACTCTTTATCAGCCTTGTAGAAGTACGACAACATAATGGCGCGGCTCTGCACATCCACGCCTTTCAGCGCGCCGCCCAGAGAATTGATCAGATCGGTTTTCTCTTTGTCATTGAAGGAACGATACAGATCGCCCGCCTGCTTAAAGTTCTGCGTTTTGGCAATCATCGCCTGCTGCGTGGTGCCGCTCAGCGGGCTGTGGCTGTATCGGGCGCTCTGCAGCTCTTCGCGTGGATAGACACGGCTTGGCTGATAGTTGACGCCATGATCGTCAGCCTTGCCGCTGTTCATCGCGCCGTCCTGATTACCGTTGCTCACCGGCACGCGCGGCGCGTTGACCGGCAACGTCAGGCCATTGGCGCCCAAACGGTGCATCTGGGTATCGGCGTAAGAGAACAAACGACCTTGCAGCAAGCGATCTTCCGATGGCTCAATGCCCGGAACCAGATTCGATGGCGCCATCGCCACCTGCTCGGTTTCCTGGAAGAAATTATCCACGTTGCGGTTCAATTCCATCTGGCCGACTTTCACTTCTGCGATACCCGGCCAGATTTTGGTAGCGTCCAGCGGGTTGAAGTCGAACTTATCCAGATCGCTGGCTTTGATGGTTTGAATATAGAGATCCCATTTCGGGAAGTCTTTGTTGTTGATCGATGCCACTAAATCTTCTGTCATGTGGCTGAAAGTGCTGCTCTGAATAGCCGCCACTTCGCCCGGATCGAGATTTTTCTCGCCCTGCAGGGTTTTCCAGTGGAATTTCACGTAGTGCACTTCACCTTTGGCGTTGACGAACTTATAGGCGTGCACGCTGTTGCCATCCATCTGGCGATAGTTTGCTGGCGTCCCCATGTTGGAGAACAGCATGGTCAGGCCGTGCGTGGCTTCCGGTACGTGAGAGAAGAAATCAAAGGTGCGCGCGTCGTTGCCAAGATTGGTGCGTGGATCAGGCTTAAAGGCATGCACCATGTCCGGGAATTTAATCGCGTCGCGGATGAAGAATACCGGCAGGTTGTTACCCACTAAATCCCAGTTGCCCTGGCTGGTGTAAAACTTGGTGGCAAAACCGCGCGGATCGCGCAGCGTTTCCGGTGAATGTTTGCTGTGCACCACGGATGAGAAGCGCACAAATACCGGCGTCACGCTGCCTGGTTTAAAGACTTCGGCAATGGTTAAGTCGCTGATGTCTTTGCTGGCGCGGAACTCGCCGTGCGCGCCGGTACCGCGTGCATGTACCACGCGCTCTGGAATGCGTTCTCGGTCAAAGCGTTGCAGCTTTTGGATCAGCTGCACATCTTGCAGTAACACTGCGCCATTTTCGCCTGCGGTTTGTGAGTTCTGGTTATCGCCGACGGGTGCGCCGTTATCACGCGTTAAAGCGGTGCTGTAAACCGGAAGGGAAAAGGCTAAGGCTAATACACAAGCGAGGGGTTTGACTGCAAAAGAGTAAGCGGTCCGGGTCATAAGCGTGCTTCCTTGTGAGTTTAAATATGCGACTACATTGCCGCTCTCGCGCCGTTTCAGGCTGGAGGATATTTACACTCATGGGGAGAAGCGCTAACGAGACCAGTCCGGTTTATAGTTAAAAAAAGTTATAAATAAAAAACCGCCAAACCATGTTGGCGGTTTTTTGTGGCGCGCAGTCGCAGTGAAGTTACATCACCGCAGCAAACGCCTCAGCAACCTGGTTGACGTTACGGCTGTTCAGGCCGGCAACGCACATGCGGCCGCTGGCGATCAGATACACGCCAAACTCATCACGCAGACGGTCAACCTGCTGCGCGCTCAAGCCGGTATAGCTGAACATGCCACGCTGTTTCAGCAGGTAATCAAAGTTTTGTCCCGGCAGTTTGGTACTCAACATGTCAACCAATGCCTGACGCATGTCGATGATGCGCAGACGCATCGCTTCGACTTCTGCCAGCCAGTTGTTGAGCAGCGCTTCGTCGTTCAGCACGCAGGAGACCACCTGCGCACCAAAGTTTGGCGGGCTGGAGTAATTGCGGCGCACGGTGGCTTTCAGCTGGCCCAGCACACGAGCGGACTCTTCCGCGCTATCGCAGACAATAGACAGGCCGCCAACGCGCTCGCCGTATAGCGAGAAAATCTTGGAGAACGAGTTGCTGACCAGCGCAGGCAGACCCGCGGCCGCAATCGCGCGAATCGCATAAGCATCCGCTTCCATGCCCGCGCCAAAGCCCTGATAAGCGATATCGAGGAACGGAATCAGCTCCTGCGCTTTCAGTACTTCGGTGGTTTCATCCCACTGTGCGTTGGTGAGATCGGCGCCGGTTGGGTTATGGCAGCACGGATGCAGCAGCACGATGGATTGCTTCGGCAAGGTTTTCAGTTTGGCGATGAACGCATCAAACTTCACGCCGTTGGTTTCCGCGTCATACCACGGATAGGTATTCACCTCGAAACCGGCACCG
Source organism: Pantoea leporis (assembly GCF_028048155.1). Taxonomy (NCBI): domain Bacteria; kingdom Pseudomonadati; phylum Pseudomonadota; class Gammaproteobacteria; order Enterobacterales; family Erwiniaceae; genus Pantoea; species Pantoea leporis. The sequence goes on from NZ_JALMEU010000007.1 coordinate 125,917, forward strand.
TTGAAGATCGCGACGTGGTTTTCCCACGTCGGATCGCTCACCCACACGTTGGACGCCGGGAAGTAACGCTTAAGGAAATCAGCACCGACTTTCAGCGCGCCTGAGCCGCCCAACGTCTGGATGGACGCAATGCGGCCCGCTTGCAGCATCGGATGTTGTTTACCGAACAGCAGCGGTGCAATGGCGTTACGGTAAGCGTTCAGACCTTCCATCGGCAGATACAGCGACGCCTGATGCGGCTGCGCCTGCAGGCGCTCTTCTGCTGCGGCAACCGCCTGCAGCTGAGGAATGATGCCCGCTTCGTTGTAATAGAGACCAATGCTCAGGTTTACTTTGTTATCGCGCGGATCTTGTTTGAAGGTTTCCATCAACGACAGAATCGGATCGCCGGCATAGGCATCAACGTTTTGAAACACGGTGCAGATCTCCATGATTGGTCATAAATAAGAGGTAAAGATGCGTCATCAAACCATGTAACGGCCGGGACGATGATTCATTGCGATGATGAGATTGAGGATCACCGCGCCCGCGATTGAAGCAAACAGCATCGGTAACGACACCACAAACAGCGACGCTAATACCACGCAGGTATCGACCGCCATTTGCAGTTTTCCGGCACGCAGACCGATGCGGTCCTGCAGCCAGAGCGCCAAAATATTAATACCGCCGAGGCTGGCTTTGTGACGGAACAACACTATAAACCCAATGCCCATCACCACGTTACCGAACAGTGTCGCATAAAACGGATTTAGCGCAGAAAAATGCACAAACAGTGGATGCAGATGGGTGAACAGCGACACCAGGCCAACCGCGCAGAAGGTTTTCAGGGTAAATTCCCAGCCCATGCGCCGCACGGCCAGCCAGTAAAATGGTAGGTTGATCAGGAAGAAGGCGCTACCGAAGGAGAGCGGTGACAAATAGCTGATTAAGAAGGCAATACCGGCAGAACTGCCGGTGAGTGCACCCGCCTGTTTCAGCATAATGACGCCGAAAGAGACCATTAGCGTGCCGAGGACTATCGCCAGCGCATCTTCAATCAGCGAATGGGGAACTTTAGTGGGTTGAACAACGTTATCCATGGGTTAATCTCATTGCAAATGATGCGGTTCAAATGCAAAAAACGCACCACATCGGCGGCGTATGCTCGCCGCCGATGGGTGCCAGTGATTATCCAATTGATAACTAAGGCGCTTTATTGCAGGTTTTTGTGCATCAGTTGAGACTTAAACCATCAACCCATGCACAAATCTGTTTTCTGGTGCGCGTTTTTTGCATTATTAAGGCAATAATTGCACCAGATTAGCACGTCACGCACTTTTTTGGCGCGTTTTGTGCTGCGGGATGATCATCAAACCGTTCTCTTTCAAACGGCTCAATACCACGGAAGTTTTCACGTGCGCCACGCTTTGATGGCCAGCCACTAACTGGCTGATCAGCGCGCTCAGTGAAGCCAGATCGGCTACCGCCACTTTCAGCAGATAATCGGCATCGCCGGTGGTTTTGAACGCATCAACAATCGCGGCTTCTTCTTCCACCATGCGATGGAAACTCTCTTCATAATCCGGCGTATGGTTTTTCAATCGCACTTCAATCAATCCCACCATGCCAAGGCCCACCGCGTCGGGCGAGAGGCGTGCGTGATAGCCGAGAATGAGATTGGCCTGCTCAAGATTGATGCGGCGGCGTGAACATTGCGACGCCGAAAGTCCGACTAAATCACTGAGTTCCTGGTTGGTGAGGCGTCCGTTAGATTGTAATAATGTCAATATCTTAAGGTCGTGATCGTCTACCTGAGTCATTCTGTTTCCACAGCGTAATAAGGGGCGCTTTGCTACAGATAACCTGATTAAAGCCGGGGTTGTCCAACACTATTTTCTGATGACGTGAAATGCATGCACAAAACGTGCATGCATCCGGAATGAAAGGGTTATTCGTCGTCGTATTGCGGGCCAGCGTAGTTATCAAAGCGCGACCATTGGCCATTAAAGGTCAAGCGTACCGTACCGATCGGGCCGTTACGCTGCTTACCCAGGATGATCTCGGCGATGCCTTTGAGATCGCTGTTTTCGTGATACACCTCGTCACGGTAGATGAACATGATCAAGTCGGCATCCTGCTCGATCGAACCTGATTCACGCAGATCCGAGTTCACTGGGCGCTTATCCGCACGTTGTTCCAGTGAGCGGTTTAGCTGCGACAGCGCCACCACCGGCACATTCAGCTCTTTCGCCAGCGCTTTAAGTGAGCGCGAGATTTCAGCGATCTCCAGCGTACGATTGTCCGACAGCGCAGGCACGCGCATCAGCTGCAGGTAGTCGATCATGATCAGGCTCAACCCGCCATTTTCACGGAAGATGCGGCGCGCGCGTGAGCGCACTTCGGTGGGCGTCAGGCCAGAAGAGTCATCGATAAACATGTTCTTCTTCTCAAGCAAAATCCCCATGGTGGCGGAAATGCGCGCCCAATCTTCATCTTCCAGCTGACCGGTACGAATGCGCGTCTGATCTACGCGCGACAGCGACGCCAGCATACGCATCATCAGCTGCTCGCTGGGCATCTCCAGGCTGAAAATCAACACCGGCTTGTCCTGCAACATCGCGGCGTTTTCGCACAAATTCATGGCGAAGGTGGTTTTACCCATCGAAGGACGCGCCGCGACGATGATCAGATCCGAGCCCTGTAAACCGGCGGTTTTTTTGTTCAAATCCTGATAGCCGGTATCGACGCCGGTGACGCCGTCGTGCGGCGTTGAGACCAGCGACTCAATGCGCGATACCGTGGCTTCCAGAATCTGCTCGATATTCTGCGGGCCCTGATCTTTATTAGCGCGCTGTTCAGCAATTTTGAAAACATTCGATTCAGCAAAGTCGAGCAGATCTTCACTGCTCCGTCCTTGCGGATCGTAACCGGCATCGGCGATTTGGTTCGCCACAGAAATCATTTCGCGCACTACCGCACGTTCACGCACGATATCGGCATAAGCACCAATGTTCGCGGCACTTGGCGTATTTTTTGCCAGTTCGGCCAGATAGGCGAAGCCGCCGGCCATCTCTAATTCACCAAGCGTTTCCAGCGATTCAGAGAGCGTAATCAGGTCGATCGGTTGGCCAGCTTCCAGCAAACGCTGCATTTCCGTGAAAATCAGACGGTGCGAGCGGTTGAAGAAATCACTGGCGACGACGCGTTCAGAAACGTTGTCCCAGCGCTGGTTATCCAGCATCAACCCACCGAGCACCGACTGCTCCGCTTCTATGGAATGCGGCGGCATTTTCACGCCTTCCAGCTGCCGATCGCGGGGTTCGTTCGATTTGTTGGTGGGTTTATTTCCTGCCATAGTGAATGCATTACCGATCGTGAAAGGGACGCGCAAGTATACCGTCCCAGGATGAACAATCACAGGAGTCAGAATGGCAAAGCGTATTCAGTTCAACCAACACGGCGGCCCAGATGTACTGCAATGGGTCGATTTCGAACTGGCCGATCCCGCCGAACATGAAGTGCAGGTGGAAAACAAGGCAATTGGCATTAACTACATTGATACCTACGTGCGCAGCGGCTTGTATCCGCAAAGCAGCTTCCCTTCCGGCCTGGGTACCGAAGCAGCCGGCGTGGTGAAACGCGTCGGATCGGCGGTGACGCGGTTTAAGGCGGGCGATCGCGTGGTCTATTGCCAGGCCGCGCTGGGCGCCTACAGCGAAGTGCACAATGTGGCGGAAGATCGTCTGGTGATCCTGCCGGACAGCATCTCCTTTGAGCAAGGTGCGGCCTCTTTCCTCAAAGGTTTAACCGTGCAGTATCTGCTGCGCCAAACCTATAAAGTGAAAGCTGACGAAATCTTCCTGTTCCACGCCGCTGCGGGTGGCGTGGGTTTGATCGCCTGCCAATGGGCCAAAGCGCTCGGCGCACATCTGATTGGCACGGTGGGTTCGGCTGAGAAAGCGAAGATAGCTAAAGATGCCGGTGCCTGGGCGACAATTAACTATCGTGAAGAGAATATCGCGAAGCGCGTCAGCGAGTTGACCCATGGCGAGAAAGTGGCCGTGGTGTATGACTCGGTGGGGAAAGATACCTGGGAACCTTCGCTAGATAGCCTGCGTCGCCACGGGTTAATGGTCAGCTTTGGTAATGCGTCGGGTCCGGTTACCGGCGTTGATCTCGGCATTCTCAACAAGAAAGGCTCGCTGTTCGTCACCCGACCTTCGCTGTTCGGTTACATCACCAACCGTGAAGAACTGGATACCGCCAGCAATGAGTTGTTCTCATTGATCGCCAGCCGCGCGATTCAGCTTAACGTGCCCGAGCAGCAGAAATTTGCCTTGAGTGACGCGGTGCGCGCGCATCAGGTGCTGGAGAGTCGCGCGACTCAGGGTTCCAGCCTGCTGATTCCCTGATCGCTAAATGCAAACGGGGCTTCCCGTAGGAAGCCCCTTTTTTTCTTTTTATAGTTCGCGCTGGTGTAGGGACAGCGGCGATGAATTCGTTTGAAACAACGCCAATCATCCTGACAGAAAACATAAGTAAAAAATATGTTTAAATGCGGAATAATGCTAAGCAATATCCGAGTCTGTGATCGTCACCGCAATTAGCGCCAGTCCCTTCTATCTAAGTCGCTGATTTTTCTTTTCAGCCTGCGCATCTTTGCCTCACCTGAAGGCGTGGTAAATGCCCGATAAAGCCAGACAGCGACAACCGCCAATACCAACCATGGCAACACTTTAATAACAATTGCCAGCAATCCGCCAAAGAACATCAAAGCGGTCGCCACCACCAATGCTGCAATAACGCCCAGCAACGAAACGCCGGTGAACAGCAGCATCAGAAAAAAGCCGATAACAAATAGAATTTCCACGAAGGCTCTCCTGTGTAAGTAACATCAGGAACATTACAAGATACGTGCCAGGTTATAAAAATAGCTAACTGCTTGAAAGCAATGGACAAGAGTTGAATGAAGAAATAATGAGGTGATGAAAAAAACTAATTCTCGGCGTAGAAATAACCATCTATAAAATTATGGTACTGGCTTACGGTGCGCATGAAGGCGCACCGTATCAAACCGGAAGGTTCCGGCATGCTAAACAGTGATTACATCACTTCCTGTGGGATCTTATCCGCTACCAGCGCCAACGCCGCTTCCAGCACGCGCACATCGGCGCCGGGTTTGTGGGCGTTTTCACTTAAATAGCGACGCCACTGGCGCGCACCCGGAATGCACTGGAACAGGCCAAGCATATGGCGCGTCACATGGCCGAGGTACATGCCTTTGGATAGTTCAGCTTCAATGTAGGGATACATCGAGCGCACCACCGCTACCGGATCGACGCGCGGCATATCGCGACCAAACAGCTCGCGGTCAACCTGCGCCAGAATGCCCGGATTCTGATAGGCTTCGCGCCCCATCATCACGCCATCCATATGCTGCAGATGCAGTTTGGCCTCTTCCAGCGTTTTGATGCCGCCATTAATCGCCATGGTCAGCGCCGGAAAATCGCGCTTCAGCTGGTAAACGCGGGGATAATCGAGCGGCGGAATCTCGCGATTCTCTTTCGGGCTTAAACCCGACAGCCACGCTTTGCGCGCGTGGATAATAAAGGTATCGCAGCCGCCCTGTTGCGCCACAGTGCCAATAAAATCACACAGGAATTCGTAGCTGTCCTGCTCATCAATACCGATGCGGGTTTTGACCGTCACCGGAATGCTCACCACATCGCGCATCGCTTTAATGCAGTCGGCAACCAGCACCGCATCGCCCATCAGGCAGGCGCCAAAACGTCCGTTCTGGACGCGATCGGATGGACAACCCACGTTGAGGTTGATCTCATCGTAGCCACGCTCTTCTGCCAGCTTAGCGCACTGCGCCAGGGCGGCGGGATCGCTGCCACCCAGCTGCAGCGCCAGCGGATGTTCTTCCTCGCTGTAGGCCAGATAGTCGCCTTTACCGTGAATGATCGCGCCGGTCGTCACCATTTCGGTGTACAGCAGCGTGTCACCGCTCAGCTTACGGTGAAAATAACGACAGTGACGATCGGTCCAGTCGAGCATTGGGGCGATGGAAAAACGTTGCGAGGAGAAAGTATCGGTCATGAAACGCAGTAAATCCGCAGTAAGTAAGTGATGAGAAACTGCGCAATCATATCACAGCAAAACGGGCGGCACAGCCGCCCGTTATCAGACGGGTAATTAGAAGTTGAATCCGAGCTGCAGCATGGCACCTACGGTGTTGTCTTTACCCACAGAACCGGCCAGATCCAGATGGACAGCATTGTTGAACGGTGACACACCCAAACCGGCGGTGAACACGTCAGTATCGGTCGACTTCAGATCGGCGCGATAGCCGGCACGCAGCGCCAGCCAATCCAGCACACGATATTCCGCACCTACGCCGGCATATTGGCTGGTGTCTTCCGACTTGAAGCGTTTGGTTTCAGTCAGATCAACATCCCCCGCCAGCGTGAATGGCCCGTTATTCCAGGAAAGCCCTGTAGTGACCAGCGGACGAATTTGATAAGTATCGCGGTAACCGTTCACCTCTTTGGTATCGAGATCGCGCGAGATCAGGTTTTGTCCGGTCACGCCAAAGGTCCAGTTCTCACCGAAATCTGTTGCGACACCCGCATCCATGTTGAAACCGGTATCGCTGCTGCGGTAGCGGCTGCTGTTGATGTCACTCTTGTCGTAGTTGTAGATACTCGCGGTGTAGTTATACAGCCAGGTTTTCTGCAGCTTTGGCGTCACGCCGACAGAAACCGGATGGCCGGCAATCGAGAACTCATGCGCGACTGACACACCATAATCGGTGACTAATGCCGCCAGGCCATTGGCGCTGGAGCGTAAGTTATTTTCATCACCCGGCACAGGCACTCTCGTGCCATTGGCAACCGCGCGCAGGTAGGCAATATCGCTATCTGCCACGTTGGCGCGCACAATCGCAGTGCCGTAAGCCTTGGTGATAAAGGCAAAAGGTAAGGTTTCATTCGGAACGGTGACGGCCACGGCCACGCCGGCTGTTGCGTGAGCTTTATTACCACGCAGGTCGCTGAGCTGGTTTGCCATATCGCCTGCGGCGGCCTTCAGCTGCGGGTAACCATTGAGGTAATCCTGAAAGGTCAGGTTATCGATCACGTCCTGATAACGATCAACGGTATCGGTAATGTCGTCAACGCGATCGATCAATTTGTCTTTATCGGTAACCTGTGCGCCGGCTGATGGAAGAATGATGCTGACGTTATCTTCAGGCTGCGCCTTGGTCATCAATGCTGGGTTAGCCAGCACCGCCGAACTCCAGGTGGAAGAGGCTACGCCGGTACCGCCCATTGCGTCGTTACGCGCGTCGTACCATGTACCTGCTGCCAGAGCTGAGGAAGAGAGAAATACTGCATTCAAACCAACAAGATAAGCTACTTTTTTGTGCCTGAATAATGTCTTCGCCATGAGCCTGCCATCACCTTTGAAATGTCGCTGAATCACTCACCGACTGAAAGTTTAGTTAGCCGCTATTCTGAACCCTGGCTAACGCTTCATTGCTGTGAATTAAAAGGAAATAGCACTGCTATTCGCAGAATTGGACGCTTCCACGCCATTCCGCTGTGTTTTTATGCAGAAAAATTAACAGTGAGTAAATTGAGACCAGAAATTACTTAAGACCTTTTGAACCATAGCCGCTAACCCGGTGAGTTGCAAAGCAAAATCCGTGCAGACGTTGCGCTGCCTGGCCGGACGCATTTTACAGACATAAGGGTTGCAGCAATATTGACGGAAAAATGGCGAAGGTAATCTATTGATTGGGGAGAATTTTCTTAGGGATTTTAAGGACAATAAGCAATCACAGCAGCGTAAAAATTTGTGTGATAAAATAACATCACCTGCAACCCGGAGAATGCTTATGTCAAACCTCACGCCAGAACAACTTCTTACCCAGGCTGAATCACTTTGCCTTGATCGCGGCGTGCGCCTGACCACTCAACGCGCCGAAGTGTTGCGCTTAATGGCAGAGCAGAACGGTTCGATAAGCGCTTACGATTTGCTGGATCAACTGCGTGTCAGTGAACCGCAAGCAAAACCGCCCACCATCTATCGCGCGCTGGATTTCCTGCTGGAACAGGGATTTATTCATCGCGTAGAGTCAAATAACAGTTACGTGGTTTGCCATCATTTTGATGAGCCAGCACATACTTCTGTAATGTTAGTGTGTGACGGTTGTGCGGCAGTTAGCGAAAAACATGCTCATGGCGTGGAAAAAACCATCGCTGCATTAGCGGATCAGGCGGGATTTTCTCTGCGACATACCGTGATTGAGGCACATGGCCTGTGTGAAAATTGCGTAGAAGTGGCGGCTTGCACGCACCATGAAAGCTGCGAGCATGACCATCAGGTCGAGGGTAAAAAGCGGGTAAGAAAATAGGGAGGCACATCCTTGTGCCGGGCCAATCACTACGCTAAATGATTGGCGGGTAGGAGCATCATCCGTGAAGTGAGATTACCAGCGGTAATCTTTGTTGGTTGTTTCCCAGTCTTTCACTTCTTTCTCGGCCTGGTCTTTACCATAACCGTAGCGTTCCTGGATTTTACCAACCAGCTGATCGCGTTTACCTTCGATCACAGTGAAGTCGTCATCGGTCAGCTTGCCCCACTTCTCTTTAAACTTGCCTTTGAACTGCTTCCAGTTTCCGCTCGCTTCGTCTTTGTTCATAATATTCCTCCACTACATCCTGAGTGAGATAGATATATTGCCTGCTTAGCTGGCGATATACCCAGACAACGCGCTACTCATATGCGCCGTATGAGGTAATTGTAGTAGCCGCTTCGCAGTTTGCAGGGAAATACAGATTAATCTGTAGGTTACGCTTCGCTTATTCAGGCGTTAAACCAGCTATCGCGCCGCCAGTGACCACGCCAAATGAGCCCCAGCGTGAGTCCGCGTAACGCGAGGAATACCGTCACCGCCAGCCATAAACCGTGATTACCGAGCCACGGCAGCGTGAGCAGCGAGACACCGTAGCCGATCGCCGCCATCACCATGCTGTTGCGCATCTCACGCCCGCGCGTCGCGCCGATAAACATGCCGTCCAGCAGATAGCACCAGACGCCAACCAGCGGCAGAATCACTTGCCAAAGCAGATAGCGGTCGGCCATCTCTCGTAGCGCTTCCAGTGACGTCAGCATCGCCACAATCTGCGGACCGGTGAATGCATAAATCAGCGCAAAGATCGCGGCGACGAAGCAAGCCTGGCGACAAGCCGCATGCCAAATCAGCAATAGTCGGCTGCGATCTTTGGCCCCAACCGCTTCACCCGAACAGGCTTCAACCGCGTAGGCAAATCCATCAAGCGCGTATGCGGTGAAAGTGAGGAACATCAGCAGCACCGCATTGACTGCCACTACATCCGGCCCAATGCGTGCGCCAAGGATGGTGAGCGACGCGAAGCATATTTGCAGCATCAAAGACCGCAGCATAATGTCGCGATTGAGGCGGAATAGCCGCGCCGCATCGCCGCGCCAGCTGCTTTTGAGTAAAGCAAAATGGATACCGCGCATCTTTAGCACCCGCGCCACCATCCACAAACCCACGCCCAGCGTGACATATTCTGCCAGCGCGGTAGCCGCCGCCGCTCCGGCGACACCCCAATGCAGTTTGAGCACGAACAGCAGATCCAGCAGGATATTCACCAGGTTGCCGATGATTAGCAGCACCATCGGTGCCCGCGCATACTGCACGCCCAGCAGCCAGCCAAGAATCACCAAATTGGCCAAGGTTGCGGGCGCACTTAGCCAGCGAATCTCAATAAATATTTTCGCCTGTTGCTGCACTTCCGGGCTGCCACCCATTAACGCTGCCGCCAGGCTGCTGACCGGCGTTCGCAGCACCATAAACAGCGCACCAAAAACCAGCGCAATCAGTAGCGGCTGTGTTAAGGCGCGCGCCAGCGCCGTTTTGTCATTGGCGCCAAATGCCTGAGCGGTGAGTCCGGTGGTGCTCATGCGCAGGAAAAGCAGGAGCATAAAGATGAAGCTGGTGGCGGTTGTGCCCACGGCGACGCCACCGAGGTAGATCGGGCTATCGAGATGACCAATAACGGCGGTATCCACTACACCCAGTAATGGGACGGTGATATTTGACAGGATCATCGGCAGCGCTAGCCGCCAGAGCGTTTTATCTGAGGAGGAAAACAGCTGCATTAGCCCATTCCGTTGTGTGCGGTAATCAGCGTAATGGCGCCAGAATGAGCCGCAGAAAGAGTCACAGAGAAGTAAAACAGCAGACTGCGGTCAGCGCAAACACGCACCGCCGCAGTTAAAGTGGATCAGAAACTGATCAGAGCCACTCGCCGTTGCGCACAATCCCGACAGCTAAACCTTCAACGGTTAGCGACTGCTCACGGGTATCCACGACAATCGGCTGAAAATCGGTGTTTTCCGGCAGCAGATGGACAATCGCACCCTGCTTTTTCCAGCGTTTCACTGTGACTTCATCATCAATGCGCGCCACGACAACCTGGCCGTTACGCACTTCCTGCGTTTTGTGTACCGCTAACAGATCGCCATCCATAATGCCGATGTCTTTCATCGACATACCGCTCACGCGCAGCAGGAAATCGGCGCTCGGTTTAAAGAGGTTAGCATCCACCTGATAGTGGGCTTCGATGTGTTCTTGAGCCAGCAAAGGTTCACCGGCAGCGACGCGGCCAATCAGCGGCAGCCCTTCGCTTGGTTCTTCTTCCATCAGCAAACGAATCCCGCGCGATGCGCCGGAAACAATTTCAATTACGCCTTTACGCGCCAGCGCTTTCAGATGCTCTTCGGCAGCATTGGGCGAGCGGAAACCCAGTTGCGCAGCAATTTCCGCACGCGTTGGCGGCATGCCCGTCTGGTTAATATGGTCGCGAATCAGGTCATAGACCTGTTGCTGCCGTGCAGTTAACGCTTTCATCCCGCCCCCTGGTTGTTTATACAGTCGCTGTGAGTATATACAGGTATTCGCGAAATGAAAACCGTAACAGAGGGAAAAATCAGCGGTTTAATGAATCTGGAATCCCTATCTCAAATGCGTCCAGAGCAGCGCGATCCAGACGAACAGAGCCAGTAAGATAGTCAGCAATACGGCAGCCGATCCCATATCTTTGGCGCGGCCCGCGAGCGGATGTTGCTCCTGCCCGATGCGGTCGACCACCGCTTCGATAGCGCTATTAAGGATCTCAACGATGATAACCAGCACTACCGAGCCAATCATCAGGATGCGGGAAAGGGTATCTACATCCAGCCAGCAAGCTACGAGAATGGCCACCAGCGCGGCAATGGCTTCCTGCCGAAAAGCGGCTTCGTGCTGCCATGCGGCACGCAGGCCCTGCCAGGAATAACCGGCGGCTTTCACTATTCTTACTATACCGGTGACGTTATTTGCCATGTCTATGGAACCCTTGAACTATTTTGACGTCAATGTGTGGGCAGTTTGAGGCGGCAGAGCCACAGACCTTCGCTGCGCTTTCTGGTATGCTTGCCGCGCTTTGCTAACAAGAGGCTTAAAGTTGTCTATGTCAGGTTGGCGTAAACTCTATTACAAATTATTGAATTTACCACTCTCTATTTTGGTAAAAAGTAAGGTCATTCCGACCGATCCTATCTCTGAACATGGGATCGATCCGACACGTCCGGTGATGTATGTTTTGCCTTATGATTCAAAGGCTGACCTGCTCACACTGCGTGCTCAATGCCTGAAACATGATCTGCCCGATCCGCTGGCTCCGCTGGAGATCGATGGCACCCTGCTGCCGCGCCACGTGTTTATTCACGATGGCCCACGCGTAATTCCCTATTTCGTGGCCAATCCCGAATCGGTAAAGCTGTTCCACGATTATCTGGATTTGCACCGCAGCAACCCGCAACTCGATGTGCAAATGCTGCCGGTCGCGGTGATGTTTGGTCGTGCGCCGGGACGTGAAACCTCCGGTGAATCCACGCCACATCTGCGCGTGCTCAATGGCGTGCAGAAGTTCTTCGCCATTTTGTGGCACGGCCGCGACAGCTTTGTTCGCTTCTCGCAAACCGTTTCGTTGCGCCAGATGGCGACCGAGCACGGCACCGATAAGTCGATTGCCCAAAAGCTGGCTCGCGTGGCGCGCATTCATTTTGCCCGCCAACGTCTGGCTGCGGTCGGCCCGCGTCTGCCTGCGCGTCAGGATCTCTTCAACAAGCTGTTACAATCCAAAGCGATCGAAAAAGCAGTAGAAGATGAAGCGCGCAGCAAAAAGATTTCGCATGAGAAAGCCCAGCAGAACGCCATCGAAATGATGGAAGAAGTGGCGGCGGACTTCTCTTATGAAGCGATTAAAGTCACTGACCGCGTGATGGGCTGGCTGTGGAGCCGCCTGTATCAGGGCATCAACGTGCATGGCGGTGAGCGCGTGCGTCAGCTGGCGCAGGATGGTCATGAGATTGTGTATGTGCCCTGCCACCGCAGCCACATGGATTACCTGCTGCTCTCCTACGTGCTTTATCATCAAGGCCTGGTGCCGCCGCACATTGCTGCCGGTATCAACCTGAATTTCTGGCCAGCCGGCCCGATTTTCCGTCGTCTGGGCGCCTTCTTTATTCGTCGTACCTTTAAGGGCAACAAACTCTATTCCACCGTGTTCCGTGAATATCTTGGCGAGCTGTTTAGCCGGGGTTACTCCGTTGAATACTTTGTGGAGGGCGGACGTTCGCGTACCGGTCGTTTGCTGGATCCAAAAACCGGCACCCTATCAATGACGCTGCAGGCGATGCTGCGCGGCGGCAGTCGTCCAATCACCTTCGTGCCGATTTACATTGGCTACGAGCATGTGATGGAAGTGGGCACCTACGCCAAAGAGCTGCGGGGTGCGGCCAAAGAGAAAGAGAGCTTCCTGCAGATGGTGCGCGGTTTACGTAAGCTGCGCAACCTGGGACAGGGCTACGTTAACTTCGGTGAACCCCTGCCGTTAATGAACTATCTGAACAAAAACGTGCCCGAATGGCGAGATGCGATTGATCCTATCGAACCGCAACGCCCAGCCTGGATGACGCCCGCCGTGAATGACATTGCGGCGAAGCTGATGGTGCGCATCAATGAAGCCGGTGCAGCCAACGCCATGAACCTGTGCGTCACTGCACTGCTGGCGTCACGTCAGCGTTCACTGACCCGCGAACAGCTGATTGAGCAGTTAGAGTGCTACACCCAGCTGCTGCGCAATGTGCCCTATTCGCCAGAAGCCACGGTGCCTGACATGAGCGCCGAAGCGCTGCTTGATCACGCCATGGGCATGAACAAGTTCGAGACCGAGCAAGACAGCATTGGCGACATCATCATTCTGCCGCGCGAGCAGGCGGTGCTGATGACCTACTATCGCAACAACATTCATCACATGTTGGTGATGCCATCGTTGATTGCCGCCATCGTGCAGCAACATCGTGAAATCAGCGAAGCAGAGCTGCTGCGTCAGGTTAGTCTGGTATATCCGATGCTAAAGAGCGAGTTGTTCTTGCGCTGGGACAAGGCGGAGTTGCCTGCGCTACTTAACGCACTCTGTGCAGAGATGGCGCGTCAGGGCCTGATCACCTTGCAGGATGGTCAACTAAGAATGACGCCGGCACGTCACCGTTCGCTGCAACTGCTGGCGGCGGGTATTCGTGAGACGCTGCAGCGCTTCGCGATTACCTTCGCTATCCTCAGCGCGAAACCGGCCATCAACCGTGGCACGCTGGAGAAAGAGAGCCGCACGCTGGCTCAACGCCTGTCTGTGCTGCACGGTATCAACGCACCAGAGTTCTTTGATAAAGCAGTGTTTACTGCGCTGGTCCTCACGCTGCGTGATGAAGGATATATCAGTGACAAAGGCGATGCCGATGCCGAACGCAGTCATATGATGTGGCAGATGCTGGCGGAACTGGTGACCAGCGACGTGCGTCTGACGATTGAAAGCGCGGTCACCCACGATTAACGCGGCGATAAGCTAATAAAAAGGCGCACTTCAGTGCGCCTTTTTTGTTTATAACAGATCCGCGAACGGCACGGTGCTGAGCAGAATGCCGAGAAACAGCACCATGCCCACATAGTTGTTATTCAGAAACGCCTGGAAGCAGGGATCGCGCTCGCGCTGGGCAATTAGCTTCTGCTGATGCACAAACAAGCCCGCAGCCAGCAGCAGCGACCAGTAAAACGCCCCATTCAGTTGAAGCATCATGCCCACCAGCGCCATCAAACCGAGCGTTGCCAGCTGCAGTAAACCAATAATCAGTTTGTCGCAACGGCCAAACAGAATCGCCGTTGATTTTACGCCGATCTTCAAATCGTCATCGCGATCGACCATCGCGTACTGCGTGTCATAGGCCACCGTCCAGCAGATGTTCGCCAGGAAAACCAGCCAGCAGACTAAAGGTAAGGACTCACTAACTGCTGCCCATCCCATCGGAATCGCCCAACCAAACGCTGCGCCGAGCACCACCTGCGGCAGATGCGTGTAGCGCTTCATAAACGGATAAACCCACGCCAGCGCCAGGCCGCCAAACGACAGCAAAATGGTCATGGTGTTCATGGTCAACACCAGCATAAACGCCAGCAAACCGAGACCGGCAAACAGCAGCTTCGCCTCTTTCCCGGACACCGCGCCGCTGGCCAGCGGACGTGACGCCGTGCGCTTGACGTGACCATCGATTTTGCGGTCTGCGTAATCGTTGATCACGCAGCCGGCAGCACGCATCACGATAACGCCGAGCACAAACACCAGCAGCACCGGCAGCGGTGGAATCGCCATGCCGGAGAGCCACAGTGCCCACAGAGTTGGCCACAGCAGTAACACAGTGCCGATGGGTTTATCGATACGCATCAGGCGGCAGTAAGCCTGCCATTTGGTCATGGGTAAGGTGTTTTGCACAGTGGTTTTATCCTTGATCCAGCGCGCGATAGAGCGGCGACGCCGGTAAAAATAGTTCAGTTAACAGCAGCGGCTTGCCCGACAAACGCAGGCGGGAACGGCGTCCCCATAAATCGCCAACCTGACCGGGATTGATAAAATCGCGGCTCAGGGTAGATGAAGAGAACAGATAGCGGCCAAGCGGGCGCGTACCGAGCTGTTGCAGCATCTGCTCGGGGCCGTTCAGCGTGCTTTCTGGCACCACGGTGCGGCCAATCAGCCAGGGTTCGCCATCACCGCACAGCACAATTTCACGTAACCAGAAGCGCGGGTCGGCGGGCAAAAATTCCGCTTCTTCCGAGATCTCTTCAGCGCCAATAAACGCTTCGCGGATCAGTTTTACGGTCACTTGCTGGCAATGCTGCTCGAAGCGACGCGTCATGGAGTCTTCTTCCATTAACCAGTCAAGTAGCGGGGCAGAAAGCTGCGGTGAAGAGGCTGGCAGCCAGTGCAGTGCGCGTAACTGGCGCAGCGCGTCATGCGACATCAGGACATCTCCGGGAAAAAAGTTGCCCTAGTTTAGCGCAGAGGAGAATGCGTGGCACGGCTCGTTGTGCCACGCGATATTATTACTCGCGTTTCAAGCGGTTACTGTTCGCTAGCCACAGCGTCACCACCAGAATCAAAATCGCCGCCGAGTAGTAGAGCGTATCGAACGGATTTTTATGGTCGACGATGATCAGGCGGATAATCGCCGTGATGCCAATGTAGATGAAGTAGCGCAGCGGGAAGTGATAGCCAGACTGAAAGTACTTCACAATCAACGCGATAAATTCGAAGTAGAGGAAATAGATAACGATGCCTTCAATTAGCAGATAGGAAGACGTCTGCTCACCGGTGCTCAACAGCACGTTGGCCAGATGAATGGTTTCTTTACCGAGGAACACCACCAGAATAATGGCCAGAATGATCAGACCAATATTCAGCACCCACTGCAATGCTAAAGAGATGTACTGCCCAACCCCTGTTTTTATTGTCATTTTTGCGCCTCACGCTCTCAATTACTCACTGGCGCTATCATGCTGTAGTGTGATCAAAATCACAATATTTATACTTCGACATCCACGCACAGCGCGTCATAGCGCCAGAACTCGCAGTCGCAATCAATCACGCGCTTGTGCTGATCGCGATTGATGCGGGTAATCAACAATCCGGGCGTGCCGCTCGCCACGTTGAGCGCGGGCGCAGCGCGCACCGGCAGCGGTCCCGGCAAAATGGTAAAACGCGCGCCGCCGTAGCGAATGCCATAGCGCTGGTCATAAAGATCGGTGAGTGAACGCGTCAGGTCTTCATCCAGCAATCCCGGAAAGAAGGCGGGATTGAGGTAATGCTCGACATACAACACGGCGCGACCATCAATACGGCGCAAACGGCGAATGCGGTAAACCCGATCGCCCTCCAGCAGTTGCAGATGACGCGCGATGGCTAATTGCGCTGGCACTTCGCGCGCCTCCAGCACTTCAGTGCTGGCAATACGGCCTTGCTCAGCGGCCATGGCGTGAAAATGGCTATGATGAGAGGGGTTGTAGACCAACCGAGGCGGTGCGAGAAACCAGCCACGACGCAATTCACGATAGATAATGCCCTGCGCTTCCAGCAAACCCAGCGCCTCACGCAGCGTAATGCGCGTGGTGGAATAGTGTTCGCTTAAGCTACGTTCGGCGGGCAAACGACCACCGGAAAATTCACCGCTTTCAATGCGTTCCCGCAGCCCTGCTGCAATCACATCCGCCGTTTTCGACATCATTTCTCAGCCTCATTTTGGGGCAAATCTGCACTATGACAGTTCGATGACTACAATGTGACAGAGAACAACCCACGCTTTAGCGCGCTGTAACCGCATGTGGATCGTCGCGCCACACCCCGTTTCACCACCATGGTCATAAAACCTTCATCTATTCGGGCTACATTGGCTCGGTTCTTGCTGGACTAGACCAAGAAGTCCCACAACATATACCGGGAGCAATCGAGATGAAAGCGTTTATCGCCTCTGTAGTAGCCAGTGCCGTACTGCTTGCGCTGCCCGCCGCGCAAGCCGCAGATAATGACCTCGCCGCGTTAGAAAAAGCCGCGCGCGCCGAAGGTCAGGTCAACAGCGTCGGCATGCCAGATAGCTGGGCCAACTGGAAAGATACCTGGAGTGACCTCAACAGCAAATATGGCCTGAAGCACAGCGACACCGACATGTCCTCGGCGCAGGAACTGGCAAAATTTGCTGCAGAGAAAGAGAACGCCAGCGCCGATATCGGTGATGTGGGCGCTGCTTTCGGTCCGATTGCCGTCGCTAAAGGCGTGGCGCAACCGTATAAGCCAACGCATTGGGAGCAAATCCCGAGCTGGGCAAAAGATCAGGATGGCAACTGGATGCTGGCGTATACCGGCACCATCGCGTTCCTGGTGGATAAGCAGCAGGTCAAAGATGTGCCGCACAGCTGGGCCGATCTGAAGAAAGGTAAGTATGTGGTCACTATCGGTGACGTCGGCACTGCGGCTCAGGCAGCGAACGGCGTGTTGGCGGCCAGCTATGCATTAGGCGGTGACGAGAAGAATGTGAAACCGGCGTTGAGCTTCTTCGGCGATCTGGCGAAAGAAGGCCGTCTTGGCGTGACCGATCCGGTGATTGCCAACATTGAAAAAGGCGAAATTCAGGTGGCGGTGGTGTGGGACTTTAACGGTCTGAACTACCGCGATCAGATCGACAAAAACCGCTACGAAGTGGTGATCCCTTCCGACGGTTCCGTCACTTCTGGCTACAGCACCATCATCAATAAATACGCTAAACATCCGAACGCCGCCAAGCTGGCGCGTGAATACATCTTGTCTGATGAAGGCCAGATCAACCTGGCGAAAGGCTATGCGCGCCCGATTCGTGCCGAGCATTTAACTCTGCCCGCCGACGTGCAGGCCAAGCTGCTGCCGCAGTCTGAGTATAAGAATGCCCGTCCAATCAAAGACCAGGCCGCGTGGGATAAAACTTCGAAAATGCTGCCGCGTCTGTGGCAAGAGAACGTCATCATTAATATGAAGCAGTAAGGAGCGAGGGATGAAAACGATCCTGGTGGTGTTGGATGGGCTGAGTAATCAGGTAGCGCAGCACGCAATGGGCTATCTGTTTGCTGAATGCGCGCAGGGCAACGGCCAATATTATACGCTGACTTGCGAACTGCCTTCGCTGTCGCGCCCGCTGTACGAATGCATTCTCACCGGCATTCCACCGGTGCGCAGCGGTATTATTCACAACGGCGTCAGTCGCATGAGTAATCAGCGCAGCATCTTCCATTACGCACGTGCCGCCGGTCTCACCACCGCGGCAGCCGCCTACCACTGGGTGAGTGAGCTCTACAATCAATCCCCGTTCAACGCGGCGCGCGACCGCCACACGGTCGCGCCCGATCTGCCGATTCAGTATGGCCACTTTTACTGGGACGACGGTTATCCGGATTCCCACCTGTTTGAAGACGCAGAAAGCCTGCGTTTGCGGCACGATCCCGACTTCCTGCTGATCCACCCGATGAACATTGACGATGCCGGACACAAGCACAGCCTGTCATCGCCGCAGTATCGCAACCGCGCGCGCATGGCCGATGGTTATCTGTCGCAGTGGATGCCGGACTGGCTGGCGGCCGGTTATCAGGTGATTGTCACCGCCGATCACGGCATGAACGATGACCGCTCGCACGGCGGCATTTTGCCGGAAGAGACGCAGGTGCCGCTGTTCGTGTTTGGCAAAGGTTTCTCGCTGCAGCCGGATCTCCAGCCGCAGCAGACCGAACTGTGCGGCATCGTGTGCACCTTGCTCGGCGTCGAACATGACAAACCGCTATGTCGCGCGTTACTGGCGGAGCCGCAGTAATGAAAGGCAAAACGCTCGCCGCGCTATTGCTGCTGCCGTTTGCGCTGTTCTGGGTGGCATTCCAGCTCGCGCCGCTGCTGTGGATTGCCATCAACAGCTTCTGGAGCGACATCAATGAGCGTTGGGGCTTCGACAACTACAGCGATATCCTCACCTCGCCGTTCTATTTGCAGGCGTTTCGCCTGTCGCTCGACATCTCCATCTGGTCGAGCATTTACGGCCTGCTGATCTCACTGGTTGCCGGATATTCGCTGCATCAGCTCGGCAGCGGCCGCTTTCAGCGCTTTTTGATGTCATTTACCAACATGACCAGCAACTTCGCCGGTGTACCGCTGGCGTTTGCCTTTGTCATTCTGCTCGGTCTGAACGGTTGTCTGACGCTGCTGCTGCGCCATTACGGCGTGCTGGAAGGCTTCAAACTGTTCTCGCGTGACGGCATGGTGCTGGTGTACACCTGGTTCCAAATCCCGCTCGGCATTTTGCTGCTCTATCCGGCGTTTGATGGCTTGCGACAGGATTGGCAAGAGTCCGCCGCGCTGCTGGGTGCAGGCCGCTGGCGCTATTGGTGGCACATCGGTTTGCCGATTCTGTTCCCGGCGCTGCTCGGTACTTTCGTGATTTTGCTGGCGAACGCGCTCGGCGCTTACGCCACTATTTACGCGCTCACTACCGGCAACTTTAACGTGGTGCCGGTACGTATTGCCGCGCTGGTCTCTGGCGACATCTCGCTTGATCCCAACACCGGCGGCGCGCTGGCGATGTTGCTGGTGCTGATTATGGCGCTGATTACCGTGGTGCAGCAGTATCTGGTGCGCCGCAGCTATCTCAACGCCAAACCTTCCTGAGGAGCTACACGTGTCGCGCGCGGAAAAATTTTATCATCGCCTGATTGTCTGGCTGCTGCTGGCCATTTTAGCCGCGCCGCTGCTGGCGACGTTACTGTACGGCATTTCCACCAGCTGGAGCGACACCATCCTGCCGCAGGGCTTTACGCTGAAGTGGCTCAGCGCGCTGTGGAGCGATGCGCGTTTTCTGACCGCACTCGGCCATTCGCTGCTGGTTTGCTGCGGTGCGCTGCTGTTCTCGCTGGTGCTGGTACTGCCTGCCATGTTTGTAATCGCTTACTACTATCCGAAACTGGATGCGGTGATGAACGTGCTGATCCTGATGCCCTTCGCCGTGCCGCCAGTGGTGTCGTCGGTCGGGCTGCTGCAACTCTATTCGTCGTCGCCGCTGATGCTGACCGGCACGCCGTGGATTTTGATCGGCTGCTACTTCACCATCGCCTTGCCGTTTATCTATCGCGCCATCTCCAACAATATGCAGGCCATCAACCTGAAAGAGCTGATTGATGCCGCGCAGCTGCTCGGTGCCAGCACCTGGCAGGCGGCGCTATTTGTGGTGTTGCCGAACCTGCGCAAAGGGGTATTTATCGCGGTGCTGCTCTCCTTCTCCTTCCTGATTGGTGAGTTTGTCTTCGCCAATATGCTGGTCGGCACCCGTTATGAAACCTTGCAGGTTTATCTGTTTAACATGCGCAACGGCAGCGGCCATTTCACCAGCGCGCTGGTGATCTCCTATTTTGCCGTCGTCCTGCTGGTTACCTGGCTGGCGAATGCCCTCAATCCTGAACGAGGCTAACCATGAGTTATCTGAGCGTCACCCAGCTGAACAAAAGCTACGGTCCGACCACCATTTTTGAAAACATCGATTTCAGTGCCGAAGAAGGCGAGTTTGTTACGCTGCTCGGCCCCAGCGGCTGCGGCAAATCGACGCTGCTGCGCTGTATCGCCGGGTTAACCGAAGTGGATAGCGGCAACGTGTTGCTGCAAGGACAGGATATCGTGCCGCTGCCGCCGCAGAAGCGCACCATCGGCATGGTGTTCCAGAGCTACGCGCTGTTCCCCAACATGACGGTTGAGAAGAACGTGGCGTTTGGCCTGAAGATGCAGAAACTGGCGAGCAGCGAGATTCAGAAACGCGTGATGGAGGTACTGGCGCTGGTGGAACTCACCGACTTCGCGCGGCGTTATCCGCATCAGCTCTCTGGCGGACAGTGTCAGCGCGTGGCGCTGGCGCGTTCGCTGGTGACGCGTCCACGCTTGCTGCTGCTGGATGAACCGCTGTCGGCGCTGGATGCGCGCATCCGTCGCCATCTGCGCGAGCAAATCCGCAATATTCAGCGCGAGCTGAAACTCACTACCTTGTTTGTCACTCACGATCAGGAAGAGGCGCTGACCATGTCCGATCGCATAGTGTTGATGAACCGGGGCAAGATCGTGCAGAACGGCAACGCGGAAATGCTCTATACCCAACCGGCCGATCTGTTTGCCGCCGGCTTTATCGGCAACTACAACCTGCTGAGCGCCGAACAGGCAACGCAGCTGACCGGACAGGCGTTTAGCGGCCAGGTAGCGATTCGCCCGGAGTCGATCCAGCTGTGTGCGCCGCAGGCGGGCATTCCCGCCACCATCCTCAGCCACAGCTTGCTTGGCAACGTGATTCGCTATCGGGTGCGTGCGCAAAACGTGGAACTCTCGATAGATGTACTCAACCGCAGCGTGGCAGATTTGCATCCCGCTGGTATGCAGATTGGGCTACAGTTAGAGATGTCGACGTTGCGCCAGGTTGCTTAATTTAAACGAAAAAAGGCGACACAACGCGGCGAAGGTTTTACCGGTTGTGCTCACCGTCAGGCTGGCAATCGGTGTGGTTTGAGCCTGACGGATGAGGAGCCTCTATACGTGTTAACTCTGCTTAATCTACTCTCTGCCGTTGCGCTGCTGGTGTGGGGAACACACATTGTGCGCACCGGCATCATGCGCGTTTACGGTGCCGATCTGCGTCGCGTACTCAGCCGCAGCGTTGAAAAAAAACCGATGGCGTTTCTTGCCGGTATTGGCGTTACGGCGCTGGTGCAGAGCAGTAACGCCACCACGCTGCTGGTTACCTCCTTTGTTGCACAGAATCTGGTCAGTCTGACGCCAGCGCTGGTGGTGGTGCTGGGCGCGGATGTCGGGACCGCGATCATGGCGCGTATCCTGACCTTCGATCTGTCGTGGCTGTCGCCGCTGTTTATCTTCTTTGGCGTGGTGTTCTTTCTCAGCCGCAAGCAAACGCGCATTGGGCAGTTAGGCCGCGCCAGTATTGGGCTTGGCCTGATTCTACTGGCGCTGCAGCTGATTGTCGCGGCCGCCAAACCGATCACCCAGGCGGCGGGCGTTCAGGTGCTGTTCTCGACGCTGACCGGCGATGTGATGCTCGATGCACTGATTGGCGCGGTGTTCGCCATCATCAGTTACTCCAGCCTCGCGGCGGTCCTGATTACCGCCACGCTGACCGCTACCGGTGTCATCTCCTTCAAGGTGGCACTCTGTCTGGTGATTGGTGCCAACCTCGGCAGCGGCCTGCTGGCGATGATCAACGCCAGCGGCTCCAATGCAGCGGGCAAACGCGTTGCGCTCGGCAGCCTGCTGTTTAAGCTGATTGGCAGCATCGCCATTTTGCCGTTCGTCAATGTTGTCGCCGATGTGCTGGATAAGCTGCCAGTCAATGATGAAGAGCTGGTGATCTTCTTCCACGTCTTCTACAACCTGATTCGCTGTTTAGTCATGGTGCCGTTTGCCGATCCAATGGCGCGCCTGTGCCGCCGTATGATTGCCGATGATCCCGAAAACGAAGCCCATCTCAAACCCAAACACCTCGACAGCAGCGCGCTGGATACGCCAGCGTTAGCGCTGGCTAACGCCTCACGCGAAACACTGCGCATCGGTGATGTGGTCGAGCAGATGATTGAGTCATTCAATAAGGTGGTGCATGGCGACCTGCGCGAAGAGCGCGCGGTGCGGCGGCTGGATGATGATGTTGATGTGCTTTACACCGCGATCAAACTCTATCTGGCGCGTATGCCAAAAGAGGATTTGCCGGAGGATGATTCGCGCCGCTGGGCGGAGATCATTGAGATGGCGCTCAACCTGGAGCAGGCGGGCGACATTATCGAACGCATGTGCGCCGACGTAGCGGATAAGTCACTGACCGCGCGCCGCGCCTTCTCTGCCGAAGGACTGGAGGAGCTGCAAACCTTGCAGGAACAGGTGCTGTATAACCTGCGTCTGAGTTTGTCGGTGTTTTTGTCGCACGATGTCACCAGCGCCAAACGCCTGCGCCGCTCCAAGCATCGCTTCCGCATTCTGATTCGTCGTTTCTCCCACGCGCACGTCGAGCGCTTGCATCTGCAGAATGTGCAAAGCATTGAGACAAGCTCGTTGCACCTTGGCTTGCTGGGCGATTTGAAGCGTTTAAATTCGCTGTTCTGCGCCGTGGCGTACACGGTTTTAGATCAGCCGGATGATGAGCGGGAAGAAGATTAACAAGGTCAGAATCGCGCCGCTACAAATCCGCGTAATGGTCCGTAGCGGCGCAATGTATTGCGCTGGTTTTACATCACGACAGCAAACTAAACGCAATCATGCCAACAATCGCGCCGGTGGTGCCCAAAATGGTTTCCATCAGCGTCCATGTCTTCAGCGTTTCGGCTTCGGTGGCGCCGGTGAAGCGGCCAAACAGCCAGAAACCCGCATCATTCACATGACTGATAATGATCGAGCCGCCGCCGATACAGATCGACAGCGCGGCCAGCTGCGCGCCGCTGTAGTGCAGCGGTTCTATCACCGGCATCACTAAACCGACGGTGGTTAAACACGCCACGGTGGCCGAACCCTGAATCACGCGAATCGCGCCAGAAAGGATGAAGCACGCCAGCGCAATCGGCATACCTGCGCCGGTCAACGCATGCCCTAAAACCGGGCCAACGCCCGAATCCACCAGCACCTGCTTAAACACGCCGCCCGCACCAATCACCAGCAGAATAATGCCCGCCGGTTGCAGCGCGCTGCCGCACACCTGCATCACCTTCTCTTTATCCATGCCCTGACGATAAGCCAGGCCATAAATCGCCACCAAACAGGCCAGCAGAATCGCGGTGAACGGATGGCCGATAAACTCCAGCCACTCATACAGATGGGAACCCGGCGTAGTGAAGCGTGCGCCAATGGTTTTCAGGCCAACCAGCAGCAGCGGGAACAGAATCAGTGCCAGACTAAAGCCAAACGACGGCAGTTTGCCCTCTTCCACTTCCGGCTGATGATCTTCCGGCGGTGCACTAAAGCTGACGTGCTGCGCAATAACGCTGCCAAACAGCGGGCCCGCAATCAGCATGCCCGGAATCGCGGCGCACAGGCCCAGCAGAATCATCCAGCCAAAATCAGCGTGCATCTGCGCGGCCAGCAGCATCGGCGCGGGACCCGGCAGCAGAAACGCGGCGGACGCCGCAACACCGGCAAACAGCGGGATCACCAGCTTAACTAAATTGCCTTGGGTGCGACGCGCCACGGCGAACGCAATGCTGATTAGCAACACCACCGCCACTTCAAAGAACAGCGGCAACGCACAGATCAAGCCAGCGACGCCCATCGCATAGTGCGCGCGGCTTTCCCCAAAGGTTTTCAACATGCGAATGGCGATCTGATCGACGGCGCCGGTTTCATGCAGGATCTTGCCGAACATCGCGCCTAACGCCACCACAATGGCGAGAAAGCCGAGCGTTCCGCCCATGCCTTTTTCCATGGTTTGTGCGATTTTATCGAGCGGCATGCCGGAGAACAGACCGGCACCAATGGAGACTAACATCAGGGCAACAAAGGCGTGCATACGCGCTTTCATCACCAAAAACAGCAGCAGCAGGACAGAGCCTGCTGCGGTTAACACTAGCGTTGCGGTACTCATGACTAACCCTTGTTGATTGCACCCTCAATGGTCGCAACCGTGGCCGCAACTACCTCATCCAGTGAATGATTGATATCAACCACCAGTACATCGGGCTCATCCGCGCCGGGTTCCTGCAGCGTGGCGAACTGCGTCACCAGCATCTGCGGTTTGAAGAAGTGACCTTTACGCGCTTTCAGGCGGGATTCAATGGTTTCGAAGTCGCCCTGCAGATAGATGAATTTCAGGTTCTCGTTGCCCTGACGCAGGATATCGCGATAGGACTTTTTCAGCGCCGAACAGACGATGATGGAGATCTCCTGCGTGCGCTGCATGGCAAAGGCCGCATCATTCAGCGCCTGCAGCCACGGCTGGCGATCGTTGTCGTCCAGCGGATGGCCATCCGCCATTTTCATGATGTTGCTGCGCGGATGGAGGAAATCCCCATCGAGGAACGCAGTGTTTAACTGATGAGAAACCTGATTGGCGACGGCAGATTTTCCGCTGCCGGAAACGCCCATCAGGATAAAGACGTGGTGCGATGGAGATGGCGTTGTCATTGTTTTGCGCTCCGGCAGTGAATTCTGCCCAATGTTACCGATAACAAATTGAGCTGCCATTGTCAGAGCCCACTGAAAGGCTGGCAACCCTTCTCAGGTGGAAAAGCACGAAAATGTGAACTGACTCAAATAATCGCCAAAATCAGATGCTGTCACCTTCGGAGATTTCAAAGCCAACATCCAGCGGTTGCGTTAGCGTGCGATCGCCGCCAATGCGCGCCAGCAGCATCGCTGCCGATTCCCGTCCCATACGCTCGCGCGGCGTTAACACCGTGGCGAGGCGCGGATTCACCACTTGCGTAATGTCGTGGCCGTGGAAACCGGCAATCGCCATCTGCTGCGGCACGCGTAATCCCTGACGCTGGCACTCAAACATCGCGCCTACCGCGAGGTCATCGTTGGTACAAAACAGGCTGTCAGTTTCCGGATAACGCTTTTGCGCCTCGCACAGTAGTTGCGCGCCGGCGCTGAAAGAGGAGGCATCTTCCATCATCACGCTGTGTGGCGTGAGCCCCGCTTCGCGCATCGCTTTTTCGTAGCCCTGTTGCTTCTGCAAGGTACGTTCATCAAGGCGCGCGCCGAGATAAACCGTATGGCGATGCCCTTTTTTCAGAATAGCATGCGTCATCTGCCGCGCGGCTTCGACGTTATCAAAGCCCACCGCCATATCGAGGCACGGCGTGACCGAATCCATCATCTCAATCACCGGGATGCCCGCCACTTCCAGCATGCGCAGCGTGCCCGGCGTATGGGTACGCTCGGTGAGGATCACGCCGTCGATGTTCCAGCCGAGCAGCGATCGCAGCTGTAACTCCTCTTTCTGCGCGTTGTAGCCAAAATGCGCCACCAGCGTTTGGTAACCCGCTTCGTCGGTGACGGCCTCAATGCCGCGCAATACGTCGGCGAAAACCTGGTTGGTTAAGGAAGGCAGCAGCACGCCGATAGCGCGGCTGGTGGCGTTGGAGAGCATATCGGGGGCGCGATTGGGGATGTAACCGAGTTCGTCCAGCGCCACGGCGATTTTGTCGCGCAGCGCCGCAGAGACCTGATCGGGATTGCGCAGGTAGCGGCTGACGGTCATTTTTGTGATGCCGACGCGATCGGCAACGTCCTGTAATACCGGTCTTTTCTTCTTCATCGTATGCGCCTGAAATCAGAGATACGACGAGTTTATCATTTTTTTGTCATGCACTGCCTTTGAGGAAAACCTGCGCGATCAATCGCGCCGCTACAAATACGTGCAGATATTGCAGCGGCGCCGTTCATTGCGCGACCTTTAAACCGGTGGCAAATCAAACAGCAGAATCTCTGCATCGCTGTCAGCTTTGATGCTCAGCGCGCTTTCATCCCAAATCGCCAGCGCATCGCTGCTGCCAACCTGTTCGCCATTCACGCTCACCAGCCCTTTCACCACCTGAATCCACACGCGACGACCGGCTTCAACTGTCACTTCATCGCTTTCGCCCTCCGCAAAGACCCAGCGCGACAACGTCATGTCCTGAAACACCTTGAGCGATCCGTCACGTTCATCCGGCGTCAGCACAAACTGGCGGCCTTTAACATCATCGAAACGGCGTTGCGCGTAACGCGGCTCAATGCCTTTGCGCTCTGGAATGATCCAGATCTGATACAGGTGCAGCGGATCGGTGGCGCTGGCGTTGTACTCCGAATGTCGCACGCCGGTACCGGCGCTCATGATTTGGAACTCACCGCTCGGAATCTGCTCTTTATTGCCCATGCTGTCCTGATGTTCAACGGTGCCAGACAGCACATAGGTCAGGATTTCCATGTCTTTATGCGGATGGGTGCCGAAGCCCTGACCACCATCGATAACATCTTCGTTAATCACGCGCAGTGCCGAGAAGCCCATAAAGTTGGCATCGTGATAATCGGCGAAAGAAAAGGTGTGCCAGCTATCCAGCCAACCGTGATTAGCGTGACCGCGTTCTTCAGCTTTACGTACATAAATCATGTTCAATTCTCCTCAATGTTTTTTACAGTTTGGTACTGCGAAGGATTGATTGATAGCTGAAAAACTTCATCCCTCTGTTCAAAAAAAGTGAATGAAAACGAAAAAACGACCCAGGTTTTACTGATGAGGAAGTGCGAACGAGATTGGTCTTGTAGATAACCCACTACATAACAATGAGCATCACGGACCCTGCAAGCAGGAATAACAAGGAAAAATTATGTCAGAACACATCACTCCACCCGCTAAGCGCCCGATTGAACGCTTTTTGAATACCGTTGAATGGCTGGGTAATTTATTACCGCATCCGATTACTTTATTTGCCCTGTTTTCACTGTTTATCATTGTTGCGTCTGCCATTGCCGCAGCGTTTGGCGTCAACGTGATCGATCCCCGCCCAGTTGGCGCGGCAGGACGCGCACCAGACGGTGTGATTCACGTGGTTAGCCTGATGAGTGCCGAAGGTTTGCAACGCATCGTCAGCCATCTGGTCACCAACTTTACCGGCTTTGCGCCGCTCGGCACCGTGTTGGTTGCGCTGCTCGGTGTGGGGATTGCCGAACATTCAGGGCTGCTCTCGGCGGCGATGCGCGCGCTGGTGTTTAACGCACCGAAAAAGCTCATCACCTTCACCATCGTCTTCGCTGGCATTATCTCCAACACCGCTTCTGAGCTGGGCTATGTGGTGCTGATTCCGCTGGCCGCGATGATTTTCCACTCATTGGGCCGTCATCCCCTGGCGGGCCTGGCCGCGGCGTTTGCCGGGGTTTCTGGCGGCTACAGCGCCAACCTATTGCTTGGCACCATCGATCCGCTGCTCTCGGGCATTACCCAAAGCGCCGCGCAGATCATCGATCCTGACTACCATGTTGGCCCGGAAGTGAACTGGTACTTTATGTTTGTCAGTACCTTCGTGATTGCCATTCTTGGCACCTGGATCACCAACAGCATCGTCGAACCTAAACTGGGCAAATATCACGACAGCGAAGGTGATGCGGTGCGAGGCGATATGGGCGCGCTGACGACGCAAGAACGTCGGGCGTTGAAAGGCGCGGGCTGGGCGGTTCTTGGCGTTACGCTGCTGCTGATCCTGACCGTGATTCCGGGCTACGGCGTGTTGCTCAACCCGAAAACCGGCACGCTGGCGGGTTCACCGTTCCTGAAGGGCATCGTGGTGTTTATCTTTGTCTTCTTCGCTATTCCCGGCATGGTATATGGCCGCCTGATCGGCAATATGCGCAACGATCGCGACGTCATTAACGCCATGTCCGCCAGTATGAGCAGCATGGGCATGTATATCGTGCTGGTGTTCTTTGCTGCGCAGTTCGTGGCGTTTTTTAACTGGAGCAATTTCGGCACCGTGGTGGCAGTGAAAGGCGCTAATCTGCTGGCATCAATCGATATGGGCGCGCCGCTGCTGTTTGTCTGCTTTATCATGATCTGCGGCTTTATCAACCTGATGATTGGCTCCGCCTCGGCGCAATGGGCGGTGACCGCACCGATCTTTGTCCCGATGCTGATGCTGGTCGGCTTTGCGCCCGAAGTGATTCAGGCGGCATATCGCATCGGTGATTCGGTGACCAACGTGATTACACCCATGATGAGTTACTTTGGCCTGATTATGGCGGTGGCGGCGCGTTATCGACGCGACATGGGCATCGGTACGCTGGTGGCGATGATGTTGCCGTATTCGGTGGTGTTTATGATTGGCTGGACGCTGCTGTTTGTGCTTTGGGTGTTTGTCTTCAATCTGCCGGTCGGGCCCGGTGCGGCAACCTGGTACACGCTGTAAAGGCAAAAAAAAGCCAGCACCCGAGCTGGCTAAATAATACCTGGAAGCAATGTGAGCAATGTCGTGCTTACCCGGTTGTCAGGAGACGTTTCCGAGCTCGCATGGCAATAATAATCATTATCATTCGCGTCTGTAAAGCCCTTTTGCGAATTATTTTGCATTGACGAAGAGCGAGAATTCCTTGATGTTAAAGGGGATTTTATCCATTTTGTACAAGGAGTCGCTCATGAGTCAGATCGTTGTTCGTCACGCTATTCCCGAAGATGCTGCTGCTTTAACGCGCATGTACAGTCAGCCTGAACCGCAGGCCAACACGCTGCATCTGCCGTATCAATCGCCGACGCTGTGGCAGGACCGCCTCAGTAATCTGCGTCCGGGTGTGCATATGCTAGTGGCGTGCATTGACGATCAGATTGCCGGGCAACTCACGGTGGAAGTGCTGTCGGTGGCGCGCCGTCGCCATACCGCGACATTTGGCATGGGCGTCGATTCTGCTTTTCATCGGCGCGGCGTCGGTAAAGCGCTGATGTCAGCGATGATTGATTTGTGCGACAACTGGCTGCAGGTGACGCGCATTGAGCTGACGGTGTTCGCCGATAATCATAAAGCGCTTGGCTTGTATCGGCAGTTTGGCTTTGAGATCGAAGGCACCGCACGTCGCCACGCCATGCGCGACGGCGAAATGGTGGATACGCACTATATGGCGCGCTTGAAATAACCTGTTAAATCGCGCCGCTACAAATGCGTGCACATACCGTAGCGGCGCAATTTATTGCGCATTAGCGATCAATAACCTGCGCTTAAATCATCCACTGAACGCGGATCCGATGCGCCATAACGCGTGCCGTCCGGCCCAATCATAATGCTCTGCGTGCTGCCCATCGCGGGCATCACTTTCACATGCTGGCCTTTGGCTTCCAGCAGGCGCAACGTATCCGGGCTGAAGCCTTTTTCCACGCGCAGCTGATCGGGCAACCATTGATGATGGAAGCGCGGTGCGTTGGTCGCTTCCGCTACGTTCATGCCGAAATCGATGCTGTTCACCACCATTTGCAGCACGGTGGTGATAATACGGCTGCCGCCTGGGCTACCGGTAACCAGCCAGGTTTTACCGTCTTTTGCCACAATAGTAGGCGACATTGATGACAGCGGACGTTTAGCCGGTTGCACCGCGTTCGCCTCGCCGCCGACTAAGCCGTAGACGTTTGGCGTACCCGGTTTGGCGGAGAAATCATCCATTTCATTGTTCATCAAGATGCCGCTTTGTCCGGCGACAATGCCGCTGCCGAAGTAAGTATTCAGCGTGTAAGTCACCGCGACCGCGTTGCCATCTTTATCCACCACCGAGAAGTGCGTGGTTTGATTGCTTTCATACGGCGCCAGTTTGCCCGGCTTGATCTCGCTGGATGGACGCGCTTTATTGACGTCAATCTGCTGCGCCAGGGTTTTGGCGTAGGCTTTGCTGGTCAGCGCCTGCTGCGGCACTTTGACGAAATCAGGATCGCCAAGGTATTCGGAACGGTCGGCGTAAGCGTATTTTTCCGCTTCCGCCATCACCTGCATCGCATCCGCGCTACCAAAGCCGAATTTTGCCAGGTCGAAGTTTTCCAGGATATTGAGGATCTGCACGATGTGAATCCCGCCGGACGATGGCGGCGGCATGGAGAACACTTCATAGCCGCGATAGGTGCCGCTCACCGGTTTACGTTCCACCGCGCGATAGGCCGCCAGATCCTGCTTGCCGATCAGGCCGCCGTGCTGCGCCATTTCACCGGCAATTTCATCGGCGATTTTGCCTTTATAGAACGCATCCGGCCCTTGCTGGGCGATCAGCTGCAGGCTACGCGCGAGGTTTTTCTGCACCAGACGTTCGCCCTTCTGATACGGCTTACCGTCGGCTTTGTAGAAAATCGCGCGGCTGTTGTCGTGGTTGATCAGCGTCTCTTTGCCGTAGGTGGCGAGATCGTCGGCCAGCGCATCGTTCACTACGATACCGTCACGCGCCAGTTTGATAGCAGGCGCCAGTAATGTGCTCAGCGGCAAGGTGCCGTATTTCTGCGCCGCCAGCGCAAAACCGGCCACGGTGCCCGGCGTGCCCGAGGCTAAATGAGAAGTGAGTGACAACTTACTGTCAGCGTTGCCCTGCTTATCAAGGAACATATCGCGTGACGCGCGCGCCGGTGCCATTTCGCGGAAGTCGATGGCGGTGGTGCGGCCCGATGCGGTACGTAGCAGCATAAAGCCCCCGCCGCCGAGGTTACCGGCCTGCGGATGCGTCACCGCCAGCGCGAAACCCACCGCAACGGCCGCATCCACCGCGTTACCGCCCTGCTTAAGAATATCGACGCCCACTTCTGTCGCCATCGCATCCACCGATGCCACCATGCCATGTTTGGCTTTTACCGGGTGAAAGGTATCACTATCAACGCCATACGAAACCGGCGGCGCGTTGGCGGGCGCAGCGTGTGCGCCCTGCACCACGGTAAAACTCATCAATAATGCCCAGCCGAACTGACGCACGTTGCCCTGTATCCTCATCCTGCCACCACCCTTTTAAAGTTATTTATACCCTTCATACTTCAAGGTGCAGATGCGTTGGCTGCTCTCGTTCACCCGAATCACTTACTTGTGTAAGCTCATCGGGACTCTCTCGTTTGCCGCCTTCCTGCGCCTTGAATTATTTTGGGTATCCATTTGTTATTTATTGATGCAAGTGTTTGCAAACACGGTAAAAAGCGTAGCAGTAAGCTAAATTCGGCGCACTCCTGGATCATAGGTTTGTGATATCGCATAAACTTATGGCTGCAGCGCGTGTTGCCACTTTGGCAGCATCAGCACACAGCAGGCTGCATGAATGGAGGAAGACCATGAACAAATGGCTAATTGTGATCGCAGCATTGCTGCCGTTAAGCAGCATGGCAAATACGTTGAACAGCACCAACGACCCGAACAAACCCGGCTTCAACCCGAGCCAGCAGCGGATGCAGTCGCAGATGCAGAATCAGCAGCAACAGCAGAAGCTCAGGTTGCAGCAGAATCAGCAGCAGCAAAGTCAGGATGTCCAGCGCAAGGTGCAGGAACAGCGGGATAGCGCCCAGCAGCGGGTGATTCAGTCGCAGCCGGGCCAGAAACAGCAGCAGAACTAGCGGAAGTCGGGACCGATAATATCGATGCGGTCGGTGCAGATAGCATCGACGCCCCAACTCAACAGCTCGCGCGCCCGCGCGGGCTGATTCACGGTATACACCAGAATATGCAGACCGGCCGCTTTCAGCTGCGCGGTGCGTTTGGCGTCGAGTAATTTGTGGTTGAGATGGATCGACACGCAATCCAGACGCGCGGTCAGCGCCTGCCAATCGTCGTGCCACTCATCCAGCAGCAACCCGCGCGGCAGTTCAGGTGCTGCCTCCATCGCCGCCTCCAGCGCTGCGTAAGAGAAGGAGGAGAGCAGCGGTGCGGTTTGTCCTTGCCACAGTTCGCGTGCGGCCAGCGCCACATTGCGGCCAGTTTCCACCTCCTGCCCGGTGGTGGGTTTGATCTCGATGTTCGCCATCATCTGATGCTGGCGACAACGCTCGGCCACTTCGCTCAGCAGCGCCAGCGGTTCGCCTTCGTAATCGCGGCTAAACCAGCCGCCGGCATCCAGCTGTGACAGCTTATGCCACGACAGCGCGCCCGCCACGCCCCAACCGTTGCTGGTGCGATCCAGCGTATCGTCGTGCAGCAGGAAAATTTGCTTATCTTGCGACAGCTTGGCATCAAACTCGATCATGGTGTGGCCGTGCTGCGCGCCGACATCAATTGCCGCGAGGGTATTTTCCGGGGCCAGTTTGCCGCCGCCGCGATGCGCGACAATGTGCGGATAAGGCCAGTTGTGTTGACTCATTCCAGACGCTTTCCATAGGTTGAATCGAAGAAGTGTAACGCATCTGACGGCAGATGCAGCCACAAGGTGCTGCCCGCCAGCGGGCGCTCGCTGTGTGGCAAACGGACCACCATGCGTGCGTTACCGATGCGGCCGTGCGCCAGATTGTCCGCGCCGAGCATCTCCAGCGTTTCAACCACCAGCGGAATGCCGCCCGCATCGCGGCTGCTGAGTTTAATGTGTTCGGGACGAATGCCGAGCGTCAGCAGGCGATTGGCCCATTTGGCTCTGCTCTCGCCCAGCAGCAAGCTGTTAAGCGCATCCAGCGTGAAACGCGTGCCGTCGCTGCTGATTTGCCCTGGCAGCAAATTCATGGCGGGCGCGCCGATAAACGAGGCAACAAACTGGCTGGCCGGACGCTCGTAGACTTCCACCGGCGTGCCCACCTGCTCCACCACGCCTTTGTTCATGACCATCACGCGTTGCGCCAGCGTCATCGCTTCTACCTGGTCGTGCGTCACGTAGATGCTGGTGGTTTTCAGGCGGCGATGCAGCTGTTGCAGCTCAAGACGCATCTGCACGCGCAGGCGCGCATCCAGATTCGACAGCGGCTCATCAAACAGGAAAACCGCCGGTTCACGCACGATAGCGCGCCCCATCGCCACGCGCTGACGCTGCCCGCCCGACAGCTCACGCGGGCGGCGATGCAGCAGATGATCCAGTTCGAGGCTGCGCGCGGCTTCCATCACGCGCTGATCAATCTGCACTTTGCCCATGCCGCGAATTTTCAGGCCATACGCCATGTTTTCGCCCACCGTCATGTGCGGATAGAGCGCGTAGTTCTGGAACACCATGGCGATGCCGCGATCTTTCGGCTCCATGTGGGTGACGCGTTTGTCGTCGATGTAGATGTCGCCCGACGATACGCGCTCAAGGCCCGCCACCATGCGCAGCAGCGTCGATTTACCGCAGCCGGAAGGGCCGACCATCACCATAAATTCGCCATCGTTAATGGTGATATTCAGGGGCTGAATGATCTGATTTTTTCCGTCGTACGATTTGGTAACGGTCTGAAGGGTTACGCCTGCCATTTATTTATCACTCTCTACCAGGCCACGCACAAACGCACGTTGCATCACGAGTACCACCACCACCGGTGGAATCAGGGTTAATAACATTGCCGCCATCACTTCATTCCACTGCGTCGGCCCGCCGCTGCTGTTGATCATGCTTTTCACTCCGGCGACGGCGGTGCTGAGGCTGGCATCGTTGATGATCAGCAGCGGCCACAGATATTGGTTCCAGCCGTAGATAAAGGTGATCACGAAGAGCGCGGCGAGATTGGTTTTGGACAGCGGTAACACAATGTCCCAGAAGAAGCGCATCGGGCTGGCACCGTCGATACGCGCCGCCTCAATCAGCTCGTCCGGCAGTGACATAAAGAACTGACGGAACAGGAAAGTGGCCGTCGCCGATGCCATCAGCGGCAGCGTTAAGCCGCTGTAGCTGTCGAGCATATTCAGCGTCGAAATCACTTCCACCGTTGGGAAAATACGCACTTCCACCGGCAGCATCAGGGTGATGAAAATCAGCCAGAAAAACAGCGAGCGCAGCGGGAAGCGGAACCACACCAGCGCGAAGGCGGAGAGCATCGAGACGCTGATTTTGCCAATGGTGATGCCGAGCGCCATCAGCAGGCTGTTGAGCATCATCATGCCAAATGCCGGGCCGTTGCCATTCACGCCATGCGTCCAGATCCGCGCGATGTTCTCCCACAAATGCGTACCCGGCAGCAGCGTCATCGGCACCTGATACACCGCCTCGTTATCCAGCGTCGCCGCGACAAAAGCGATGTAGAGCGGGAACAGAATGGTCAGCACGCCCAGCACCAGCAAGGTATGGCTGAAGATGTCCAGCCCGCGTCGATTCTCAATCATTGGTATTGCACCTTACGCTCGACAAAGCGGAATTGCAGGATAGTCAGGCCAATCACCAGCAGCATCAACACCACCGATTGCGCGGCGGAGGAAGAGAGATCCAGCCCGGTGAAGCCTTCGCGATAGATTTTGTAGATCAGCGTGGTGGTGGCCTGCACCGGCCCGCCGCCGGTGGCGGCATCGATCACCGGGAAGGTATCGAAGAAGGCATACACCAGATTGACCACCAGCAGGAAAAAGCTCACCGGCGTAATCAGCGGCAGGGATAAATTGAAGAAGCGACGCACCGGACCGGCGCCATCGATCGCTGCCGCTTCCACCAGCGATTTGGGAATCGACTGCAGCGCGGCGAAGAAAAACAGGAAGTTGTAGCTCATTTGCTGCCAGATCGACGCCAGCACAATCAGGAACATCGCCTGACCGCTGTTTTGCGCGTAGTTCCAGTTGTAGCCCATTTGGTTCAGCAGATGGCTGAACAAACCGAGGCCCGGATTAAACAGGAACATCCACAGCACCGCCGCTACTACCGGCGCCACCGCGTACGGCAGCAGCAGCAAGGTTTGGTAAAGCTTGCGCAGGCGAATCACGTAATCCACCAGCGCCGCCAGCAGCAGGGAAAAGGTCATGCCGCAAATCGTGACCAGCGCACTGAATTCAATGGTGGTCCAAAAGGACGCCAGATAGTACTCGTCGCTGAACAGGCGTTTAAAGTTCGCCATTCCGACGAATGTGCTGGAGATGCCAAAAGGATCAATGCTTTGCAGCGAATACCACAAGGCTTCACCGGCTGGCCACAGAAAGAAGATGGCCGTGATCACCAGTTGCGGCAGCAGCAGCAAATAGGGCAGAAAACGGGAGCGAAATACCGGGCGCGATGAGGACATAGCAGGCTCAATCCAGGAGAAAAATCGGGGCGAACGCCAGGCGTCGGCCCCGAGATAACAGCGTTACTTCACTTGCTGCTCAAAACGGCGCAGCAGTTCGTTACCGCGCTTCACAGCGTTATCCAGCGCGGCTTGCGGTGCCTGTTTGCCGGTCCACACGCCTTCCAGCTCTTCGTCCACGATGGTACGAATCTGTGGCATGTTGCCCAGACGCATGCCTTTGGTGAACGGCAGCGGATCTTTGTTCAGCATCTGACGCGTAGCGATGTCTGCGCCGGGGTTCTTGTCATAGAAGCCCTGTTGCTTAGTCAGTTCGTATGCGGCGGTGGTGATAGGCAGGTAACCGGTTTTCTGATGCCATTCGGCAGCGATTTCCGGCTGTGCGAGGAACTTCATGAACTCCGCCGCGCCTTTGTAGGTGTTGGCATCTTTGCCTTTCATCACCCACAGGCTCGCGCCGCCAATGATGGCGTTTTGCGGTGAATTTGGAACGGTTTCATCGTACGGCATCATGCCAACGCCGAAGTTAAATTTGGCGTAGTGTTTGATATCGGCCAGCGAACCGGACGACGCGGTGGTGATGCCGCAATCGCCGTTATAAAACTTGGCGGTGGATTCATCTTTGCGGCCGAAGTAGGTGAAATCCCCCTTCTTGTTCATCGCTTCCAGCATTTCGATATGGCGCACCTGCACCGGCTTGTTGAATTCCAGTACCGCATCGGTACCGTCAAAGCCGTTGTTTTTGGTGGCGACCGGCAGCGCATGCCAGGCGCTGAAGTTTTCAATCTGAATCCAGCCCTGCCAGCCGCTGGCGTAACCGCAGGTCAGGCCCGCTTTGCGTAGCGCTTCGGCGTCTTTCGCCAGCTCCTGCCAGGTTTTTGGTGGCTGATCCGGGTTCAGACCGGCTTTTTTGAACGCATCTTTGTTGTAGTACAGCACCGGCGTGGAGCTGTTGAACGGCTGCGAGATCAGCTGGCCTTTGCTGTCGCTGTAGTAACCGGCAACGGCTGGCACGAACTGTTTCGGATCCATCTGCACGCCAGCGTCTTTAAACACCTGGTTGACCGGCACGATAGCTTTCGACGCCATCATGGTCGCCGTACCGACTTCATACACCTGCAGCAGCGCAGGCGCTTTACCGGCGCGCACCGCCGCGATACCCGCTGCTAAGCTCTGCTCGTAGTTGCCTTTGTAAGTCGGAACGATTTTGTAATCGGGATGAGCCTGGTTAAAACGTTGTGCCAGAGAATCAACTTCTTTGCCTAACTCGCCTTCCATTGAGTGCCAGAAAGGGATCTCAGTTGCAGCCAGCGCATTACCGCTGAGCGCCAGGCCGAGCACGACACTCATCAGGCGGGGACGAAGCGTAAAAGCGGACATAAGGTTTTTCCTGTGCTGTTAAGTACGCGCGAATGCGCGCATTTTTTAGTTCGCGACGTAACATGACACGGGGAAATGACGGATTAATAACAGGTTTATGACGGGGATGTGACAGGTGGGTTAGGAGTGCTGGCTGGTACGTGCTGGCTGTCCCCCTCCTCGGTCCTCCCCCATTAATGGGGAGGAAGATGCTGCCATATGTTCGTTCTGAAGCTGCATGTGGCAGCGTCTCCTTCCCCCGCTTGCG
This sequence comes from Pantoea leporis, assembly GCF_028048155.1. Taxonomy (NCBI): domain Bacteria; kingdom Pseudomonadati; phylum Pseudomonadota; class Gammaproteobacteria; order Enterobacterales; family Erwiniaceae; genus Pantoea; species Pantoea leporis. The sequence goes on from NZ_JALMEU010000007.1 coordinate 163,088, forward strand.
GGGGAAGGCCGGGATGGGGGACAGCGAGCACCAACTTAAGCGCCTAAATAAGCACTCCGCACCGCTTCGTTGGACAGCAGTGCTTCGCCGCTGTCCTCCAGCACCACGTGGCCGTTCTCTAGCACATAGCCGCGATCTGCCAGCTTCAGCGCCTGGTTGGCGTTCTGCTCGACGAGGAAGATGGTCATGCCCTCTTTACGCAGCTGCTCAATGGTGTCGAAGATCTGCTGAATGATAATCGGCGCCAAACCCAACGACGGCTCATCCAGCAGCAGCAAACGCGGCTGGCTCATCAACGCGCGACCAATCGCCAGCATCTGCTGCTCACCGCCAGACATAGTGCCCGCGCGCTGTGCTTTACGTTCTGCCAGCCGTGAAAACAGCTGATAAACGCGATCGATACGCTCCAGATACTGCTGACGCGTGGCGAAAAAACCGCCCATCGCCAGGTTCTCTTCCACCGTCATGCGCGAAAACACCCGACGGCCTTCCGGCACGATGGCAATCGCTTCACGCATGATTTTCGCGGTTTGCCAGTCGGTGATCGTTTTACCATCAAAGGTGATGGTGCCGCTGGTGGCGCGTGGTTCGCCACACAAGGTGCCGAGCAGCGTGGTTTTACCCGCGCCGTTGGCACCGATCAGCGTGACGATTTCACCCTGATTGATGTGCAGATTAATGTTATGCAGCGCCTGAATCGGACCGTAATGGGCGCTGACATTCTGCAAAGTTAAAATCGGGTTTGCCATGTTACGCCTCACCTAAATAAGCACGGATCACATCCGGATTGTTACGCACCTGTTCCGGCGTGCCGTTAGCCAGCGGCGTTCCCTGATTAACCACGTAAATGCGGTCAGAAATGCCCATCACCAACTTCATATCGTGTTCAATCAGCAGCACGGAAACCTTGTGCTCACCGCGCAGTTCGGCGATCAGCTCATCAAGTTCGTGCGTTTCACGCGGGTTAAGACCCGCCGCCGGTTCATCCAGCATCAGGATTTCCGGACGCGTCACCATGCAGCGCGCAATCTCCAGACGACGCTGCTGACCGTAAGCAAGGTTACCCGCCTGACGGTTAGCCAGATCCAGCAAACCGATGCGTTCAAGCCAGGTTGCCGCGCGATCCAGCGCTTCGCTCTCACCGCGACGGAAAGCCGGGGTTTTGAACAAGCCGGAGAACACGCCGCTTTTCAGGTGCTGATGTTGTGCCACCAGCAGGTTCTCAATCACCGTCATTTCACGGAACAGACGCACATGCTGAAAGGTACGCACAATGCCCATACGCGCAATCTTCTGGCCCGGCAAACCTTGCAGCGGCTGATCGCGCAGTTTGATGGTACCGCCGGTCGGCTTGTAGAAACCGGTCAGGCAGTTGAACACCGTGGTTTTACCGGCACCGTTCGGGCCGATCAGCGAAACAATTTCCTGTGGATGCAGCTCAAGCGCCACGTTGTTGACGGCTAACAGGCCGCCGAAGCGCATCATCAGGCCTTCAACGGCTAATAAAGGCTGACTCATGCCTGCTCTCCTTGTTTACTGCTTTTCATCTTCAGATGCGGACGCTTCATCGGCAGCAGACCTTGCGGACGCCATATCATCATCAGCACCATCAAACCGCCGAGCACCAGCATGCTGTACTCGTTCAAATCACGCATTAGCTCGCGTGATACCACCAGCAGAATCGCTGCAAGGATCACTGCCAGCTGCGAACCCATGCCGCCCAACACCACAATCGCCAGCACAAAGGCCGATTCGACGAAGGTGAAGGATTCCGGGCTGACGAAGCCCTGACGTGCAGCGAACAGCGTCCCCGCGAAGCCGGCGAACACGGCGCTGATGGTGAAAGCCGTCAGCTTGATGCGCGTTGGGCTCAGGCCGAGCGAACGGCAGGCGATCTCATCTTCACGCAACGCTTCCCACGCGCGGCCCAGCGGCATACGCAGTAAACGGTTGATCACAAACAGCGTCAGCACCACCAGCAGCAGCGCCACCAGATAGAGGAAAATCACGCGGTCGCTGGGATCGTATTTCAGGCCGAAGAAATCATGGAAAGTGCTCCAGCCGCCTTCACTGACGCGGCGGCCAAACTCCAGACCAAACAGACTTGGCTTGGGAATCTGCGCGATGCCGTTCGGGCCGCCGGTGATCGCGGTATTATTCAGCAGCAGAATACGCACGATTTCACCGAAGCCGAGCGTGACGATCGCCAGATAGTCACCGCGCAGGCGCAGCACCGGGAAGCCGAGCATCAGGCCAAACGCACCGGCGACTAAACCGGCCAGCGGCAGACTTTCCCAGAAACCAAAACCGTAATAGTGATTAAGCAACGCGAAGGTGTAAGCGCCGATGGCGTAGAAACCGCCGTAGCCTAGCACCAGCAAACCAGACAAACCCACCACCACGTTCAATCCGAGCCCGAGCATTACGTAGATTAGCGTCAGCGTGGCGATATCGACGCTGCCGCGCGAGACCAGAAACGGCCAGATAACGGCGGCGGCAATCACCAGCGCCATCAACAGCTTCTGCTTTGGCGTTGATCCATCAAAACCCGGCAGAACAAAACCTTTGCCGCTGCGTTTGAATTTACCCTGCACCAGCGGACGCAGCAGCTGGAAGACAAACACCACCGCACAACCCATGAAGATCCAGTTCCAGCGCACCGCGCCCGCATTGGCGACCACCAGTTTGGTGCCGTCCAGATCGAGGCGCACGCCCATAAAGAAAGTAGCGAGAATCAGCAACATCACCGTGGAGATCACGGCGTTGACCAAACCGAGGCGTTTCATACTTTCTCCACCTCCGGACGGCCAAGAATCCCGGTTGGCATTACCAGCAGCACCACAATCAGCAGCGCGAAGGAGACCACATCTTTATATTCGGTCGACAGATACGCCGAGGTAAGCGCTTCTGCGATACCCAGCACCAGGCCGCCAATCATCGCGCCCGGAATACTGCCGATACCGCCCAATACTGCGGCGGTGAAGGCTTTCATCCCGGCCATAAAGCCGATGAACGGGTTAATCGAGCCGTAGAATTGACCGAGTAATACGCCCGCTACCGCCGCCATCGCCGCACCAATGATAAAGGTGAGAGAGATAACACGGTCGGTGTTGATGCCCAGCAGGCTGGCCATTTTCAGGTCTTCTGCACAGGCGCGGCAGGCGCGGCCCATGCGCGAATAACGGATAAACAGCGTCAGCGCCAGCATCGACAGGAAGGTCACCACCCAAATCACCAGTTGCATGGTGGAGAGCGTGGCCGCAAAGCCGTTGCTCTCGCCCAACGTCCACTGGCCGGTGATCAGGCTTGGCAGCGCAAGATCGCGCGAGCCTTGCGTCAGGCTGACGTAGTTTTGCAGGAAGATCGACATCCCGATCGCGGAGATCAGTGCGATCAGGCGCTTGGACGATCGCACTGGCCGGTACGCCACGCGCTCGATGCTCCAGCCATAGGCGCTGGAGATGATCACCGCCATCACGAAACCAGCGGCGATCATCAGCCACGAGGTATCGATGCCCATCATCATCAGGGCGGCAATCACGATAAAGGAGACATAGCTACCGATCATGTACACCTCGCCGTGGGCGAAGTTGATCATGCCGATAATGCCGTAAACCATGGTGTAACCGATGGCGATCAGCGCGTAGGTGCTCCCGAGGGTCACCCCGTTGAACATCTGCTGAATAAAATAGAGAAACTGCTCGGACATAGTGAGGACCTGCTCTGGAGCTGAATAATTCCCTCTCCCGCGTGCGGGAAAGGGAATTTTGGGGGATTACTTAACTGCGGTAGAAGAGCCGTCTTTGTGCCATTTGAAGACACCAAATTCGAAGCCCTTCAGGTCACCTTTCTCATCCCAGTTCAGGTTGCCCATCACGGTTGGAACGGCAGCGCCCTCTTTCAGGTTCTTCGCAATTGCATCAGGCTCATCGCTCTTGCTGCGTTCGATTCCGGCCACCAGCGACTGAATCGCCGCGTAGGTGGTCCAGACGAACGGACCGGTTGGATCTTTGCGGTTAGACGCGGTGTTGGCTTTAATCGCATCAACAATCGCCTTGTTCTCTAGCAGCTGGTCATAACGTTTCGGCAGGGTCACGAACAGGCCTTCAGACGCATCGCCAGCGATGTTAGACAGAGAAGCATTGCCCACGCCTTCCGGACCCATGAAGCCGGCATTCAGGCCAGCGGATTTTGCCTGACGCAGAATCTGGCCCAGCTCCGGGTAATAGCCACCGTAGTAAACGAAATCGACGTTTTCTTTCTTCAGACGCGCAATCAGCGTGGAGAAGTCTTTATCACCGGCGGTGATACCTTCAAACAGCACCACGTTGCCGCCTTTGGCTTTCAGGGTTTTCTGCACCGATTCCGCCAGGCCCTGACCATATTGCTGTTTGTCATGCACCACAGCGATACGTTTTGGCTTGATGTGGTCGAGGATGTAGGTCGCCGCCGTTGGGCCCTGATCGGAATCCAGACCGGTAGTACGCAGCACGTCAGCATAGCCACGCGCAGTCAGTTCAGGCGCGGTAGCGGCTGGGGTGATCATCAGCACGCCTTCATCGTTATAGATGTCTGAAGCTGGCTGAGTAGAGGAGGAGCACAGATGGCCGATAACGTATTTGATGCCGTCGTTAACCACTTTGTTGGCAACCGCAACCGCTTGTTTCGGGTCACAGGCATCGTCATATTCCACGCCAACCAGTTTGTCACCGTTAACGCCGCCTTTGGCGTTGATGTCCTTAATCGCCTGCGCGGCACCGGTAAACTGCATGTCACCGTACTGCGCGACCGGACCGGTTGATGCGCCTACGATGGCAATTTTGATGTCTTTAGCCAGCGCCGCATGGCTCATCGCCAGGGCAACGCAGCCCGCCAGTAATGCGCGTCCTTTACTCATTTTCATGCGAACTTCCCCATCTGTTGTGTCGTGTATGTTGTGATTGTTTATTTTCTGCCAGTCAAAGAGGAAAACTCATTCTGCAATAATGGGTTAGCGCGCTTTTCTGGCATTTATAGGTAATAAGGCTTTATTTTTCAGGTTATTAAACAGGAACTTTCTTCTGTAAATCAACTGACATATTCAGAATTGACTGAGTGGATCAGCAGAATCGTCTGGTTGTTATGGCCGATTTTTCAACAGGATACCAGCGCGTTATGCTGGCTTTTTCAACTATCGTTGATGGCTTACTCCACAATCCTGGCAAACTGACCGGCATTTGACCTATTTTCATCAGAAAAAAGTGACAGCGCTCTGACTGTCTAAATTCGCTACACTATCGCCTTTGCACTAGTACAGGTATTAGGTATGAAGCTGACAATCCAGCGCTTAGCATCGTTAACCGCTCAGGATCGTATCGATTTAGCTAAAGTCTGGCCGGAAATCGATATTGTGCAACTGGAAGCACAACTCAGCGACACGCAGCGTTTGTATGCGGCGCGTTTTAACGACCGATTACTGGCGGCGCTGCAGCTGACCCTCAGCGGCACGCAGGGGAAAATTACCCACCTCAACGTTCGCGAAGTCACGCGTCGACGTGGCGTGGGGCAATACTTGCTGGAAGAGACGATCGCGCAGAATAGCGCGTTAGCAGATTGGTGGATTGCCGATGACGGCGACGCCGAACAGGGGGTGCGTGCGGCGTTTATGCAGGCTTGTGGTTTTCGTGCGCAGGCTGATGGTTGGGTACGTTGAAAGGATGTCGCGCGGAATGCCTGAACGTGATGCGTAGCGACCAGGTAATAAAAAGGGCGACTTAAAAGTCGCCCCGTTTTTCCACCCGATCACTATCAGGCTTCAATCGCCACACGCAGTTTCTTCATGGCGTTCTTTTCCAGCTGACGCACGCGCTCCGCAGAGACGCCGTATTTGTCGGCCAACTCCTGCAGCGTGGTTTTGTTGTCATCGTCCAGCCAGCGGGCACGGATAATGTCCTGACTACGCTCGTCGAGGCTCAGCATCGCATCGCTCAGCTTATCAGCCGCATGTGCATCCCAGTTGTCCTCTTCGATGCCATCGGCAAAGTCAGAGGTTTTATCCTGCAGATACAGCACCGGCGCCATCGCTTTGCCTTCGCCTGCTTCGTCATCAGACGACATGTCGAAAGTCATATCCTGCGCAGCCATGCGCGATTCCATTTCCAGCACGTCTTTACTGCTCACGCCCAGCTCGCGTGCGACCATTTCTACTTCGTCCTGGTTAAACCAACCGAGACGCTGTTTGCTTTTACGCAGGTTAAAGAACAGCTTGCGCTGCGCTTTGGTGGTCGCGACTTTCACGATACGCCAGTTACGCAGCACGTATTCGTGAATCTCTGCTTTAATCCAGTGCACGGCGAACGACACCAGACGCACGCCGACTTCAGGGTTGAAGCGACGCACCGCCTTCATCAGGCCGATGTTACCTTCCTGAATCAGGTCCGCCTGCGGCAAGCCGTAACCGGAGTAGTTACGAGCAATATGAACAACAAAGCGCAGGTGAGACAGGATCAGCGTCTTTGCTGCATCCAGATCGCCCTGGTAATGCAGCCGCTCAGCCAATGCTTTTTCCTCTTCTGCCGTCAGCACCGGCCAGTTGTTGGCAGCCCGAACGTAAGATTCCAGGTTACCCAGAGGAGCAATCGCTAAAGTTTGCATTTCTTTGGTCATTCAAACCCTCACAAATTCAATGGACTTGCTGCACAGTTCCTTGCGCAGACGCTACATTATGTCAACGTCGCGAAAAAACCAGAAGCAATCTGTGCTACTTGGACGACAAAGTTATCCACAAGTTCAATTATAGCAGTGAATATTTTACACACAGATGACGGCGGGGGATATAGGAGAATTCCTCTGCTCCCAGGTCGTCGGCAGCAGAGGAAGAGTATAGCAAAAAACGTTGCTTTTGGTTACTGCGGCGTAAAACGGCGTAAATGTTGCACTGTTGCCAGCCAGGCGGCAATCCAGCCGATGATGGCGGCGATCAGCAGTAACAGCAGCCCTTCATCCCAGGAAAAACCCTCCAGCACAAAGGTGGTACCGAATACGGTTGCTACTTGCGCCACCACCGATTGCAGGCGCAACACCAGCACTTCGGAGAGCAGCAGCGACAGTACCGCACCGCCCAAACCTAACAGCGCACCGCCGTACAGGAATGGACGCAGGATAAAGCCGTCGGTGGCACCAATCAGCTTCTGCACGTTAATTGTATCGCGCCGCGCAAAGATGCTGAGCCGCACGCTGTTGCCGATCACCAGGAACACCGCAACCACCATCAGCAGGCCGATCATTGAGGCAATCTGCCCTACCAGCCCGGTTAGCGCCGCTAAACGCGCGAACCAGCTGTCATCCATACGCACTTCATCAACGCCCTGCACTTTAGATACGCGATCGCGCAGATTCGCCATGGTGTCCGAATTCTGGAAATTAAGTTTCGGCGTGATGATGGCCACCGCCGGCAGCGGATTCTGCTCCAGCATGTCCATCGAACCACCAAAACCAGACCAGTTGCGGAACTCATTCAACGCTTCTTCACGCGTCAGATAGTTGACGTTGTCCACGCCATCGAGCTGCTTGAGCTGCGCGGTGACATTCTCCGCTGCAGTGTCATCCAGCGCTTTATCCAGATAAACCGTTAGCTGCGGCGCGGGATACCACTGCGTCGCCGCCTGGCTGACGTTCTTCCACACCATGTAGCATACGCTCGGCAGCGTCAGGGAAATGGCGATCACCATCACCGTCAGCAGCGTCGCCAGCGGCTGACGCCACATATCCGACAGCGTGCCGCGCAGCGCATAGCGCCACTGTTCCTGCCAGCCGCCTTTCAGCGCCTTGCTTTTAGAGGGCTGCTTCGCTTTCGGCGCTGGTGCGCGCTTGTTGCGTTTATTGACCATCGTGGCCTCCGTGCAGACGTCCCTGATTAAGCGTCATCACGCGGTAATTCCGGCGTGCAATCAGCCCGACATCGTGCGTTGCCATCAACACCGTGACACCAACGCGGTTGAACTCTTCGAACAGGCGCAAGATATCTTCCGACAGCGCATTGTCGAGGTTACCGGTGGGTTCATCCGCCAGCAGCACCGCAGGCTTGTTCACCACCGCGCGGGCAATGCCGACGCGCTGCTGTTCACCGCCAGAGAGCTGAATCGGATAGCTTTTCGCTTTGTCGAGCAGGCCGACTTTATCCAGCGCGGCCGACACGCGCCGACGAATATCTTCGCCGCTGGCACCGGAAATAATCAGCGGGATCGCCACGTTGTCGTAGACCGAACGATCCATCAACAAATGGTGATCCTGGAAAATCATGCCGATTTGACGTCGCAGGAAAGGCACTTCGCTGTGACGCAGACGCGAAATATCGTGGCCGCTAAACCAGATCTGCCCGGCGCTCGGGCGCTCAATGCCACAAATCAGCTTTAGTAAGGTACTTTTCCCCGCACCGGAATGGCCGGTCAGGAACGCCATTTCGCCGGGACGCAGATGGAAATCCACTCCCTGCAGCGCCTGACGTCCTCCCAGGTAAGCTTTACTGACCTCTTCAAAGCGAATCATCCCAATCATTCCTCTCGGGCAAACAGTGCCTCAATAAAGTCTGCGGCCTTAAACGGCCGTAAATCCTCGATGCCTTCCCCAACACCGATATAACGAATCGGAATGCCGAACTGATCGGCAACCGAGAAGATCACGCCGCCTTTGGCGGTTCCATCCAGTTTCGTCAGGGTGATGCCGGTCAGGCCCACCGCTTCATGGAACAGTTTGGCCTGGCTGATAGCGTTTTGCCCGGTGCTGGCGTCGAGCGTCAGCATCACTTCATGCGGCGCATCTTCGTCCAGCTTCTTCATCACGCGGGTAATTTTCTTCAGCTCTTCCATCAGGTGCGATTTGTTCTGCAGACGACCAGCGGTATCGGCGATCAGTACATCCACATTGCGCGACTTGGCCGCCTGGATGGCGTCAAAAATCACCGAGGCAGAATCTGCGCCGGTATGCTGCGCCACCACAGGAATGTTGTTGCGCTGGCCCCAAACCTGCAGCTGCTCAACGGCGGCGGCACGGAAGGTATCGCCCGCTGCCAGCATCACCGATTTGCCCTGCGCCTGATACTGACGCGCCAGCTTACCGATGGTGGTGGTTTTACCCACGCCGTTGACGCCCACCATCAGGATGACGAATGGCGTTTTGCCACCCACTTCCAGCGGCTGATCCACTTTTTCCAGAATACCGGACATTTCCGCTTTCAGCAGGCCATACAGCGCTTCCGCATCGCGTAGCTGCTTGCGGTTGGCCTGTTGTGTCAGATTGGTGATGATGCGGCGGGTGGTTTCGACGCCAACGTCGGCAATCAGCAGCTGCTCTTCCAGCTCTTCAAACAGATCGTCATCGATTTTCTTGCCGCGGAACAGGCTGATAAAGCCCGAACCGAGGTTTTCGCGGGTTTTTACCAGGCTGCGTTTCAGTCGGGCGAAGAAGCCCTCTTTGGTCGGACGCTCCTGCTCCTGCGCGATGATTGGCGCAGCGGCCAGCGGCAGATCGCTCACGGTATCCTGCGTGGCTTCGGCTAGCTCAGCATCTTCCGCATAGGTTTCCGCTAACGCCAGCGCTTCCAGTTCTTCGTCAGTTAATGGCGCTTCTTCGTGCAGTTCAGGCTCATCAATTGCCAGCTCTTCCAGCTGCGGCTCTTCTTCGATAGGTGCCACATCCGGCGCTGCTATCTCTTCTGGCAGCACCTCTTCAACGATTGCGGTAACCGGCTCAGGTTCCTGCGGCTCGATGACCGGCTCTTCAATCAGTTCCGGTTCAACCTGCTGCTGTTCCGCCACCTGTTCGGTGACGGCGACGGTTTCAACAGCCTGCGCTTCGGCGCGATCGAGCGCACTCTCTTCAACGGCAGGCTCAGCGACCACCTCGGCAGTTTGCTGCTGCTCTTCAGCAGGTTGTTGCGTCTCTTCTTCTTTGCCAAAGCCTAACCAGGAAAAAAAGCCGCGTTTTTTCTCTTTTGCCATTGTGTGACCCTACTCCTCGATGGCTTATTCCCGGTAGCACGCTTGTTCCCAGGGGATAAAATATTCAATTTTAAGCGGGTGAGCGGCGTAAAAATCAGGTAATTACGCGCGCTATACCAACTCAGTAGTCTAACACTTTCCAGCCAGCGCACCACAGCACCCTTTTTTAACGTTTCTTCTGCCCGCTACGCCCGTTAAACTACGCAACAAAATATGACGAGTTGTGAGCGAAATGAGTAAATCCCCCCGCAGCAGCAGCGCTGGCCAGATCCGCATCATTGGCGGTCAGTGGCGCGGCCGTAAATTACCGGTGCCGGATAGCGCAGGTTTGCGCCCGACCACCGATCGTGTACGTGAAACCCTGTTTAACTGGCTGGCGCCGGATATTCAGGAAGCGCGCTGCCTCGATTGCTTCGCCGGCAGCGGCGCGTTAGGGCTGGAAGCGCTGTCTCGCTATGCAGCGTCGGCCACGCTGCTGGAGCTGGAGCGTTCGGTGGCGCAACAGCTGTCACAGAATCTGCAAACGCTGCGTGCTACGCAGGCAAAAGTGGTGCAAACCAACACGCTGCAGTGGTTAAGCCAGCCGGGCGAACCGTTTGACGTGGTGTTTGTTGACCCGCCTTTCCGTAAAGGGCTGTTACAGGAAACATTGTCGCTGCTGGAGCAAAATGGCTGGTTAGCGGCTGAAGCGCTGATTTATGTCGAGAGCGAAGTGGAAAATGGCACACCTGTCGCACCCGCAAATTGGGATTTGTACCGCGAGAAGATTGCCGGTCAGGTGGCTTATCGCTTATATCAACGCCAACAGGAGACGCACGATGTGGCTTAATTTGGGACGTTTGCTGATGATTTGCGTCTGGGCCTTTTTATTGCTCAATCTGGTGCAACCTTTCCCAACGCCGCTGCGCTATTTCGTGCACGTGGCGCTGTTCTTTATGGTGATTATGCACGGCCTGCAGCTAGTGTTGCTGCGCGCCACCCAGCCAAAAGACGCCCCAAAACTGAGCGGCGTAACCCAGGCGAAGATCTTCTTTTTTGGCGTGTTTGAGCTGCTGGCGTGGCAGAAAAAGCATTATCCGAAGATGTAGTTTCGTGCGGTTTATAGTCAGGTCGCAATGAATGGCGACCCTACGGGGCCGGAGTAAAACTCACAAAACGCGTGCCTTTCATCTTCAACTCGCCCTTAGCGCCCTTATCGATCTGGTGATACTGGTTCGCATTCACCGTCACTTTAATATCGCTGGCACCGTTCAGCGGATGGAACCAGGCTTCATATTTCATCTCTTCCGCCACAATCTCTTCGCGCTGTCGTGAACGGCGATTGGGCGACGGAAATTCGCGTTTGGTTTTCACTTCCACGCTCAGCGAGCGCACCGGCGAGGCATCGTTCACCGCCGTTTCGCGGCGCTGTTTAATAAACTGACGGGTCGCCAAAACGGCAATAATGGCCAGTACGATGAAAAAGATTAGCGGTGGTTTGCTCATGATTTATCTCGTGCTTTGCGTTAATTCGGAACGGGTAAAGACGACAAAGCATACAACCAGAGTCGGCTGATTGTCACATTCGCCGCCGGTAACTTACACTGAGATCGTGATTTTGGGAAAATTCATCAAACTGGCGGACATTTCGTCCAGAAAAGGGAGAAAACATGCTTTGGTCTTTCCTTGCCGTACTTTTTTCCGGCTGGCTTTACGTCGATGCTTCATATCGCGGTCCGCAATGGCAACGCTGGCTATTTAAACCTGTCACCTTGCTGTTACTCGTTGCCTGGGCGTGGCAAGCGCCAACCTTCAACACCACCGATTATTTGATTCTGGCCGGGCTGGTCGCCACGCTGGTGGGTGACGCGTTAATGCTGTTACCGCGTCAGCAAATGCTCTATGCGCTGGGCGCATTCTTCCTGTCGCATCTGCTGTATACCATCAGTTTTGCCGCGCACATGACCATGAGTTTCTTCTGGCCGATCCCCCTCACCTTCCTGATCATTGGCGTGATCGTTATCGGGATTCTGTGGAGCAAACTGGAAGATCTGCGCTGGCCTATCTGCACCTTGATCGGCATGACGCTAGTGATGAACTGGATGGCGGCGGAGAACTACTTCTTCCGTCCAACTGACTTCAGTTTCTCGCTGCTGGTGGGTGCCGCGTTGCTGCTGTTAGCCAATATTGTCTGGTTTATCTCGCATTATCGCCGCCGTTTCAGCGCCGATAGCGCCATCGTCGCCGCTTGCTACTTCGCCGGTCACTTCATGATTGTGCGTTCACTGTGGCTCTACTGAAAGTAGCCTTACCTTCCGCTTGACTCTGGAGTCCACTCCAGAGTGTAGCATTAGGGCGCGGGCATCAGCCCGCCCCTGATTCCGGAGGTTACATGCATCAACATGCTCACCCTTGCCGCTGTGGCAAATCACACCGTCAGCCACAGCCGCTATGCTCGATTCGCAGCGTAAAACCCGCAACATTGAACATCTCCGCGGCGCAGCCCATCACGCCAGACAGCGATTGCGGCTGCTGTGACAGCGACAGCGGATCGCCAGGCGGCGAAAGCGACGCCGAAAGCGACAGGCCCGCCCTCTCTTCACATCAATTCCGCTGGCAGATTGCGGGCATGGATTGCCCCAGCTGCGCGCGTAAAATCGAAACCGCCGTGCAACGTGTACCGCAGGTTCAGCAAGCACGCGTGATTTTTGCCAGTGAAAAACTGGTGGTCGATGCCGACCAGGATATCCGCGCCACCATCGAACAGGTGGTGAAAAATGCCGGCTTCGCGCTGAGCGCCAGCGATTCCCCATCGCCTCCACAACCCGAAAGCCGCTGGCAGGAAAACGCCGGTTTGCTGCTGCTTGGCGGAATGATGCTCGCCAGTTGGCTGCTGAGCCAGCTTTCGCCGGTTTGGGGCGATCGCCTGTTTATCGCCACCACGTTGTTAGGTTTAGCGCCGATCGCGCGCAGCGCCTGGAAACTGCTGCGTAGCGGTTCGCCGTTCAGCATTGAGATGCTGATGACCATTGCCGCCGCTGGTGCGCTGGTGATTGGCGCGCACGCCGAAGCCGCGATGGTGCTCCTGCTGTTTCAACTGGGTGAACGCCTCGAAGCGTACGCCGCCGCACGCGCACGCCGTGGCGTCACCGCGCTGATGGCGCTGCGTCCCGCTACCGCCACGCGCATCAACGGCACACAGCGGGAAAACGTCCGCTTAGAAGCGCTGCAGCCCGGCGATGTGATTGAAGTGGCGGCCGGCGGACGTTTACCCGCCGATGGCGAACTGCTGCACGCCAGCGCCAGCTTTGATGAAAGCGCGCTGACCGGTGAATCGTTGCCGGTAGCGCGTGAGCCAGGCGAGCAGATCATGGCCGGTGCCACCAGCCTTGATCGTCTGGTGACGCTGAAAGTCATTTCCCAGCCGGGCCAAAGTGCCATTGACCGCATCCTGCAACTGATTGAGGAAGCCGAAACCCATCGTGCGCCGGTTGAGCGTTTTATCGATCGCTTCAGCCGCATCTATACGCCCGCCATTATGCTGCTGGCGCTGCTGGTGATGGTGCTGCCGCCGCTGCTGGGTTTTGGTGCGTGGTTGCCGTGGATTTATAAAGGGCTGACGCTGTTGCTGATTGGTTGCCCTTGTGCGCTGGTGATCTCCACGCCAGCCGCCATCACTTCCGGCCTGGCTGCTGCCGCGCGTCAGGGCGCGCTGATCAAAGGCGGCGCGGCGCTGGAGCGGCTCAGTCGCGTAAATATGATGGCGTTCGACAAAACCGGCACGCTGACCGCCGGTAAACCGCAGATCAGCCACATCCAGCCATTTGCCGCGATGGCGGAAAACAACTTGCTCACCATCGCCGCCGCCGTAGAACAGGGTTCCACCCATCCGCTGGCGCGGGCGATTGTCAGCGAGGCCGAGCGGCGCGCGCTCAGGCTTCCGCAAGCTGCACAGCAGCAAACGCTGGCCGGCAGTGGTATTCGTGCTGCGATAGATGGCGTGACCTATCAACTGCTGGCGCCGCGCGAAGTCAGCCATCTTGATAATGCACAACAGCAGCAGATTGCTCAGCTGGAAGCGCAAGGCCAAACCGTGGTGCTGCTGTTGCAGGAGCAGCAGGTTCTTGGCGCGTTAGCCTTGCAGGATCAGTTGCGCGCTGAAGCCCTCAGCGCGCTGTCTGAACTGAAGAAGCTTGGTGTTAACAGCATGATGCTGACCGGCGACAATCCACGCGCGGCTGCGGCCATTGCCGCTAAGCTCAACATCGATTATCGCGCAGGTTTACTGCCCGCCGATAAAGTTGCGGCGGTGAGGACGTTAGGCACACAGCACGCATTGGCAATGGTCGGCGATGGCATTAACGATGCGCCCGCCATGAAAGCCGCCACCATCGGCATTGCGATGGGCAGCGGCACCGATGTGGCGCTGGAAGCCGCAGATGTGGCATTAACGCAAAATCAGCTGGCGATTCTGCCGCGCACCATTGTGCTGGCACGGCGCACGCGTGCCATCATTCGTCAGAACGTGGCGCTGGCGTTGGGATTAAAGGCGATTTTTCTGGTCACCACGCTGCTCGGCTTCACCGGTTTGTGGCTGGCGGTCTTAGCGGATTCCGGTGCCACCGCACTGGTGACAGCCAACGCGCTGCGCTTGCTGCGTCAGCGTTAGGCGCCTTTTTTAATCAGAAACTGGTACGGCAAGCTTTCGGTCTGCTGTGCCAGCAACTCATGCTCCATAAAGCGGCAGAAACCAGGGATATCGCGCGTGGTGGCGGGATCGTCAGCAATGATCAGCAAGGTTTCACCGGCCTGCATGCTGCGCACGGTTTTACGCACCATCATTACCGGCTCCGGGCAGCGCAGGCCAAGGGCATCAAGCTGATGGTCTGGCGCAGAAAAGGGATCGCTCATGATTCTCTGTCGTTGTTAGGGATGGGCGCTCATTCTAGCGCGCGAATAAGCCAACGCAAGGCGATAACGATTGCGTTAAAATTAACCATTGCATAAATTGCGCAACGCGTTAAGATGCCGCCGATTTTTTATTTACCACCGTGCCAATGCACGAACCTGGGTTCCCTCACCCCATCACTAAAAAGGCTTACAATGATTAACTTCTCTGCACGTCAGCGCATGCATGCGCTGTTTTGGCTATCGCTATTCCATCTGCTGGTGATCACCTCCAGTAACTATCTGGTCCAGCTGCCGGTTTCCATCTTCGGCTTCCACACCACTTGGGGCGCGTTTAGCTTTCCGTTTATTTTCCTCGCCACCGATCTGACCGTGCGCATCTTTGGCGCGCCGCTGGCACGTCGCATTATTCTGGCGGTGATGATTCCCGCGCTAGTGATCTCCTACATTGTTTCCTGCGTGTTCTATCAGGGCGAATGGCAAGGTTGGGCGTCACTGGAAGAGATGAATCTGTTTGTTGCCCGTATCGCCTGCGCCAGCTTTATGGCTTATGCGCTGGGACAAATCCTCGATGTGCACGTTTTTAACCGTTTGCGCCGTTTATCGCAGTGGTGGATTGCGCCAGCGGCAGCGATGTTCCTCGGTAATATCAGCGATACGCTGGCCTTCTTTTTCATCGCCTTCTACAAGAGCCCAGATCAATTTATGGCCACGCATTGGGTCGAAATCGCACTGGTGGATTACAGCTTCAAGGTGCTGATCTGCATGATCTTCTTCCTGCCCGCTTACGGCGTGCTGCTAAATGCCATGCTGAAGCGCTTAGCCGAACGTTCCGCGCAGCAGCAGATCAATTTCGGCTAATTGCACATACACTAAATGCCGCATTACGCTAAGATTTCCTGACACTCCGGCGGTTGCTTTTGCTAACTAAATCCGCTTGTATAACGGCTGACTGGAATCATGTAAAAGGGAAAAGAATGCGTAACGTAGTGAAATATGTGGGTATTGGCCTGTTGGTTATCGGCCTGGCGGCATGTGACCAGAAGAAAGATGATGCGGCAGCGAACAGCAACGGTGCGAGCGCCAGCCAGTCGGCCCAGACGGTTAACCTGATGGACGGCAAACTGAGTTTCTCTCTACCGGCGGGCATGTCTGACAAGAGCGGCAAGCTCGGCTCTGAATCCACCAACATGCACGTCTATGCCGACGAAACCGGTCAGCGCGCGATTATCGTGATTGCCGGCGATCCCACCAACGAAGCGCTTGATGCGCTGGCACAGCGTCTGGAACAGCAGCAGCGCGGTCGCGACCCACAGCTGCAGGTGGTGTCTAACAAAGCGGTGACGCTGAAAGACCAGCCGGCACAGCAGCTGGATACGGTGATTTCTGCCAGCAATCAGACCTCATGGTCTTCGGTGATTCTGGCGAAAGTGGATGGCAAACTGCTGACGCTGCAAATTACCTTGCCAGCCGACAACCAGCAGCAAGCGCAAAGCGATGCAGATAGCATCGTCAAAAGCATCACGTTGAAATAATACCCTTCATCCTTCGAACGGCAGGTGCGTTGGCTGCATTCGTTCACCCCGGTCACTTACTAAAGTAAGCTCCCGGGGATTCGCTCATTTGCCGCCTTCCTGCCGTCCAAATGATTTTGGGTATCGATTTGGGTGTTCACGTAGGGTCGCCATTCATGGCGACTTGGTTCTGCAATCCTCGCCTTACAATCTCACTGGCGAAATGTGCCAGATCTCATCCGCATATTCCTGAATGGTGCGGTCCGACGAGAAATAACCCATATTGGCGATATTCAGCGCCGCGCTGCGTTGCCACTTATCCGGCTGACGATACAGCTTGTCCACCTTGTCCTGCGTATCCACATAGCTGCGGTAATCCGCCAGCAGCTGATAGTGATCGCCGAAGTTCACCAGCGCATCAAACAGATTGCGATAGCGCCCTGGCTCCTGCGGGCTGAACACCCCGCTGGCGATTTGCGTCAGCGCCTGATGCAGCTCAGGATCATCCTCATAATACTTACGCGGGTTGTAACCGTCGGTGCGCAGCTTCTCGACCTGCGGCGTAGTGTTACCGAAGATAAAGATATTCTCCTTGCCGACATGCTCCAGCATCTCAACGTTGGCACCATCCAGCGTACCGATGGTTAACGCGCCGTTCAGCGCAAACTTCATGTTACTAGTGCCAGAGGCTTCGGTACCGGCAGTGGAGATCTGCTCGGAGAGATCCGCCGCCGGAATGATGATCTGCGCCAGGCTCACGCCATAGTTTGGAATGAACACCACCTTCAGCTTGTTCTTCACCTGCGGATCGTTGTTGATCACATTGGCGACGTCGTTAATCAAGTGAATGATGTGTTTCGCCACGTAATAGGCCGACGCCGCTTTGCCGGCGAAGAGATTAACGCGCGGCACCCATTCAGCGCTGGGATCGGCCTTGATGCGGTTGTAGCGCGTGATAACGTGCAGCACGTTCAGCAGCTGACGTTTGTATTCGTGGATGCGCTTGATCTGCACATCAAACAGCGCATGCGGATCGAGCACGATATCCATGTTCTTCGCCACCCAATCCGCCAGGCGTTTTTTGTTGGCAAACTTGGCGTCGGCGATCTGCTGGATAAAGGCCGGATAATCGATCTGCGTGGTCAATTCGTTGAGCTGGCCAAGATCGGTGCGCCAGTTGCGGCCAATCGCCTCGTCCAGCACCTCGGAGAGCGCCGGATTTGCCAGCGCCAGCCAGCGACGTGGCGTCACGCCGTTGGTTTTATTGCAGAAACGGCCCGGGAACAGACGCGCGAAGTCAGCGAACAGCGATTGCACCATCAAATTGGAGTGCAACTCTGACACACCGTTAACTTTGTGACTCACCACCACCGCCAGCCACGCCATGCGAATGCGGCGGCCGTCGTTCTCATCGATGATCGAGATGCGCGCTAACAGCTCCCAATCATCCGGGTAATATTCCTGAATGGTTTTCAGGAAGTAGTCGTTAATTTCAAAAATAATGCTGAGATGACGCGGCAGGATCTTGCCAATCATATCCACTGGCCAGGTTTCCAGCGCTTCCGTCATCAGCGTGTGGTTGGTGTAGGAGAACACCTGACAGGTCACTTCAAAGGCATCGTCCCAGCTGAATTTCTGCTCGTCGATCAGTATGCGCATCAGTTCCGGGATCGCCAGCACCGGATGCGTATCGTTGAGGTGGATGGCAATTTTGTCCGGCAAATTGTCCCAGGTTTCATGCATCTGCCAGTGACGATTGAGAATATCCTGCACCGTCGAGGAGACGAGGAAATACTCCTGACGCAGACGCAGCTCGCGCCCCGAATAGGTGGAATCATCGGGATAGAGCACGCGCGACACGTTTTCCGAATGGTTTTTATCTTCTACCGCGGCGAAGTAATCCCCCTGGTTGAACTTACCAAGATTGATTTCGTTACTGGCCTGCGCGCCCCACAAGCGCAGCGTGTTGGTGGCATCGGTATCAAAACCGGGAATGATTTGATCGTAAGCCATCGCCACGATCTCCTCGGTTTCCACCCAGCGCACCCGCGCGCCTTCATGCTGCAGACGGCCACCGAAGCGCACTTTGTAGCGCGTATTAAAGCGCTGAAATTCCCACGGATTGCCGTACTCCAGCCAATAATCCGGCGATTCGCGCTGCTGGCCGTCAACGATATTCTGCTTAAACATGCCGTAGTCATAACGAATGCCGTAGCCGCGCCCCGGTAAACCGAGCGTGGCGAGCGAATCCAGGAAGCAGGCCGCCAAACGCCCCAAACCGCCATTACCGAGGCCGGGATCGTTCTCCTCTTCCATCAGTTCGCTGAGGTCGAGGCCCATCTCTTCCAGCGCCTGATTGAGATCCTCATAAATGCCCATCGCCAGCAACGCGTTGCCGAGCGTGCGCCCCATCAGGAACTCCATCGACAGGTAATAAACCTGCCGCACATCCTGCGAGAGCTGCGCGCGGCTGGAGCGCAGCCAGCGTTCCACCATGCGATCACGCACCGCCAGCAGCGCGGCGTTGAGCCACTCATGCTTATTCGCGATCGATGGATCTTTACCAATAGTAAACATCAGCTTATAGGCGATTGAGTGCTTCAGTGCATCAACCGTCAGCGTGGGTGAGGCATAGGTGAAAGGTGCATTCATATCAAGTATCCCAATCTCTCATTACAGCAAACGTTGATAAAGATCGCGGTAGGCTTGTGCTGCCACCTGCCAACTAAAATCCATCCCCATCGCCTGCCGCTGAACGTAACGCCAGAGTGCAGGACGAGACCACAGAACAAATGCGCGCCGAATCGCCCGCAGCAGCGACCAGGCATTACTGTCTTCAAAAGTGAAACCGCTGGCGACGCCATCCGCCAGATTCTCAAGCGAGCTGTCTTGCACCGTATCCGCCAGTCCGCCAGTGCGACGCACCAGCGGCAGCGTACCGTATTTCAAACCATACAGCTGGGTTAAGCCGCACGGCTCAAAACGGCTCGGCACCATAATCACATCCGCGCCGCCAACAATGCGGTGCGA
Source organism: Pantoea leporis (assembly GCF_028048155.1). Taxonomy (NCBI): domain Bacteria; kingdom Pseudomonadati; phylum Pseudomonadota; class Gammaproteobacteria; order Enterobacterales; family Erwiniaceae; genus Pantoea; species Pantoea leporis. The sequence continues at coordinate 182,496 of NZ_JALMEU010000007.1, forward strand.
GAAGGCTTCGTGATAACCAATCTGCACGCCAACGCGGCCCGGATGCTCCGCCGCCGCCGCAAGGAAACCTTGCTGCAGCTCCGCATCGCCCTGACCGAGCAGCACCAACTGTCCGCCCTGCGCCAGTAAGCCCGGTAGCGCTTCCAGCACCAGATCCAGCCCTTTCTGTTTGGTCAGACGGCTGATGACGCAGAACACCGGTGCTTTATCATCCACCTTCAGGCCCATGGCAATTTGCAGCTGGCGCTTGTTCTCCGCTTTGCTCTCCAGCGTTTCGCTGTCGTAGCGCGCGGTGAGCAGCAGGTCGTGCGCCGGATCCCAGATGCCCGGATCGACACCGTTCAAAATCCCGCTCAGGCGCCCTTCACGCAGTCGCTGTTCGAGCAGTGATTCCATGCCGTAACCAAATTCCGGTCGGGTAATCTCCAGCGCGTAAGTCGGGCTGACCGCCGTAATGTGATCGGCAAAGAACAGCCCCGCCTTGAGGTAGGAAATTTGCCCGAAGAACTCCAGTCCATGCATGTCGAAGAACGCGCGCGGGATCTGGATCTCATCCAGATGACGCGCCGAAAACAGCCCTTGGTACGCCAGATTATGCACGGTGAACACCGTTTTCGCCGGACGCCCGCGCGCCGCAATATAAGCGCAGGTTAAGCCAGCATGCCAGTCATGCGCATGCACGATATCTGGCTGCCAGTCGGTATCCAGCCCGCTGGCAATCTCGGCGCCCATCCAGCCCAGCAGCGCAAAACGCAGATAGTTATCGACGTAAGCAAACTGCGACGTATCGTGATACGGGCTGCCGGGACGTTCATACAATCCCGGCGCATCGATTAAATAAATACCAACGCCGTTAAATTGTCCAAAAAGTAAGCGTACCGGTCCCGCAAAAGTTTGCAACTCCGCCAGGACCTCTGTATCAGGAATCCCTTTACGCAGATCCGGAAAGGCGGGAATCAACACCCGCGCATCCGTACCATCGGCTATTTGCGCCTGTGGTAATGCACCGACGACATCAGCCAGTCCGCCGGTTTTCAACAGCGGGAAAAGCTCTGAACAGACATGTAAAACCTGCATCCTGAACCCCTATTGTTATCGCACACGTTCCACGCGGCAATTTTCTCTATATTCTTTCGTCACTTACTGACCGCCTCCGGCCAATTTGGCCAGCATGGCGCGCGTCACCAGTACGATGCCCTCTTCAGAACGGTAAAAACGACGGCTGTCTTCGTCGGGGTTTTCGCCAATGACCATACCTTCTGGCAGTTCGCAGGCGCGATCGATCACGCAGCGACGCAGACGACACGATCGGCCAACCACCACATCAGGCAGCAGCACTGCGGAATCAATATTGCAAAACGAGTTGATGCGAATACGCGGGAACAGCACCGAGTTCACCACCACCGAACCGGAGATGATGCAGCCGCCCGAGACCAGCGAATTCATTGTCATGCCGTGGCTACCGGATCGATCCTGAACAAATTTCGCCGGCGGCAGCGGCTCCATGTGGGTACGAATCGGCCAGCTGTGATCGTACATATCCAGCTCAGGCGTGACCGACGCTAAATCGAGATTGGCGCGCCAGTAAGCTTCCAGCGTTCCGACGTCGCGCCAGTACGGCTCAGCGTTTTCATCAACCTGCACGCAGGAGAGCGTGAAGGAGTGCGCATACGCCTCGCCGCTGGCGACGATTTTCGGCAACAGATCTTTGCCGAAATCGTGGCTGGAATCGGCCACGAGCAGATCCTCTTCCAGCAGCTGATAAAGATAATCGGCATTGAACACATAAATGCCCATGCTGGCCAGCGCGCGGGTATCGTCACCCGGCATTGACGGCGGCTTCGGCGGTTTTTCGACAAAATCGATTACGTTGTTTTCGGCATCCACCGCCATCACCCCAAACGCCGTGGCTTCAGCTAACGGCACCGGCAAGCAGGCGATGGTGCATTTGGCACCGCGATCGACGTGGTCGAGCAGCATGCGCGAGTAATCCATTTTGTAGATGTGATCCCCGGCGAGGATCACGATGTACTGCGCGTTATAGCGGCGAATAATGTCGAGGTTTTGCGTCACCGCATCGGCAGTCCCGCGATACCAATGTTCGGTAGCGGCACGCTGCTGCGCCGGCAGCAGATCGACAAACTCATTCATCTCTTCGTTGAACAGCGACCAGCCACGCTGGATGTGCTGCACCAGCGTATGCGACTGATATTGAGTGATCACGCCGATGCGCCGAATGCCCGAGTTGATGCAGTTGGACAGCGCAAAGTCGATGATGCGGAACTTGCCACCGAAGTGCACGGCAGGTTTGGCGCGTTTCGCGGTGAGATCTTTCAGGCGCGTACCGCGCCCGCCAGCAAGGATCAGGGCAACCGTTTGTGTAGGGAGCTGGCGCGCCAGCATCAGATGATCTGTTCTATCTAATTTCACCATGTCTGACTCCTTATGATTGCTTTAGGAACACACACACACCGTGTGCGGGACCGTGCCAGACAGTTGTCAGGATGGGGTTATCTTCCCCGGCGAAAGGAGGAATGGCACGCCACTCTCCGTCTGGTAAGGCGATATCACTCACCGATTCCGTGGCGTTTATTGTTATTAACCAGCGGCCGGAGAGCAGGATCTGCATTCGGTGCGTCCCCTGTTCCCACTGCTCGGTTTCCAGTGGTGTGCCGCTGGCATTGCACCACTGCACGCTGCCATCGCCCTCCTGCCACCAGCGATCCTGCGTCAACGCGGGAATGCGCTGGCGCAGACGGATTAACGCAGCAGTGAAGTCGACCAGGCCAAAATCATCCTGTTGCCAGTTCAACCAGGTCAGCGGGTTGTCCTGACAATAGGCGTTGTTGTTGCCATGCTGGCTGTGACCGCGTTCGTCACCCGCCAGCAGCATCGGCGTGCCCTGCGCCAGCAGCAGCGTGGTCAGTAAGCCATGCACGCTGCGCCGCCGCCGTTCGACAATATCGAAATTGACCTGCAGTCCCTCTTTGCCGTGGTTATGGCTGAAGTTACTGCTGCTGCCGTCGCGATTGTCTTCGCCGTTAGCCTGATTGTGTTTGTTGTTAAAACTCACCACATCGCGCAGCGTGAAGCCGTCGTGAGCGGTAATGAGATTGATGCTGGCGTGCGGTAGTCGCGCCTCACGCTGGAAAACGTCGCTGGATGCGGCAAAACGGCGGGCGAAATCGCCATTATTCAGTTGACCATGCAGCCAGTAACGGCGCGCCGCATCGCGAAAATGGTCGTTCCACTCGGCGAAGTCCGGCGGAAAGTTGCCGACCTGATAACCACCGGGGCCGATGTCCCACGGCTCGGCAATCAGCTTCACCTGCGACAGCAGCGGACAGGCTTTGATGGCGGCAAACAGCGGCGCATCCTGATGAAACTCCGGTGTGCGTCCCAACACGCTGGCGAGGTCAAAACGGAACCCATCAACATGGCAAACACGCACCCAGTAGCGCAGCGCTTCCAGCGCCCACGTCATCACCTGCGGATGACTGAGATTTAGCGTGTTGCCGCAGCCGGTCCAGTTTTGATAGTCGCCGTTGCCATCCAGCCAGTAATAGCTGGCGTTATCCACGCCGCGTAGGGAAATCGTTGGCCCGATCTCTTCCAGCTCGGCGGTATGGTTGAACACCACATCCAGAATCACTTCGATGCCCGCGGCATGCAGTGCTTTAACCGCCTGCTGAAACTCCTGCAGCGGCGTTAAACCGTTTTCTCCCGAGGCGTAACGCGCATCCACCGCCCACAAGGCAAAGGGGTTGTAGCCCCAGTAATTACTCAATCCCAAACGGCGCAGGCGCGGCTCGCTGGTGAATTGGGCAATCGGCAACAGTTCCAGCGCGGTGATGCCGAGGTGGCGCAGGTACTTCACCATAGCAGGATGACCCAGCGCCGCATAAGTGCCACGCAATCTTTCCGGAATTTCCGGATGCTGCTGGGTTAAGCCGCGTACGTGCGCTTCATAGATCACCGTGTTGCCCCACGGCGTGCGCGGCGCGTGATCGTCCTCCCAGTCAAAATCTTCGGCAGTCACCAACGATTTGGGCGCGATGGCGGCGTTATCCAAACCATTTAGCTCACGTTCCCCGCCGTTGAAACGCGCGTCGTCCGCCACTTCACCCGCCACCGCTTTGGCGCAGGGATCGACCAACAGCTTAGCCGGATTGAAGCGATGTCCCTGCTGCGGCGCCCATGGACCGTGTACGCGATAGCCGTAGCGCTGGCCGGGCTTCAGCGCGGGAAAATAGCCGTGCCAGATGTCACCGCTGCGCGCGGGCAGTGCGAAACGGCGCTCAGCACCGTGCGCGTCGAACAGGCAGAGTTCAACGCGTTCGGCATGCTGGGAGAACAGCGTAAAATTAACGCCGTGCCCATCATAGTGCGCACCTAACGGTTCCGGCTGCCCCTGCTCCAGCATCAGTCGCTCTCCCGCACCAGCCAAAGCGTTGCCAGCGGCGGTAAGGTCAAACTCAGCGACTGCGGCCGACCGTGACTCTCCATCTCATCGGTGTGTACCACGCCGTGATTGCGCGTGTCGCTGCCGTGATAATCGTGCTGGTCGGTGTTCATGATCTCGCGCCAGCCGCCACGCTGGTTGACGCCAAAGCGATAGTTGTGACGCGCCACTGGCGTAAAGTTGCTGGCTACGATGATTTCATTGCCGTCGCGATCGCGGCGCACAAATACAAACACGGAGTTTTCGTAGTCATCGACCACCAGCCACTCAAAACCTTGCCCATCAAAGTCGAGCTGATGCAGCGGCGCGTAATGGCGATAGGTGTGATTGAGATCGCGCACCAGACGATGCACGCCGTTGTGCCAGTTATCCTCACCTTCCAGCAGATGCCAGTCGAGGCTGGTGTCGTGGTTCCATTCGCGACCCTGCGCAAATTCATTGCCCATAAATTGCAGCTTCTTACCGGGGAAACCCCACATCCAGCCGTAATAGGCGCGCAGGTTAGCGAACTTCTGCCAGGCATCGCCCGGCATGCGATCGAGAATCGAACGTTTGCCGTGCACCACTTCGTCATGCGACAGCGGCAGCACGAAGTTTTCGGTGTAGTTGTAGATCATGCCAAAGGTCATCAGCTGATGATGATAACGGCGATGCACCGGGTCGAGCTTCATATAGTCCAGTGTGTCGTGCATCCAGCCAAGGTTCCATTTGAACCAGAAGCCGAGGCCGCCATCTTCTGAAGGGCGCGTAACGCCGGGATAATCGGTGGACTCTTCCGCCACCGTGACGCTGCCCGGTGCGGTGCGACCCAAAACGCGGTTGGTGTGACGCAGGAACGAAATCGCTTCGAGGTTCTCGCGTCCACCAAACTGGTTCGGCACCCATTCGCCTTCGGCGCGGCTGTAATCACGGTAGATCATTGATGCCACCGCATCGACGCGCAGCCCATCAATGCCGAAACGCTCCATCCAGTACAAGGCGTTGCCGGAGAGATAATTGCTCACTTCACGGCGACCAAAGTTGTAGATCAGCGTGTTCCAGTCCTGATGAAAACCTTCGCGCGGATCGCTGTGTTCGTAGAGTTCGGTGCCATCGAACTTCGCCAGGCCAAAATCATCACTCGGGAAGTGGCCAGGCACCCAATCGAGCAGCACGTTAATACCAGCATCATGCGCGGCGGCCACGAAGTGGCGGAACTCATCGCGCGTACCGAAACGGCGCGTCGGCGCATACATGCCGAGCGGCTGATAGCCCCAGCTGCCATCAAAGGGGTGTTCGTTAATCGGCATCAGTTCGATGTGGGTGAAGCCCATCTCTTTAACGTAAGGAATCAGCTGCTCCGCCAGCTCTTTGTAGCTGAGCCAGAAGTTGTTATCGGTGTGACGTCGCCATGAACCGAGGTGCACTTCATAAATCGAAATCGGCTGGTCAAAAGCATTGGCGGCCTTACGCTGCGGCTGCATCTCGGTTTTCGGCGGCAGCCCGCAGATCATCGAGGCGGTTTGCGGACGCATCTGCGCTTCAAAGGCGAAGGGATCGGCTTTGATGCGCATCTGGCCGGAATTATCCACGATTTCAAATTTATAGAGCTGGCCGTTTACCGCGCCCGGCACAAACAGTTCCCAGACGCCAAGTTCACGGCGAAAACGCATGGGATGACGTCGGCCATCCCAGAAGTTGAACTCGCCTACCACCGATACGCGACGCGCGTTAGGTGCCCAAACGGCGAACCGCGTGCCGTGCACGCCATCAATGGTGGTGCCGTGCGCGCCGAGGGTTTCGTAGGGACGCAGATGCGTGCCTTCACCCAATAACCATGCATCCATTTCCTCCAGCAGCGGGCCGAAGCGATAGGCATCATCAATCAGGTTTTGCTGGCCGTGCCAGTTCACTGCCAGCTGATAACCAAAGCGGTTTTTACGACGCGGAATCACGCCACTGAAGAAACCGCGTGAGTCGAGGCAGGTAAGCTGAGCACATTTGCGTCCGGTGTTGGTTTCAATGACCCAAACATCGGAGGCATCGGGCAGCAGCGCACGCACTTCAAGGCCTGCAGCCGTTTGGTGCATGCCCAGTAGTGAAAAGGGATCGGCATAATTCCCGGCAAAAAGGGCATTGATCGCCTGGCGATCGGGAAGCTCTGACATGACTTTCTTCCTATGATTTTGCGCAGGCGACCAGAGTCGGCAGGATTATCGCCTCGGGTGCGCTGCTTTTCATTGAGCCATAGGTACACCGTGAGGACACAACCGTCCGTGGGAAAGATCTTCACCGTGTACAACAACCATTCAGTTCGAAAAAACAAAAACAGTTAACAACCGGCACATCTCTGTTAAATCATAGCTTGGCGATAGCAGAAGCCAGGGAGGATCGTGAAAAATACTTATCGGGCAAGCAAAAAAGGGAAGCGGATCACTTGTCAGGCGCAATTTGCATGAATTTTTGCGGCCTGGATAATTAAAAAAAGGCCGGGAAACCCCGGCCTTTCTGGTTTGCCGCTGCGCTTAGTCGATCAGCAGACGCAGCATGCGGCGCAGCGGTTCAGCCGCGCCCCACAGTAACTGATCGCCCACCGTGAAGGCGGAAAGGTATTCCGGCCCCATGTTCAGTTTGCGCAGGCGGCCTACTGGCGTGGTCAGGGTGCCGGTGACGGCGGCTGGCGTCAGTTCGCGCATGGTGATGTCGCGGTCGTTTGGCACCACTTTCACCCATTCGTTATGCGAGGCCAGAAGCTGTTCGATTTCGCTCAGCGGCAGGTCTTTTTTCAGCTTCAGAGTGAATGCCTGGCTGTGGCAGCGCAGCGCACCAACGCGCACGCACAGGCCATCAACCGGAATCACACTGCTGGTACGCAGGATTTTGTTGGTCTCCGCCTGGCCTTTCCACTCTTCACGGCTCTGGCCGTTATCCAGCTGCTTGTCGATCCACGGAATCAGGCTGCCCGCCAGCGGTACGCCGAAATTGTCGGTTGGCAACGTGCCAGAACGGGTGAAATCGGTCACGCTGCGTTCGATATCCAGAATTGCCGAAGCCGGATCCTGGAGCGACTTCGCCACGTGGTCATGCAGCATGCCCATCTGCGTCAGCAGTTCACGCATATGACGCGCGCCGCCGCCTGATGCCGCCTGATAAGTCGCCACCGAGGCCCATTCAACCAGATCGTTAGCAAACAGACCGCCCAGCGACATCAGCATCAGACTGACGGTGCAGTTACCGCCGACAAAGGTTTTGATGCCGTTATTGAGGCCCTGACGAATCACGTTATGGTTAACCGGATCGAGAATGATGATGGCGTCATCTTTCATGCGCAGCGTGGAAGCCGCGTCAATCCAGTAACCCTGCCAGCCGCTTTCGCGCAGCTTCGGATAGACTTCACTGGTGTAATCACCGCCCTGGCAGGTGATAATAATATCCAGCGCCTTCAGCGCCTCGATATCAAAAGCATCCTGCAGCGCACCGGTCGACTTACCGCCGAATGTGGGTGCCGCCTGACCAAGCTGTGACGTGGAGAAGAAGACCGGATTGATGACATCAAAATCGCGTTCTTCGCTCATGCGTGACATCAGCACTGAGCCGACCATGCCACGCCAACCAATAAAACCTACATTCTTCATTTTCTGTCCGTCTCGGGTGCTCTCGAAAGAGGCCGTGTGGTGCGAGGAAAAGACTGGCCGGATAATCGTGCCGGTCTGCGTAATAATCAGGTTTACCTATGACCGTCAACTCTACAAAATGCAGCACTTCTGGCAAGTGAATTAATTCGATTGCGCCAACTTTTTCAGCAGTACAACTAATAATGGCTAACCAACATGACTGAAATGATATCCGCGACCATATTGCTGCTGTTGATTATGGATCCGCTGGGCAACCTGCCGATTTTTATGTCGGTATTGAAGCATCTGGAACCCAAACGCCGCCGCGTGGTACTGATGCGCGAAATGCTGATTGCGCTGATTCTGATGCTGCTGTTTTTATTCGCCGGTGAACGCATCCTGGCGTTTCTCAATCTGCGCACTGAAACCGTGTCGATCTCCGGCGGCATCATTCTTTTCCTGATCGCCATCCGCATGATTTTCCCGTCAGAGGAGAGCAGCTCGAGTGGCTTGCCGGCCGGTGAAGAACCGTTCCTTGTGCCGCTGGCAATTCCGCTGGTGGCCGGTCCGTCCCTGCTGGCGACGCTGATGCTGTTGTCGCATCAATATCCCAACCAAATGACGCATCTGGTCGGCGCGCTGCTGATCGCGTGGGGTTTGACGGTGGTGATTCTGCTGATGTCGGGTCTGTTTTTACGCCTGCTGGGCGACAAAGGCGTTAACGCGCTGGAGCGCCTGATGGGATTGATTTTGATTATGCTGGCGACGCAGATGTTCCTGGATGGGATTCGTACCTATCTGAAGCTGTAATACATTCAGAGCGCAGGCAGCGTAGCGGCGCAATTTATTGCGCCGCTACGCTATGTGCATGAATTAATTGTGATGCTTTTTTGAATATTACTTCTGCTTCTTATCAATCGGTTTACCCGACCAGTAACCGGCCAGCAGCGAACCTGACAGGTTGTGCCACACCGAGAACAGCGCGCCCGGCAAGGCCGCTAACGGCGAGAAGTAAAGTTTGCCCAGCGTCGCCGCCAGACCTGAGTTCTGCATGCCCACTTCCAGCGCCAGCGTGCGGCAGGTCGATTCATCGAAGCCAAACAGCTTACCGCCCCAATAACCGCCCAACAGACCGATCGCGTTGTGCAGGATCACCGCCACAATCACCATCAAGCCGACAGAACCGATAAAGCCCTGGCTGCCAGCCACCACCGCGCTAATGATCAGCAGAATGCACACCATAGAAAACGCCGGCAGATAAGGCTCAACGCGGCGCACCACGCTATTCATGGAGTGATGGATAATCAGACCCAAGCTAATCGGAATCACCACGATTTTCACGATGCTGAGCAGCATACCGACCACATCCACCTGAATGTGGGTATCAACGTAGAAGCGTGTTAGCAGCGGTGTGGCGAATACACCTACCAGCGCCGACACGGATGAGATGGTCACCGACAGCGCCACATCGCCCTTCGCCAGATAAATCATCACGTTTGAAGCGGTGCCGCTGGCCACGCTGCCGACCAGAATCATGCCTGCCGCCAGATCCGGTGGCATCTGGAACAGCTTCGCCAGGCCCCACGCGGCCAGCGGCATCACCAGATAATGCAGGAAAGTCCCGGCGATCACCGGCGCAGGACGCACCAGCACGCGTTTGAAATCATCAATGTTTAGCGTCACGCCCATGCCGAACATAATCAGCATCAGCAGGTAAGTCACCCACGGCCCAATGCCGAGAAAGGTGCCAGGAGAATAATAAGCAGCGACCGAGAGCAGCACGGCCCAGAGCGGGAACAGGCGGGTAAGTTTGCCGAGCATAACCAGACTTCCTTAGGAATTTTTTTATATTGCCACAGATGAAATGTCGCGCAGGGAACGACCACAGCGACGGACGCGGGATCATAACATTTCATTATCTTGACGTAAGGCGGGAAGTCGCTTGCGGGGCAAAATGCGGATCGGCTGCTGCCGATCCGCTGAAATACGGCAAAGTTACTCTGCTTTTTCCAGTGCAAAGCGGTAGATCGCACCACCAATCGCGGCACCGATAATCGGTAACAACCAGAACATCCACAGCTGTTCCAATGCCCAGCCGCCCTGGAAGATCGCCACACCGCTACTGCGCGCCGGGTTGACTGAGGTATTGGTGACGGGAATGCTCACCAGGTGAATCAGCGTTAGCGCCAGGCCGATTGCAATGGGCGCGAAGCCAGCCGGAGCACGTTTATCGGTCGCGCCCATGATCACAATCAGGAACACGGCGGTCAGCACCAGCTCGGCGATCATGCCCGCCTGCAGGCTAAAGCCCCCCGGCGAATGTTCACCGTAACCGTTCGACGCGAAGCCGCTGGCCACGGCATCGAAACCGGCTTTACCGCTGGCGATCAAATACAGCACGCCAGCAGCCGCAACCGCGCCGACCAGCTGCGCGATAATATAAGGCACAACCTGCGCCGTCGGGAAACGTCCGCCAACCGTCAGACCGAGGGTGACCGCCGGGTTAAAATGGCCGCCCGAAATATGGCCGACGGCAAATGCCATTACCAACACCGTCAGACCAAACGCCAGCGCAACACCAGCAAAACCAATACCCAATTCTGGAAACGCCGCGGCCAAAACCGCACTGCCACAACCGCCCAACACCAGCACGAAAGTGCCCAGCGTTTCAGCCACTAATCTTTTCATCTCTGTTCCCTCAAATAATTTAATGTTTTCGCGGCGGGATTATCGTTTTTGGCGATTGAAGCGCAACCGAAGAATAAGGGATTAGGGTGATTTTTAGGCGATAGCAGCGTATTTGAGACGGTTCTCGCGAGCCATAATGGGGTTCATCAGAAATGTCTGGAGCGAAGCAGTGAATGCCGCTGGGCTTGAATTATTGTTTAAAAAATTTCACCAATAAAAAAGCCGGACCCGGTCCGGCTTGATTCCGCATGCTAAAAACTGGCCTTAAGAACCAAAAAGATTCTTGTGCAGCGCACGTACCACTTCTTCCGCGTCTGGGGTGGGAACCAGGAAGCAAAGGTTATAACTGCTGGCACCGTAGCAAATCATGCGCAGGTTGAACGGCTCGAGTGCGCCAAACACTTCTTTGCCGACGCCGCACGCTTTTGACAGGTTGTTGCCGATGATCGCCACCAGCGCCAGATTCTCTTCCACTTCCACACGGCACAGTGAAGAGAGCTCGGTCAACAGCGCCTGGGTCAGCAAGCTGTCGCCGGTGGTGGTTGAACCGGTGCTGTCCAGCGTCAGCGCCACGCTCACTTCGGAAGTTGTCACCAGATCAACGGAGATGCTGTGGCGCGCCAGAATGTTAAACACTTCGGCGAGGAAGCCATGTGCATGCAGCATGTTCAGGCTGTGCAGCGTTACCAGCGTCTGCTTACGACGCAGCGCCAGCGCACGGAACAGCGGTGGATTCTTGGTTTCGTTGCACACGCGCGTACCGCCTGCAGCGGGATCTTTGCTCGAACCGACAAACACCGGAATATCGCTACGCACGGCCGGCAGCAAAGTGGCCGGATGCAGCACTTTGGCACCAAAGATCGCCATCTCCGCTGCTTCTTCGAAGGTAATCTCTTCGATGCGTTTAGCGGTGGACACCACGCGTGGATCGGTGGTGTAGATACCGGCCACATCGGTCCAGATATCAATGCGCGCGGCCTGCAGCGCTTCGCCCAGCAGCGCAGCAGTATAGTCGCTGCCGCCACGACCAAGCGTGGTGGTGCGGCCTTTGATTTCGCTACCGATAAAGCCCTGCGTCACCACCAGCGCTTCCGCAATACGCGGCTGCAGCTGCGTTGCGGCCAGCTCTTTCAGCGTCGCCACTTCGGGTTCTGCGCGGCCAAAACGATCGCTGGTGCGCATCACTTTACGCACGTCAAACCATTCGCTGTTGACCTGACGCTCGCGCAGAATCTCCACGAACAGCAGCGTCGACATCAGCTCACCGTGGCTCACCAGCTCATCGGTCAGCGCATGTGAGGTCGCCAGCGAGGTGGCTTCAGACAGCATGGTGATGTTTTCCAGCATGCGATCAATCTCATCGCGGATCACATCCGGCGATTGCAGACGATCGATGATGGCATATTGAATACGGCGGATTTCATCCAGCAGGTAAGCGCGCTGCGCTTGTTCCTGGCCTTCAGCAAGGGCAACCAGCAGATTGGTCACGCCAGCGGAGGCAGAGAGCACCACTAAGCGGGTATTGGCGTCCGACAGCACAACATCTGCGCTGCGGTTCATAGCATCAAAATCGGCAACGCTGGTGCCGCCAAATTTAGCCACGATAAGATTTTGGGACATATTACGAACCCCGTGTCAGGTTATCTTTCTTCCGTTTTGGGGCGGAAGACATAGTAGCAGCCTAGGCACAAGAGAAGAGCAGAATTGGGCAGACAAGATCAGTAGTAGACAAGTCACCAAAAGCGCTTCACCTTGCGAACCGTCCGACTGTGGACGATTCTGGTGACAACCCAGAGGATTCAGCCCCTGCAGCCGACAGTGCAACACCCCGCGTGTTGCCCCACCTCGGCGTCACACCCCCTGATGTGTTCTCTGCGGATACGGATCCTCAAACACACTGCCTGGGCGACGCGCCTCTTCTGGCTTACACCCGGAGGTGTAAGTAGCGCGCATAAATTACTGATTATTTTCCCCCCTGTCCATCCCCGCACTTTGAGGATTTCTCACTTTTACACTTCGGTAAACGCATCGTTGAACAAACGCGCCCACCAACAGCGGCCTAAAGTAGTGTCCGAATCAGACAAAAGCGGCTTTTTTCTGATGCGGCACAGGGAATTCTGCTGGCGCAGCACCGACAATCGCTGCCGGATTTACCTGAAACAGTGCGGCCACGGTCACAAATTTTTTCCCTTAGCCAGTAACTGTGGTCATACTCATCCCCGTGCAAGAATGCTATGGATGCCGGGCCAGCAGGACGCCCCGGATGGAATGACGGTTCTTATATCAACTAGAGTGTTGCCATGAAAAATATCAATCCGACCCAAACCGCTGCCTGGAAAGCGCTGCAGCAGCATTTTGAGCAGATGAAATCGGTGCAAATCGCCGACCTGTTTGCGCAAGATGCCGATCGTTTTGCGAAATTCTCTGCCACTTTCGATGACCAGATGCTGGTGGATTTCTCAAAAAACCGCATCACCGAGGAAACCCTCGAAAAATTACAGGCGCTGGCTAAAGAGACCGATCTGGCAGGCGCCATCAAATCGATGTTCTCTGGCGAGAAGATCAACCGCACCGAAGAGCGTGCAGTTCTGCACGTTGCGCTGCGTAACCGCAGCAACACGCCCATTGTGGTGGACGGCAAAGATGTGATGCCGGAAGTCAACGCGGTGCTGGCGAAGATGAAAGGCTTCTCTGAGCGCATCATCAGCGGCGACTGGAAAGGCTATACCGGTAAAGCCATCACCGATGTGGTGAATATCGGGATTGGCGGTTCAGACCTCGGCCCGTTCATGGTGACCGAAGCGCTGCGTCCGTACAAAAACCACCTGAACATGCACTTTGTTTCTAACGTCGATGGCACCCACATCGCCGAAACGCTGAAAGATCTCAGCCCGGAAACCACGCTGTTCCTCGTGGCATCTAAAACCTTCACCACGCAAGAAACCATGACTAACGCCCACAGCGCGCGTGACTGGTTCCTGAAAACTGCGGGCGATCAGCAGCACGTGGCGAAGCACTTCGCTGCGCTGTCGACCAACGGTAAAGCGGTGGGTGAATTCGGTATTGATACCGACAACATGTTTGAGTTCTGGGATTGGGTTGGCGGCCGCTATTCATTGTGGTCAGCTATCGGCTTGTCGATCATTCTCTCCATCGGCTTCGAGAACTTCGAGCAGCTGTTGAGCGGCGCGCACGCCATGGATAAGCACTTCGCCAACACGCCTGCCGAGCAGAACCTGCCGGTCCTGCTGGCGCTGATCGGTATCTGGTACAACAACTTCTTTGGTGCCGAAACCGAAGCGATTCTGCCGTACGATCAGTACATGCATCGCTTTGCTGCTTACTTCCAGCAGGGCAACATGGAATCCAACGGTAAATACGTTGACCGTGAAGGCAATCCAGTGGATTACCAGACCGGCCCAATCATCTGGGGCGAGCCAGGCACCAACGGCCAGCACGCGTTCTACCAACTGATTCATCAGGGCACCAAACTGATTCCGTGCGACTTTATCGCACCGGCACTGAGCCACAACGTGCTGACCGATCACCATCCGAAGCTGCTGTCGAACTTCTTCGCGCAGACCGAAGCGCTGGCGTTTGGTAAGTCACGCGATGTGGTGGAGAAAGAGTTTACCGATGCCGGTAAATCTGCCGAATCTGTCGCGCACATCGTGCCGTTCAAAGTGTTCGAAGGTAACCGCCCAACCAACTCAATTCTGCTGCGTGAAATTACCCCGTTCAGCCTGGGTGCACTGATTGCGCTGTATGAGCACAAGATCTTCACTCAGGGCGCGATTCTCAACATCTTCACCTTTGACCAATGGGGTGTTGAGTTGGGTAAACAGCTGGCAAACCGTATTCTGCCAGAACTGGAAAATGACGCTGAAATTAGCAGCCACGATAGCTCCACTAATGGCTTAATTAATCGCTACAAATCCTGGCGTTAATTTTCCGGCTAATTTACACAAGGCGGCGTAATTGCCGCCTTTTCTTTGTCAACCATGCCATCTCACTCGCAATATTATCAATTACTGCATTAAACAGGGTTAGAAAATTCTTAAAGTGGCGTAAGGAAATTCGTAATTCATTTCAATTTACCGCACCTTACCTGGCTTAAAAATGGACCTAATTCAGCCCGATAAATAGTTTATCTAACTGATTGATCTATGATTTTAATTTAAGTCTTATAAGTAAATTCCGATTATTCCCATTCCGTACCAATAATTAGTGCAAAAGTGAAAAACTCTGCCGTGAAATGCGCAGCCATTCACTTATCCTATCAGCCTGAAAAAAGGCGTTAAAAAAAAGCAGCTAACGCCAATTCGCCGTATTTATCACCAGAAAAACCCCGACTTCCTGCCCTCTTTTACTCATGCTGAACTCTGGTAATTTGTTGCCCTATACTGAACGCGCCCGAAATCTGGGTAAATCCTACATTCATTGATTCATATAAATGCAGGAAACGTTGTTATGAAAAAACTGATGGTTGCCGGTGCAGCCTTACTTTACGTTGCCGTTTCTTCCGCTGCGATTGCCGCGCCGGAAGAAGCTGGTGCTGCAGCAGGCGCGCAGGCGGGAGCAATCTCTTCCGGCGCGTCTACCGCTGTGGGTATCGGCGCGCTCGGTGCGTTAGTGGGTCTCGGCATTGCTGCTTCTGGCGGCGGTGACGGTGCAAATACCGGTACAACAACAACCACCACAACGAGCACCACTCGTTGATGTAGCACCTTTAAGCATAACCACACACCCGTGTGGTTATTTTTTGCTTGGCTTATTTAGACAGGGATACCCCGTGCGCCGACTCTCTTTGCTACTTCTTTGCCTGTTGTTGCAGGCCTGCACACAAACGCAAAAAGGCCTCGAACAAACCGTGATGCTGGCCGTGAATGGCCCGGATGATGTCACGGTCACCAACGAGCAGGTTGCTAACCTGCCCTACGCCAGCCTCTATGCCCGCATCAATGAAGGACCGCGCATCTTCGTGGTGCTCGGTTACAACGAAAACGGCCAACAGAAGTGGATCACCCAGGATAAAGCGATGTTGGTGATGCAGCATGGCCGTCTGATCAAAACCCTGGGTTTACCGAGCAACCTCGCTGACGTCAGTAACCTGGCGCAGGATCCGCTCGCCGATGCGCTGCATCTGCAAAACGGTGCCAGCTGGACGCGCGTGGTGCAGTGGCGCGAGCAAGATAAAGTGCGTGCCGCCACAGCGGTTTCCCGCTTCGAGCGCGGTGACGATACGGTGCTGGACATCGCCGGTGAACGCGTACCGTGCCGCGTCTGGCATGAAACCGTGCGCATGGAGAACGTAGGCGCGGAGTGGCAGAACACCTTCTGGATCGATAACCGCGATGGCACGGTATTGCAGGCCAACCAGATGCTGGCCGCCGATGCCTTCCCCGTTGAAACCACCATTCTGAAGCCGGCGAAATCATGAAAAAAATAACTCCTATGCTGGCAGCATTGACGCTGCTCACGGCTGGCCACGCACTGGCGGCGGCGCAAGTCACCGTGCACGATCTGCCGGGAAAAAACACACTGCAAATTAACGATGCGCAGAATCTTAGTCAGTTGCTCACCCATCCTGAACTGCGCAGTTGGTGGCCGGGCACGGTGATTGCCGAACGCGGCGCAACGGCGGTAGCACAGCAGCAACAGAAGCAGCTGCTGGCCGATCTGCGCGCATGGCAAGCAGACAGCGGCGAGTCGTTGGCCGCAACCATCGGCTCGGTTATCCACCAGCTTGGCGCGCTGCAGGTAACGGGCCGCCAGTTCACCTCGCTCGATCCCGATGACGTGCGTCTGCGTCCACAGGATAACCGCACGCTGCAAGGCAGCTATGACCTCTATATGCTGGCGCAGCCGACGCAGGTACTGGTGCTGGGGGCGTTGAGCAATCCGGGTAAAGCGCGCTGGCAGCCTGGCCGCGAAGTGCGTGATTACCTCGAAGGCCACGATCGTCTGTCCGGCGCGGAACGCAGCTATGCCACGGTGATTGCGCCGTCCGGCAGCACCCAGCAAGTTCCGGTTGCCTACTGGAATCATCGCCATATCGAAGTGGAACCCGGCAGCATTATCTGGCTCGGTTTCACCTCATGGAGCTTGCCATGGGGCCAAAGCGATTTGAATGAGCGCATGCTTTCCGTTCTGACTCACCGGATACCAGACTGATGAAAAAACAATTACTTCTCAGCCTGTTGGCTGCTTCTGTTTCCGCCGCTTGCCAGGTGCATGCGGAAACCTGGCCTGAACCGGTCGGTCCTTCTCAATCAGATTTTGGTGGCGTTGGCCTGATGCAGACGCCCACCGCGCGTATGGCGAAAGAGGGCGAATTTAGCGTCAACTTCCGCGATAACGATCAATATCGCTACTATTCTGCCTCGCTGCAGCTGTTCCCGTGGCTGGAAACCACCGTACGCTATACCGATGTGCGTACCCGCCGTTACAGCGCAGTAGAAGGTTTCAGCGGCAACCAAAGCTATAAAGATAAAGCCTTCGATGTGAAGCTGCGCCTATGGCAAGAGAGCTATTGGCTGCCAGAAGTGGCGGTTGGCTCACGCGATTTAGGCGGTACCGGTCTGTTCGACAGCGAATATCTGGTGGCGAGCAAAGCATGGGGCCCGTTCGATTTCACCTTGGGTCTGGGCTGGGGTTATCTCGGCAACAGCGGCACCATCAAGAACCCGTTCTGCTCCTACAGCGACAGCTTCTGTAGCCGCACCGGCGGTGGCGAAGCGGGTTCAATTAATGGCTCGCAGATGTTCCACGGTCCGGCGGCGCTGTTTGGCGGCGTAGAGTATCAAACACCGTGGCAGCCGCTGCGCCTCAAGCTGGAGTACGAAGGCAATGATTATCAGGATGATTTCGCCGGTCGTTTGGATCAGCGCAGTAAGGTCAACGTCGGCGCGATTTATCGCCTCACCGACTGGGCGGACATCAACGCCAGCTACGAGCGCGGCAACACCTTTATGTTCGGCTTTACCCTGCGCACCAATTTCAACGATCTGCATCAGTCGCATATCGATAGCGAGAAGCCGGCCTACAACCCGCAGCCGCAGGGCGATCTGTTGCAGCCAACGGTGGTGGCAAACCAGCTGACCGATCTGAAGTACAACGCCGGACTGAACGGCCCACATATTCAGACCAAAGGCAGCACGTTGTATGTGTCCGGCGAGCAGACCAAATATCGCGATACGCGCGAAGGGGTCGATCGCGCCAATCGCATTATCATGAACAACCTGCCGGCCGGCATCGATACCATCGACGTCACCGAGTCGCGCTTCAATATGCCGCAGGTGAGCACGCGCACCAACGTTGCCAGCCTGCATAACGAACTCGTGGGTTATCCGCTGGGGCATGAACAGCCGCTGCAGCAGACGCGTGAAAATCCGGTCGATCCCGGTACCACCGAGCAAGGTTTCTTTATCCGCAAAGATCGTCTGAACTACAGCCTGTCGCCGGTGCTGAATCAGTCCGTCGGCGGACCGGAAAGCTTCTACATGTATCAGGTTGGCGTGATGGCCAACGCCGATTACTGGCTTACCGATCACCTGTTGGTCGGCGGCAGCCTGTTTGGCAACCTCGCCAATAACTACGATAAGTTCAACTACAACGGCGCACCGGCGGATTCAACGCTGCCGCGCGTGCGTACGCATATTCGTGATTACGTTGAGAACAACGTTTACGTTAACGATCTGCAAGCCAACTACATGCAGGCGCTCGGCAACGGTTTCTACGGCCAGGTTTACGGCGGTTATCTGGAAACCATGTACGGCGGCGTCGGCGGCGAAGTGCTGTATCGTCCGATAGATAGCAACTGGGCCTTCGG
The DNA here is from genome assembly GCF_028048155.1 of Pantoea leporis. Classification (NCBI taxonomy): domain Bacteria; kingdom Pseudomonadati; phylum Pseudomonadota; class Gammaproteobacteria; order Enterobacterales; family Erwiniaceae; genus Pantoea; species Pantoea leporis. Next base: position 201,070 of record NZ_JALMEU010000007.1, read on the forward strand.
GGTTGATGCCAACTACGTGAAGCAGCGTGATTGGGACAACATGATGCAGTTCACCGATTACAAAGCGCCAACCGGACATTTCACCGCGTACTGGCGTCCGTGGTTTATGCAGGACGTATTGGTGAAAGCCAGCGTCGGTGAATATCTGGCGAAGGATAAAGGCGTTACCGTTGATGTGTCGAAGCGGTTTGATAGCGGCGTGATGGTGGGCTTCTACGCCACCAAAACCAACGTGTCGGCGGAAGCCTATGGCGAAGGCGACTTCACTAAAGGCTTCTATATTTCGGTGCCGATGGATCTGTTTACCGTGACGCCAACGCGAGGCCGCGCGCAGGTGAACTGGGTGCCGTTGACACGTGATGGTGGTCAGATGCTGGGTCGCAAATATCAGCTGTATGACCTGACGTCAGATCGTGATGCGCGATTTAATTAACATCAGCACGGGTGGTTTGAAACCCGCGCGATAAATCGCGCCGCTACGGAGAGGTGCACATACCGTAGCGGCGCCATTTATTGCGCGTTACCGACTATTAATCTGCGTCATAACCCAAATTGGGTGCCAGCCAGCGCTCAACCTCGCTCACGCTCATGCCTTTACGCGCGGCGTAATCTTCCACCTGATCGCGCTGAATCTGCGCCACGGCGAAGTATTTGCTATCAGGATGGCTGAAGTACCAGCCGGAAACCGCTGCGCCTGGCCACATGGCGAAAGACTCGGTGAGCTTCATGCCGGTATGTTTTTCCACCTCCAGCAGCTGCCAGATCGGTGCTTTCTCAGTGTGTTCCGGACAAGCCGGATAACCTGGCGCGGGACGAATGCCCTGATAGTTCTCGCGAATCAGCTCTTCGTTGCTGAGATTTTCATGGGCGGCAAAGCCCCAAATCACCTTCCGCACGCGCTCGTGCAGATATTCAGCAAAGGCTTCTGCCAGGCGATCCGACACCGCTTTCACCATGATTTTGTTGTAATCATCGTGCTGCTTGTCATACGCCTCGGCCAGCGCATCTTCCTCAATTCCGGCGGTAACCGCAAACGCGCCGAGATAATCGGCTTTACCGCTGGATTTCGGTGCCACAAAGTCGGCTAAACAGTAGTTGGCGAAGTCGGTTTTCTCGGTCTGCTGACGCAAGTGATGACTGACGCACAGCACCTGATTGCGGTTCTCGTTGCTGTAGATTTCAATGTCATCGCCGACACGGTTGGCCGGGAAAATCCCCACCACGCCGCGTGGATTGAGCGTGCCGGTGCTGCTCAGCATATCGAGCATGGCGTTGGCATCGGCAAACAGGCGTTTGGCCTCTTCGCCCACCACTTCATCTTCCAGGATACGCGGATATTTGCCGGCCAGCGACCAGGTCATAAAGAACGGCGTCCAGTCGATGTAATTACGCAGCGTTTCAATGCTGGCTTCAACCGGACTCACACCGAGGCGGTGCGCCACCGGCGGCGTATAGCTTTCCCAATCAATGACATAATCATTATCGCGCGCAGTTTGCAGGCTCACCGGCGGCGTGCGCGGCTTTTTGCGCGCGTGCTGAATACGCACCGTGTCGTACTCTTTGCGCGTGCGCGCCACGAAATCTTCTTTCAGCGTTTCGGACAGCAGCGATGACACCACGCCCACGGTGCGCGAGGCGTTCTGCACGTAGACCGTTGGTCCGCTATAGTTCTGCTCGATTTTCACTGCGGTATGCGCTTTCGAGGTAGTCGCGCCGCCAATCAGCAGCGGGATGGTGAATCCCTGGCGCTCCATCTCTTTGGCGACGTTGACCATCTCATCCAGCGACGGCGTGATCAGGCCGGAAAGCCCGATGATATCGGCGTTCTCGGCAATCGCGGTTTTGAGGATTTTGTCACTCGGCACCATAACGCCGAGGTCAATGATTTCGTAGTTGTTACATTGCAGCACTACGCCGACGATATTTTTGCCGATGTCATGCACATCGCCTTTTACCGTCGCCAGCACAATCTTGCCGTTGCTGCGTCCGGCCTCTTTGCTGGCCTGAATATAAGGTTCGAGATAGGCCACCGCTTGCTTCATCACGCGCGCTGATTTTACCACCTGCGGCAGGAACATCTTGCCCTCGCCGAACAGATCGCCAACCACGTTCATGCCGGACATCAGCGGCCCTTCAATCACTTCAATCGGCCGCGCTGCTGCCTGGCGCGCCTCTTCGGTATCCAGCTCAATAAACTCGGTGATGCCTTTCACCAGCGAGTATTCCAGACGTTTTACCACGTCCCAGCTGCGCCATTCGGCCTGCTGTTTCTCCTGCTCGCCGTCGCTTTTGCTGCCGCGATACTTCTCCGCCAGCTCCAGCAAGCGCTCGGTGCCATCGTCACGACGATTCAGCACCACATCTTCCACCGCGTCACGCAGTTCGGCAGGCAGATCGTCGTAAATCGCCAGCTGACCGGCGTTCACGATGCCCATGTCCATGCCGTTGCGGATGGCGTAATAGAGGAACACCGCGTGAATCGCTTCGCGCACCGGTTCGTTACCACGGAACGAGAACGACACGTTGGAGACGCCGCCGGAGATCATCGCGTGTGGCAGTTCGCGTTTGATGTCTTCGCAGGCACCGATAAAGTCCATCGCGTAATTGTTGTGTTCTTCAATGCCGGTCGCTACGGCAAAAATATTCGGGTCGAAAATGATGTCTTCTGGCGGGAAACCGACCTCTTCGGTCAAAATCTTGTAGGCGCGACGACAGATCTCGATTTTGCGCGCCCGCGTATCCGCCTGACCCAATTCGTCAAACGCCATCACCACCATCGCTGCGCCGTAGCGACGCACTTTGCGCGCGTGCGCGATAAACGGTTCCACGCCCTCTTTCATCGAAATAGAGTTCACAATGCCTTTGCCCTGAATGCACTGCAGGCCTTTCTCGATCACTTCCCATTTGGAGGAGTCGATCATAATTGGCACGCGGGCGATATCCGGCTCACCGGCAATCAGATTGAGGAAGCGCACCATCGCCGCTTCCGCATCCAGCATGCCTTCATCCATGTTGATGTCGATGATTTGCGCACCGTTCTCTACCTGCTGGCGTGCCACATCCAGCGCTTCGTTGTATTTCTCTTCTTTGATCAGACGCTTAAATTTGGCCGAGCCGGTGACGTTGGTGCGTTCACCGACGTTGACGAACAGCGAATCGGCCTGAATGTTAAGCGGTTCAAGCCCGGCTAAGCGGCAGGCAACCGGAATCTTTGGCAGCTGGCGCGGCGCAACGCCTTCTACCGCTGCCGCCATCGCCGCGATGTGTTCCGGCGTGGTGCCGCAGCAGCCGCCGATAATATTGAGGAAACCGGCGCGCGCCCACTCACCAATTTGCTCAGCCATGATCGCCGCATCGAGATCGTATTCACCAAAGGCGTTGGGCAAACCGGCGTTCGGGTGCGCGGTCACATAGCTTTCGGCAATGCGCGACAGCTCCGCCACATACTGACGCAGTTCATCCGGGCCAAGCGCACAGTTGAGGCCGAACGACAGCGGTTCGGCGTGGCGCAGCGAGTTATAGAAACCTTCGGTGGTTTGGCCGGAGAGCGTACGACCGGACGCATCGGTGATGGTGCCGGAGATCATCAGCGGCAGCTTCACGCCCATCGCTTCCATCTCGGCCTGCACCGCGTAGATCGCCGCTTTGGCATTCAGGGTATCGAACACCGTTTCGATCATGATGAGGTCGGAGCCACCGGCGATCAGCGCATGCGTCGATTCGCGGTAGGCTTCCACCAGCTGATTAAAGGTGACGTTACGATAGGCGGGATCGTTGACGTCCGGCGAGATAGAACAGGTGCGGTTGGTCGGGCCCAACACGCCTGCCACGTAGCGCGGACGATGCGGCGTTTTCGCCGTCCATGCGTCGGCGCTGGCACGCGCCAGTTTGGCGGCTTCGAAGTTGATCTCCGCCGACAGCGCTTCCATCGCGTAATCGGCCATTGCAATGGTGGTGGAGTTGAAGGTGTTGGTCTCGAGAATATCCGCGCCGGCAGCGAGATAGGCATCGTGGATTTCGCGGATCACCTCCGGTTTGGTTAGCACCAACAGATCGTTGTTGCCCTTCAAATCAGATGGCCAGTCGGCAAAGCGGCTGCCACGGAAATCCTGCTCACTCAGTTTATAACTCTGGATCATGGTGCCCATGCCACCGTCCAGAATCATAATGCGTTGCGCCAGCTGCTGCTGCAGCATTTCTGTTTTGTTGCTCACTCTCGCCCCGTCCACGTCATTGCGTTGGCTAATATGCCAGCCAGTCATACTGGCACAACTTGCAGGTGATCAAAAGTCAGCTCAGATGAGACATTTTCAGCTATTGCCGATGACAGGTCTGACCAGAAAGTCAGCGTTTGCATTAATGCGGTTAAAAACGAAAATGGTTTCCAGCATTTATGCGAATTGGAGACGTTATGGCAACCCCTGCGCCCGTGAAACGTGGCAAGAAACCGCGTGCGACAACGGCTACCACCAGCGCGCCCGTCGGCGGGCAAGTACAATCTTTGACGCGTGGTCTGCGCCTGCTGGAGCTGATTGCCGAATCCCACGGCAGCGTGGCGCTGACCGAACTGGCACAACAGGCCGGTTTACCCAACTCCACCACTCATCGCCTGCTCTCCACCATGCAGCAGCAAGGTTTTGTGCATCAGGTGGGCGACTTAGGTTTGTGGACCATTGGTTCGCACGCGTTTGTGGTCGGCAGCAGTTTCCTGCAGAGCCGCAATCTGCTGGCGATTGTGCATCCGCTGCTGCGCAAGCTGATGGAAGACGCCGGCGAGACGGTGAATCTGGCGGTGCTGGATCTCAGCGATTATCAGGCGGTGATCATCGATCAGGTGCAGTGTACGCAGCTGATGCGCATGTCCGCGCCGATTGGCGGCAAGCTGCCGATGCATGCATCCGGCGCCGGCAAAGCGTTTCTGGCGCATCTGAGTGATGAGCAAGTTACCGCGCTGCTGCATCAAAAAGGGCTGCATCACTACACGCCGAAAACGCTGATGTCGCCGCACAGCCTGAAGGAGAATCTGGCGCTGATTCGTAAGATGGGCTTTTCGCACGATGATGAAGAGCACGCGCTGGGTCTGCGCTGCGTTGCGGCACCGATTTATGACGAACATGGCGAACCCTTCGCCGCCATCTCAATCTCCGGTCCGATTGCGCGCATGACTGACGACCGCATCACCGAGCTGGGAGCGCTGGTGATCCGCGCCGCGAAGCAGGTGACCCAAACCTATTCTGGCCGCTAAGCGGCCACCGACGCATAGCGCGCGCTGAAACGCTGGCTGGCGCGCCACGCAATGACCTCTTCAATATGCCCTTCGCGGATGCGCGTTTGCAGCGCGCGCCACCAGTTGGGATCAAACAGCTGCGGATGCAGCGCCTGCAGCAGTTTGCCGGTCGAGGGTTCGCTGCACAGCGCATAGCGGAAGGTTTCCGGGAACACATCATCCGGCCCGACGCTGTACCACGGCTCGGCCTGCAGCTCATCTTCCTCATAGCGCGCCTGCGGCACATCGCGGAACACCAGTTCGGTCATCGGGCGGATTTCGTCGTAATCGTAAAACACCACGCGGCCATGACGCGTCATACCAAAGTTTTTGTACAGCATGTCGCCGGGGAAAATATTTGCCGCCGCCAGCTGACGAATCGCATCACCGTATTCGCCAATCGCGTGCTGCCGCTGTTCCGGCGAAGCCTGAGCCAGCCACAGATTAAGCGGCTCCATGCGGCGTTCCAGCCACAAATGGCGGATGATCACTACATCGTCGCGCAGCTCGAGCTTTTCCGGGATATCGCGCTCAAACTCCGCCATCAGCTCGGCCGGAATTCGCGCGCGCGGTAACGCAAAGTGCTCAAACTCCTGCGTATCCGCCATGCGGCCCACGCGATCGTGCTCTTTGACCATGCGATAGCAGTCGCGCACCTGCGCATCGGTGACCTCTTTTTGCGGTGCGAAGCGATCTTTGATCACCTTGAATACGCGATCAAAACCCGGCAGCGTGAACACCATCATCACCATGCCGCGAATGCCGGGTGCGACGGTGAAATCTTCCTGACTGTGCGCCAGATAGTGCAGGTATTCACGGTAGCATTCGGTTTTACCGTGCTTCTGACAGCCAATCGCCATGTAGCGCTCTGCCACGGTTTTTCCCGGCAGAATCGGTTGCAGCCACGCCACCAGCGCGGCTGGCACCGGCGCGTACACCATGAAATAGGCACGGGCAAAACCAAACACGATGCTGGCATCATCGCTGTCGGTGAGACAGGTATCGATCCACAAACGGCCAGCATCATCGCGCTGAATCGGCAGCAAACAGGGCACCATGCCATCACTCAGCTGCAGGCGCGCCACTATCCACGCGGTTTTGTTGCGGTAAAACAGTTCGCTGGCGACATCCAGCGTCGCCGTCGCCAGCTGTGTGGCACCAAACTGCTCGTGCAGATGGCGCACAATCCAGCCGATATCGCGCGTTTGATCCTGCCACGTTAGACGCAGCGGAATGTCATTCAGCACCTGACGCAGTGTTTCCTGCCAATTCTGCTGCGGACGATAGAGGCGCGACAGCGGGCGCGGCGCAACCGGTGCAGGCGCATAGGGCTGCGACGGCAAGATAAACAGACGCTCGGGCGACAAATGGCTGTGGCCCTGCAGGCGACAATAGACCGAATTGAAGAAGCTTTCGGCGATTTCATGGCGCGGATAGCCGGGCAGCAAGGTTTCGTAATGGCTTTTCACCCGTAGCCAGAACGCGTCATCCCAGTCCGAAGTGTCATTGAGAATGCGCAGCTGGTTGGTGACCAGGCCAACATGGTGATCGTAAAGATGGATACGCGCTTTCATTGCCTGCTGCACCGCGTGCCAGTCGGCCTGCTCGAAGCGCTGTTGCGCACCGGCGGTAATATCCAGAAAGCGGCCATACTGCGCGTCAAAACCTTGCAGAATGGTGTGGGCGATCAGCGATTCTCTCGGTGTCATCGGCTACGCTCCTTTAGCGGTAAGTGGTCGCCATTGAATGGCGACCTTACAACGGCTTCAGAATTGTGCGGCTTCGGTGGAGCCGGTCAGCGCGGTCACGGAGGATTGTCCGCCCTGGATGACGTTGGTGACGCGATCGAAATAGCCGGTGCCCACTTCCTGCTGATGCGATGAGAAGGTGTAACCCTTATCGCGCGCCGCAAACTCCGGCTGCTGCACTTTCTCCACGTAATGGCGCATGCCTTCGCCCTGTGCATAGGCGTGCGCCAGGTCAAACATGTTGAACCACATGCTGTGAATTCCGGCGAGCGTAATGAACTGGAAGCGATAGCCCATTTCGCTCAGCGCCTGCTGGAAACGGGCGATAGTGCGATTGTCAAGGTTCTTCTTCCAGTTGAACGAAGGCGAGCAGTTGTAAGCCAGCAGCTTGCCGGGATACTGCGCGTGAATCGCGTCGGCAAAGCGCTGCGCCATCTCCAGATCTGGCGTTGAGGTTTCGCACCACAGCACATCGGCATAAGGCGCATACGCTAGCCCGCGGCTGATCGCCTGTTCAATCCCGGCACGCGTGCGGAAGAAGCCTTCCGAGGTGCGCTCGCCGGTGATAAACGCCGCATCGCGCGGGTCGCAATCTGAGGTGATCAGATCGGCGGCATCCGCATCGGTGCGCGCCAGCAACACCGTCGGCACGTTCATGACGTCCGCGGCCAGACGCGCCGCCACCAGTTTCTGAATCGCTTCCTGCGTTGGGACTAATACCTTGCCACCCATGTGGCCGCACTTCTTCACCGCCGCCAGTTGGTCTTCAAAATGCACCGCGCCGGCACCGGCCTGAATCATCGATTTCATCAGCTCGAACGCATTGAGTACGCCGCCAAAGCCCGCTTCCGCATCGGCGACAATCGGCAGGAAGTAATCAATGAAATCACTGTCTTCTGGCGATACGCCGCCGGCCCACTGAATTTGATCGGCACGCTGGAAGCTCTGGTTAATCCGCTCCACCACATTTGGCACCGAATTCACCGGATACAGCGATTGGTCGGGATACATCTGCCCGGCCAGGTTAGCATCTGCCGCCACCTGCCAGCCGGAGAGGTAAATCGCTTCTATGCCGGCTTTCGCCTGCTGCACCGCTTGTCCGCCGGTCAACGCGCCGAGGCTGTTGATGTAGCCTTTGCTCGATTCACCATTCAGCAGCGACCAGAGTTTGGTGGCACCGCGTTCCGCCAGCGTGCAGGCGGGATTGACCGAACCGCGCAGATTGACCACATCCTCCGCACTGTACGGACGAGTAATTCCCTGCCAGCGCGCATCATTCCAGCTCGATTCCAGTTGTTTGATCTGTTGCGTACGATTCATCGTCATATCTCCAGGTTCAAGGCAGCAGGCGGTAGCCCGGCAGAGTGAGGAAGGAAACCAGTTCGTCATCGGTGGTAATTTGCGCCATCAGCGCGGCGGCATCGTCGAAGCGTCCATTTTGAAAACGTTCTGCGCCAACGGTTTGCTGCAAGGTGGCCAGCTCTTCCTCCAGCAGCCGTTCAAACAGCGCCACCGTGACCGGCTGGCCATCGCTGAGAATTTGTTTGTGATGAATCCATTGCCAGATGGAGGTGCGGGCGATTTCAGCGGTGGCGGCATCTTCCATCAACCCATCAATCGGAACGCAGCCGTTGCCGCTGATCCAGGCTTCCAGATATTGCAGCGCCACGCGGATATTGGCGCGCATGCCGGCTTCAGTACGCTTGCCGCGACAGGGCGCCAGCAGACGTTCGGCGGTGATTGGCGCATCCTGCTCACGCGTGATGTGCAGTTGGTTGGGCTGATCGCCCAGCCGACGGTCAAACTCCTCCATCGCGATATCAGCCAGGCCGGGATGCGCCACCCAGGTTCCGTCGTGACCGTTGCCCGCTTCTCGCGCTTTATCTTCCTGCACCTTTTGCGTCACCCATAAATTGCGCTCCGCGTCTTTGCTCGGAATCAGCGCCGACATACCGCCCATCGCCAGCGCGCCACGACGATGACAGGTTCGAATCAGCAGGCGTGAATAGGCATCGAGGAATGGCTGATCCATGCTGATTTGCTGGCGATCCGGCAGGATACGATCGGGATGCTGGCCCAGCGTTTTGATGTAGCTGAAGATGTAATCCCAACGGCCACAGTTGAGGCCAACGACGTGATCACGCAGTTCCCACAGGATCTCATCCATCTGGAATACCGCCGGCAGCGTTTCGATCAATACCGTGGCTTTGATGGTGCCGCGCGGCAGATCGAAGCGATCTTCACTGAAGCGGAAGATCTCACGCCACCACGCCACTTCAGCGGCATGCTCGGTTTTCGGCAGATAGAACCATGGCGCGTGGCCCTTCTCCAGCAGCGCTTCAACGTTGTGGAAAAAGTAGAGCGCAAAGTCGAACAATCCGCCGGGAATGGCCCGATCGCGCCACTCCACATGCTTTTCATTCAGATGCAGACCGCGCACCCGACACATCAGCAGCGCCGGATTGGCGCGCAGCTGATAGATCTTGCCGGTTTCACTGGTAAAGCTCAGCGTGCCGTTGGTGGCATCGCGCAGTGTTAATTGTCCGTCGATTAGCTTCTGCCAGGTTGGCGCCAGTGAATCTTCAAAATCGGCCATGAAGACGTTGACGTTCGCGTTGAGCGCGTTGATCACCATTTTGCGATCCGGCGGCCCGGTGATCTCTACGCGACGATCTTGCAGCAGCTGCGGAATAGGACGAACTTGCCACGCATTTTCACGAATGGAAGCGGTTTCCGAATCAAAGCCGGGTAACTCACCCTGATCGTAACGCTTCTGTCGTTGCTGGCGTGCTTTCAGCAGGCGTTCGCGCTCTGGTGCAAAGCGCACCACTAATGCGTGTATAAAGTCGATCGCTTCTGGGGTAAGCAGCTGCTTTTCCGCGTGGGTAAAGGGCTGGCTGAAGGTTAGCGTATTGCTGATAACCGAGTCTGTCATGCGGGCTGCCTCCTGAGTTGATCCATCGTTTAACGATCGGATCCGGATGTAGGGTGTTTTATAACCTGCAAGATCAGAGCATAATGATTTTTATTTTAATTTCAAAAACTATTTCCATTTTAATGTTTATGTTAATTTATCAGATTGATATTTATGTAATTTAATCTCTCGAATTAAAGGCAATAACTTCCACTGGTGAATTGAAGGCAAAAAAAAAGCCGCGATAGCTTTCGGCTAGCGCGGCAGGATCAAACGAGGTGTTTGATCTATTCGAGTGTTGGATTCATCCGGCGCAGATCGAACGGCGTGATCTGATAAACGTAGTAGTTCAGCCAGTTGGAGAACAGCAGGTTGCCGTGGCTGCGCCAGGTGGCGCGCGGTGGCAGCTCTGGGTTGTCGTGCGGGAAGTAATTGAACGGCACGTCCGGCTGCAGGCCAGCATCGTAATCGCGATGATACTCACCCGAGAGCGTCAGGGCATCGTATTCCGGATGGCCGGTGACAAACGCCAGGCGCTTGTCTTTGCTCGCCATCAGATATGCGCCGGTGGATTCCGATTCGGCAAATAGCTCGAGATCGGTGTAATCGCGGATCAGCTGGCTCGGAAAATCAGCATAGCGTGAATGCGGGGCCAGGAAATTGTCGTCAAACCCGCGCGTTAGTAAGGCGTGGGGATGCAGGATTTGGTGCTCATAAACACCGGACAATTTGTTCTGCCGCGTCTGCTTAGGAATGCCATACAGAATGTTGAGTGCCGCCTGAACCGCCCAACAGACAAAGAGCGTGGAGGTAACGTGTTCATTCGCCCAATGCAGCACGCGCTGAATCTGCGGCCAGTAAGCGACATCATTGAAATCGACCAATCCCAGCGGCGCGCCGGTCACAATCAGTCCATCGAAGTTATCGTTTTGGATGTCTTCGAAGTTGCAGTAGAAGTTGTTCAGATGCTCCGTCGGCGTGTTGCGCGACTCGCGACTATCAATGCGCAGCAGCTGCACATCAATCTGCAACGGTGAGTTAGAGAGCAGACGCAGGAACTGATTTTCTGTCTCAATCTTCTTTGGCATCAGGTTAAGAATCAGCACTTTTAGCGGACGGATCTCCTGAACACTGGCGCGCGACGACGTCATGACAAAGACGTTTTCATCACGCAAAAAATTCACTGCCGGTAATTCGTCGGGAATCCTGATTGGCATAACCTGCTCACCTCGTACTGATAACCGTATAAACGTTTAGACATCCAGATGCCCGACATTAACGTGTTATGTCGAGAATGTCGAGTCTTCATGCGGTTTATGAAAATGTTTCAGCTTTAGATGGGATTTGGGATAAGTCGTGGCGTATTTATGCTGGATTTGCTTCTTGAAATGAAAGTTTGAGATGAAATTTGCGTGATTTTCATACACTGAATCGCTCTATTCTATGCGATTTTAGCTGATTTCAGACGCAAAAAAACCCCGGACTCTCGTCCGGGGCTTCTTCACT
>NZ_JALMEU010000008.1:0-202356 GCF_028048155.1 Pantoea leporis
CCTAATTAGGGGCGTAGTTCAATTGGTAGAGCACCGGTCTCCAAAACCGGGTGTTGGGGGTTCGAGTCCCTCCGCCCCTGCCAGAAAATAATCCTTTGCTTCGGCAAAGGATTTTTTTTGTCCAAAATTCGGCAGTGAAATGAGTTTGAGTTTCACTGTGATCCACTCAAACTCCCTCATTTATTATCTTATTGTGTCAAAACCGGATATTTAAGCAGCTGACGAATGTGACTTTGCTGATCGCTATTCTGCAGCCACACCGCATATAACGGTCGCACGGCGACGGGTGTATCTGGAATAACCATCAAATCACTATAAATGCCGTGCCAAAAATCAGGTAAAAAGGCACAAGCACCGGTGGTATGCAGTAATTCGCGTGTTAAATGTGCGGATGTGGTGGTTAATACGGGAACATCATCACTGGACAGATAACTTTCATGCTGATGAAAATCTGCGCCCCATTCCAGCTTGATATAGTCATATTTTTCACGCTTCTCGGTTTTACGCGCCCGGAATAATGCGAGCGAAATATGCCCTATTTGCTGGCTGGTTAACTCATCCATTTTTGGCGCTTCAGTTGTGATCAACAGGTCCAACTGACGTTCATGCAATTGCTTAACCAGTAAATGTCGCTGGGCGATAAGTGCCTCGAGATGAAGGCTTTCGCGATTCTCATAAAGTGTTTGCAACCAGGGAGTTAAGTACGCTTCCCAAAGGGATGCGCTACCTCCTATTGAAAGCTCATGATGCTGTTGTGTATGCGAAACTTCCTTTTTGGCCATCAGCCAGGTGCTCATCAAGCTTTCGGCATAGGGTAATAAACGCTCGCCTGCTGAAGTCAGCCGGATGTTATTACGGTGACGAGTAAAAAGGTTTACGCCCAGCTGATTTTCCAGCTGACGAATGCGAAAACTAACGGCAGATTGCGTGAGGTAAAGCGCTTCAGCAGCACGCCCGAAATGGCGTGTTCTGCTCACTTCGAGGAAAGTTTTCAGTAATTCCGTATCCACTGCATTCTCCCAAAAATTGTTTGTCGTACTGATTTAAATGTTTTGTTTTACACTCTGTCAAGCCTATCTAATACTCCGCGCCATAAATAGCACGGCCATATGAGAGTCAGGAGCGTGTAAAATGGCGGATAGCTTCGCAACAACGAATCGTTTCTTTGATAACAAACATTACCCACGTGGTTTTTCGCGTCATGGTGATTTCACCATTAAAGAAGCTCAGCTTCTGGAGCGCCACGGTTACGCCTTTAATGAACTGGATCTCGCTAAGCGTGAACCCATTACAGAAGAAGAGCGTTCATTTTTAGAAGTATGTCGTGGTCTTCGTGAGCCACAAACGGAAGCTGAACGTGTATGGTCGAAATACACCGCACGTATCAAGCGACCTAAGCGTTTCCATACGCTATCTGGCGGCAAGCCGCAGATGGATACGGTGGAAGATTTTAGCGATAGCGATGATTAAGAATAGCGGGGCTTATATAAGCCCCGTTTTTTATTCCAGAGTCTTGTGCAGATAGATCATTAAGCGGTCGATGCTGCGATATCCCACCGCTTCCTGCAAATGACTACGAGTAATCTGCTCTTCACCTGCTAAATCAGCTATTGTCCTGGCCACCTTTAAAATCCGCTGCCAGGCGCGTACTGAAAGCCCCAACGAATTCAACACTTCTTCCAGCCATTCAGCATCCTGCTGCTTCAATGGACACCAGCGCAAAATCTCTGGGTTAGAGAGATGAGCATTCACTTTTCCGCTGCGTGCTGTTTGAATCTTTCGTGCGGCGAGGACGCGAGTTAAAACTTCAGCGCTGCTTTCGCTGACTTGTTGTTTCTTACTCAGAGACCCACTGGGAAGAAGTGGGACCTCTAACGATAAATCAAAGCGATCGAGAAAAGGTCCTGATAACCGATTGAGATAGCGCAACACCTGCTGAGGTGATGAGCGATTATGGTTGCCCTGATAATGCCCGGTCGGGCTGGGATTCATCGCGCCGATCAATTGAAAGCGCGCGGGATACGTCACTTTAGCGCGCGTGCGTGAAATGGCGATTTCCCCGGATTCAATCGGTTCGCGCAAAGCATCAAGCGTTCTGCGCTCGAATTCTGGCAGCTCATCGAGGAATAACACGCCATTGTGTGCCAAGGAGATTTCTCCCGGCCGCGGCAAGGAGCCGCCCCCAACCAGCGCATAGAGTGATGAACTGTGATGAGGCGCTCTGAACGGCCGTTTGCGCCACTGATGATGGAGATTGCCACTGCTTACCAGACTGGCGATAGCGGCGCACTCCAGCGCTTCCTGGTCGTCTAACGGTGGCATGATACCGGGCAGACGCGTCGCTAACATGGTCTTGCCGGTGCCAGGCGGCCCAATCAGTAATAGGTTATGCCCGCCAGCTGCGGTGATCTCCAGTGCACGTCGGCCCTGATCCTGGCCAATGATATCGCTGAGGTCCTGCTTTTCCTGTTCAAGCGTTTCGGGCTGATAATGCGCGACAGTGAGAGTGGTTTTGTTATGGAGAAACGCACAGATTTCTACCAGATGTTTGCCAACCAGCGTCTCGCCTTGTTGAATCAACCCTACATCCTGTTGATTCTGTTCAGCTAACACCATTTGTCTGCCTGCTTGCAGTGCCGCCATCGCAGCTGGAATAGCGGCCTGAACGCCACAGAGCGCGCCGTTAAGTGCTAACTCACCCAGGAATTCAAATTGCCCCAGTTTTGCGTCTGGCAGCTGCTCAGAGGCCGCCAGAATGGCGATAGCGATGGGGAGGTCATAGCGTCCGCCCTCTTTTGGCAGATCGGCAGGCGCCAGATTGATGGTGACGCGTTTCGCCGGGAAGGTGAACCCGCTATTAATAATCGCGCTTCGCACCCGTTCCCGCGCTTCTTTTACCGTGGTTTCAGGCAGTCCAACCAGCGTCAGGGCCGGCAAGCCGTTGCTGATGTGCACTTCCACCGTCACCAGCGGAGCCTGAACACCCAGCGCAGCTCGTGTTAATACCTTCGATAAAGACATAACCGCTCCTTGTTGTCCTTATCATCAAAGCAGCCAGACAGATGAACAATGGCTTACTGCTCAACTTCAGAGCCAGATTCCTTACATTCCCTGATAATTGCCGCTCTTTCACTGAAAATCAGAGCTTGCTCGTAAACTCCAAATGAAGATTACGACGCGGGAGTTATGAATTTTTATCACAAATGTAAATAACCTTTTATTTACAATGTGATAACGGCGGGCCGCCAGCGGCATCATAAAATTTTCCAATGAAAATTATTGTCAACGGCACGCTAACTATGGTAACTCTGTAGGTATTACTTCGAACAATCGAAAAAACAAACAACACATGAAAGCCCTTCTACAAGTGATTAGCCTAGTCGTGATTAGCGTGGTGGTGATTATTATCCCACCGTGCGGGGCATCGCTTGGAGAAAGAAAGGCTTAAAAATCAAGTCTGGAATTCCAAAAACCCCCGCACCGAAAGGTCCGGGGGTTTTTTTTTGACCAGGCTAAATATCAGCAAATTAGCGAGGAACAGATTATGAGCAGTAGCATAAAATTCTGTTGTTCCCCTAGGAATACAGGAGAATAACCATGACAGGTGCACAGTGGGTAGTTCAGGCTTTACGCGCGCAGGGTGTCGATACAGTGTTTGGCTATCCTGGCGGCGCAATCATGCCAGTGTACGATGCGCTCTACGATGGCGGCGTGGAACATCTACTGTGTCGTCATGAGCAAGGTGCGGTGATGGCTGCTATCGGTTATGCCCGCGCAACCGGCAAGACTGGCGTATGTATCGCCACTTCGGGGCCCGGCGCCACCAACCTGATCACCGGTTTGGCGGATGCGATGATGGATTCGATCCCGGTTGTGGCGATCACCGGCCAGGTATCATCGGCCTTCATCGGCACCGACGCCTTCCAGGAAATAGACGTTCTTGGTTTATCGTTAGCCTGCACCAAACACAGTTTCCTCGTTGAATCGCTTGATGATTTACCCTCAGTGATGGCAGAAGCTTTTGCCATCGCGCAATCGGGTCGTCCCGGCCCGGTACTGGTCGATATCCCGAAAGACATTCAGATCGCCAATGGCGAACTGACGCCTCATCTGCTGCCAGTTGAGGAAGAAATCGGCCACTCCGCGCAGCACATTGCAGAGGCGCGCACATTGATGGCGCAATCGCATAAGCCGATGCTGTATATCGGTGGCGGCGTGGGTATGGCGCAGGCGGTTCCAGCCTTACGTGCCATGGCGCAGGAAACCGGTATTCCGATGGTTTCTACGCTGAAAGGTCTTGGCAGCGCGGATGCCAGCAGCGATCTCTATCTCGGGATGCTGGGCATGCACGGCACCAAAGCCGCTAACCTCGCGGTACAATCCTGTGATTTGCTGATTGCGGTTGGCGCGCGTTTTGACGACCGCGTTACTGGCAAGCTGGACACCTTCGCGCCGCACGCCAGCGTCATCCATATCGATATTGATCCTGCCGAGCTGAACAAACTGCGCCGTGCTCACGTTTCACTACAAGGCGATATGAATCAGGTGCTGCCGGCACTGAGCATGCCAATGCACATTGATGGCTGGCGCAAGGAAGTTAGCGCGATGAAAAGCGAGTTTGACTGGCGCTACGATCATCCAGGCGAAGCCATTTATGCGCCGTTGTTGCTGAAGCAGTTGTCTGACCGCAAAGCGGACAGCGCCGTGGTCACCACCGATGTAGGTCAACACCAGATGTGGGCCGCTCAGCACATGAGTTTCACCGCGCCAGAAAACTTCATCACCTCGAGCGGTCTCGGCACTATGGGCTTTGGCCTGCCGGCGGCGATTGGGGCGCAGGTAGCACGTCCGGAGGACACAGTGATCTGCGTGTCTGGCGATGGTTCTATCATGATGAACATTCAGGAGCTGGGCACCATCAAGCGCGGCAAGCTGCCGGTGAAAATTCTGCTGCTGGATAACCAGCGTCTCGGCATGGTGCGCCAGTGGCAGCAACTGTTCTTTGATGGTCGCTACAGCGAAACCATTCTGACCGACAACCCCGATTTCCTCACGCTGGCCAGCGCGTTTGATATCCCAGGCCAGCACATTAGCCGTAAAGATCAGGTCGACGCCGCCCTCGATGCTCTGCTGAACAGTGAAGGTCCTTACTTCCTGCATGTTTCGATAGATGAGCATGAAAACGTCTGGCCATTGGTACCGCCGGGTGCCAGCAACGCAAACATGATGGAGAAAACCGCATGAATCAGCATCAATTGTCTATTGAAGCCCGCTTTCGTCCTGAAATATTGGAGCGCATTTTGCGTGTCGTGCGTCACCGTGGTTTCCAGGTGTGTGCGATGAATATGGCCACCGCGGTCAATGCGGAGAACATTAATATCGAAATGACCGTTGCCAGCCAACGCTCAGTCGATTTACTGTCTTCGCAGTTAAGCAAACTTATGGATGTCGCTTGCGTCGAGATCCAACAACAGACAACACAACAAATCCGCGCATAGTCGCCAAAGGAAAAAGCAATGAGTACGAAGAAAGCAGACTTTATTTGGTTCAATGGTGAGATGGTTAAGTGGGAAGACGCCAAGGTCAGCGTTATGTCTCACGCCCTGCACTACGGTACTTCTGTGTTTGAAGGCGTGCGTTGCTACGACTCACACAAAGGTCCAGTGGTGTTCCGCCACCGTGAGCATATGAAGCGTCTGCATGAATCCGCTAAAATTTATCGTTTCCCGATTAAAGCCAGCGTTGATGAGTTGATGGAAGCGTGCCGCGAAGTGATCCGCGTGAACAAACTGAAAAGCGCTTATATCCGTCCGCTGGCCTTCGTGGGTGACGTGGGTCTGGGTGTGAACCCGCCAGATGGCTACACCACCGATGTAATCATCGCTGCCTTCCCTTGGGGTGCTTACCTGGGCGCTGAAGCGCTGGAAAACGGTATCGATGCCATGGTTTCTTCGTGGAACCGCGTTGCACCAAACACCTTGCCAACCGCCGCGAAAGCGGGTGGTAACTATCTCTCCTCTCTGCTGGTAGGCAGCGAAGCGCGCCGCCACGGCTATCAGGAAGGTATCGCGCTCGACACCAACGGCTATATTTCAGAAGGTGCTGGCGAAAACTTGTTCGAAGTGAAAGATGGCATTCTGTTCACGCCGCCGTTCACCTCTTCAGCGCTGCCGGGCATCACCCGTGACGCGATCATCAAGCTGGCGCAAGACATGGGTATTGAAGTGCGTGAGCAGGTTCTGTCGCGCGAATCCCTGTATCTGGCCGACGAAGTCTTCATGTCAGGTACTGCAGCGGAGATCACTCCGGTGCGCAGCGTCGACGGCATTCAAGTCGGTGAAGGTAAACGTGGTCCGGTCACCGGTCGTATCCAGAAGGCATTCTTTGGCCTGTTCACTGGCGAGACGGAAGACAAGTGGGGCTGGTTGGATCCGGTTAACGCATAACGAGATTTTTTGCGGGCGTCAGATGGCGCCCGCAACCTTATTATTACTGGAGTAAATAGAGCATGCCTAAGTACCGTTCCGCCACCACCACCCATGGACGTAACATGGCCGGTGCCCGTGCCTTGTGGCGCGCGACAGGAATGACCGACGACGATTTCGGTAAGCCGATTATCGCCGTGGTCAACTCATTCACCCAATTCGTACCGGGCCACGTGCACCTGCGCGATCTTGGCAAACTGGTTGCTGAGGAAATCGAAGCAGCTGGCGGCGTGGCCAAAGAGTTCAACACCATTGCGGTGGATGACGGTATCGCCATGGGTCATGGCGGCATGCTGTATTCACTGCCTTCACGTGAGCTGATTGCCGATTCAGTGGAGTACATGGTTAACGCGCACTGCGCCGATGCCATGGTGTGTATCTCCAACTGCGACAAAATCACCCCAGGCATGCTAATGGCGTCACTGCGCCTCAATATTCCGGTGATCTTTGTGTCTGGCGGCCCGATGGAAGCCGGTAAAACCAAACTGTCTGATCAAATCATCAAGCTGGATCTGGTTGATGCAATGATTCAGGGCGCCAATCCGAACGTCAGCGATGCCGACAGCGATCAGATCGAACGTTCTGCTTGTCCAACCTGCGGTTCCTGTTCCGGTATGTTCACCGCCAACTCGATGAACTGTCTGACCGAAGCGCTGGGCTTGTCGCAGCCGGGTAACGGTTCACTGCTGGCCACACACGCCGATCGTAAAGAGCTGTTCATCAATGCCGGCAAGCGCATCGTTAGCCTGACCAAACGCTACTACGAGCAGGATGACGTCAACATGCTGCCGCGTAACATCGCCACCAAAGCGGCGTTCGAGAATGCGATGACGCTGGATATCGCTATGGGCGGTTCCACCAACACCGTTCTCCATCTTCTGGCTGCCGCGCAGGAAGGCGAGATCGATTTCAATATCTCCGATATCGACCGTCTGTCACGCAAAGTGCCGCAGTTGTGCAAAGTGGCGCCAAGTACGCCGAAATATCACATGGAAGATGTGCACCGTGCGGGTGGCGTTATCGCCATTCTCGGTGAGTTAGATCGCGCCGGTTTGATCGACACCAGCGCGCGCAACATCCTGCAGCAGAGCATGCGTGAAACCCTGGATCAGTACGACATCATGCTGACCAAAGATCAGGCGGTGAAGGATATGTTCCGCGCCGGTCCTGCTGGTATTCGTACCACCAAGGCGTTCTCGCAGAACTGCCGTTGGGACACGCTGGATGATGACCGTACCGAGGGTTGTATTCGTACTCGCGAACACGCGTACTCGCAGGATGGCGGCTTAGCTGTGCTTTACGGCAACATTGCCGAAGATGGCTGTATCGTTAAAACCGCGGGTGTAGACAAAGAGATCCTCACCTTCAAAGGCCCGGCGAAGGTGTACGAAAGCCAGGATGATGCAGTTGAAGCGATCCTTGGCGGCAAAGTGGTAGCCGGCGACGTCGTGGTGATCCGCTACGAAGGACCGAAAGGCGGACCGGGCATGCAGGAAATGCTCTATCCGACCACTTATCTGAAATCCATGGGCCTTGGCAAAAGCTGCGCACTGATCACCGATGGTCGCTTCTCTGGCGGCACGTCAGGCTTATCGATTGGTCACGCCTCTCCGGAAGCGGCGAGCGGCGGCACCATCGCGCTGGTGAAAGATGGCGACATGATTGAGATCGATATCCCGAACCGTGGCATCAAGCTGGCGGTACCGGATAACGAACTGCACGCCCGTCGTGAAGAAGAGCAAGCGCGCGGCGATGCGGCTTATACCCCGCACGGCCGCGTACGTGAAGTCTCCTTTGCCCTGCGCGCCTATGCATCACTGGCGACCAGCGCAGACAAAGGCGCGGTGCGCGATAAGTCCAAGCTGGGAGGCTAACCGATGGCTGAGTCTCAACCGCTCTCCGCGACGCCAAACGGCGCGGAGTATTTGCGCGCAGTGCTGCGTTCACCGGTGTATGAAATTGCCCAAGTGACGCCACTGCAAAAAATGGAAAAAATTTCATCGCGTCTTGGCAACACCATTCTGGTGAAGCGTGAAGATCGTCAGCCGGTGCATAGCTTCAAGCTGCGCGGGGCTTACGCGATGATTGCCGGGCTGAACGAAGAGCAAAAAGCGCGCGGCGTGGTGACGGCTTCGGCTGGCAACCATGCGCAGGGCGTGGCACTCTCGGCCAGCACGTTGGGCATCAAATCACTGATTGTGATGCCGCTGGCCACGGCAGACATCAAGGTTGATGCAGTACGCGCATTTGGCGGTGAGGCTTATCTGTTTGGTGCCAACTTCGACGAGGCGAAAGCCAAAGCGATTGAGCTGGCAGAGCAGCAGGGTTACACCTTCGTTCCTCCGTTTGACCATCCGGCAGTGATCGCCGGGCAGGGCACGCTGGCGATGGAGTTGCTGCAGCAGGACGCGCATCTCGATCGCGTCTTCGTGCCGGTAGGCGGCGGCGGTCTGGCGGCGGGTGTCGCGGTGCTGATCAAACAGCTGATGCCGCAGATCAAAGTGATCGCCGTGGAATCGGAAGATTCAGCCTGCCTGAAGGCCGCGCTGGATGCGGGTGAACCGGTAGATTTGGCGCGCGTGGGCTTGTTTGCGGAAGGCGTGGCTGTCAAACGCATCGGCAGCGAAACCTTCCGTCTGTGTCAGGAGTATCTCGATGACATCATCACGGTGGATAGCGATGCAATTTGCGCAGCGGTGAAAGATCTGTTCGAAGATGTGCGTGCCGTGGCGGAACCTTCCGGCGCGCTGGCGCTGGCGGGTATGAAGAAGTACATCCAGCTGCACGACATCAAAGGTGAGCGCCTGGCGCACGTGTTGTCGGGTGCCAACGTCAACTTCCACGGCTTGCGCTATGTCTCCGAACGTTGCGAACTGGGCGAACAGCGTGAAGCGCTGCTGGCGGTCACCATTCCAGAACAGCAGGGCAGTTTTCTCAAGTTCTGTCAGACCATCGGCGGGCGCTCCATCACCGAGTTCAACTATCGTTACGCCGATGCGGATAACGCCTGCATTTTCGTCGGCGTGCGCTTAACGCGCGGGCTGGAGGAGCGCGGTGAGATCATCAGCCAACTGAGCGAAGCCGGTTATCACGTGGTGGATCTGTCGGATGACGAAATGGCCAAGCTGCACGTGCGCTACATGGTGGGCGGACGTCCATCGAAGCCGCTGCGCGAACGCCTGTTTAGCTTTGAATTCCCGGAAGCACCGGGCGCGCTGCTGAAGTTCCTGCAGACGTTGGGTGCGCACTGGAATATCTCGCTGTTCCATTATCGCAGCCACGGCACCGATTATGGCCGCGTGCTGGCGGCATTTGAAGCCAACGATCAGGAACCGGATTTCGAAACCCATCTCACCGCGTTGGGTTATGAATGGCATGACGAAGCGAGCAATCCGGCGTTCCGTTTCTTCCTCGCCGGGCAGTGATTACAGCTGGTGCCAGAACGCATTGATAAGCGGCTCTCCGAGCCGCTTTTTTTGTACGCAAACGCCGAGTTCCAGCGGTGCGACAGACTCCACATTCTCCAGCGTCAATACGCGATTGCGCACCGGTTCCGGGCTGTTCTCCAGCACCACATCCGGCAGCAGCGCAATACCACATCCCAGCGCCACCATCGACACAATCGCTTCATGCCCGGAAACCGTGGCATAAATCTGCGGATTGGGCATGCGCTGGCGACGGAACCATAAATCGATGCCACGGCGTGCAGGTCCTTGGTCCGGCAGGATAAACGGAATCTGCGCCCAATCGGGTTGCTCCTGCGTCGCCTGATTGCGCACCGGGCAAGGCAGCGCCGGGGCGATCAGCACCAGCGGAATCAGGCCCAGTGGCGTAAAATCTATGCTGGCCGGCAGCGATTCTGGGCGACCGGCAATGGCGAGATCGGCGTCGCCGGACTGCACCATCTCAATCGCATCGGCGGCATCACCGGTGGTGAGTTTGATCTCTACCTGCGGATGTTCAGCGCGAAAGCGATCAAGAATCGGCGGCAGATGGCTGTAAGCGGCGGTTACCGAGCAGAACAGGCGCAGTTCGCCGCTCAGCGACGGGCCGTTAAGATCCATCACATGGCGTAACTGCTGATACTGCAGCAACGTCTGCTGCGCAAACTGGCGCAGGCGCTCACCGGCTTCGGTGAGCGTGACGGTGCGGTTATCACGCAGGAACAACGCGTGACCGACATCCTCTTCCAGGCGCTGAATCTGGCGCGAAAGGGTTGAAGGGCTGACGTGCATGGCACGCGCGGTGCGACCAAAGTGGCAGCTTTCAGCCAGATGAAGGAAGAGTTTCAGGTCTCGTAAATCCATGCGCGTATCGCCTCAAGGTTATGTTGCAAATTATGCAATGTCACCTTGCTAATATATCAATTTAAGCAACGGATTTCCTGTCATATGATGGGGTCATTCGCGGCGTAAGAGACAACGTCGTTACTGAACAAAAACAAACACAACATCTAACCGGAGTACCCATGGCTAATTACTTCAACACATTGAATCTGCGCAATCAGTTAGCGCAGCTGGGCAAATGTCGTTTCATGTCACGCGACGAATTCGCAGATGGCGCTAGCTTCCTGAAAGGCAAGAAAGTGGTCATCGTTGGCTGTGGCGCTCAGGGTCTGAACCAGGGTCTGAACATGCGTGATTCTGGTCTGGACGTGGCGTATGCCCTGCGTGCTGAAGCGATTGCTGAGAAGCGTGCCTCTTTCCGCAAAGCGACCGACAACGGCTTCAAAGTCGGTACTTACGAAGAGCTGATCCCACAGGCCGATCTGGTGGTTAACCTGACGCCAGACAAGCAGCACTCGGCGGTCGTTCAGGCTGTTCAGCCGCTGATGAAAGATGGCGCTGCGCTGGGTTACTCACACGGTTTCAACATTGTTGAAGTGGGCGAAACCATCCGCAATGACATCACCGTAGTAATGGTGGCACCGAAGTGCCCAGGTACTGAAGTACGTGAAGAGTACAAGCGTGGTTTCGGTGTACCTACGCTGATTGCCGTTCACCCGGAAAACGATCCGAAAGGCGAAGGCATGGCGATTGCTAAAGCCTGGGCAGCAGCGACCGGCGGCGACCGTGCAGGCGTGCTGGAATCTTCCTTCGTTGCGGAAGTGAAATCTGACCTGATGGGCGAGCAGACCATCCTGTGCGGTATGCTGCAGGCCGGTTCTCTGCTGTGCTTCGACAAGCTGGTAGCTGAAGGTCACGACGCGGCTTACACCGAAAAACTGATTCAGTTCGGCTGGGAAACCATCACCGAATCACTGAAGTTTGGCGGCATCACGTTGATGATGGATCGCCTGTCTAATCCGGCAAAAATCCGTGCTTATGCGTTGTCTGAGCAGCTGAAAACCATCATGGCACCGCTGTTCCAGAAGCACATGGATGACATCATCTCTGGCGAATTCTCTTCAGGCATGATGGCTGACTGGGCTAACGACGACAAAAACCTGCTGACCTGGCGTGAAGAGACCGGCGCAACGGCATTCGAAAACGCACCGCAGTTTGATGGCAAAATCGAAGAGCAGGAATATTACGACAAAGGCGTCGTGATGGTTGCGATGGTGAAAGCAGGCGTTGAGCTGGCATTCGAAACCATGGTTGACGCGGGCATCATCGAAGAGTCGGCTTACTACGAATCACTGCACGAGCTGCCGCTGATTGCTAACACCATCGCACGTAAGCGTCTGTATGAAATGAACGTGGTTATCTCGGATACCGCAGAATACGGTAACTACCTGTTCTCCTTTGCGGCAGTTCCACTGCTGAAAGAGTTCATGACCACGCTGCAGCCGGGCGATCTGGGCAAAGCAGTTGAAGGTACGCAGGTGGATAACGCGCAGCTGCGTGACGTCAACGAAGCCGTTCGTCAGCACCCAATCGAATCTGTAGGCCGCAAACTGCGTGGCTACATGACCGATATGAAACGTATCGCTGTCGCTGGCTAAGCCACGCGCGACACAGTTTTCAGCACAATAAAAAACCCCGGCTTGCCGGGGTTTTTTTATTCGTGCTCGCTGTTGCTCTAGGTGTGTGCTCGGTGTCCCCCTCCTCGGTCCTCCCCCATGAATGGGGGAGGAAGATGCTGCCATTTGTTAGTTCTGAAGCTGCATGTGGCAGCGTCTCCTTCCCCCGCTAGCGGGGGAAGGCCGGGATGGGGGACAGCAAGCACGTACAAAGTACCGCCAGCTCAATCACACCGCTTCATACAGCGTCTGATTTCGCGTCTCTTTACAGGCAATCAGCGCGATCAACGTCAACACCGCCATCGAAGCCAGATAGAAGCCCACCGCCTGCAAACCGTAATGGGCGTTCAGCCAGGTGGCGATATAAGGCGCTACCGAGGCACCAAGAATCGACGACAGGTTGTAAGAGAACGATGCGCCGGTATAACGCACTTCCGTTGGGAACAGCTCTGGCAGCAGCGCGCCCATCGGACCAAACGTCAGGCCCATAATGCTTAGACCAAGGATCAGGAAGCCCATTACCAGCACCTGAGAACCGGAACCCAGCAGCATTGGGAACATCAATGCAAAGGCGATAATCATCAACGTAATGGTGATCATGGTTTTACGACGACCAAAGCGATCGGCCAGCAGACCGGCAATCGGCACCATCACACCAAAACCAATCACCGCCACCATCAGCATCCACAGGAAGCTGTTACGCGAATAGCCAAGGCCAGCCGGTGCGGGTGCAGTGCCGTAACTCATCGAATACACGGTCATGATGTAGAACAGCGTGTAAGTGGCGAGCATGATGAAGGTGCCGAGAATGGTGGCGGTCAGATGCTTACTCAGCAGCGTGCCGATCGGCATTTTCACCTGTTTGTTCTCTTTCTGCACTTTGGCGAATACCGGGCTTTCATGCAGCGAAACGCGCACATACAGGCCAATTAACACCAGCACCGCAGAGAGAATAAACGGCACGCGCCAGCCCCAGTTCATGAACTGCTCGTCGGTCAGCAACCAAGAAAGCAGCAGGAACGTGCCGTTAGCGAAGAAGAAGCCAATCGGCGCGCCGAGCTGTGGGAACGAACCATAAAGCGCACGTTTCTTCGCCGGGGCATTTTCGGTCGCCAGCAGCGCCGCGCCGCCCCATTCGCCACCAAGGCCAAGACCCTGACCAAAACGCGCCAGCGCCAGCAGCAGCGGCGCTGCCACGCCAATGGTTTCATAACCTGGCAGTAAACCAATCAGCACCGTCGAGACGCCCATGGTCAGCAGCGATGCCACCAAGGTGGCTTTACGGCCAACGCGGTCGCCAAAGTGTCCAAACACGGCAGAACCGATAGGACGCGCCACGAAGGCGATCGCGAAGGTCGCCAGCGACTGCAACGTGGCCACGGTCGGATCGCCCTGCGGGAAGAAGATGTGCGGGAAAATGATCACCGCAGCGGTGGCATAGATATAGAAATCGAAGAACTCAATGGCGGTGCCGACAAGCGATGCCACAACCACTTTGCCACGTGAATTGACCGGCGTGTCGTCGTGTTTTTTGTCGAGTGTTTCTGTGATGGAGGCTTGCATAAGTGTTTCTTAATTGTAAATGTAGACAGAGAATCTTACGCACCTGGTTTGCGGCATTCAATGGCGAAAAACCGCGTCAGACCGGGCTTTTTCGGCGAATAAGTGGATAATTTCTGAGTTGCTGCGATCAGTGGCGGATGGGAACGGGAAGTGTCACTTTTTTGGCGGGAATCTCTGCAAAAGGGCCAAATTAAAGTGACCCTTTAGCGTTTCCTGCTGGTTTTTGCTGAAAAAGCAGCCAGCAGGAGACATTTTTAGCTAGTACGGCAATTGTAACAACCTCGTTGGCTTATTTAGCCTGATGCGGCTGCGGCATCTCTTTATCATCTTTGTATTTGGCGGTGGCGATCCACGCGGCGCAGAACAGCGTCAAACGCGCAAAGAAGTAGAAGAACGCCATTAAGCCGAGTACTGAACCAAAGGCCGCGCCCGACGGCGAGCTTGCCAGCTTCGGCAGCGTCAGCGTCATTACAAACTTGATCACCTCAAAGCCAATCGCCGCCAGCAGCGTGCCGCGGAACAGCGCTTTTTTACGCGGCTTGTGGCGCGGTAAAATCCAGAAGATCCACAGGAACAGCAGATAGTTAGCCAGGATAGAGATGGATAACGCAATCACCGTCATCGCTGGACGCAGCCACTCAATGTCTTCCAGCCCCAGCGCGTTAACGATCGCTGCCTGCGCCGCGCCGGCAATCGAGGTCAGCGACAGCGTAATCACCAGCGCAAACATCAAACCCAACAGCGAAATCAGATCGCGCGCGTACTTCTTCCAGAATTTCTCCTGATCGTCCGGCGTGCGTTCCCACACGTCGCGTGACTGCGCGCGCACCGCTTCACGCAGGTTGCCCATCCAGTTAATGCCGGAGTAGAGCGCCAGCAGCAAACCGGTTAATCCCACTGTGGCACGCTGCTGAATCGCGGTATTCACCGTATTTTTCAGCGTGGTGGCCAGCGTCGGATCGCTGATGCTGTTAACGATTTTGTTGATCAACTCGGTGAGCAAATCCTGATTCGACGCCAGCACAAAACCGACTGC
The DNA here is from genome assembly GCF_028048155.1 of Pantoea leporis. Lineage (NCBI taxonomy): Bacteria > Pseudomonadati > Pseudomonadota > Gammaproteobacteria > Enterobacterales > Erwiniaceae > Pantoea > Pantoea leporis. The sequence continues at coordinate 15,047 of NZ_JALMEU010000008.1, forward strand.
CGCAAAGGAGACCATCAAAATCGGTATCAGAGAGAGAAAGGAGAAGTAAGTGATCGCCGCGCCAAACTGACTACCGAGGCGATCGTTAAAGCGTTCCAGCGCGCGCATAAAGTGCGCCACCGCCGGAATCGCCTGGAACCAGGCAGCGAAGCGCGACACATTCTGAATCGAGCCGTCCACGGTTTTATTGCCGGTTTTAATATCAATCAGCGGCTTGGCTTCTGCCTCGGCCGCGGTCTGTTTAGGGGTTTTGTCCGTCATAGACGATAGTCATCCTGTTCACTGCGAAAATACAATTATAGTCTGCTAAGTTACATATTCCTGCAGGACTTGGCTGAGCCATTCCATAAACACTCGCACGCGGCGCGCCACGTTGCGGCGATGCGGATAAAGCAGCGAGATGGGCATCGGTTTCGCCGGGAAATGATGCAGCACTTCCACCAGTTGCCCCGACTCCAGTAGCGGCTGTACGCCAATCGCCGGCACCTGAATAATGCCGAGCCCTGCCATACAGGCGGCGCGATAGGTTTCGGTGCTGTTTACCGTCACTACGCCGCCGGTTTGAACGTAATGACACTGTTTGCCATCAAAATATTCAAAGCCCAATGAAGGTTGTCCCAGTTGCTGGGTGTAATGCACCATCGCGTGTTGCGACAGATCTTCCAGCCGCACCGGCATGCCGAAGCGGGAAAGGTAGCCGGGGCTGGCGCAGTTGATCAAGGCGTGCGAGCCGATTTTCCGCGCAATCAGCCCGGAATCTTTCAGCTCGCCGACGCGCACCACGCAGTCAAATCCTTCGCGAATCACATCAACCTGACGATCGCTGCTGCTCAACTCAATTTCCAGACCGGGATAGTGCTGCAAAAACTCCGGCAATCGTGGCAGCACAAAGCCGGTCGCCATCGCCACCGACATGTCCACGCGCAATTTGCCGCTTAAGGTGCCGGGATCGTGCTGGAACAGGCTGTCCATGTCGTCGAGCATCGATAGTAAATCGAGGCAGCGATCGTAATAAACCAGGCCGTCCTGCGTCAGGTGCACACGTCGTGTGGTGCGATGTAGCAGGCGCGTCCCCATTTGATTCTCCAGCGCCTGCAGCTGGCGGGATACGCTGCCTTTCGGTAAACCTAAGCTTTCTGCCGCACGGGTAAAACTGCCCATTTCTGCCACCCGCACAAAAACCTGCATAGCGTGAATTTTATCCATGTTGTTCACCGATTGTTGTTGTTAGTGAAACAGTGCTGCGTATTCCTCTGCGTTTATAGATCAATTATTCACGAATATCCTTAACACGTGTTCAATTTTCCAACTGGAGCGAAACATGAGTCATAAAATTGCATTGATTACCGGCGGAAATCGCGGTTTAGGCAAGAATGGGGCGTTGAAACTGGCTGCCAAAGGCACTGATATCCTGTTTACCTATCGCGGGCACGCGGAAGAAGCGCAGGCGGTTGTGCAGGAGATTGAAGCGCTGGGCGCGCGTGCGGTGGCGTTGCAGCTGGATGTAGGCGACACCGGCACGTTTGACGGCTTCGTGGCGCAGGTGAAAGAAGCGCTGCAGAAAACCTGGCAGCGTGACAGCTTTGATTATTTAGTGAACAACGCCGGTCACGGTCACTACAAGCTGTTTGCAGAGACCAGCGAAGATGAGTTTGATGCGCTGGTGAATGTGCACTTCAAAGGGCCGTTCTTCCTGACGCAAAAACTGCTGCCGCTGATCGTTGATGGTGGACGCATCTTGAATATCTCCAGCGGATTAACCCGTTTGACGCTGCCGGGTTCAGGCACGTACGCCTCAATTAAAGGCGCGATGGAAGTGCTAACGCGCTATCAGGCCAAAGAGTTAGGCGAGCGCCATATCCGCGTCAACATTCTGGCGCCAGGCGCGATTGAAACCGACTTCGGCGGCGGTCGCGTGCGTGATACCAAAGATCTCAACGATCATATCGCTTCCGTCACCGCGCTGGGCCGCGTCGGTTTGCCAGATGATATCGGCGATGCCATCAGCGCGATCCTCAGCGATGAAACCGGCTGGATCACCGCACAGCGCATTGAAGCCTCAGGCGGCCAAGGTCTGTAAAAATATAAACTGATGCACATATTCGTAGCGGCGCAATTTATTGCGCAATAAATTGCGCCGCTACGGATGGTGCAGATTACAATTACAGCTCAATCGTCCCGTCAATCACCGTCACGGTTTGGCCACCAATCCAGATCGCTTTATCGCTAAAACTCACCTGAATGCGACCTTCCCGCTGAATCGCGCTGCCCTGACGTGCCCGATAATCCCGCGTTTGCTTGTTAGCCTCGAAGTAGCGTGCCAGACAGGCGTTGGCGCTGCCGGTCACCGGATCCTCAGTCAAGCTGCCGTTCTCAACCAGCAATGCGCGTACTTCATACTGCTCGTTTTCGCCCGACGGCAACGCACCAAAAATTGCCGTACCGTTAACCTCAGCATGCTGATGTAAACGGTGTAAATCGGCTGCTGACGGCACCACATCCAGCACCGCTTGCGCGCTACTCATCGGAATCAGCAACCAGCGAATACCCATATCAACGATGGTCGGCATTTGGCTGAGATCGAAGCATTCACTGTTCAGCGCGCTGCTCATCAGCGCATCACTGAACGGCGTTAATGTGGCGGCAGGCGCGGCAAACGCCAGCGCACCGTCATCGCTGATTTTCACCTCAACCAGACCAACGCCGCACACCTGCACGATTTTGCCCGGCGTTTTCAGCGGCCAACCGGCTTCCAGCAGCGCATGCGCGGTGCCTAACGTCGGATGCCCGGCAAAAGGCAGTTCACCTTCGACGGTAAAAATGCGCACGCGGTAATCCGCCGCCGCATCTTGTGGCGGCAGCACAAAGGTGGTTTCCGACAGATTGGTCCAGCGCGCAATCGCCGTCATCTGCGCGTCACTCAATCCCTGTGCATCCATGATCACCGCCAGCGGATTACCTTTAAACGCCGATGAGGTAAACACGTCCACCTGTTTAAATGCGACCTTCATTGTCACTCCTTCCTCGTTGAGGTTGTCTGAAATCGGGATTTACATCCTGCTGATTGCGAAAGGCCAGCAACAGGGCTATGAATAGATTAAGAATTCTGGAATCGGAGTCCGCAATGTTAAAAGTTCTTGGCCGTACTTCATCAATAAACGTGCGAAAAGTTCTGTGGCTGTGCGCAGAACTCGATATTGCGTACGAATTAGAACCCTGGGGCGATGATCCACAATCGCTGCACTCGAAAGAGTTTATGGCACTCAATCCCAACGCCATGGTGCCGGTAATAATCGAGGACGACTTCGTGCTGTGGGAATCCAACGCTATTCTGCGCTATCTCGCCAACAGCAATGGCGGCGAATGGCTCTATCCCGACAATCCCCGCGCGCGCGCGCCAGTTGATCAGTGGATGGATTGGCAAGCCACCGAACTTAACACGTCCTGGCGTTACGCATTTATGTCGCTGGTGCGCAACTCGCCGGCGCATCAGGATCCCCGCTTGCTGGCGGCGGCGGTGAAAGGCTGGACGCACACCATGAACATACTCAACCAGCATCTGGAGAAAACCGGGCGCTATGTCGCAGGCCGCAATTTCTCGCTGGCCGATATTCCGGTTGGGCTGGCGGTGAACCGCTGGTTTGAAACCCCGCTGGAACACCCTGACTTCCCGGCGGTGCAGACTTATTACGAACGCCTGACCGAACGCGAGCCTTACACCACCTGGGGCCGCAACGGCAAACCCTGATCCTGTCCCGGCGCGAGGCCTGTCATTTCACAGGCCAGCGCGCCGGTGCGCTGCAGCGCCCACGTATAACGTTCATCAAACGGGTAGCAGCAGGAGAGGCGCAACGCATTTTTGTAGCGATCGCTCAGGGAGTAGAGCGCGCCCGGCGTCACACAGATTTGCTCCTGCAGCAGACGATGAAACATCTCTACGGTATCAATGTTCCCCGGCAGTTCGACCCAAAAAACAAATCCGCCGCGCGGCAGGGTCGCGCGCGTGCCCTGCGGAAAGTGGCGTGCCAGAATCCCGCGCGCCGCATCCAGATTGGCGGCATAGCGCCGACGCAGCGTGCGCAGATGATGATCGTAGCCGCCGCTGGCAAGAAATTCGGCCAGGGTTTCACTTAACAAGCGTGATTCCGCCATCGACGACACCGCTTTGAGGTGAGCGATAGCGTCATGAAAACGCCCGGCAGCAGTCCAGCCGACGCGGAAATCAGGCGCCACGGTTTTGGTAAAGCTGGTGCAGTAAATCACCCAACCCTCGCTATCAAACGCCTTTACCGGCGGCGACAGCGGCCACTCAAACTGCAATTCGTCGTACAAACCATCTTCCAGCAGCGGAACGTGGTAAGTGTTCACTAACTTCGCCAGCCGCTTTTTATTCTCTAGCGGCATCACATATCCCAGCGGGTTCTGCGCGCCGGGCATGGCAATCACCGCCTGAATCCGCTTCTCCTGCAGCAGCATCTCCAGCGCATCCAGCGACAATCCCTGCTGCGGATCGGTAGGAATTTCCAGCGCTTTCAGCCCCAGCGACGCCAGCAGCGGGAACAGGAAGAAATAGGTCGGCGACTCCAAACCAATGCAATCGCCGGGTTTAGTCACCGCGCGCAGCGCCAGCTGGAGTGCTTCCATGCAGCCGTGCGTCAGTGTGATCGCCTGCGGCGGCAAGTTGATGCCGTTGTGCAGGGCACGACGCGCAATCTCCTCCCGTAAGCGCTCACTACCGGGTGGAAGCGCATAGCGTCCGATAATGTCGGGATTCTGGCGCAAAATCGACGCAGTAATTCGCCCGATTCGTGCCGCCGGATAGAAGGTGCCATCCTGCGGACAGGCTAATGAGATATTGGTGTAATCGGGATTATTTTGCGCCGCGAACACTTGCTCAATCAGCTCCAGCTTCTGCGCGCTGGGATCGTTGATTTTTGCCGGCAACGGTTTTACTGAACGCGTCACGGCGGGCAGCACGCCACGCACGTAATAACCCGACTGCGGCCGCGATTCAATCAGGCCGCGATCTTCGAGGATTTGCCATGCATTGAGCACGGTATTGATACTCACCTGATGCGATTGTGCCACGCGGCGTATCGCCGGCAGCCGTTTACCCGGCTTCAGCGTGCCCTGATGTATCGACTCGGCAAAGCTATCGACCAACTGCTGATACAGCGTTTGACCGGATGAGAGTGGAAGGGACACAAAAGCCTCCGCGCGCGATGGGTACAATTCATTTTTGAGACAACTGTACCCATTACAATAGTGGTTTTGTGTCTCTGTTTCCATTGCAACATACGCATTAGCATGAAGGCATCATTGATTCTTCAGGAAGCGCATCATGCTCGATCCCTCATTCTTCAGCTACGTCACCGTGATGTCGATCACGCCGGGTCCAAATAACCTGCTGCTGGCAACGTCGGGTGTTAACTTTGGCTTTAAACGCACGCTGCCGATGCTGTTTGGCATCCTGCTAGGCTGCGCAATACAGATGCTGCTGGCGAGCGTGGCGCTGGATGCGCTGCTGCACTGGATGGGCGCGATTCGCCTGCCGCTGACGGTAGTCGGCTGTAGCTATCTGCTGTGGCTTTCGTGGAAGATTTTCCGCGCTGGCGCACCGCAGCTACGCGAACGTCCGCGTCCCATGACGCTAATTGGCGGCATCTGTTTCCAGGCGGTGAATCCCAAGGCCTGGTTGATGGTCACCAACGTGGCGCTGATGTACGCCAACAGTAACGGCGTGCTGACGGTGCTACTGGGATTCGCCGCACTGAATCTGCCGTGCATTTTGATTTGGGCAGCGCTGGGCGATCGCCTTCGCAGCCATCTGCAAGTCGCGTGGAAACGTCAGGCGTTTAACAGTTTGATGGCGCTGTCGCTGGTGGCGACAACTGCGTGGATGTTGTACGACGCGGTGCTGCTGAGCTAGCCATAAAAAAGAGGCCGCTTTCGCGGCCTCTCATCTTGCCAACATCTGATACTACCTTGTTACTTGCCCACCACGTGCGCGGTTTCGCGCGCTTCATCGTTGGCGGCATCGGGTGTAATCACCGGTTCGTAGTCGAGTTGCAGCACGCGACTGGTATCGGCCAGCACTTTCTCGGTCAGTGCGACGTCGCCGTTCAGCTTGCGGCCCCACGATGGGATCACCATGCGGATTTTGGTCTGCCACTCCGGTGAACGCATCTGTTCCGGGAAGGCTTTCGCCATCAGCTCAAGCATAATCGGTGCGGCGGTGGAGGCGCCCGGCGAGGCACCCAGCAGGGCGGAAATGGTGCCATCTTCCGAAGTCACCACTTCAGTACCAAGACGCAGCACGCCACCTTCAACGGCATCGTTCTTGATGATTTGCACGCGCTGGCCGGCAGTGACTAAACGCCAATCTTCCTGCTTCGCCTGCGGCACGTAAGCGCGCAACGCTTCCATACGATCGCTGTCGCTTTGCAGCACCTGATCAACCAGATATTTCACCAGGTCGAAACTTTTCAGGCCAACCTGCACCATCGGCTTGAGGTTGCTGGTGTTCATCGCGCCGAACATATCCAGCAGCGAACCCTCTTTGAGGAATTTGGTTGAGAAGGTAGCAAACGGCCCAAACAGCAGCACCTGTTTGCCATCCAGCACGCGGGTATCGACGTGCGGCACCGACATCGGCGGTGCGCCGACGCTGGCTTTGCCATACACCTTCGCCATATGCTGTTTCACCACGTCAGGATTTTCCGTCACCAGGAATGAACCGCCCACCGGGAAACCGGCGTAGCCTTTCACTTCCGGAATGCCGGATTTCTGCAGCAGCGGCAACGCCGCACCGCCGGCACCGATAAACAGCTGGCGCGTGGTCAGCACACGATTTTCACCGCTGGCCAGATTATGCAGCGTGACCTGCCAGCGACCGTCGCTCAGGCGTTTGATATCACGCACTTCCTGGCGCAGACGCAGGCGGAAATTGGCTTTCTTCTCTAACGAGGCAATCAGCTGACGCGTTACTTCACCGAAGTTCACGTCGGTACCCATTTCAGTCCAGGTCGCCGCCACTTTCTGTTTGCTGTCGCGGCCGTTCATCACCAGCGGAATCCACTCCGTGATTTGATCGCGATCTTCAGAGTAATTCATGCCGCGGAACAGCGTGCTTTTCTGCAGCGCATTGAAACGCTTACGCAGGAATTCAACGTTATCGTCGCCCCAGACGAAACTCATGTGCGGCGTACTGTGGATAAAGCTTTTGGGATTGCGCAGGTTGCCTTTCTGCACGTGATACGCCCAGAACTGACGCGAAATCTGGAACGATTCATTAATCGCGACCGCTTTGGCGATGTCGATGCTGCCATCCGCCTTCTGCGGCGTATAGTTGAGCTCCGCCAGCGCGGCGTGACCGGTTCCGGCGTTGTTCCAGCCATTAGAGGATTCAACGGCCACATCATCAAGACGTTCAACCATCTCGATCGACCAGTCAGGCTCGAGATCTTGCAGCCATGCGCCCAAAGTCGCACTCATCACGCCTGCGCCAATCAGCAGTACGTCGACGTCTTTTCGTTCCTGAAGGTTTGCACTTTCCATTGAAGCGGCGGCGAGCGCCAGATTTACCGCAGTAGTACTCATGAGGCGACATCTCCTCTCTCTGTTGACCTGAAGCTCAACAGGTTCGCAGGCGAAATAGCCGCGCTTCTTTCGAGCGCGTGGCGCTATCTCTCAAAGGTTAAGACTCAGGTATAAGTCACGGGGACGATAACGGTTAACTGCACGTTATGCATATGCATTCGAATATAACATTCTCGTATCGGAATTAAACGTTTGTTTATTTTTTAAAGGCGGAAATGATTCAGCATAAGAATTAATCAGCTCAACCTCGCGGTCATAAGGGATTTTTATCTCTTAATCAGACGGTTAGCGTAATGCAGTTGTTACGCTATTGTGAGGGGTTTTGACCGGGGTGAAAACGGCGGGTGATATGCATCACATTTTAATGTGTTGAAAAATATATGTTTTAACTAAATTGATTATTTATGCGGATTTTATGTTGCGCGATATTTCGCCATGTCGTGTAAAAGTAATGTTACATTTTTGTGGTGATGAATTGAGGTCTGGCCGCGTAAAGCTGCCAGAAGAAAAATGCATCACCTTGCCGGAAAAACGATCAGCGCGATCGGCGGCGCCACAGGAAGCGAATGACGAAAAACTCGATCGCGCCCAGCAGCAAAAACCACAAACTAAAGACGATGGTATACAGCTGATTAACATCCATCAGATGCAGGGTTTCCTGCAATTGTTTTGCCAGCTCAATACCAAATGAAGGCGCGGGCAGCAGCAGGGCGGAAAGAAAGCCTAGCAGCAGAATGCCGCCTGGGATGATCAGCGTTTCGAATGGGTTATTCATGGTCATTGTCCAAATCAGTTAGCGCGGGCATTAGCGCATAAAACCGCGCTACGGTGCAATCCCCGCGCCGGATCGCGCTCAGAAATTTCTTCTATTCCATTCACTTAGCGTCAAAAATAGCGGAAGTTAAGAGTTATAGCCTTTGCTATACTTAAATCCCTGATTTTACTATCTTTTTTTTGACGTTTTTGCGTGTTAGACTGCGCGCACTTTTTCATTACTGAACAATAAATGCGGACAAGTAGCGGCTTTAACGCCGGTTCCGCGGCATTGATTAAAAACCCATGACATTTATCGCAACCCTGATTTTGGCCTTTGGCATGTCGATGGACGCTTTCGCCGCAGCACTGGGCAAAGGCGCGTCGCTGCATCGCCCAGGTTTCAAAGAGGCGCTGCGAACCGGCCTGATTTTCGGCGTTATCGAAATGTTGACGCCGCTGATTGGCTGGGCAATTGGCCTCGCGGCCAGCCGCTACATCATGGCGTGGGATCATTGGGTGGCATTCGTGCTGTTAACCGTGCTGGGCGGCCGTATGATGATGGAAGGTTTTCGTCAAACCGCTGACGAGCCGTGCGAAGCGCCGCAGCGTCATGGTTTTATGGTGCTGGCGTTAACCGCCGTCGCCACCAGTCTTGATGCGCTGGCCGTCGGTGTTGGCCTGGCGTTCCTGCAGGTGAATATCATCATGACCGCCGTCACCATCGGCGCGGCGACCACTATCATGGCAACCACCGGCGTATTGGTTGGACGCTTTATCGGCCCGGTGATGGGCAAATGGGCGGAAGTGTTGGGCGGAGTAGTGCTGATCAGCATTGGCTGCACCATTTTAAGCGAGCATTTAGGCTGGTTTAACTAACCACGTTGTCGTTGTGCCATTCATGGCGACCTCTTCTTAACACCCGCACCAACCCCCAATTCTGTGATCTACTTCAAAAATAATTGCGGTAAAAACGCTCAGCGGCTATACTTTTTGCGTATTTCTTCAACAATTTTTGAACCAGGTGCTTTATGAAACGCTTTTTCCGCTACGTGTTCCGTTCTTATGTCGAGACTTTCAAACACGTACCGCCGGGTGCTTTAAACTAAGCATTCCGTCAAATACCCTCGATAATCGCGGTCAGGGATCGACCTGTGGTTATCAACGATTTTCTTATCTCTCCAGCCGCTAATCTCCCCATTTTTCCCCTAACTCGCTGATAAAACTCCTCAGCCATTAGATTTCGATCTGGCTATAGCCGCACGTTATACCCCGCTACTAAACAAGCATTCGTCACCCCATCTTCTGCGTGAAATAGTCAATTCAGGCCCTATAAACCGTCTGAAACGAGAAACATCATGCTGATCCCACAACCTTATTTACTCTTCCTCGGCGATGTAACCGATCCACTGGCCGCTAAAACCGCACGCGGCATTCACGTCTGGCGTCCAGAGCAGTGCGTTGGCGAAATCAAACTGCCGGGCTGCACCGTCACGCTTGGCCTCGACGTCCTCGACATCGCCGCTGCCAAAGCGCGCGGTGCCAAAACGCTGGTGCTCGGCACCGCCAATGCCGGCGGTTACTTGCCCACGCATTGGCTCGACACGGTAAAAAGCGCCCTCTCTGCCGGGATGAACGTGGCCAGCGGTTTGCACCATCGTCTGGTGGATGAGCCGGAGCTGGTGGCGTTGGCCAAAGAGTTCGGCGTTGAGCTGTTCGACCTGCGCCACATGCGCCCAAAACTGGAGGTCGGCAGCGGTAAAAAGCGCACAGGTAAGCGTGTACTTACTGTCGGCACCGATTGCTCGGTAGGCAAGATGTACACCTCGCTGGCGCTGGAAGCCGCGATGCGTGAACGCGGCATGCAAGCCGATTTCCGCGCCACCGGCCAGACCGGTATTTTGGTCGCGGGCGAAGGTATCGCGATTGATGCAGTGATTGCCGACTTCATCGCCGGCGCGGTCGAAGCGCTGTCGCCAGCCAATGACGCCGATCACTGGGATATCGTTGAAGGTCAGGGTTCGCTGTTCCATCCTTCCTATGCTGGCGTCAGCATGGGCCTGATCCACGGTGCGCAGCCGCACTGGCTGGTGATGTGCCATGAAATGGGGCGTCCGCATATGCGTCATCTGCCGCATCAGCCAATGGTCAGCCTGAAAGATTGCGTTGAAGCCAACCTGCGCGCAGCGCACGTTACCAGCGACGCGGTTCAGCTGGCCGGTTTCGCCATTAACACCTCGAACTACAGCGAAGACGAAGCGCGCGCCTATTGTGCAGAGATCAGCGCCGAATTCGGCGTGCCTGCCACCGATCCGGTGCGTTTCGGCATTGCGGATATCGCCGCGCTGCTGCAGGAGCGTGGCTAACATGCGGCGCATGCAGATTGAAGTGCTGGAATTGCCGCTGGCGCGTCCGTTCGCCATCTCACGCGGTACGCGCACCGCAGTCACGGTGATTCGCGTGACGCTGGAGCAGAACGGTTTTATTGGCCGCGGCGAATGTACGCCAACGCCGCGCTACGATGAAACGCCAGAAAGTGTCAACGCCGAACTGGAAGCGCTGCGCGCCGACATGGAAGCGGGCCTGAGCCGCCTCGATCTGCAAAGCCGTTTGTCTGCCGGTTCAGCGCGTAATGCGCTGGACTGTGCGCTGTGGCGTCTCGATGCCGCGCTGGCGAAGCACACGCTGTGGCAACAGTGCGAGCGTCGTCAGCCGCCATCGGTGATCACCGCCGAAACTCTCAGCCTCGACTCCATCGAAAACATGGCTGCCGCCGCTGCCGATGCGGTATCACGCGGCGCCATCCTGCTGAAAATCAAACTTAATCGCGACGACATTCTGGAGAAAGTCGCCGCGATTCGTCAGGCCGCGCCGCGCGCCACCTTAATCATTGATGCCAATGAAGCCTGGTCGGGCGTGGATTTGCCCAGCCTGTTCAACGCGCTGGCGAGTTTTAACATCGCGATGGTCGAGCAGCCGCTGCCGGCGGGTCAGGATCAGGCGTTGCAGCGCTTCACGCACCCGATTCCGGTGTGTGCCGATGAGAGCTGCCACACCCGCGAGGACATCGCGCCGCTGCGCAATCGCTACGAGATGATCAATATCAAGCTGGATAAGTGCGGCGGTTTGACCGAAGCGCTGGCGATGGTGGAGGAGGCGCAGAAGCACGATATGCGGTTGATGGTCGGCTGCATGCTCGGTTCTTCACTGGCGATGGAAGCGGCGCTGCCGGTGGCGATTGCCGCTGAACATGTCGATCTTGATGGCCCCATTTGGCTGGCCGCTGATAGCTCGCCCTTCCTTTCTTACGCTCAAGGCCAAATCTGGCTGTAACCCGCATGCGGAGCAACGATGACGGACACTTTACTCACATCCAACGCCGCCAGCGTTGCCAATTCAAAACCGGTGCTCGCGATTCAGGATCTCAGCGTCAGTTTTCGCGGCCGTAGCGGCGAAAATCAGGCGTTGAAGGGCATCAGTTTTAACATTCATCAGGGCGAAATTGTCGCCGTGGTGGGCGAAAGTGGCTCGGGTAAATCGGTCACCTCGCTGGCGGTGATGGGCTTGCTAGCCGCATCCGGGCGTATCGATCGCGGCAGCATGCAGTTCCGCGATCGTCAGGGCCACGCGCATCAGCTTGCCACGCTGAATGAAACCCAGCGCCGTGCTTTGCGTGGCCGCGAAATGGCGATGATATTTCAGGAGCCGATGACCTCGCTCAATCCGGTGCTGCGCGTCGGCGATCAGCTGACTGAAGCGCTACGTGACCATCAGATTTGCGACAAAAGTCAGGCCGACGCGCGCGCACGTGAATTACTGCGCCAGGTGCGCATCGCCGATGTGGACCGCGTAATGAAAAGCTATCCGCATTCGCTGTCGGGCGGCATGCGCCAGCGCGTGATGATTGCGCAGGTGCTGGCCTGCGATCCGCAACTGCTGATCGCCGATGAGCCGACCACCGCGCTGGATGTCACGGTGCAGGCGCGCATTCTGCACATCCTACGCGACCTGCAACGCGAGAAGCAGATGGCGGTGCTGTTCATTACTCACGACATGGGCGTGGTGGCAGAAATCGCCGATCGCGTGGTGGTAATGCTGCGCGGCGAAGTGGTTGAACAGGGCACGGTAACTGAAATCTTCAACGCGCCGCAGCATCCTTACACCAAAGCGTTACTGGCGGCGGTGCCGAAGCTCGGCGATATGCGCGAACACGCATGGCCGCAGCGTTTTCCGCTGTTGGGCAGCAATGCTAGCGATAACAGCGAGCAGCGCACCGCGCGCTATGACGAAACGCCGCTGCTGGATGTGCGTGGCCTGAAAGTGTACTACCCGATTCGCAGCGGGATTTTCTCGGCGCTCACCCATCAGGTGCACGCGGTGGAGCAGATCGACTTCAGCCTGTGGCCGGGTGAAACCCTGGCGATTGTCGGCGAAAGCGGCTGCGGTAAATCCACCACCGGCCGCGCGCTGATGCGGCTGATTAACAGCGACGCCGACAGCATCCATTTCCAGGGCAATGAAATCGCCAACCTGAAAGAAGCGCAGTTCCAGCCGCTGCGCCGTGAAATCCAGATGGTGTTTCAGGATCCTTACGCCTCGCTCAATCCACGTCTCACTGTCGGCTTCACCATTGCCGAACCGCTGCTGCTGCACGGCAGGGTGAAATCGCTGGAAGAAGCGTCGCCGCAGGTTGATGCGTTGCTGAACAGCGTGGGCTTATTGCCGGAACATGCGCGGCGCTATCCGCACGAATTTTCCGGCGGCCAGCGCCAGCGTATTGCGATTGCGCGCGCCATGGCGTTGAAACCCAAAGTGATCATCGCCGACGAAGCCGTCTCGGCGCTGGACGTCTCAATTCAGGCGCAGGTGGTGAACCTGATGATGGATCTGCAACAGCAAACCGGCGTGGCGTGGATTTTTATCTCGCACGACATGGCGGTGGTGGAACGTATCGCTAACCGCGTGGCGGTGATGTATCTCGGCCAGATTGTTGAGCTGGGCCCGCGCCAATCGGTGTTCAACCAGCCACAACATCCTTATACCCAACGTCTGCTGGCCTCGGTGCCGGTGGCCGATCCCCAGAACCGGCAACCCCGCACTTTCGAAGAGGGCGAAATTCCTTCGCCGCTGCGCAAGGTGGGAGAAACGGTCATTAAACCGCGTTATCGCCAGGTTGCCCCGCAACACTGGGTCGCTGATTTTGTTTCGCGCTAACCCTCAATACCAGGAGATTTCATGAACCCGATTTTTCGCCGTACTGCGCTTGCGCTGGGATTGACCCTCTCGCTGGCCGCCGCCGCTCAGGCGCAGGATTTGCGCATTTCGATGTATGCCGACATCACCGGCCTCGATCCGCACGATACCTCCGATAACGTCAGCTACTCGGTGCAGAGCGGCATCTTCGAGCGTCTGTTCCAGTTCGATGCAAAGATGAAGCTGCAGCCGTGGCTCGCCACCAGCTACACCAGCAACGATAGCGCCACCGAATTTACCCTGACGCTGCGTAAAGACGTGACCTTCCAGGACGGCACGCCGTTCGATGCTGAAGCGGTGAAAGCCAACCTCGATCGCCTTGCCGACCAGAGCAAAGGCCTCAAGCGCAACAGCCTTTACAAGATGATTGCTAAGGTAACGGTGCTGGCGCCGGATCAGGTGAAAATCGATCTGAACCAATCGTTTGGTGCCTTCATTAACACGCTGGCGCATCCGTCGGCGGTGATGTGGAGCCCGGCGATTCTCAAGCAGTATCCGGAAGAAGCGCAGCTCCGTCTGCATCCGGTCGGCACCGGCCCGTTCAAGTTTGTAACGTGGCAGCCGGGCAAAGCGGTGACGCTGGCGAAATACGACGGCTACTGGCAAAAAGGCTGGCCGAAAGTGGATAACGTGATCTTCTCGCCCAGCCCGGAAGATGCCACGCGCGTTGCGGCGCTGAAGTCGGGCCAGGTGGATGCGATCTGGCCGCTGCCATCCGATCTGATCGCCACCGTGCAGAGCGACAGCAAACTGGCGGTGCAGCGCGATCCAAGCATTTATCTCTATTACATGGCGATTAACACTCAGCACAAACCGCTGAATGATGTGCGCGTGCGGCAGGCGATCAACTACGCCATCGACCGCGATCTGTGGCTGAAAGTGGCGTTTGCCGGCATGGGTAAACCGGCCAGTTCAGCGATTCCGGAAGGCGTGCAGTTCTACCAGAAACAAGCTACGCCGAACTACCGCTATGCGCCAGATGAAGCCAAAGCGCTGCTGAAGGCCGCCGGTTATCCGAATGGCCTCGATCTCAAACTGTGGGTCACCAACGCCACCGCCAGCGTGCGTGCCGCACAGGTATTGAAAGCACAGCTGGCAACGGTGGGCATTCGCGCCACGGTCACGCCGATGGATTCCGGCACGCGCAACGCCAAACTATGGGGCGTGAAGGACCCGAAACAGGCGGAATTTGATCTCTACTACGGCGGCTGGTCGACCTCAACCGGTGATGCCGATTGGGCCTTGCGTCCACTCTACGCCACTGAATCCTGGGTGCCGACCTCGTATAACGTTTCGTACTTCAGCAACGCCGAAGCCGACAAAGCGATTGCCGGTGGCTTAGCCACTGCCGATCCGGCCAAGCGTGGTGAAGCCTACGCCGAAGCGCAGAAAGTGTTGTGGAAAGAGGCACCGGTAGCGTTCCTCGGCACGCCAGACAACCTGGTCGGCAAACGCAGCACGCTGAGCGGTGTGTCGATGCTGCCGGATGGTAACTTCCTGTTTAATCAGGCGACGTTTAAGTAAAGGTTGGGTGGGGTTGGGTGCTCGCTGTCCCCCTACGAATGTGCTTGCTGCACCCTACGAATGCGCTTGCTGCACCCCACGAATGTGCTCGCTGTCCCCCTCCTCGGTCCTCCCCCATAAATGGGGGAGGAAGATGCTGCCACATGCAGCTTCATCACTGGCATGTGGCAGCATCTCCTTCCCCCGCAAGCGGGGGAAGGCCGGGATGGGGGACAGCCAGCACGGTCTGGGGACAGCCAGCACGATCTGGAGACAGCCAGCACCATCTGGGAGCAACCAGCACCATCCCAAAAAATAAAGGAACCGCATGTTCGCATACATCATTCGCCGACTGCTGGAGATGATCCCCGTATTGCTGGTGGTCTCGCTGCTGGTCTTCGGCTTCATCAAACTGCTGCCTGGCGATCCGGCGCGTATCTACGCCGGGCCGGATGCGCCTTTGGCCGCGGTGGAAGCAGCGCGTCAGCATCTCGGACTTAACGATCCGCTGCCGCAGCAATATATCAACTGGATCGGCGGCCTGCTGCGTGGCGATCTGGGCGTCACTTATCGCACCCAACAGCCGGTGCTGGACGTGATCAAACAGGGCTTTATGCCGACGCTGTGGCTGGCGCTGGCCGGGTTTGCCTGGTCGGTGATTCTGGGGTTATTCCTCGGCGTATTTGCCGCACTGAAACGCGGTAAATGGCAGGACTGGACCTTAATGAGCGTCGCCGTCGGCGGCATCTCCATGCCCACTTTCTGGCTCGGTCTGCTGCTGATCCAGTTCGTCGCCATGCCGTTTGGCCTGTTCTCCGTCAGCGGCTTTAACCAGCCCAGCGACATCGTGTTACCGGCGATCACACTCGGTTCCTCGGTGGCAGCGGTGATGGCGCGCTTCACCCGTTCGGCGTTTCTTGAAGTGGCGCAGGAAGATTACGTGCGCACCGCCAAAGCCAAAGGGCTGCGCAATCGGCTGGTAACGTGGAAACACGTGATGCGCAATGCGTTGATCCCGGTGATCACCATGCTCGGTTTGCAGTTCGGTTTCTTACTCGGCGGATCGATCGTGGTCGAAAGCGTGTTCAACTGGCCGGGATTGGGCTGGCTGTTGATCGAGTCGATCAAGGCGCAGGATCAACCGGTGATCCAGGCATTAGTCATGCTGTTCGTGTTTGAATTTATCGTCATTAACCTGCTGGTCGATCTGCTGTATGCCGTGGTCAATCCAGCAATTCGCCTGCGACAGGAGCCCTGATGAGTCTGCAATCTCTGCCTGCCCACGCGCAGGAGGCGATCCGTTCGCCGTGGCGTGATTTCCTGCACGCGCTGGTGCGTAATCCGCTGGCGCTGGTCTCCGGTGGCTTTGTGCTGCTGCTGGTGCTGGTGGCTATTTTCGCACCCTGGCTGGCGCCATGGGATCCGATGGCGCCGGACTGGATGGCGCTGTCATCCCCGCCGTCCAGCACGCACTGGATGGGCACCGACGAACTCGGCCGCGATCTGTTCAGCCGCATCATTTTCGGCGCGCGTATCTCACTGTACGTTGGCGTGCTGTCGGTAACGCTCGGCATGGTGGTCGGCGTGCTGCTGGGCCTGCTGGCGGGCTATTACGGACGCTGGATCGATATGCTGATTATGCGTGGCTCCGACGTGCTGTTCGCCTTTCCCGGCATGCTGCTGGCGATTGCAGTGGTAGCGATTCTCGGTCCGGGACTCAACAACGTGATCATTGCGGTCGCCATCTTCAGCGTGCCGGTATTTGCCCGTATCGTGCGTGCTTCTACGCTGTCGCTGAAACAGGCAGCTTATGTTGAAGCGGTGCGCTGCGCCGGTGCGCCGGATCGCGTGATTCTGCTGCGCCATATTCTGCCGGGCACGCTGTCAAACGTGATTGTCTATTTCACGATGCGTATCGGCACCAGTATTCTGACCGCCGCCGGGCTGAGTTTTATCGGCCTCGGCCCGGAACCCGATGTGCCGGAGTGGGGCAATATTCTGGCGATGAGCCGCAGCATGATGATGGCGGGCTTGTGGCACGTCAGCGTGTTTCCGGGTCTGGCGATATTTATTACCGTGCTGGCGTTTAACCTGCTGGGTGATGCGCTGCGCGACACGCTCGATCCCAAACTGAAGAGCTAAGCATGGACTTTCAACAACTGCAGCGCGACCTGCTGCTGCAACGCTGGCGCAACGAGCGTCAGCTGGGACAACCGCGCAGCGCCAGCGGGCCAACCAATCGCATCAGCGATGTGCCCGGCGTGCGCGTCGGTCACTACACGCTAGCCGACGGCGAGCGACAAACCGGCGTTACCGCGATTGTGCCGCCGGGCGACAATCTGTTTATCCAGCCGCTGCCTTGTGCGGCGGCGGTGTTTAACGGTTTCGCCAAGCCGGTTGGCCTGGTGCAGGTTGAAGAGTTAGGCGTGCTGCAAACGCCGATTCTGCTGAGCAACACGCTGGCGGTTGGCACGCTGTTTACTACGCTGGTGCGCGATGCCATCAGCCGCAACCGCGAGTTGGGCCGCAGCTTGCCCACGGTCAATCCGCTGGCGCTGGAGTGCAATGACGGCTGGCTTAACGATATTCAGGCGCTGGCGATCACCGAAGCGATGGCGCAGCAAGCACTCTATGACGCCACGGCAGATTTCGAGCGCGGCAGCGTCGGTGCCGGGCGCGGCATGAGCTGTTTCAGTTTGAAAGGCGGCATTGGCACGGCATCGCGCAGTATTCCGTCGCTCAACGCCACGCTGGGCGTGCTGGTGCTGGCGAACTTTGGCGCGTTAACCGCGCTGACGCTGGATGGCGTACGCCTGGGTGAAATGATCGCGCCGCTGCTGCCGGAACTGACGCCGCAGCGCGATGCCGGTTCCATCATCATTATTATGGCGACCGATGCGCCGCTCGATGCACGTCAGCTGAAGCGCGTCGCCAAACGCGCCGGTGCCGGTTTGGGACGACTGGGCAGCTATTGGGGCCACGGTTCGGGCGATATCGCGCTGGCGTTTTCCACCCAGCCGCAGCCGCAACCGCCAGAAGAGTCCACGCTGGAACCGCTGCTCGCCGCCGCCGCCGATGCCACCGAACACGCGGTGCTGGATGCCTTACTCAGCGCCGAATCTGTCACCGGTTTTCGTGGCCATCATCGGCCGTCGTTAACGGAAGTATTGGATAAATTAATTCGATGAAAATCTTTATCTCAGCCGATATCGAAGGCATCGCCGGCGTGATGCGGCCGGAACAGTGTTCACCCGGCCACGCCGAATACCAACTGGCGCGTGGACTGATGGAACAGGAAGTTAACGCCGCAATCGATGGCGCCTTCGCTGGCGGCGCAACGGAAGTGGTGGTGGCCGACAGCCACGCGCAGATGACCAATCTGCGTGCGGAAAATATCGATCCCCGCGCGCGCATGGTGCAGGGCAAACCGCGCGGCTTATCGATGGTAGAAGGCATTGAGCAGCAGCCGTTTGATGGCCTGTTCTTTATCGGCTATCACAGCGCGGCGGGTGAACCGGGTGTGCTGGCGCACACCATTAACGGCCGTGCGTTCTGGCGCATTCACATCAACGGCAAGGTGATGGGCGAAAGCGACATTTACGCTGCAGCCGCGGCTGAACAGGGCACGCCGCTGTGGCTGGTGAGCGGCGACGACCAGCTTAAAGGCTGGATTGCCGAGCATTATCCCTCGGTGGATTACGTCTGCGTGAAACGCGCCATCTCGCACACCTGCGCCGAATCCATTAGCCCGCAGGCAGCGCAAAATGTCATTCGCGCTGCAGCGACGGCCGCCGTGCAACGCAAACGCCAGGTCAGCACCACGCGCCTGAGCGCGCCCTATGAGATGCAGCTGCAAGCCAGCAAACCGGTGCTGGCGGATCTGTTCAGCCTGATCCCCGGCGTGACGCGCATTGACGCGGTCACCGTTGGCTATCGCGCCGATGACATGAACACGTTGATTAGCCTGCTGAGCGCCTTCTCCTATCTGGCGACCACGCAGTCGTAATGTAAAATGTGCGATAAATCGCGCCGCTACCAATATGTGCACATACCGTAGCGGCGCAATTTATTGCGCGATGTGGAAAATAGCGTCATCAGGTCGGTCCGCATTTCCTGCTGAATTTTGCTAACCTGCGCGCAATTTATAGATCACAACGAGGCAGTCATGCAGCTCTGCAGTTTTTATCTTATTGACCAGCAAAGAAAAAGTTACGGTATTGTGCAGCAAGAGGGCGTGATTGATATCGGCTTGCGTCTTGGTGCTGACTGCCCGGACCTGAAAACCTTGCTGCAACGCGGCGCGTTAAGCGATCTCGACGCCTATGTGTCCCAGCCGATTGATCACCCGTTTAGCGCCATTCGCTTCCTGCCGGTGGTGGAAAATCCTGGCAAAGTGTTCTGCGTTGGCATGAACTACGCCGACAAACGCAAAGAGTTTGCCGAGACGATTGAAGCGCCGACGCTATTTGTGCGTTTCGCGGATTCGCTGGCGGCGCACCAGCAGCCGCTGCTGAAACCCATCACCACGCAGGAATTTGATTACGAAGGTGAGCTGGCGGTGATCATCGGCCAAGCGGCCTATCAGGTGAAAGCCGCCGATGCGTTGCAGCACGTTGCGGGCTACAGCTGCTTTATGGATGCCACGGTGCGCGACATGCAGTTTACCTGGTTCACCGCCGGGAAAAACTGGCAGCAGACCGGCGGTTTCGGACCGTGGATGACTACAGCTGACGAGATCCCCGATCCGCAGCAGCTGGCGATCAAAACCTGGCTCAATCAGCGCGAAGTGCAGAACGACACCACCGCCAGCATGGTGCATCCGGTGGCGAAGATCATTGAGTACATCTCCGCGTTCAGCCCGCTGTCGCCAGGCGATGTGATCATCACCGGTTCACCGGGCGGCGTCGGTAAAAAACGCACGCCACCGCTGTTTATGTTCCCCGGCGATGAGATTGAAGTCGAAATCGAGAAAATCGGCCGTTTACATCATTACGTGGCTTAGCGCCCGTCATACTTCGAGCCGCCGCTGCGTTGGCTACGTGTGCTCACCCCAGTCACTTACTGATGTAAGCTCCTGGGGATTCACCCACTTGCCGCCTTGCTGCAACTCGAATTATTTAGGGCGTGCTGTCTGTAAAAAGCGCACCACGCGGCTGCGGTTCAACAGCAGCCGCAGCGTGTCGCCTTCGCGCGCAATCGCGAAGCGCTTCTCCCACGGTCCATCCTGCGCGGTAGCTAATAGGCGATCGTTGCCCAGCGACTGCAAACGCGCACGAATCGCCGCCGGGCCGATGCCCATGATTAAGCTGTCGCCCTCAATCACCAACTCGCTGCGCCACTGCGGCGCGAACCAGCGGCCCTGCAGATGATCGAGGCTGGCCTGATCGGCCTGCACCGGCACAAAACGTCGGGCGGCATGACCAATCTCTCCCACAATCGCCGCGCCAGCATGGCGTAGTTGCATCGGGAAAGTGCTGGAGAGCGACACCGCCGTGCCGTGCACATCGTCACGCCACAAAGTTTCGCCTGCGCCGAGCCAGGTGGCGGTCGCGCCTTTGATTTCCAGCCAGTCGGCGGCGTCTTCCGCCACGTAAAGTCCGGGCGTTAAATCGTGTCCTTTCTCCGGTAACGCGCGATTGAGCAGCGCCGCCATCACGCGCAGCACGCTTTCCGACGTGGTGACATCTTCGCGGTTGGCGACCAGCGCCACGCCGATTTTCAGCTCCGGATGCAGCAGGAAATAGCTCTTATAACCGGCATGCGAACCGCCGTGACCGAACAGCGTCTGGCTGCCAAGCGTCGAGCTGGTGATGCCCAAACCGTATCCGCTGGTGCGACCATCGTTGAGATTGCGCGGCGCGCTCAGGCGCTGCAGCACGCCCGCGCCCGGCCCGCTATCGGCCAGCAGGCTTTGCAGCCAGCGCGTCAGATGATTCAGGCTGCCAGTGACGCTGCCCGATGCCGAGAGATGCAAACCGGCGCTGGAGAGTTGCCACTGCGCGCCGTTTTGCCAGTAGCCGGGCACTAAACCGGGCACAATATCGAACCAGCTTTCCGGCGCAATCAGGTTGATGTCCAGCGGATCGCAGATGTACTGCTGCAGCAGGTCATTGAATAACACGCCTTTGGCTTTCAGCGCCTCTTCAACCAGCCGATAACCGGTATTGGTGTAGGAGATTTCGCTGCCGGGCGCGTAGTTGAGATCGCCTTCGCGCGCGACAAAATCCAGCAGGTCGTCGGCGCGGGTGGCGTTGTACACCGACAATCCCAGCAGCGATAAGGTTTCGCGCACGTCCGGCAAACCGCTGCTCATATCCAGCGCCTGGCCGACGGTGATCTGGCCGTTGGCTCCGCTCAGCTGCGGCAGATGCTGCACCAGCGGATCGTCGAGCTTGAGATAGCGGCGTCCCGGTCCGGTCACCAGCGCGGCAAACAGATGTTTGGTGATGGAGGCGAAACGCACCACGCTGTCGGCGCTAAACGGCGTTTGCTGCGCCAAATCAGCTAATCCGGCGCAGTGCGTTGAGTGAATCTGCTGCGCATCAAACAGGATCATCGCACCGCCCGGCGCGCCTGGCTGTTGCCAGCTTTCAGTGATCTGTTGTGCGACATCCGCGGCGCGTTGCCAGTAAGCGGTCATGCCGGTTCCTCCAGCGTCATGCTGAGATCGAAAAGTTGGGCGGTATGTGGATGCTGGATGCGCCGCGCGCGCAGATCGTCGGCGCTCAGCTGTTCCACCATCTCGCCATTCTGCATCACGCCAATGCGCTGACACAGATGCGTTACCACCGCGAGGTTATGCGTCACCATAATGTAGGTGAGTTTGCGCTCGCTGCGGAGATCGCTGAGTAAATTGAGTATTTCGGCCTGCACCGACACATCCAGCGCCGAGGTCGGCTCATCCAGCAGCAGCACTTCCGGTTCGGCGATCAGCGCGCGCGCAATCGCCACGCGCTGACGCTGGCCGCCCGACAGCTGATGCGGATAGCGGAAACGCACCGACGCGGGCAACCCCACTTCGCTTAACCCCTGGCTGATGCGCTGTTCGGCGCGATCAAGCTGATGCACCAGCAGCGGTTCGTGCAGGATGCGATCGATGGTCTGGCGCGGATGCAGCGAACCAAACGGGTCCTGAAATACCATCTGCACCTGACGATAGAAGGCGCGGCTGCGTTTGGCGCTGAGCTGCATGCCACCAAACAGCATGCTGCCTTGCCAGTCGGCATTCAGTCCGGCGAGCGCGCGCAGGATGGTGGATTTGCCCGAGCCGCTTTCACCGACCAGGCCAAAGCTTTCGCCGTTACCGACCGAGAAACTGACGTCTTTTACCGCCGTGTGCGCACCGAAGTTGATGCGCAGGTTATCGATTTGAATCATAAATTATTCTCGCCACGCGGCATCGCGCTGCAATACGGGTAAACGCTCGCGCGGATGGCGCAACGACGGCAAACACGCCAGCAAACCGCGCGTATAGGGATGCTGCGCCTGCTGCAACTGCCCGGCATCGAGCAGCTCAACGATGCGGCCGGCGTACATCACCGCCACGCGATCGCAGAAGTGCGACACCAGCGGCAAATCGTGGCTAATCAGGATCAGCCCCATGCCGCGCGCCGATACCAGCTCGTCAATCAGCTTCAGAATCTCCGCCTGCACCGTGGCATCCAGCGCGCTGGTGGGTTCATCGGCGATCAACAATTCCGGATCGGGTGCCAGCATCATGGCAATCATCACGCGCTGACCCATGCCGCCCGAGACTTCATGCGGATAGCGTTGCGCCACGGCTTCAGGGTCGCGAATCTTCACCTGCTCCAGCAGCTCAATCGCCGCCTGCATCGCCGCTTTATGGCTGCCGCCTTTGTGCTCGCGCCAGGCTTCGGCAATCTGCTGGCCGATGGTCATCACCGGATTGAGCGAATATTTCGGGTCCTGCAGGATAAAACCGACGCGCTTGCCGCGAATTCTGCGCAGCACTTTCTCGCTGGCTCCGCGTAGATCGATGCCGTCAAAGCGCAGCACGTCGGCGCTGACTTCCGCGTTGCCCGGCAGTAGCTGCATCAGGCTACGCGCGGTCAATGACTTGCCTGAGCCGCTTTCGCCGACAATGGCGAACTTCTCGTGGCCAACGCTAAAACTGACGCCGCGCACCGCTTCAACGGTTTCGCTGCGCGAGCGGAAGGCAACGCGCAGGTTCTCAATTTCCACCAACATTTAGCGCTCCTTGGGATCCAGCACGTCACGCAGACCGTCGCCGAGAAAGTTGAACGCCAGTGACGTCAGGAAAATCGCGATACACGGCATTAATGGCACCCACCATTCGCTGAACAGGAAACGACGCGCGGTGGCGATCATCGTGCCCCATTCCGGTGACGGCGGCTGCGCGCCCATGCCGAGAAAACCGAGGCTGGCAGCGGTGATGATGATGGAGCTCATGTCCAGCGTGACGCGCACAATCAGGCTCGGCACGCACAGCGGCATGATGTGGCGCAGAATAATGCGCAGCGGCGAAGCGCCGGTCAGACGGCTGGCGGCGATAAAGTCGCTGTGGCGGAACTGCAGGGTTTCGGCCCGCGCCAGACGCGCATACGGCGGCCACGACGTCAGGGCAATCGCCAGAATCGCGCTCTCCACGCCGGGTTTCAGCGCGGCGACAAACGCCAGCGCCAGAATCAGACGCGGGAAGGCGAGGAAGATGTCGGTCAAACGCATCAGCGCTTTATCGATGAAACCGCCGGCATAGCCGGCGATGCAGCCAATCAGCAGGCCGAGCGGCGCGGTAAGCAGCACCACGGCGATCACCATGCCGAGCGTGGTGCGGCCGCCGTAGATAATGCGCGTCCAGACATCGCGCCCCAGCTCATCGGTGCCGAGCCAGTGCGCGGCGGAAGGGGCCGCCAGACGGTTTTCCAGATGCTGCATACCGGGTTCGAACGGCGTCAACCAGGGCGCAAACAGCGCCAGCAGCAGCATCACCGCCACCACCAGCAATCCGGCCATCGCCAGCGGATTACTGCGCAGGCTGAGCCACAGGCGATAACGCCGGCCCCACACCGCCTGGCGGCGATTGGCTGGCGTGTCGTCGAGCAGCCATTCTCGTGAGAAGAAGATCATTTTACGCGCGGGTCCCAAAGTCGATAGAGAAGATCAGCCAGCTGATTGAGCAGCACATACACGGTGCCGACCAGCAAAGTGGCGCCGATCACCGGGTTCATGTCGGCGTTCATCAGCGATGTAGTGAGATATTGGCCGATGCCAGGCCAGGCGAAGACGTTTTCCGTCACCACCGCGCCCTCCAGCAATCCGGCGTAGGTCAGCGCCAGCACCGTAACCAGCTGAACCGCCACGGTGGGAAACGCATGCCGCCAAATCACCCGCTGTGATGACAAACCTTTGGCGCGCGCGGTGATCACGAACTCGCCGCTCAGCGCGTTAAGCATAAAGGTGCGCGTCATACGCGTGATGTAGGCCATGCTGAAGTAGGCCAGAATCAGCACCGGCTGCGCCATGTGGGCCAGTGCATCCCAGAAGGCGTCCGTTTCTCTGGCCAGCAGCGAATCGATGGTGAGGAAGCCGGTGACCTGCGGCACCATATCCTGCCAGATGATGTCCTGCCGTCCGGGGCCGGGCGCAATGCCGAGCACCGCGTAGAACACCAGCAGGCTCAGCAGCGCCAGCACGAACACCGGCAGCGAATGGCCGGCGAGACAGATCACGCGAATGGTTTGATCGACCCACGAACGTTGACGCACCGCCGCCCACACGCCAAGCGGAATGCCAACCAGCGCCGCGATGATGATGGCCGCCGTTGCCAGCTCCATGGTGGCGGGGAAGAAGCGGGCGATATCGGTAATCACCGGATTCGAGGTGAGAATCGATTTACCGAGATCGCCATGCAGCAGTTGATTGAGGTAGTGACCAAACTGCACGTAAAGGGGCTGATCCAGCCCCATTTCCACACGTACGCGCTCAACTACCGATTGCGGTGCGTTATCACCGACCGCCGCCAGCACCGGATCGGTGGGCATGACGCGGCCAATGAAAAAGGTCAACACCGACAGACCAAACAGCGTCAGCACCAGGCTTCCCAGGGTGCTGACGATTCTCTTCAGTAACGGCATCAGGCTTTTTTCACCTGCGCATACGGCCACTGCTCCAGCACGGTCATGTGGACATCACTCAGTGCTTTGCTGGTGGCCACGTTTTTGGTCTTCTGCATCATGAAAATAAACGGACTCTTCTCGCGACCTAACTGCTGAATCTGCTGATAGAGCGCGATGCGCTTCGCCGGATCCGGCTCATGCAGCGCCTGCTCGGTGAGTTTGTTAAATTCATCGTCTGACCAGCTGCAGCGCCACGCCAGCGTTCGCGCACGCGCGTTATCACTGTTGTCGGTGTTAACGCAGAAGGCTTCGGTATTGGAGTTAGGATCAAAGTAATCGGCGCCCCACACGGTCAATGCCAGCTGATGCTGTCGTGCACGCATCTTGGTCAGCACCTGGCGGTTTTCAGCGGCGATCAGTGACACTTTGATGCCAATCGCGCCCAATTGCGTCTGAATCGCCTGCGCGATGTCCGGATACGGTTGCATGGAGTAGTGATCGAGGGTGATTTCGAAACCGTCCGGATATCCCGCTTCGGCCAGCAGCGCTTTGGCTTTCGCCAGATCTTTGTGGAATGGCGTATCGTCCAGCGCCGCCGGGAAGCCGCTCGGCAGGAAGCTTTGATGGGTAACAAAACTCATCGACAGAATGTTTTTCTGAATGCTGTCGTAATCCAGCGCCCACTTCAGCGCCTGCCACACCTGCGGTTTTTTCAGATACGGATTATTGGTGTTGCACGACATCAGCATGATGGCCGACAGCGACTGATTCACCAGCGACACGCTGCTGTCGTTTTTCACCTGCAGCAGCTGTTCGGTGGTGAGGTCATACGCGGCATCAACATCGCCTTTTTTCAGCATCAGCGCCTGCGCGGCTGGGTCGGCGATGTGTTTAAGGATCACGCGTTTGGTTTTGCTGGCGCCTTTATATTGCGGGCTAATCTCCAGAATCACCGTTTCGCTGGCATTCCAGGTGCGCAGGGTAAAGGCACCGGAACCGGCGCTGTGCTGTTTCAGCCAGCCGTTACCGAAGTCATTGTTCTGCTGGTTCGCCAGACAGGCTTTCTTCGACACGATGCTGCCGACGGTGGCGGACAAGCAGTAGAGCAGGAAGGTTTCGGCCGCCGGCGCGCCGAGTTTCATCTCCACGGTGTGCGCATCTTTCGCGGTGACCCGCTGCGTCACGTTGTCTTTGGTAAAGCCGAACTGGTTGATAATAAAGGCCGGGCTCTTATCCAGCTTGACGATACGCTCAATCGAGAACGCCACGTCTTCTGCGGTAAGCGGCGAACCATCGGCGAATTTGGCCGCCGGATCGAGATGGAAAGTGTAGGTGCCGTTATCGCTGCTGACGTCCCAGCTTTGCGCCAGTTGACCAATCACTTTATCGGCTTGCTTGGGATCGGGCGTGACTAGACGTTGATAGAGGTTGCCGCAGATCTGGCCGCCGGTGGCTTCGAAGCTTTCGTGTGGATCGAGGCTGGTGATGTTATCGAGCTGCATCGCGATCACCAGCATGGTCGGCGGCGTCGCGGCAAAGGAAGAATTCAGGCTGAGGTAGGAAACAACAGGTACAGCAGTGCATCCTGCAAGAAAACGTCTTCTGGTAACCATGTAAACTCCCAACTGATTGATAATTAAAATAAAAAATTGTTATTTGATTGTTTTTTGTCTTGACTTTACGCACCCGCCGGAGGATTAATACCGGTTCTACGTCCTTTATTTCACGCGTGTGGTTTTGCCCTTTTATGGTGCAATTTGCTCCGCCAGCTGGCAGTGCTGCGCTTTCCCCCGAACATGGAACTGAACAACATGTCTGACTCGATTACCCTCGATATTCCGGTCTTTGACGGCCACAACGATGTGCTGAATAAGCTGTGGCAGCACCATCAGCCGGACGCGGTTAATGCCTTTTTTACTGGCACCAAAACGGGCCAAATGGACTTGCCGCGTATCCGTCAGGGAAATATGGCAGGTGGCATTTTCGCCACCTGGGTGCCTTCCCATCCTCTGATTGCAAGAAGTGCGCCAGACCTCGCAGATTTTCCTCGGGAAATTATCAACTCAGCGCGCGACGCGACCTTTTCCATGCTGGCGCTGCTGCTGCGCATTGAGCAGGCCTCGAATGGCCAGGTGAAGATTTGCCGCAGCGTGCGCGAGATTCGTCACTGCATGGCGAACAAGGTGTTAGCGGTGGTGATGCACGTCGAAGGTGCGGAAGCGCTGGATACCCACGGCGAGCTGCTCGACATGCTGTACGCCAGCGGCTTGCGCACGCTGGGACCGCTGTGGAGCCGCCCGAATCAGTTCGGCGACGGCGTGCCGTTCCTCTATCCCTCGTCGCCAGATATCGGCAACGGCCTGACGGCAGCAGGCAAGCAGCTGGTGCGCGACTGTAATCGCCGCCGCATCATGGTCGACTTGTCGCATATGGATGAGAAAGGCTTCTGGCACACCGCGGAAATCAGCGATGCGCCGCTGGTGGCGAGCCACTCCAACGCGCATGTGCTCAGCGCGCAGTCGCGTAATCTCACCGATCGCCAGCTGGCGGCGATTGCCGAAACCAACGGCTTTGTCGGCGTCAATTTTGCCGTGCCGTTCCTGCGTGAAGATGGCGATCGTCATGCGCCGACCGGCGTCGATGCCATCGTGCGTCACGTTGAGTATCTGCTGGAAAAAGTGGGGGAAGAGGGCGTCGGTTTTGGTTCGGATCTTGATGGCGCCACCATGCCAGGCGATTTTAAGGACGTGGCCGGATTCCCGCTGCTGGTGCAGGCGCTGGCGCAACGCGGCTATTCACGCGAGCTGCTGGAGAAGATTTGCCACGGCAACTGGCTGCGCGTGCTTGAAGCCACCTGGGGCGAATAATCATGCGGCTGCGGCATATTGAAGTCTTTCAGGCGATTGTGCAGACCGGCAGCATCAGTGCGGCGGCGCGTTTGCTGAATGTGTCGCAGCCGAATGTCAGCCGCGTGCTTAATCACGCCGAGCAGCAGCTCGGTTTTGCGCTGTTTGAGCGGCGCGCGCAGGGCATGGTGGTGACGGCAGAAGGGCGGCGCTTGCTGCCGGAAGTGGAAGATATCTATCAGCGTTTACAGGCGATTACCCAACTGACCGAGCAACTGCGGCGCGGTGAAGGGCAAACGGTGCGCGTCGGTGCTGCGCATGCGTTTGGTCAGATGGTATTAGCACCCGCGCTGGTGAACTGGCGGCAACAGGCGGCGTCGGTCAGCGTGGAACTGGTCACCGAGCACTTCAGCACCTTGTGCCGCATGCTGATGGATAATCAGCTCGATTTCGCGCTGGTGTTTGGTCAGCAGGTGGATGCCGATTTACTGGCGGAACCGCTGTTTCAGTCGTCGATGGTGGCGTTGCTGCCGCGCGATCACACCCACCATGAGCCGGTGACGCTGGAGTGGCTGTGCGCCAACAACCTGTTGATGATGCAGAATCAGGATCCGCTTGGTCGGGTGCTGCACCGCGCGCTGCGCGATAAAGGGCTCAATCCGGCGGTATCGCTGTCGATTAAAACCTATTCGGTGATTGCTGATATGGTGCTGGCGGGCGGCGGCGTCGGGATTGTCGATCTGTTTACCGCGTGCCGTTATGCCGACCAGCTCAAGTTGTTGCCGGTCGCGCAGCCGCTACCGTTTGAGGTGATGTTAATCAGTCGCCGCGATCAACCGCAGTCGCAATCAACGCTGCAGCTGAAACAGGTGATTCGCAACAAGCTGTGGGAGATCGCGCGCCAATGCGAATCGCAGTTTTTCACCCACCCGGCATAACGCCAATTGCCGGTGCGCATATTCATAGGCATCCGGTCGCCATGCATGGCGACTTTACGGAGCTTATAGCGATTGTGAATTAAGAAAACGCATTGCTGCTGCAGCGAGGGTGTTGAGGCGACATCCCAATCCGCTGAACGATTGAGGGATTCCAGGACGAGCCGCATGGATGCGGCGAGAGGTGGCGTTGAGCAGGAGCGAATCGACACCGGTCCGTCAGGAATCGTGAATGAGTGAAGGTACCGCGAAGCGGCGGGTTGGGCTGGCGCAAGGCCTGGGAGTGCAGAGGGCGTGGCCAGACGCCCTCTGCTCGGTCGCCGCACGAAGGTGCTGCAACTGCCTCAGTACGAGGCGAACGAAAGTCGCACTGCGCTTAACTGACATGTATTACGCCATTCCTGGCGACCATTCAAACCCCATCGGTAATCGGCTTACGCACCAGCAGCAAATAGGCCAGCGCACCCACCACCGTGACACCGGCGCAAATCATCAACGCCAGGCTAAACGACTTGGTGGTATCCAGCACCCAACCGGTGATCACCGGGGCGAACGAGGCGAACACGAAGCTGGCGAAGTTCTGGATGCTGCCGACCGAGGCGGTCATGCGCGCCGTGACGTTGGCGTGAATCAGACCCCAGCACGATGTACCGGCAAAGTGGATGCAGAACAGCGCCATACCAATCATGGTGACCGCGCTGGTGGTGTCGGTGGCACGCGTTACAAAGGCGGTAAACGCGGCGGACAACAGCATGCCGGTGACGATTGAGATCTTACGCACCTTCACCGCATCATGGCCGCGACGCACCAGCGCATCGACCACATAACCGTTCAGCAGCATGCCCGCCGCGCCGAACAGGAATGGAATCGCGGCCAGTAAACCGGTGCTTTTCAGATCAAGATTATAAGTGGATTGCAGATAGCCCGGCAGCCACGCGATATACAGCCACGCGGTGTAGTTGATGCCGCTGAAGCCAATCATCATGCCCCACATGGTGCGCTGTTTGAACAGGCCGCGCCACTCGGCAAAACTCAGCGGCTCTTTGCGTGATGCCACGCTGCCCGCCTGCAGATAATGAATCTCTTCACCGCTCAGCGTGTTGTTATCGCGATCGCGGTACATCAGATACCAGCCGATGGCGAGAAACATGCCGAGCACGCCGATAGTGATAAACATGCCGCGCCAGCCCATCACCATCATCATCGCGGCCAGAATCGGTGGCGCAATCGACAAGCCAATCATCGAAGCGGCGTTAAACATGCCCATCGGCATGCCGCGATCTTTGATGTTGAACCAGTCGTTGATCACCTTCACGCCGCACGGGTTCATCGGTGCTTCGCCAATACCTAACCCGATACGCACCAAAATAAACTGGGTGAAGTTATGCACCAAACCGGCGGCCGCCTGGAACAGCGACCAGAAGAACATACCAATCGCCAGCATGATGCGCGGCCCTTTGCGATCGAGCAGCGCACCGCACGGCAGCTGCGCTAAGCCATACGCCAGCGAGAAGGCCGACAGCAGCACGCCAATTTCAGTCGCGGATAAACCCAGTTCTCCCCGGATGGTCATATTGGCCACCGACAGCGAACTGCGGTCGAGATAGTTGATCATGGCGGCGAACAGCAGCAGCAGCATGGCGGTAATCTGGATCTTTCTAATGCGCGGCGAGCGCACCACGTCACTGCGTGCCGGGATAAAATCTTGCCCGTCTGCAGCCGGTTGTGGCGCGTTTTCGCGGCCACGAGCCGAAGTATTTTCCATTGCGACCTCCCGGATCTGGGTACTTATCGTTATGCGTTTGTGTGGGATCCTGCGGCAGCAAAACGGTGCTGCCCCAACGGATTGACTTCGAGACTAGAAGCAATCAGATCGGGATGTTGCGGAGATGTTTCAGATTCGTGCGGGAGCTAATGCTTTGTGGTTTTTAATCGGTTTTTAATTGTACTGGCGGATCGAACGGATCATCGATGTCTTGGCGGTGCCGAGATGATTGTGTAGCGCACATAACGCTTCGACATCCTGACGGCTAATCAGCGCTGTCAGAATCGCCATATGTTCCTCCAGCGCCACGATATTTCTTTGCTTAAGATCGGTTTCATCCCATTGATAATGCGAGTGAAAAATCACGGAAATAATCTCCAGCGACTGATTAAAAAACGGATTGTTGGCGGCGGAGAGAATCAGCGTGTGCATCTCTTTATCCAGCGCGGCGAAGTGGCGGTAATTGCTGGCGATGGTGTCACGCATCGAACGATGGCGATCCAGCAGGTCGCGCGCCTGCATCCAGCGCTCATCCTGCGAGGGCAGGTTGAGAAAACGGGTCAGCGCGTGGGTTTCCAGCATTTCACGCAGCTCAAACAGGTTCTCGGCATACTTCTGATCGAACTTCTTCATGCGCCATTGTCCGCGCTTCACCGGTTCCAGCAGGTCATAACGCATAAAGCGCAGCAGGAATTCACGTACCACAACCGGACTGACCTTCACCTGCTGGGCTAACTGCAGCTCGCTAAAGGTATCGCCCGGCATCAGCTGACGCTGATTAATCAGGTTGAAAAAGGTCTGCTCAAACTGCAGCGCCTGCTGATCGATCGGCGGCGTCAGGGCGTTAAAACCATCTTCTTCGCTGGGATCGCGCACGATAACGTAGGTTTCATCCACCTTTTCCAGCACGCCGCGCTCATGCAGATGCTGCAAAGTGTGGCGCACCGTAGTGCGGCTGATGTTGAACATCTCGGCCAGCGCCGCCTGCGGTGGCAACGGCGAACGGATATGCCGTTTGGCAATGCCTTCCAGCATCTGATTAATCACGTTCTGACGTAGATTCTGGCTGCGGCTCATACGCGTCTCCGGTTTTTTATCTATTAAAAACCATACAAAGCCCAAAAAAAGCGGTTGGCTTCACACTTCCCCCAACGCAAAACGCCGCCATCGGCGATTTTCGCCATAACTGCGACAACAGCACAGGAGAAGCCAATGACAACGATGAAAACGCTGGTGGTCGCCGAGCCGCGCCAGATGGTATGGCAGCAGCGCGCGAAGCCGACGCCCGCCGCCCATGAAGTTCTGATCAAACCGATCGCCGCCGGCATTTGTGGCACCGATATCCACGCCTGGGCCGGAAATCAGCCGTTTTTCAGCTATCCACGTGTGTTGGGGCATGAGCTGTGTGGCGAAGTGGTAGAACTCGGCAGCCAGACCAGCGGCTTCAGGCTGGGCCAGCGCGTGGCGCTGATTCCCTACGTTGCCTGCCAGCAGTGCGATGCCTGTTTGAGTGGCAAAACCAACTGCTGCGAAAAAATCTCGGTGATTGGGGTGCATCAGGATGGCGGTTTCTGTGAATACCTTAGCGTGCCGACCAGCAATTTGCTGGCGGTGGATGAGGTTGATCCCGAAGCCGCCGCGCTGATTGAACCCTTCGCCATCAGCGCGCATGCTGTGCGCCGTGCGGCCGTTACGGCGGATGAGCAGGTTTTGGTGGTGGGCGCAGGTCCAATTGGTCTTGGCGTGGCCGCGATTGCGGCGGCAGCGGGGGCGTATGTGGTGGTGGCCGACACCAGCGAGCAGCGCCGCGCGCACGTAGCGCAGAAGCTGGGTTTGGCGACGGTGAATCCATTAGATGCCGATTTTGAAACGCAGTTGCGGGCGGAATTTGGTGGACGTTTGGCGGCCAAAGTGATTGATGCCACCGGCAGCCCTGCGGCGATGAACGGCGCGGTGAAACTGATTCGTCATGGCGGCACCATCGTGTTTGTCGGCCTGCACAAAGGCGATCTGGTGATCCCGGATATCGAGTTCCACAAAAAGGAAACCACGCTGCTGGGCAGCCGCAACGCCACGCTGGAAGATTTCGCGAAAGTAGGCGAACTGATGGCGAACGGGCAGCTTCGTGCCGACATGATGCTCAATCGCCATTATGATTTTTCTACGCTGGCAGAGCGCTTTGAAGCGGATGTGATTAACAACCGGGAACTGATTAAGGGCGTGATTCACTTCGAACGTTGATATTGGCACCAACCGTAGCGGGGCAATTTATTACGCAAAGAGGGGTTGGCACGGTGCCTTCACTGATGCGCGCGATAGATCGCGCCGCGACAAAACTGTGCCTCCTTCACCATATTGTCTGCATTGCCAAGCCAGCGTATTATCTCCCGCCTAAGGTGATGGCGTGCCACCTTCCCCAACCGCCGTTCTGGTCACAGACGGCTGATGACGCCTGACAACACTCGTATCCCTGCGCGGGAGACGGCGGTGTGTCAGGTGTTATTCTGTCCTGCCGCGGCCCTGCGCGTCATTCATATCAGGAGCTCCAAACTATGTTGAAGTCGTTACTGGCGGTGGTGCTGGGCGGTGCGGTGGGCTGTACGCTGCGTTGGTTGATCTCATTACGTTTTAACGCGCTGTTTCCTAATTTGCCGCCCGGCACCCTGATGGTCAATCTGGTAGGCGGTTTTATCATCGGCGCGGCGCTGGCCTTTTTTGTGCGTAACCCGCATATCGATCCCTTTTGGAAACTGTTAATTGTCACTGGCTTGTGTGGCGGCTTAACCACCTTTTCCACTTTTTCTGCAGAAATTGTTGGGTTGCTACAATCAGGTAAATACCTTTGGGCGATGTCGAGCGTGATGGTGCATGTTATTGGTTCGCTGCTGATGACCTTCGCCGGTTTTGCCGCGGTCAATCTGCTCGGATAACCATCGCGCTTGAAATAACTCCTCAGAGGTAGATACTGATCGCCATTCTGTGCGCGTGACGCACAGAATTTGTCACCGATTATCCGGACGATTAAGGAGCTGTGTCATGCGTTGTAACCCTAAATTCCTTAACCTGGTGTTGTTAAACGGTGAACCTGAGGAGAAGCTGCGTGCCGCACGCGCCGCCGGTTTTGAGCAGGTTGAGATCTGGCGCGACGATGTACAAGCCAGTACGCCACAGTTAGCGAAGCAGTTGCAGCTTGGCTTCACCAATGTACAGGTGCTGCGCGATTTCACCGGTGCGCCGGATCGCGACCGCCAGCAAAAACGCGAAGAGCTGCGTCAGTTTATTCAGATTGCCCAAACCATCGGCTGCGACACCATTCAGGCACCGGCCAGCACGCGTGAAGATTGTGTGGCGGCGCGTATTGATGAAGATTTACGTTGGATGGCATCGGAAGCCGCACGTTACAACATGCGCATCATGTATGAGCCGATGGCGTGGTGCAGCGTAGATAACACGCTGCCGCTGGCGTGGGAACGGCTGCAACGGCTGGACCAGCCGAATATCGGTTTGGTGGTCGATCTGTTCCACATCTGCGCGTTAGGCGGCGATGCGTCGCAGCTGGATGGCATTCCCGCTGACCGTATCTACGAAGTGCAGCTGTGCGATATGGCCGACATGCCACCACAGGATAAGCAGCCGCTCAGCGAGTACGCGCGTCACCAGCGCCTGTTGCCGGGCGATGGCATCATCGAAGTGGAACGCTTTGTCGATAAGCTGAAAAGTGCCGGTTATAGCGGGCCGGTCGGCATTGAAGTGTTCAACGATAAGTTGAAGGCGCAGCCAGCAGACGTGGCTGCGCAAAAAGCGTGGCAGGCGGTAAATCGTTACTGGCCTTAATCCTGTAAACATTGCGCAATGAAACCGGCGGCATCCATCGCACCCTGCGATGAAATGGTGTGGCCGGTTGCCGCTTCATAACGCGCTTCCACCGTCACGCCAGCCTGCTGTAAACGTTGCTCCGCCGATACGCTTTCGCTAAACGGAATCACCTCATCGGCTTTGCCGTGAATCAGCAGCGCAGGCGTATACGGCTGCGGCGTTAATGCGCCATCAAATGCCATACGGCCGGAAAAGGCCACCACGCCAGCCAGCGGATAACGGCCCGACGCCAGCGCATCTAACGCCATGATCGAACCCTGCGAAAAGCCCACCAGAATCACTTTGTCCCACGCATCCGCCATGCCGTGCTGCGCCATCAGCTGCTGCAGCGTGTTATCAAAGGCCGCGCGCGCTTCACGCACGCGCGCCGGGCGGTTTTCGGGCGTGATGCCGGTCAGGCTAAACCACTGATATCCCATCGCGTGTTCAAAAGGATAGGGCGCATTCGGCGAGGCAAACGCCACATCCGGCAGCAGGCGCGCCCAATGTTCGCCGAGCACCGCGAGATCATCGCCGTTGCTGCCGACGCCATGTAAAAAAATCACTAACGCTTTTGCCATCGCCCTATTCCTTATAAATCGTAGGCCGCCATATCCGGGCCAACCGGCACAATGCCGTTTGGATTCAGCGCTTTAATTGAATAATAGCCCTGCTTGATGTGATCGATATTCACCGTCTGACGCACGCCAGAGACCGAAAGCATACTCTTTAGATAACGATCGAGCAGCGGATAGTCGCGCAGGCGGCGCAGGTTGCATTTAAACAGGCCGTGATAGGCGGCGTCAAAGCGCACCAGCGTGACGAACAGGCGGATATCCGCTTCGGTTAAGCGCTCGCCGAGCAGGAAAGTACGGCCATCCTGCAAGCGCAGCTCCAGCTCATCTAACTGGCTGAACACATCGTTGAACGCCTGCTGATAACTCACCTGTGTGGTAGCAAAACCGGCGCGATAGACGCCGTTATTCAGGCGCGGATAGATCGATTCGTTTAGCGCGTCGATCTCAGCGCGCAGATCCTCGGGATAAAGATCGATGCGATCGTCCGCCAGCGCGCCAAAGCCGCTGTTCAGCATGCGTAGGATATCGGCTGACTCATTATTGACGATGGTTTGCGTCTTTTTGTCCCACAGCACCGGCACGGTGGCGCGGCCGGTGAAATCGGCATCGGCACGGGTGTAGAGTTCGTGAAGGTATTCGGCTTTATTCAGCCAGTCGCGATCTGCGCCAGGATAATCACCGAAGCGCCAGCCTTGCGCGCCGAGCTGCGGCTCAACCACCGACACGCTGATGACCTTATCCAGCCCTTTCAGACTGCGCGCCAGCAGCGTGCGCGAGGCCCACGGACAAATCAGCGCCACATAGAGGTGATAACGATCCGGCTCGGCAGCGAATGCGCTGGAACCATCTGCACTAATCCAGTGACGAAAACTGGAGGTCTGGCGCACAAATCCGCCTTGTTGATCGGTGGCTTGCACCGGATGCCACTCTGCACTCCACTTACCGTTTACCAGCATCGTCTTCTCTCCTCAGTGTTGATGAAGTGAGCATACAGCGCTGCTGGTTGGGCGATAATCCGGGCAAAATGGCTTTCATTGCTTCCAAAATGGAAGGAATTAGCCGGGCGGATGGTGCTGGAAATGGGCGGCGAGGAAATCGATCAGCAGCCGGGTTTTCTGCGCCAGATGACGCGCCGGCGGATAGAGCGCGAACAGGCCCATGGGCGGCGTGGCGAATTCCTCTAATAGCGAGACGATTTCACCGCGCTGCAGGGCGGGTGCGGCAATAAAACCTGGTAGCCGCGCAATGCCCAATCCGGCGATCGCCGCCTGCAAACAGGCTTCGGTATTGGAGAAACAGAGACGACCGCGAATCGGCATGCTGACGCTGTCGCCGCACGGCGTCACGAACGGCCAATGCCAGGGATCGCGGAAGTTGGTATCGCTGATGCACTGATGAGCCGCCAAATCGCGCCAGTGCTGCGGCGTGCCGTGTTGCAGCAGATAACCGGAAGACGCGGCTACGCGAATCGGCACATCGCCGAGGCGGCGCGCGATTAGGCTGCTGTCATCAAGCTTGCCGATGCGAATCGCCATATCAAAGCCTTCATCGACGATGTTAACTGCACGATCGGAGAAGTTCACGTCGAGTTCGATCTGCGGATAATGACGCGCGAACTCCACCAGCACGCTGGCCAACACCGCAGTACCAAAGGTGCCGGGCGCGCTGATTTTCAGGCGGCCGCTCGGCGTAGTGGCGCTGTCGCGCACCGTGGCATCCAGCGTATCAAAGGCTTCCAGCAGGGTTTTTACCCGCTCGTAATAGGCGCGACCGATTTCGGTGGGCGAGAGCGCGCGCGTGCTGCGTTTAAACAGCTGCACCCCGAGTTCCTGCTCCAGCCGGGAGACCAGCTTCGACGCCTGGCCGCTGCTGGTGCCAAGGCGTTCGGCAGCGCCGGCGAAGCTGCCCACTTCCAGCACGGCGACAAACATGCGGTCACAATCGAGGCGATCCATGGCGTTTCCTGACGGCTAAAAAAGCTGAGTATACACATGCCTAAAGGGCGCGCGATAAATCGCGCCGCTACGGAACTATCCACAGGTCGGTTGCGGGCACAAAGCAAGGTATACACATTCAGTGCGCTGCACCTTTTCCCACGCGGGAAAACCTGTTGAACTAGGCGCCTGCTTTCATCAGGCCGGGAGCCGTGAATGTCTTTGCTACATCTGTCGTCGCTGGCGGAGATTGCCGCCGTCGAATGGGATGCGCTGTTACCTGACGATCAACCGTTTTTACGCCACGCATTTCTCTTGTCACTTGAAGAGAGCGGCAGCGTGCGGCCCGAAAACGGCTGGCAGACGGATCACCTGCTGTGGCGCGAAAACGGCACGCTGCGTGCGGCGCTGCCGGGCTATCGCAAACGCCATTCGCGCGGTGAATATGTGTTCGACCATGCGTGGGCGGATGCCTGTCAGCGCGCCGGTATTCCTTACTATCCGAAATGGCTGGGCGCGATTCCGTTCAGTCCGGTGACTGGCGCACGCCTGCTGGGCGATGAAGAAGCGGTGCTGAAACTGCTCAGCGTGCTGCCGGATAACCTCTATCAACACGGTCTGAGCGGCGCGCACATCAACTTCACCACGCCGTTCGCCAACCACATCATGCAGCAGCAGCCAGACTGGCTGGAGCGCCTCGGCTTGCAGTATCACTGGCATAACAAAGGCTACCGCGATTTTCAGGATTTCCTCGACACGCTGATGTCGCGCAAGCGCAAACAACTGCGTAAAGAGCGTGAGCAGGTGATGAGCAGCGGCTTTGAATTCAGCTGGTATCGCGGCGATGAGCTGCGCGAGGATCAGTGGGATTTTGTTTACACCTGTTATGCCAACACTTACGCGGTGCGCGGCCAGCGGCCCTATCTGACCCGCCACTTCTTTAGCCTGCTGGCGGAGCGCATGCCGCATTCGATTCGCGTGGTGATCGCGACGCTACAAGGGCAACCGGCAGCGATGGCATTCTGCTTAATGGACGGCAACACGCTGTACGGCCGCTATTGGGGCTGTCTGGCGGAGTTTGATCGGCTGCATTTTGAAACCTGCTTCTATCAGGGCATGGATTTCGCCATCGCGGAAGGTGTGCAGCGTTTTGATGCGGGCGCGCAGGGCGAGCATAAGCTGGTGCGCGGCTTTGAGCCGCACATCACCCATTCGTGGCACTATTTGTGTCATCCCGGTTTGCGTGATGCGGTGGCGGATTTTCTGCTGCAGGAACGGGAAGGCGTGCGCGGCTGGGCAATTGAAGCGCGCGACGCCTTACCGTATCGGCGTGGTGATTAATCCGCGCCGACAAAACCGCCGGTCTGATGCTGCCACAGGCGCGCGTAAAGTCCGCCGTGCGCCAGCAGTTCGCGGTGGTTGCCCATCTCGACAATCTCACCCTGCTCCAGCACCACCAGACGATCCATTTTGGCGATAGTGGAAAGACGGTGCGCGATAGCAATCACCGTTTTGCCCTGCATCAGCGTTTCCAGGCTCTCCTGAATCGCCGCTTCCACCTCGGAATCCAGCGCCGAAGTGGCTTCGTCCATGATCAGAATCGGCGCGTCCTTCAGCAGCACGCGCGCGATGGCGATACGCTGACGTTGACCGCCCGACAGCTTCACGCCGCGCTCGCCCACGTGCGCATCCAGACCAGTGCGGCCTTGTGGATCGGAGAGCAGCGGAATGAACTCGTCGGCGCGCGCGCGGATAATCGCCGCCTGCAGCTCCTCTTCCGTCGCATCCGGACGCCCATACAGCAGGTTTTCGCGAATTGAGCGATGCAGCAGCGACGTGTCCTGCGTGATCATACCGATTTGCCCGCGCAGGCTCTCTTGCGTCACTTCGGCGATGTTCTGATCGTCAATCACAATGCGGCCGCTGTTGATGTCATACAGCCGCAGCAGCAGATTCACCAGGGTGGATTTACCGGCGCCGGACGGCCCAATCAAACCGATCTTCTCGCCCGGCTTGATGTTGAGGTTGAGGCGATTGATCACCTGACGACTGCCGCCATAATCAAAGCGCACATCCTCAAAACGAATCTGGCCGCGCGTCACCTGCATGTTTTTCGCATTCGGTTCATCCTGCACGCTCAGCGGCTGCGCGATGGTATTCAGGCCGTCCTGCACCATGCCGATGTTTTCGAAGATGCCGTTCACCACCCACATGATCCAGCCGGACATGTTCACCAGACGAATCACCAAACCGGTCGCCAGCGCAATCGCGCCAACGCTGATCAGCGACTGGCTCCACAACCACAGCGCCAGGCCGGAGGTGCTGACAATCAGCAAGCCATTCAGCGTCGAGAGCGTGATATCCATGGTGGTGACCATGCGGCTGGCGTGCTGGGTTTTGTCGGTTTGCTCCTGAATCGCCTCACGCGCGTAACGCTTCTCCAGATCGTTATGCGAAAACAGTTTGATGGTGGCGATGTTGGTGTAGCCGTCGACAATGGTGCCCATCAATTTCGAGCGCGCTTCCGATGACACCACCGAACGCTGTTTAACGCGCGGCACAAAGAAGCCCAGCGACACGCTGTAAGCCACAATCCAGATCATCAACGGAATCATCAAGCGCCAGTCGGCTTCGGCGAACAGCACCAGCGAGGTCACCGCGTAAATCACCACGTGCCAGATGGCGTCCACCAGCTGTACCGCCGAATCACGCAGCGAGTTACCGGTCTGCATGATGCGCTGGGCAATGCGCCCGGCAAAATCGTTCTGGAAGAAATTCAGGCTTTGACGCAGCACGTAGTTGTGATGCTGCCAGCGGATCATGCTGGTCATGCTCGGGTTAATACTTTGATGTACCAGCATATCGTGCGCAGCAATCACCACCGGCCGCAGAATCAGCGCGACAAAACCCATCCACAGTAATATTTGCCAGTTATCGCTGAACAGCGAAGCGGGCGTCGAGTGATTAACCAGGTCAATGATGCGGCTGAGATAGCTGAACAGCGCCACTTCGATCAGTGCTTGTGCCAGCCCGACAATCAGCAGCGCGACAAAGCTCGGCCACACCTGACGCAGATAGTAGAAGTAGAACGGCCAGACGCTGGCGGGTGGGGAATCGGTTGGCGCATCCTGGAAAATATTGATAAAACGTTCAAAACGGCGATACAACATAGAATCACTCTTCCCGAAATGGTGAGAGTTAACAGCTTAGTGCATGTGAAAAGGGATTACCGACATGGATTTACACATTCGCGGTCGTGAGCCGGGCGATGCAGCCGCCTACCAACGCCTTTACAGCCATCCTGACGTTTATCGCTGGACCACGCAGTTGCCGTGTCCGAGCATAGCGACCTGGCAGAAAAAATTCGAAAAGATGGATGAGCTGGGATACATCGGCTTTGTTGCGGAGATTGAGGGTGCGATGGTCGGTGAGCTCACGCTGTTTGTCGAACAGCGTCCGCGTACGCGTCACAGCATCAGTTTTGGTATCAGCGTCGATCCGGCGTTTGGCGGGCGCGGCATTGGTGAAAAGCTGATCCGCAACGCGATGGATTACGCCTTTAACTGGCTCGGCATTATGCGCATTGAGCTGGAAGTGTTCCACGATAACCAACGCGCGCTGCGCCTGTATCAAAAGCTGGGCTTCGAGCGCGAAGGCGTGAAGCGCAAAGCCTGCCTGCGCGACGGCGAATATCACGATATCGTGCAGATGGCTAAACTAAAAAACTGATGGGTTTTGCGCAATAAATTGCGCCGCTACGGAATTGTGCACGCATTCGTAGCGGTGCGATTCATTGCTCGCGTTTGACCTTTTACTGACTCTTCTCAACGTACTTCTGCATATTCTCTTTGGTCACCAGCTCGAACGGGATCCACACGTGTGAATCCACTTTCTCGCCTTTGATCAGCTTCTGCGCCACATCCACCGACGTTTTGCCCTGGCCGACCGCATCCTGGAAAACCGTGACCTGAATTTTGTCCTGCGACAGCGCTTTCAGGCCGTCTGGCGTAGCATCGATACCGCCAATCAGCACCTTTTTATTGCTTTTGGCCAGCGCCATGGCCGCGCCAATCGCCATCTCATCGTTATTAGCCGCAACGATATCAATCGCTTCATCGTTGCCCAGCCAGCTATTCATCAAATCCATGCCTTCATTGCGCGCGTAATTAGCGGGCTGTTTCTGTACCACTTTCATGCCGGGATATTTCGCCACCACTTGCTCAACGTCTTTGGTGCGTTGCAGCGCACCGGCGTCGGTCAGGTTACCGATCATGATCGCCACATTGCCTTTGTAGTTAGCCATTTTCGCCAGCGCTTCCATCTGCAAGGTGCCGGATTCACGCTCGTCGGAGCCGACAAACACCACGCCGGCCGGCAGCGATTTATCGCCCGGCGTGCGGTTGACGTACACCAGCGGAATTTTTGCCTGTTGCGCCAGCCTGGTGAGCTGCGGCGTGCTGGCAGAATCGACCGGATCGACGATGATGGCATCCACGCCCGCACCGATAAAACTCTGCACCTGATCGGTCTGACGTCCGACATCGCCGCGTGCATCTTCAAACTGAATATCAAGCACACGCGCTTTGGCTTCTTTATCAATCGACTGACGAATAATGGTGAGGAAGTTTTGATCGAAGTAGGCCATCGACACGCCAATTTTTTCCGCCAGCGCCGATAGTGACGTCGAGAGCAGGCCGAGCAACACAATCGCCTTGAGGATTTTCATCGCAGACTCCAGAGTAAGCTTGTTATTAGAATGGATGTTTCATCGATATTAAAAATGGCTCAATGAAATCATTTTTAGCCTACGAGCCCGCCACCCGGCTGACAATCAGCAAGGTTGGATTTTGCAGCTAAGCGCACACTTTGCTCTCGGGTGCGTCTTTCCTTCGCGCGCTCATAGTTGCACTGCGAATTATTTTCTTAGAGTTAGCGCACATTGCGGTGCAACAGCCTGATGATTTTTGAGGTTCTGTGCAGCACAGCACCTCACTTTGTGCCAGCGGCTAAATCTGGCGCTATTTTGCGCCGTCGATTCCGCCATTCGCACAATGACCGTGGGTGAAACTGCTTCCTATAGTTGCTCAACAGGGAAATAAAGCGGTATTCCGGCACGTTCATTTGAGGAATTCAGCCCATGCAAAAATCCAAAAATCGGCCACAAAACAGTCACGTACGCATCGGGATCCTTTGCCTGATCCTGTTTCTTTCCGTGGTGGCGTATGCCGACCGCTCGATCCTGTCGATCTCAGGATCGGCGATCAAAGATGAGTTTGGACTTTCAGCGATCCAGCTTGGCTTGATCCTCTCGGCATTTAGCTGGGCCTATGTGATCGGCCAGATCCCCGGCGGCCTGTTTCTCGATCGCTTCGGCACCAAAAAAGTGTATGGCGTGACGCTGGCGCTGTGGTCGATCTCCACGTTGCTGATGGGCTTTGTCGGCGAGTTCTCCAGCGGCATGACCATGGCGCTTACGCTGATGTTTGCGCTGCGTTTCGCGCTGGGCCTGATTGAAGCACCGAGTTTTCCCGCCAATGCGCGCGCAGTGATCATGTGGTTCCCCAGCGCTGAACGCGGCCGCGCCTCTTCACTCTTCGCCTCGGCGCAATATTTTGCCGTCGCCATCTTTTCGCCGCTTTCCGGCTGGCTGGTGTCGCGTTTCGGCTGGGAATGGCCGTTCTTTGTGCTGGGCGGCATTGGCGTGCTGGCGGTGTTTGTCTGGATGGGCTTTATGCGCAGCCCGCGCCATCATCCGCAGGTCTCGGAAAATGAATTGCGCTACATTGAGCAGGGCGGCGCGCTGGTTGATATTGATTCGGCACAAACGCTAAAAGCGCGTCCGCCGTTGAGCAAAGCGATGTTCAGGAAGCTGCTCAGCAACCGTATGCTGTGGTGCGCCTATATCGGTCAATACTGCATCATCGCGTTGAGCTACTTCTTCATTACCTGGTTCCCGATCTATCTGGTGCAGGCGCGCGGCATGAATATTCTTGATGCCGGTTTTGCCACCATCGCACCAGCGGTATTTGGTTTCCTCGGCGGCATCAGCGGTGGCTATATCTCCGACAAACTGCTGGCAAGCGGCTGGAGTTTATCCTGGGCGCGTAAAACGCCGTATATTGTCGGCATGCTGATGGCGGCATCGCTGGTTCTGGCGGCGGTGATCCCCAGCAACGTCGGCATTATCGCCATGATGTCGTTCGCCTTCTTTGGT
The DNA here is from genome assembly GCF_028048155.1 of Pantoea leporis. NCBI lineage: Bacteria > Pseudomonadati > Pseudomonadota > Gammaproteobacteria > Enterobacterales > Erwiniaceae > Pantoea > Pantoea leporis. The sequence continues at coordinate 58,379 of NZ_JALMEU010000008.1, forward strand.
AAAGGCGTGGCGGCGGGCGCCGGAACCTGGACGATTGTCAGCGATACCGCACCAAAAGAAGCGGTTGGCCTGGCGGGCGCGATTTTTAACGGCATCGGCAATATGGCGGGTTTTATCACGCCGCTGCTGTTCGGCATCATCGTCGGCTTAACCGGCAGCTACAGCATCGGGCTGGTGTTTGTCGGCGCGCACTGCGTGGTCGCCGCACTGCTGTTCCTGCTGGTGATGGGACCGATTGAACGCGTTGGTGCGGAGCAGAATTCCGTAGCCCCTTATGAAAAGCCGGAGAAAGCGCGCGGTATTAAAGCGGTTTAATCGTTCAGCGAGATACCTTACTTGATGGCCGCACATACCGTAGCGGCGCGATTTATCGCGCAATAAATTGCGCCGCTACGGAAGGTGCGGTGATTTGATACGGTGCTTAACTGATCGGCATTACGCCATAAATGGCGATCCAACGTCGTAAAATTCGCATTTATACGCACCCCTCGCGCAAACCTCACCGATCGCACAAATCCACTCTGAAGATTTTTTGCTCAGCTGCCGATACCTCCTTACCACCCACTGATATTAAGGAGCGATATCGTGATAAAGCTGATTAATGTTGACGAACTGCGGCAGGGAATGTTTATCCACAAACTGGAGGTTTGGTGGGTCAAAGATAAGCGCATTCGCAACCAAATGCTGATCACTGATAAACGCCAGATCGCGATGATCCGCAATGAGGGGATCCTGCAGTTATGGATCGATCTCGACAAATCGGTACAGGCACCCGTCACGCCTGCGCCGAAAAAAGAGATTCCTCAAACCCCGTTTTTCCAGGAGATGGATCAGGCGCAAAGCATCTTCAATCAGGGGAAACCGCAGGTGCTGGCGATGTTTAACGAGGCGCGCATGGGACAAGGCCTCGACCTCGATTACACCCTTGATCTGGTTGATCAAATTGCCGGTTCGATCACCCGCGAACCCACGGCGCTGCTGAGCGTGGCGCGCCTGAAGAATCACGACGATTACACCTATCTGCACTCAATGGCGGTGTGCGGTTTGATGATCTCGCTCGGCAAAAAAATGGGCCTCGATGAGCATCAGCTGCGGCGCGTTGGTATGGGCGGTTTGCTGCATGATGTGGGTAAAGCCGCGGTGCCGCTGGAGATTCTCAACAAACCCGGCAAGCTCAGCGATGAAGAGTTCACCGTGATGCGTCAGCATCCGATTGTGGGCGCGCAGATGCTAATGGAAGCCAATGCCGGTGAAGATCTGCTGGATATCGCGCTGCATCACCATGAAAAGTATGACGGCAACGGTTATCCGCACGGACTGAAAGGCGACGAAATCTCACTGTATGCGCGCATGGCATCGGTATGCGACGTCTATGATGCCGTCACCTCGAATCGTCCTTATCGCCAAGGCTGGACGCCTGCCGAAGCGATGCACAACATGTTGAGCTGGCGTGGACACTTCGACAACACGCTGCTGCACGCCTTCGTACGCACCATCGGCATTTATCCGGTGGGATCGCTGGTGCGACTGGCTTCCGGGCGCGTGGCGCTGGTGGTACAGGCTGGCGAAAAATCGCTGCTCAAGCCCAAAGTACATGTGTTCTGGTCGCTGCACGCGCAGCGCGAAGTGAAACCGGAAGCGCTCGATCTCGGCGACAGCTTCTGCACCGACAGCATCACTGGCGCGGAAGACAGCGGCTTATGGCAGAACATCGATCTGAACCGCATCTGGGCGTTAGAAAGCGCTTAATTCTTCACCATTTTTATACTTTATTTACGCCCGCTTCCCGCCTTTTTACCTCTTCTTTATGCCGCGCCGCGCATGCTTGCAGCATTACCAAAATCCTCTGGAGGTTGCTGTGAGCGTGGGCGTGATAGCCGGCATCGTGCTGGTGTTTGTTCTTCTGGGCTACCTGATTTATGCCCTGCTTAATGCGGAGGCATTCTGATGGCGGCGAATGCATTCATGCTAATTGCGGTGTTTCTGCTGGTACTGATGGTGTTGGCACAACCGCTGGGACGTTATCTCGCCCTGTTTGTGGCTGACAAGCCGCTGCTGCCGCGCACCGAAGGCGCGCTGTGGCGACTGGCCGGTGCCGACGGCGATGCCATGCGCTGGCCGCACTATCTGTTGGCGATTCTGCTGTTTAACGCGCTGGGTTTTGCCTTGCTGCTGCTGATGTTGATGACGCAGGCTGCGCTGCCGCTGAACCCGCAGCATCTGCCTAATCTCAGCTGGGATCTGGCGCTCAATACCGCCATCAGCTTCGTTACCAACACCAACTGGCAATCCTACGCCGGGGAAAGCACGCTGAGCTATTTCAGTCAGATGGCGGGCCTCACGGTGCAGAACTTCCTGTCGGCGGCGACCGGTATCGCCGTGGCGTTTGCGCTGATTCGTGGTTTTGCCAACCGTTCGCTGGATACGCTCGGCAACGCATGGCGTGACCTGACGCGCATTACCCTTTACGTGCTGCTGCCGATCAGCCTGGTTATCGCGTTGTTCTTCGTCAGCCAGGGCAGTATTCAAACCTTCGAACCTTACCATGCGCTCACCACGCTGGAAGGCGCGCAGCAGACGCTGCCGCTCGGGCCGGTGGCATCGCAGGAAGCGATCAAAATGCTCGGCACCAACGGCGGCGGTTTCTTCAACGTTAACTCTGCGCACCCGTTCGAAAACCCGACGGCGCTGACCAACTTCGTGCAGATGCTGAGCATCTTCCTGATCCCGGCGGCGCTCTGTTTCACCTTTGGTCAGCATCTGGGCGATCGTCGTCAGGGCCACATGCTGCTGTGGGCGATGACCATCATGTTTGTGCTGGCGGTGATCACCGTGATGTGGGCCGAACTGCGTGGTAATCCGCACTTCCTCGCGCTCGGCGCAGACAGCGCCATCAACATGGAAGGCAAGGAGACGCGCTTCGGCATTCTCAACTCCAGCTTGTTTGCGGTGATCACCACGGCGGCGTCGTGCGGTGCGGTTAACGCCATGCATGACCCCTTCACCGCGCTCGGCGGCATGGTGCCGATGTGGTTGATGCAGCTGGGTGAAGTGGTGTTCGGCGGCGTCGGTGCTGGCCTGTACGGCATGCTGCTGTTCGTGCTGCTCGGCGTGTTTATCGCCGGGTTGATGATCGGTCGCACCCCAGAATACATGGGCAAAAAAATCGACGTGTGGGAGATGAAGATGACCGCGCTGGCGATCCTGGTGACGCCAACGCTGGTGCTGCTCGGCACCGCGCTGGCGATGATGACCGACGCCGGTCGCGCCGGTATGGCCAATCCTGGTATTCATGGCTTCAGCGAAGTGCTGTACGCGGTTTCCTCTGCATCCAATAACAACGGCAGCGCCTTCGCCGGACTGAGCGCTAACACGCCGTTCTGGAACCTGCTGCTGGGCTTCTGCATGTTGGTGGGCCGCTTCGGCATCATCATTCCGGTGCTGGCGATTGCCGGTTCGCTGGCGGCGAAGAAAATTCAGCCAGTCGGCAACGGCACGCTGCCAACGCACGGCCCGCTGTTTATCGCGCTGCTGATTGGCACCGTCTTGCTGGTGGGCGCATTGACGTTCATCCCCGCGCTGGCATTGGGCCCGGTCGCGGAACATCTGCAATTAATTCAGGGATAACGGAATCATGAGTCGTCAACAACTGGCGCTGTTTGATGCGGCGCTAACCCGCGTTGCCATGCTGGATGCGCTGAAAAAACTCGATCCACGCGTGCAGTTCCGCAACCCGGTGATGTTTTTGGTGTGGATCGGCAGCGTGCTGACCTCGGTATTGGCGGTGGGCATGGCCAGCGGCGCGCTCAGCGGTAACGCGGGCTTTACCGCCGGCGTCGCCATCTGGCTGTGGTTCACCGTGCTTTTCGCCAACTTCGCCGAAGCGCTGGCGGAAGGGCGCAGCAAGGCGCAGGCCAACAGCCTGAAAGGCATCAGTAAAACCAGCGATGCGAAAAAACTGGCCGAAGCGCGCTACGGCGCAGCCTGGCACAACGTGGCGGCCGATACGCTGCGCAAAGGCGATGTGGTGCTGGTGGAAGCCGGTGACATCATTCCGTGCGACGGCGAGGTGCTGGAGGGCGGCGCATCGGTGGATGAGAGCGCCATCACCGGTGAATCCGCGCCGGTGATCCGTGAATCGGGCGGGGATTTCTCCTCGGTGACCGGCGGTACGCGCATTCTTTCCGACTGGCTGGTGATTCAGTGCAGCGTCAATCCGGGCGAAACCTTCCTTGACCGCATGATTGCGATGGTGGAAGGCGCGAAACGCCGTAAAACGCCGAACGAAGTGGCGCTGACCATTCTGCTGGTGTCGCTTACGATTGTGTTCCTGCTGGCGACCGCCACGCTGTGGCCGTTCTCAGCGTATGGCGGCACGCCGGTCAGCATCACGGTGCTGGTGGCGCTGCTGGTGTGTTTGATCCCCACCACCATCGGCGGCCTGCTGTCGGCCATCGGTGTGGCGGGCATGAGCCGCATGCTGGGCGCGAACGTTATCGCCACCAGCGGCCGTGCTGTGGAAGCGGCGGGCGACGTAGATGTGCTGATGCTGGATAAAACCGGCACCATCACGCTTGGCAACCGTCAGGCGACGCAGTTTCTGCCCGCGCCGGGTGTCAGCGAACAGCAGCTGGCCGATGCGGCGCAGCTGGCATCGCTGGCCGATGAAACGCCGGAAGGGCGCAGCATCGTGGTGTTGGCGAAGCAGAAATTTAACCTGCGTGAGCGTGACTTGAGCAGCATGGGGGCGAGCTTCATTCCCTTCTCGGCGCAAACGCGCATGAGCGGCGTAAACGTGCAGGATCGTCTGATCCGCAAAGGCGCGGTCGATGCGGTTCGTCGCCACATTGAAGCCAATCATGGCCGCTTCCCGTTAGAAGTGAATGCCGCCGTCGAAGAAGTGGCGCGCGCTGGCGGCACGCCGCTGGTGGTGGCCGAAGGCGCGCAGGTGCTGGGCGTGGTGGCGCTGAAAGATATCGTCAAAGGCGGCATCAAAGAGCGCTTTGCCGAGCTGCGCAAGATGGGCATCAAGACGGTGATGATCACCGGCGATAATCCGTTAACTGCGGCGGCGATTGCGGCGGAAGCCGGCGTCGATGACTTCCTGTCTGAAGCGACGCCGGAAGCCAAGCTGGCGCTGATTCGTCAGTATCAGGCCGAAGGGCGCTTAGTGGCGATGACCGGCGACGGCACCAACGACGCACCGGCGCTGGCGCAGGCCGACGTGGCGGTGGCGATGAACTCGGGAACCCAGGCGGCGAAAGAGGCCGGCAACATGGTCGATCTCGACTCGAATCCGACCAAGCTGCTGGAAGTGGTGCACATCGGTAAACAGATGCTGATGACGCGCGGTTCGCTTACCACCTTCAGTATCGCCAACGACGTGGCGAAGTATTTCGCCATTATTCCGGCCGCGTTTGCCGCCACCTATCCGCAGCTCAACATGCTCAACGTGATGGGGCTGCATTCGCCGAACTCGGCGATTCTGTCGGCGGTAATTTTTAACGCGCTGGTGATTGTGTTCCTGATCCCGCTGGCGCTGAAAGGCGTGAGTTATCGTCCGCTGAGCGCGGCGGCGCTGCTGCGTCGCAACCTGTGGATTTACGGTGCGGGCGGATTAGTGGTGCCGTTTATAGGTATTAAAGCCATCGACCTGCTGCTAACGCTGCTTGGTCTGGCTTAAGGAGAAGAGAAATGAGTCAGTTACGTCCGGCTATTGTATTGTTACTGGTGCTTACGCTGCTCACCGGCGCGGTCTATCCGCTGCTGACCACCGGTCTGGCGCAGTGGTGGTTCCCATCGCAGGCCAACGGTTCGCTGATTGAGCAGGATGGCGCGGTACGCGGTTCCGAGCAGATTGGTCAAATGTTTAATCAGCCGGGCCACTTTTGGGGTCGACCTTCCGCTACCGGCGATGCGCCTTATAATGCGTTGGCCTCCAGCGGCAGCAATCTGGCAGGCAGCAATCCGGCGCTGGATAAAGCGGTAGCGGAACGCGTCGCCGTGCTGCGTGCGGCGAATCCGCAAGCGCCCAAAGCGGTGCCGGTGGAGTTGGTCACCGCATCGGCGAGCGGATTAGATCCGGATATTTCGCCAGAAGCCGCGTTGTGGCAGGCACCGCGCATCGCCGCCGCGCGCAAGATGGCGCTGAAAGATGTCGAGGCGCTGATTGTGCGCCACACCGAGCGCCCGCTGCTGCCGTTTGTTGGCGAAGAGACGGTAAACGTGCTGCGTCTAAATCTGGCGCTGGATGATTTACAAGGATAAACACCTCGCGCAATGCATTGCGCCGCTACGGTATATGCACGCAATCGTAGCGACGCGATTTATCACGCTGTTTTTACGATGGACGATCGATGAACGACGAAATTGCCCGCCCCGATCCCGATGCGCTGCTGCTGAACCACAGCGACAGCCATCGCGGTAAGCTGAAAATCTACTTTGGCGCCTGTGCGGGCGTGGGCAAAACGTTCGCCATGCTGCAGGAGGCGCAGCGCCTGCGGGCGCAAGGTCTCGACGTGTTAGCCGGCGTGGTAGAAACCCACGATCGTGCAGAGACCGCCGCGCTGCTCAACGGGCTGGCGCTGTTGCCACGGCGTACCACCGGCCGTTCGCGCCATGCCGAATTCGATCTCGATGCCGCGCTGGCGCGCCATCCGGCGGTGATCCTGATGGATGAACTGGCGCACACCAACGTGCAGGGTTCGCGTCATCCCAAGCGCTGGCAGGACATTGAAGAGCTGCTCGAAGCGGGCATTGACGTCATCACCACCGTTAACGTCCAGCATCTGGAAAGCCTGAATGATGTGGTCGGCGGCGTCACCGGCATTCAGGTGCGTGAAACCGTGCCCGATCCCTTCTTTGATAGCGCCGACGAAGTGGTGCTGGTGGATCTGCCGCCGGACGATCTGCGTCAGCGGCTGAAAGAGGGCAAAGTCTACGTCGGCGACCGCGCCGAACGCGCCATCGAAAACTTCTTCCGTAAAGGCAATCTGTTCGCGCTGCGTGAGCTGGCGTTGCGTCGTACCGCCGATCGCGTGGATGACCAGATGCGTGCCTGGCGCGATCGGCAAGGCCGCGACAAAGTGTGGCACACGCGTGACGCCATTCTGCTGTGCATCGGCGACGATACCGGCAGCGAAAAACTGGTGCGCACCGCCGCGCGTTTAGCGGCACGGCTCGGCAGCGAATGGCACGCGGTGTATGTGGAAACGCCGCGCCTCAATCGGCTGCCGGAAGCGCGCCGTCGCGCCATTTTACGCACGCTGCAACTGGCGCAGGAACTTGGCGCTGAAACCGCCACGCTCTCCGATCCCGATGAAGCGCGCGCGGTGCTGCGTTACGCGCGCGAGCACAACCTCGGCAAAATCGTGACCGGCCGTCAGCCACAACGGCGTTGGCGGCGCGACAGCTTTGCCCAGCGCCTCGGCGAACTCGGCCCGGATCTCGATTTGCTGGTGGTGGCGCTGGATGAACCGGTGCGCGATGCGCCGCATCCGCTCAGCGGCCAGCGCGCCAGCAACGAAAAATGGCGGCTCTATCTGCGCGGCTGTGTGATGGCGCTACTGCTGTGTATTTTGGTCACCGGCGTCGGCCGCTGGTTGCTGGTGGCGTTTGATCCCGCCAACAGCGTGATGATTTATCTGCTGGCGGTGGTGCTGGTGGCGCTGCGCTATGGCCGCTGGCCGTCGGTGTTCGCCACGGTGATCAATATCATCGCTTTCGACCTGTTCTTTGTCGCGCCCACCGGCACCGTTGCGGTGTCGGATTTGCAGTATCTGGTGACCTTTGCGGTGATGCTGGCGGTGGGCGTGATTGTCGGGAATCTGACAGCGGGCGTGCGCTATCAGGCCAAAGTGGCGCGCTACCGTGAACAGCGCGCGCGGCATCTGTATGAGATGGCGAAAGCACTCGGCAGCGATTTGACGCCGCAGGATATCGCCACCACCAGCCAGCGCATCATCGATGTCACCCTGCAGGCGCGCAGTTTACTGCTGCTGCCGGATGAGCAGGGCGAGCTGCAAACCGTGGGCGATACGGCGATCGGTACGCCGCCGGATCTGGCCATCGCCAAATGGAGTTACAGCAAAGGCCAACCGGCGGGCGCGGGCACCGATACCTTGCCGGCGGTGCCGTACCAGATTCTGCCGCTGAAAAGTGGTAATCACTGTCTCGGCTTGCTGGTGGTGGAACCGGAAAACCTGCGTCAGCTGATGATCCCCGAGCAGCAGCGTTTACTGGAAACCTTCACTGTGTTGATTGCTAACGCGCTGGAACGCATGGCGCTGTCGCACAGTGAAGCGGCGTCGCGGCTGGCCGCCGAGCGCGAGCAGCTACGCAATGCGCTGCTGTCAGCGCTGTCGCACGATCTGCGTACGCCGCTAACGGTGCTGTTTGGTCAGGCGGAGATGCTGATGCTCGATCTCGCCAGCGAAGAGTCGAAGTATGTCGACCAGGCCAATCAGATTCGTGAACAGACGCTGAGTACCATTCGGCTGGTGAGTAACATGCTGGATATGGCGCGCATACAATCCGGCGGACTCAATCTGCGCGAAGAGTGGGTGGCGCTGGATGAGGTGATTGGCGGCGCGCTGAGCAGCATGGGCCCGTCGCTGAAGGGCCATGAATTTATCCTCGAATTACCCGAGATGGTGCTGATCAAAGGCGACAGCGCCATGCTGGAGCGCGTGTTTACCAATCTGATCGAAAACAGCCTGAAATACGCAGGCAACGCGGCGCAGCACGGTATTCGGGCGTGGCGCGATCGCGATCGGTTGGAGATTGCGGTGTGGGACAGCGGTCCCGGCATCGCGCCGGAGAACCTCACGCGTATTTTTGACAAGTTTGCGCGCGGTGATAAAGAGTCGGCGGTGCCGGGCGTCGGCTTGGGTTTGGCGATCGGTAAAACCATTATCGAATCCCATCGCGGGCGCATCTGGGCGGAGAATCGGCCGGAAGGCGGCGCGGTGTTCCGTTTGTCATTGCCGCTGCCCGCCGCGCCTGAAATTTCTGAAGAAGGGCTGAAATAACTTCACATAAGTTCGGTTATACTCGCCCACTTGTCTGTTGATTAATGGGAACTTATGGAACGTTTTATCGAAAACCTGATGTATTCATCGCGCTGGCTGCTGGCTCCGGTTTACATGGGACTTTCGTTGGGCCTGCTGGCGCTGACCATCAAATTCTTCCAGGAAATTTTTCACCTGTTGCCGCATGTCTTCAGCATTGCGGAGAACGATTTGATTCTGCTGCTGCTGTCGCTGGTGGATATGACGCTGGTCGGCGGTTTGCTGGTGATGGTGATGCTCTCGGGTTACGAGAACTTTGTCTCCAAGCTGGATATTGATGAGCACAGAGAGAAGCTGAGCTGGCTCGGTAAAATGGACTCCGGCTCGTTGAAAAACAAAGTTGCGGCCTCGATTGTGGCGATTTCGTCGATTCACCTGCTGCGTATCTTTATGGACGCGCGCAACATCGAAAACGAAAAGCTGATGTGGTACGTGATTATCCACCTGACGTTTGTGCTGTCGGCCTTTGTGATGGGCTGGCTGGACAATATGTCGAAGGGGGATAAGAAAGCGGTGAAGATGTAGTTTGTGCGCGCTGTCCCTCACCCCAGCCCTCTCCCGCAAGCGGGCGAGGGGGCTGAGGGTGCTACCATCGACACAAGCGGGCGAGGAGGCTGACCGCGCTACCATCGGTTCCCTCTCCCGTTGGGAGAGGGTTAGGGTGAGGGAAAACCGCTACCGCGTCGCTGGCTGCGTCCCGGCTAACTTCGGCATCACGTCCCGAATCATGGCGAAAAACTTCTGTAACCGCGCCGGATAGTAGCTGGCCCACGGATAAGTCAGCCACACCGGCAGCGGCGGCGCTTGCCACTCCGGCAACAGCTGAATCAAATCCCCTTTCGCTAAATCCTCCTGCACCACCCACGATGACACCACCGCCGCGCCCATCCCGGCAACGGCGGCTTTGCGCACCGCGTATAAACTGTCGCTGGCGAGGCGCGGGGCAATCGCCAGGTTCACAGGCTGACCATCGTTAATACGCTGCAGGGCGATTTCGTTGCGATAAAAACTGGTCAGCGCCAGCCAGGGCAGGTTGGTGAGCTGCGAGACGTCCTCAATCGGCGGGTGCGCGGCCAGCAGCGACGGTGCCGCCACCACAAAGCGCGGCACTTCCGCCAGCAGCACCGCCACGATGGACGCATCGCTGGGCGCACCGACCTGAATGGCGCAGTCGATGTTTTCGCTGATGAAGTCTGGCGTGCGGTCATTCAGCGTCCACTCCACGTTTAAGCGTGGATAGCGATGCAGATAATCAATCAGCGGTTCAATCAGCTGATCCTGACCAAACGCATGCGGTGCCCGCACGCGCAGGGTGCCAATCGGGTCGTCGCTGGCACCGGTGAGGTCATCCTCCAGCGCGTGCCAGGTCGCGACCAGCTGACGCGCCTGCGCATAACAGCGCTCGCCATCGTCGGTGAGTTTCAGCGCATGCGTGGTGCGCATAATCAGTTTGAGACCAAGCCGCTGCTCAAGCGCCTGCAGCCGTCGGCTGATAGTGGGCTGCGTGGTGCCGAGCTGGGCGGCGGCGGCGGAGAGCGAGCCGCTCTCGACGATGCGGATAAAGGTCTGCATCAGTTCGATACGATCAAGGCTGGATGGGTTGTTCATACGCACCGCGCATAACAGTTCTGTGTTTGAGCAGTCTACCGCGTATGGCGGCAACGCGCTTTAATAAGCGCACTTTCACGGGGGAATCCACTATGTCAGCTATATCAACGTCAGCCATGCCAGCTGAAAAACTGCCCGCGCCGCTGGTCTTCACGCTCGCGGCCGGTGCCGGACTCAGCGTTGCATCGATTTACTACAGCCAGCCGATGCTGGATATCATCAGCAAACAGTTCAACGTTGGGATTGGCAGCGTCGGCATGGTGCCAATGCTGACGCAAGCCGGTTACGCGCTGGGGATTCTGCTGCTGGCTCCACTTGGCGACCGCCACGATCGTCGCACCATTATTCTGATTAAAGGTTTGCTGCTGGTTGCCGCGCTGCTGCTGTGTGGCTTCTCGGGCGGATTGAACGCCTTGCTGATCGCCAGCTTCGTCACCGGTTTAACCGCCACCGTGGCGCAGGACATCGTGCCCGCTTCAGCGGCGTTAGCGCCGGAGCGCAGCCGCGGCAAAATCGTCGGCACGGTAATGACGGGATTGCTGGTGGGAATTTTGCTGTCACGCGTGGTAAGCGGCGTGGTGGCGGAGTATTTCGGCTGGCGCACCATGTACATGATTGCGGCGGCGGCGGTGTTGCTGATTAGCGTGGCGCTGTGGCGCGTGCTGCCGCGCTTTACGCCGGGCACTTCGGTGAGCTATCCGCGTTTGCTGCTGTCGCTGGCGCATCTGTGGCAGCACCATCAAACGCTGCGCCGCGCCGCGCTGGCACAAGGTTTGTTGTCGGTGGGCTTTAGCGCCTTCTGGTCAACGCTGGCGTTAATGCTGAGTCAAAACTTCCATCTCGACAGTGCGGTCGCTGGCGCATTCGGCCTCGCTGGAGCCGCGGGCGCTTTAGCCGCGCCGTTAGCGGGCAGCGTGGCGGATCGCATCGGTCCGGCGCGTGTTACGCAGTACGGTGCCACGCTGGTAATGGTGTCGTTCGCGCTGATGTTCCTGCTGCCGCTGCTGCCGATGCCGGCTCAGCTTGGTCTGATTATCATCAGCACCATCGGTTTTGATTTGGGGGTGCAGGCCACGCTGGTGGCGCATCAGACGCTGGTTTATAGCCTGGCGCCAGAAGCACGCAGCCGCCTTAACGCCTTGATGTTTACCGTTGTTTTCATCGGCATGGCGACCGGCGCGGCGCTGGGTAGCCTGGCGCTGGCACATTGGGGCTGGACCGGCGTAGTCGCACTCGCAACATTGGCCGCTGCGCTTGCCCTGATGATTCGCCTCGCAAGCCGTCATCTGAAAAACTGATCGCCCAACATGTGCCAGGCTTAAAGGAGAATGTTATTTAAAAACGGAGCGTTATGAATTTCCTGGCCTGGACCGCCGCCACCGGCGGTCTTTTACTTCTTATGTCACTGGCTTCCGGTTGGATACACCGCGGGCCAGTGACCTCATTTGGTCTCTACCTGTTCGCGGGCATTCTATGTGGCCCGTGGATGCTCAATCTACTGCAAGTCGACATCATCGGTCACGCCAACCTCGCCGCGCATCTTACTGAAATCGCGATGGCAGCCTCGCTGTTTATCACCGGGCTGAAACTGCGCTTACCGCTCAACGCGCATGCGTGGCGGCTTGGGGTCAGGCTGGCGTTTCCCGCGATGCTGCTCACCGTCGGCGGCATGACGGTGCTGGTGCACTGGATCACCGGCTTTGACTGGGCGATGTCGCTGGCGTTTGGTGCCATTGTCGCGCCGACCGATCCGGTGCTCGCCAGCCTGATTTCAGTGAACGATGCGCGGGATGACGATGCCCTGCGCGTGGCGCTCTCCAGCGAAGCGGGCATGAACGACGGCTCGGCGCTACCGCTGCTGATGCTGGCGATTTTGCTGTTGCAGCCGGGCGAACTCAGCACCGCTGCGCTCGGTGAATGGTTCGCCAAAGATGCGCTGTGGGCGATTGGCGGCGGGCTGGGAATCGGCTTTGCGCTGGGCTGGCTGATCGGCCAGCTGGCGACGCATTTACGGACCGCCAATCAGGATCTGGCACCCAACGATCTGTTCGCGCTGGCGCTGATTGCGCTCAGCTATGCCGCCGCGCAGTCGGTGGATGCGTCGGGCTTCCTCGCCACCTTTGCGGCTGGCGTCGGTTTACGTCGTGCGGAATTGCGCGTGGTGAAGCACTATCCGCAAGATGAGATGTCTGAAGAGGAGCGTTTCTTACCGGCTGAAGCGCGCGTGAATACCGGTCAGCGGATGGCGCAGGGCAGCAGCGGCATGGTGAAATCGGTGGGTTTGGTGATCGGCGATGCGCTCTCCTTTGGTGATACTATCGAGCGTTTGCTGGCGGCGGGCATGATGGTGGTGCTCGGTATTACGCTGGCGCAGCACTGGAATCTCACCGGCATTGGCCTGGCGCTGCTGCTGTTTGTGGTGGTGCGCCCGCTGGCGGTGTGGATCACCACATGGCGCTGCGATATTCCGCTGATGCGACGCTTGCTAATTGGCTGGTTGGGTATTCGCGGCATCGGCAGTATCAATTATATTGCCTATGCATGGGTGCACGGCATGCGTGGGCCGCAGGCGGAGCAGATGGTGGACATGGCGCTGACGTTAGTGGTGTGCAGCATTGTGTTGCACGGCATCACGGTCACGCCATTGTTAAACTGGCGTGCTGCCCGTCAGGCCGCCCGCGCCGAACAGAACGAAAAATGATTTATTGGAAATTATTGGAGCCTATTATGAAAGCGTTATTACTCGCCCTCGTTGGGCTGTCGCTGTCGGCCGGCGCGTTGGCTGCCGACGGTGACAATAATCAGGAAGAGAATGTTTATGCCAGCCAGCTGTGTCATCTGGTGAGCAGTGAAAAGAAGACCAGCGATTTGGATGGCTACACCGAGAAGCTGAAGTCGCAACTCGCGGCCAGCCAGTCTTCTTCGGCCATGCAGCAGCCTGAATTCAATGAAGAAATCGCCCAGGAAGTGATTAGCGCGTGGCTGGAGTTGGGCGAGGATGAGCGCGGAAAATTGCGTAAAGATCAGCAGCAGTGCGAACAAACAGTGATGACGCAATTCCAGCAACAGGATTAATACCCGTCATACTTCGAGCTGCAGGTGCGTTGGCTGCGTGTGTTCACCCCAGTCACTTACTTTTGTAAGCTCCTGGGGATTCACACCCTTGCCGCCTTCCTGCAGCTCGAATTATTTAGGGTATTCGAAAAAGCTCGCGCCTTTTTAGGCGCGTTTTTTTATGGCTTTTTTGTACGATTTACGTACATAATCGCCAACGTCGAAATCAGACACGCGTCACATAATGAGATTCAGCTGTTGAAGCTGGCATTTTTTGCATACTGGCACTGGGCAAGATGATTACACGTCGTCACTTTTTGTTGGCTACTGGAGCAACCGTTCTCTCGATGACCGCGGGCAAGCTGTTTGCCCGCGATGACGTCATTCCGTTGTGGCCCGACGATCCGCCGGGCGGCGGCGGTCCTTCCGGCTTGCTTAAAGTGAATTCGCACGGCTCCTGGACCAATATCGTTTCACCCGCGATTCAGCGTTTCCGCCCGGAAAATCCCAACGGCGAAGCGGTGATTGTGGCGGCGGGCGGCGGCTATCGTTTTATCGGCATGGGCCGCGAAGCCTGGCCGGTAGCGCGCTGGCTTAATGCCAACGGTTATACCGTGTATGTGCTCAGCTACCGTTTGCCGGGTGAGAAGTGGCAGGCGGGCAATCTGGCACCGCTGCAGGATGCGCAGCGCGCCATTCGTCTGGTGCGTTCGATGGAGCGCAAAGTGCATGTGCTGGGCTTTTCTGCCGGTGGCCATCTGCTCGGCATGGCGGCGGCGCGTCCGGATTTCGAATCCTACCCGGCGCAGGATCCGCTTGACCAGATCAGGCCGAAGGTGGATAGCGTTGGCCTGATTTATCCGGTGATCACCCTTGAAGCGCCGTATCAGCATACCAACACGCATCTGATGATGGTGGGAAAAAACGCCACGCCAAGCCAGGAAGCCAACTGGTCAGTGCAAAATTACGTCACACGTCACTATCCCCCGACGTTCCTCGCGCAGGCCGAGGACGATCGCACCTCCAATCCTCATAATACTGAACTGATGCGCGATACCTGCCGCCGCATGCGCGTACCGGTTGAGCTGATTGAGCTCAGCAGCGGCGGTCATGGTTTTGGTCTCGGCAAAGCGGGCACGCCTGCCGCGTTGTGGGATCAGGCGTATGTGCGTTGGTTGGATAATCAGAGCTGATTACGTCAAATTGAAATGCGCATCCGGCTGCAGTGGTTCCGGTAGCGGCATACCGCCATTCATCGCTTTCAAATTGCGTTCGATAGTGACGCACAGCGCATCGAGCGGCAGATGATTCGGTGCGGTGCCAAACGGATGTTCCAGCTCCTCCGCCAGCGCTTCCAGCGATAAAAAGGTGTAGGAGATAAACATCGACACCAGCGGCGTCATCAGGTGCAAATCCGCCACCAGCGCAAACGGCAGCAGCGTGCAGAACAGATAAACGGTGCGATGCAGAATCAGGCTGTAGGCGAACGGAATCGGTGTGCTGGCAATGCGATCGCAACCGCCCAGAATCGCTGATAGCTGATTCAGATTCTCATCAATGCTTTGCCAGACAATATCCGACACCAACCCTTCATCGCGGCGTAGCGCCAGCCATTCACTCAAACACACTAAAATCTGCGACGTCGGCATCGGATGATGCAACACCGCGCTGTGCCAGTTAGCCGGCAGCAAACGCTGTAAATCGGCCTGCACATCGGTTTTACGCAGGCGATGTTTCAGGCACCAGCAGAACGCCAGCAGCAAGCCGGTAAATTCCCGCACCTGTTCTTCGCTCACGCCACGCATGCTTTTGATCTGCCGCAGCAGCGAGCGCTGGGTGATATGCAGGCTGCCCCACAAGGTGCGGGCTTCAAGAAAGCGCGCATAGCTGGCGTTATTGCGAAAGCCGAGGAAGATGGCGATCGACACCCCAACCAGGCTAAAAGGCGCAGTGGTGAGGTGAATGCCGAAAGTGGAGTACCACGGATAGCCAAAGATGGCGATCAGCGACATCAGCAGGTTAAGTGACAGGCGAAACACGATGTTGCTGAGCACCGATCCATGCCAGTCAAACAGCCGGAGAAACCAGTGTTGGTGAGGACGTACGATCATTATGCGATGGTGTATTTTTTAGGTTTTGTGGCGACAGGTTACGCCGCCGGGCATCAAAGGATCAACGCCATTGCCAAAGGTTTTAAGACAAAAGCCGTGCTGCTCGCCTCACGCATGACGTGGCAGGCCGACTTTCAGCGCATCGATAAACAGCCGTAGCGCCATGGATTGATGCCGGTTGGGTGGGAACCACAGCGCAATCCCCGCCGATTGCACCCGCCAATCGGCCAGCAGCTCCACCAACTGGCCGCTGCGCATCTCCTTCTCGACATACAGCGACGGCACATAAGCAATGCCTAAACCGGCGAGAGCGGCCTGCGCCATCAGCGCGTTGCTGTCCAAAGTCAGCGTGCCTGCCACGTCAATCTCCTGCTTTTCTTCCGCCTGCGCATATTCCCACTGATAACGTTTTCCGCTCGGTAAGCGCTGGCGAATGCACTGTTGCTGTAGCAGATCGCGCGGATGATTAACCGCCGCGTTTCTCGCCAGATAAGCGGGCGCGGCGACGGTGACAAACGTCAGCGGGCCGCCAAGCGGAACGGCCACCATATCCTGCGGCACATCCTCAATCAGCCGAATGCCGGCATCAAAACCGGCGGCGGTGATATCCACCAACGCACCTTGCGCGGCAAAATCGAGCTGGATATCGGGATAGCGCGCGCTAAAGTCCGCCACCACGTGCTCCAGCAGCAAAGCGATCGCGGCATCGCTGGCGCTGATGCGCAGCGTGCCGTAATGCTGGTGGCGGCTGGCGGAGATGTCGTGCAGCACATCATCCATCTGGTTCAGCAGCGGCGACAGTCGATCCAGCAGTTGCTGCCCGGCATCGGTGAGCGACACGCTACGTGTGGTGCGTTGAAACAGCTGTACGCCCAGATTGTACTCCAGCGTTTTCACCAGATGGCTGAGTGACGAGCGCTTGAGGCCGAGCATTTCAGCGGCACGGCGAAAGCTGCGCTGCTCGCCCAGCGTTTTAATGGCCTGCAGTTCGTGCCAGGAAGGACGTCTCATTGGTGGCTTTTCCTCACCGGGTCATGCGCGATTAGGTGGATTATCTCCACCAGTAAAGCGATCTACCATCAGGTTTTCAATATGAGGAGCACAAGATGAAAACCTGGTTGATTACCGGCGCCAGCAGCGGGCTGGGCCGATTGATGAGTGAACGTTTACTGGCACGCGGCGATCGCGTAGTAGCGACGGTGCGGCGTGAACAGGTGATGGCCGATCTGCAGCAAACCTATGGCGAACGGCTGCAGGTTATTACGCTCGATCTGGCGCACACCGCCAGCATCGCGCCCACCATTAAACGCGCCTTTGCCGCCATCGATCGCATTGATGTGGTGGTGAGCAATGCCGCTTACGGCCTGTTCGGCGCAGCTGAAGAGTTGAGCGATGCGCAGATTGATCGGCAGATCGCCACCAATCTTACCGGCTCAATCCAGCTGATTCGCGCGGTGATCCCGTTCCTGCGCCAGCAAGGCGGCGGGCGCATCGCACAGGTTTCTTCGGAAGGCGGCCAGGTTGCTTATCCCAATTTCAGCCTGTATCACGCCACGAAATGGGGGATTGAGGGATTTGTCGAGGCGGTACGCCAGGAAGTCGCCAGTTTCGGTATCGATTTCCTGCTGGTCGAGCCGGGCCCCACCGCAACCCATTTTGGCGCCGGGCTGGACGTGGCAGATGCGCTAGAAGTTTATCGTGAAAACGCTGCAGGCCAGCTGCGCCAGGCAATTCTTTCAGGCGATTTCACCATTGCTGGCGATGCCGGGAAATGCGTTACGGCGATGATCGCCACGCTGGATCAGGCCAGCATGCCGCTGCGTTTAGCGCTTGGCAGTACGGCGTATCAGAACATCGAAGCGGCGCTGGAAGGGCGGTTGGCGGAGCTGCGCGGGCAACGGGATGTGGCATTCGGCGCGGATGTGTAATCGTATAATTTTAAAAATCACGCGAGTGCCATGCAGAACGCGTGGCACAAAAAAGCCGGGAAGACCGGCTTTTTGTTTAATCATCGGTAAGTTGTTCTGGCATGCACTCGTAAAGCTCAGCGAGCTTGGCGAGATTAAAATCACGCGGTTTTTCGCTTTTTTCCATCGCAGAGACAGACGCTTGCGTGATGCCAAGCGCTTCAGCAACCTGCTTTTGGGTCAGTTTACGATAGATGCGCCAAGCGGCGTGAAGAGTGACACCCTTATTAATGGCGATGTCTACGACGTCACCTGGAATCAAGGCGTCATCATTAATACCGGATTCGTAAGGGATTGATTCCCATAGTTCAGTGAAATCAGCATGTTGAGTCATTTTTTCGAACAGCTCGATGGGAACAATTGCCGCTTTGCGGTTGCCAGCACTGTCAGTGATGAATTCGATCATAGGATGTATGTTCCAGTATTCAGCGTTATCAGTTTTTTGAAAACGAGTTGAGAATCTGTGAATTAAGGCAGCAAATCTCTACCTTGATTATTTATATGTTCCGCTGGTACGTCTCATTACCTGCTGAATAGCGATGATTTTCGGTTCCTCGCCTTTGTTGTAGTCGAACAAAACACGATAATTTCCCCATCTAAGCCGATAGTCAGCCTGACCATTTTTCAAAGACTTAACATCCAGATTGGGCGGAACAAGCGGAAACTTTTTTAACTCATTCACTTGCTCATTCAGCTTCTTCCTTTCGTTAGCGTCTGCAATGGCTCGCATCTGCTTCAGAGCAGCTTTGCGCCAATGTAGCTCTGGCATTCCCTTACCTCACTTGTTACAAACACTCCTCACTGGATTTAGATATTATAGATATTCTTTTCTATATCTGCAATGTATATAGATTTTTACTGTGTTTTAGTTCTATATAATCACAAAGCAGAGGGTTTGGCGGCTATCCATCATCAACGCTTTTGAGCCATCTTCAGAATAGAATGGCGTGCACCGTCGCACGCAGCGCAATACCGAGCAGAATGCCAGGCACGGCAAAGCGGAACAGGCGCGGGAATCGGCTCGACAGGCCAAGGTAAATCCCGATGCCGGGCAGGTCAAAGGTCTGAATCAGTAATCCTGCCGAGGCGTTGATGTTGTGCGCACTGTATAATCCTTTCTCCACCAATCCCGCCACCACGCCGTAATAGGCGGTGCCGCCCGCCAGACATTTGGTCAGAGCCGGAAGAATATAGACTTCGGAAATATTCAGCTTATCCAGCAGCGGCGACACCAGACGCGTCAGCATTTCAATCCCGCCCGCTTCTTTCAACATGCCAACCACCGATAATGAAATAATCAGCATCGGCAGCGAACCCAGCGCCAGACGAATCGCATCGGATCCGGCGCTATTAATGATGCCAATCAGCCCCATTTTATTTTCACTGTTGGTAACGGCCTCATCTTCATTTAATAGCGCCGCATCGGAAAGTTTGCGGCCAAACAGGTGATAGGTTGCCGCCGCCGCTAATACACCGCCGCAGATCGAAATAATTAGCGCTGTGCTCCAGTGTAATCCCGCCGGAATCAGGGGATAAAAGGTGCTGGCCTGGCCCATCGCAAACAGCATCGCCAGCGTGGCCGCCATATGACGATCGGACGTACCGCGCTTTTCCATGATGGCCAGCGCCGCCAGCGGGGCCGCGAAGCTGACGAAATTAAGTTGAATCATGGCAAAAAATGCCAGCCCGGTAATACCGAAGGGTTTTAATAACGGTGTGGCATGACGTACAACAAAATCCAGTACGCCTTTGACCTCCAGATATTTCATGATGAATAACATCACCACCATAATCGGAATCAATGTGTAGAGCGCCACGTCTACCGAGGCTTTGCCTGCGGACATAATGATATCAATAATATTCATGCCCGATTCCGACCTTTGCTCACACCGTTCTCCCCGTAAAAATAAATAAGCTGGCAATGCCATGAAGTTTGCGGTGCGCATTAATGCGCACCCTGCAGCAAAGAAATAAATCTTATCCTGTGCGTGGATTATTGAGTAGTGAAGAAAAAGGAATGTAAATTGCAGCCATAAAAAAACCAGCCATGAATAAATGGCTGGTTTTTCAATTCCGGCGGAAAATATTAACGCATCGTCACAAACTCTTCCGCCGCTGTTGGGTGGATCGCTACGGTGTTATCGAAGTCTTGCTTGGTTGCGCCCATTTTCAGCGCCACCGCGAAGCCTTGCAGCATCTCATCCATACCGTTACCGATACCGTGAATGCCGACAATCTTCTCTTCCGGGCCAACGCACACCAGCTTCATACGGCACGGCTGGCGATGCTGGGTAACGGCGGTATACATCGCGGTGAAAGAAGATTTATACACTTTCACCTGATCGTCGCCGTACTGTTCGCGCGCCTGCGGTTCGGTCAGGCCCACGGTGCCAATCGGCGGATGGCTGAACACCACGGTCGGCACGTTGCTGTAATCCAGATGCTCGTCCGGTTTGTTGTTGAACAGGCGCTCGGAAAGACGACGACCTGCCGCCACGGCCACCGGCGTCAGTTCCACCGCGCCGGTGTTGTCACCTACCGCGTAGATGCCTTTCACGCTGGTGTTCTGGAACTTATCGACGTTGATGTAACCTTTGTCGTTCAGCGCCACGCCGGTTGCTGCCAGGTTGAGGTTGTCGGTCGCCGGCTCACGGCCAATCGCCCACACCAGGCAATCCACGGTTTGCTCGTGGCCGCTTTCCAGCTGCAGCGTCAGGCTGCCGTCGGCGTTTTTAATCACGGCTTTCGGAATCGATTCGGTGTGCAGCGTTGGGCCTTCGGCCTGCATCACTTCTACCAGCGTATCGACGATCAGCGGATCGAAGCTGCGCAGTGGCGCATGCTTACGCACGAAGAGATGCGTTTCCGCGCCCAGCGCATTGACCACGCCCGCCAGCTCCACCGCGATGTAACCCGCGCCCACGACCGCCACGCGTTTTGGCAGCGCATCGAGTTCGAAGAAACCGTCAGAATCGATACCGTATTCCGCGCCCGGCACGTTTGGATGGCTTGGACGCCCGCCGGTGGCGATCAGAATATGATCGGCAGTGAGTGTTTCACCGTTCACTTCCACGGTGTTGGCATCGATAAAGCGCGCGAAACCTTTGATCACCTCAACCTTGTTTTTACCCAGCACGTTGTCGTACGAGCTGTGAATGCGGTCGATGTAGGCGCTGCGGTTTTTCACCAGAATTGACCAGTCAAACCGGTTTACCGTGGTATCAAAGCCATAATCTGGCCCATAAAGATGAATAGCTTCAGCGATTTGTGCCGCATGCCACATGACCTTTTTCGGTACGCAGCCGACGTTGACACAGGTGCCGCCCAGCTCTTTGGCTTCAATCAGCGCGCACTTCTGGCCATGCATCGCAGCACGGTTAATCGAGGCGATACCGCCGCTGCCGCCGCCGATGGCGAGGTAGTCAAAATGTCTGGTCATCCGTTATGTCCGTCTGTTGGAAGAAAATTGGCATAGAGTTTAACGCTATGACGATTATTGACGCAAAGATTGCACCTATGATTGTAATAGCATTGATTTTTATGTCCGATTACAGGGAAGCATAGCATGCAACTAACATTCCTCGGCACCGGCGGCGGTGCGCCCAGCCTGCAACGTAACGTCACGGCGATAGCGCTGACGCTATCGAAACGTGGCGACACCTGGCTGTTTGACTGCGGCGAGGCGACGCAGCATCAATACATGCGCTCTGCGCTGAAGCCGGGCAAGCTGGAGAAAATCTTTATCACCCATCTGCACGGCGACCACATCTTTGGGCTGCCGGGCTTGCTCACCAGCCGCTCCATGGCCGGCATCCCCGAACCGATGACCATTTACGGGCCGAAAGGTATTCGCCAGTTTATCGAGACGGCGCTCAGTTTGAGTGGCTCGTACACTTCTTATCCGCTGGAGATTATCGAGATTGAAGCCGGTTTGGTGCTGGATGACGGCGAAGTGCGCGTGACGGCCTGGCCGATGAATCATGTGATTGAGTGTTATGGCTATCGCATTGAGCAGCACGATAAACCGGGCTTCCTTGATGCGCCGCGCCTGAAAGCCGAAGGCGTACCACGCGGGCCGTGGTATCAGGATTTGAAAGCGGGTAAGCGCATCCAACTGGAAGATGGTCGCGAGATCAACGGCGCGGATTATCTTGGCCCGGCAACCAAAGGCAAAGTGCTGGCGATATTTGGCGATACCGCGCCCACCGACGTGGCGCTCCAGCTGGCGGCGAATGCCGATGTGATGGTGCATGAAACCACGCTGGAGGCGGCGCTGCAGGAGAAAGCCAATGGACGCGGCCACTCAACCACCATTCAGGCTGCGGAGGTGGCGAAACAGTCGGGGGCGAAGCGCATGATCGCCACGCATTTCAGCTCGCGCTATTTGTCTAAGGATCGGGAAAAACTGTTGGCAGAGTGCCAGTCGGTGTTTGCGGCGACCGAACTGGCACATGATTTCGCGGTGTTCGAGGTTTAGTGCTGTAGCGCCGGATAGGTGAAGAACAGCAGATGCGTCATGTTGAACAGGAAATGGATGCCGGTGGCGACCCACAGGCGTCCGCTCCACTGCCACGCCAGGCCGTAAATCAATCCGGCGAGCGCGGCGAAGATCATCAGCAGCGGTCCGCCGGGGAAGTGCGCCAGACCAAACAGCAGCGACGTCAGCAACAGGGCCGCCACGGCACCAATGTGCTGGCGCAGACGCTGTTGCAGATAGCCACGAAAGAACGCTTCTTCTGCCAGTGACACGAAGAACAGGTTCGCCAGCATAAAACTGCCCAACCATTCCGGCCAGTGGGGTTCAACGGCCAGGCCACCCAACTGCACCGCGACATACAGCAGCAGCGGAATAGCCGCCAGCAGCGCCAGCCACAAAATTTTAAGTCGCGGCGGCGCGGATTGGGTGCGGAACAGCTGCGGCAAGCAGATGAGCAGCACAAACGGAATCAGCGCTTTATCGAAGTTGTACGAGAAACTAAAGGGCAGGCTGAGCGGCCCGGCCTGCACATCTTCCACCTGGCGCGGATTTTTGAAGCCCGGGAAAAAGTGTACAAACAGGCCGATGGCAATGGCAACCAGCGCGACTTCACTCACCCACTGAATCCAGCGCGCGTTATTTTCCACGCGAATCCAGGCGATGACGGCAATGGCGCCGAGCAGCACCATCGCCGGCCAATCCAGCACATCCTGGAACAGCCCAAGAATGGTGGCGAGCGTGAGCAGCAGTACCGAAAAACGTTTGGCGGGCGACAGCACAGCAAGCGCGCCAGCCAGAATGATCCACATGATAATAGTCCTAATAGGCTGGCGACGCGGTAAGGCGAACTTACTCTGGCACGATCTGCGTGACGCTGAAGTGACCGGTTCCGGCCGGCACCAGCTTCTGATGCAGCCACGGCAGCAGCTCTTCCATCTGTGCTTTCAGCTTCCACGGCGGGTTAATCACGATCATGCCGGAAGCCGTCATGCCGCGCTGATCGCTGTCTGGACGCACCGCCAGTTCAATCTGCAGAATGTTGCGGATATTGGTGGCCTGCAGATCTTTAACCATGTGTTTGATCTGCTGACGCATCACCACCGGATACCACAGCGCAAACACGCCGGTGGCGAAACGCTTGTGACCTTCCTGAATGCCTTTCACCACATCCTGATAATCGCTTTTCAACTCATATGGCGGATCGATCAGAATCAGGCCGCGACGGCTCAGCGGCGGCAGCTTGGCTTTCAGCTGTTGGTAGCCATCACCACGCGCCACGCGCGCACGGGAATCTTTGCTGAACTCGGTGCGCAGCAGCGGGTAATCGCTGGAGTGCAGCTCGGTCAGCTCCATTTTGTCTTCTTCACGCAGCAGGAAGCGGGCAATCAACGGCGAACCAGGATAGTACTTTAAGGTGCCGTGCGGATTGAGATTACGCACCGCCGAAAGATACGGCTTGAGCAACTCCGGCACATCCGGCTGCTGCCAGATGCGGCCAATGCCTTCCAGATATTCACCGGTACGCTCGGCGTGCTCTCCGCTCAGCAGGTAACGTCCGGCACCGGCGTGGGTATCCAGATAGAGGAAAGGTTTTTCCTTCTCCATCAGAGCGGTGAGGATCAGGCTTTCAACGGTGTGTTTCAGCACGTCGGCATGGTTGCCGGCATGAAAACTGTGGCGATAACTCAGCATAAAAAAAGGGGGTCCGCGGTTGCATCAAAGGGAGTGAAAACATCGTGTGTGGCGCGATTATAGCCGCGCTGCATAAAAATTGCTGACGTTTTGGCTGCCGCTTAAGTTTTGCGCCCATGCGCCGCTATAGCCCGGTGCGATCAGACTTCTTGCCGGTAAATTTGCTACGGAATGACGTGATACTCGAAATTTCATTACGGATTAAGTAAGTTAGTTTCCGATAACGAAGCGGTCATGAGCGAAATGCCAGGTGGTTCTGGCAGGAAACTTTCCGGTGAAGACCGTATAATTTTTTGCTTAAAGCATCTCAAACAACTCCTGGTGACAATAATGAAAAAAATGACTGGTGTCGCGGTGGCAAGCCTGATGGTACTGACTGGCTGCGCGAAACAACAACCCGTTCATAGTTTAGTAACGCCGCCGACTGCGGACGAACAATCCGCCGCGCAAACCGCGCCAGAGCAGCAAGGTACGCCATTTGTGGCTTCAGCGCTGGCGCAACCCGCGACGGCTTCACTCAGTGACGACCGTTCCAGCAACATTCAGCAGTGCCGTAAAGAGCTCGACGCGATGCGTCTGTACAGCCAGGCGTCATTTGACAGCTATCAGGCCGAATTCCAGAAAATCGGTGCCCAGACCAATAAATATCTGCAAATTAAAGATTCCATTGGCGCGGATATTAACGACTTAGTGATGCCGCGTTATCAATTCCAGATTCGTGAATTGTGCTTCCGTATTAAGACACGTCTGTCACAGCTGATTATTCGTCAGGCCGGTTAAACCATAACGATTTAACTGCATTCGCTAAGTAGCAGCGCGAAATTTCGTGCTGAGGATGGGCTTCATCTCTATTTTATTAATAGAGATGAAGCCTTTTGTGTTCTTAAGGCTGTTACAGGAGATTGTGATGACACAGCGTCATCTGCCGTTTGTCTTTATTATCATCGCATTGTTCTTCCCTGCTCTGGCCTGCGCGGCCGCTGAAGATGATGTATTGCAAGCGTTTGGCGATGCAGCCCGCACGTTGCCTCCTGTTCCAGTGCAAAAGCCAAAACCTCAGCTAAAACCGGTAGCGCCAAAATTAGCTGAGAAACCTGCCGTAAAATCGAAAACGCCGGAGCAGCTTCACCAGCTCCGTGCGCAAATAAGCGAGCTTGAAAAACAGAAAGCCGCACTGCAACTAAAGAATGAACAGCATGAAAAAGCGCTGAAAGAACAGCAGGCGAACAGCGATAACAAACGGGCGGCGCTGGATGAAGAAAAACAGCAGCAAACACTAAATATCATCCGGCTAACTCAAGAGCTCAAAGCCGCACAGCAGCAAACGACGGATGCAACCGCGCTACGTAAGCAACTTACCGCAGCGCAGGCTGCTGCTAAGCGCGATCAGGATGCGCTAAAAACTCAGCTGGCCGAAAGTGAAAAAATGTCGCAGGCACTACAAAAACAACAATCTGAGAGTGAGAAAAAGCTCGCGTCACTGAATGAAGTAAAAGTGATGCAGCAGCAAAACATAGTGAAACTCACCGCTGAACTGGAGGCTGCGAAAAAGCAGCCAGCAGCAGTGGTTGCAGCCGCAGAACCCAAAACCGATGCTGAGCGCGATGGCTATATGCTGGGGCAATCGATCGCCAGCAATGCGGTCGTTCAACTACAGATGGTAAAAGATACCGGTCTCACCATCAGCATTGATCAGTTGATCGCGGGATTCAGCACGCAGTTACAAACTGGCACTTCGCTAATGAACAGTGAAGAGATGTCACGGCGATATGCTGCGATGCAGGAGACGATCAATAAAAAGATGGGATCGCTGATTGAGAAGGGCTATGACCAGCTCAACAAACATTTAGAACAGCGCAAAGCGTTAGTGACGCAAAATGGTGTGCGTTGGTTTGCCGTAAAAACAGCCAAAGCTAAGCTTATTCCTGACCAGCAAGTGGAAGTCAGCGTGAAAGTTAGTACCTTAGGCGGCAAAGTGATTAACGATTTTGCTGATGACAAAGTGCCGTTTGATAACAATCTGCCTCCCATGTTGTATGAAGGGATGTCGTTAACGGGAGCCGGCGGCGCAGTAGAAGGCTGGGCACTGGCAAAAGATATTATCGAACGCGAACCGCTGCCGCCGTGGGTAGCGCCCTACGATGTGATTCACTATCAACTCGCGATTAAATAACCTCCAGCCCGCCTTCTGGCGGGCTTTTCTTCATAAGTCCAGGCTCAGTGGCATTGATTTTCCTGTCATCAAGCCGCATGTTAGTAAAATGCGTCGCGCGAGCATTCGCGCCACTACTTCATCATGAAAGGACTGCGCTTATGACCAATCCGTTACTCACGCCTTTTTCGCTGCCCCCGTTTTCTGCTATCAAACCTGAACATGTGGTTCCTGCGGTTACCGAAGCGCTGAACGACTGTCGCGCAGCGGTGGAGCGCGTTGTGGCGCAAGGCGCGCCTTACACCTGGGAAAATCTGGTGCAGCCGCTGGCTGAAGTTGACGATCGCTTAGGTCGCCTGTTCTCGCCGGTCAGCCATCTGAACTCGGTGAAAAACAGCCCGGAACTGCGCGAAGCTTACGAGCAAACGCTGCCGCTACTGTCCGAATACAGCACCTGGGTCGGCCAGAATGAAGGTTTGTATCAGGCCTATCGCAACCTGAAAGAGGGCGATAGCTACGCGGCGCTGGATACAGCGCAGAAGAAAGCGGTGGATAACAGCCTGCGTGATTTCGAGCTGTCCGGTATTGGCCTCGATAAAGAGAAGCAAAAGCGCTACGGCGAAATCGCGGCACGTCTTTCTGAACTGGGTTCGACCTACAGCAACAACGTGCTCGACGCCACCATGGGCTGGAGCAAGCTGGTGACCGATGAAGCGGAGCTGGCGGGTATGCCGGAAAGCGCGCTGGCCGCCGCCAAAGCGCAGGCCGAAGCCAAAGAGCAACAAGGCTGGCTGCTGACGCTGGATATCCCAAGCTATCTGCCGGTGATGACTTACTGCGACAACGCTGCGCTGCGTGAAGAGCTGTACCGCGCGTATTCAACGCGTGCTTCCGAACAGGGCCCGAATGCCGGCAAATGGGACAACGGTCCGGTGATGGCGGAAGAGCTGGCGCTGCGTCATGAACTGGCTCAGCTGCTGGGCTTCGACTCTTACGCCGACAAATCGCTGGCAACCAAAATGGCGGAAAATCCGGCGCAGGTCATCGACTTCCTGACCGATCTGGCGAAACGTGCCCGTCCGCAGGGTGAAAAAGAGCTGGCTCAGCTGCGCGCCTTCGCAAAGAAAGAGTACGGCGTCGACGAGATGAATCCGTGGGATCTGACGTATTACGGCGAGAAACAGAAACAGCATCTCTACACCATCAGCGACGAGCAGCTGCGTCCGTACTTCCCGGAAGCGCGCGCGGTAAGTGGCCTGTTCGAGGTGGTTAAACGCATTTACGGCATCACCGCTAAAGAGCGTAAAGACGTCGATGTTTACCATCCAGACGTGCGCTTCTTCGACCTGTTCGACGAAAGCGGTGAACTGCGCGGCAGCTTCTACCTCGATCTCTACGCACGTGAAAACAAGCGTGGCGGTGCGTGGATGGACGATTGCGTCGGCCAGATGCGTAAAGCCGACGGCAGCCTGCAGAAGCCGGTGGCCTATCTCACCTGCAACTTTAACCGTCCGCTGCAGGGCAAACCGGCGCTGTTCACGCACGATGAAGTGATCACGCTGTTCCATGAATTCGGTCACGGTCTGCATCACATGCTGACGCGCATCGAAACGCCGGGCGTGTCTGGCATCAGCGGTGTGCCGTGGGATGCCGTCGAGCTCCCGAGCCAGTTTATGGAAAACTGGTGCTGGGAGCCGGAAGCGCTGGCGTTTATCTCCGGCCACTACGAAACCGGTGAACCGCTGCCGAAGGAACTGCTGGATAAAATGCTGGCGGCGAAAAATTATCAGGCGGCGCTATTTATTCTGCGTCAGCTGGAGTTCGGCCTGTTCGATTTCCGTCTGCATACCGAGTTCGATCCCGCGCAAGGTGCGCGCATCCTCGAAACCCTGCGTGAAGTGAAGAAGCAGGTTGCCGTGGTGCCAAGCCCGGAATGGGGCCGTTTCCCGCACGCCTTCAGCCACGTCTTTGCTGGCGGATATGCGGCCGGTTATTACAGCTATCTGTGGGCCGACGTGCTGGCTGCCGATGCCTATTCGCGCTTCGAAGAAGAGGGCATTTTCAACCGTCAGACTGGTCAGTCGTTCCTCGACAACATCCTGACGCGTGGCGGTTCCGAAGAGCCAATGGAGCTGTTCAAACGCTTCCGTGGTCGTGAACCGCAGCTCGATGCGATGCTGGAACACTACGGAATTCAGGGATAAACCGGCTTGTGAAAATTGGTTTAATCGATGAAACGGGCGCCGGAGACGGCGCCTTATTACATTTAGCCGAGCGCTGGGGTTTGCAGCAGGACGAACAGGCGACGATGGCGCTGGTGTTAACCGCTGAGCATCTTGAGTTGCGTAAACTGGATGAGCCGAAACTCGGCGGCATCTTTGTGGATTTCGTCTCGGGCGCGATGGCGCATCGGCGTAAGTTTGGCGGCGGTCGCGGCGAAGCGGTGGCAAAAGCGGTCGGCATCAAAAGCGGTTATCTGCCAGACGTGGTTGATGCAACGGCCGGTTTGGGGCGCGATGCGTTTGTGCTGGCGGCGCTGGGCTGTCGCGTGCGCATGCTGGAGCGCCATCCGGTGGTGGCGGCCTTGCTGGACGATGGTTTGCGTCGCGGTTATCAGGATGCGGAGATTGGCGGCTGGCTGCGCGATCGGCTGACGTTGCTGCACGCTGTTAGCCAGCAAGCGCTGAGCGATATCACGCCCGCGCCGGATGTGGTCTATCTCGATCCGATGTATCCGCATCGCCAGAAAAGCGCGATGGTGAAGAAAGAGATGCGGGTGTTTCAGTCGTTGGTCGGTGCGGATGATGATGCTGATGCGATGCTGGAACCGGCGCGCCGTCTGGCGAAGAAGCGCATTGTGGTGAAGCGTCCGGATTACGCGCCGCCGTTAGCGGGCGTGGTGACGCAGGATGCGGTGGTGACCAAAAGCCATCGTTTTGATATTTATCCGCCGCAGGGGTAATAACGCAAACAATGCGCAATACATTGCGCCGCTACAAAAAATCAGGCCGGTAACCCGGCCTGATTTTTATTCTTCGTCTTCGTCGCGTAACGGCACAATCAACATGTCGATATGCACGGTGTTAATCAACTGGCGCGCCGATGACATCAGCTTGCTCCAGAAGTCCTGATGGTGACCACACACTACCAAATCCACATCATATTTCTTAATCGCATCCACCAGCACCTGGCCAAGATCGCCGCTGCCGCTCAGGGTTTCACTGATCGGATAACCGGCGTTAATCGACAGCTCTTTCAGCGCGGTGTGCGTCTCTTCAGAAATACGCTTCTGCATGTCGCCCAGATTGACATCAATCAGCCCGGTGTAGAGGTCTGAATAGTTCACATCAACGTGGATCAGCGAGATTTTTGCATCATAAGGACGGGCCAGCGAAACGGCTTTATCAACCAGCAACTGGCTTTCCGGGGAAAGGTCTACTGCAATCAGGATGTGTTTATAAGCCATGATAAAACTCCTTTCTCAAGATTCGGGGCAATCTTCCTGCTTTCACGGTCGGCGATTCCTTTGCGCGAGACGGCGATGAAGCGCCACCAACCAACTATTTCAGCCTTGCAGGCGGTTTTTGTTATGTCCTGAGTATAGCCAGAGTTGTTAACAAATGCTGCAAGCGCAAGTTCGCTTGTGAGGAAGATCAAGCGTTATCGGCTTTTTCACTCGCCCTGAACGAAAATCATCGCTGGAAAAAAATTCAACAGATCTCCTACACTGAAAATAAGTGCCACTGCCATATGCGTTGCGCACTCAGGTTCGCATAACAACAATGCAATCGACATCATTCAATGGCTGGTTTATTTCCCGTGCGGCGTCTACAGCAATTCCCCGCTGCGTTCGACGTCGTTGCGGCTCCAGCCGGGAGGGGAACATGATCAGCACTATCGCGCTTTTTTGGGCTCTGTGTGTGGTTTGTCTGGTGAATATGGCGCGCTATTTCTCTTCTTTGCGCTCACTTTTAGCCGTTTTGCGCGGTTGCGATCCGCTGTTATATCAATACGTGGATGGTGCGGGTTTCTTCACGTCGCACGGGCAGCCGAGTAAGCAGGTGCGGCTGGTGCGCTATATCTGGGAGAAGCGCTATCACGATCATCATGACGACGAGTTCATTCGCCGCTGTGAGCGCGTGCGCGGGCAGTTTGTGCTGACCAGCGGGCTCTGCTTTTTGGTGGTGGTGAGTTTGATTGCGATGGCGATCTGGCAATAAAAAGGGCAATAAAAAGGGCGACATCGCGTCGCCCTCATACCCGTCATACTTCGAATCACAGCCGCGTTAGCTGCGCGAGTTCACCTCAGTCACTTACTTGAGTAAGCTCCTGAGGATTCACTCACTTGCCGCCTTGCTGTCATTCGAATTATTTAGGGTATCCATCAGATCAGTTTCAGTGCAATCCAGTAGAGCGAACCCGACAGCAAAATACACACCGGCAAGGTGAACACCCACGCCATAGCGATATTTTTGATGGTGCGACTCTGCAATCCACCGCCATCGACCAGCATAGTACCGGCCACCGACGACGACAGAATGTGCGTGGTAGAAACGGGCATACCGGTGTAACTGGCCACGCCAATCGATACTGCGGCCGTCACCTGCGCCGACATCCCTTGCGCATACGTCATGCCTTTCTTACCGATTTTCTCACCAATGGTGGTGGCAACACGACGCCAGCCAATCATGGTACCGATGCCGAGCGCCAGCGCCACAGCCACAATAATCCAGATCGGTGCGTACTCAACGGTGCCCAGCAAATCGCTTTTCAGCTTATTGAGGAAGCGCTTATCGTCCGCGCTGGTTTCCGGCAGCTTGGCCACTTTATCTACGGTATCGGAAACGCACAGCAGCAGGCGACGCATCTGGCTGCGTTGATCAACCGTCAGCTGATCGTAGCTCTGCAGATTGTTCAGCAGCAGCTGCGCACGATCAATAGCCTGCAGCGCACGGCTGCTGTCGCAATGGAACTCCTGCGGACCGCCAAGCGATTCATCTGGCGTTGGCACCACAGGCGGCGCCATCTGCACCATGTGCGTCAGTGATTCGTTGTGCTGCTGATAATACTGCTCCAGATGGTTTACGGCATCGCGCGTGCGGGTGATGTCATAACCCGACGCATTCAGGTTCACCACAAAACCAGCCGGCGCAACGCCGATCAGCACCAGCATAATCAGGCCAATGCCTTTCTGACCATCGTTAGCGCCGTGTGAGTAGCTCACGCCAATCGCGGAAACGATCAGGGCAATGCGCGTCCAGAACGGGGGCTTTTTCTTGCCATCAATCTTTTCACGGTCAGCAGGCGTCATGTGGATGCGTGAACGCTTGGTGGTTCCGCTCCAGTAGCGACGCAGGATAAAGATCAGACCGCCTGCAATCACCAGACCTACAATCGGCGAAAGAATCAGGGACATGAAGATATTGATGACTTTCGGCAGGTTGAGCGCGTCAACCACCGAGGTGCCGGTCATCAGGGCGTTGGTGAGACCAATACCGATGATGGCGCCAATCAATGTGTGAGAACTGGACGCCGGCAAACCCAAATACCAGGTGCCAAGGTTCCAGATAATCGCGGCAAGCAGCATGGAGAAGACCATGGCGAGTCCGTGGGCCGAACCGACATTCAACAGTAAATCGGTCGGAAGCATGTGAACGATGGCATACGCCACGCTCAATCCACCAAGCAAAACACCTAAGAAGTTGAAAACACCCGCCATGACAACCGCCAGTTGCGCCCGCATCGCACGGGTATAAATGACAGTCGCGACCGCGTTAGCAGTGTCGTGAAAACCGTTGATTGCTTCGTAAAACAATACAAACAGCAGAGCAAGAATCAGTAACAGGCTGGTACTGAGGTCGAGACCAGCAAACAGATGTAGCATAAACGTTACGCCATTTTGGGAGGACATGAACGCGGCGCATTATCTGCGACAACGTGCGCGATATGAAAGAAAAATATAGCTCTTTATTGTCTTAAAATTGTAATGCAGCGTATAGATTTAGCTGAAAACAGCTTAAAATTAGTAAGTTACATTATGACACATTTACGGCATTTTTTTGAAGCTGGCGCTAAAAGCCGCAAATCCCTACAATCAGCGCCTTTCGGGCAAGGCGGATAAAGCAGTGGAAAAGTTTGACGTTATCATTATTGGTGCAGGCGCAGCCGGCATGTTCTGCGCGGCGCAGGCGGGGCAATTGGGTCGCCGCGTATTGCTGCTGGATAACGGCAAAAAAGCCGGTCGCAAGATTTTGATGTCGGGCGGCGGTCGCTGCAACTTCACCAACATGCACACCGAACCGGCGGCGTATCTGTCGCATAATCCGCATTTCTGCAAATCGGCGCTGGCGCGCTACAACCAGTGGGATTTCATCGATCTGGTCAATCGCCACGGCATTGCGTATCACGAGAAAACGCTCGGGCAATTATTCTGCGATGACTCCGCACAGCAGATTGTCGATCTGCTGTTGAAAGAGTGTGATGCCGGGCAGGTGACGCTGCGCCTGCGCAGTGAAGTGCTGAGCGTTGAGCGCGACGATAACGGTTATACCTTGCAGCTGAACGGCACATCGGTGCAGGCAGAAAAACTGGTGATCGCCAGCGGCGGGCTCTCGATGCCAGGCCTCGGCGCCACGCCGTTTGGCTACAAAGTGGCGGAACAGTTCGGCCTGAAAGTGTTCCCGACGCGCGCGGCATTGGTGCCGTTCACGCTGCATAAACCGCTGCTGGAACAGCTCAACACGCTGTCGGGCGTCGCGCTGCCCACCACCATCACCTCGCAGGACGGCACCTTATTTAAAGAAGCGATGCTGTTTACCCATCGCGGCTTATCGGGGCCCGCCGTGCTGCAAATCTCCAGCTACTGGCAGCCGGGTGAATTCGTCACCATTGATTTGTCACCTGCCACTTCGCTGGATGATTTCATTCATGTGCAGCGCGAGGCGCATCCCAATCTTAGCCTGAAAAACAGCCTGGCGAAAATTCTGCCAAAACGGTTGGTGGAAGTGCTGCAGGAGCTAAAGCAGATTCCTGACGTCACGCTGAAGCAGCTAAACAGCAAGCAGCAGGGCGAACTGGTCAGCACGCTGCATCAATGGCGCGTGCAGCCAAACGGCACCGAAGGCTATCGCACCGCCGAGGTGACGCTAGGCGGCGTCGATACCACCCAACTGTCGTCAAAAACCATGGAAGCGCGCGATGTGCCAGGTTTGTTCTTTATCGGCGAAGTGGTGGACGTTACCGGTTGGCTGGGCGGCTACAACTTCCAGTGGGCGTGGAGCTCGGCCTGGGCGTGCGCGCAGGCGCTTTAACTCTCGTCGCTATGATGGCGCATTTCCTTTCTCCAGCGGATGAACCTATTGATGTTAAAACTCAAATTTATTGTGCCGTTGCTGATCGTCATCAGTGCCGCCGTTTGGTGGCTGATGCCGCATTACAGCGATGAGGACAAAGGCTATTACATCGCCATGTTCTGTACGCTCACTCATGATGGACGCGGCAATGCTCCGCAAGATATGCAG
Source organism: Pantoea leporis (assembly GCF_028048155.1). Taxonomy (NCBI): domain Bacteria; kingdom Pseudomonadati; phylum Pseudomonadota; class Gammaproteobacteria; order Enterobacterales; family Erwiniaceae; genus Pantoea; species Pantoea leporis. The sequence continues at coordinate 92,028 of NZ_JALMEU010000008.1, forward strand.
CAGATTATTGAAGGCAGTAATTCCGATTACGCATTACAAAAGGTGCATTTCCAGCAAGCTTTGGCAGAGCATCTGCAAACGGTTTGGCAGGATTTGTCACCGCAACAGCAGCAACAAGCGCGGCAGGAAAGACTCTCCTGCCGCCGTTTGATGTCTGAGAAATTGCTACCGGGCCAGCCGGTTCAGTAATTATTGAACGGGCAGCGCAGGGATTAAAAGCTGCGCCGCCGTTTTAAGAAGCCGCTCAACACCTTCCCGTTCCCATATCGCAAAACGTTTCGCAGCAGAATCTGACGCCAATTTTGCGAGACGCTCCGCATCCGCTTGCACGTTACTTGTTGTACTAATTGATATTTTTCGCAGCGCCGCGCAAAATACACACAGTCACATGGTGCAGCAATCGCTCGCTGAGCATGATGTTGGCACGCGCCTCACATCAACTCAGGAGCTTCACGGATGACACTCGCGATGATGAACACACACAAAGCCTTTAAAGCACTGCAGTTGGCCGGCGTCAGCGACCAGCAGGCCGAAGCCATGGTCGAGATCTTTACTGAGATGCCGCAGGATAATGCGTTATCTCGTGCTGATTTAATGAAGGCCGGAGAAGGAATTACAGGGAGCATTAAAGAACTGGATGTTCGACTTACCGGCGATATCAGAGAGCTGGATATTCGGCTTACTGGTGCGATTAAAGAACTGGATAAGCGGCTGAGTGGTGCGATTAAAGAGCTGGATGACCGGCTTAGTGCTGCTATTCGAGAACTGGAGGTTCGGCTTACTAATCTGGATGTTCGACTGAGTAGTGAGATTAAAGCAGTCGATGTTCGCCTGACCAGAGTCGAAGCTCGCCTTGATCGCATAGAAAAAGACATTGAAGTTATCAAAGCCGATGTCTCTGCTTAAAAAAACCGATATGCGCTGGATCAAACGTTTGCTAATGGTGATGACCACCACGATGGTCATTGCAGCGATCAAATACATTTTCTCTTAGATCTTGTGCTCCTGCGGCAGGAGTACAGTCGGCTGTACTCTCAGCGCGGCGCGATTCACATTCCCGCACACGCGCTGCCAGCAAACACGCTCAGCGCTGCGTAATTTGAAGCGGCGCACACTTATCACGAAGTAAAACTACAACACTGCGCTCCAGATCATCAGACTGGAGTCCAGCATGTTGGAAATTACGCCTGTCCCCGCGCTGACGCGCGCCATTGCGATTCTCGACTTTATTGCCCAGCACGGACCGTGCAGCGCCGCCGAGATCATTGAAACGCTGGCGCTTCCCAAAAGCAGCGCCTACCTGCTGTTCGCTGAACTGAAAAAACAGCGTCTGATCACTATCGATCGCAACAACAACTATTGCCTGTGGACGCGGCTGGTGGAGTTTGCCGGTCATGCACTGCAGCGCATGGATATCCGCGATATTGCGCGTCCACCTCTGACACGTTTAATGCAGCAGACCAATCTGCTGTGCCACCTCGGCATCCTCGAGGGTGGTCACGCCTGTTACATCCTCAAACTCGAATCCGCCGCCACCATCAGCGTGCGCTCGCACGAAGGCAAAAGCCTGTCGCTCTATCGCTCGGGCATTGGCAAGTGTCTGCTCGCCTGGCAGCAACCTGAAGAGCAGGAACGCATCATCAGCGGCCTGCGCTTTGTGGCGGTGACGCCAACCTCGCTGCGCAATGCCGACGCGCTGCGTACCGAGCTGGCACGCATTCGCCGTCAGGGCTGGAGCTTTGATAACGGTGAAGATTATCCCGATGTGCGCTGCGTCGCCGCGCCGATTTTCAATGCCCGCCAGCAGCTCGTCGCCGCCATTTCGCTGGTGGGCACCCGACTCGACATTGACGACGACAAACGCGATTACCTTGCTGGCCAGGCGATTGCCTGCGCCCGCGATATTTCCCGTCTGCTGGGCTGGCGTAGCCCGGCGGAAAAACACGCCTCGTAACCAGGAGAAGAGCATGTCCCTACCTAAAATTAAAACTGTCCGCGCCTACTTTGCCGGTGGCGCTACCGCGGATAAAGCAGCGGCTGGCGGCGATTACCACGATCAAGGTGCCAATCACTGGATTGATGACCACGTCGCCACGCCCATGAGCAAATACAAGCAGTATGAGCAGTCGCGTCAATCCTTTGGCATCAACGTGTTAGGCACGCTAATTGTCGAAGTCGAAGCCGATAACGGTCAAACCGGTTTTGCCATTACCACCGGCGGCGAAATGGGCTGCTTCATTGTGGAAAAGCATCTCAACCGCTTCCTTGAAGGACGCTGCGTCAGCGATATCAAACTGATTCACGACCAGATGATGAACGCCACCCTGTATTACGCCGGATCGGGCGGCCTGGTGATGAACACCATTTCGTGCGTCGATTTGGCGCTATGGGATCTGTTCGGCAAAGTCACCGATCTGCCGGTGTACAAACTGCTGGGCGGCGCGGTACGCGATGAACTGCAGTTTTACGCCACCGGCGCACGTCCGGATCTGGCGCAGCAGATGGGCTTTATCGGCGGCAAAATGGCGGTGCAGTGGGGACCGCACGATGGCGATGAAGGCATCCGTAAAGAGGTGGCGCGCATCGCTCACTATCGCGAAAGTTGCGGCCCGGATTTCTGGCTGATGCTTGATTGCTGGATGAGCCAGGACGTCAATTTCGCCACCAAGCTGGCCCACGCCTGCGCACCTTATAACGTCAAGTGGCTGGAAGAGTGTTTGCCGCCGCAGCAGTTCGAAGGATACGCCCAGCTGAAACAGCAAGCGCCGCAGGGCATGTTGATCACCAGCGGCGAACATCACGGCACGCTGCAATCATTCCGCACGCTGGCTGAAACCGGCATCGATATTTTGCAGCCTGATGTCGGCTGGTGCGGCGGCCTGACCACGCTGGTGGAAGTGGCGGCGCTGGCGAAATCACGCGGCCAACTGGTGGTGCCGCACGGCTCCTCGGTTTACTCGCATCACGCGGTGATCACCTTCACCAACAGCCCATTCAGTGAATTCCTGATGACCAGCCCGGATTGCAGCACGCTGCGCCCGCAGTTTGATCCGCTGCTGATCAACGAACCGGTGCCGGTTAACGGTCGCATGCACAAATCGGTGCTGGATAAACCGGGCTTCGGCGTGGAACTGAATCGCGATGGACTGAAGCGTCCTTATCAACACTAATCGCAGCGGCTGCGGCGACGCGTCGCAGCCCTGCGTGAGGGTTTACCATGGATAATCTGGTGTTAAGCGCGGTTAAAAAGAATCGCACACGTCTTATTCCTTTCATGTTGATGCTCTACGTGCTGGCGTTTCTCGATCGCGCCAACATTGGTTTCGCCAAAGAGGCATATCAACTCGATACCGGCCTGAGTAATGAAGCTTACGCGTTAGGGGCTGGGATCTTCTTTGTGGTGTACGCGCTGCTTGGCGTGCCGGCAAATTTGCTGATGCGACGCTTTGGCGCGCGCAGCTGGATTGGCGGCACCACGCTGCTGTGGGGATTACTTTCGGCGGCGATGGCATTTGCTGATACCGAAGCCAAATTCCTGCTGGTGCGTACCTTGCTCGGCGCCGCTGAGGCGGGTTTCTTCCCGGGCATGATTTATCTGACCTCGCTGTGGTTCCCGCAACAGCAGCGCGCTAGCGTCATGGGACTGTTCTACATGGGCGCGCCGCTGGCGTTGACGCTGGGTTCACCGCTCTCTGGCGCACTGCTGGAAATGCACGGCGTGCTAGGCCATCCCGGCTGGTTCTGGATGTTTATCATTGAAGGATTACTGGCGGTGGCAGCCGGCGTTTTCACTTTCAGCTATATCGACGACACACCGGCGAAAGCGCGTTTTCTCAGCGCCGAAGAGAAGCAGGCGCTGCAACGTCAGCTGGAGAGCGAAGAGCAGCAGAAGCCGACTTCACATCTGCGTGATGCGCTGCGCAATGGTCGCGTCTGGCAGCTCGCCATTATCTATATGACCATTCAGATAGCAGTTTATGGCCTGATTTTCTTCCTGCCTTCTCAGGTCGCAGCGTTGTTGGGCACCAAAGTCGGTTTCCTCGCCTCGCTGGTGGCGGCCATTCCGTGGGTGGCCGCGCTGTTTGGCACCTGGCTGATTCCGCGCTATTCCGACCGCAGCGGCGAGCGTCGCCGGGTCGCGGCGTTCACCTTGCTGGCTGCTGCCGTCGGGATTGGTTTGTCCGGATTGGTTTCGCCGCTGTTGGCCATCATTGCGCTTAGCGTCGCAGCGGTGGGTTTTATTGCCGTGCAGCCGGTGTTCTGGACCATGCCGACGCAGCTGCTTTCTGGCACTGCGCTGGCGGCGGGCATCGGCTTCGTCAATTTGTTTGGTGCTGTAGGTGGCTTCCTGGCGCCGCTGATTCGCGTAAATGCCGAAATGCACTTTAACAGCAGCGCTGCCGGATTGCTGGCGCTGGCGCTAATTGCCGCCATCGGTTCACTCATTATCCTCAGCCTGAAAGTGGAGCGTCAGTTGCCACACTCTCAGCAGCCAAGTCATTAAGTAAGGAGCAGCTATGCAGGATCCGTTAAATAATCCCTTCAAAGCCGGATTGGCGAAAGGCGAAACGCAGATTGGTTTGTGGCTGAGCAGCACATCGTCGTATCTGGCCGAAATTGCTGCCACCAGCGGCTACGACTGGTTATTGATAGATGGCGAACACGCCCCGAATACCGTACAGGATCTCTATCATCAATTGCAGGCCGTTGCGCCTTATCGCAGCCAGCCGGTGATACGGCCAATCGAATTCCAGACCGCACTGATTAAGCAGGTGCTGGATATCGGTGCGCGCACCTTGCTGGTGCCGATGATCGATACCGCTGAGCAGGCACAGGCGCTGGTGAAGGCGACGCGCTATCCGCCTTACGGCACGCGCGGCGTCGGCGCAGGCGTGGCGCGGGCGGCACGTTGGGGGCGCGTGGAAAATTATATGGCGCGCGCCAATGAAGAGTTATGCCTGCTGATTCAGGCCGAAAGCAAAACGGCGATTGATAATCTCGATGCGTTGCTGGAGGTTGAGGGCGTTGACGGAATCTTTATTGGTCCGGCTGATTTGTCAGCCTCATTGGGCTATCCCGATAATGCCGGGCATCCTGAAGTGCAGAAAGTGATTGAGCAGAGTATCAAACGCATCCGCAGCGCAGGAAAAGCGGCCGGTTTTCTGGCGGTTAATCTGGAGATGGCGGAACGCGCTATTCGTTGGGGAGCTAATTTCGTTGCCGTCGGTGTGGATACCATGCTGTATACCGATGCGCTGGATAATCGGCTCGCGCATTTTAAAAAGAGCGTAAATGCGCTGAATAAATCGAGTTACTAATTGAGAAACGGATGGCATACCATCCGTTTCTATTCAATTAAAGCGTTCATGAATTGGAATGAAGAAGTCTGTTGGCGTCAAATGGCGCCAAAAAAAGAGTCAATTATTTATCAACGCATCGCACAACCAATTCGCGGTATATATTTATCGTTACGTACCGCGGGCGTGATAATTGCTTTATTGCGTTCCGTGGCGTCAAATCCCGCCTGACGGCAAAGCACACAGGGATCGCTACTTTCACGCATTGCAAGTTTGGTTTCCTCATCCATCTGGCGCTTACGGCAATAAAGAGGCGTGCAGCCCAGCACATGTTTAAATGAGCGCGTGAAAGATTGCTGGCTTTCAAAATGATATTTCACTGCCAGGCTGATAATTGGCACGTTGCTGTCTTTTAAGTCATTAATGCAATGAACCAGTTTCTTTTTTCGGATGTAGCGTGCCAGCGTCTCATTGTGATAACGGGCGAAGAGTTTCTGTAAATACCATTTCGAATAGCCAGACTTCAGTGCAATATCATCAATCGTTAAACGTTGATCCAGGTTAGCCATAATCCATTCGGTTACCGAATCAATTACCCCTTCATTATATTTTTGCTGTGTCATCATAGTCCTCCATTAACAGTGGCAGAGTGTAATTTAATTAATCTTTCCAATCTGCAATTAATGTAAAGTTTTCTGGTTATTTGGCTGTTTTAATATTTGTCATCAAGACCGGTCTCGGTTTTCGTGAATTTACAGGTTTTCTTGTTGTGATGGTGTTGAGTATTTATCGTAATAACGGGCGTTATTATTAACTCAAATTTTTCATCGCTTCGCGGCGCTTAATAGTAAAAGGTGTGCTTTCTGGCGGCACACCTCATCAATACTTAACGCGGATTAACGTGCCACACTGAAGGTTTTCACTGTTGAGGAATCACCTAATGGGTTTTCGTTTCAAACCAAAACAGTCACTTGCCGTGATTCTGGCATCAGTGGCGTTAGGCGCTGTTGCTCCGGCGCTCGCCGCCAATGTGTATGGTGAACAGCTCGAAGGCTTTAACTATCCCTATCCGCTGCAGCACTTTAACTTCTCCTCGCAGCAGCAAGCGCTGAGTATGGGTTATATGGATGTCAAACCTACGCAGCAGGCCAACGGTGAAACCGTGGTGCTGATGCACGGCAAGAACTTCTGTGGCGCAACCTGGGATGACACCATCAAAGCGCTGAGCCAGAAAGGTTATCGCGTCATCGCGCCAGATCAGATTGGCTTCTGCAGCTCAACTAAACCAGCTAACTATCAATACACCTTCCAGCAACTGGCACAGAACACCCATCAACTGTTGCAGCAACTGGGTATCGACAACGCCATTATGGTTGGGCACTCGACCGGCGGCATGCTGGCGACGCGTTATGCGCTGATGTATCCCAGACAAACGCAGAAGCTGGTGCTGGTCAATCCCATCGGCTTAGAAGACTGGAAAGCCAAAGGCGCGCCGTGGCGCTCGGTGGATCAGTGGTATCAGCGTGAACTCAAGCTGGATGCGGCGGGCATCAAGAAATATGAACAGCAGACATATTACAGCGGCCAGTGGAAGCCGGAGTATGACAAATGGGTCGATATGCTGGCTGGGCTAAATAGTGGGCCAGGCCACAAGAAAGTGGCGTGGAACTCGGCGCTCATCTACGACATGATTTTCACTCAGCCGGTGTATTACGAGTTTAAAGATCTACGCGTGCCGACCACGTTGATGATTGGCACCGCAGATACCACGGCGATTGGCAGTGATATCGCGCCGCCGGAAGTGAAAGCAAAACTCGGGCATTACAATGTATTGGGTAAGCAGGTGGCGCAACTGATTCCCGGCGCACGCTTAATCGAATTCCCGGGCATGGGGCACGCGCCGCAGATGGAAGAACCGCAGACGTTTAATCAGGCATTGATCACGGATTTAGTGGGTCATTAATTGCAGGGTCGCCATTCACGGCGACCAACATCAACTCAACTTCTTTTTCCCGTTCTTAGCGGCGTACATCCGTTCGTCGCTACCTTCCAGCAGCTGTTCCAGCGACTGCGGATGATCGGGATCGAACTCAACAATGCCCGATGAGAAGTGCAGAGCGTAGCGGCGCTCGAGGTTCTGGGTTTGCTGTTGCAGGAAACCATCAAAGCGCGCCAACACACCTTCGGCATCGGCTTGCTGCAAGCCATTAAACAGCACCACAAATTCGTCGCCGCCCAAACGAGCAAAGATATCCGCATGGCGAAAACTCACCTTCATGGCGTTGGCAAAGTCCATTAATGCGCGGTCGCCTTCGCGATGACCGAGCGTATCGTTAATGGCTTTAAAGCGATCGAGATCGAGGAAAGTCAGGCTGGCCGGTAACTGCTTCAACTGGCACTCATTCAGCGCCAGCTGGCCGAGCGTCATAAAGCCACGGCGGTTGGTGATTTGCGTCAGTTCATCGGATGTTGCGGTCTGAAACGCCACCAGCTCCGCTTCCGCCATTGCGGCTAAATCACGCAATGTATGGATATCATCCGCATCGAACTGGCGCGCATGATGATCGATAATGCACAAGGTGCCGACTTTCGCACCAGCCGGCGTGCGCAATGGGCAACCGGCGTAGAAACGCACCGGATTTTCGGCATTTTTAACCAGTGGATTATCGAAGAAGCGCTCGTCATCAAGCGCGTTTTCTACCACCATCACATCATCCTGCAGCACGGCGTGGCCACAGAAAGAGGTATTGCGCGGTGCGGTGATATCGCTTGAACCCGCAGTGGATTTGAACCACTGATGGTCCTCTTCCAGCAGGCTGACCAGCGCAACGGGTACACCAAACAAACGACGGGCAAGGCGGGTTAAACGGTCGAAACGCTCTTCTGCTGGCGTGTGCAGAATGTTGAGCGCACGTAACTGGGCCAGACGATGTGACTCGTCCGCAGGCAGTGCAGGTGCTTTCATCGCGTTACTCTTATTAATTATGGAATTACAGAAACACTGGTATTTAAGCCACAAAGGCTGAAAGCGCCTGGCAACGGTATGCGATGTCCGATGCCAGGCGTAACGATAATCAGAGCACTTTTTGCTCAGCGAGATCAAGGGCAAAATAGCTGAAAATGAGATCCGCGCCGGCACGTTTAATCGCGCCAAGGCTCTCCAGAACCACATTACGTTCGTCGATGGCACCCGCCTGCGCGGCGAATTTGATCATCGCGTACTCACCGCTCACCTGGTACGCAGCGAGCGGCAGCGTGGTGCGTTCGCGGATATCGCGCAGGATATCGAGGTAAGCGCCAGCCGGTTTTACCATCAGAGAATCTGCACCTTCCGCTTCATCAAGCAGCGACTCGCGCAGCGCTTCACGGCGGTTCATCGGATTCATCTGGTAAGTCTTACGATCGCCTTTCAGCGCGGTGCCTGCGGCTTCACGGAACGGGCCGTAGAAGGAAGACGCGAACTTCGTCGAATAAGACATGATGGCGGTATCGGTGAAGCCAGCGGCGTCGAGCGCCTGGCGAATGGCTTTCACCTGGCCATCCATCGCGGCAGAAGGAGCGATAAAGTCTGCGCCGGCTTGTGCCGCAACCACGGCTTGCTTGCCGAGGTTGATCAGCGTTTGGTCGTTATCGACGCCGTGATCGCACAGCACGCCGCAATGGCCGTGGCTGGTGTATTCGCAGAAGCAGGTATCAGACATCACGATCATTTCTGGCACTGTGTCTTTGCAGATACGCGACATACGCGCCACTAAACCGTTTTCATTCCAGGCATCGCTGCCGGTGGCGTCGGTGTGGTGGGAAATACCGAAGGTCATCACTGAACGAATGCCCGCTTTGGCAATACGTTCAATCTCATAAGCTAAACGTTTCTCGGGGATACGCACCACGCCCGGCATGGCGTTAATGGGCACATAATCGTCCACGCCTTCTTCAACGAAAATCGGCAGTGCCAAATCGTTGATGCTGAGGTGAGATTCCTGGAACATTTCGCGCATTGACGCGCTTTTGCGCAGCCTTCTTGGGCGCTGGATCAGATTAAATTCAGACATGCTCTACAACTTATGCAGGTTAAAAAAGTGGCAATAGTTTACCCCTTTTCGCGGCTGCGCATGAAGGATTGTGTGCGGAAACGAAAACTCCCGCCGGGCGGCGGGAGTAGGGAAGATTACTCGTTGATGTCCGGATGCTGCTGCACCAGGTTTTTACGTTTCGCCTCAAGCTTGGCGATCTCGTCATCAATATCTTCGATTTTCTGCTCGATGTTGTCGTGATGCTCCTGCAGGATTTCACGTGCTTCATCCATGTCCGACGCGGCTGGCGTAGCACCGCGCAGCGGCTTGTTGGCGGTCTCTTTCATGAAGATACCGGTAATCAAACCAATCACCGCGACAACCATCAGGTAGTATGCCGGCATATACAGATTGTTGGTGGCTTCCACTAGATAAGCGGCGAATGTCGGTGTTAGACCGGCAATCAGCACCGAAATATTGAAGGCACTTGCCAATGCGCTGTAGCGAATGTGGGTTGGGAACATCGCAGGTAGCGAGGATGCCATTACACCGGTAAAGGCGTTTAAGATCACAGCCATCAGCAACAGACCGGCAAAAATCAGACCCAGCACGCCACTGTTAATCAGCATGAAGGCCGGAATCGCGAAGGCAAACAGGGCGATACTGCCGATGATGACAAATGGACGACGGCCAAAGCGGTCACTCAGCATGCCCATTACTGGCTGCACAAACAACATACCCATCATAATGGCGATGATGATCAACACGCCGTGATCTTCCGAGTAGTGCAGGTTATGTGACAGGTAACTCGGCATGTAGGTCAGCAGCATGTAGTAGGTCACGTTGGTGGCAATCACCAGACCGATACAGGCCAACAGGCTTTTCCAGTGTTTGGTCGCGATCTCTTTAAACGACACTTTCGGGCCGTCGCGCAGACCTTCACGGTCGCCTTGTTCCAGCTTGTCAACGTGTTGCTGGAACGCCGGCGTTTCTTCCAGGGCATGACGCAGATACAAACCGATAATGCCGAGCGGCAGCGCAATAAAGAAAGGAATACGCCAGCCCCACTCGAGGAATTTCTCTTCACCGATAATGGTGGAGATCAGCACCACGACGCCCGCACCGAGCACAAAACCGGCGATGGAGCCGAAATCAAGCCAGCTGCCCATAAAGCCGCGCTTGCGGTCAGGCGAGTACTCGGCAACGAAGATCGATGCACCGGTATATTCACCGCCGACCGAGAAGCCCTGCGCCATTTTTGCCAACAGCAGCAGAATCGGTGCCCAAATACCAATTGAGGCATAGGACGGTATCAAGCCGATACAGAAGGTACTGATCGACATGATAACGATGGTAATAGAAAGGATTTTCTGGCGACCATATTTATCGCCCAACATGCCGAAGAACAAACCACCGAGTGGACGAATCAGGAACGGAACTGAGAACGTACCCAGTGCAGCAATCATCTGTACACTTGGAGAAGCATCCGGGAAGAACACCTTACCCAGCGCGTAAGCCACAAAGCCATAAACACCAAAATCAAACCATTCCATCGCGTTGCCCAGCGAAGCCGCGGTAATGGCTTTACGTAAACGGGAGTCATCGATAATGGTGACATCATCAATCCCGATAGGTTTTACACGCTTCCTACGTAGTTTCATGCAGATACCCTGTATTGGAATTCGAAAAATCCTCAACGCTGCGGACTCAAACAATGCCAACAGTCCGCGGCGTTGAGAAAATTAAAGCATAGCGGGGAAATAACGCTTTTTCCCTGCCCTGCCGGGCAATTATTAGGAAAGTAATGATTGCCAACCGCGACAGAGTATACCGATTTTGTGTGATATTTGTCATGTTCTCACCATTAACTGGCTATTTTTTAGCTAATGCTGTGGCCTGTTAGCGCTTAAAACGCGTCGAAAAAAGGCCACAATTTCACGCAGCGATTTGCAGTAAGCGTGCGCCATCTCGCGAAACTACATATACTTGCGTGAGTTGCTTTTTTGGAAATCAGGTTTCATATGGCGCGCTTTGTTTTATTTGCCAAAAGTCTCTGTTTTGATGCCGACCAACAGGTGTTTTATCCACTCAATTCTCCCGCTCAACGCGTGGCATTAAGTCCGCTGCAAAGCGCGGTATTACGTCGCGTGCTCAATGCCCAAGGCAAGCTGGTGCGTAATCAGGCATTGCATGTGCTGTTTCAGCGCGAACCTTCTGAGATCCCCTTTGCCGATCGCTTAACGTTGACCATTGCTGAGATCAATCGTCTGGCGCAGCAGGCGCACGCGCCAGGTGCATTGGTACATCAGGTGCCGCTGATTGGCTGCGTGCTGGCCGAGCAGGTCGATGTCGAATCCTTCAGTGAGGTCGCTACGCCTGCTGCTGAAGCTGAAAAGCCGGTCACGGTGCAGCCCGAACCTGCTGTGAAAGCGGTCGCCGTGAAGAAAAAATCCTGGCTGTGGCGTGGCGTGCTGGCGGGATTATTACTGCTAAATGTGGCGCTGGCACTGATTATCCGTCAGGAGTTTGCGCCAACCGAACATGATGGCATGCAATTTAAATTTTATGGTCAGGAAGCGCAGACGCAGGTCTTTATCAATGAAAGACTTTCTGCCGATTCTTTTGTCGTTCAGGATGCTATGCGCCGATTCCGCGAGTTAAAACCGCGCCTGCCGGATGGCTCAGTCCCGCCGTTGCTGTACATCAACCGTTCACGCATTCGTGCCTTCAGCAGTGCTTTCCTTTGCCTCCAACCCATCGAGCAAAAGAATAATGGATGTATTTCATGGTTGATATCTAATCAGGAGCTACCTGATGCGTAAGTCACTACTCACATTGGTTGTTATTATTGCGTTCATTCTTCCCTGGGCGTGGGTTCTGTTGGTCCGCCCAACCGTTGTGGTACCCGAATGGTGTGATGTTCCCTATCGCATTGATAATGAAGGGAAGCCAACGGGTACGCTGGATGCGACGGTACGCACACGTTTTAAAGCGGATGGTAGCGGCGCATCAACGCTAATCGGCACGGTAACATTGCCGGATCGCCAATATCGCTTAAATCGCGTTTCTGTCAGTAGCTGGCATCGTCAGGGCGATTTTATGCTGGTGAATACCCGTAAAGTGCAGGCGATGGCCGATGATACGGTGCCCGAGCCACTCGCTGCGCAGATACTTTTCACCTCGGCGCGAGAATCCCACAGTGATTATTATCAGATGTATCAACTCCCCAATGGCGATCAAATAATCAATTATTCTGGTATGCCGCGGCTTTATTGCCATACCTGATTGATGCGCACATAAATAAGAAAAACTTACCATTAAGCGAGGCGGTAACCTCTGCTTGCCAGCTCCAAAACATTGGGTAATACTCTGCCGCCGTGCTTTGGTGGAGTGTTCATGTCGAGGATAAACGCCCAGTCTTTTAAGAATCCCTGGCTGTCGATGAGCGACAGTGTAGAAAGCAATCTTATCAATCTTGTGCCTGCGGCACAGCGTACGACTGCCGTTTCCATTAGCTCGGTGGCGTGGATTAACTGTGGCGAACGAACCGATGCGCAGCTGGCATTATTGGCGCAACAACCCGATGAACTGCTGCAACGCCTGAAAAGCTGGCGTCAGGCCGGATTACTCTCCCGCCAGGCGACCGAGAGCTTACGTCAGCTGCAACGGTTGACGCAAACCAGCATCGCATGTAACCAACCCATCACGCAGCTTGATGAATATCAGCAGTTGGTGGGGCAGTTAACGCCGACGCTGGAGCGCATTAATCAACGTCTCAATGCCCAGCGCGATGTGCCGAATGGCGAGCTGGCGGAAGACAGCCTTGAAGTGGCGCTGCGCATTGCGGAAAAACGGCGCGCAGGCCGTTCAGAGCAGCGAGCGCAGCGGCGCACCCGTTAACCATCCCTGAATATCTTCCACCGCCTGCGTGAAGTAGGTGCGATAATTGCTGTCGGCGACATAGCCGAGATGCGGCGTCGCCAGCACGTTCGGCAGCTGACGCAGCGGATGATCGGCGGGCAGCGGCTCCTGTTCAAACACATCTAATCCCGCACCGGCTAACTGACCCGATTGCAGCGCGGCGATCATCGCCTGTTGATCGACAATGCCGGCGCGCGATGTGTTAATCAGCAGCGCGCCGGGCTTCATCTGCGTCAGCGCCGCTGCATCAATTAAATGGCGTGAGCGCTCGCTCAATACCAGATGAATGGACACCACATCGCTGCTACTGAGCAGCGCAGCCAGCGATGGCGAACGTTCTGCGCCACACTCGGCGGCACGTTCGGCGGTTAAATTCTGGCTCCACGCACACACGCGCATCCCAAACGCCTGCGCCACTTTTGCCATCTCGCCGCCGATTTTACCCAATCCAAGTAATCCCAGCGTTTTGCCCTGCAGGCTCATGCCAACGGTGTGCTGCCACGCGCCGTTGCTGCGCAGCGCCTGATTCTCCGGCACGATATGGCGCGCCAATCCCAGCAACAATCCCCACGTCAGTTCCAGCGGTGCCGCGCTGCTGCTGGCGGTACCGCACACCGCGATATAGCGTTCCGCGCAGGCATGTAAATCGATGGAGGCATTACGCATGCCGGAAGTGACTACCATTTTCAGATTGGGCAAGCGGCCAATCAGCTCGGCGCTGAGCGGCGTGCGTTCGCGCATAACCACCAAAATATCGGCGTGCGCGATGCGCTTAACCAATTCATCCTGGTCGGCGAAATGTTCAGTCAGGGAAGTGGTGTGCACCAGCGGGGCGAGAGACGCCCAATCGGCAAGCGACTGGGCGACGTTCTGGTAGTCATCAAGAATGATGCAGTTCAGGCTCATAATGTTCCTCAACGAGAAGTGGCTTGTGCCCTTGCTCGCTGAGCCAGGCACGCAGCCGGTCATTATCCAGCGGACGGGCATAATAGTAGCCCTGAATAAATATCACACCACGCTGCCGCAGGTACTCAAATTGTGTTGCGGTCTCGACGCCTTCGCCCAGCACATCCAGTTCCAGCTTGTGGCACAGATTAATAATCGCATCCAGCACCGGTGTTTCTACATCGAGGCCTTCAATGGCATTGATAAAGCCGCGATCGATTTTCAGGTAGTCCAGCGGGAAGGTGAGCAGGTAGGTCAGTGAACAGTGGCCGGTACCGAAATCATCAATCGCCACCTTCATGCCCTGCGCGCGCAAATGACGCAGTTTACACGCCACCTTTTCACCCTCTTCAATCAGGCTGCGTTCGGTCAGCTCCAGCGTGATGCACAGCTGTTTATCTTTGATGCGCTCAGCAAACAATTCAATATCGGCCACGAAATCGTCATGCTGCAGATGCTCCGCCGCCAGATTCAGCCCGAGGTGAAATCCGGGCTCGACCTGCCAGCTCTGAATATCTTCGGCCATCAACTCCAGCAGATGCTGCGTCAACGGCACAATCATCCCTTCGGCTTCAGCGGCGCTGATAAAGATATCCGGACGAATCATCACGCCGTTGGGCCGTTGCCAGCGCAGTAAGGCTTCAACACCGGCGCAGGCGTGCAAGGTATTGCTGTAAACCGGCTGATAATGCACTGAGAACTGGCGGGCGCGGATAGCGCGACCAATCTCATCGTGCCAGGAAATACGACGACGCAGCCAATTGGCGGTGAGGATCATCAGCAAAATCGAGAAAATCGCCGCCATCGGCAGGAAGATGAACAGCGCCTGACGCCAGGCTTTGAGCAGCTCAGAAGCCGGAACGGTTACATTAACAGTGATGGGATAGCGGCTGGAGTCGGCCTGAAAAGATTCACTTTTCATATACAGCTTTGGCTGCATGTCAGCCGGTCCGCTGGCGATCACTGCGCCACCGCTAAATTGCAGGCTCATGTGGTAACCGCGTGAACCGCCAATGGCGTTCATGAAATCCATCAAATATTGGCCGTCGATGACCGCCCAAAAACCGCTGGTATCGGGAAGCTGACGCATAAACACCACCGCCGGACGATTCGGCACGCCAACCGTTCCGTGCACCGAAATGCTCCACCAGGCTTTGCCGGTTATCGGCGGCGGCTGCATCATCATCTCGGTCAGGGTGCCATGTCGCAGGCCAAAGGCGGACGAGCAAATGATGTCATTGCCTTTCAGCATACCAATGGATCGAAAATAGGGATTGAGCGTACCGGCGCGCTGCAGCTGATCTTCGATTTGTGCACAAGGCTGGTACTGATACTGGCGCATCTCAGTGATCATATCCCAGGCGTTGTCACTCATCTTTTCAGCCTGAGTAATCAAGGTATTGGCGGTTGAGATCTGCTGTTGGCTGACGGTGTGGCGCGCTTCGATGGCCGTACAAAGGATGCCGAGCACCAATGGCAGCAACCCGGCACAAACGATTAAGACCCAATCAAAATCGTGATGTCGTTTTTTCAGTGGCACCAGACAATCCTCAGTCGGTTTAAGCTGCGCTTGCGGCGTCAGCAGCATACCATTTTCACAGGGCTGTGTAGGGTAGCGATTCAAGAATAAACCGGTCTGATACAGGTCAATGATCAATCTCACTTTGCGTTTAATGACATTGTTTTGCCGTTATTGGCATTTCCCAGCGGCAAAAACGCTATGCCACGATGTTAGGTAAGCACATTGACCTGAAATGAGGAGCGGAAATGAGCACGGAAACCCTGGATGTCACATCATTACGGCAGCGCATCAGCGAAGGCGAATGGCAGGCGCGCATCAAACTGGCGCAGGCTTATCATCTGGCGGCGAAGCTACGCTGGACCGACCATATTTACACCCATTTTTCCCTGCGCGTACCGGGCGATCAGCCGCACTTTCTTATCAACGCTTTCGGGCAAACCTTCGATGAAATCCAGGCGGAAACGCTGGTTAAAATCGACATCGACGGCAATATTATTGACGACCCAACCGGGCTGGGAATTAACCTTGCCGGGTTTGTTATTCACAGTGCGATTCACCGCGCGCGGCCAGATGCCCATGCGGTGCTGCATACGCACACCGCGGCCGGCATTGGCGTTTCGGCGCAGCGAAACGGCCTGCTGATGATTTCGCAACACAGCACGCGTTTCCATAATCGCCTCGGCTATCACGATTACGAAGGTATCGCGCTGGATCTCGACGAGCAGCAGCGCATCGTTGCCGATCTCGGCGATCTTAATGCGCTGATCCTGCGCAATCACGGCCTGCTGACCAGCGGCGGTAGCATTGAAGAAGCTTTCTACAACCTCTATTACCTCGAGCGCGCCTGTCAGGCACAGTTGGCGGCACAGTCGGGTGGCGCGGATCTGATCATTCTGCCGGACGCCGTTTCCGAGAAAGCCGCGCAGGCGTTTGATAACAGCATCCGCAATCGCAAATATCAGCTGCACTGGGATGCTTACATCCGCCAGCTCAACCGCAACGCACTCTGAGAATCTCCCCGATGAAATGGCTAAAACCGGTAGTTTCTGCGCTGCTGCTGTGCGCGGCGTTTGGCAGTCAGGCCGCGCCTGATTTGAGTAAAGTCACGCTGGTGCTGGGCGATCAGGCACGCAATCTGCGTTCGCTGATCGAAGCGGCAGATGTCATGAAAGACGCGCCTTATCACTATCGCTGGGCGAATTTCCAGGGCGCGGCGCCGCTGTTTGAAGCGCAGCGTGCGGGTGCGGTCGATACCTCGTACGCCGGCGATTTGCCGGTGCTGATGGCGGCATCGGGCGGCGTGCCGCTGAAGATCATCGCCACCAACGTCGGTGACGCCGGTTCAAACGGGCTGATCGTCCCTGCCGATTCGCCGATCCACAGCGTGAAAGATTTGGCTGGCAAGCAGGTTGTTGTCTCGTCGGCGCGCGGCAGTATCTCGCAGCACTTGCTGTATGAGGCGTTGGAAGAGGCGAAAGTGCCACGTGATACGGTGCCGGTGCGTTTTGTGTTGCCAACCGACGCCAGCGCGGCGTTTAACTCCGGGCAGATTGCCGCATGGGCAACCTTCGATCCCTATTTAGGTATTGCGGAAAAGCATGGCGCGCGTCTGCTGCGTGACGGCAAAGGGCTGACAACCGCGCTGTCGTTTGTCACCGCCACGCAAAGCTCGCTCGACGATCCCGCGAAGCGCGCGGCGATTGCCGATTTCACCCATCGTCTGGCCAAAGCGCGAGTGGGCGCTGGCGCATCCGCAGCAGTATAACGAGGTGTATGCGCAGTTAACGCGCCTGCAACCGGCGGACGCGCAGCAGATTACTGCGCGTATTTCCCATGGCGTACGTGGCGTGACGCCGGATGATGTGGCAAAGGTGCAGAAGGTGTCGGACTTGTTTAGCGAGTTGAATATCCTGCCAAACAAAGTTGATGTACAGGCGATTACCGACAACAGCGTGTTTCAAACGCAATAACGTAAAATCACGCCGCTACGACAACGTGAACTGAACCGTAGCGGCGCAATTTATTGCGCGACCTTGAGTAAAAGAGCCTTAACGCGCCCGTTTGCCTGGCCGTCCATTACCCAACATAATCGCCAATCGGCTTCCGCCCGGCGTGGTTTCCATCAAAATCTTGGTCACGCTGGTGAGCGGCACCGACAGCAACATGCCGACCGGACCCAGCAGCCAGCCCCAGAAAATCAACGACAGAAACACCACTAGCGTCGAGAGTCCCAGCCCGCGCCCCATCAATCTTGGCTCCAGCATGTTGCCGAACACCATATGAATCGCGCTGAACAGCGCCGCCACCAGCATGGCGTCATAAATATCATTTAACACCAGCGCCTGAATAAATGGCGGAATACCGGCGATGATCGGGCCAATGTTGGGGATGAAATTAAGGATGAACGCCACCACGCCCCAGAACAGCGCGAACTTCACGCCGAGCAGCAGCAGCGACAGCCAAACGGCCACGCCGGTAATCAAACTCACCAGGGTTTTCAGTGCCAGATAGTGCGTCACACCTTTCAGCGCACGGTGCAGACCGGCGATGCGGATTTGTGGATTAACCATCGCATTGCGCATCTTGTACGGCAGATGACGCACTTCAAACAGCATAAACACCACGGTGAGGATCAGCAGCAGGACGTTGGTCATCGCGCCGGACAGCTGTTTCAGCACCGATGTGGCCATGTCCATCACCACGTTGGGATCGAGGCGCGCAGCCAGCGCTTCGGTAGAGATGTTGATATGAAAACGCGCGGCAAAATGTTGCACCACCGCCAGTTTCTGCTCCAGCATGGCGCGGATTTGCGGATAGGTATCACTGAAATCACTGGCCGAGCTGGCGAGTACAGCAATGAGTAACAGCACGACGATAAAAATCACGGTGATCACCAGCGTAATCGCCAGGCCACGTTTGACGCCGCGTCGCATTAGCATCGTAACCAGCGGATTGAGCACAATAGCTAAAAAGCTGGCGAGTAAGAAGGGCACCAGAATGTCCGAGGCGGCGCGAATGCCCGCCAGAATAATCACCAGCATCGCCAGTTTTACCAGGATGTTCTGGCCAATTTTTTCCTGAAGCAGGTTATTCATTCTCTCTCCTGAGACGGTTTTTGCTCAGGAGAGTGTAGTTGATGGAAATTAACCATCTGTTTTTTAAGATAAAGAGAAATTTTTACAACACGCAACATCCGTAGCTACCTGCATGAACGTCAAGCGGTAGCTGTGGAATTTTCACACCTCGGCTTACCGTGCCGACATCAATACTTATTTAAACATCGGCACAGACAAACAGCGAGCAAGGTAAGGTGTTAGCTATTTTATTAAGCGATCATTCGTTCATTCCAACCATCTTTAAACTGAATATTTCCATCTACGTATTTCCACATAATAGTTTCATAACGAATCTCGACATTTTCCATATGTGTGCTTGCTATGCCTGCTGGTACGAGTGATGGAGTAATGCTGGTTATTTTTACGTTTTCAAGAACAATGTTAAAGTATTCTGTTTCAATTCCTGCCTCATTAATTCTATACATTTTTATGGTGGCTGATTTAAACATTCTGCCCTGACACAACGCGCGAAATAATAATGGCGTCGTCTGGTCAAATTCTTTCTGGAAAACTATTGGGGCATGGATTCTTGCTGCTGTTAACTTTCCGGTATGTCTGTCGGCTGGAACCGATATGTTATGCGTTAGAGTGCGCATTTCAATTGAGCCGAGTCGTGTAGGCATCAGGCATCCACCCACGATAGGGGATCCGTTTTCATCTGTTAGCCATTAATGAGCTGGAGTAGACATAGTTAAGTTCCTTTTAATTTTAACGAGGGCGGTTAAACCAGACAACAAACGCAAAGGTAATGATTATCAAAACCCCTATGGCCTGAAGTGCGTAGGGGCGAAAGTACGTTACTGCAAAAACACCGAAAGTAATAATTAAAACAAGCGGAACGTAGCCCCAAAAGAAATATGATGCCTGCGCTTTTAACCATTGTTTTAGAAAATTACGCATGCCTACTTCACCATGTTAATTATTGCGTTGGTAATGTCACTCTCAAATGCTTGAGCTTTCATAAAAGTCGGCTCGATGAGGAAATACATCATTTCGAGCCTTTGCATATGCAGGGCTTGATAATACATCGGCGCTTGCAGCCTAAGCCTTTCAGCACTATCAGCAGCTTGTTGTACGATGCCGTATAGCCCTAGCCCGGTAACAGTTAGTGCGGCGGTCTTTCCTGTCCAGGCGACGATGGATGAGTTAAAGCCTATGCCAAGGCAAACAGCTGTTGTTATTCCAATGACAAAAGTCTGGTTGTTTAGTGTGTTAGAGGAGATGATCACGCCTGCTTTTAATAAACCGGAATTGATTGCTGAAAGTTGTTCGCGTGTTTTGAATCTGAAAATTCCTTCAAAATAGATGTGAACCAGCCTAAAGATAATGTCACGTCTTTTGACCACTTCGGCAATGCCATCCAGGAAGCGCAAGTCTTCTTCTTTTAGCTTTGCACAGACATCTTGATAGTTATCGGTGAAGCAAGATGTGTAATACACCAAGCGTGTTGCTCCGTCGCCAATTTTACTGGCTTGCTGAAGTACCTGGTCTTTTACACCTATAAGAGCTTTTTCAAGCTGTGACGCCATCAACTCATCGGCTTTGATGCCCTTGAGTATCAAATCACTGTGATACATGCCGTTTCCTTACGGTTAGAAATCATCCCTAATCGAAACTATAATTTAACCATTTAAAATGTAAGGTCAATGCGGCATGGACATGGGTTTTAAAATATGTGGATAAGATGACAGTTAAACCCATAATCACGGCTTAAATAATGTTAATCATCAATGTCATATTTATGCGTGATGAATCACGCCGCTACGGTATGTATGACTATTTTTCATGACGCCGCATTAGCACCGTGGCCGCCAACATCAAACTCAAACTGGCGCAAAGCGTCAGCGTGGCCATCGCCATACCTTGTCCCACCGAGCCCTGTTCGAACTGACGCCAGATAAAGATCGCCACGGTTTGCGTGCCTGCCGGAGCCAGCAGCAGCGATGTCACCAGCTCGCGCGACGCTACGGCAAACACCATCATCATCGCCGCCAGCAAGCTGGGCGCGACTAGCGGCAGCACAATCAGACGCAGCGCCTGCACACGTGATGCGCCGTGCACGCGCGCCGCCGGTTGCAGCGTGGGTGCCAGCTGGCGCAGCGCGCTACTGACATAACGCACCGGCCACGGCAGCAGCAAACAGCTGTACGACAGCAGCAGAATAAACATCGTGTTGTAGGGCGAAACCGGCCAGAAACCGCGGTTCCACAGCAGAATCAACCCCACGCCCACCACCACGCCGGGCATCGCCGCAGGCAGCAGCGCCAGGCCATCCATCATTGCCAGCAAACGGGTTTTCCCTTCTGATAAGCGCCAGGCGATCAGAAAACCCAGCGCGCCGGTCAGCAGCGCCGCGCCGAGCGCCAGGCCAATGCTGGTGGAGAAGGCCGCCAGCGCATCGCCTTGCTGGCTGAACAGCGCGCCGAAGTGGCGCAGCGTCAGATTACTCAGATGTAATCCGCCGGAGAGCGTATTCAGCAAGCCGCTCAGGGTCATCGCGCCGAGCGGCAGCACCACCGCCAGCAGCACGGTGACAGCAAACGGCAGCAGCATTAAGATTTGTAAGCGTCCCGCATGCGCCAGTTCCTGACTCACCGGTTTGCCACCAACCGCCGTCACATCGCTGCTGCCGGTCAGTTTGCGCTGCAGCAGCCACGCCGTGAGCGCCATCAGGCTCAGCATCAGTGACAGCGACGCTGCGCCAGGCAGATCGATCGGCCAGTCGGCGAGTTTGGTTTCAATACCGACGGTCATCAGCGTCAGCTTCGCCTGCGCACCGAGCGCCGCAGGCACGCCGTACTCCTCAATCGCCAGCGTAAACGCCAGCAGCACGCCACCCGCCAGTGCCGGTAAGGTGAGCGGCAAGGTGATGTGCCAGAAGCCGCGCCACGCCGATGCGCCATGCACGCGCGCCACCCAGGCAAGACGTTGCCCGCTGGCCAGCAGCGAACGCGACACCGCGAAATAGACCACCGGGAAGATGTTCAGCGTCATCACGCCAATCATGCCGCTGCTGCTAAACAGCAGGCTGTCGAAGTTGATGCCAGTGAGTTGTTCGATATAGCCGTTGCGTTGCAGCGCCAGCGTCCATGACAGCGCCACAATATAGGGCGGCGTCAGAAAGGGGATCAGAAACAGCAGATCCCACAACGCCGCGCCCGGCAGGCGGAACAGGCCGCGCAGTACGCCGAGCGGTAAGCCCAGCAGCAAACTGCACAGCGCCACGCCGCCGCCGATTTTCAGCGTGCCCAGCCACATCGATGTCAGCTGCGGATCGTCCAGTAGCGCCGGGAAAGCGCTAAAGACACCGCGCCAGCTACCTTCGCCGAAGTAGGGAAACAGCGCTTGCAGCACGATAAACAGCAGCGGCAGCGCCACCAGCAGCAATAACGCCAGCAGAATCACGCCATTCAGGGCACGCGACATCGCTTACTGTCCGAAAAGTGCGCCAAAGCGCTTCAGCACCGCCGAACGTTCGCTGCTGCCATCCTGATTAGTCGGTAACAGCTTGATCTCAGTGAATAGCGGACGTTGCGCTTTGATATCGGTACGCGCCGGCATCAGCCAGGCTTTCGCTACTTGCTCCTGACCTTCATCCGACAGCACGTAATCGACGAATTTCTTCGCATCATCTGCGTGTTGGCTGCTTTTCAGGATCATCATCGGACGCGGTGCGACCACGGTACCGTTTTCCGGGAAGATCACCTTCACGCTCTCGCCCTGCGCGATGTTGTTATAGGTGACGTAATCGACCGCGCCAAACACCGCCGCTTTCGCGCCTTGCAGCACCGGCGTCACCGCCTGCGCGTTGGGGCCGCTCATCACCATGCCGTTGGCTTTCAGCTGGTCAAACAGCTGCCAGGCTTTTTCGCCTTCGCTGTTTTGCAGGCCAATCAGCAGATCGAGTGACGCGCCAGACAGCGCCGGATCCGGCGTGGTGACGTTATCTTTGAAGGCGGGCGCGGTGAGATCCTGCCAGGTTTTCGGCTCTGGCGTGTTGCTTTGCGTATTCCACACGATGCCGAGCGCGGAAATGCCTTGCGCGACATAGTTGGCGGTTTTGAACTGATCCGGCACCTTCGCCGCGTTGGCGCTGTTGAACGGCAGCAGCCAGCCGCGCTGTTGCAGATCTTCGGCGGTATCCCACGAAGCCGAGATCAGCACGTCGGCTTGCGGATTGGCCTGTTCCGCTTCCAGACGCGCCATCACTTTGCCGGTGGTGGCCTGGAAAATATTCACTTTGATGCCGGTCTGTTTTTCAAATCCGGCGGCAAGACTTTTCGACAGCGAACCCGGACCGGCGGTGTATACAGTCAGCGCCTGGGCGTCGTTGATCATGATGGCGGAAGTCAACATCATCGCGCTGATGGCTCCTGTTTTAACTGACTTGAGAGATGGCATTGCAGTCCCCTGAGAGGTGAGTAACGGAAACAATCTGGCCCTGCGCCAGGTGAATGATGCGGTCGGCCAGCGTGCTGGCTTCGTCGCGATCGTGCGTAACGTAAACAGCGGTGATGCGCGCCGCGCGCAGCAAATCCGCCATGGTGTGAACCAGAGTTTCACGCAGGTCGCGGTCGAGGTTGGAGAGCGGTTCGTCGAACAGCAGAATGGCCGGTTTCGCCACCAGCGCACGCGCCAGCGCCACGCGCTGCTGCTGGCCGCCTGAAAGCAGCGCCGGTTTGCGATCGCCAAAATCCTCAAGGCCCACCTGCGCCAGTGCGGCATCGGCCTGTTGCCGCGCGGCGGCTTTTTTCATGCCGCGCATACGCAGCGGAAAGGCGACGTTTTGCGCCACCGACATGTGCGGCCACAGCGCGTAATCCTGAAACACCATGCCAAGGTTACGTTTTTCCGGCGCATCGCAGTGGTGCGGCGATGCCACGCAGCGTTGGCCGATCCACAGTTCGCCGGCGGTGGGCTGCAACAAACCCGCCAGCAGTTTCAGCAGCGTGCTTTTGCCACAGCCGCTCGGGCCGAGCAGCGCCAGAATTTCGCCTGCGGGAATGGTCAGGGAGAGATCGTGCAGAATAGTCAGGTTATCCACCGACCATCTGAGATTTTTCAATTCAATAGGCAGCGCGGCATGCGTCATCGGCCACCTCGCGCGAAGGCGTGAGCGTTACGCACGCGCGCCTGAGAAATCAGGGGCGTCATCAGATTGTTATCCTCTTTGGGATTTGATTGGGGGCGAGTCTACGAGCGCGATATGACGAAATGATGACCATAAAACTGGGCATTTCACTGATGCGGATAAAACCAAATGGCGTATAGTTATCCTCTTGTTATAAAAATTCCGTCACCCACGAGCGCAATCACTCATGCCTGACTCGCCTGCCGCCGCACCTGAACACGGTCGTTTTCGCCTCAATTTACTGATCCTTTCCATCGTGAAGTTCAACTTTGCCAGCTATCTCACCATCGGCTTGCCGCTGGCGGTGCTGCCCGGTTTTGTCCATGATGGACTGGGCTACAACGCCTTCTGGGCCGGATTGGTGATCAGCCTGCAATACATCGCCACGCTGCTCAGTCGCCCACACGCGGGACGCTATGCCGATCTGTGGGGGCCGAAAAAAGTGGTGGTGCTGGGGCTGGTGGGATGCTTGCTGAGCGGCATCTGTATTTTGCTGTCGGCGCTCAGCGATGGGCAGGGCGTGCTGAGCCTGGTGCTGCTGTGTCTGGGGCGCGTGATTCTCGGCATCGGACAGAGTTTTTCCGGCACCGGTACGTCACTGTGGGGCGTGGCGCGCGTCGGTTCGCTGCATATTGGCCGGGTGATTTCGTGGAACGGCATTGTCACTTATGGCGCGATGGCGATTGGTGCGCCGCTCGGCGTGGTGATTTTCCGCAGCGGCGGCTTGCTGCTGCTCTCCAGCATCATCATTGCCATTTGTTTACTGGCAATTGCGCTGGCGCTGCCGCGTGCACCGGTGAAAGGCAGCAAAGCCAAGCCGCTGCCGTTCCGTGACGTGCTGAGCAAGGTGTACGGTTTCGGCCTGATTCTGGCGATGGGTTCCGCCGGATTTGGCGTGATCGCCACCTTTATCACGCTGTTTTATCAGGATAAAGGTTGGGATGGCGCCGCCTTCGCGTTGACCATGTTCAGCGCCGCGTTCGTCGGCACGCGTCTGCTGTTTCCGAATGCCATCAACAAGCTCGGTGGTTTGCGCGTGGCGAGTATCTGCTTTGCGGTAGAAGCGATGGGCCTGTTTCTGGTGGCCGGTTCATTCGACCCGTGGATGGCGAAGATGGGCGCGTTCCTCACCGGCGCGGGTTTCTCGCTGGTATTCCCGGCGATTGGCGTGGTGGCGGTGAAAGTGGTGCCGCAGCAGAATCAGGGCAGCGCGCTCGCCACCTATACCGCGTTTATGGATTTATCGCTGGGCATCACCGGGCCGATCGCCGGTTTCATCATGAGTTATGCCGGCGTGTCGCTGGTCTATTTCCTCACCGCACTGCTGGTGTGTTTAGCGCTGTTCTGCACGCTGCGCATGATTAAGCAGATGCCGGAAGAGCCGATGGGGGAGGTTAAAGAGAACGCATAATTTTGCTATTGAACTCAGGCATACCCTAAATAGTTTAAGTCAGAGCAAGGCGGCAAGCGTGAGAATCCCCAGGAGCTTACGCCCGTAAGTGACTGGGGTGAGCACGGGCAGCCAACGCAGCTATGGCTTAAAATATGACGGGTATGAAAAAAAGGCCTCCGACCGAGGCCAACACTAACAAAATGTGTCATTAGACACAGATAAGGGTTCGTTTTCAGGCTTGCAGCAACTCGATGCTGTAGCGAATTTGGCGTTCAATCTCAGCGGTATTCCACGTCTCCAGCGATGAGGCAAACGGCTCAAATGCGTAAATGCCTTTATAGCCCAACATCTCCAGACGTTTCACCTGCGCCACGCTGTTCAGCACATCGCGGTCGCTAAGCATGATGCGTTGTTCATCGGTCAGTTGCGCCGTTGGGCGGGTATCTTCCACGCCGGATAAATGCACCAGACCAATATGGTTGATATCAATCTCCTGCGGGAACTCGTTTTCGGCGTTCTCATACAGGTGATGATGGAAGGTATCAAGCAGCACCTTGAACGGGACTTTTGCTTGCTGAATCAGTTGCTGCGTCTGCACCGCCGAGCGCAGCGAGCTGACCGGGAAGCCCAGCGGTTCAACCAGCCCCTGAATGCCATACTTTTCAAAGCGCGGCGCCAGTACCTGCAGCGCTTCCAGCGTCTGCTGGGGCGAAATCTCAACTCCTTCATTGAGCGGACACATCACCAGCGCTTTTGCGCCGATGGCCTGAGCTTCCTGTAGCAGCGCGTCGGCTTTAGCCAGCAGCGACTCATCGGCACGGTTAAACGGATAGAGCGCGTTAATCGTCACGATTTCAATGTGGTAATTATCCGCTAGCGCGCGCAGCTGCGCCGCGCTGAGATCATCGGTTACCTTGCCGCTCTGCATGTCATTACGCAGTTCAACCTTGCTCAATCCCAGGCGTTGCACCAGCTGAAAGAAGGCTTCCAGCGTTAGCCTGGGCGCAATTTTACGGTTAATACAGAAACGGGTCGGATCGATGGCCATGTGCGGCTCCTGTAAACGGATACGGATTAGGTGCTGCAAAGAGAACATTTATTTCATTATTATTGAATTATGAAATATCAGATATTGGATCTGCCTCGCAAAAATTTCATATTTCGTTTCGCGTTGCATGGGGAAGCTGGATTTCAGACATAAATTCGGTGCGGGCAACGGCTTAGCGGCAGAGCGGTTTGGCGAGCCTTTAGCACCAGCAGTGCAGCGCTACGGGCTGATTTACACCCGGCTGTCAGCGCAGGCGGAAAAAATGCGATCCATGCCGCTAAAAGGAAATTTTCTAAAAAGAAGTATTTGAAAAATTCATTTCATTACGATAGCTTCATAGCACGCTTTAAGTATTGCCTGCACACGCAGCGTCGCGGTTCGAACGGGCTATCTGCAGGGAACTTCACATCTAAGAGGCAACGACATGACTATCGTAGGAAACTTTATCGGCGGCAAAATTACCCACAGCGCCAGCAATGAAACCATTCCCGTGTACGATCCGGCGACCGGCAAAGTCGTGCGTGAACTGACGCAGAGCACCGCCGCTGAAGTGGAAAAGGCGATTGAAGTCGCGCATGCCGCCTTCCCGGAATGGTCGAAAACCGCGCCGTTGCGTCGTGCCCGTGTGATGTTCAATTTTAAAGCGCTGATGGAAAAACACCGCGAAGAGCTGGCGGCACTGATCGTGTCTGAGCACGGTAAAGTGTGGTCCGATGCGCTGGGTGAACTGACGCGCGGTATCGAAGTGATCGAGTATGCCTGCGGTATTCCACATCTGATTAAAGGTGAGAACTCACCGAGCGTGGGCACCGGCGTTGACAGTTATTCGCTGATGCAGCCGGTCGGCGTTGTCGCCGGTATCACACCGTTTAACTTCCCGGCGATGGTGCCACTGTGGATGTTCCCCATCGCGCTGGCGTGCGGCAACACCTTTATCCTCAAGCCACCGGCGCTGGATCCTTCCGCATCTGTGCGCATGGCCGAACTGCTGAAAGAAGCGGGCCTGCCGGATGGCGTATTCAACGTGGTGCATTCGTCTAACGAAGATGCCGAGCAGCTTTACAAAGATCCGCGCATCGCCGCAGTCAGCTTCGTGGGTTCTTCCGGCGTAGCGGAGCACATCTATAAAACTGCCAGCGCCCACGGTAAACGCGTGCAGGCGTTTGGCGCGGCGAAAAACCACGCCATCGTGATGCCCGATGCCGATCTCGATGCCACCGTGAACGCCATTATGGGCGGCGCGTTTGGTTCAGCGGGTGAACGCTGCATGGCGCTGCCGGTTGTGGTTGCCGTGGGTGACGACACCGCAGACAAACTGATTGCGCGTCTGACGCCGCTGATCAAAGCGCTGCGCGTCGGTCCTGGCATCCAGAAAGGTGCCGAAGAGAATGAAATGGGGCCGGTGGTTTCTGCTGCGCACCAGAAGAAAGTGCTGGGCTACATCGACAAAGGTGAGCAGGAAGGCGCGAAGCTGGTGGTTGATGGCCGCGGCATACAGGTTGCTGGCCATGCAGAAGGTTACTACGTTGGCGGCACGCTATTCGACAATGTGACGTCGGATATGACCATCTGGCGCGAAGAGATCTTCGGGCCGGTGCTCAGCATCATGCGTTCCAGCGATTACGACAGCGCACTGCAGCTGGTTAACAGCCACGAATTCGGTAACGGTAGCGCCATCTTCACCAGCAACGGCCACACCGCGCGTGAGTTTGTGCAGAACGTCGAAGCTGGCATGGTTGGCGTTAACGTGCCGGTTCCGGTTCCGATGGCGTTCCACAGCTTCGGCGGCTGGAAGCGTTCGGTATTTGGTGCGCTGAACGTGCACGGTCCAGACGGCGTGCGTTTCTACACCCGCATGAAAACCGCCACCGTGCGTTGGCCGAGCGGCCAGCAGACCGTATCTGAGTTCAGCATGCCGACGCTGGGCTAATTTCGCTCAACAAGGAGGAACAGGATGTCTCTGATTTCGAAAGCGCAAAAACCCGACAGCAACGGCCGCATCCAGCACGTCACGCCGGAAAGCGCGGGCTGGGAATATGTCGGCTTCGACGCTTATCTGCTGAAAAAAGGGCAGAGCCTGAAGCTGAGTAGCGGCGACAAAGAGTTGTGTCTGGTGCTGGTGGCGGGCTTTGCGTCGGTGAAAACCCGTCACGCCGAGTTTCCGAATCTGGGTAAGCGTCTGTCGCCGTTTGAACGCACTCCGCCTTACTCAGTCTACGTACCGCATAACGACGAAGTGGAAGTGTATGCGGATAGCGATCTGGAGCTGGCGGTGTGTAATGCACCGAGCAGCGGCAACCTGCCGGCGCGACTGATTGCGCCGGAAGATGTTGGTGTTGAGCAGCGTGGTAAAGGGCGTAATCAGCGTCTGGTGCACAACATTCTGCCGGACAATAAAGAGGCCGACAGCCTGCTGGTGGTGGAAGTCTACACCGATGAAGGCGCGACCAGTTCGTACCCCAGCCACAAGCACGACCAGAAAAACAGCCCGGACGAAACCTATCTGGAAGAGACCTACTATCACCGTTTTGATCCTGAGCCAGGTTTCGCCATGCAGCGCGTTTATACCGACGACCGTTCACTCGACGAGTGCATGGCGCCGTATAACCGCGATGTGGTGACGGTGCCGCGCGGCTATCATCCGGTGGCAACCATTGCCGGGTACGATAACTACTATCTCAACGTGATGGCGGGCCCAAAACGTCTGTGGAAATTTACCTGGGAGAAAGATCACGCCTGGGTGAACAGCGACCAGTATCCGCGTTCGTAGATTGCACATCAATGTAAGAAGGGCAGCCAGGTGGCTGCCCTTTTTTGTTCGCTGGTCGACTCTGCGAAGAGATTATTCGCTGGCCACGTTGTTGTTCAGCGCCAGCGACACGGCGAGCGTCTGTGCCAGACACAGCGAAGCGACCTGCGAACGGAAGCCATCCACTTGCGCTTCACGCACCACAAAACACACATCGCTGAAGGCAGCCAGCGGGCTGACCTGGCTGTCGGTGATGGCGATCAGATGCGCGCCACGTTTGGCACCCAACTCAACCAACTCCACCGCTTCACGCGCGTATGGCGAATAGCTGATGGCGATCACCACGTCTTTAGGGTTCACCATGCTCAGCTGCTCGGTGAACATGCCGCCGAGGCCGTCGATCAGGAACGCACGACGCTCCAGATGGCGCAGCGCATACACCAGATACGATGCCACGCTGAATGAGCGACGCAGGCCGATGATGTAGATGTTCTCGGCTTCATCGAGCATTTTCACCGCGCGGTTGAGCTGGTCCGGATTGACCTGCATCGCCAGCTGTTGCAGCGCCTGGCTGTTGACCATGGTGAAGACGTTGAGGATTTCGGCCGGGCTTTCGGGTGAAGTGGCGCTGTCGTCAGTGGCGGTCTGGCGGAACAGACGTGCGCGCTCGGTATAGTTAACGGTCTCTTCCATCAGGTGCTGACGGAAAACCTGTTTCATTTCGTTGAAGCCGCTGAAGCCAAAGGCGTTGGCAAAGCGGATCAGCGTCGAGGGCGGCACATCGGCATGTTGTGCAATGGAAGCAACGGTATCGAAAGCGATGCTGTTACTGTTATCAAGGATATAACGAGCCACCTGCTTCAGGCGTTTGCTCAGCGTCTCATAGCGACGACGGATCTCGTCCTGTAACAAGGTTAATTGCGTTGGATTATTGGTCATTACTTCGGCCCGCTAGAAAAGAAAATATGGCTGGATAATGAGCGCTATAGTACCAGATGGATGGAAAATTTCATTTGTTTGACATCATCGTGACGCTTATTTCATCGGTTTATGAAATGCCTCACAGAATATGCAGGTTTTCCCCTCACCCTAACCCTCTCCCGCAAGCGGGCGAGGGAACCGTCTTGTGCGGCTTAGCAGATCGCGTTCAATACTCAACAGTTGCTGGATCGGTCCCTTCTCCCACTTGTGGGAGAAGGTCAGGATGAGGGCCAGCGAGCATAATCAAAAAAGCGGCCAATTGGCCGCTTTTTCCCAGCTAACTTCGCACTTAACCGCGTACAGCGCGCCAGTAGCCGATCAACCGCAGGTAGTTCCCTTTCACGGTCTCAACCAGCGCTGTATCATCCAGCTCGCCTTGCAGCCACTGGCGTGACGGCTGGCCGAAGATGGTGCGACCTACCGCGAAACCTTTCACCCACGGCGCTTGCGCTGCGGCGGCGAAACCGGCTTTCAGCGTCTCTTCCGGGGCATCGAGGCCCAGCAGCAGAATGCCGCGGCAGTGCGGATCGTTCTGCTCGATCAACCCGCTGATCGCCTGCCAGCTTTCGGCAGACAGCGGCGGCAGTTTCCACCAGTCTGGCTGAATGCCAAGGCTGTAGAAGTGGCTCAGCATGTCGTAATAGTAGGATTCGTTACGGTCCGGATTGCTCTCCGGCAGAATCAGCTCCAGCAGCAGTTCGTGCCCGCTCTTGTTACAGCCATTCCACACATCGAGCACCAGCTCATCCTGCTCTTTGCGCAGTTCCGCGCTGTCGTGCGGATGGTAGAACACCAGACATTTCACCACGTGCTCGGCTGGCCAGTCGACCAGCTGTGAGCCGATGTTGCCGTGTTCAAGGCGCAGCGGACGTGAACTTGGCAGCTCAATTGGTCGCCCAATCCACCAGTTTTTACCGGTAATCGCGTTCAGCGCTTTCTGGCCGTAAGTGGTGTCCGCGAGGATGCCGCTCTTTTCATTCAGGCCGGCTTCATTGGCCGCTTCTTCTGCGGCACGCAGCAGCAGCAGTTTCAATTCTGGGATGCGCTCTTCGCTGACGCCCGCTTCGCGCGCCATATCAGCCAGCTGTTTGCGATGGTCGAAGGCGAACACATTCAGCTCTGGCCACTGCTGTTTACGCGTGGTGACGCGATGCAAGTGATTGAGACGTACATCAAGATCCGGACGTTTCACCTCTTTATCGCGGCTTAGGAAATCATCCAGCTCTTCTTTGGTCGGCATCGCCGGTGCACAGCCGTGGCGCGAAACCACCAGCGCGCCACAGGCGTTCGCGTAACGGCACGCTTGCTCCCAGCTTTCATCATTCAGCCAGCCGCGCAGCAGGCCCGACATAAAGGCATCGCCCGCACCCAGCACGTTCAGCACTTCAACGCGCACGCCGCTCTGCAGTTTGGTCTGTTCCCAACTATCCGGGATCTCGCCCTCAAACACCACGCAACCCAGCGGACCGCGTTTGCACACTAATGTGGCCTGGCTCGATTGACGCACATTTTTCAGCGCGGTCAGCGTATCGGTGCTGCCACCGGCGATATGGAACTCTTCTTCCGTTCCGACCACCAAATCGAAATAGTGCAGCACTTCCTGCAGTTGTTGCGTCACTTCGCCCGATTCAATGAAACGCGTTTCGCCGTCGCCGAGTGAGGTCAATCCCCACAGTACCGGACGATAATCGATATCCAGCGCGGTGCGCAGGCCGTTGCGTTTGGCGATATCCAGCGCTTTCAGTACGGCGGCGCGGGTTTGCGGATGCGAAAGGTGCGTGCCGGTGACGGCGACCGCGCGTGAAGAGGTGATGAAATCTTCGTTAATATCTTCCGGCACCAGCCCCATATCGGCGCAGTTGTCGCGGTAGAAGATCAGCGGGAAGCTCTCTTCATCTTTGATCCCAAGGATCACCAGCCCGGTCAGGCGCTGCTTATCGGTAATCAGGCCATCGGTATTGCAGCCCGCACGTTGCAGCTCTTCACGCAAAAAGCGGCCGTTATGCTCGTCACCTACGCGCGCCAGCATCGCCGATTTCAGGCCCTGGATCGCCGTACCGTAGGCCACGTTGCCGGAAGACCCGCCGAGATATTTGTTGAAGCTGGTCATATCTTCCAGGCGTGATCCAATTTGCTGACCGTAGAGGTCGACGGCGATGCGTCCGATACAAATCACATCAAGCCGCTTCTGTTGTGTACTCATACCTATTGTTTCCTTCTGTGATAAGCAGACACTGCGGGCGCTGCCGCCCAACGTCGAGCGCTTTGCTTCCGGGTTCTCAAGGTGCCTGATTGGCTTTGGTCGCAGTATGAGGAATAAAAATTCCAAATTCAATATGAAATGAAACATCCATCACGATTTTGTGAGCCAGGTAAAACTCTGACCAGGCCGCAAAGCGGCGTTTGAATCGTCGGGAGTTTCAGTGATAGTCAGGCTTGTGAGCCAGGTCTCAGGAAAGTGCTGGCGAATCAAGGAAGCTACTGAAGTGAAATGAAATTTCGTTATGACCTGAAAATGACCTGTTACTGTTCCACTTTTCCCCCTTTCGCGGCTTGCGCAGCCCACGTTTCATTGCTGAATTTGATCTCCATCGCAAAATGAAATGTTTCTTCTGTAATCGTGTTTTATGAAAAAAATATTTGTTTATAATCGCCTCACGTTTCACTTAATCCGCGGGCGCCGTGAACGGCAGTTTTTACCCGAACCGCGATGTACCTCGCCGCAGGTACCAGCATGTAAAGGAAGAAGCATATGGGCACAATCAGACTCACCACGGCACAGGCGCTGGTAAAATTTCTTGATAACCAATACCTGAACGTTGACGGCGTTGAAACCAAATTTGTGAAAGGCATTTTTGCCATTTTCGGTCACGGCAACGTGCTGGGATTGGGACAGGCGCTGGAGCAGGACAGCGGCGATCTGGTGGTGCATCAGGGCCGTAACGAGCAGGGCATGGCGCACGCTGCCATTGGCTTTGCCAAGCAGTCGCTGCGTCGTCAGATTATCGCCTGTACCTCATCGGTCGGTCCCGGCGCGGCCAACATGATTACCGCTGCTGCCACCGCGACCGCCAACCGCATTCCTTTACTGCTGCTGCCGGGCGATGTGTTCGCTACGCGCCAACCGGATCCGGTATTGCAGCAGATTGAACAGAGCCACGATCTCAGCATCAGCACCAACGACGCGTTCCGCGCGGTGAGCAAATACTGGGATCGCGTCAGCCGCCCGGAACAGCTGATGACTGCCTGCATCAACGCCTTGCGCGTGTTGACCGATCCGGCAGAAACCGGCGCGGTGACGATTGCGCTGCCGCAGGACGTGCAGGGCGAAGCCTGGGACTTCCCGGAATACTTTTTCCAGAAACGTGTGCATCGTCTGGATCGCCGCTTGCCAACTGCCGCGCAATTAGAAGATGCGCTGGCGCTGATTGCGCGTAAACACAAGCCGCTGATCATTGTCGGCGGCGGCCTGAAATACTCTGATGCCGGGGATGCGCTGCTGAAATTTGCCGAGCGCTTCAACATTCCGTTTGCCGAAACTCAGGCCGGTAAAGGCACCATCGTTTCCGATCACCCGCTCAATGTCGGCGGCGTGGGCGAAACCGGCTGCCTGGCGGCCAACCTGCTGGCGAAAGAGGCCGATCTGGTGATTGGTATCGGTACGCGTTACACCGACTTCACCACCGCGTCGAAATGGATTTTCCAGAATCCGGACGTGAGCTATCTGAACCTCAACGTCAGCAACTTCGACAGCTACAAGCTGGATGCGGTGCAGCTGCTGGCGGATGCGCGTGAAGGTTTAACCGCGCTGGAAAGCGGGTTGCAAGGTTTCGAAAACCATTGGGGCGGCCAGATTGAGCTGTCGCAAAGCAAGCTGTTGAAAGAGACGCAGCGCGTCTATGCCGCCACCTATAACACCGACGATTTCATTCCGGAAATCGCCGACCACGCCGATCGCGAAGCGCTGTTTGCCGAGTTTGAGCGCCTGACGAAATCGGTGCTGACGCAGAGCAGCGTGCTGGGCACCTTAAACGAGCAGCTCCCAAAGGATGCGGTGATCGTCGCGGCAGCGGGCAGTCTGCCGGGCGACCTGCAGCGCGTGTGGCGCACCAAAGATTACAACTCGTACCACGTTGAGTACGGCTACTCCTGTATGGGTTATGAAGTGAATGCCGCGCTGGGCGTAAAGCTGGCGCAGCCGCAGCGTGAAGTCTACGTCATGGTTGGCGACGGTTCGTTCATGATGCTGCACTCCGAGCTGGTCACGTCGATTCAGGAAGGGGCGAAAATCAACGTGGTGCTGCTGGATAACATGACCAACGGTTGTATCAACAACCTGCAGATGGAACACGGCATGGACAGCTTCACCACCGAGTTCCGCTTCCGTAATCCGGAAGGTGGCAAGCTGGATGGCGGCTTTGTGCCGGTGGACTTCGCGGCGATTGCCGGCGGTTACGGCTGCAAAACCTACCGCATCACCACGCTGGAACAGCTGGAAGCCGCGTTGATCGACGCGCAGAAGCAGACCGTTTCCGTGCTGTTCGACATCAAAGTGCTGCCAAAAACCATGGTGCACAAATACTTCAGCTGGTGGCACGTTGGCGTGGCGCAAACCTCTACGTCAACGCGCACGCAAGAAGTGGCCGACAACCTTAACGTGCATATCGAACAAGCACGTAAGTATTAAAACCTCTTTTAGGCCGGAGCTCTCCGGCCTTGTTTTACCCTAACTTATCCGACTCTACAGGTGTAATTATGACGCTCAAACTCGGTGTAATTGGTACCGGTGCAATTGGTCAGGAACACATTCGTCGCTGCAATAACGTCTTGCAGGGTGCCAAAGTGGTGGCGGTTTCTGATATCAACGTGGAAGGGGCGCGCTCGGCGCTGCAACGTCTGAATATCGAAGCCGAGGTGTATCAGGATGGTCATCAGGTGATCAACTCGCCAGACGTTGACGCCGTGCTGGTGACATCCTGGGATCCGACCCACGAAGAGTTTACGCTGGCGGCAATCGCGGCCGGCAAACCGGTGTTCTGTGAAAAGCCGCTGGCGCTGAGCGCTGAAGGTTGCCGTCGCATTGTGGATGCCGAGATCAAACACGGTAAACGTCTGGTGCAAGTGGGCTTTATGCGCCCGTACGATGCCGGCTATCGCGCGCTGAAAAAAGTGATCACCGACGGTGAAATCGGCGAACCACTGATGCTGCACTGCGCGCACCGCAACCAGAGCGTCGGCGAGAATTACACCACCGACATGGCGATCACTAACACCCTGATTCACGAGCTGGACGTGCTGCGCTGGCTGACCGAAGACGACTACAAAACCGTGCAGGTGGTGTTCCCGCGCACCACGTCGAAGTCTCATGCCAGGTTGAAAGATCCGCAGATCGTGCTGTTCGAAACGCAGAAAGGTATCCGCATTGATGTGGAGATCTTTGTTAACTGCGCGTACGGCTACGACATTCAGTGTGAAGTGGTGGGCGAAGAGGGCATCGCTAAGCTGCCGGAGCCTTCGGCTATTCAAACGCGCAAAAACGCGCGTCTCGGCGTGCCGCTGCTAACCGACTGGAAAGACCGTTTCATTGATGCTTATGACGTTGAGCTGCAAGCGTTTATTAATGACGTGAAAGACGGCCAACTGACCGGACCTTCTGCCTGGGATGGTTTTGCTGCTTCCGTGGCCGCCGATGCCTGCCACAAAGCGCAGAACAGCGGTGCGATTGAGCCGGTAACCATGCCGCCGCGTCCGGATTTCTACGCCAAATAACTGAGCTGTGCGCTAAATACTCCTCGGCGGCTCAGCGGCCGCCTCTGTGAATCAGGGACAACAACATGAACAAAGACAACGTTAAACTGGCGATCGCGCCAATCGGCTGGACTAACGACGACATGCCAGAGCTGGGCAGCGAAAACACCTTCCAGCAAACCGTGAGTGAAATGGCGCTCGCGGGCTTTACCGGCAGCGAAGTGGGCAGCAAATATCCGCGCGATCCGGCGATTCTCAAGCCGATGCTCGATATCCGTGGCATTCAGATCTGCAACGCGTGGTTCAGCACCTTCTTCGCCAACGGCGACAAAGCGAAAACCATCGACGAATTTATCAATCACATGAATTTCCTGCATGCGATGGGCGCGCGCGTGATTGGTTGCTCCGAGCAGAGCAAAAGTATTCAGGGCACCACGCTGGCGGTGCTGGAGCAGAAGCCGATTTTCAGCGATGAAGAGTGGCGCTTAACCGCGGAAGGCTACAACGAGCTGGCGGAGATCGCCGCGAAAAAAGGCATGCGTTTGACGCTGCACCACCACATGGGCACCGGCATTCAGACGCCAGCCGAGATTGACCGCTTTATGGAATCGACCAATGAGAATGTTGGCCTGCTGTACGATACCGGCCACATCTACTATTCCGAAGGTTCACAGCAGGCGATGCTGGATGTGCTGACCAAATATCTGCCGCGTATTTTCCACGTGCATCTGAAAGACGTGCGCGACAGCGTGGTAGCCGAAGTGCGTGAGAAATCGCTGTCGTTCCTGGATGGCGTGAAGAAGGGGACTTTCACCGTGCCGGGCGATGGCGTGATCGATTTTAAACCGGTGTTCAAAATCCTCGATGATTACGGCTATAAAGGCTGGATGGTGGTGGAAGCGGAGCAGGATCCGGCGCTGGCCAATCCGTTCGAATATGCGGTGAAAGCGCGTAAGTACATCCGCGAGAATGCGGGGTTATAAGGGCAAATGCGCGCAGTGCATTGCGCCGCTACGGGATGTGCACGCATTCGTAGCGGCGCGATTTATCGCGCTGTTTTCCATAAAAAAAGGCCGTTATCCCATCAGGATAGCGGCCTTTTAATTGGCTGAGATTATGACGCTAACGACAACGCCGGTTTCTGTGCGTTGACCGCCAGCCACTCGGCAATGCGCGCCTGCTCGGCTTCGTTCAGCCACATACCTTGTTTGGTACGACGCCAAATCGCATCATCCAGTTCGCGTACCCATTCGTTTTTCACCAGGTAACGCAGCTCGGCTTCGTAGAACTCGTGACCGAAGTTTTCACCCAGATCGTCGATGCTCTTCGCGCCTGCCAGCAGCTCTTCGGTGCGGCTGCCGTAAGTCCGCGCAAAGTGACGCGCCATCCCTTCGCTGATAAACGGATAGCGACGACGCAGGCTGGCGGTGTAATCCTCGCGTGAACCGGAGAAATCCCCGCCCGGCAATACCGCGTTTTTGGTCCACGCCGGGCCGATATTCGGGTAGTATTTGGTCAGTTTCTCCAGCGCATGTTCCGCCAGCTTACGATAGGTGGTCAGCTTGCCGCCGAACACGGACAGCAGCGGCGCCTGGCCATTGTCGTCATGCACATCCAGCGTGTAATCACGGGTGATGGCCTGCGGCGAATCTGATTCGTCATCGCACAGCGGGCGTACGCCCGAGTAAGTCCAGACGATGTCATCTTTGCTTAGCTGTTGTTTGAAGTGTCCATTGAACACGTTCAGCAGGTAACTGATTTCGTTGTCATCGATCTTCACGTCTTTCGGATCGCCTTTGTACTCCACGTCGGTGGTGCCGATGATGGAGAACTCATCCATCCACGGAATCACAAACACGATACGGTTATCTTCGTTTTGCAGGATATACGCCTGCTTTTCGCGATGGACGCGCGGTACCACGATGTGGCTACCTTTGATCAGACGAATGCCGTACGGCGATTTCAGCTTCAGGCCATCGTCGAAGAACTCTTTTACCCACGGACCGGCCGCATTGACCAGACCTTTGGCGCGCCAGGTGTAGGTTTTACCGCTGTCGATATCTTCGGCTTCCACCATCCACAAACCGGCTTCACGCCAGGCGCGGGTCACGCGCGTGCGGGTGCGTACTTCGCCGCCCTGTTTTTCCACTTCCTGCGCATTGAGTACCACCATGCGCGCATCATCAACCCAGCAGTCAGAATATTCGAATCCGCGCGTGATCTCCGGCTTGAGGGCCGAATCCGCGCCAAAACGCAGGCTCTTACTACCCGGCAGCGTGGTGCGTTTGCCGAGGCGATCGTACATAAACAGGCCCATGCGGATCATCCACGCCGGACGCAGATGCGGACGGTGCGGCAGACGGAAGCGCATCGGGAAAGCGATGTGCGGGGCCATTTTCAGCAGCACTTCACGTTCTGCTAACGCTTCGCCCACCAGGCGGAATTCATAGTGTTCAAGGTAGCGTAGGCCGCCGTGAATCAATTTCGAGCTGTTGGAGGAGGTTGCACAGGCCAAATCCCGCGCCTCCAGCATCAGCACCGACAGTCCGCGTCCTGCAGCGTCCACTGCAATGCCGGCTCCGTTAATGCCGCCGCCGATCACGATCAGGTCTTTGGTTTCCACGTCATCTCCTCCGATGTTCGGAATAGTTCTAAAATGTTCGTTTTCGAGCGTAATAATAATCGGAAACCAACATCTACGCCAGCGGTTAACTGAATAAAAACATTTTTGCGTGATATAGCTAACATTCCGACAGGAAAAAAATCACATAACCACAGGACTTGTCAGGTTATCGCGGCGCGTTCTCAGGTTAAACTAGGCGCTAATCGTGATGAAGTAATGAGAGACACCATGGAAACCTTCGAGTGTATTAATGTCCTGCAGGCGCAAGAGCATCTGGCACAAGGTGCGCAGCTGGTGGATATCCGTGATCCGCAGAGCTTTATGATGGGCCACGCGGCGGGCGCGCAACATCTGAACAATGACAACCTGGCGGATTTCATCGCCAACGCCAATCAGGCTTTGCCGGTGCTGGTGATGTGCTATCACGGCAACAGCAGCAAAGGCGCGGCGCAGTTCCTGCTGGGCCAGGGATTCAGCGCGGCGTACAGCATTGACGGCGGATTTGATGCCTGGCGCGCGGCATTCCCGGCGCAGGTTGCCCTCGGCGACGCCTGAGCCCATCGCATAAGGAAGGAGATCACCGCATGATGCGCATTACCCAGTTCAATAATCCGCGCATGGCGCAGGCGTTTGTCGACTACATGGCGACTCGCGGCGTGACGCTACGCATTGAGCGCGAAAGCCACTTTGTCATTATGTTGGATGACGAAAGCAAGCTGGAGAGGGTCGAAAACGAACTCGCGCAGTTCGTGCGCGATCCCAACCATCCGCGCTATCAGGCGGCCAGCTGGCATAGCGGCAACACCGAAAGTGGCTTGCGCTACGAGCGCACCCACATCTGGGCGAGCATTCGCGAACGCGCAGGTCCGCTCACCATGACCATGATGATCGCCTGCGTCGCGGTATTTATCCTGATGCAGATCGTCGGTGATGATGTGGCGCTGGATTGGCTGGCGTGGCCGGCGGATTCTTCGCAATATTTCCAGGTTTGGCGCTGGTTTAGCCATGCGCTGCTGCACTTCTCGCTACTGCATATCCTGTTCAACCTGATGTGGTGGTGGTATCTCGGCGGTGCGGTCGAGAAGCGTCTCGGCAGCGGCAAGCTGTTTGTGATTATGCTGATCTCGGCGCTGCTAACCGGCTGGATGCAGGCCAAGTTCAGCGGCGTGCTGTTTGGTGGCTTGTCGGGCGTGGTTTACGCGTTGATGGGTTACTGCTGGCTGCGCGGCGAGCGCGATCCCGAAAGTGGTATTTATCTCGAGCGCGGCCTGATTGGCTTTGCGGTCGTATGGTTGGTGATTGGCTGGTACGGCGCATTTGGTCTGTCGATCGCCAACGCCGCGCACGTCACCGGCTTGCTGGTGGGTTTAGCGATGGCATTTGTTGATACGCGTAAGATTACGCGTCGTTAGCAGCACCAATAAAAGAAGCGGCCACGAGCCGAGGAGAGAGATGTGAAGCAGACGCAACGTCATGACGCCATTATCGATCTGGTCCGGCGTCAGGGATATGTCAGTACCGAAGAGCTTGTTGATCACTTTGAAGTCAGCCCGCAAACCATTCGGCGTGACCTGAACGACCTGGCCGATCAGAACAAAATCATGCGCCATCACGGCGGGGCGGCGCTGCCGTCCAGCTCAGAAAATACCGCATGGCAGGATCGTAAAATGATGTGGTCGGCGGAGAAAGCGCGCATCGCCGAGCGCGTGGCGAGCCAGATCCCTGATGGCGCCACGCTGTTTATTGATATCGGCACCACGCCGGAAGCGGTAGCGCATGCGCTGCTCAATCACAACAATCTGCGCGTCGTCACCAACAACCTCAACGTGGCGATTCTGCTGATGGCGAAAGCGGATTTCCGCGTAATTATCGCCGGCGGCGAAGTGCGCACGCGCGATGGCGGCATCATGGGCGAAGCGACGCTGGACTTCATTTCGCAGTTTCGCCTCGATTACGGCATTCTCGGCATCAGCGGCATTGATATGGATGGTTCGCTGCTGGAGTTCGATTATCACGAAGTGCGCACCAAACGCGCCATCATCGAAAACTCGCGCTGCGTGATGCTGGTGGTGGATCACTCGAAGTTTGGCCGTAATGCGATGGTCAACCTCGGCAATATGAGCCTGATTGATTACATGTATACCGATCAAAGCCCGCCGGCCAGCGTGCTGAAAGTGATTGAACAGCACGAAGTTCACCTCGAACTTTGCTAATGCCGTAGCGGCGCAATTTATTGCGCGATAAATTGCGCCGCTACAAAAATCAGCACCGATTTTTTTCACCGCACCTGCATTTCCCTGTCGCTTTTTTCTGCGCCCCCAGCTTTACTTATCCATTCACCTCTTGCGCTCGCCCGGCTTTACCGTTAACGGACTTGAAGGGATTGATATGTCGCAGCAAAAATTCAATAAAACACGTTTCGACGCCGCGCTCACCCGCCAATGGCAGCATCTCGGACTCACTTCCGCCCAGCAAATGACACCGCAGCAATGGTGGCAAGCGCTGAGCCGCGTGCTGGCAGAAATGCTGGCGACGCAGCCACCTGTGCCAGCCAAACACGGGCAGCGCCACGTCAACTATCTGTCGATGGAGTTTCTGCTGGGGCGTTTGACCGGCAACAATTTGCTCAATCTTGGCTGGTATAACGAAGTGCAAGCCGCGCTGGCGGAACATCAGGTTGAGCTGAGCGAACTGCTGGAAGAGGAGGTGGATCCGGCACTCGGTAACGGCGGATTGGGGCGTTTGGCCGCCTGCTATATGGATTCGATGGCGACCGTCGGCCAGGCTGCGATGGGCCACGGCCTCAACTATCAATACGGCCTGTTTCGTCAGACGTTTGTCGACGGAAAGCAGCAGGAAGCGCCGGATGACTGGCAGCGCGATCGCTATCCGTGGTTCCGCCACAACGCCGCGCTGGATGTGCAGGTAGGCCTCGGCGGCAAGGTCAGAGAGAACCACGATGGCAGCCTCAGCTGGCGACCTAAAATTCACCTCAAAGGCGAAGCCTGGGATTTGCCGGTGGTGGGCTATCGCAACGGTATCACGCTGCCGCTACGCCTGTGGAAAGCCAGCAGCGCGCAGCCGTTCGATCTCACCGCGTTCAACAACGGCCAGTTCCTGCAGGCTGAGCAGCAAGGCATTGCAGCCGACAAGCTGACCAAAGTGCTCTATCCCAATGATAATCATGCCGAAGGTAAGCGGCTGCGCCTGATGCAGCAGTATTTCCAGTGCGCCTGCGCGGTGGGCGATATTCTGCGGCGTCATCATCTCGCCGGGCGCGCCATTCGCACCTTGCCAGATTTCGAAGTGATCCAGCTTAACGACACGCATCCCACCATCGCCATCCCGGAGATGCTGCGCGTGCTGCTGGATGAGCATCAACTGAGTTGGGACGATGCGTGGCACATCACCAGCCGCACCTTTGCGTATACCAATCACACGCTGATGCCGGAAGCGCTGGAGCGCTGGGATGAGAAGCTGGTGCGCGACCTGCTGCCGCGCCATATGTTGATCATCCGCGAGATTAATCGCCGCCTGAAAAAGGTGGTGAAGCAACGGTGGCCAGACGATAAAGCGATCTGGCACAAGCTGGCGGTGGTGGCTG
Organism: Pantoea leporis; assembly: GCF_028048155.1. Taxonomy (NCBI): domain Bacteria; kingdom Pseudomonadati; phylum Pseudomonadota; class Gammaproteobacteria; order Enterobacterales; family Erwiniaceae; genus Pantoea; species Pantoea leporis. The sequence goes on from NZ_JALMEU010000008.1 coordinate 134,119, forward strand.
ATGGTCAGGTGCGCATGGCGAATCTGTGCGTGGTGAGCTGTTTCGCCGTCAACGGTGTGGCGGCGCTGCACTCCGAGCTGGTGGTGAAAGATCTGTTCCCGGAATATCACCTGCTGTGGCCGAACAAATTCCATAACGTGACCAACGGCATCACGCCGCGCCGCTGGTTGAAACAGTGCAATCCGCTGTTGGCGACGCTGATCGATGACAGCTTGCAGGTTGAGTGGGCCAACGATCTCGATGCGCTGGCGTGGCTGGCACCTTTCGCCCGCAAGAAGGCGTTTCGTCAGCAGTTTCGCGACATCAAGCAGCAAAACAAACAGCGGCTGACGCTCTACGTCAAGCGCGTCACCGGCATTGATATCAATCCGGATGCGCTGTTTGACGTGCAGATTAAGCGACTGCATGAGTACAAACGTCAGCACCTCAGTTTGCTGCATATGCTGCACTGCTATCGCCAGCTGCGCGACAACCCGGATAACCCCGACTTTGTGCCGCGCGTGTTCCTGTTTGGCGCCAAAGCCGCGCCCAGCTACTACCTCGCCAAAAATATCATCTATGCCATCAACAAAGTGGCGGAGGTGATCAACAACGATCCACTCGTCGGCGATCGCCTCAAAGTGGTGTTTATCCCGGATTACCGCATCACCGCCGCAGAGCTGATGATTCCGGCCGCCGATCTCTCCGAGCAGATTTCCACCGCCGGTTATGAGGCTTCCGGCACCGGCAATATGAAGCTGGCGCTGAACGGCGCGCTCACCATTGGCACGCTGGACGGCGCCAATGTGGAGATTGCTGAAGCGGTGGGCGCGAAGAATATCTTTATCTTCGGCAACAGCGTGGACGAGGTGAAAGCGCTGAAGGCGGGCGGCTACAGCCCGAAAAAGCTGCGTAAACAGAATCCTTATCTGGATGGTTTGCTGAAGGAGCTGGAGAAGGGCAAGTTCAGCGACGGCGATAAGCATGCGTTTGATTTGATGCTGCAAAGCCTGACCAAAAATGGCGATCCCTGGCTGGTGCTGGCCGACTTTGATGCCTACATCGCCGCGCAGCAGCAGGTGGAAGCGTTGTGGAAAAACCCGGACGCCTGGACGCGCGCAGCGATCCTCAATACCGCTCACACCGGCCGCTTCAGCTCTGATCGTTCAATTCGCGATTATCAGCAGCGGATTTGGCAGGCGGCCCGATAAAGACACGATTGATGATTTTGGAGACACGATGACGCTCAACAAGCTGGACCAGGCGACACAGGATGCCGGCATTTCGCTGCGCTTTATTAACGCGCACGGCGAGCCGGAAACCATCAGCGATGAGACCAAACGCGCGTTGCTGGCAGTCATGGAAACGCCAACCGGTAAAGCGCCACCGCTGCCGCCGGTGCAGGTATTTGCCGCTCGCAGCAAGCGCCAACTGACGCCACAAGGCAGCGGCACCTTTTCCTGGCAGCTACAAACCGAACAGGGCAAAAGCTTCAGCGGCGAAGTGCAGGGCGGAGAACCGCTCACACTGCCGCCACGTCTGTCACAGGGTTATCACCAGCTCACGCTGCGCAAAGGTCGCCAGCAGTGGCAAACCCGCATCATCATTGCGCCACGCCGCTGTTTTATCCCGGCATCAGTCGAGCAAGGAGAGAAACTGTGGGGCGCGTTAGTACAGCTTTACACGCTGCGATCGGATGACAATTGGGGCATCGGTGACTTCGGCGATTTGGCGCAAATGCTGGAGAACGTTGCCAATAATGGCGGTGACTTCGTTGGCCTTAATCCTTTGCATGCGCTTTATCCTGCACAGCCAGAACATGCCAGTCCTTACAGCCCAACCTCACGTCGCTGGCTCAACGTGCTGTATATCGACGTTAATCGGCTGGAGGATTTTCAGCGTAGCGAGGCAGCGCAGCGTTGGTGGCAAAGGGCGAAAACACGCAAAGCGCTGGATCAGGCGCGCGCGGCTGAGTTTGTCGATTACAGCGCGGTGGCCAAACTGAAATTGGCCGCGCTGCGCTTTGCCTGGCAGCGCTTCCAGCCGCGCGCCGCTGAAGATGCCGGATTCCAGCAATTTATCGTTGAGGGCGGCGACCATCTGCGTTATCAGGCGGCGTTTGATGGCATTCTCGCCGAACGCAGCCAGCAGCATCCTGATGAATGGGGTTGGACCAACTGGCCGGAAGGCTGGCGCAACGCTTTGCTGCCGGAGGTGCAGCAATGGTGTGCGGAACACGAAGAGGAGATTCAATTCTGGAGTTGGTTGCAGTGGGTGGCACAAGAGCAGTTTGCCATCTGCTGTCAAATTAGCCAGCAGCTTGGCATGGAAGTGGGATTATATCGCGACTTAGCGGTCGGCGTGGCGCAAGGCAGCGCGGAAACCTGGCAGGATCCGGAACTGTATAAACTCGGCGCTTCCGTTGGCGCACCGCCGGATCGCCTCGGTCCGCAGGGGCAAAACTGGTGTTTGCCGCCGCTCGATCCACATGTGATGCGCGCGCGCGGTTATCAGCCTTTTATCGACCTGCTGCGCGCCAATATGCGTGACTGCGGCGCTTTGCGTATCGATCACGTGATGGCGCTGCTGCGCTTGTGGTGGATTCCCTACGGCGAAAGCGCGGATAAAGGCGCTTACGTGGCCTATCCGGTTGAGGATCTGCTAGCGATCCTGGCGCTGGAGAGTCAGCGCCATCGCTGCATGGTCATTGGCGAAGATCTCGGCACGGTGCCAAAAGAGATCGTCAGCCTGCTGCGCAAAAGCGGCATTTTCTCGTGGAAAGTGTTGTTCTTCGAGCAGCACGGCGATGGCAGCTATCGTCAGCCGCAAGAGTATCCCGTGCAGTCGATTGCCAGCGCCAGTACCCATGATTTGCCGACGTTGGCGGGATTCTGGAGATATGAGGATCTTTTTCTGGGTCACAAACTGGGCTTGTACCAGGAGAGCGTATACATGTCATTGCTAAGGCAAAGGGATACACAAAAACAGGCGCTATTGGATGCGCTGCATCAGATGAATACGTTGCCTGCGCGCCACGGTACCGTTGCCAGCCGATTGTCCTTCACACCGGTGCTCAATCGCGGCTTCCACCGCTATCTGGCGCGCACTAACAGCGCATTGCTGGGGCTGCAACCTGAAGACTGGCTTGCTATGTCTTCACCGGTCAACGTGCCGGGTACGGTAGATGAATATCCAAACTGGCGGCGCAAGTTAAGCGTCACAATCGAAAAGATGTTTAGAGGAAACGTGCCGGGCTTATTGAATGCGGTGAATACCGGGCGCAGGAAGCGTTGAAGAACGCGCGGCAGCGTCGGGTCGCTGCCGCGTGCTTAATCAGTAGTACGAGTGCTCGCCGCGCTGGTGCTCGGTCAAATCGCGCACGCCTTTCAGCTCAGGGAAGGCTGCCAGCAGCTCTTTCTCGATGCCATCTTTCAGCGTGACGTCGATCATCGAACAACCGTTACAGCCGCCGCCGAATTGCAGAATGGCGATGCCGTCATCGGTGATTTCCATCAGCGATACGCGACCGCCGTGGCCAGCCAGCTGCGGGTTAATCTGCGCTTGCAGCAGATATTCCACGCGTTCCACCATTGGCGCATCGTCAGAGACTTTCCGCATTTTGGCGTTAGGCGCTTTCAGCGTCAGCTGCGAACCGAGGTTGTCGGTAACAAAGTCGATTTCCGCGTCATCGAGGTACGGTGCGCTCAGCTCATCAACAAAGGCTGACAGTTTTTCGAACTTAAATTCGGTATCAGTCGCTTCTACTGCATCGGGTGGGCAGTAAGAAACACCGCATTCTGCGGTTGGCGTACCCGGATTAATGACGAATACGCGAATCTGAGTGCCATCTTCTTGTTTGGACAGCAATTTTGAGAAGTGCTCTTGCGCAGCATCAGTAATAACGATCATGGCGATTGCTCAATAGTTGACTAAATTACTTGGTTATAATACGCCCAACACCGACGCTCTACAAGGTACGGCACAGGCAACCAATGTGTACGCTGGCCGCGCCTTGCGCCAGCAGGATGCGGCTAATTTCCGCCACGGTACTTCCGGTCGTCACAACATCGTCGATAAGCAGGATATGGCGTCCGCGCACCGGCATTTCAAGGCGAAACGCGCCGCGCAGGTTCTTTTTGCGCGCGCTGGCGCTCAATGAATGCTGAACTGCGCCCTGTCGCACCCGCTTTACCGCTTCGCGATATTCACAGCCCAGCCAGCGAGCCAGCGGTTTTGCTAGCAGCGCCGCCTGATTGTAGCCGCGTTGCCAGGCGCGCCGACGATGCAGCGGTACGCTCAGCACCAAATCTACACGCGGCAGCCGGTAATCACGACGCATTGTTAACAATTTTAACAAAATCAGCCGCGCCAGCATCACTCTGAGTGCGGTTACGCGAGAAAACTTCAACTGCTGCACCCAATCGCTCAGCGGCGGCAGGTAATCGCTGACGCAGCTCAGGCTCTGCCACGGCGGCGGGCGGCGCAGGCAGCGCCCGCAGGGCTGCATTCCACTGGCCGGTAAACCGCAGCAGGGACAGAGTGCCGGTAGCCGCGGAATTTGCTGCACGCAGCGGCTGCACAAACCGTGGCTGGCAATCTGCAACGGCAGGCGGCATAGCCAACACAGGGCCGGGATTGGTAGCATAGCGACCTCCTTATCACTTTTCCGGAGTGTAACCGATGAGTTCGCTTTACTGGCACACCACAGGCACGGGCGATCGCGATCTTGTGCTGCTGCACGGCTGGGGTTTGAACGCCGAAGTGTGGCAAAACATCGTTCCGCGACTCAGCTCGCATTTTCGCCTGCATCTGGTGGATCTGCCGGGCTTTGGCCGCAGCCAGGGTTTTGCGCCGCTGACCTTAGCGGAAATGGCGCAACAGCTGTTGCCGCAGTTACCCGACCGCGCGGTGCTGCTCGGCTGGTCGCTGGGTGGATTGGTGGCCAGCCAGCTGGCGTTAACCCAGCCGGAGCGCGTTGCAGCGCTGATCACTGTTGCCTTATCGCCGTGTTTTACCGCGCGTGATGTATGGCCCGGCATCAAGCCCGAAACGCTGCAAAATTTTCAGCAGCAGTTGAGCACGGATTTCCAGCGCACCGTTGAGCGCTTTCTGGCGCTGCAAACCATGGGCACGGAGAACGCGCGACAGGATGCGCGTCAGTTGAAAGAGGTGGTGTTATCACAGCCGATGCCGTCGGTTGCGGTGCTGGAAGGGGGATTAGAGATTTTGCGTCAGGACGATTTGCGTGCCGCGCTCGACGATCTACCGCTGCCGTTCCTGCGTATTTACGGCTATCTCGATGGGCTGGTGCCGCGTCGTATTGCAGAAGTACTGGATTCACGCTGGCCAGCTTCATCCTCGGTGGTGATGGAGAAAGCCGCGCATGCGCCTTTCATTTCTCACCCCGATGAATTTACGCAGCTGATCATGACGTTTACCGCAGCCACATAAACTGCCACGCAGCCAGCGTTAAGGGCTGGCTGCCATCCAGCTTCTCCCCGCTAATCACATCCTGCATATGCCGCGCCAGCGGTAACTGTGTCGTCACCTCATGACGGCTGAGATTAAACACACACAGCAACCCCTCATCGCTATCCGGCTGATGGCGACGCAACACCAGCAGGCTATTTTCGCTTTCCAGCAGCGTCATCGGATTATCGGGATGAAACGCGGGCTGCCGCGTGCGCAGTTGAATCAGCGCGCTCAGGCGTTCATACACCTGTTGGCGCAGCGGGTTGCCGCCGCTGATCCACTGTTCCATTTCACGCAGGCTGTACTTCTCCCGGTTGATAGCGCGGTTATGACCGGCGGCGCGCACGCCTTCATTATCGTTGCGCGAGCCAAGAATACTTTGAATGTAGATCGCCGGTACGCCAGGAAACGACAGCAGAATCGCGTGTGCCAGCAGGAAGCGGCGCAAACGCGTGTCATCGTCGTCGTCCTGCTGATTGAGCGCATCGAAATAGGTGACATTGATTTCGTAAGGGCTGGTGGTGCCATCGGCATTGTTCTTGTAGGAGACCAGCGCGCCTTCCAGTGCTAAATCACGCACCAGCGCCACTATCTCCACTTCCGACAAAATGCCGCGCGCCGGATTGAGTCCAATGCCGTCGTGCGAGGCAAGAAAGTTAAAGAAAGTGGTGGTGCCACCGCCTAAATCCAGCGTGCTGGCCCATTGACGCAGCGCACGCGCCGATCCCGAATGAATGGCGTGCAGCACCAGCGGCGGCAGCGAAAACTGATACACCATTTGCGCTTCATCTTTGCCGTTACCGAAATAGCTGATGTTGTCTTTGTGCGGCACGTTGGTTTCGGTGACGATCACCGTACCGGGTGCCACTTCATTGGCTATGGCGCGAAACAGCTTCACCAGCTGATGCGTTTTCGGCAGGTGAATGCAGTTGGTGCCCGGCGTTTTCCACATGTAGCCCACCGCGTCGAGCCGCACATAATCCGCGCCTTTGTTCAGGTAGTCGAGCAGCACATCGACCATGCGAATCAGCACTTCCGGATTGCCAAAGTTGAGGTCGATCTGGTCGGCGCTGAAGGTGGTCCAGATATAGCGCGTCTCGCCGTCGGCCATCGCAAACGGTGTGAGCAGCGGCGAGGTGCGTGGACGCGTCACCGCGCTGAGATCGGTCGCCGGCGGCATGCTGATAAAGAAATCATCCCAACCCGGATCCTGCGCCAGAAAGTGTTGAAACCAGCGGCTGTGCGCCGACATATGGTTGCAGACAAAATCAAACATCAGCCGCGTTTCGCTGTGCAGCGCGCTGATGTGCTGCCAGTCGCCGCAGATCGGATTGACCTGGTGATAGTCGATAACTGAGAAGCCATCGTCGGAAGAGTAGGGAAAGAACGGCAACAGATGCACCAGACTGAAAGTGGATTGCAGATGCTGCTGATAAAAACGCGAGAAGCTGGCAAGGGTTGGCTGTTCAGGTTCGCGGAATTGATCGGCATAGGTAATCAGCACCACATCTTTCTCATCCCAGTGCGCCTTGCGCGGCAGTTTTGCCGTATCGCGCGCGGCACGAATGTGTGAAAGCAGGCGTTCACGCGCCGCGACCGGAAAGCTGCCGTGATAAATCTCATCGATTAAGGCGTTGATAATATCCATGGATCGCTGGGCCACGCGGAAGGTTATTTTTTCAGCGTAGTTGGATGAGGAGATTTATCAAGCTGATACGCGCAGAGACGAGGGTTTCTCCGCGCGTTATTTACGGCAGGAACTTAGCGTTTTTTACCGAATGCCGCGGCGAGCGCATCGCCCATCGCGCTGTTGCCGGCAGACGAGCTGGCAGGTTTGCCGCGACCTTTGTTATTGGCCGCCGGGCGGGCGTTTTCTTTGCCTGCGCTGCGGTTGCTGCCGCGGGCATTGCTTTCACCAGGCTGCTCGTCCAGACGCATGGTGAGCGCAATACGCTTACGCTGCATATCCACTTCCATCACCTTCACTTTGACGATATCGCCGGCCTTCACCACCTGATGGGGATCTTCAACGAACTTGTCGGAAAGGGAAGAGATGTGCACCAAACCATCCTGATGCACGCCGATATCGACGAAAGCACCGAAGTTGGTGACGTTGGTGACGGCGCCTTCCAGCACCATGCCCGGCAGCAGATCGTTGAGCGTTTCCACGCCTTCAGCAAACTGCGCGGTTTTAAACTCCGGACGTGGATCGCGGCCCGGTTTTTCCAGCTCTTTGATGATGTCTGTGACCGTGGGCAAGCCAAAGCGCTCATCGGTGAAGTCGCGGGCATTCAGATCGCGCAGACCGCCAGCATTGCCCATTAGCTCATTCAGCGCCTGCTCGGTGGCGGCCAGAATGCGCTCGACCAGCGGATAGGCTTCCGGGTGCACAGTTGAGGCATCCAGCGGGTTATCGCCGTGGTTGATGCGCAGGAAGCCCGCGCACTGCTCAAAGGCTTTCGGCCCGAGGCGGCTCACCTTTAGCAGTTGCTGACGATTCTGGAAGCGGCCATTTTCATCGCGCCAGCTAACAATATTCTGCGCCATCATGCGGGTTAAACCGGCCACGCGGGTCAGTAGCGCCACAGACGCGGTGTTGAGATCGACACCCACGGCGTTTACGCAGTCTTCCACTACCGCATCCAGCTTCTTCGCCAGCTGGCTTTGGCTGACGTCGTGCTGATATTGGCCTACGCCGATCGATTTCGGATCGATCTTCACTAGCTCGGCGAGCGGGTCCTGCAGGCGACGCGCGATGGAAACCGCGCCACGGATGGAAACGTCGAGATCCGGAAACTCCAGCGCCGCCAGCTCAGAAGCCGAATAGACCGATGCACCGGCTTCGCTGACGATTACTTTCTGCGCGTTGATTTGCGGGAACTGCTTCTGTACGTCGAGGAAGAAACGCTCGGTCTCGCGCGAGGCGGTACCGTTACCAATCGCCACCAGTTCAACCTGATGTTTGGCGCACAGCGCCGCCACGGCCGTGGCGGCTTTCGCCGCCTGGCCGGTGTGCGGATAAATGGTATCGGTGGCAACCAGCTTGCCGGTGGCATCTACCACCGCAACTTTCACACCGGTACGCAAGCCCGGATCGAGGCCCATGGTGGCGCGCATGCCCGCAGGCGCGGCCATCAGCAGATCGTGCAGGTTACGGGCAAATACGTTGATGGCTTCATCTTCGGCGCGTTCACGAAGGGTGCCCATCAATTCAGTTTCGAGGTGCAGCAGCACTTTGATGCGCCAGGTCCAGCTCACCACCGCTTTACGCCAGCTATCCGCTGGCGCGTTATTCAGGCGCAGCTTGAGGTGTTCGGCGATCAGCGTTTCGCCATAGCTTTCACGCGGGGCTTCATCGAACTGCGGATCGGCATTCAGCGACAGCTGCAGCACGCCTTCATTGCGGCCGCGGAACATCGCCAGCGCACGGTGCGACGGGACGCCGCTCAGCGCTTCGTGATGATCGAAGTAGTCGCGGAATTTCGCGCCTTCTTCCTCTTTACCTTCCACCACGCGCGAAACCACATGCGCGTTCTTCCACAGATATTCACGCACTTTCGCCAGCAGCGTCGCGTCTTCGGCAAAGCGCTCCATCAGGATGTAGCGCGCGCCATCCAGAGCAGCGCGCACGTCGGCGACACCTTTGTCGGCATCAACGTAGCTGGCGGCCAGCTGCTCGGGATCCTGCGATGGGTCCTGCCACAGCGTATCGGCCAGCGGTTCCAGACCGGCTTCAATAGCGATCTGTCCGCGCGTGCGACGCTTCTGTTTGTACGGCAGGTAAAGGTCTTCCAGCTCGGTTTTGTTCAGCGTGCTGTTGATGGCGGTGGCGAGTTCAGGCGTGAGTTTGCCCTGTTCGTCGATGGATTTCAGAATCGACTGGCGACGATCGTTCAGCTCGCGCAGGTAACTCAGACGGCTCTCCAGCAAACGCAGCTGGGTGTCGTCGAGTCCGCCGGTCACTTCCTTACGATAACGTGCGATAAACGGCACGGTGTTCCCTTCATCAAGTAAGCGAACGGCAGCATCAACCTGGTCGGCGCGTGCCTTCAGCTCACCTGCGATAATCTGGCTCAGTGAATCTTTCATCATCATTAACAATGCTTACACAGGGTTGGAAATAGCGGACAGTTATACGGAATGAGGCCGAAAATTGCCAGCCGGTGGCCCGTGAATCCGTCTTTTTCTGAATGCAGCGCGCGCAATCTTGCTGATGGTCAATCGGTCGCTTATTGTTAGCCTCTTTGCTGCGAAGAACCGCCGTCACCACGAGTTGAAGTCATGAAAACCCAACTGATTACCCGCGAAGGCTATAACAAGCTGCGTGCCGAACACGACCATTTGTGGAATGAAAAGCGTCCGGAAGTCACCAAAATCGTCTCCTGGGCTGCCAGCCTCGGCGATCGTTCGGAAAACGCGGATTACACCTACAACAAGCGTCTGCTGCGCCAGATCGATCGCCGGGTGCGCTATCTGCGTAAATGCCTCGCCGATCTGAAAATCGTCGATTACGCGCCGCAGCAGGAGGGCAAAGTGTTTTTCGGTGCCTGGGTGCAAGTGGAGAATGAGCAGGGCGACGTTAAGCGTTTCCGCATTGTTGGCCCGGATGAAATTTATGGCGAGACGATGAAAGAGTACATCTCGATCGACTCGCCGATGGCGCGCGCGCTGATCAAGAAAGAAGTGGATGACGAAGTGGTGGTCAACACGCCGGAAGGGCAGAAGTTGTGGTTTGTGAACAGCATCGATTATGTGAAAGAGACGCCTTAAAAAAGCGCAATCGCCGTTGGTGTAGTACTCAACACTCTTTCGCAAAACGCACACATCGTAGCGGCGCAATTTATTGCGCGATAAATCGCGCCGCTACGAAATGTGCGGTATTAAATGGCAGAGATTAACGGTACGGCCGTGATGCGTTATTTACCGGCCTGGGTCGCGGTGGTGGTTGAGGTACCGCTGCCACCTTTGTCGCCGCCGCCCATGGTCGCCAGCGCCACGCCGAGCAGCGCGCCTACAGCGCCAACACCGATCGCGTCCGAGTTACCCTTCGCCGTCGTGGATGCCTGCGCGCCAGCCGCTTCGCCCGCGCTGGTGGCCGCCTGAACCTGAGTGAAGCTGGTCAGTACCAGTGCGCCCAGCAGAATTACCGTTTTTTTCATTTTTCTCTCTCCACATGAACTCAATAACAACAGGTACGAATCCAGTGTCGGAGATCGAGAGAAGAGAGGAAAGAGGAGATTACTGATTGATTTGTAGGAATTAATTTAACACTGGCCTTGTTTTTCATCGCTCGGGAATTGTTCCGAAAACAGATGCGCATTCCGCAAGAGAAATGCCCTATTTTATGCTGCCATCACTCCAACTCAGGCCTATTCTTCACCATCACCTTAAGTCAAATCGCCCTGAACGCCTCTCTGGCGGCGGGATTTTTTGTCATGAACCAGTAACAGAAAGAAAATGCGCCAAATTTTCAGATAAGCGCTAAGCGGCTTGAAAGCACAGATAAAAAACGCGAAGCGAAGCGCATTTCAGAGTCAAAAATAAATATAAGCTGCTGTTTAATATGCTTTGTAACAATTTCGGCTAGAATATAAACCATTAATGACTGTCACACTGAGGCCTCTTTTTTTAACAATATTGGCTCAGGCAATGGCGCCTTTGGGAGTTGAACATGCAAGAGAACTACAAAATTCTGGTCGTCGATGATGATATGCGTTTGCGTGCGTTGCTGGAGCGCTATCTCACCGAGCAGGGCTTTCAGGTGCGTAGCGTTGCCAACGCCGAGCAAATGGACCGACTGTTAACCCGCGAATCCTTCCACTTGATGGTGCTCGACTTGATGCTGCCGGGCGAAGATGGTTTGTCTATCTGCCGCCGTTTACGCAGTCAAAGCAACCCGATGCCGATCATCATGGTCACCGCGAAAGGCGAAGAAGTGGATCGTATCGTCGGTCTGGAAATCGGTGCGGATGACTACATTCCAAAACCGTTTAACCCGCGCGAACTGCTGGCGCGTATTCGTGCCGTATTGCGTCGTCAGGCCAATGAGTTGCCGGGCGCGCCTTCGCAGGAAGAAGCGGTTATCGCCTTCGGTAAGTTTAAGCTGAACCTCGGCACCCGCGAGATGTTCCGTGAAGATGAGCCAATGCCGCTGACCAGCGGTGAGTTTGCCGTGCTGAAAGCGCTGGTGAGCCATCCGCGTGAGCCGCTGTCACGCGATAAGCTGATGAACCTGGCGCGTGGCCGTGAATACAGCGCCATGGAACGCTCCATCGACGTGCAGATCTCGCGTCTGCGCCGCATGGTGGAAGAAGATCCGGCGCATCCACGTTACATTCAGACCGTTTGGGGTCTTGGCTACGTATTCGTTCCGGACGGCAGCAAAGCATGAGGCGATTGCGCTTCTCACCCCGCAGTTCGTTTGCCCGCACCTTGTTATTGATTGTTACCTTGCTGTTCGTCAGCCTGGTAACAACCTATTTGGTGGTGCTCAATTTCGCCATTCTTCCCAGCTTGCAGCAGTTCAATAAGGTCCTCGCGTACGAAGTGCGTATGTTGATGACCGATCGGCTGCAGCTGGAAGACGGAACGCAGTTGGAAGTGCCACCGGCCTTTCGACGCGAAATTTATCGTGAGCTGGGCATCTCGTTGTATACCAACGCGGCGGCGGAAGAGAGCGGTTTGCGCTGGGCGCAACATTACGAATTCCTCAGTGAGCAGATGGGCCAGCAGCTGGGCGGTCCTACCGATGTCCGTGTCGAGGTAAATAAAAATTCGCCGGTGGTGTGGCTGAAAACCTGGCTGTCGCCGGATATCTGGGTGCGCGTGCCGCTCACCGAAATCCATCAGGGCGACTTCTCACCGCTGTTCCGCTACACGCTGGCGATTATGCTGCTGGCGATTGGCGGCGCCTGGCTGTTTATCCGCATCCAGAACCGACCCCTGGTGGATCTGGAGCATGCGGCGTTGCAGGTCGGTAAAGGCATCATTCCACCGCCGCTGCGTGAATACGGCGCGTCGGAAGTGCGTTCGGTGACGCGGGCGTTTAACCAAATGGCGGCCGGTGTGAAGCAGTTGGCCGACGATCGTACCTTGTTAATGGCGGGTGTCAGCCACGATTTGCGTACGCCGCTGACGCGCATTCGTCTCGCTACTGAGATGATGGGCGAGCAGGATGGTTATCTGGCGGAGTCGATCAACAAAGATATCGAAGAGTGCAACGCGATTATCGAGCAGTTCATCGACTATCTGCGTACCGGTCAGGAGATGCAGACCGAGCGTGCCGACCTGAACAGCGTGCTGGGCGAAGTGGTGGCGGCAGAGAGCGGCTACGAGCGCGAGATTGAGAACGCGGTGATGTCCGAGGATTTGATGCTGGATATCAACCCGCTGTCCATCAAGCGCGCGCTGGCGAATCTGGTGGTCAACGCGGCGCGTTATGGCAATGGATGGATTAAGGTCAGCAGCGGCAAGGAGCTGAACCGCGCGTGGTTCCAGGTGGAGGATGATGGTCCGGGCATCAAGCCGGATCAGCTACAGCATCTGTTCCAGCCGTTTGTGCGCGGCGACAGCGCGCGCAGTACCAGCGGCACCGGTCTCGGTTTGGCGATTGTGCAGCGTATTATCGATGCGCATGAAGGCTCGCTGGAGATTGGTGACAGCGACCGGGGCGGATTGCGGATTCGTGCCTGGTTGCCGATTCCGGAAGGCAGCAGCGCTACGGCGGTAGCGAGTATCAATCACAGTGCGTGATACCCGGCGGGCATTTATGCCCACCGGGTTTTCACATCACAACTGCGGACCCGCCTGCACTAACGCTTTACCCGCATCGTTATCGGTATATTTCTCAAAGTTAGTAATAAAGCGCTGCGCCAGATCCTGCGCGGCTTGCTGCCAGGCCGCTTCTGTCGGCCAGCTGCGGCGCGGATCGAGAATCGCGCTATCCACCTGCGGCAGAACTTTAGGCATCTGCAGGTTGAACACCGGCAAGGTGTCAGTCTCAACCTCATCCAGCTCCCCAGCCAGAATCGCATTGATGATGGCGCGCGTGTCTTTCAACGAAATGCGCTTGCCGCTGCCGTTCCAGCCGGTATTCACCAGATACGCCTGCGCACCTGCCGCTTCCATGCGCTTCACCAGCACGTCGGAATATTGCGTTGGGTGCAGCGTCAGGAACGCCGCGCCAAAGCAGGCAGAGAAGGTGGGCGTTGGCTGCGTGACGCCGCGCTCGGTGCCGGCCAGTTTGGCGGTAAAGCCAGACAGGAAATGGTATTGCGTCTGTTCTGGCGTCAAGCGTGAAACCGGCGGCAGCACGCCAAAGGCATCGGCGGTAAGGAAAATCACCCGCTTCGCATGGCCCGCTTTCGACACCGGCTGCACGATGTTCTCAATATGCTCGATCGGATAAGAGACGCGGGTGTTCTCGGTCTTGCTGCCGTCGGCGTAATCCACGCTGCCATCGGCGCGCACCACCACATTTTCCAGCAGCGCATTGCGGCGAATCGCCCGGTAGATCTCCGGCTCCGCCTGCTCAGACAGATTGATGGTTTTGGCGTAGCAGCCGCCTTCAAAATTGAACACGCCGTCGTCATCCCAGCCGTGTTCGTCATCGCCAATCAGCTGGCGATCCGGATCGGTGGACAATGTGGTTTTACCGGTGCCGGACAGGCCGAAGAACACCGCCACATCGCCCGCTTTGCCGACATTAGCCGAACAGTGCATTGAAGCGATGCCTTTCAGCGGCAGCAGGTAGTTCATGATGGCGAACAGCCCTTTCTTCATCTCGCCGCCGTACCAGGTGCCGCCAATCAGCTGCATGCGCTCGGTCAGGTTGAAGGCGACGAAGTTCTCGGAGTGCAGACCTTGCGCCAGCCAGTCTGGATTGGTGCACTGCGCGGCGTTCATCACCACGAAATCCGGTTTGAAGTCAGCCAGTTCGGCTTCGCTCGGACGGATAAACATGTTTTTGACGAAGTGCGCCTGCCAGGCCACTTCCATCACGAAGCGCACGCTGAGGCGCGTGTCAGGATTGGCACCGCAGAACGCATCAATCACAAACAGGCGTTTGCCGGAAAGCTGCTGGGTGCAGCGATCTTTCAACGCCTGCCAGGTTTCCTGTGACAGCGGCTGGTTATCATTTTTACCGTTGCCGACATCGTTCCACCACAGCGTGTCGCGCGTGGTGTCATCCCGAACGATGTACTTATCTTTTGGCGAGCGACCCGTGAAGATGCCGGTATCCACGGCAATAGCACCGCTCTGCGTCAGAATGCCTCGCGCATAACCTTCCAGCTCTGGGCGAGTTTCTTCCTGAAACAGGGTGTCGAAATCAGGGTTGTACACCACTTCGGTGGTGCCACTGATGCCCATAGAGGCGAGGTCTTGCGATGTCAGGCCGTTAACGCGCATGTGACTGCTCCTTTAATCGGTATCTGTTACTGCATATTTTTTATGGGTGATTCTGCCGCCTGCCTGCATAGCCACGCAGGGCAGATCGCGCGCAGTGTACTCTTCTGAGCACAGCGGAAAAGAGAAGATAGTCAGAAATGCGAGCTGGAACGTGACAAGTAGAGAAATCTGCCACTTATGAAACTAAAGTCAGCGTTATTTAGCTAATAACCGTGATAAATGATAGGGATACGTTCAGCATGAATGCGGGCGGATGAACCGCCCGGCAGGTAATTAATGCACGTGATCGCTGTTGTTGGTTGGCGCGTTACGAATGGCGGCAATATCCACTGCATCGAACACGTAATGCGATCCGCAATAGTCGCAATTCATATCGATTTCGCCATCCTCTGCGAGGATTTCGTCCACTTCCTCAACCGGCAGCGTGCTCAGCACTTCACCGCAGCGCTCGCGTGAACAGGTGCACTTGAAGCTGACTGGCGACGGATCGAACACGGTGGCTTCTTCCTGATGATACAGGCGCCACAGCACGTCGGTGGCGGGCAGCTCAATCAGCTCTTCGCTCTTCACGGTTTCGGTCAGCGTGGCGAGGTGATTGAAATCATCCAGGCTCGGCTCTTGCGCTGGCAGCACCTGCAGCAGAATGCCGGCTGCGCCTTTGTCGCTGGTGCGGATAAACAGGCGCGTTGGCAACTGCTCAGAACGCATGAAGTAATCTTCCAGACAACCCGCCAGCGTATCTGCTTCCAGGCCAACCACGCCCTGATAGCGCTCGCCTTTCTCTGGCGAAATGGTGATCACCAGATAGCCGTTGCCGACCATCTCTTTCAGGCTGCTGCCGGGTGCGATCTCCGCGTCTTCTTGCACGCGCGCCACGCCACGCAACTCCTGACGGTTGTTACCGTTGATCACCGCCAGCGTCAGCGGACCGTCGCCCTGTAACTGCACCGTGATATCACCGTCAAACTTCAGCGTTGCCGTTAGCAGGCTGGTGGCTACCAGCAGCTCGCCCAGCAAGGTTTTTACCGGCTCAACGTAGTTGTGATTTTCGACGATTTCACGCCAGGTTTCGCTCACATTGACCAGCTCGCCGCGCACGGCGACGTTTTCGAACAGGTAACGGTGCAGTTGATCGTTTGCAGACATAGTGTTTCTCTCGTTGGGGGCGCGTTATTTATCACCCGACAATTTAAATTTCATCAGATCGCGGCGCTCTTTCTTATCCGGGCGGCGATCGGGGTGCGGCATGGTTAAGGCATTCATCTTGCGTGCCAGCGCGGTTTTCTCGCGCTTGTCGATGCTGGCGGCGGTTTCGGCATACAGCGCCTGGGCTTCGCTGGCCGGACGACGCTGATCGGTCACGGCGGTGATCACCACGGTGCGCTCATCGTTGCCCTGACGCAGCGTCAATTCAGCATTGAGCTCCACCAGTTTGCTCGGCTTGCTGCGCTGACCGTTGTAATGCACTTTGCCGCCTTCGACCATTTCGCGTGCCAGCGCACGCGTTTTGTAGAAGCGTGCGGCCCACAGCCATTTGTCGAGGCGCACGCCTTCGCTCACTTTCTCTTTCATGGTATTGCGGCTCCTGCTTTAACGCAGCGTCTCACACAATTGGCGATAATCGCGTACCGCCGGATGACGCTGGAAAGATTGATCGGGCCGACCGGAATCCGGATTGCTGACGCCTAAGCACCAGCGGATGCCCCAGCGTGTTGCTGCATCCAGAATCGCTTCGCTGTCATCAATGAATAGCGTGCGCGCGCTGTCAAACGCAGTGTGTTGCTGAACGGCTTGCCAGAGACGCGGATCCTCTTTCGGATATCCAAAGGTATGGGTGGAAAGTAATAAATCAAGGTGGGCAGCTAATCCGGTCTGCTCCAGTTTCACATCCAGATTGTAAGGATGCGCATTGGTCAACAGAATCGTGCGCTTACCTGCGGCACGCAGCGCCTGCAATAGCGGCAGCGTATCTTCACGCATTGCCGCGCGGTGGCGCTTCTCCCACGTCATGGCGCGAATATCCAGCGCCAGTTCCTGCGACCAGTAATCGAGACAATACCAGTTTAGCGTATGCACCACGGCCTGGTATTTCTGCTCAATCAGCTGATGCGCTTCGCCCAGCGTGATGGCGCGTTCGCGGCTCAGGGTTTCCGGAACGTGTTCCAGCCAGAAGTGGCGATCAAAGGCGAGATCGAGCAAGGTGCCGTCCATATCCAGCAGCACGGTATCAATCTCTGACCAGTTAAGCGTAACCTGCATTGTCTTTCTCGCCGCAAAAAAGTGGGCGACAGGGTAGCACAGAAGGAGAGGGCTCAGAATAGCGAGCGCACGCTCTGCATAGTGTTCAGATTGTGGTTGAAGCACTTATCGTAATACTGCTGAATTTCCGCCATGCGCAGGCGATTGCGATGAATACGACGCAGCGCCAGCAAGCCGTTGATCACCGCGCTGGCAATCAGCACCAGCATCAACAGCGTGGTACCCAAATAGCGCCATTGCGCCATGGCATCCGGCTCGTTATGCAGCGCGATATGGCGTGTGCCGTTGGCATCGGTGGTAATACTGGTGATGATGCCGCTGGCGGCGAATGGCGTATGCAGCAGCATGCCAGACATGCGTTGCAGTTCGCGCCATTGCGAAGGCGCATCAAGATCGAACAGCGGTACCGACGGCTGCGGCTGCATCACCATCTGACGACCTTCATCACTGACAATCAGGAAGCCGCCCGGCGGTGGACTATTGAGGTTTTCAGCCGCACGACGCGTTTCACGCGCGAAGAAGCTGGAGGTGGCGGTGTTCACCAGATTTTCCAGCGCTTCGGCACTCACCGGACGCAGCAGGACGTTCATGCCATTCAGCTTGCCAGAATCCGCACGGTGAATCAGTGAATCCCAATCTTTGGCGTTGCCGAGATTCACCAGCGCATTTTTCAGGCGTACGCAATCCTGCTGCTGGCTGCACAGATCTTGGGTTTTCAGCACCAGATCCGAGAAGTCATCCAGCAGAATCATGCCCGATTTCTGAATCGCCGAGGCGAGCTGCGGATTGAGTTTGGGATCGGTATTGGTTTCCGGATGCAGCTGGCGCGTGGTGGTATCGAGCAGCGCCGAGGCTTTATCGATGATCTCCGATTGCGGCTGTGGCAGCGGCGCGGCGTTATTCCAGTAAATCGCCGAGCAGTCGAACGGCATGTAGGCGTAGCTGCGATTGCTTTGATAATTGCCCGGTACCGAACACATGCCGGTGCCACCCACTTTCAAAATGTCGCCGATGTGTAGCGGCAGCGCATTCAGCTTATCCACGCTATTCACTTCAATGCTCTCGGTGCCTTTCACCCACGCAAGGCTGAGTTTGATCGGCATGCTGAGAGGAATCCAGGTGAATAGCATGACCAGCACCAGCAGCGAGCCGCACGCCAGTACCAGATTTTTACGCCAGCGCTGCACCGGGAAGTTACGCACTTCATCCTGCAGCGACAGGAAGCGACCCTGACGCACTACCTGACGATTGAGGTACATATCGACGTCGGTGGTTTGGCCTAAATCGTGCGCTACATACGGCTGCCAGTGCGCGGGATAGATTAAATCAATAATGCCCAGCGAGATGTTGCTCTGCTCCTGATTGGATTCACCAAACAGGCCCCAGCGCTTGGGCGCACCGCGCAGGCAATGCACATCGCGCAAACCTTTGGCGCCAGGGAAGCGATAGAGGAACCACAGGCTAACGGCGATCATCAGGCAGCCGAGCAGCGCAATCCAGCCCATCAGGCTGCCGGGCAGCACCAGACTCAGGAAGAACAGCAGGAAAGCGAAACAGATGGCGACCGCTTCACGCGTGCCGTCGGCGCGAGAAAGCTGATACTCTTCTGAGGTCTCTTTGCGTACCTGCAGCAGCTCAACATTCTCGCTCTCTTCTTTACGAATCGACGCGTTAGTGGACATCGGACGCACCAGTGGCGGCAGCGCCGGTTGTTCTACCGCGTAATTCACCAGCGAATGTCCGTTAAGCGAAATCACCAGCGGCAGCGTTTGCGTGCGGATCAGCTCTACGTGGTTCTCTTCGGCTATGTACTGTTCCCAAAGCGGCGGAAGATGCACTTCGACTTCATCGAGATAGTAGCGCCACTTCTGCGGATCGTCGGTGGAGAGGCCATAGCGGGTGATGGAGCGGGTGACAGGATAAACATTGTTGCTTTGCGCGGTGAGCGTCAGCGCTTGAGGTTCGCGCGGCTTCTTTGCGGATCGCGCGCTGCTGTGTTGCTGCTGTTTCACTAGTAGCGCGATGTACTTTTCAACGGCAGCGCGTTCTTCGTCGGTGAGCTTGCGATTAGGCGGACTGATAAACGGCAGTGGTTTCGCCAACGGCGGACGATGCCGCATAGCGAACCAATAGCCGATACCTGCTAATAAGGAACAGGCGAGCATGACAGCCAGAATGACAATATAAGTGCTCATGCTTTGCTCAATCCAGCCAAAAAACTGCCTTCACGTTAACGAATTACTCCCGGTGAATCCATCAATACAAGTCAATTTTGGCGAGCAGATGTCATTCTGACAAGGGAAAAGTCAGATAAAATAACGCGCAAAATCATTTAATTATAGTTTGTTAGATCATTCCTTAACGGGATGTTAACCAGACATGACTCAACTAAATATCGGTATTTTCTGAATTTAACCCAACACCGTTGACTTATTGTGAATTTTTAACTGCATAGATAACAAGAAGTTGTTAGCAGCCATAAGTGAATGTGTGTCACCATAGTTTACTTACGCTGCGTGTCGCACAATAGTTCTGGCTTCGGTATGCTGGCGTCATCACGTTTCACAGGGTTGTGCTAAGTTTGAGGCTGATATGAAAACCCCAATGAAAAAACCTGACATCCTCAATGTGGCAGCGGTGGCCCGCTCCCGCCTGTTCACCATCGAAGCGGTCGATCTCGCTTTCAGCAATGGCGCGCGACGCGTCTATGAGCGGATGAAACCTTCCGACCGTGAAGCGGTGATGATTGTGCCGATTATTGGCGATGACGTGATCCTGATCCAGGAGTACGCCGTCGGTCTGGAAAGCTATGAACTGGGCTTTCCTAAAGGGCTAATCGATCCTGGCGAAAGCGCCTTTGAAGCCGCCGATCGTGAACTGAAAGAAGAAGCGGGATTTGGTGCCACCAAACTGGAAGCGCTGGGCAAGCTGACCATGGCGCCCTCATATTTCTCCAGCAAGATGAACATCGTGGTGGCGGAAGGTTTGTACGAAGAGAAGCTGGAAGGTGATGAGCCGGAGCCGCTAATTGTCCATCGCTGGCCGCTAAATAATCTGCTGGCGCTGCTGGATGAACCCGACTTCCGCGAAGCGCGTAACGTCAGCGCGCTGTTTATGGTGCGTGAGTGGCTGGTGAAGCAGGGCCGTTTAAGCTACTAAATTGCATCATCATTAAAAAAAGAAAGCCGGCGCATTTGCCGGCTTTTTTGATCAGAACAGTTCGTGGCTTTCGCCGTTGTCCATGAGGGTGGTGCCGACATCATGCACCGAATACTCGGTTGGCTGGGTGCCGTTGATGAAGTACTCCTGACGCGAGTTACCGCCGTTAGCCAACTTGCCGGTGCCGCGATCGATGTTAACGGTGACCACGCCATCTGGCGGTGTCAGCGGTTGTACCGGCACGCCTTCCAGCGCGGATTTCATATAGTCATCCCATGCTGGCTGTGCACTCTTCGCGCCGCCTTCGTAACCGGAGATTTGATCCGGTATCGCACCTGACATGGTGGATCGACCCAACGCGCGCGAATCATCGAAACCAATCCACACCGACGTCACCACGCCCGGACCATAACCAGAGAACCACGCATCTTTCGAGCTGTTGGTGGTACCGGTTTTGCCGCCGATATCGTTACGCTTCAGGTCACGACCGGCACGCCAGCCCGTTCCCATCCAGCCCGGCTCGCCGAAGATGTTGGTGTTCAGCGCGCTCTTGATCAGGAATGACAGCGGCGTGTTGATCACGTGCGGAGCATACTGCTGCTCGCCACCCGGCTGTGCAGGCACTTGCTCCAGCTCCGGTTGCGGCACGGTTTGGTTCTGCGATTGATCGGAGGTCGCGACATTCTCGACGCTCTCTTCATTCAACGCGACCGACTTTTTGGTATCGCCATAGATCACCGGCAGGTTGCACTGCGGACAGGCAATCTTCGGTTTTTCTTCGAAGATCACGCCGCCTTGTTCATTCTCGATCTTCGCGATGAAGTAAGGATCAATCAGGAAGCCGCCGTTCGCCATCACCGCGTAGCCGCGTACCACCTGCATTGGGGTAAAGGACGCCGCGCCTAAGGCTAACGATTCGGTATGCACGATGTTCTGCGCCGGGAAGCCGAAACGCTGCAGATATTCCGCCGCGTAATCAACGCCCATCGCACGCATCGCACGTACCATCACCACGTTTTTCGACTCGCCTAAGCCTTGACGCAAACGGATTGGACCTGCATACGTTGGCGGTGAGTTCTTCGGACGCCAGTCAGCACCCGCACCGGCATCCCAGCGCGAAATCGGCACGTCGTTGAGAATCGATGCCAGCGTTAAACCGCGATCCATCGCTGCGGTATACAGGAAGGGTTTGATGTTGGAACCCACCTGACGCAGCGCCTGGGTTGCGCGGTTGAACATGCTCTGATTGAAATCGAAACCGCCGACCAGCGCGCGAACCGCACCATCTTCTGGATTGAGTGACACCAGCGCCGAGTTCACCGCCGGAACCTGGCCGAGCCACCAGTCGTCATTCACTTTACGCACCCAAATCTGCTGGCCGGTCTGCAGCACCTGCGTCACGCTGCGCGGCGTTGGGCCTTGCAGCGTGTCAGATTTGTAAGCGCGTGCCCAGCGTACGCCGGCCATATTCAGCGTAACGCTGCTGCCATCTTTCAGCATCGCCGTGGCGTGATCGGCGCTGGCGCTGGTGATCACCGCAGCATTCAGCGGTCCGTAAGTTGGCAGATTTTTCAGCGCATTCTGGATGCGGGTTTGATCCCAGCTCGCTTCGCCCACTTTCCACAGCACATTGGTTGGACCGCGATAGCCGTGGCGCATGTCATACGCCATCACATTGTTACGCACCGCCTGCTGTGCGGCTTCCTGCAGATGGCGGGTGACGGTGGTGTAGACCTTGTAACCATCTTCATAGGCTTTATCGCCATAACGCTTCACCATCTCCTGACGCACCATTTCACTTAAGTAAGGTGCAGAGAAGGCGATTTCCGGGCCGTGATAGCTGGCCGTCAGCGGCGAGTTACGCGCTTCGTTATATTGCTGCTGCGTGATGTAGTTTTGATCCAGCATACGCGCCAGCACCACATTACGACGCGCCAGCGCACGCGTATGAGAATAGAGCGGGTTGAACGTCGAAGGTGCTTTTGGCAACCCAGCAATCATCGCCATTTCACTCAGCGACAGTTGATTAATAGGTTTACCAAAGTAGACCTGCGCCGCCGCGCCCACGCCGTACGCGCGATAGCCGAGATAAATCTTGTTGAGATAGAGCTCAAGGATTTCATCTTTGCTCAGCAGCTGTTCGATACGGATCGCGAGGAACGCTTCCTTAATCTTACGCATCAAGGTGCGTTCCGGGCTGAGGAAGAAGTTACGCGCCAGCTGTTGAGTAATGGTACTGGCGCCCTGCGAGGCGTGGCCGGACATCAGCGCAATGCTGGCTGCACGGAAAATCCCCACCGGATCGACACCGTGATGCTCGTAGAAACGGCTATCTTCGGTGGCAATAAACGCTTTGATTAACTCAGGCGGCATCTGTTGTAGGGTCAGCGGGACACGGCGCTTCTCGCCGTACTGGGCGATTAGATCGCCATCCGCGCTGTAAACCTGCATAGGAGTTTGCAGGCGCACATCTTTCAATGTGTTCACATCAGGCAGCTGCGGCTCTATGTATTTGTACAAACCATAAACCGTGCCGGCTCCCAGCAAAATGCAACACACTGCAAGGATCAATAAATACTTTACGAACTTCACCTGAGAATTCCCATCTGTTGTCGTTTGAGCAGTTTATAAGCAACCGCGCGGTAGTATAAAGACAAGCCTGACGCATTCATATACCTGTCAGGCTTGAAGTTGCCGGGGTATCAGCACTCTGACCTTTTAATGATAAGGAGATCGCGCGTATGGCTTTTCAGCGCTGGCAAATTGGACTGGATATCCAAAACGGACAACTGTGTGCCCTTGGCATCGAACGCCGACGTCATGGTTGGCAGTTGCGACACTGGTGGCAACAAACGCTGCCGCAAGATACGTTAAGAAACGGCGTGCTGCAAACCACGCCTGCGTTACTGGATATGTTAGGGCGCTGGCAGCGCCATCTGCCGAGGCGCTATTCACTGCGCGTTGGCCTGCCGCCGCAGTTGGTATTGCAACGCACTTTGCCGCTGCCGGAAACCTCGCTGCGTGAACCCGCGCTGGGGCGCTATGTGGCGGCTTCTGCGCAGCGTCTGTTTCCCGTCGAACCCGCTTCGCTGTCGCTGGATTATCGCTCACCGGGCAAGGATGCACCGCTTTACGTTACCGCGGCACGGCGCGAGGTGATTACGCAATGGCTGACGCCGCTCAAACAGGCAGGTCTGCGACCGGACGTGTTTGAGCTGAGTAGCCTGGCGCTGACGCAGATCGCCATGCGCCTGCCGTTACGCCACAACCACTTATTGATTCATCCACTTAGCGATCATTGGCTATGGACGCTGGTGGGGGAAAGCACCACTTCAGGCGCAGCCACCGAACCGCTCACCCTCGCGCAGCTGCGCGAAACCTTCCCGCAGATGGAAAGCGTATTCTGCACCTCAACTCAGGTTTTGCCTGAGGAGCAGGTTAAACGCTTCAAGCCGTTTTCGCTGCTGCACTATCTGCAACCGCCGTTGCCTGCACAGGAAGGTATTTTTGCCATCGCGCTTGGGCTGGCGCTGCGCCCGGAGGATGTCTGATGCTGGCGGTCAACCTGCTTCCCTGGCGCCTCCAGCAATCGCAGCGGCGGCGCCAGCAGAGTCTCTCGCTGCTGTCGCTTACGCTGGCCTGCACCTTACTGATCCTCTCATTACTGTGGTGGCGCGGCGTCATTGCACGGCAGCAACAAACGGACGCGCTGATGGATATCACCTCTATCCTCAGCGCACTGCAGCAACAGCTGGAACAGCAGCAATCGCTGTTGAAGCTGCGTGAATCACTTCTTCAGGCGCAGCAGGCACAGCTGCAACGGCAAGATCAGCATCAGCGCTGGCAGCATTTTTGGCAGCAATTATCGGAGTTAATGCCAGACACCTTGTGGCTCAATCGCCTCGAACGTCGGCAAGGGCAACTGGTGCTGGAAGGGCAAGCGCAGAGCATGGCGGCGGTCAGTGATTTTCGTCATCAGCTCATGACTCAGCCGCTGTTCAGCAGCGTAAAGCAGGGCGCTGTGAAGCGCGAAGCGGGCGGCGACTATCGTTTTGCTTTGCATGCGCGCGTGCAGGAGGTAGCCGATGAGTGAACTCCTGCAGCGCTGGCTGATGCTCACGCTGCCGCTGCGCATGCTGGGACTTTTGACGTTATCGCTGGGGCTGTTTGCGCTGACGTGGATCGTGCTGCTTCGTCCGCAGCAGCAGATGCGTGAAGCGCAAGCGCGGCAGCTGGAACAGATGCGTCAACAGCAGCAACAGCGGTTGCAACAGCTGGCTTCACTTCCGGCGATTGATGTGTTGCAGAGCGAGATTAGCCTGCTGCAGCAACCCACGAAGGATACCGGCACTCAGCAAACGCTGGAGCGAATCGTGGCAGCGCGCGGCAATCAGCTGGAAGCCTGGCATCCGGATAGCCAGCCGCAGCAGCTGCAGTTAAGGCTTGCCTGGCCGCAATTTCTGCCGCTGTTTAGTGAACTAGCCAGCACCCGATTACCGGTGCCACAACGCTTTCAGCTGCAAGCCGAGCAAGGCGTATTGAACACGCAACTGTGGCTGGAGAGTGACGATGCGGAGTAGCGCCTTGCTGTTGTTACTCTGCAGCTCGCTGGCACTGGCGCGCGATCCTTTCCAGCCGCTGGCAGCAACGCTGTGTCAGACGCAGGTTGCTGCGCCAGAAGGCTGGCGCTTACAGGGCATTATTGGCACGGCGCCGCACTACGTGGCGTGGCTGGTGTCACCTCAAGGCAAAAGCCATCGGCTGGATAATCAAGCGCCTTTTCCCCAGCCGCCCTGGCAAGTCGTGCAGCTTACGTCGCGCATGCTGGTGTTGAGCGCAGCACAAAGCTGCACGCCACAGCAAATCACATGGGTAATAAAAGGAGGTTTTTATGAAATGGATGACGTTACTGATGCTGCTGTGTCTGAGCATGCCGCTGCGCGCTAACGACGACCGATTAAGTCTGACGTTTGATGATGCGCCGGTTGAACGCATTTTGCAGGCGCTGGCAGATTATCAGCAGACCAACCTGCTGATTGCGCCGGGCGTTGAAGGTCGGCTGTCGCTGCGCTTAGACAATGTCGGCTGGGATCGCGCGCTCGCGCTGGTGACGCAGCTGGCAAAACTCATCGTGGTGCAGGAAGAGGGCGTTTTGCTGGTCTATCCGGAAAGCTGGCAGCAGCAGCAGGCGCAACAGGAAAAGGTGGAGCGTGAGGAGGAGAAGCAGCAAACGCCGCTGGAACAACAAACCGTGACGCTGCATTACGCCAGCGCCAGCGATATTTACCGCAGCCTGCAAGCCGAACGTTCGTTGATGACGCCGCGCGGTAGCGTCACGGTCGATAGCCGCACCAACAGTTTGCTGCTGCGCGATACGGCTGAGGCATTACGTGACACCGAGCGCTGGTTAAAAGCGCTGGATTTGCCGCTCGAGCAGGTTGAGCTCGCGGCACATATCGTCACCATCAATGAAGAGCATCTGCGCGAGTTAGGTGTTAACTGGGGCACGTCACCGGCAGAAGTGGTAACGCAGGCGTTGCGCAACCCGCTGCTCGAGATTCCTCTTGCGGTGAGTAATCCGGCGTTTCGCGCGGGCGTGACGCTGGGCCAGGTCAGCGGCGAATTGCTCAATCTGGAATTGAGTGCGCTGGAGCAGGAGAACCAAATCGAAATCATCGCCAGTCCGCGCTTGTTTACCTCGCATCAGCAAACTGCCAGCATCAAACAGGGCACGGAAATCCCTTATGAGGTGAAATCGGGCAACAGCGGTGCCACCGCCATTGAATTTAAGGAAGCGGTTTTAGGCATGGAAGTGACGCCGGTGGTGCTGGGAAATGGCCGCATCCAGCTCAAACTGCGGCTGAGCCAGAACTTGCCAGGGCGCAGTGTAAACATTGGCGATAACCAGGTGCTGAGCATTGATAAGCAGGAGATCGAGACTCAGGTGACGCTGCGCGATGGCGAAACCTTAGCGCTGGGCGGCATTTTCCAGCAGCAGCGTACGCAGAGCGAAAAACGCGTGCCCTGGCTGGGCGATATGCCTTTATTAGGGAATTTGTTCCGTCAGCAAACTGATGAGCAGAAGAAAAAGGAGCTGGTGATCTTTATTACTCCCAGACTGGTCAGGGAAGCAGCGCTTACTGCCGGATAAAGCGGAAAATTCGTTCTGTGAGGCCAACTGCGTTGACGCAGGGCTGGAATTAGCTTACAAGGTTTAGCGATTTTCAAAACGGTGTAACGGAACGCGGCAGAATAACCTTCCGAATGACGTTGGTCACAAGCGATACTGACGTCAAAAGAAATATCGCCAAAATAATTCGAGCTCCAGTAAGACGTTAAATGAGTGAATGCACTGTGCTTACATCGGTAAGCGATGACAGTGGATGACCCCGGCCAGCGTGCCTGTAGCACGAAATATAGCGGATCAGCGGAGGTGCGTTACCGTCTCGCGAACCACAGACCGGTCCTGTTAAGAGGTCGCCGGGGGCAATTTATTCGGTTGCCAAACGGCCATGAGTGTTGAGATAATTTTCCGTCTGACTCTTGTTAACGCTCATGAGGTCTCAGTTCCTGTCCCGCCAGCTATGCTGAACGCGGGGTATCATCAACGAATTCTTAGTAATACCGATAAAATGGCAGAGAAACGCAATATCTTTCTGGTTGGGCCGATGGGTGCCGGCAAAAGCACTATTGGTCGTCAGTTGGCTCAGCAACTCAATATGGAATTTTTCGATTCCGATCAGGAAATTGAGCGACGCACCGGAGCGGATGTAGGCTGGGTATTTGATGTGGAAGGCGAAGAAGGCTTCCGCGATCGTGAAGAAAAGATCATTAATGAGCTGACCGAGAAGCAAGGCATTGTCCTCGCGACCGGTGGCGGCTCAGTCAAATCCCGCGAGACCCGTAATCGTCTCTCCGCCCGGGGTGTGGTCGTATACCTTGAAACCACCATCGAAAAGCAACTTGCACGAACCCAGCGTGATAAAAAGCGTCCGCTGTTGCAGGTTGAATCACCGCCGCGCGAAGTACTGGAAGCGCTAGCTGGTGAACGTAATCCGCTTTATGAAGAGATCGCTGATGTCACTATTCGCACTGACGATCAGAGTGCAAAAGTGGTGGCCAATCAGATCATCAACATGCTGGAAAAGAACTAATCCAGCGCCCTGAGGGCTCAGCAATAGGTATCGGTCATCATGGAGAAGATCACTGTCTCACTCGGGGATCGCAGTTACCCCATCACCATCGCTGCCGGACTGTTTAACGATCCGGCTTCTTTTTGGCCGCTCAAAGCAGGCGACAATGCCATGCTGGTGACAAACCAGACCCTGGCGCCGATCTATCTTGAACCCCTGTCAGCGCTGCTCAGCAATGCCGGCATTAAGGTAGATCAGGTCATTTTGCCTGATGGTGAGCAGTACAAAACCCTGGCGGTCATGGACGAGGTGTTCACCGCGCTGCTGAAAAAGCCGCACGGTCGTGATACCACGTTGATTGCACTCGGTGGTGGCGTGATTGGTGACTTAACCGGATTTGCTGCAGCCAGCTATCAGCGTGGCGTGCGCTTTATTCAGGTGCCGACCACGTTGTTGTCTCAGGTTGACTCCTCCGTCGGTGGAAAAACCGCGGTAAACCATCCACTCGGCAAAAATATGATTGGGGCGTTTTATCAGCCCGCGTCTGTCGTAGTGGATACTCATTGCCTGGCCACTCTGCCACCGCGCGAATTAGCGTCCGGTCTGGCGGAAGTGATCAAATACGGCATTATCCTTGATGGCGAATTCTTCCAGTGGCTAGAGCAAAATCTTGATGCTCTGCTGGCGCTGGATGAAAAAGCCCTGGCTTACTGCATCCGTCGTTGCTGCGAGCTTAAAGCCGAAGTGGTTGCGGCTGATGAGCGCGAAACCGGCGTACGTGCACTGCTCAATCTGGGCCATACTTTTGGTCATGCGGTTGAGGCGCACATGGGCTACGGCAACTGGCTGCACGGCGAAGCGGTGTCGGCTGGCATGGTGATGGCCGCACGTACCGCTGAACGTTTAGGGCAGTTCACCTCGGTTGAAACCGATCGCATTATCGCACTGCTGCTGCGTGCTGGTTTGCCTGTACATGGCCCGGCGAGCATGGCGGCGGAAGATTATTTGCCACACATGATGCGCGATAAGAAAGTGCTGGCGGGCGAGCTGCGTCTGGTGCTGCCTCTCGCTATTGGCCGCTCTGAAGTGCGTGGCGGTGTGGCTCATGATATGGTGCTGGCAGCAATTAACGATTGCCAGAAACCCTGATTATTAGAAGTGATGAGTGGTGATGCGGCGTGTGGGAAGCGCGTCGTTTTACGGAGGAGGCTAAATGGATGAGTTCAAACCGGAAGACGAGTTAAAACCTGACGCCAGTGACCGCCGTCCGACGCGGCCACGCAAATCGTCTTCTGCGCCGAAAGTGAAAGTACCGGTTTCCCGTCAACATATGATGATGGGCATTGGTATTTTGGTTCTGCTGTTGGTGGTGCTGGGGATTGGTTCAGCATTAACCGGCCCAGATGAGAAGAAACCCGCAACCAATACTGCAAATAATGGCGCGGCACCTTCTGCCGGTGGCAGCGAAAAGAACATCGACCTTTCGGGATCGACGTCCATGAGCGGCCAGCAAAACGCCACGCCTTCTGCTGAAGGCAGCGCAGCGCAAAACACCGCGGGCACAACTGCACCAGCGGGCAGCGATGGTCAATCCATCTCGATGCCATCGGTCTCCTCGACGCCGACGCAAGCTGCGCCTGTGGATACGCCAGCTAACCAACAACGTGTCACGCTGCCGGGCGATCTCAATAGTGCGCTGAACAATCAGCAAGGTTCTGTCGATGCCGCAGCACAAGGCGCGCAGGGTAATAGCTCGCTGCCAACCGCGCCGGCCACAGTCAGCGGCAACGGTAAAGCGATCACGCCGCCAGCCATGCGTTCAGAAACCCCCGCGCGCACCAGCAACAATGGTACACGCGAGACGCACGCGTCGACGCCGCATAAAACACCGGCCGCCACTAAACCAGCAGCTGTGAAAGAGAACAACACCCGCACCACCGCGACGCGTAATCCCGCGCCTGCCAGTGCGAGCGGTGCCAGCAAATCGTTGCCGTCGGGCGGAAACTACACGCTGCAGTTGAGCGGTGCGTCGAAAGAAGAGAGCCTGAACGCCTGGGCGAGAAAACAGAACCTGAGCGGTTATCACGTGTATAAAACCACGCGTAACGGCGAACCTTGGTATGTGTTGGTGAGCGGCGCTTACGCCACGCCAGCCGATGCGAAACGCGCCGTGGCATCGCTGCCAGCGGAAGTGCGTGCGGCCAATCCGTGGGTAAAACCGCTTAGCCAGGTGAAGAAAGAAAGCCAGTAATGAGATGTGGGGCCGCAAAAATGCGGCCCCGTTTAAAGCGCAGAGCTGCTGTCGGTTCCACCACAGCCAATAATTAAGATGTAATAACCACGACAGCATGAAAAAAAATCGCGCTTTCCTGAAATGGGCCGGAGGGAAATACCCGCTCCTCGATGACATCCGTCGTCATTTGCCACAAGGTGATTGTCTAATCGAACCCTTTGTCGGCGCCGGTTCCGTGTTCCTCAACACCGACTATGACCGCTATCACCTGGCGGACATCAACGGTGATCTCATCAATCTGTATAACATCGTCAAAACGCGTACCGCGGCTTTCATTGAAGACGCGCGCCAGCTTTTCAACGCTGAAGGCAACACGGCAGAAACCTACTACGCGCAGCGCATCGCCTTTAATGCGAGCAAAGATGAATATCAGCGCGCGGTGCTGTTTCTGTATCTCAATCGACACGGTTATAACGGTCTGTGCCGCTACAATTTGCGCGGTGAGTTTAACGTGCCTTTTGGCCGGTATCGCAAGCCGTACTTCCCGGAAGCGGAGCTGCTCTGGTTTGCCGAACGGGCGCAAAAAGCGACCTTTGTCTGTGAATCGTACGATGTTACTCTGAACAACGCCGTTGAAGGCTCAGTGGTTTATTGCGATCCGCCGTATGCACCGCTTTCGGCGACAGCAAATTTTACCGCTTACCACACCAACAGTTTTAGTCTGCGCGAGCAGCAGCATCTGGCTGAGTTAGCCAATAAGCTTTCGCAGCAAAATCGCATCCCGGTACTGATTTCAAACCACGATACGGTACTCACGCGTGAGTGGTATCAGAATGCGGATTTACACATAGTCAAAGCCCGGCGTTCCATCAGCCGAAGCATAAGTGGTCGCACGCAAGTCGACGAACTGCTAGCGCTTTTCCGCTAGCCTGTTTCGTCCGCGACCAAGGCATTACGCCAGCTCAGGCTGGCGCACAAAATTGGGAGAATCGGATGAAACAATTTTTACTGGCCCCATCAATTCTGGCTGCTGACTTCGCGCGTTTGGGTGAAGACACGGCCAAAGCGCTGGCGGCAGGTGGTGATGTGGTCCATTTCGATGTGATGGATAACCACTACGTTCCCAATCTGACGATGGGGCCGATGGTGCTTAAAGCGCTGCGCGATTACGGCATCACTGCACCTATTGATGTGCATCTGATGGTTAAACCTGTGGATGCATTGATCCCGGAATTCGCTAAAGCGGGCGCCACCTTCATCACTTTCCACCCGGAAGCCAGCGAGCATGTTGATCGCACGCTGCAGCTGATCAAAGAGCATGGTTGCAAAGCGGGTCTGGTGTTCAACCCTGCGACGCCGCTCCACTACCTCGATTATGTAATGGATAAGCTGGACATCATTCTGCTGATGTCGGTGAACCCAGGCTTTGGCGGTCAATCCTTCATTCCCGGTACGCTCGACAAACTGCGTCAGGCGCGTCGCCTGATTGATGAGAGTGGCTACAACATTCGTCTGGAAGTGGATGGCGGCGTGAAAATTGATAACATCGGCCAGATTGCTGCCGCCGGTGCCGATATGTTTGTTGCCGGTTCCGCGATCTTCGGTCATCCGGATTACAAAAAAGTGATCGATGAGATGCGTGGCGAACTGGAGAAAGTCAATGGCTCATTTCACTGATATCCGCGCGCTGGCGTTTGACCTCGACGGTACGCTGGTCGATAGCGCGCCGGGCCTGTCGCAAGCCATTGATCATGCGCTGAGCGATCTGCAGCTGCCGCCGCCGGGTTTGGCATTGGCTTCTACCTGGATTGGTAACGGCGCTGACGTGATGATGACCCGCGCGTTGACCTGGGCGCTGGGACGCGAGCCGCATGCCGAAGAGCAACGCGATGCGCGTGCGCTGTTTGACAAATATTACGCGCAAACGGTAGAAGCGGGCAGTACGCTGTTCCCGCAGGTAGTAGAGACGCTGGCGGCCTTGCAGGCGAAAGGCCTGCCGTTGGCGATCGTCACCAACAAGCCAACGCCATTTGTGGCGCCGCTGCTGAAGTCGCTCGGGATTGCTGAGTACTTCACGCAGATTATCGGCGGTGACGACGTAATTGTGAAAAAGCCCCATCCGGCGGCCATTTTCCTCGTCCTTGGCCATTTTGGCGTGCTTCCGGGACAATTGCTGTTTGTCGGCGATTCTCGCAATGATATTCTCGCGGCCCAGGCGGCAGGCGTACCGAACATCGGTATGACATTCGGCTACAACTACGGCGAGCCGATTGCTACCAGCCAACCCGATTTAACTCTCGACTCTTTTGACGAACTTTTGCCCGCTATCGGGCTGTGATTATCAGGACATAACATGAGCAAACCCATCGTTTTCAGCGGCGCCCAGCCTTCCGGTGAACTGACCATTGGCAACTATATGGGTGCGCTGCGTCAGTGGGTGCAGATGCAGGATGATTTTCACTGCATTTACTGCATCGTCGATCTGCACGCCATCACCGTACGTCAGGATCCAACCGCGCTGCGTAAAGCCACGCTGGATACCTTAGCGCTCTATCTTGCCTGCGGCATCGACCCGGCGAAGAGCACCATCTTTGTTCAGTCGCACGTGCCAGAGCATGCGCAGCTGAGCTGGGTGCTGAACTGCTACGCCTATTTTGGCGAGCTGAGCCGCATGACGCAGTTCAAAGATAAATCCGCGCGCTACTCGGAAAACATCACCGCAGGCCTGTTTGATTATCCGGTGCTGATGGCGGCCGATATCCTGCTCTATCAAACCAATCAGGTGCCGGTTGGCGAAGATCAGAAGCAGCATCTGGAGCTGAGCCGCGATATCGCCCAGCGTTTCAATGCGCTGTACGGCGATGTGTTCAAAGTGCCTGAACCGTTCATTCCGAAATCGGGTGCACGCGTGATGTCGCTGCTTGAGCCGACCAAAAAAATGTCCAAGTCAGACGACAACCGTAACAACGTGATTGGTCTGCTGGAAGACACCAAAGCGGTGGTGAAGAAGATCAAACGTGCGGTAACCGACTCCGCCGAGCCGCCAGTGGTGCGCTACGACGTCAAAGAGAAAGCCGGTGTATCAAACCTGCTGGATATTCTTGCGGGCGTGACCGGTAAAACCATTGCGCAGCTGGAGCAAGAGTTCGAAGGCAAAATGTACGGCCATCTGAAAGGTGAAGTGGCTGAAGCGGTTTCCGGTATGTTGACCGAGCTGCAGGAGCGCTATCATCGTTTCCGTAATGATGAAGAGTTGCTGAATCAGGTGATGCGCGATGGCGCAGCAAAAGCCCGCGCTCATGCGCAGGAAACGCTGAAGAAAGTGTATGAAGCGGTAGGTTTTGTCGCACAGCCGTAAGCGGTTTGCGGAATAGAACAGAACGGCGGGTCATTTGACCCGCCGTTTTTTATTTGATGCGATGTAACGCCAGTTCCGCGCCATCCCAGAACAGGCGGGCGTTACCGTCAGCCAGCACGCTGATCACCGCGCCCGGCGCAGGTCCCCACGCCTGGTTGCCACAACTCACATTGAAACCGTAACGGAAGGTGAAATCACGATCCTGGCCCGCGCCATTGGCGGCGCTCAGGCGCGGTTTAGCGTTGCAGTTATCGACGGAAGGATTGATGCTGCGCTCAGCAGTGCCGCGCGTCCAGGTGATCGCATTTGGCTTAAACGCCACGCGCGCGCCCATAAACTGTGGATCATTCTTGATATACAGCTGACCGACTTCCTTCTTAGGCGTTACCGCCACCACCTGCCATTCACCCACCACGTTCGACCAGGTAACCGGTGCGGCGGTAGCAACCGCGCTTAACGGCAATAACAACGCGCAAACCCGTGAAGCAACGCGCATGGAAACTCCTTATTGACGAGAAAGATGGCCCATAGTCTGGCGACAAAGCGCAGCGCTGTACAGTTTTTTGCCGTTTCAGAACCAGCGTAACTGAGAACGCAGTTCCACCACGCGCCCAACGATAATCAGAGCCGGACTGGCAAACTGCTGCGCCAGCGTGGCCAGTTCCGCCAGCGTTGCGGTCTCTACGCGCTGCTGCGGCGTGGTGCCATTCTGCACGATCGCCACCGGCATCGCAGCATCCATGCCGTGTTGCAACAGCTGCTGCTGAATTTCCGGCGCCTGCGCCAGCCCCATATAGAACACCAGCGTTTGCTGTTCAGCCGCCAGCTTGCGCCACTCAATTTCGCCGTGCTGCTGCAAATGGCCGGTGACGAAACGCACGCTCTGCGCGTGGTCGCGATGCGTCAGCGGAATACCGCTGTAAGCAGAACAGCCCGAGGCGGCGGTGATGCCCGGTACCACGCTAAACGGGATGTTATGCTGCGCCAGCAGTTCCAGCTCTTCACCGCCGCGGCCAAAGATAAAGGGATCGCCACCTTTTAGTCGCACCACCCGCTTGCCGCTCTGCGCCTGCTCAAGTAAAACCTGGTTGATCTGCGATTGCGGTACGCAGTGATTGCCGGCTTGTTTGCCGACAAAGATGCGCTCCGCATCGCGGCGGACCAGATTAAGAATCGGCGCCGAGACCAGGCGGTCATACACCACCACATCGGCCTGCTGGATGTGCTGCAAACCTTTCAACGTCAGCAGCCCCGCATCGCCCGGCCCGGCGCCCACCAGCACCACTTCGCCTTGCTGCGATAGCGGCGCATCGAACAAGGTCTCAACGATGTGCTCGGCGCGTGGCCGATCGCCATTCGCCAGGGTTTGCGCCAGACGATCGCTCACGAAGAAGCGCTCCCAGAAAGCGCGCCGCTGCGCCATGCTGTTAAAGCTACGCTTCACACGATTGCGCAACGATCCGGCTAAGGACGCTAACTCACCCAGATGTTGTGGCAGCATCGCTTCAAGTTTTTCACGCAGCAAACGCGCCAGCACCGGCGCGCGACCGCCAGATGACACGGCGATCATCAGCGGCGAACGATCAATAATCGACGGCATAATCGCGCTGGCTTCCTGCGGCGCATCCACCAGATTGCAAAAGATGCGCCGCCGCTCAGCCGCATCGCCAACCTGCTGATTCACCGCATCATCATCGGTGGCGGCAATCACCAGCCAACAATCCGCGAGCCAGCGCTCGTCAAACGCGCCGGGGAGTAAGGTCAACTTTCCCTGTTGTGCCCACTGCTGAAAAGCGGGAGAGAAATCCAGCGCGCCAACCTGCAAATTGGCACCGGCGTCCAACAGCAAACGCGCTTTGCGTTCTGCCACATCGCCACCGCCCACCAGCAAACAGCGCTTGCCTTGCAGGCGGCAAAACAGCGGAAAGTAGTCCATAGCTCATCCTGAAAAAAGCCCGCGCAAGGCGGGCTGAAAAAGTGTTATGCGGTTTTGAGCGGCGCGGCTTGCGCTTCGGCCTGCGGGCGCTGCGCCTGCGGTGTGGCGTACCAGTAACCGAGGCCCATCAGCACCATGCCGGAGAACATATTGCCCAGCGTCACCCACAGCAGGTTGTGGCCGATGCCGCTTAGCGTGAAGTCGGCATTATGCTGACCAAACCACGACAGCGCAAAGACCGTCATGTTGGCAATCGAGTGTTCGTAGCCGGAAGCGATAAACGCCAGCAAACACCACCAGATGGCGATGAACTTCGCCGTACCTTCGGTACGCACCGCCATCCAAATCGCCAGGCAGACCAGCCAGTTACAGAGCGCGCCTTTAAAGAACAGCGCCATGGCTGGCTGCGTGGTTTTTGCCAGCGCCGCGCTGTGCAGCAGCGATCCGGCATTTGGCAGCAGCGGTCCCGCCGCATAGTAATAAATCAGCGCGACGAATACTGAACCGACAAGATTACCCAGCCAGGTTTGCGGCAGCACGCACCACATCTGGCCTTGCTTGATGCTGCCGGCTTTGACGCCGATGGTCAGGAACATGGTGTGGCCGGTGAACAACTCGGAACCAGCGATGATCACCAGCGTTAAAGCGATACCGAAAGTCGCGCCCATCAGCAGCGGACGATAAGCCGGATCGACCAGATTGCCGAGCGTGAAGATCAGGATAATCGCCAGGCCAACGTAAGCGCCCGCCATCGCCGAGCTGATCCAGAAGGCCAGCGGGCTGTGCTGCGCCGTACGCACAATGCGCGCCGCGTTGGCGGCGCATTTATTCAGGGTGTCAGTAAACATAGTGACGTCTCATAAAGTGAAGGAATGCTGTCAGGCGCAGATCTCGACCTTGCCATCGCGAACGCGCACCGGATAGCTCGCCACCGAGCACGCTTCGTCTTCCAGGCAAAGGCCATCGCTCAAGCGGAAGCGCTGTTTCTTCAGTGGACTCGCCACCCACAGCGCCTGCTGGTGCTCCGCAATCAGACCGCGTGACAACACGCTGGCCTGGGCGAAAGGATCGATATTGCTCAAGGCGTAGAGTTGCTCATCGTCGTGCGGACGGAAGAGGGCAATCTGCTGGCCTTTGATCAGCGCACATACGCCGGTCGCAGGCAGAATTTGGCTGAGTTCACACACCGAATGCCACTGGCTCATGCGTCGATCTCCTCAATCAGAGTGACCGCAATGCGCTCGGCGGGTTGCGCCGGACGATGCTGATCGCGTTGGTTGATGTGCTGTACCAGCGGATCGCGGCGATCGCTGTTGATAAAGGTGCGGAAGTGGCGCTGCTGCTGCGGATCCTGCAGCGTCGCGGTCCATTCACATTCCACTGCCGCGCGCAGACGCGTCAGCTCCGTTTCCAGCTGCGTATTCAGACCGAGTTTGTCATCAATAATCACGCGGCGTAGATAGTCAATGCCGCCTTCCATGCTTTCCAGCCACAGCGAGGTGCGCTGCAGGCGATCGCCGGTGCGGATGTAGAACATCATGAAGCGGTCGAGATAGTGCAGCAGCGTATCGCGATCAAGATCGGCAGCCAGCAAATCGGCGTGACGTGGCTTCATGCCGCCATTGCCGCACACATACAGGTTCCAGCCTTTCTCGGTGGCGATGATACCCACGTCTTTGCCCTGCGCTTCGGCGCATTCGCGCGTGCAGCCGGAGACGCCAAACTTCATCTTGTGCGGGGTACGAATGCCTTTGTAGCGATGCTCCAGCTCAATGCCGAAGCCGAGGCTGTCCCCTACGCCAAAGCGGCACCAGATGCTGCCAACGCAGGTTTTCGCCATGCGCAGCGCTTTGGCATACGCTTGTCCGGTTTCAAAACCGGCATCAATCAGCTGCGTCCAGATCGCCGGCAGATCATCGCGCTGCGCACCAAACAGGCCAATACGCTGCGAGCCAGTGATTTTGGTGTAGAGATTGTACTGGCGCGCCACGGCGCCAATCGCCATCAATCCTTCCGGCGTGATTTCGCCTCCGGCCGAGCGCGGGATCACCGAGTAAGTACCGTCTTTCTGAATATTGCCGAGGAACAGATCGTTGCTGTCCTGCAGCGGTGCGAGCTGTGGCTTCAGCACATATTCGTTCCAGCAGGAAGCCAGCAGTGAACCAACCGTCGGTTTACACACCTCGCAGCCGTAGCCCTGACCATATTTCGCCAGCAGCGCGTCGAACGATGTGATCTCTTCCACGCGAATCAGGTGATACAGCTCCTGACGCGAATAGGGGAAGTGCGCGCACAAATGATTGTTCACTTCGATGCCCTGACGGCTCAATTCAGCGTTCAGCACCTGAGTAATCAACGGAATACAGCCGCCGCAGCCGGTGCCGGCGCGGGTTTCGGTTTTCAGCGCCGCGACGGTGTGGCAACCACCTTGCACCGCTTTGACGATATCGCCTTTGCTGACGTCGAAGCAGGAACAGATTTGCGCGCTGTCCGGCAGCGCATCAGCGCCCATTACCGGTTTCTCGCCGCTGCCCGCAGGCAGGATCAGCAACGCCGGATTTTCCGGTAGCGCGATGTTATTCAGCGCCAGCTGCAGCAGATTGCCGTAATCGCTGGTGTCACCGACCAGCACCGCGCCCAGCAGCGTGCGGTTATCTTCGCTGACGATCAGGCGCTTATAGATATTTTTCTGCTCATCGAGCCACACGAAGCTGCGCGCGCCCGGCGTGCGGCCATGCGCATCACCAATGCCACCGACATCAACGCCCAGCAGTTTCAGCTTGGCGCTCATATCTGCTCCGGCAAACGCGTTGTCGCGGCCAACCAGCCGATCGCTGGCGACCTGCGCCATTTTGTAGCCCGGCGCGACTAAGCCATAAATACGGTTCTGCCACGCGGCACACTCACCAATGGCGAAGATATCCGCATCGCTGGTCTGGCAATGATCGTCAATGGCGATACCGCCGCGCGCGGCCAGCTGCAGGCCGCACTGTTTGGCCAACTTGTCTTGCGGGCGAATGCCGGTGGAGAAGACGATGAAATCGACATCCAGCGCGCTGCCGTCAGCAAACTCCAGCGTTTTACCGCCTTGCGCGTGATGGACGATCTGCTGGGTGTTTTTGCCGGTGTGAACGCACACGCCCATCTGCTCGATCTTACGACGCAGTTGCTCGCCGCCTTGCGGATCGAGCTGTTCTGCCATCAGCACCGGCGCGAACTCAATGACGTGGGTTTCGACGCCGAGGTTTTTCAGCGCGCCTGCCGCTTCCAGTCCCAACAGGCCGCCGCCAATTACCGCGCCGCGTTTGCTACGGCGTGAACAGGCTTCAATGGCGTTGAGATCTTCAATGGTGCGATAGACATAGCAATCACTGCCTTCCGCGCCGGTAATCGGTGGAATCCACGGATAAGAGCCGGTGGCGAAAATCAGCGTGTCGTAATGCACCGCGCGACCGCTATTCGAGTGAATCAGTTTTTCATCGCGGTTAATGGTGATGGCGCGTTCGCCGAGCAGCAGCTTTACCTGATGCTTTTCGTAATACCCTTCGCGAACCAGTGAGAGTTCTTCGGCGGTGTGATGGGAAAAATAGGCGGAAAGGTGGACGCGGTCATAGGCGACGCGAGGTTCTTCACAGAAAACGGTTATCGCAAACTGATTAGATTCATCTTTGTCGATAAGTTCTTCTATAAAGCGGTGGCCGACCATGCCGTTGCCAATAATAACGACACTGTGCTTGCTCATGCTTGCCTCAAAAATTGCGGTATCTGCGCCTACCTTAGCGCGGCGCTTTTGGAGCTTATTGATATACATCAAGCGCACCCTTATATACCTATTTCGAGTTATGTAACTGATTTTGAACAAATTAGTTAAGTGGCTTATTTGGTTGATAATTACCTAATCATTTCTTCGCCGCACATTCCGTAGCGGCACGATTCATCGCGCAATAAATTGCACCGCTACGGAATGTGCCCGCGGTGACAGGGGTTTTCATGCTAGCTTTAGGTTTTGTGTTTTACAGGAGTAAGGCATGGCCAACCCGTCACTGAAGTGGATCAACAACCTGCGCTTAGCGGGCCAGCAAGGCTTGTGGCAGATCGAAATCGCCAACGGCAAGATTGCGCAGATTCGCCCACAGCCGCCGCAAACTGCAGCCCAGCCTGACGCGCTGGATGCGGAGGGCGGACTGGCGAGCGCGCCGTTTATCGAGCCGCATATTCACCTCGATACCACGCAAACCGCTGGCGAACCCGCCTGGAACCAATCCGGCACGCTGTTTGAAGGCATCGAACGCTGGGCGGAGCGCAAAGCGCTACTGAGCCATGACGATGTGAAACAGCGCGCGCAGCAAACCCTGAAGTGGCAAATCGCCAATGGGATTCAGCATGTGCGGACTCACGTCGATGTCTCCGATCCCACGCTGACCGCGTTAACAGCGATGCTGGAGGTGAAAGCGGAAATGGCGCCGTGGATCGACATCCAGATTGTGGCGTTTCCGCAGGAAGGCATTCTCTCTTATCCCAACGGCGAAGCGTTGCTGGAAGAGGCGCTACGCATGGGCGCGGATGTGGTAGGTGCGATTCCGCACTACGAATTCACCCGCGAATACGGCGTGGAGTCGCTGCATAAAACCTTTGCGCTGGCTAATCGCTACGATCGGCTGGTGGATGTGCACTGCGACGAGATCGACGATGAGCAGTCGCGCTTTGTCGAAACCGTGGCGGCGCTGGCACACCGCGATGGCAACGGCGAGCGCGTCACCGCCAGCCACACCACGGCGATGCACTCCTACAACAATGCCTACACGTCGCGGCTGTTCCGTCTGCTTAAGCTCTCGAATATCAACTTTGTCGCCAATCCGCTGGTGAATATCCATCTGCAAGGGCGCTTTGATAGCTATCCGAAACGTCGCGGCATCACGCGGGTGAAAGAGCTGCTGGAAGCGAATATCAACGTCTGCTTTGGCCACGATGATGTGTTCGATCCCTGGTATCCGCTCGGCACTGCTAGCATGCTGCAGGTGCTGCACATGGGATTGCATGTCTGTCAGCTGATGGGTTACGAGCAGATTGATAATGGATTGCAGCTGATTACCGCCAACAGCGCCAAAACCCTGCAGCTGACGAATTACGGTATTGAAGCAGGTAATGATGCCAGTCTGATTATCCTGCCGGCGGAGAGTGGATTTGATTCGGTGCGGCGTCAGGTGCCGGTGCGTTATTCAGTACGTAAAGGTGTATTGGTCGCTGCGACGCAGCCCGCCAGCAGCGAGATCTATTTAGCAGGAAAAGAAGCGGTAACCTTCAAACGCTGAAGAGCAGGGCGGACCGCGGTCCGCCCGTCAAACTTAGTGGGTGACGTGACCGTGCTGGCGATGTTTGGTCACAAAGCCGAGCAGAACACACATCACAAACACCACGGCGTACAAACCGTTAGCCGTTGAGAGCGCAGCATGTGCGCCACCTTGCGCCACGATTGGGCCGGTTACTACGAAGGTCAACATGGTGCCGACGGTGCCGCAGGTCAGGATGAAGTTCACCAGCTTCGGTGAAGAGACCTTGGTTTGCAGCGATCCCAGCGTGATGATGGTGGTGTAAATCGCGCTGGAGCTGAAGCCCAGCGTCATGATGATCCAGTGCAGCATGCTGGCGTCTTTGGAGGTGACGAACCAGTACATCAAACCGGTTGCCAGCGCCGCCAGCACCATCAGGATGCGCTGCAGATCGAAGAAGCGCAGCACGAAACTGAACACCCACATGCCGACCATGTACGCGGTCCAAAAGTTACCTACCAACTGACCGGCAGCGGCGATATCCATGCCCATCGATTTGGTAGCGTATTCCGGCACCCACGAGATGAAGCCAAGCTGGCCGAGGATGTAGCACAGTGCCGCAATCGACAGGAACAGTACGCCGATGCCCCATTTCTCTTTCTCAACGCCTGGCTTAGCCGCTTCGCTTTTCAGTACCGGGAACTCAATGAACAGCGTCAGCACAAAGATCGCGACATAAATGATGCCGATGCAGGCGTAAACCCAATACCACGGCAGCGCGCGCGCCAGCAAGATACCGGCGATGATCGGAAAGATGGTGCCCGCCATGCTGAAGAACGAATCGGTAAACAGCAGACGTGCGCCGCGCTGACGGCCATCGTACAGATGGGTGATCAGGAAGGTACCGATCGACATCGTGATGCCGCTGACGACGCCGAGGATGAACATGCACAGCGAGAAGACGGTGAGATCGTGGCTGGTCATCAGACCGGCAACGGCGAGGATCATCAGCACAAAGCCAAAGATCAGCTGGCGCTTTAACGGCACAATCACCATCAGCCAGGCGTTCAGGAACACCGACACCAAAATGCCCGCATTGAGGAATGTGAAGGTGTTGCTCATTTCTGAAATAGGGCGCTGGAAATACTGCGCGATATTGTCCAGCACCATACCGGTAACGATCACCAGTGCGCCGGTGAGCGCATAGGAGAAATAGCTAATCCAGGTAAGGCCAATGCGATTACGGTTTGTCATGTTCTGAACCTGTTAAGCGCCGAAGGTGGCAAAAGTGTCATGAATTGTAAGTGTTGCTGTGATCTTAATAAACAACGAGTGTAACAAGGCGGAAATATTTCATTGAGAGTGTGATTTTCATCACGCAAATGATTGCGTGACGGCAAAAGTATGACAATAACAACATCCGCGTAAATATCGGTAAAACGCTGGCTCTTGGATCACATGCTCTTTACAATCAATCTCGTTTTTGAGCTAGCTCTCCATGGTAAGGAATCTTTCATGCTTAAACGTACTTTGACAGCGGCGGTTGCCCTGTTAGCGCTCTCTTCCGTATCGTCTGCCGCGCTCGCCGCAAAAGGCGATCCACATGTGCTGCTCACCACCTCTGCGGGCAATATTGAACTCGAACTGAACAACCAGAAAGCCCCGGTTTCGGTGAAAAACTTTGTTGATTACGTCAACAATGGTTTCTACAACAACACCATTTTCCACCGCGTTATTCCTGGCTTTATGATTCAGGGCGGCGGTTTCACTACCGACATGCAGCAGAAGCAAACGGTAGCGCCGATCAAGAACGAAGCCGACAACGGCTTGCGTAATCTGCGCGGCACCATTTCGATGGCGCGTACCGCAGATAAAGACAGCGCCACCAGCCAGTTTTTCCTCAACGTAGCCGATAATGCGTTCCTCGATCACGGTCAGCGTGATTTCGGCTATGCGGTATTTGGTAAAGTTGTGAAAGGCCAGGATGTGATCGACAAGATTGCGCAGGTCCCTACCAAAGATGTGGGACCGTACCAAAATGTGCCGTCAAAACCGATTGTTATCCTCTCCGCCAAAGTCCTGCCTTAATTCTGAAACGCGCCATTTTCGCATGGCGCGTCATTGGCTCTCCGGCAAAGCAAAAAATTGCTGCTTATACTTAGGGCTCATTGCTTGCCGGAGGCGCTATGACTAGCAAACTCACTGAGAAACAGAAAGCCACTTTGTGGCAGCAGCGCCGTGCTGCGAGCTACCAGGCCAGCTGTCGACTGGCCGGATATACCTATAGCGAAGCGCTTATCGATGCCGAACATGCTGAGGAGCGACTCGAGTCGCTGAGGAGGCAATATGGTGGATAACAGCTTAGCGGTACGCGATCCCTATTTGTGGCACAACGACAATGTGTTGAAGAATCGCCTCGATATTCATGATGAAGCCCAACTGCGCAAAGCGGAACTGGCTTTCAGCACCGCGCGCCTGGCGACGTTAGAACTTGGCCAGCGCAGCATCGGTTTGCCACGTCTTTGCCATATTCATCGCACGCTGTTTCAGGATCTCTACAGCTGGGCGGGAGAATTGCGCACCATTGATATCTGGCGCGATGAAACGCCGTATTGTCATTGCGAATACATCGAGAAAGAGGGCAACACGCTGATGCAGGCGCTGGAGGAAGAGCGCGGCCTGGCTGACCTTGAGCAGGAAGCGTTCGTGGGGCGTATCGCACATTACTATTGTGAGATCTTCGTGCTGCATCCGTTCCGCGCCGGCAATGGCCGCGCGCAGCGCATCTTCTTCGAGCAGTTGGCACTGCATGCCGGGTATCAGCTTTCGTGGGAAACACTCGAACGCGATGCGTGGCGCGCTGCGATCTCGGCGGGCGTCGCCGGCGATCTGGCACCGCTTACCGCGCAGTTTGCGAAAGTGGTGAGCCCGGCGAAGTAAAATGGGTAGAATAGCGCCGCTTTTACTGGCCTGAGGGCGCTATGCTGCTGCTAATCGATAACTACGACTCCTTCACCTGGAATCTCTACCAATATTTCTGCGAGCTGGGCGCGGATGTGCGTGTGGTGCGCAACGACGCCATTACGCTGGATGAGATAGCAGCGCTGCCGCTGACGCATCTGGTGATTTCGCCGGGCCCATGTACGCCGGATCAATCTGGCATCTCGCTCGCGGCTATTCGCCATTTTGCCGGGCGCTTGCCGATCCTCGGCGTTTGCCTTGGACATCAGGCGATTGCGCAAGCCTATGGCGCGCAGGTGGTACGCGCGCGCCAGGTGATGCATGGCAAAACCTCGCTGATTCAGCACACCAACCAAGGTGTGTTTCGTGCTCTGAATAATCCGCTTACCGTGACCCGCTATCACTCATTGATTGTGGCGCACGATACGCTGCCCGCTGAGTTTGAAGTCACCGCGTGGAGCCTGCGCGACGGCCAGCCGGATGAGATCATGGGCTTCCGCCATCGCAGCTTGCCGCTGGAAGGCGTGCAGTTCCATCCGGAAAGCATCCTCAGTGAGCAAGGGCATCAGCTGCTGGCTAATTTCCTCAACGCGTAACTTATGTTTGCCTTCGCATGACTTTTTATGCATATTTTGTGATTATAATTTCACACCAGCTCAACAAATAACCCGATGAGGTCGTCAATGGCAGCGGAAAAACTAGCGGTAACCCGGGAAACGTTCGATAACGTAATTTTGCCTGTTTATGCACCTGCGCAGTTTGTGCCGGTAAAAGGCAAAGGCAGCCGAGTGTGGGATCAGCAGGGCAAAGAGTATATCGATTTCTCTGGCGGTATCGCGGTGACTGCATTGGGCCATTGTCATCCGGCGCTGGTGGAAACGCTGAAAAACCAGGGCGAAACGCTGTGGCACACCAGCAACGTGTTCACCAACGAACCGGCGCTGCGTCTGGCGAGTAAACTGATTGCCGCGACCTTTGCCGATCGGGTGTTTTTCGGTAATTCCGGCGCGGAAGCCAATGAAGCGGCATTCAAGCTGGCGCGTTATTACGCCTGCAAAAAACACAGCCCGTTCAAAAGTAAAATCATCGCCTTCCATAACGCCTTCCACGGTCGCACGCTGTTCACCGTGTCGGTGGGCGGTCAGCCGAAATATTCTGATGGCTTCGGTCCAAAACCGGCGGATATCGTGCATGTGCCGTTCAACGATCTCGATGCGGTGAAAGCGGTGATTGACGACCATACCTGCGCCATCGTGGTCGAGCCGATTCAGGGCGAAGGCGGCGTAATGCCGGCTACGCCAGAATTTATGCAAGGCCTGCGCGCACTCTGTGATGAACATCATGCGCTGTTGGTGCTGGATGAAGTGCAGAGCGGCATGGGACGCAGCGGCAAACTCTTTGCGTATGAACATTACGGTATCAGGCCCGATATCCTCACCACCGCCAAAGCGCTGGGCGGCGGTTTCCCGGTGAGTGCGATGTTGACCACCAACGAAATCGCCTCAGTAATGGCGCCGGGCGTGCACGGCACCACTTACGGCGGCAATCCGCTGGCGTGTGCCATCGCTGAAACCGCGCTGGATATCATCAATACGCCAAAAGTGCTGGAAGGCGTTGAAGCGCGTCGTCAGCAGTTTGTTGAAGCGCTGCAAGCCATCGACAGCAAATTCGCTATCTTCAGCGAGATTCGCGGCAAAGGTCTGCTGATTGGTGCCGCGCTGAAGCCGCAGTTCGCCAGCAAAGCGCGTGACATCCTCAACGCTT
This sequence comes from Pantoea leporis, assembly GCF_028048155.1. Taxonomy (NCBI): domain Bacteria; kingdom Pseudomonadati; phylum Pseudomonadota; class Gammaproteobacteria; order Enterobacterales; family Erwiniaceae; genus Pantoea; species Pantoea leporis. The sequence continues at coordinate 179,051 of NZ_JALMEU010000008.1, forward strand.
CCGCTGCGGAAGGGCTGATGATTCTCACCGCCGGTACTGACGTGATCCGTTTTGTGCCGTCGCTGGTGATTGAACCAACCGATATCGCCGAAGGCATGACGCGTTTCGCCAGCGCGATTGAGAAGGTGCTGGCCGCTTAATCCGCTTTCGGACGTAACACCTTGAGCCAGCGGCCATGATGCGGTCGCTGGCTCCACGCCAGCGAAGAGATGGTGTGCATTACGCTGAGGTGCTGCAAGATCCGCTTCACATGCTGTTCGACAATCGTCACCGGCCCTTCATTAAGATTCTCCGGCGCTTCCAGAATATTGCTGTCGTTGCCCGGACCGTCATACGCCAGCCGCTGCTGACAACGCTGCAGCGCGATTTCACAGGATTGCAGATAACCTTCTGCCAGCTTCGATGTCAGCATGGTGTGCTCGCGCGCCAGAATCGTCATGGCATTAATATGCTCGACGATGAACTGACTGTGCGTAACCCACATGCGCATATCTTTCAGATATTGCAGGTTAAAGCCCGGCTCGCTCGATGCCTGGTTCAATGAGTTGAACAGCGCGTTGTGCGCCTGATTAACCTTTATGCGCTGATAAGCCAGTTTATCGGGCGACTGTTCCGGCCCCAGCAGCAGTTGCAGCGCCTCCTGATAGGCTTCCAGCGCATCATGCGCGTTCTTGCGCAGCAGCCCGCTTTGCCACTGCGGCCACAGCCAAATCATCCCGGCGAAGGCAATTAAACAGCCCATCAAGGTATCCATCATGCGCGGCAGCAGAAACTGTGCGCCGTTCAGCGACAGCAATTGCAGCGAATACACCGCCGTGACGGTAAAGCCAATCATCGACCAGCCATAATATTTCCGCGTGATCAGATAGCTCGCCAGCGTAATCCCCAGCATAAACAGCAGCGTGATCGATTCCGGCACCGCCAGCTGCAGCGACGCGGCGGCGATCAGCAATCCGGCGAAAGTACCCAGCGCACGGTGCTGAATACGCACGCGCGTGGCGTTGTAACCGTTCTGGCTGACGAACATGATGGTCATCAGAATCCAGTAAGGTTTGGGGATGTTAAAGAACAGCGCCAGCGAGCTGCCAAACATCAGCATCACAGCGAAGCGGGCTGCGGTGCGTAACGCGGTGGATTTGAATGACAGATAACTGCGCAGCGCCGGCAACAGCGGCAAACGGCGCTGGCGATCGGCCATCAGGTCACGCGTGTAGAGCGGCTTCTGCGTACGCAACACGCGGGCGATGCGACTGAAGTGGTACAGGCAGAAGTTGCCGACCGGATTATCCGGATGCTGGCGTGCAATTTTCTCCAGCGCGCCGAGCTGTTTCTCCATGTGAAAACGGTCCGGCAGCTGATGGTAGAGAATCGCATCCGCCAGCACGCGCAGCCGCGCCGAGATAATCTTGGCGTTCCAGCGAATCACCGCTTCGGCGTGGCTCTCCTCAACCAGTTTCTGCACCTCTTCGGGCTGATGCAAACTCACGGAGATGTGTTCCTGTAAATCCAGCGCAACCTGAAAGGCGCGCGTCAGGCGTTTGTGGCTGTTATCGCGGCTCGCCGACAGCATATGCATTTGCTGATAACAGGTGGTAATGAGGTCGACCGCCTTTTGCTGGCGCGCCAGCAGCGGCGGCAGCGCTTTCTCCGGATCGGTCAGCTGCGTCAGTAAGGTGTATTTGGCATCGCAGTAATCCGCCAGCTCGCGGAACAGCAGGCTGAGCGATTCGCGCATCGGCTGCTCTTTCCACAGCCAGAACCAGAACCAGTTGAACAAGCCGTACCACAGCGTGCCGCCAATGTAGAGCAGCGGCGGCACCCACATCGGCATGCGTCCCACTAAGCTGAGCGTAAAGATGGCGGCGATGAGTGTGGCGGGCAGCAGGCGCGCGTGCAGCGGGCCGATTTCGCCGGTTACGCCAATCAGCAGCGGCAGCGCCAGCAAAATCAGCGGCAGCGGAATCTGGTAAGCGGTGAGGATTTGCATCAGGAAACTGCCGGTGGCAAACAGCGAACCACCCACAATCAGGCGTTTGAAGAAGCGTTTGTGCGGCGTATCCAGTCCCGCCATGTTGCAGCAGGCGGGCACTAACGAGAACAGCAGACCTTTTTGCAGATCGCCAAACAGCCAACCGAGAGCCACAGGCAGGCACAGCACCAGCGTTTGCCGCAGCGCATAGTTAACTTCGGGATGATAGATGATTCGGCGCCACATCAGCTCATCGCAAATAGAAACGGCGCGATGTTGCCATCACGCCGTGGGTGAGAAGAAATTAGCGGGTGCCGTAAACGACGATGGTTTTACCGTGTGCGGAGATCAGGTTCTGATCTTCCAGCATTTTCAGGATACGACCCACGGTTTCGCGTGAGCAGCCCACGATCTGACCAATCTCCTGACGGGTGATTTTGATTTGCATCCCGTCTGGGTGAGTCATCGCATCTGGCTGTTTGGCCAGATTTAGCAGCGTTTGCGCAATACGTCCGGTGACATCGAGGAAGGCGAGGTTGCCCACTTTCTCAGATGTCACTTGCAGACGACGCGCCATTTGCGACGAAAGTCGCATTAAAATATCCGGGTTTACCTGAATCAGCTGACGGAATTTTTTGTATGAAATTTCAGCCACTTCGCAGGCAGACTTCGCACGCACCCAAGCACTACGTTCCTGGCCTTCTTCGAAAAGACCGAGTTCGCCGATGAAATCCCCCTGATTGAGGTAGGAGAGAATCATCTCTTTGCCTTCTTCATCTTTAATCAGTACCGCTACGGAACCTTTTACGATGTAGTACAGCGTTTCCGCTTTCTCACCCTGATGGATGAGCGTGCTTTTGGATGGATATTTGTGAATATGGCAATGGGACAGGAACCATTCGAGTGTAGGGTCTGTTTGCGGTTTGCCGAGAACCATTCGCTATTATCCTCTGTTGTAATCGTGCCCAAAACACAGGGGGCATTTTTTCCCTGTCAGGCGGTTTAATCGTCGAGCGTTTCCAGTAAAGGAAAAATTATTCCGGGTGGACTCTTAAGCTACGCTTTTGATTCTTCCGGCCTTCGTCTGTAATGACGAAAATATTTTCAGCACTGTTTGTAGCACAGCTTTTGCGAGCTGTCTTGTGTTGTCTCGCTTCAGCAGAAGGGGGATTACTCTGGATTGCTGTTTGTCAGGTGAAAGCGTACTCTGGCGGCAAAACCGCCGCTTCAGGAGAAAGAATCATGCAGGCACGAGTGAAATGGGTGGAAGGTCTTACCTTTCTCGGAGAATCCTCATCCGGCCATCAGGTATTGATGGATGGTAATTCCGGTGATAAAGCGCCAAGTCCAATGGAGATGGTGCTGATGGCCGCGGGCGGCTGTAGCGCTATTGATGTGGTGTCGATCCTGCAAAAAGGGCGCAGCGATGTGGCCGATTGCGAAGTGAAGCTCACATCGGAACGCCGTGAAGAAGCGCCACGCATTTTTACCCACATTAACCTGCATTTTATCGTTAGCGGTAAAGCGTTGAGCGACAAGGCCGTTGCGCGTGCGGTTGATCTGTCAGCGGAAAAATATTGTTCGGTAGCGATCATGCTGGGTAAAGGCGTGGAAATTACCCACAGCTATGAGGTGATCGAGTTATAACTCGGGTTGTAGCGGCGCAATAAATTGCGCCGCTACGGAATGACTTTGCTTATTCAATCCGCTTCCCTTCAATCAGTCGCTGTACCAGCGGCAGCATAATCAGCTCCATCGCCAATCCCATTTTGCCACCCGGCACCACCAGCGTATTGATGTGGGAAATAAACGATCCCTGAATCATCGCCAGCAGATAGGGGAACGCGATGCCTTCCAGACCACGGAAATGGATCACCACGAAGCTTTCGTCGAGCGACGGAATTTCGCGTGCGGCAAACGGGTTTGAGGTATCAACGGTCGGCACGCGCTGGAAGTTAATGTGGGTGCGCGAGAACTGTGGCGTGATGAAGTTAATGTAATCCTCCATTGACCGTACCACCGAATCCATCACCGCTTCGCGTGAATGGCCGCGCTCGCTGGTGTCACGCACCAGCTTCTGAATCCACTCAAGGTTAACAATCGGCACCACGCCAACCAGCAGATCGACATGCTCCGCCACATTTTGCTGCTGCGTGACCACGCCGCCGTGCAAGCCTTCATAGAACAGCACATCGGTGTTTTCCGGCAGCGGCTGCCACGGCGTAAAGGTGCCCGGCACCTGATTCCACGGCACGGCTTCATCGTAGGTATGCAGATATTTGCGCGATTCGCCAAGGCCGGTTTGGCCGTAATGTTTAAACGTCTGCTCCAGCAGGCCGAAGTCGTTGGCTTCCGGGCCGAAGTAGCTGATGTGACGCCCGAGATCGCGCGCCTTGCGGATCGCCATGTCCATTTCCGGACGTGTGTAGCGATGGAAACTGTCGCCTTCGAGTTCCGCCGCATGCAAATTCAGCTGCTGGAAAATCTTACGGAAGGCGAGGCTGGTGGTGGTGGTTCCGGCGCCGCTGGAACCGGTGACGGCAATAATTGGATGCCTGGCTGACATAACAGAGCTCCCTGTGAAGTCCGGCGATGAGCATTGTTACCACGAATTGCCGCGGGGTGCATCAGCCGCGGAATTCACCCTTCGGCATAATATTGATCGATTCATGCAGTTCCGACCACACCAGCACCACGTCGCCGCGCTCCAGTTGGCGGCGTACGTCGGCGACTTTTTGTAGCAAACTGCGTTCCTGCTCGCCGTAATCAGTGCCTTCGCGTAACACGAAGGTTTCAATCAGGTTTTCCAGCGTGTCCGCTTCGAGTTCTTGCCAGGGAATAATCACAATTACACATCCAGATAGGTTGAGAGCCAGTCGGGCACGCGCTGTTCCAGCCACATTTTCGGTTTAAGAACGGTGCCGCCGACGAAACCGACGTGGCCGCCTTGCTGCGTCAGCTGATACTGAATGGAGGCTGACAGCTGTTCAGGTTGCGGAATAACGGCATCGGTCATAAAGGGATCGTCTTGCGCGTGAATGATCAACAGTGGTTTACGCACGCCGGTCAGCAACGGCATCGCGCTGGCTCGTTGATAATAGTCGTTGGCGTCAATAAAACCGTGCGCACGTGCGGTTATCGCATCATCGAACTCGCGTAAGCGGCGGAAAGCACGTAACTGGCTGAGATCGACCGGCAGCGTGCCAGGCCAGGCGCGCAGTTTGCGCGTGGCGTTCTTTTTCAGCTGCGTCAGTAAATAGTGCTGATAAAAGCGTGAAAAACCCACATCCAGCTTGCCGCTGCACGGCTCGAGCGCCAGCGGCGCTGAGATGGCGATGCCGGCATCAATCGGTACATCGTGACCTTGCTGACCCAGCAGGCAAGCGAGCATGTTGCCGCCCAGCGAAACGCCGACGGCGGCGGTGGGTACGCTGCCCCATTCGCGCTGCAGCCAGTGAAGGAAGTAGGTGGCGTCTTCGGTTTCACCGGAGTGATAGATGCGCTTTAAGCGATTAGGCTCGCCGCTGCAGCCGCGAAAGTGCATTACCACCGCCAGCCAGCCGCGTGCCTGACACGCCTGCATCAGGCCGTGCGCATACGGGCTGCGAAAGCTGCCTTCCAGTCCGTGAAACATCACCATGCGCGGTTTATGACGCGCCTGCGCCGGATCTTCACTCCACGCTAAATCGACAAAATCGCCGTCCGGCAGGTCAAGACGCTGCCAGTGCGGACGTAACGTAACGCGGCGCCGCAGAATACGCGGCAGCAGCGTTTGCAGATGCGCGTTACTGAATCCGCGCAGGGGTTTAAAACGCTCGCCGCTGGGGCGATCAAAATAGCTTGGGTAAAGGCTTGTCTGATGCATAAGTCGCTGATAGCTTCGATGGGTTGTTCGCTTTACTGGGTGAGGAGCACCCGAATATACATGGAACTGAGTCTTTTTTTATCAATGTTAGGTTTTCTCTGGGTCGCGGCCATCACGCCCGGGCCCAATAATATGTTACTTACCGCCTCGGGTGCTAATTTTGGCTTCCTGCGCACCATTCCGCTGCTGATTGGTATCATGATTGGTATGCAAGTCATGTTGCTAATGGTGGCATTTGGCATCGGCGGCCTCATCCTGCTTTATCCCTCGCTGCATCTCATCCTGAAGATTGCCGGTAGCCTTTATCTGCTGTGGCTGGCATGGACAATCGCCAGCGCCGAGTATGAAAAACTGGAAACCGACGCTGTCACGGTGAAGCAGATGCCTTTCTGGCAAGGCGGCTTGCTGCAGTTGATCAACCCGAAAGCGTGGCTGATGGCGCTCGGCGCGGTGGCCAGCTTCAGCCTGGCGGGCAGCGAATATCTGCATTCGGTGGTGGCGATCAGCATCGGCATGTTCATGGTGAACGTGGTTTCCGGGGTGATCTGGATGGGCTTTGGCTCGCTGATTGGACGTCTGCTGCGCAGCCCACGCGCGTGGAAAATCTTCAATCTGGCGATGGGCTTGCTCACCGCTGCCTGCGTATTGCTGATTTGGCGCTAAGTTAGCTGGAAGCGCGTTCAACGCGCTTCCACGGCAATACTTCATGGACTACCGACGCGTTAGGCTGGCGGATGCGTTGCAGCAACAGCTGTACGCTGCGCACACCCATACGATTCATCGGCTGCTCAATCGTGGTCAGCGGTGGATTCAGGCTGCTGGTAAAGTTGATGCCATCAAATCCCACCACCGCTAAATCTTCCGGTACGCGTAAACCTGCTTCCAACGCCGCGTGGATGACGCCGACCGCCAACACATCTGATACCGCAAACACCGCATCCGGCGGTTCCGGCTGCGTGAGCAGTTCGCGCAAAGCCGCACTGCCCGCTTCGCAGGTGATATTCTCGGCATAAGCCACACCGCACCAGCTGAGATCCAGCTGCTCCAGCGCCGCGCGATATCCCTCTTCACGCTTATGTGAATAGAGGTAGCGCATATCACAGTTCACCAGCGCAATACGACGTCGGCCTTTGCTCGCCAGATAACGCACGGTTTCGAAAGCCGCTTCTTTATTATCAATCGCCACGCTTGAGGCGGCGATCGACGGATCGTATTCCGCGCACTGCACCCAAGGCTGATCGCCAATCAATTCTTTCAGCTCATGCAGGCTGCTGGCGGCATCCATGGTGATCACGCCGTCGACCACTTTGCCGGTGAGCAACGCAATGTAGGCCGCTTCGCGCCGCAGCTGCGATCCTGAGTTACACAGCAGAATGTGGTAACCCTGCGCTTCAGCTTCGGCTTCAATGCCCTGAACCACGCGTGAGCAGAATGGATTGGTGATGTCGGGAATCAGCACTAACAACATATGGCTTTGCGAAGTGCGCAACTGGCGCGCCAGCAGGTTGGGCTGATAGTCGCAGATGTCGATGGCCGCCAGCACTTTGGCACGCGTATCCGGGCGCACGCCGGGATTCTGGTTCAAAACCCGTGAAACGGTGGCTTTTGACACGCCAGCCAGGTGTGCGACTTTTTCTATCGACATGGATTCAGGACCGTTAGTAAAGAGTTAAAAAATGAGATCTCTATCAATATCACAGCTGCCATGTGAGCGTGTGACATATTTACCGCTTTCCTTTTCTTTCCATTTGCACTTTTTGCATAGCCTTGCCCGATGTTGATCTAAGAACGGATCGTCATTAGGGATAATTTTTAATTCCTTTATGAAATTACTGTTGCTGGAGAAACTGCCCAGACAAAACACATTGGGGTGAATGATGATGGCAATGAAAAAAACAATAACGGCGGTCACAGCGGCTCTGGCCCTGATGGCGTTCCAGGCGCAAGCGGTCAACGTTACCGTGGCGTATCAGACCTCGGCTGAACCAGCCAAAGTGGCGCAGGCGGATAACACCTTCGCCAAAGAGAGCGGTGCTACCGTCGACTGGCGCAAATTTGATAGCGGGGCCAGCGTGTTACGTGCACTGGCGTCGGGCGACGTGCAGATTGGTAATATCGGTTCCAGCCCGCTGGCGGTCGCCGCCACGCAAAAGCTGCCGATTGAAGCTTTCCTGCTGGCCTCTCAGCTCGGTAACTCCGAAGCGCTGGTGGTGAAGAAAACCATCAACGATCCTAAAGACCTGATTGGCAAGCGCATCGCCGTGCCATTCATCTCGACGACGCACTACAGCTTCCTCGCCGCGCTCAAGCATTGGGGCATCGAGCCTTCGCAAGTGACCTTAGTCAACCTGCAGCCGCCGGCGATTATTGCTGCCTGGAAACGCGGTGACATTGACGGCGCTTACGTCTGGTCTCCGGCGGTCAACGAGCTGGAGAAAGATGGCAAGGTGCTGACGGACTCTTCGCAGGTCGGCAAGTGGGGCGCGCCAACGCTCGATGTGTGGGTGGTGCGTAAAGACTTTGCGCAGCAGCATCCAGAAATCGTCACCGCCTTTGCCCGCAGCGCCGTTGAAGCGCAGCAAGCTTACATTTCCAATCCGGATCAATGGCTGAAGCAGTCAGACAACCTGAGCAAGCTGGCGCGCCTGAGCGGTGTACCCGAAGCGGATGTGCCGGTGCTGGTAAAAGGCAACACGTACCTCACCGCGCAGCAGCAGGTGGAGCAGCTCGGCAAGCCGGTGAACAAGGCGATTGTCGATACTGCCGGCTTCCTGAAAGAGCAGGGCAAAGTGCCAGAAGCGGATAGCGATTACAGCAGCTTCGTCACCACGCGCTTCGTTGCACCCTTAGTGAAATAACCGGAGGCCGTATGCTTAACATCACCCATCTCAATGCGCGTTACGCCGGACAACCCGCGCTGCAGGACATCAACCTGCAGCTGGGCAGCCGAGACCTGCTGGTGGTGTTAGGTCCCTCCGGCTGTGGCAAAACCACGCTGCTGAACCTCATCGCCGGCTTTCTGCCGCTGGAATCTGGCAGCATTACGCTGGATGGCAAAGCGGTAAAAGGGCCGGGCGCTGAGCGCGGCGTAGTGTTTCAAAATGAAGGATTACTGCCGTGGCGTAACGTGATCGATAACGTTTCGTTCGGTTTGCAACTGGCGGGTATGGCGAAGGCGGAGCGCCATACCATTGCACGCCGTTTGATCCGCAAAGTAGGACTGGAAGGTGCAGAGCAGCGTTATATCTGGCAGCTCTCTGGGGGTCAACGCCAGCGCGTGGGCATTGCGCGTGCGCTGGCGGCTGATCCTCAGTTGCTGCTGTTAGATGAGCCGTTTGGCGCGCTGGACGCCTTTACCCGTGAACAGATGCAAACCCTGCTGCTAACGCTGTGGCGTGATACCGGCAAGCAGATTCTGCTGATCACCCACGACATCGAAGAAGCGGTGTTCCTCGCCAGCGAACTGGTGCTGCTGTCGCCGGGACCGGGCCGCGTCGTGGAGCGTTTGAAACTCGACTTCGGCCAACGCTTCGCCGCCGGGGAACCGTGCCGCAGCATCAAATCCGATCCGGCGTTTATCGAACGTCGTGAATATGTACTGAATCAGGTGTTTTCCCAGCGTGAGGCGTTTATATGAGTGCGGTGATTGATGGGAAGACCCAAATGCGTCGTCGTGGACTGCGCTGGCCGTTCTCGCGCCAGTTCTCACTCAGCCTGCTCAGCGTGGGCTTGTTGCTGCTGTTGTGGTGGGCTATCACTGCGCTCGGCTTAGTGGCGCCGCTGTTTTTACCGCCGCCGCAAGTGGTGCTGCAGAAGCTGATATTGATTGCCAGCCCGCAAGGCTTTATGGACGCCACGTTATGGCAGCATCTGGGCGCCAGCCTGGCGCGTATGCTGGTGGCGCTGTTCTTTGCCGCGCTGATTGGGATTCCGGTCGGCATCGCCATGGGCCTGAGCCCGGCGATTCGCGGCTTGCTTGATCCGCTGATCGAACTCTATCGCCCGGTACCGCCGCTGGCTTATTTGCCGCTGATGGTGATCTGGTTTGGCATCGGCGAAACCTCGAAGATTTTACTGATTTATCTGGCGATTTTCGCGCCGGTGACCTTGTCGACGCTGGCGGGTGTGAAGAATGCCCAGCAGGTACGGATTCGCGCGGCGCAGGCGCTTGGCGCATCGCGCTGGCAACTGCTGCGCTACGTGATTCTGCCTGGCGCGCTGCCGGAAATCCTCACCGGTTTGCGCATTGGTCTCGGCGTAGGTTGGTCAACGCTGGTGGCGGCGGAACTGATTGCCGCTACGCGTGGACTCGGCTTTATGGTGCAGTCGGCCGGTGAGTTCCTCGCCACCGACGTGGTGCTGGCCGGTATCGCCGTGATCGCCCTGATTGCCTTTGGCTTAGAACTGGGTCTGCGCGCCTTGCAGCGCCGACTGACGCCCTGGAATGGAGAACAGCAATGAACGAACGTCTTAATTTTACCGCGCTGGGCCCGAATATTGGGGCGCAGGTCAGTGATGTCGACTTCAGCCGTCCGCTGAGCGATGCCCAGTTTGAACAGCTCTATCATGGCTTGCTGCGCCATCAGGTGCTGTTCCTGCGCAATCAAGTGATTACCCCGGAACAGCAGCGCGCGCTGGCGATTCGCTTTGGCGATCTGCATATCCATCCGGTCTATCCGCATGCGGAAGGCGTGGAAGAGATCATCGTGCTGGATACGCATCAGGATAATCCGCCGGATAATGACAACTGGCACACCGATGTCACCTTTATTCAAACTCCGCCGGCAATTGCAATCCTGGCTTCGAAGCTGCTGCCGGAAAGCGGCGGCGATACCTTGTGGTCAACCGGCATTGCGGCCTATGAAGCGCTGTCTGAACCGTTTAAGACGCTGTTGAATGGGCTGCAGGCGGAACACGATTTTAAGAAGTCGTTTCAGGAGTACAAATACCGTAAAACCGAGGAAGAGCACCAGCGCTGGCAGCAAGCGGTGGCAAAGAACCCGCCGGTGCAGCATCCGGTGATTCGTACCCACCCGGTGAGCGGACGCAAGGCGCTGTTTGTCAACGAAGGTTTTACCACGCGTTTGCTGGGCTTGAGCGAAAAAGAGAGCGATGCGCTGCTTAACTTCCTGTTTTGGCATAGCGCCAAACCGGAGTTCCAGGTGCGCTGGCGCTGGCAGGAGAATGATGTGGCGATTTGGGATAACCGCGTGACCCAACACTATGCTAATGCGGATTATTATCCGGCGCGGCGGGTGATGCATCGCGCGACGGTGTTAGGGGATAAGCCGTTTTAATTTGGAATAGTGCTCGCATTCCCCCATCCCGGCCTTCCCCCGCTTGCGGGGGAAGGAGATGCTGCCACATGCAGCTTCATCACTAACATGTGGCAGCATCTTCCTCCCCCATTTATGGGGGAGGACCGAGGAGGGGGACAGCGTGCACACTCAACCCGCCAGCATCTGCTCCAGCTGTTCCTGCGCATCCAGCCACGCCATTTCGACCTCTTCCAGCGCCGCCTTGCTCTCGGCCTGACGCTGCAGCGCCACATTCAAATCGGCTTTGCGGCTCTGATCGTAAATCGCGCTGTCGGCTAACTGGGCTTCCGCGTCGCTGAGCTGGCTCTGCCACTTCACCATCTGCTTCTCAAGCTTCTCGATCTCTTTACGCAGCGGCTGCGTTTGTGCGCGCAGTTCGGCGTCGCGGCGTTTCTGGTCTTTGCGCGATTGCGCGCTGTTGCCGTTGTCCTGCTTCGGTGCGGCATCCTGTTGCGCTTGCTGCTTCTGCAAATCGCTCAGCCACTGCTGATAATCTTCCAGATCGCCCTCAAACACGTCGACCTTGCCGTCGTGCACCAGATAAAGATCGTCGGTGGTGGCGCGCAGCAGATGGCGATCGTGCGAGACCACCACCAGCGCGCCTTCGAAATCAATCAGCGCTTCGGTCAGCGCCTGACGCATATCAAGATCGAGGTGGTTAGTTGGTTCATCAAGCAGCAGCAGGTTCGGGCGCTGCCAGACAATTAATGCCAGCACCAGACGCGCTTTTTCGCCGCCGGAGAAACGTTCGGTGATTTCGCTGACTTTATCGCCCTGGAAGCCGAAGCCGCCAAGGTAGTCGCGCAGCTGCTGCTCCAGCACTTTCGGTGCGATGCGTGATAAATGCTGCAAGGGTGATTCATCGGCGCGCAGATATTCCAGCTGATGCTGGGCGAAGTAACCGAGCTTAATGCCTTTCGCCAGGCCAACTTTGCCATCCAGCGCGTCGAGCTCACCGGCTAGCAGTTTAATCAGCGTTGATTTACCCGCGCCGTTACGGCCCAGCAGGCCAATACGTGAACCCGGCACAAGGTTGAGTTTGATGGCGTCGAGAATGATGCGTTCGCCATAACCGGCGGTAACGCGCTCCATCTTCAGCAACGGATTCGGCAAGCTTTCTGGCGCGCGGAAACTGAAGCTGAATGGGTTATCGACGTGTGCTGGCGCAATCAATTCCATGCGCTCCAGCATTTTGATGCGGCTCTGCGCCTGCTTGGCTTTGGTCGCCTGCGCGCGGAAGCGATCGATATACTTCTGCAGGTGCGCCACTTTTTCCTGCTGGCTCTGGAACAGCGCTTGCTGCTGCGCCAGCTTGGCGCCGCGCTGACGTTCGAACGAGCTGTAGTTACCGGTGTATTCAAACATCGTCTGCTGTTCGATGTGGATGATCTTATCGACCACCGGATCGAGGAAGTCGCGGTCGTGCGAAATCAGCACCAGCGTGCCTTCGTAGCTTTTCAGCCAGCGTTCAAGCCAGATCACCGCATCCAGATCGAGGTGGTTAGTCGGTTCATCCAGCAGCAGCAGATCGGAACGGCACACCAGCGCCTGCGCGAGGTTAAGGCGCATGCGCCAGCCACCGGAGAAATCGCTCACCGGCCGCATTAATTGTTCCTGGCTAAAGCCCAAACCGTGCAACAAACTTGAGGCGCGAGCAGGTATGCTCCACGCCTGAATCGCATCCAGCTTGCCGTGCAGCAGGGCGATGGCGTTGCCATCGTTGCGCGCATTGGCGTCGGCCAATTCGGATTCAAGCTGACGATATTCACGGTCGCCGTCGATAACATACTCCAGCGCGGGTTTGCTCAGCGCCGGGGTTTCCTGATTGACCCACGCCAGCGCCCAGTTGCTCGGGAACGTAGCATTACCTGCATCGCTGCTGATTTCGCCCTTCAGCAATGACAGCAGCGTTGATTTGCCGCAGCCATTTTTGCCCACTAAGCCAACTTTCTGGCCTGGGTTAATGGTGGCTGTTGCGTTATCCAGCAGCACATTGGTGCCGCGGCGAATTTGTAGTGCTGAAAAGACAATCATAAGCGCCGTATCGTCAGAATATGTTAATTTACCGGCAACATAATTCGAGAAAATTTGTTGCGTCGAGCATGGTAGCGGAATTCCTGTGCCGTGACGACGCTTTGGAGGGGAACGATGTCGCAGCCACCCAAAATATTGCTGCTTTACGCCCATCCGGAATCACAGGATTCGATTGCTAATCGGGTTTTGCTGCAGTCGGCTATGGAACTGGACCACGTCACGGTGCACGATTTATACGCCCACTATCCGGATTTTTTTATTGATATTCACTATGAGCAGCAGCTGCTGCGCGACCATCAAATCGTTGTATTCCAACATCCACTTTATACCTACAGCTGCCCGGCGCTCCTGAAGGAGTGGCTGGATCGTGTGCTGTCGCGCGGCTTTGCCAGCGGACCGGATGGTAATGCGCTGGAAGGCAAATACTGGCGCAGCGTGGTCACCACCGGCGAACCGGAAGCGGCGTATCACCCTAGCGGCCTGAATCGCTATCCGATGAGTGACATCATGCGTCCGTTTGAGCTGACGGCGCAGATGTGTCGCATGCACTGGATGACGCCGATGGTGATTTACTGGGCGCGTCGACAAACGCCGGAAGTGATGCGTAATTTTGCGCGCGCGTATGGTGACTGGCTGGCTTCACCGCTGCCGCAGGGAGGTGTGTGATGGAAGGCGAAACGTTACTGACGGCGGGCGTGATTTATCTGGTCGCGGCGGTGCTGATTGTGCCGATTGCGGCGCGTCTCGGCATTGGCGCGGTGCTGGGCTATCTGCTGGCCGGTATCGCGATTGGTCCGTGGGGTTTGGGGTTCATCAGCGACGTTGAGGAGATTCTGCACTTCTCGGAACTCGGCGTGGTGTTCCTGATGTTCATCATCGGGCTTGAACTGAACCCCTCGAAACTGTGGGCGCTGCGCCGTTCGATATTTGGCGTTGGTGCGGCTCAGGTGCTGATTTCCGCCGCCATTCTCGGCGGATTGCTGTGGCTGACCGATTTTAGCTGGCAGGCGGCGGTGATTGGCGGCATTGGTCTGGCAATGTCATCCACGGCGATGGCGCTGCAGCTGATGCGCGATAAAGGCATGAACCGCAGTGAATCGGGACAGCTCGGTTTCTCAGTGTTGCTGTTCCAGGATTTAGCGGTGATTCCCGCGTTGGCGCTGGTGCCGCTGCTGGCGGGCGGCGACAGCGGTCATGTTGACTGGTTGAAAGTTGGGATGAAAGTGCTGGCGTTCGGCGGGATGCTGATTGGTGGTCGTTATCTGCTGCGCCCGATTCTGCGCTTCATTGCCGCATCCGGCGTGCGCGAAGTGTTTACTGCCGCCTCACTGCTGCTGGTGCTGGGTTCGGCACTATTTATGGATGCGCTCGGCCTGTCGATGGCGCTCGGTACTTTCATCGCGGGTATTCTGTTGGCGGAAAGCGAGTATCGCCACGAGCTGGAAGTGGCCATTGAACCGTTCAAAGGTTTGTTGCTGGGCTTGTTCTTTATTTCGGTTGGCATGGCGCTGAATCTCGGCGTGCTTTATACCCACATCACTGAAATTTTGTTGGGCGTGCTGATTCTGGTGACGGTGAAAACGCTGGTGCTGTATGTGCTGGGGCGCATTTATGGCCTGCGCAGTTCGGAGCGCCAGCAGTTTGCCGGTGTGTTAAGCCAGGGCGGCGAGTTTGCCTTTGTGCTGTTCTCGGCGGCGTCGTCGGCCAAAATGTTCAGCGGCGACCAAATGCCGCTGCTGCTGGTGACGGTGACGTTATCCATGATGACCACGCCGCTGCTGATGAACGGCATCGATCGTCTACTGGCGCACCGCTTTAATGAGCCCGATGAAAATGCCGAGAAGCACTTTGTTGAGGACGATCGGCCGCAGGTCATTGTGGTGGGCTTTGGTCGTTTTGGTCAGGTTGTTGGCCGTTTGCTGATGGCGAACAACAAGCGCATTACCGTGCTGGAGCGTGATATCTCCGCGGTGAGCCTGATGCGTAAATATGGCTATAAGGTTTACTATGGCGACGCCACTGAGCTGGAGCTGCTGCGTGCGGCGGGCGCGGAGAATGCGCAATCCATCGTCATTACCTGTAACGATCCGGAAGATTCGATGACCATCGTGCAACTGTGTCAGCAGCATTTCCCGCAGCTGGAAATCCTGGCGCGTGCGCGTGGACGTGTTGAGGCGCACGAACTGTTGCAGGCGGGTGTTACGCTGTTCTCGCGTGAGACGTTCTCCAGTGCGCTGGAGCTGGGTCGTAAAACGCTGATCTCGCTGGGCATGCATCCGCATCAGGCGCAGCGCGCGCAGCAACATTTCCGTCGTCTGGATATGCGTATGCTGCGTGAGCTGGTGCCCAGCCACGATGACAGCGCGCAGGTTTCGCGTGTGCGTGAGGCGCGGCGCGAGCTGGAGGATATCTTCCAGCGCGAAATGCAGCACGAGAAACGTCAGTTTGACGGCTGGGATGACGAGTAGAACTATACTTACTTAATCCGTTCACTAACGACGGCAGGAAACAGTATGCGTAAACAATTTATTGCCGGTGCGGTTTGCCCGCACTGCCAGGAAAAAGACACGTTGGCATTGTGGCGTGAAAACAATGTTGATGTGGTGGAGTGCGTCGAGTGCGGTCATCAAATGCGGGAAGCGGATAAGCAGGTGCGCGATCAGGTTCGCAGCAATGAGCAAGTGATCGGCATTTTTCATCCTGAGTAGCGCAATGGCTCAGCTTTTTTTAAGCTTGAACTTACAGCGGGATTGAATTCCGTTACAATCGGCGCCATTAACGCTGAGCAGTATGCAACAACACATTTGTTGGCATCCTCAGTCTTGAACCTTTCTGGTTGGTTATTGCACGCAAAATTGACCAATGGGACGGGATCTTAGTTCTCAACGGTTAGGAGATATCATGAAAGTAGCAAAAGACCTGGTGGTGAGCCTGGCGTATCAGGTTCGTACCGAAGACGGTGTGTTGGTTGACGAGTCACCGGTGAGTGCACCGTTGGACTATCTGCACGGTCATGGTTCCCTGATTTCTGGTCTGGAAAAAGCGCTGGAAAATCATGATG
Source organism: Pantoea leporis (assembly GCF_028048155.1). Taxonomy (NCBI): domain Bacteria; kingdom Pseudomonadati; phylum Pseudomonadota; class Gammaproteobacteria; order Enterobacterales; family Erwiniaceae; genus Pantoea; species Pantoea leporis. Next base: position 195,298 of record NZ_JALMEU010000008.1, read on the forward strand.
TAGGCGATAAGTTTGACGTGCATATCCCGGCGAACGACGCTTACGGTCAATACGATGACAACCTCGTACAGCGCGTGCCAAAAGACGTGTTTATGGGCGTTGACGAACTGCAGGTTGGCATGCGCTTCCTGGCAGAAACCGATCAGGGTCCAGTTCCGGTTGAAATCACCGAAGTTGAAGATGAGCACGTAGTGGTTGATGGTAACCACATGCTGGCGGGTCAGAACCTGAACTTCAACGTGGAAGTTGTGGCGATTCGCGCAGCAACCGAAGAAGAGCTGGCGCACGGTCACGTGCATGGCGCTGATGGTCATCATCACGATCATGACCACGACCATGGTCACGATCACGGCCAGGGCGGTTGTGGCACTGGCGGTTGCGGCTGCAGCCACTAATTAGTGTGATGCTGGCGAGGCCACCTTCGGGTGGCCTTTTCTTTTTAGTAATGTGGCGGCGGGGTTTCTTCAGATTGCGAGGCAATTATCGACGGCGCGCTATCTTTCACTTTATCGATTAACAGACGGACCTGCTCACGCAGTCTGATCATCTCCAGCTCATGCTGAACCACCGTTTGATTGAGCTGATCGATGGTGTATTCCTGAAAAGCCAGCTTGCTCTCCAGCGCCTCAAGGCGTTGTTCCCATTCTGTTGGTTGCATGATCTTTCCTCATCTTGCGGTGCTGCACGTTAGTCTGTTTCGGGCCTGATTCTACGGCCTTTCGCTTCAGAATCACCTGATATTTTACCTTTCCGCGCCATGCTGCATTGAAACGCCGCATAACGCCTATATCTCTGATGAAACTTCCTGAAGCAAAAAAGGTCGGAGGTTGGACGGGTAATTACATTGTGGGAGTGTTCGCCGCTGCCACGTAAAGTTATAGTGTGGGCCTCAGTCCGCAATGATTCCCGAGGTTAGAGGCTTCGGTTTTGGAGAAAGGATGAATTCACTGTTTAAAGTCACATTGTTAGCTACCACCATGGCCTTCGCGCTGAATGCACCGCTGGCAATGGCAGCAGAAACCGCCGCTGCTCCAGCAGACGCCGCTCAGGCTGCGCCGCAAGCACCGAAAAATGCTGCCTTCAAAAACGAAGACCAGCAATCAGCTTATGCACTTGGCGCGTCCCTGGGTCGCTACATGGACAACTCTCTGAAGGAACAAGAGAAGCTGGGCATCAAACTTGATAAAGATCAGTTGATCGCGGGTGTTCAGGACGCCTTTGGCGGCAAGAGCAAACTCTCTGATCAAGAGATCGAGCAAACCCTGCAGGCCTTTGAAGGCCGCGTAAAAGGTGCTGCTCAGGCGAAGATGGAAAAAGACGCGAAAGAGAACTCCGATAAGGGTTCCGCTTACGCTGACAAATTCGCCAAAGAAAAAGGCGTGAAGAAAACCGAATCTGGCCTGCTGTATCAGGTAGAGAAAGAAGGTACCGGTAGCGCGCCGAAAGACAGCGACACTGTGGTTGTGAACTACAAAGGGACGCTGATCGACGGTACTGAGTTCGATAACTCTTATACCCGCGGTGAGCCGCTGTCGTTCCGTCTGGACGGTGTGATTCCGGGCTGGACCGAAGGTCTGAAGCACGTGAAGAAAGGCGGTAAAATCAAGCTGGTGATCCCACCGAACCTGGCTTACGGCAAAAATGGCGTTCCGGGTATTCCGGCGAACTCCACGCTGGTGTTCGATGTTGAACTGCTCGACATCAAACCCGCGCCGAAAGCGGACGAAAAAGCGCAGGCTCCAGTCGCTGCCGATCAGAAAGCACAGTAATCTTAACTTTCTGCATCACGCCGCCCTCGGGCGGCGTTTTTATTGCGGAGAAGAGAGTAAAGGTCTGGCTAAAGACCAGCACATTTGCCAGACTAGCGCCTGCACAATTATCACAATATGAGTCTGCCCCAATGCTGTCGAGACAGGCTCCAGCCATTTAGGGTAATGTCTTCGATGTCTAATCCATTCAATCCCGGTGAACTGACTGACTTCGATTTACTGGAGCAACGTCCGTTCGAGCAAGCAGATTACGATATCCTCAAATCCTACGAAGCCGTTGTCGATGGCCTGGCGATGCTGATTGGCTCGCACTGCGAAATCGTGCTGCACTCGCTGGAAGATTTGAAGTGTTCTGCGGTGCGTATCGCCAACGGTGAACATACCGGGCGTAAAGTGGGTTCGCCGATTACCGATTTGGCGCTGCGTATGCTGCACGATATGCACGGCGCCGACAGCAATGTCTCCAGAGCCTACTTCACGCGCGCGAAAAGCGGTGTGCTGATGAAATCGGTCACGATCGCGATTCGTAATCGCCAGCAGCGCGTTATTGGCTTGCTGTGCATCAACATGAACCTCGACGTTCCGTTCTCGCAGATTATGTCGACCTTTATGCCGCCGGAGATGCAGCAGGTGGATTCCAACGTCAACTTTGCCAGCTCGGTGGAAGATCTGGTGATGCAGACGCTTGAGTTCGCGATTGAAGAAGTGAGCGCTGACCGTAACGTTTCGAATAATGCTAAGAATCGCCAGATCGTGCTCAATATGTATGAGAAGGGTATCTTCGACATTAAAGATGCGATTAACCAGGTGGCCGATCGCCTCAATATCTCCAAGCACACGGTTTACCTCTACATTCGCCAGTTTAAAAGCGGTGATTTTCAGGGGCAGGATCGCTAATGCGCTACACCTTGCTGGTCACCGGACCGGCATACGGCACGCAACACGCCAGCAGCGCGCTGCTGTTTGCGCGCGCACTTATTAAGGCCGGGCACCAGCTGGAGAGCGTGTTCTTCTATCGTGAAGGCGTATTGAACGCCAACCAACTGAGCGCGCCGGCCAGCGATGAGGTGGATATGGTGCGTGAATGGCAGCAGTTGCGCGCTGAAAGTGGCGCCGCGCTGAATATCTGCGTGGCCGCAGCATTACGTCGTGGCGTAACCGACGCGCAGGAAGCCGCGCGCTTGCAACTGGCGGGCAGTAACTTGCAGCCGGGTTTTGAACTCAGCGGTTTGGGCGCATTGGCAGAAGCCGCGCTCAGCTGCGATCGTCTGGTGCAATTCTGATGAACCGCGTGGCTTTTCTATTTACTCAGGCACCGCACGGCAGCAGCGCGGGCAGGGAAGGGCTGGATGCTGTGCTGGCGACGGGCGCGCTAAGCGAAGATATCGGTCTGTTCTTTATCGGGGATGGCGTGCTGCAGCTCAATCGCGACCAACAACCTGAGCAAATTCTGGCGCGTAACTACATCGCGACCTTTGGCGTGCTGGAGTTGTACGATATTGACCAGTGTTTTGTCTGCGCCGATTCGCTGCTGGCGCGCGGGCAAAGTTTGACGGCCGAACGTGTGTTAAACGCTGAAGTGATGGATGCCGCATCGCTACGCGAGAAGCTGGCTTCCTATCATCGTGTTATTCGATTCTGAGAACTGATCATGCTCTACACGCTGCTGCAATCTCCCTGGCAATGCGACCTCGATAGCCTGCTGCTTTTATTGCAGGAAGGCGACGATCTGCTTTTATTGCAGGATGGCGTCACCGCCGCTTTGGCTGGCAGCCAAATGTTAATCAAGCTCAGCGCATCGCCGGCTACGCTGTGGGTATTAGAAGAAGATGTGGGCGCGCGCGGCCTGGATGAGCAAATTTCGACCAATGTAGCACGTTTGGACTATACTGGTTTCGTTGCGATGACAGCGAAGCATCCACAACAAGTGGCCTGGTAAGAGCGAAAACCTGGTTATTTCTTGACACCCTTTTGACACAGCCCTAAAATTCTGCCTCCTCGTAGTAATACGAGGCGATTTATTACGTGTTTACGAAGCAAAAAGCTAAATCCCAGGAGCTATTTAATGGCAACAGTTAACCAGCTGGTTCGCAAACCACGCGTACGCAAAGTTGCAAAGAGCAACGTGCCTGCGCTGGAAGCTTGCCCGCAGAAACGTGGTGTATGTACTCGTGTGTACACCACTACCCCTAAAAAACCAAACTCAGCACTGCGTAAAGTTTGCCGTGTGCGTTTGACCAACGGTTTTGAAGTTACCTCCTACATCGGTGGTGAAGGTCATAACCTGCAGGAACACTCAGTGATCCTGATCCGTGGCGGTCGTGTTAAAGACTTGCCAGGTGTGCGTTACCACACCGTTCGTGGCGCGCTGGACTGCTCAGGTGTTAAAGACCGTAAGCAGTCACGCTCCAAGTACGGCGTGAAGAAGCCAAAGGCTTAATGGTTCTCCGTTAAGTAAGGCCAAACGTTTTAACTTAAATGTCAAACTAAACTCGTAGAGTTTTGGACAATCCTGAATTAACAACGGAGTATTTCCATGCCACGTCGTCGCGTCATTGGTCAGCGTAAAATTCTGCCGGATCCTAAGTTCGGATCAGAGCTGCTGGCTAAATTTGTAAATATCCTGATGGTAGATGGTAAAAAATCTACTGCTGAATCTATCGTCTATACCGCGCTTGATACCCTGGCTCAACGCGCTGGTAAAGATGGCCTGGAAGCGTTCGAGGTTGCTCTCGAAAACGTACGTCCGACTGTCGAAGTTAAGTCACGTCGCGTTGGTGGTTCTACCTACCAGGTTCCAGTTGAAGTCCGTCCGGTTCGTCGTAATGCCCTGGCAATGCGTTGGATCGTAGAAGCTGCTCGTAAACGCGGTGATAAATCTATGGCTCTCCGCCTGGCGAACGAACTTTCTGATGCTGCAGAGAACAAAGGTACTGCAGTTAAGAAACGTGAAGACGTTCACCGCATGGCTGAAGCCAACAAGGCGTTCGCACACTACCGCTGGTAACAGCAACGTAGTTGTTATAAACCCAGCGGGCGTCCCAGTGACTCACCTGCTGGGCTTTTTTAACTTAGAACGTCTAAGAATCAGAGGAATCAAATGGCTCGTAAAACACCCATTGAGCGCTACCGTAACATTGGTATCAGTGCGCACATCGACGCCGGTAAGACTACAACTACCGAACGTGTTCTGTTCTACACCGGTGTAAACCACAAAATCGGTGAAGTTCATGACGGCGCAGCAACCATGGACTGGATGGAGCAGGAGCAGGAACGTGGTATTACCATCACGTCTGCTGCGACTACCTGTTTCTGGTCTGGTATGGCTAAGCAGTTTGAACCACACCACGTAAACATCATCGACACCCCGGGACACGTTGACTTCACCATCGAAGTTGAGCGTTCTATGCGTGTGCTTGATGGCGCAGTAATGGTTTACTGTGCAGTTGGTGGTGTTCAGCCACAGTCTGAAACCGTATGGCGTCAGGCTAACAAATATAAAGTTCCACGCATCGCGTTCGTTAACAAAATGGACCGCATGGGTGCTAACTTCCTGAAAGTTGTTGACCAGATGAAAGTGCGCTTGGGTGCAAACCCAGTTCCACTTCAGCTGGCTATCGGCGCAGAAGAAGGTTTCACCGGTGTTGTTGACCTGGTGAAAATGAAAGCGATCAACTGGAACGATGCCGATCAGGGCGTTACCTTCGTTTACGAAGATATTCCAGCTGATATGCAGGAACTGGCTGAAGAGTGGCGTGCGAAGCTGGTTGAAGCCGCTGCTGAAGGTTCTGATGAGCTGATGGAGAAATTCTTCGGCGGTGAAGAACTGACCGAAGAAGAGATTAAAACTTCTCTGCGTAAGCGCGTTCTGAAAAACGAAATCATCCTGGTGACCTGTGGTTCTGCATTTAAGAACAAAGGTGTTCAGGCGATGCTGGATGCGGTAGTTGAATACCTGCCAGCACCGACTGACGTTACCGCGATTAACGGTATGCTGGACGACGGTAAAGACACGCCGGCTGAGCGTCATTCCGATGACAAAGAGCCGTTTGCTGCACTGGCGTTCAAAATCGCTACCGACCCGTTTGTTGGTAACCTGACCTTCTTCCGCGTTTACTCTGGTGTTGTTAACACCGGTGACACCGTGTTCAACCCGGTTAAGTCAAACCGTGAGCGTCTGGGCCGTATCGTTCAGATGCACGCGAACAAACGCGAAGAGATCAAGGAAGTTCGTGCGGGCGATATCGCCGCTGCGATCGGTCTGAAAGACGTAACCACTGGTGACACCCTGTGTGACCCAGACAACGTCATCATTCTTGAGCGTATGGAATTCCCTGAGCCGGTAATCTCTATCGCCGTTGAGCCGAAAACCAAAGCTGACCAGGAAAAAATGGGTCTGGCTCTGGGTCGTCTGGCGAAAGAAGATCCATCATTCCGCGTATGGACTGATGAAGAAACCAACCAGACCATCATCGCAGGTATGGGTGAGCTGCACCTCGACATCATCGTTGACCGCATGAAGCGTGAATTCAACGTTGAAGCGAACGTCGGTAAACCTCAGGTTGCTTACCGTGAAGCGATTCGCGCGAAAGTTACCGATATCGAAGGTAAACACGCCAAGCAGTCTGGTGGTCGTGGTCAGTATGGTCATGTTGTTATCGACATGTACCCACTGGAGCCGGGCGTTAATCCGAAAGGTTACGAATTTGTCAACGATATCAAGGGCGGTGTGATTCCAACTGAATACATCCCTGCGGTTGATAAAGGTCTCCAGGAGCAGCTGAAATCAGGTCCACTGGCTGGTTATCCGGTAGTTGATCTGGGTGTTCGTCTGCACTTCGGTTCATACCATGATGTCGACTCCTCTGAGCTGGCGTTTAAACTGGCTGCTTCTTTAGCCTTTAAAGATGGCTTTAAGAAAGCACAACCTGTTCTGCTTGAGCCAATCATGAAGGTTGAAGTAGAAACTCCGGAAGAGAACACCGGTGACGTTATCGGTGACCTTAGCCGTCGTCGTGGTATGCTCAAAGGACAGGAATCTAACGCTACTGGCGTTCAGATCCATGCTGAAGTTCCGCTGTCTGAAATGTTCGGATATGCAACCCAGCTGCGTTCTCTGACCAAAGGCCGTGCTTCTTACTCCATGGAGTTCCTGAAGTACGATGATGCGCCGAACAACGTCGCTCAGGCCGTTATTGAAGCTCGTAGCAAATAAGCTACGGTTTAAAAATTGTGAACTGATGCCTTCATGACTCATGAAGGCACAACGTAAGGAATTATCGCCATGGCG
>NZ_JALMEU010000009.1:0-189289 GCF_028048155.1 Pantoea leporis
AGCGCCTGCGGATCAGCTGTTCAAAGAGTTTGGTTTTACGGTTGAGAACGTGGTGAAAACGGCGAAATCTATTCTGTAACTTTGCGCAGTAAATTGCGCCGCTACCGGTTAAGCACAGCCTGTAGCGGCGCGATTCATCGCGCGCACCTGCAATGCAGGCGTATCTAACCTGAAACGGTTCAATTATTCCTGCAGTAATAATCCGTCAGTGGAAAATTTGTGACGGAGATCCAATATTCAGCCACTCACTTGATCGCAATCATTCCCGTTATTCCTCTCTTGCATTACTCTAGCTGAACCGTTTCAGTTGTGAGCGAAATCGTGCATCTCACTCATGTGGGTAAGCAATAATTCCCTGTACAAACCGGTGTGAAACGCTCAGGCTAATCGGCACGTTTTTTCGGGTGTGGTTGAAGGTAGAGATGACCGTTCGCGTAGCAATAAATGGTTTTGGTCGTATCGGGCGTAATGTGTTGCGTGCCCTGTATGAAACCGGTCGCCGGGCTGAGATCACCGTGGTCGCCATTAACGAGTTGGCAGACGCCGCCGGTATGGCGCATCTGCTGAAGTACGACACCAGCCACGGCCGTTTTGCCTTTGATGTGCGCCAGGAGCGCGATCAACTATTTGTTGGCGACGACACCATTCGCATCCTGCATCAGGCTGAAATTGATGCGCTGCCGTGGCGCGAACTGAATGTGGATATCGTGCTGGATTGCACCGGGGTGTACGGTAGCCGCGCTGATGGCGAAGCCCATTTGGCGGCGGGCGCGAAGAAAGTGTTGTTCTCGCATCCGGGCGGCAACGATCTCGATGCCACAGTCGTATTCGGTGTTAACGAACAAGCTCTTAAACAAACTGACCGCATTGTCTCCAACGCATCCTGCACCACCAACTGCATTATTCCGGTGATCAAGTTGCTGGATGACGCCTTTGGCATTGAGTCGGGCACCGTGACCACCATTCACTCGGCGATGCACGATCAGCAGGTGATCGACGCCTATCACAGCGATCTGCGTCGTACCCGCGCCGCCAGCCAATCGATCATTCCGGTAGATACGCGTCTCGCTGCTGGCATTACCCGTATTTTTCCGAAATTTAACGATCGCTTTGAGGCGATTGCCGTGCGCGTGCCCACCATCAACGTGACAGCCATTGATCTGAGCGTGTCGGTGCGCGAAGCGGTGAAGGCGTGTGAGGTCAACGCGTTGCTGCAAAACGCGTCAGAAGGGGCGTTTCGTGGTATAGTTGACTATACGGAATTACCGTTAGTCTCAGTAGATTTTAACCATGATCCGCACAGTGCCATAGTCGATGGCACGCAAACGCGGGTCAGTGGTCATCACCTTATCAAAACGCTGGTTTGGTGTGACAACGAATGGGGCTTTGCTAACCGCATGATCGACACCACGTTAGCATTGGCCGCAAGCGGTTTCAGGTAAGACGCGGACTGCGTCTGGCAAAACTTATGAGAATCAACGAGAGGGTTCACCATGTCTGTAATTAAGATGACCGATCTGGATCTTGCTGGTAAACGCGTTCTGATCCGTGCCGATCTCAACGTGCCAGTGAAAGAAGGGAAAGTGACGTCAGATGCACGTATTCGTGCTTCTCTGCCTACCATCGAAGCGGCGTTGAAACAGGGCGCGAAAGTGATGGTTACCTCTCACCTGGGTCGTCCGACCGAAGGTGAATATAACGAAGAGTTTTCCCTGCTGCCGGTTGTTAACTACCTGAAAGATAAACTGAACGGCACCAACGTTACCCTGGCAAAAGATTACCTCGACGGCGTTGAAGTCGGCGCGGGCGAATTGGTTGTGCTGGAAAACGTGCGCTTTAATAAAGGTGAGAAAAAAGACGAAGAAGGGCTGTCGAAGAAATATGCCGCACTGTGCGACGTGTTCGTGATGGATGCCTTCGGTACCGCGCACCGCGCACAGGCTTCTACCCACGGCGTGGGCAAATTTGCCCCAATCGCATGTGCCGGTCCGCTGCTGTCAGCTGAGCTGGAAGCGCTGGGCAAAGTGATGAGTAATCCAGAGCGTCCGCTGGTTGCTGTGGTTGGCGGTTCTAAAGTGTCGACCAAATTTGATGTGCTGCAGTCGCTGGTGAAGATTGCTGACACCGTGATTGTCGGCGGCGGTATCGCGAATACCTTCGTTGCTATCGATAACAACGTCGGTAAATCACTGTACGAGCCAGACTTCGTCGAAGCAGCAAAAGGTCTGCGTGATCAGTTTGGTATCCCAGTTCCTACTGATTCTCGCGTAGGCACGGAATTCTCTGAAACTGCCCCGGCAACCGTGAAAAAGGTTTCCGAAGTGGCGGATAACGAAGAGATTATGGACTTCGGCGACGAAACCGCACAGGCGATGGCCGCGATTCTGAAAGGCGCGAAAACCATTCTGTGGAACGGTCCGGTTGGCGTGTTCGAGTTCCCGAACTTCCGTAAAGGTACCGAAATCGTGGCAAATGCAATCGCCGATAGCGATGCATTCTCAGTGGCAGGCGGCGGCGATACGCTGGCTGCAATCGATCTGTTCGGTATCGAAGATAAGATCTCTTACATCTCAACCGGCGGCGGCGCATTCCTCGAGTTCGTGGAAGGTAAAAAACTGCCAGCAGTTGCTATGCTGGAAGAGCGCGCGAAGCAGTAACTCTTTGGGGGCGACGCTTGGGCGTCGCCTGAAGGCTAGCCCTTTATGGGGCAAACAAATCGCAATCCCTTCGGGGATGAACGGTAACGAAACGGGACACAAACATGTCTAAAATTTTTGATTTCGTAAAACCCGGCGTTGTCACTGGTGACGACGTTCAGAAAATTTTCCAGGTAGCGAAAGAGAACAAATTCGCTCTGCCAGCAGTTAACTGCGTCGGCACGGATTCTATTAACGCGGTATTGGAAGCTGCGGCCAAAGTGAAAGCGCCGGTCATCGTTCAGTTCTCCAATGGTGGTGCTGCCTTCATCGCCGGTAAAGGTTTCAAAACCGACAAGCCGCAGGGCGCGGCTATCTTCGGCGCTATCGCGGGTGCATACCATGTGCATCTGATGGCTGAACAGTACGGTGTGCCAGTAATCCTGCATACCGACCACTGCGCCAAGAAACTGCTGCCGTGGATCGACGGTCTGCTGGACGCGGGTGAAGAGCACTTCAAGAAAACCGGTAAGCCGCTGTTCTCTTCTCACATGATCGACCTGTCTGAAGAGTCACTGGAAGAGAACATCGAGATTTCTTCTAAGTATCTGGCGCGCATGGCCAAACTGGATATGACCCTGGAAATCGAACTGGGTTGTACCGGTGGCGAAGAAGACGGCGTGGACAACAGCCACATGGACGCTTCTGCGCTGTACACTCAGCCAGAAGACGTTGATTACGCTTACACCGAGCTGAGCAAAATCAGCCCACGTTTCACCATCGCTGCTTCATTCGGTAACGTGCACGGCGTGTACAAGCCAGGCAACGTGAAACTGACGCCGACCATCCTGCGTGATTCTCAGGAATACGTGACTAAAAAACACAACTTGCCGCATAACGCGCTCGATTTCGTGTTCCACGGCGGTTCAGGTTCATCTCCAGAAGAAATCAAAGAATCAATTGGTTACGGCGTAATTAAAATGAACATCGATACAGATACCCAGTGGGCAACATGGGACGGTATTCTGAAGTTCTACAAAGAAAACGAAGCATATCTGCAAGGCCAATTAGGCAACCCTAAAGGCGTGGATAGCCCGAACAAGAAATATTATGATCCACGCGTATGGCTGCGCTCAGCGCAGGCTTCCATGGTGACTCGCCTGGAGCAGGCTTTCAAAGAGCTTAACGCTGTCGACGTACTGTAATTTTTCCGTACAGTACAAAAAAGGCCCGCAAGGGCCTTTTTTTATGCGTCTCATTCAGAAAATCCCACGAATTCAGGCCATTTTTGGCGCTTCGCCTTATTTTTGTTTACCCTTGTATTCGGAGTGTCGGAGTCAATCTGGCAGTTTTTGGCAATTTCCCGCGGGAAACTCAACAACAGGGCTAACAAATGGAAGATTTACATGTCGTTGATGGCATTAATAGTGCTGGTGGATGGCTGATACGTAATCAGGCGTTGATCCTGAGCTATGCGGTCAATATTGTGGCGGCGATTATTACCATCATCATTGGTATGTTCATTGCGCGCATCGTCTCCAATGCGATTAACCGCGTTCTGCTGGCGCGTCATATTGATGCCACTGTGGCAGATTTCCTTTCTACAATGGTGCGCTACGGAATTATCGCTTTTACCGTCATTGCTGCACTGGGACGCGTTGGCGTACAAACCGCCTCAGTGATTGCCGTGCTGGGTGCTGCTGGCTTGGCTGTGGGTTTGGCGCTGCAAGGTTCGCTGTCCAACCTGGCTGCTGGCGTGCTGTTGGTGACCTTCCGCCCGTTCAAAACCGGTGAGTTTGTCGATCTCGGCGGCGTGATGGGTACCGTACAGAACGTGCAGATTTTCTCCACTACGCTGAAAAGCGCTGATGGCAAAATCGTTGTGGTACCCAACGGTAAAATTATCGCCGGCAATATCGTTAACTATTCACGTGAACCGATCCGTCGCAACGAGTTCATTATTGGTGTGGCTTACGATGCGGATGTCGATCAGGTTATTAGCCTGTTGCGTGAAGTGGTTGATGCGGACGAGCGCGTACTGCAAGACCTCGGCGTACAGATCGGCCTAAATGAACTGGCGGCTTCATCGCTCAACTTTGTGGTGCGTTGCTGGAGTAAAAGCAGCGATCTGCAAAACGTCTATTGGGATCTGATGAAGAACTTCAAACGTACGCTGGACGCGAACGGCATCGGCATTCCTTACCCGCAGATGGATGTGCATCTGCATCAGGTGAAGAGCGAGCAACAACAGCCTGCACGCAGCGAATAATAGAGAAGGGCACCTGCGGGTGCCTTTTTTATTACTCATTCTAATAGCCTATTAAATATTTCAATTTCCTCTAATATCCTCGCGTCACTATACTGCATCGCACCTCCCCAGTAATTAAGGTTATTTCCGTGTTATCTGTTTATTTACAAGGGCTTGCCCTTGGTGCTGCGCTGATTTTGCCGTTAGGCCCGCAAAATGCTTTTGTGATGAATCAGGGCATTAAGCGCCATTACCACCTGATGACCGCATCGCTGTGTACCCTTAGCGATATTGCGCTGATCTGTGGTGGGATTTTTGGCGGCAGCGCGTTGCTGAATCAATCGCCTCTCTTATTGATGCTGATCACTTGGGCGGGCGTGGCGTTTTTGCTGTGGTACGGTTGGGGGGCGCTGCGCGCTGCATGGCAAGGTGATGTGTTGCTGGCATCTGATGCGGAGATAAAGCAAGGTCGCTGGCGCATCATCGCTACTATTCTGGCGGTGACCTGGCTCAATCCGCACGTCTATCTCGACACCTTTGTGGTGCTCGGCAGCCTCGGTAGCCAGCTTCCGTCTGAAGACGCGCGTCGTTGGTTTGCATTTGGCACCGTGAGTGCCTCAATTATCTGGTTCTTCGGCCTGGCGCTGCTGGCCGCGTGGCTGTCGCCGCGGCTGCGCACCGTGCGGGCGCAGCGCATTATCAATTTGCTGGTCGGCGGCGTGATGTGGTTTATCGCCATTCAGCTGGCGCGTCAGGGCATTGCTGCACTCTAATGCAGATGTAATCCGTACAGTGCGGGCAGCGCGCCCGCACTGGCGAGCAACTCCAGTCGTATCTGGCTAAAACTCACGCCTCCTGGCACCAAGTGATGACACAGCGAGTGATGATTTTCCGTCACGTCTGCCAAAAGCATCTCATCCAGCCATACGCGATAATGTGTGGTGCAGTGCGGCGTCACAGCCTGTGCGTGGCCCATTTGCACCGTTTCCATCGCATGGTCGAAGTCGTTGTCAAACAGCAAGGTAATGTGTTTCGCCTGCTGCGGTTCATTCCAATGCCAGCTGACGTTGGGATGCGTGTCATCCTGCGCCGGCACCCAGCAGTTAGTGTGCTGTTCCGGGCGCAGCTTGCCGTTGAGCAGATAGTCGCGGTGCCAAAGCTGCAGCGGCGTTTCCAGCGCAAAGGCCAGCAGGATTTGCTGTGGAGCCCGGCGCGGCAGCCAGAAATCAAACTCATCAACGCCGTAATCGCCATCATTAATCTGGCGTGTGCGTTTCGCTACGCGCGGATTGAGACTGTTGAACACCATCATCACGCCCGGCAAACGCTGGCTGGTTAATGCAACCTCAATCGCAGCGTTCTCCTCAAAGGCGATAAATACATAGCGATCGCATTCGGCGCGATAATCAAAGCTCAGTCGATAAGTGCCTTGCTCAGTAACCGTGATACTTTGCGTGCTCAGTTGGCAGTCGCCGCAGGTATTGGCCGGATTAGCGCTGGTGAGCAGCGATACCTGTAATTTCTGCGCGTTGGCGGCACGCAGCTGCACGCTGATTGCCGGCAAGCGTTCGCCCGCTTTGAGCGGCAGCAGCAACGCACAGCGAGATTGCAGCGGCTGCCAACCGGCATCGGCGGGCAGGGCGCGCAACTCTAAGGTGCTGCTCACCGTGACATACGCCTCGCGCGCTGGGTTGGCCAACGGATGTCGCGGGATAAACGCACCCTGACGCAGCAGATGCTGCTGCAGCTGCCCAACGCGCTCAGGCTGCGCCAGTTCGGCGGGCGTGATCTGCTGTTGCTGGCACAGCGCCGCCGCGCGGCCCACCACTTCGCCCAGCACGCCGCAGGTGCACATGACGCGTGCGCTGCCAAAGGCGACGTGCGTAGCGGAGATCAGTCGGCCGGTGAGCAGCAGATTGTCCAGCGACTGGCTGTAGAGCGCGCGGAAGGGAATGGTGTAAGTCCCTTTGCTGTGGAACTGACGACAGCCATCGTGTTCGCTGTAGACGCCGTCGGCCGGATGCAGATCAATCGACCAGCCACCATACGCCACCGCATCGTAGTGGTCGCGTTGTTCGATGATGTCCTGCTGGCACAGCATCGTCTCGCCGAGAAAACGCCGGCTCTCGCGCTTGCCGGGAATCAGGCCCACCCATTCGATGGTGAGGTTATCGGCATCGGAAAATTCGCCGGAGTTTTTGATGTAATCCCACACGCCCCAGACAATTTTCCACAGTTCCCACTTGATGGTTTCGCTCTCATGCACGGTATCGAGCCGTCCGCCCCATTCCAGCCACCATAAATCGCAGCCGTTCAGCTCTGAACTTAGCCGTTTATAGCGCGGAATGGCGGTGATCTCTTTTAGTGCGAAAGAGGGCGCAACGAAGCGTACCGGTTGTGCCGTGCGCTTGGTGTAGAAGTAAATGGAATGTCCGAGCTTGTGGCCGAAATTCTCGCCCGGCGCCATCTTCTCGCCAAACTCCTCCACGGATTCCGCGCCCACGCGATGCGCCGCACCGGCCAGATAGCCCAATACGCCATCGCCGCTGGCATCGATAAATTGTGTAGCCGAAACCCGATAACGCGTTTGATTAATGGCGTTAAACGCCTGCACTGACAGCAAACGGCGGCCAGATTTTTCGATATCGGTCACCACCGTATTGAGCAGCAAAGTCAGGCCGGGCTGCGCCTGTACGATGTCCAGCAGCACCATATCGAACAGTACCGGATTGCCCTCTTTATTGCGCCACAGGTTCTCCTCCATGATCTCGCCCATGATGCCGCCTTCGCGCGCCCAGCGATTGTTATTGCCCATGTGTGAGGTCGCACCGTTGGCCCACAAGCGCACTTCGCTGGAAGCGTTACCGCCCAGCACCGGGCGATCCTGAATCAGCACCACATCCAGGCCATCGCGTGCGGCGGCCAGCGCGGCACACACGCCCGCCAGTCCACCGCCGACGATCAATAACTCCGCTTGAAGTCGTTGTTGCGGAAAGTGGCGCTCATTTTGCGTAGAGAAAGTTTGCATCATTTCATTCCTCTGACTCTAAGGCTAAGATTGGAGTTTGCCCGCCGCAGGTGATCTATGTCTTCTCAACCGAACCAAAGCCTGATTGACGGTATTCGCTGTCTGCAATATCTGGTGTCCAGTGATAAGGCCGTGGGTTGCCGTGAACTGGCGCGCCAGATGGGGATGAACAGCACGCGTGTGAATCGACTGCTGATGACCATGGCGTCGATTGGACTGACGACGCAGGATGAGCATCGACGCTATCTGCCTGGCCCCGGTATTCACGCGCTGGCGGCACAGGCGATTCGCGGATCTTCGCTGTTCGCGCAGGCGTTGCCGCAGCTGGAACGCCACGCGCCGCGCGATATCGTGGTGGCGCTGGGCGTGCTGTGGGAGGATCAGGTGATCTATATCTGGCACTCGGAACCCGGTGAACGCATCAACGCCAGCCAGGCGCTGGCCGGTTTCCGCATGCTGCCCGCGTGGCAATCGGTGATTGGCGTGTCGTTGCTGGCGGCGGAAAGTGACGAGGCGCTGCGCCCGCGTTTTAGCGAAGAACAGTGGCTGCAAATCGCGCCGCTGCTGGCGCGTAAGCGTGCTGAGGGTTACCTGATCTGGCACCGCGATGATGGCGAAATCAGCATGGCGCAGCCGATTGATCACAATCGCGCGGCATTGGCGTTCGCCAAAATCTGGCAGGACGATGAGGCGCACCTCGCGCAGCGCCTGCAACAGTTGCAATCGCTGGCGCAAACCGTGTTCACCCCGCGCTAACATGATCGATTTTCCCGACAATAAACAGGTAACTGCAGATGCCAATCGCGGCCAGCACGGCGATAAATGCCAGGGCTGGCGCGAAGTTATCGCCGTCGATTAACGCACCAATGGCAATCGGCACCACGATGGATGACAGCGCACCGGTAAAGTTAAATACGCCGCCCGCCAGACCAATCAAGTGGCGCGGCGCCAACGCCGTGACAAACACCCAGGTAATGGTCGCCAGGCCGTTGCCGAAGAACGCCAGCGACATAAACAGAATAATCAGCGTGGAATCGTTGGTGTAATTGGCGCCAAGGATAAACAGCGTCAGGAACAGGCCAAGGATCACCGGTAGCTTGCGCGCCACGCTAGCGGAGATACCGCGACGTATCATGCGATCTGAGGCAAATCCGGCCAGCAGCACGCCACAGAAGGCGGCGAAGTAGGGCAGCGAAGCAACGTAGCCGCTTTTGATGAAGCCCATGTGACGATACTCCACCAGATACGTCGGGAACCAGGTGAGGAAGAACCAGAAGGTGGCGGAAATGGTGAACTGGCCAATGTAGATGCCGACCAATTTACGACTGCGGAACATCTGCGCCAAATCGCCCCAGCGCGCTATGGGCTGCTGCGAATTTTGTCGACTCTCCAGCAGCGCACCGTTGTCACGCAAATAGCTGAGCTCAGCTTTTGACACGCCTTGATGCTGATTCGGCTCGCGGTAGAGCCAATACCACACCAGCGCCCAAATCATCCCCGCAAGTCCGGTGATCAAAAACAGTCCGCGCCAGCCAAAAGCATCCTGCAGATGAAACAGCAGCGGCGTCATACACGCCAGGCCGACAAACTGCGCTGAGGAGTAAATGCCGATGGCACTGGCGCGCTCTTGCTCCGGAAACCAGCTGGAGATCACCCGGTTGTTGGAGGGCATCACCGGCGCTTCAAAAGCGCCGACGCCGAGCCGCAGACCAAATAGCGCGCCAAAGCTGTTGGCAAGCGCGTGCAGCGCGGTGATCAGCGACCAGGCAAATAAACCGACGCCATAAACGACGCGCGCACCAAGGCGATCGATGAGGAAGCCGCCGGGAATCTGTAGCGCAGCGTAGATCCAGCCAAAGGCGGAAAAGATCAATCCCATCTCCATGGGCGAGAAGCGCAATTCGCCAGCCATTGCCGTAGCGGCAACCGACAGGTTAGTGCGATCCATATAGTTGATAATGATGTTAATAAACACCAGACCGAGCATCAGAAAGCGCGTGCGTCCCGCGCGAGCGCTGGCAACGGTTTGGCTAAGTGGCTGTTCTGTCATTGGCAACTCTCCCGAACTCAGAGGTGTTTCTTTAATAGAAACGAATAAGTGTTTTATTGGCGAATCCGTACAGCTAAATTTGCGATCGCGGCTACGTTAAAAAGGAGATTGCTCGAACTTTTGAGCCGTTTACTAATCAGATAAGCACACATGTTAATGTGTTTTGGGTTTAGCCATAATGGCGACCTGCAAATTGAATCCCTCAAGGAGGACTTTCGTGAAACTGAAAGCACTGGCGCTGGCCGCCGTAATGAGCACGGGCGCACTGTCCGGTTTAGTTCAGGCAGGCGAATTGCCAAATGGACCGCATGTGGTGACTTCTGGACAGGCAAGCGTTGATGCCACGCCAGATCTCGCGACGCTCGCGATTGTGGTGAATGTTTCGTCGAAAGACGCGGCAGAAGCGAAGAAACAAGCTGATGATCGCGTGGCGCAATATTTCGATTTCCTGCAAAAGAACGGTATCGAGAAAAAAGATATTGATGCGGCAAACCTCAGCACGCAGCCAGAGTACGATTACACCAAAGAAGGTAAGTCGGTACTGAAAGGCTATCGTGCCGAGCGTCAGGTACAGGTAACGCTGCGCCAGCTGGACAAACTCAACGAGCTGTTGGATGGCGCGTTAAAATCTGGCCTGAATGAAATTCGTTCGGTCGAATTAGGTGTGGCGAATCCGGACAGCTACAAAGAGAAGGCGCGTAAAGTGGCCATCGCTAATGCTACGCAGCAGGCTAACGCGCTGGCAGAAGGGTTTAACGCTAAGTTAGGTTCGGTTTACAGCATCCGCTATCACGTTGCGAACTATCAACCGATGCCGATGGCGCGCATGTATAAGGCCGCCGCAGTACAAGCTGATACCACCGCGCAGCAAACTTACGAGCAGCAGAGCATTCACTTTGACGACCAGGTAGATGTCGTCTTTGAAATCAAACCAAACACACCGTAAGGTTTGATATCAGGTCGCCATGAAGGGCGACCTGATCTTTACGCTGGCAACACATCCTGACGCAGCACGCGATGTCCGTGCGCAATCAGCGCGTCGGTCACGCTGCGCATCAAACGACTTTCCGGCGCAAACCGGTGCCAGTACAGCATACGACGCTGATACAGGCCTGGCGTCAAATCCACCAGTTCACCTTGCGCTAACTCGCGCTCAATCTGCAGATGCGGAATCATACAGCACACCGAACCCTGACGCGCCAGCTGCACAAAGGCTTCTGACGAGTTAACGATGTGGCAAGGCACGCTGCCCGGCGACAGGTCAAAGTTCTGCTGTAAAAACGCCTGATGCATATCGTCCAGATGATCAAATGCCACCGCCGGCGCTTTCAGCAGCGCAGAGCGTGTTACGCCGTTCGGGAAATAGCGAGCAGCAAAATCAGGTGAGGCGCAGAACAGATAATCGAGCGCACCCAGTTGATCCACCAGACAGCTTGGCAGCGGCTGCGGCTGAATACTCACCGCGCCGACCACTTCACCGCGACGTAGGCGTTCCTGCGTGCGGGTTTCATCTTCCACCTGCAAATTCAGGCGCACTGGCGAATCGGCCAGCACGTCTTTCAGCGCGGGCAGCAGCCAGGTGGCCAGGCTGTCGGCGTTGACCGCCAGCGACAGCAACAGCGGCGTGGTTCCACCGTTATCATCACCCAGCCACTCCTCTTCCAGTAGTTCAACCTGATGCAACAACGCCAGTAACTTTTGTCCCTGCTCGGTCGGACGCGGCGGCACGGTGCGCACCAGCAGCGGCTGACCAAATAAATTTTCCAGCTGTTTAATACGCTGCGAAACCGCCGATTGGGTAATGCAGAGTTTTTGTGCCCCACGCTCAAAGCCGCGCTCGCGAATCACAGCATCCAGCGCCTGAAGCGTTCGATAATCCGGGCGTTTCATTGTTGTTCTCTCTCGTTCAGGGTGGACATTACTATGCCATAAAACTGTCAAATTGTGCTGCGGCGCATTTTTGCGGGCTGGCTTCCAAAGTGTTAAATCGGCTGTCTAACTGTCGCGCTTTTTTACAGCGCCTTGTTTTATACTACGCGCACTTCGATGTCGCACAGGTTTTAAACATACCATGACCCAGGATGAACTGAAAAAAGCGGTAGGTTGGGCAGCCCTGCAGTACGTAGAGCCCGGCACTATTGTCGGCGTAGGCACGGGATCGACGGCAGCGCATTTTATTGATGCACTCGGCACCATGAAGAATCAGATTGAAGGTGCGGTTTCCAGCTCGGAAGCCTCAACGGAGAAACTGAAAGCGCTGGGCATTCACATCTTCGATCTCAACGAAATTGATGAACTGTCGGTGTACGTTGATGGCGCCGATGAGATCAATCCGCAGATGCAGATGATCAAAGGCGGTGGCGCAGCGCTGACGCGTGAGAAAATCGTTGCGGCGGTGGCGAAGAAATTTGTCTGCATTGCCGATGCATCGAAAGAAGTTGATGTGCTGGGCCATTTCCCGCTGCCGGTTGAAGTGATTCCGATGGCGCGTTCGTATGTGGCGCGTGAACTGGTCAAACTCGGCGGCTTGCCGGAGTATCGCCAGAACGTCATTACCGACAACGGCAACATTATTCTCGACGTGCATAATCTGCGTATTCTCGATCCCATTGAGCTGGAAAAAACCATTAATGCGCTGCCGGGCGTAGTGACCGTTGGCCTGTTTGCGGGACGTGGTGCGGACGTCGCACTGATTGGTACCGCAGAAGGCGTGAAAACCATCGTAAAATGATCTGTCCGGCGCGCGTAATGCGCCGGTTATTTCCATCCGCAAAACATCTTTTCTCACCAGGCTGAAATTTGGTGACTTATGTCACAAAAGATTCATCAGCAGTAAGTTCGTACTTCGTCCATTAAGGATGTCACGATTTTGTACGGCATTGTGCTGTCTCCGCGTGGGCGCGTGCTGGCTCCCAGGCAATCGTTTGTATTGCTGCGCACGAAATTTTTGATATTTTGACAGAAGGCTACCTTATGGTAGTCCTCATTGAATTCTGAATAGGGTCGGGAAATGGCAAAGGTATCACTGGAAAAAGACAAGATTAAGTTCCTGCTGGTGGAAGGCGTTCACCAGAGTGCGCTGGAAAACCTGCGTGCAGCAGGCTACACCAACATCGAGTTTCACAAAGGGGCGCTGGATGCGGAGTCGCTGAAATCCTCCATCCGCGATGCGCACTTCATTGGTATCCGTTCCCGTACCCAACTGACTGAAGAGATCTTTGCTGCCGCAGAAAAGCTGGTAGCAGTCGGCTGCTTCTGTATCGGTACTAACCAGGTTGATCTCGCGGCAGCGGCGAAACGCGGTGTGCCGGTGTTCAACGCGCCGTTCTCCAACACCCGTTCTGTTGCAGAGCTGGTGATTGGCGAAATGCTGCTGATGCTGCGTGGCATTCCGGAAGCCAACGCCAAAGCGCACCGTGGCATCTGGAATAAAGTCGCCAACGGTTCGTTTGAAGCTCGCGGCAAGAAACTGGGCATCATCGGTTACGGCCACATCGGCATGCAGCTGGGTGTACTGGCAGAAAGCCTCGGTATGCACGTGTTCTTCTACGATATCGAAAGCAAGCTGCCGCTGGGTAACGCCACTCAGGTGCGTCATCTCTCCGATCTGCTCAACATGAGCGACGTGGTCAGCCTGCACGTTCCTGAAACGCCATCCACTCAGAACATGATTGGCGCGGAAGAGCTGGCGCTGATGAAGCCGGGTGCGCTGCTGATCAACGCCGCGCGCGGTACCGTGATCGATATTCCGGCGCTGTGTGATGCCCTGGCGAATAAACATCTGTCCGGTGCCGCTATCGACGTCTTCCCGGTCGAGCCTGCGACTAACAGCGATCCGTTTAACTCACCGCTGTGCGAGTTCGATAACGTGATCCTGACGCCGCACATTGGTGGTTCAACGCAGGAAGCGCAGGAAAACATCGGTATCGAAGTGGCTGGCAAGCTGGCGAAATACTCCGACAACGGTTCTACGCTGTCTGCGGTTAACTTCCCGGAAGTCTCACTGCCGATGCATGCGGCAAGTGCTAGCCGTCTGCTGCACATCCATGAAAACCGTCCGGGTGTGCTGACCGCCATTAACCAGATTTTTGCCGAGCAGGGCATCAACATCGCCGCGCAGTATCTGCAAACCACGCCGATTATGGGCTACGTGGTGATCGATATTGATGCTGAGCAGGATGCAGCGGATAAAGCGCTGCAGGCGATGAAGGCGATTCCGGGCACCATCCGCGCCCGTCTGCTGTACTGATTAAACAGGGCGCCATTGGCGCCCTTTGTTTTTCCTGCTCACGCTTCCCACTGCCACAGTTTCGATGGCGTCAGTATCGCGGGGAGCGGCACATCCCAGGCGGCAACCGGTAATGCTTCTACGCGCTGACAATCATGTGCGATGCCCACCGGCAGAAAACCATGCTGCTGCCAGTTTTGCAGCGTGCGATCGTAGAATCCGCCACCCATTCCCAAACGTTGGCCAGCATAGTCAAACGCCACCAGCGGCACCAGCATCACATCCAGCTGATCCAGCGTGGCCAGTTGCGTGATATCCAGCGGCGGTTCCGGGATGCGAAGTTTATTTGGCGCGAGTGGCGTTTCTGGCGTGTAACGGATAAACAGCAGATTGCCCGGCGAGAAGGGATGAAGCACCGGTAAGTAAACCTGCTTTTTTTGCTGCCAAAGTTTGGCGATTAGCGGGCGGGTGTTGATCTCTCCATCGACAGATAAAAACAGCGCAATGCGTTGGGCATTAGCGATCGGTGCAATGTTGATGGCGTGTTCAGCCAACTGATCGGCGGCTTGTTCCTGTTGCTCAGACGTGAGATTACGGCGCAAATGGCGCACATGCTGACGGATGTCTTGACGGTCGAGAAGGGAGGGCGCTGGCATGATATCTAAATCCCCGGAATAATCGCTTCTTAAAAGCGATTATATCATGCGAACCGGGGAAACAGACTTGCTACTAAATGGAGATCTCCGAGATGCCGCCGCAGGCTGTAACCCTTGAACCCTTGGTTCAAGGTGAACATGCCGTCACAACTATTAGGCTTCTCGGACGGACCGAGCATGCGCACAAATTGTGGAGCGTCACATTCTGTTGGTATGAAATATCGGCTCAGGGGACTGGCCCGCTTGCAAACATCTCAGAGAAAATTTACTTCACCGTCACTCTAACATGAGGACCATGAAGCTTTATTCAAAATTAGGGCCCTGGCGGTCAGTTATGCGACCTTGCTCTACTAACGCTTGTTCAATGGTCTGCTGCAGCATGCGGATACGTTGTTCCATGTTTGCTGCATAGTCGCGCGTCTTACCTTTCTCTTGTGCCAACTCGTGGCAGATGTTTAACGCGGCGATGAACACCAGTTGCTCTGTATTGGTGACTCTAGTGCGAACTTTTAAATCTTGCAACCGTTGATTGAGATCCTCTGCGGCCAGATTCAGCGCATCTTGCTGTTCAGGCGGGCAATTCACTCTTAACGAACGACCAAAAATTTGAATATCTACTGGTTGTGCAGACATGCCACCATCCTAACTGATTACTTCGATCGCATCTCCCTTACCGGTCAATGGGTTGGGAGGTGCGAAACTATATATACCCGAGTTATAAGTTACAACCCCTTTTCTGGAAACCCAGAGGCACCTGGTGGTAGCATAACACGAACTTATTCTGCCAACGACGACCAAAGCTTATGTCTTTACAGAACGCAACGCCGAGTTACAACGCGCTGGCCGCGGCCCTTTCACAGCAGGGCGTGGGCATGACGCCAGCCGAAATGCATGGTCTCCTTTCCGGGATTCTGTGCGGCGGCAATCAGGATACCAGCTGGAAAACCATGGTTCACGATCTCACCAACGAAGGCATGGCGTTTTCGCAGAGCCTGTCTCAGCCGCTGCAGGCGCTGCATGAAAGCCTGGCGACCACGCTGGAAAACGAAGGTTTTATGTTCCAGCTGATGTTGCCGGAAGACGATGACATCACGGTATTCGATCGCGCGGATGCGCTGGCCGGTTGGGTAAACCACTTCCTGCTCGGTTTGGGTGTCACGCAGCCGAAGCTGGAGAAAGTGACCGGCGAAACTGGCGAAGCGATTGACGATCTGCGCACCATCGCACAACTTGGCTATGACGAAGATGAAGATCAGGAAGAGCTGGAGCAGTCACTCGAAGAGGTGATTGAGTACGTGCGCGTTGCCGCTCTGCTGTGCCATGACACCTTCACGCGTCCGCATCAGCCAACGGCACCAGAAGTACAGAAACCTACGCTACATTAAGCGCGTCAATGCGGGTGCGTTGTAGCCCGTCTTCAACAGGGAGTGCAAACATGATTACCTTGGATACGTTTCAACAACGTCGTCAGGCGCTGATTGCCCGCATGGCGCCAGGCAGTGCGGCGTTAATTTTTGCTGCACCTGAAGTGACGCGCAGCAACGACACCGAATACAGCTTTCGTCAAAACAGCGACTTCTGGTACTTCACCGGTTTTAATGAACCGCAGGCGCTGCTGGTCTTAATCAAAAGTGATGATAAGCACAATCACAGTGTGCTGTTCAATCGCGTGCGTGACCTGACGGCCGAAATCTGGTTTGGTCGCCGCCTTGGCCAGGATGCCGCACCGGCGAAACTGGGTGTCGATCGCGCTTTGCCGTGGGATGACATCGGCGAGCAGCTGCATCAACTGCTTAACGGCCTGGATGTGGTTTACCACGCGCAGGGCGAATACGCAGAAGCCGATCAGCTGGTGTTCAGCGCGCTGGAAAAACTGCGTCGCGGCTTCCGTCAAAACCTTAGCGCGCCCGACACAGTTACCGACTGGCGTCCGTGGGTGCACGACATGCGCCTGTTCAAAAGCGCAGAAGAGATTGAGATTCTGCGCCGCGCCGGAAAAATCAGCGCGCTGGCGCACACGCGAGCGATGCAAGCCTGTCGTCCGGGCATGTTCGAATATCAGCTGGAAGGCGAAATTCATCACGAATTCAATCGCCACGGCGCGCGTTTCCCCTCGTACAACACCATTGTCGGTTCGGGCGAAAACGGCTGTATTCTGCACTACACCGAAAACGAATCGGAAATGCGCGATGGCGACTTAGTGCTGATTGACGCAGGCTGTGAATTCCACGGCTACGCGGGCGATATCACCCGCACCTTCCCGGTCAACGGCACCTTTAGCGAGCCGCAGCGCGCCATCTACGACATCGTGCTGGCTTCGCTCAACAAAGCGCTGTCGATGTTCCGTCCGGGCATCAGCATCCATGACGTCAACGACGAGGTGGTGCGTATTATGATTACCGGCCTGGTCGATCTCGGCATTCTGGATGGCAATATCGATACGCTGTTTGAAGAGCAGGCGCATCGTCCGTTCTTCATGCACGGTTTGAGTCACTGGCTGGGGCTGGATGTGCACGATGTCGGCCATTACGGCACGCCAAGCCGCGACCGCGTGCTGGAGCCGGGCATGGTGCTGACGGTTGAGCCTGGCTTGTATATCGCGCCAGATGCCAAAGTACCGCCACAATATCGCGGCATTGGCATTCGCATCGAAGATGACATCGTCATCACCGCCGACGGCAACGAAAATCTCACCGACAGCGTAGTTAAAGACGCCGATGCGATTGAAGCCTTGATGGCGGCGGCACGTCACGCATGAGCATTTTGATTGCTGGCGGCGGCATGACCGGTGCGACTCTGGCGCTGGCGATTTCACATCTGACGCAAGGCCAACTGCCGGTTACCCTGATTGAGCGCAGCCAGCCCGACAGCCGCGCACATCCTGGCTTTGACGGACGCGCGATTGCCCTGGCGGCTGGCACCTGTCAGCAGTTAGCAGATATCGATCTGTGGCGCTCGCTGGCCGATTGCGCCACGCCCATCACCGATATTCACGTTTCCGATCGCGGTCATACCGGCTTTGTTTCGCTTAAAGCGCAAGATCATCAGTTGCCTGCGCTCGGTCAGGTGGTTGAACTGTTTGATGTCGGCCAGCGGCTGTTTCAACGCCTGCAAAAAGCGTCAGGCGTCACGCTGCGCTGCCCGGATCATGTAACTTCGGTAGCGCGTACGGCGGATAATGTGCAGGTGATGTTGAACAGCGGCGAACAGCTGGCAGGCGCATTACTGGTGGCCGCCGACGGTTCGCGTTCACCTTTAGGCGCGTCCTGCGGTATCACCTGGCAGCGCGACGATTATCAGCAGTTGGCGGTTATCGCCAACGTGTCGACGCAGTTGCCGCATCAGGGCCGCGCCTTTGAGCGCTTTACCGAATACGGCCCGCTGGCGCTGTTGCCGATGTCCGGCAACCGCATGTCGCTGGTGTGGTGCCACCCGCTTGAGGCGCAAGCAACGATTAAGCAGTGGGATGATGCGACCTTCCTGCAAGAACTGCAACGCGCATTCGGCTGGCGTCTGGGGCGCTTCACGCATACCGGTCAACGCGAGCATTATCCGCTGGCGCTGCAAACCGCTGAACGTCAGGTGACACATCGTCTGGCGCTGGTGGGCAACGCGGCGCAAACGCTGCATCCAATCGCCGGACAAGGCTTCAACCTGGGTCTGCGCGATGTGATGTCGCTGGCGGAAACGCTGGCAGGCGCATATCGTCAGCAGAAAGATCCCGGCAGTTTCGCGGTATTACAGAATTTTGCCGCGCGACGTCAGCCCGATCGTGCCGCCACTGTTGGCGTCACTGACGGTTTAGTCCGACTGTTTGCTAACCGCTATGCGCCGTTGGTAGCAGGACGAAATCTTGGGCTGGTGGCGATGGACCATCTGCCTTGGCTACGAAATCCACTTGCCGCGCGCACGCTCGGCTGGGTTAAGCGTTAAGCACGAATTAAGGGGCAGCAATGCAAACTTTTGATGTGGCAATTGCCGGAGGCGGCATGGTGGGTTTGGCCGTCGCCTGCGGACTTCAAGGCAGCGGCTTACGCGTTGCCGTGCTGGAAAAAGCACCCGAGCCACAGTTTGATCCGGCGGCCAATGCGTCGATTCGCGTCTCCGCCATCAACGCTGCCAGTGAACGTCTGCTGCAAAAGCTCGATGTCTGGTCGAGCATCCTGGCGCTGCGCGCCAGCGCCTATCACGGCATGGAAGTGTGGGATCAGGACAGCTTTGGCTCAATCAGCTTTGATGACGAGCAGCAGGGTTTATCGCATCTTGGCCATATTATTGAAAACGAAGTGATTCATAGCGCGTTGTGGCAGCGTGCCAGTCAGAGCAGCGATATCACGCTGTTTGCCCCGGCGCAGCTGCAGCAAGTAGCGTTTGGCGACAACGAAGCCTTCATTACGTTGCAGGATGGCAGCATGATGAGCGCACGTTTGCTGGTGGCGGCAGACGGCGCGAATTCGTGGCTGCGCGATAAAGCGGATATTCCGCTGACTTTCTGGGATTACGAGCATCACGCGCTGGTGGCGAACATCCGCACCGATATGCCGCATGATGCAATTGCGCGTCAGGTGTTTCACGGCGACGGTATTCTGGCGTTCCTGCCGATGCAGGATCCACACTTATGCTCGATCGTCTGGTCGCTCGCGCCACAGGAAGCGGCACGCCTGCAATCGATGCCGGAAGCGCTATTTAATCAGCAGCTGTCGGTGGCGTTTGATATGCGTCTTGGCTTGTGTCAGGTCGAGAGTGAACGTAAAACCTTCCCGTTGACGGCACGTTATGCGCGTAACTTTGCCGCGCACCGTTTGGCGCTGGTCGGCGATGCCGCCCACACCATCCATCCGCTGGCCGGGCAGGGCGTAAATCTCGGCTTTATGGATGCGGCTGAATTAATTGGTGAAATTCGTCGATTGCATCAGGAAGGCAAAGACATTGGTCAGCATCTCTATCTGCGTCGCTATGAGCGCAGCCGCAAGCACAGTGCGGCGATGATGCTGGCGGGGATGCAGGGTTTCCGCGAGCTGTTTGCTGGCACCCACCCCGCGAAAAAGCTGCTGCGTGATGTTGGCCTCAAGCTCGCCGACACGTTACCTGGCGTTAAACCGCTGATGCTGAAACAGGCGATGGGGCTTAACGATCTACCCAGATGGATACGCTAATCATCTTAGCAAACGGCGCCCCATTGGGCGCCGTTTTTCTTTGCTGCACCCCAATGATGCAGCGATGCACCGCAATCGCGCCTCGTTTGATTTATTCTAATTTGACGCCTTAATTCGCATTAGATTAATTCATGTCATAGCCCTGCGCATGCCGGACCATTTCTTAATCCTGTGGCGTGTATTCCCTCAATTTGCTGCATGAAAGTAATTTAGTCGTATTTTGTGCGAGGCTAATCACAATAATGCAGTGATTTATGCTGGGCGCTGTTCGATGATTTGATGAAAGGTGGTAGTGTTTCGCCCTCGTTTTCCTCATGGTTAATTGCCACATTAGGTGATAACTTCAGCACAAAGAGAACGTTTGCGTCAGCCTCATTAGGCGACGCAGGCGCGTCACACTCACTTGTCTTTACAGGATGGTTATGACTCAGCAAACGCCTCTATTCGAACAGCATCAGGCATGCGGTGCACGCATGGTGGACTTCCACGGCTGGATGATGCCGCTGCATTACGGCTCGCAAATGGATGAGCATCACGCGGTGCGTAACGATGCCGGCATGTTTGATGTTTCCCACATGACCATCGTCGATCTGCACGGCGCACGCACCCGCGAATTCCTGCGCTATCTGCTGGCAAACGATGTCGCCAAGCTGACCCAGCCGGGCAAAGCCCTGTATACCGGCATGTTGAATGCCTCTGCTGGCGTCATTGATGATTTGATTGTTTACTTTATGAGCGAAGATTTCTTCCGTCTGGTGGTGAACTCCGCTACGCGAGAGAAAGATTTAGCCTGGATTAAACAGCATGCGCAGCCGTTTGGCGTTGAGCTGACCGAACGTGACGATCTGGCGCTGATTGCGGTGCAAGGTCCAAACGCGCAGCAGAAAGCACAAACGCTGTTGAGCGCCGCTCAGCGTGATGCCGTTGCCGGCATGAAACCCTTCTTTGGCGTGCAGGCCGAAAACCTGTTTATCGCTACCACCGGCTACACCGGCGAAGCGGGTTATGAGATTGCCATGCCAGCGACTGAAGCCGCCGCTTTCTGGCAGCAGCTGTTGGCCGCAGGCGTTAAACCGGCTGGACTCGGTGCGCGTGACACGCTGCGTCTGGAAGCGGGCATGAACCTGTACGGTCAGGAGATGGATGAGGGCGTTTCGCCGCTCGCCGCCAATATGGGCTGGACCATCAGTTGGGAACCTGCCGATCGCGATTTCATTGGCCGTGATGCCCTGCAAGCGCAGCGCGAGCACGGAACCGAAAAGCTGGTTGGCCTGGTGATGACCGAAAAAGGGGTGCTGCGTAACGGGTTAACGGTGCGCTTCACCGATCAACAAGGTCAGCCGCAGCAAGGTATTATTACCAGTGGTTCCTTCTCACCAACCTTGGGTTACAGCATCGCGCTGGCGCGTGTGCCAGCCGGCATTGGTGAGCAGGCGATTGTGGAAATCCGCAACCGTGAAATGCCAGTGAAAGTCACCAAACCGATTTTTGTTCGCGCCGGTAAGCCGGTTGCCCAGTAATTTTTTTTCAGGAGAAATGGCCAATGAGCAATGTGCCAAATGAATTGAAATACCGCGATAGCCACGAATGGGTCCGTAAAGAAGCCGACGGCACCTTCACTGTGGGTATCACCGAACACGCACAGGAACTGCTGGGCGATATGGTGTTTGTCGATCTGCCAGACGTCGGTGCCACCTTCTCGGCCGGTGATGACTGCGCCGTTGCGGAGTCGGTAAAAGCGGCTTCAGACATCTACGCGCCACTGAGCGGTGAGATTGTGGCGGTGAACGACAATCTGGGCGATTCGCCAGAGCTTGTGAACAGCGCGCCGTACGCCGATGGTTGGCTGTTCCGCATCAAAGCCAGCGACGAATCAGAACTCGACGCGATGCTGGATGCCGATGCCTATAAAGCCGCAATCGACGAGTAACCGGTAGTGGCAGAAGGTGGCGCGCTGCGTCACCTTCTTTTTTATCTGCCTGATTTAACGCCATTTTTGTAACCCAGCCCGATTCAGGATTTACTGCAAATGACCCAGACTCTCAGCCAGCTTGAACACAACGGTGCTTTCATTGAGCGCCACATCGGTCCTACGCCGGAACAACAGGCCTTAATGCTGGAAGCGATTGGTGCCAGTTCGCTCTCCTCATTGATCAGTTCTATTGTGCCTGCCGACATCCAACTGCCAGGCCCGCCTGCAGTAGGCATTGCGGCGACCGAGCAGCAAGCGCTGGCAGAGCTGAAAGCCATTGCCAGTCAGAACCAACGCTATAAATCCTGGATCGGCATGGGCTACAGCGCGGTGATCACGCCGCCCGTCATCCTGCGCAAT
The DNA here is from genome assembly GCF_028048155.1 of Pantoea leporis. Taxonomy (NCBI): domain Bacteria; kingdom Pseudomonadati; phylum Pseudomonadota; class Gammaproteobacteria; order Enterobacterales; family Erwiniaceae; genus Pantoea; species Pantoea leporis. The sequence goes on from NZ_JALMEU010000009.1 coordinate 22,335, forward strand.
ATGCTGGAAAATCCAGGCTGGTACACCGCGTATACGCCGTATCAGCCAGAAGTGTCGCAGGGCCGTCTTGAGGCGCTGCTCAACTTCCAAACTCTGACGCTGGATCTGACCGGTCTGGACATCGCTTCCGCGTCACTGTTGGACGAAGCGACCGCTGCTGCCGAAGCAATGGCGATGGCCAGGCGCGTTAGCAAACTGAAAACCGCCACCAAATTCTTCATCGCCGATGACATCCATCCACAGACGCTGGATGTGGTGCGCACCCGCGCAGAAACCTTTGGTTTTGAACTGATTATTGATCGTGCTGACAAGGCGCTGGATCACGATGATCTGTTCGGCGTGTTGCTGCAACAGGTGGGTACGCACGGTGAAGTGCACGATTACCGCTCACTGATTGCCGAGCTGAAAAGCCGCAAAGTGGTGGTGAGCGTAGCCGCAGATTTCATGGCGCTGGTGCAGCTAGAGGCGCCAGGCAAGCAGGGCGCAGATATCGTCTTTGGTTCTGCCCAGCGTTTCGGCGTGCCGATGGGTTACGGCGGACCACACGCCGCGTTCTTCGCCAGCCGCGACGAGCACAAACGCTCGATGCCTGGTCGCATTATTGGTGTATCGCGCGATGCCGCCGGGAACACCGCGCTGCGTATGGCGATGCAAACCCGCGAGCAACATATTCGTCGTGAGAAAGCCAACTCCAACATCTGTACATCGCAGGTGCTGCTGGCGAATATCGCCGGTCTCTACGCGGTGTATCACGGTCCGGTTGGCCTGAAACGCATTGCCTCACGTATTCACCGTCTGACCAGCATTCTGGCCGCGGGCCTGCAAAACGGTGGCCTGAAGCTGCGCCACAACAGCTGGTTCGATACGCTGACGGTTGAAGTGGCCGATAAAGCGGCGGTGCTGAACCGCGCGCAGAGCTTCGGCGTCAACCTGCGCAGCGATATCCACAATGCGGTTGGCATTACGCTGGATGAAACCACCGCCCGTGAAGATGTGCTGGCGCTGTTCGCCATTCTGTTGGGCGATGCGCACGGTCAGGACATTGATGCGTTGGATGCCGCCGTTGCTGCGGAAAACAGTGCGATTCCGGCTGGTCAGGTGCGTGAAAGCGCCTTCCTGACGCACCCGGTGTTCAATCGTCATCACAGCGAAACTGAGATGATGCGCTACATGCACAGCCTTGAGAAAAAGGATCTGGCGCTGAACCAGGCGATGATCCCACTCGGTTCGTGCACCATGAAACTTAACGCCGCGGCGGAGATGATTCCAATCACCTGGCCGGAATTTGCCGAACTGCATCCATTCTGCCCGGCTGAGCAGGCGTCGGGTTATCTGCAGATGATTGGCCAGCTGTCGCAATGGCTGGTGCAGTTGACTGGCTACGATGCGCTGTGCATGCAGCCCAACTCAGGTGCGCAGGGCGAATACGCCGGCCTGCTGGCGATTCGTCGTTACCACGAAAGTCGTAACGAAGGCGGCCGTAATGTTTGCCTGATCCCAAGCTCGGCGCACGGCACCAATCCGGCATCGGCGCAGATGGCGGGCATGTCAGTTGTGGTGGTGGCGTGTGATAAACAAGGCAACATCGATCTTGGCGATCTGCGTGAGAAAGCCGCGCAGGTGGGTGAGCAGCTGTCGTGCATCATGGTGACCTATCCGTCAACACACGGCGTTTATGAAGAAACCATCCGCGAGGTGTGCCAGATCGTGCATCAGCACGGCGGCCAGGTATATCTCGACGGCGCCAACATGAATGCGCAGGTCGGTATCACCACGCCAGGTTACATCGGCGCGGATGTATCGCACCTTAATCTGCACAAAACCTTCTGTATCCCGCACGGCGGTGGCGGTCCGGGTATGGGCCCAATCGGCGTGAAAGCGCATCTTGCACCGTTCGTGCCAGGTCACAGCGTGGTGCAAATTGATGGCGTGCTGACACAGCAGGGCGCGGTATCTGCCGCACCGTTTGGTAGCGCATCGATTTTGCCAATCAGCTGGATGTATATCCGTATGATGGGCGCAGAAGGTCTGAAGCAAGCGAGTTCGGTGGCGATCCTGAACGCCAACTACATTGCCAGCCGTCTGCAATCGGCCTATCCGATTCTGTATGCCGGCCGCGATGGCCGCGTGGCGCACGAATGTATTCTCGACATTCGTCCGCTGAAAGAGCAGACCGGTATCAGCGAGCTGGATATTGCTAAACGTCTGATCGATTACGGGTTCCACGCACCAACGATGTCATTCCCGGTTGCGGGAACGCTGATGGTTGAACCCACGGAATCGGAAAGCAAAATCGAGCTGGATCGCTTTATCGATGCGATGCTGGCTATTCGCATGGAAATCGATCGCGTTGCCGATGGCGAATGGCCGCTGGAAGATAACCCGCTGGTGAACGCACCGCACACGCAGACAGAAATCGTCGGCGACTGGGCGCATCCGTATACCCGTGAGCTGGCCGTATTCCCGGCCGGTAGCGCTAACAAATACTGGCCGACGGTGAAACGTCTGGATGATGTATTTGGCGATCGCAATGTCTTCTGTTCGTGTGTACCAATGAGCGAATACCAATAATTTAGCCGTCATACTTTGAGCCACAGCGGCGTTGGCTGCGCTCATTCACCCCGGTCACTTACTGATGTAAGCTCCCGGGGATGAATGAACTTGCCGCCTTGCTGTATCTCAAATTATTTAGGCTAAAGTTGTGGGTGATATTTATGAAAGGGCCGATTGTTCGGCCTTTTTTGTGGAGGCAAAAATGGATCTGGCTTTGATTACCGGCGGTAGTCGCGGCATTGGACGCGCAATCGCACTATCGCTGGCGCAGGCGGGTTATCGCGTGGCGATCAACTATCGTCAGCGTGCAGCCGAAGCGGCAAGCGTGGTGGCAGAGATTGAAGCGCAGGGCGGCAGTGCGTTTGCGCTGCAGGCCGATATTGGCGATGAAGCGCAGGTCATACGTATGTTTGCCGAATTGGACCAGCAAGAGGGCGTGCTGCGAGTGCTGGTGAATAATGCCGGTATTTTGTTTACCCAATGTCGGGTGGAAGATCTGGATGCCGAACGTATTCAGCGCGTGTTCGCCACCAATGTCACCGGCACGTTCATCTGCTGTCGTGAGGCGGTAAAACGCATGGGCACGCATCATGGCGGCAAAGGGGGCGCCATCGTCAATGTGTCATCCGCTGCGTCACGTCTCGGTGCGCCAGGCGAATATGTGGATTACGCCGCCTCAAAAGGGGCGATGGATACGCTGACTAAAGGGGTGTCGCTGGCAGTGGCATCGCAAGGCATTCGCGTCAACAGCGTGCGTCCTGGCCTTATTTATACCGACATGCACGCCGATGGCGGCGAGCCGGGTCGGGTCGATCGCCTGGCGAGCACATTGCCAATGGGACGCGGCGGCCAGGCAGAAGAGATTGCTGCAGCAATTGCCTGGCTAGCGAGCGATGCCGCGTCATACGTGACGGGCACCTTTATCGATGCGGCTGGCGGACGATAATCACCAAGCCGGTATCAATACCGACCCCATAAAACAGTATCCGTGCGGAGTGTCGCCATGCATGGCGACCGATTCATTCAAACCCTCGCCTGTCACACCCACTCACAGATTTATTTTAGCGTACATGTGTACTCTGAAAATTATCCCGGTTACTCTGGTTGCTCAGAAATAGCACACTCGCTTTTTCCGTTGTTCAGGAATCACCTCATGGTACAAACCCCAGTTATTGCTCAGGGCTACTCATTGGCAGAAGAGATCGCCAATAGTATCAGCCACGGAATTGGCTGCATTTTCGGCATCATCGGCCTGGCGTTAATGTTGACACAAGCCGTTGAATCCCAAGCTAACGTTACCGCGATAACCAGTTACAGCCTGTACGGCGGCAGCATCATTCTGCTCTATCTCGCCTCAACGCTGTATCACGCCATTCCCCATCAAAAAGCCAAATACTGGCTGAAGAAATTTGACCACTGCGCCATTTATCTGTTGATTGCTGGCACTTACACGCCGTTCTTGCTGGTGGGGCTCAATTCGCCGCTGGCACAAGGCTTAATGGTGGTGATCTGGAGCCTGGCGCTGGTAGGTATTCTGTTTAAAATCGCCTTTGCCCACCGCTTTGAAGCGCTGTCGCTGGTGACCTATCTCGGTATGGGATGGTTGTCGCTGGTGGTGATTTATCAGCTGGCGATCAAACTGTCGCCGGGCGGGATTTGGCTGCTGGCTGCCGGTGGCATTGTCTATTCGCTAGGAGTGATATTCTACGTCTCGCGCCGTATTCCTTACAGTCACGCCATCTGGCACGGTTTTGTGCTCGGCGGCAGCGTGTTGCACTTCTGCGCGATTTATTTTTACGTGATGTAAGCTCAATCCAGGTCGCCGAAAATGGCGACCTTACGTGTTTAGTACGGACCCGGCCCGCAATTATTCGGTTAATGAATACGGCAGCGGCTGAATGGTCAATTTGCCACTTTCGTCGCCTTCCACGCGCAATACGCTATCTGGCTCCAAATCATTATTCATCACCACCTGTACCCAAACGCTGCCGTCATCCAGCTGCACGCCGCTCAATACGGTGCCGGTGCGACGCCATTTATCGCCCATCTGCAGCTCCATCGAACCGCCAACCTCCGGCACTTTGCTGGCTTTACCTGCCAGCCAATAGAGTGCGCGTTTGTTCGCACCGCGGAATTTGGCGCGTGCCACCATTTCCTGGCCGGTGTAACACCCTTTTTTGAAGCTGATGGCATCCAGCGCCTGTAGGTTAGTGGCTTGTGGAATCAACTGCGCGCTGGTGGCGCTTTCAATCACCGGAATGCCCGCTTCAATATCCAGCGCCAGCCATTGCAGGCTGTCGTTGAACTGCGCTTCTCCCGCCAGTTTCTCTTTCAACGCATTCGCCTGTTCTGGCGTGGTCACCAGCAGGAAACGTTCGGCTGGCTGATCAAACCACAAAAGCGTGCTCTCACCTTGCTGTACTACCGGCGTTTCGGCATCCGGCAGTGTGCTGAATACGCCTGCCAGCGCGGCGCGCGCCTGGAAACCGGCAACGCCGAGCAGCACCGCTTCATCGTCAGCGACGATGGTGACTTTGGCGAACACCGCGTATTTCTTCAGTTCGGTTAGCTGCTGCTCACGCAGGTTGCGACGCACCACGTAAGCGTAACCTTCGCTGCGATGGAACAGACGAATGTTGCTCCACATTTTGCCTTTGGCATCGCAGTGCGCGGCGGGACGATGCTGCGTCTCGCCCATCGCCGCGACATCCAGCGTCAACTGACCTTGCAGATAAGACGTGCTGTCGTTGCCTTGCACCTTAACCAGCGCCCATTCGTCGAGCGAAATCAGGGTTAAAGGCAGGCGTGACGATGCAGCAGGCTGGCGAGGTGGAAGGGTAAAAATCGACATGTCTCTTTCCTGATTAATGAGGTAATAGGTTGCAATGGTAAAAGAGCAGTGCGGCTTTGCAACCTGTTTACTGAATATGGCGCACAAATCGCGTGATACCCATTGCAAACTGGGGGATGTAACGCCGAGGTATTGCACAGGCTTAAGCACAGCGCCTGCAGCGAGAAAAAAAAGCAGGTACACTGAGCCCCACTGTTTTTAGTCATGGAACCTGAGACATGGAAATTAACGACAAAGCCCGCGTCCAATGGGCATGCCGTCGCGGCATGCTGGAGCTGGATATGGCTATCATGCCGTTTTTCAAATTTGAATATGATTCGCTGAACGACACCGATAAGCAGGTTTTTATCGCGCTACTAAAGAGTGACGATCCCGATCTGTTCAACTGGTTGATGAATCACGGTGAACCGGTTGATCCCGAGTTCAAACGTATGGTGAAACTGATTCAGCAGCGCAACCGTGAACGCGGTCCGGTGGCAATGTGATCTGCGAGCGTCACGCAGTGCGCGCGCACTGAATGTGACGCTTTCTCTACTGTGCACCGGTTTGCTGCTGGCGCTGGAGTGGCCTGACGCGTGGGCGTGGAGCAAAGCGCCGGTGTTAGTGCTGCTGCTGGCGGAGTGCTGGCGTAACGAGCGCCGTCTGGTACAGCGCGTAGGTCATTTGGGGCTGGACGTGAAGGGCAATTGGCTGTGGCGCGGCGTGCGCTGGCGAGCGGAACGTAAGGCGGATTGGTTGCCGTATGGCGTTTTGCTGGTGCTGCGTAATCAGCAGGGAAAACGCTGGCGGCTATGGTTAATGCATGACAACCTGCCGCCCGGTGAATGGCGCACGCTGCGCGCCTGCTGTTTTCTAAGGGATGGTCAAACGCTGCCTTAAAGCAGCGCTGCGGTTTCCGTCAGAATCTGTTCGCACCACTGCTCAATGCGCTCATCGCTCTGTTCGAACTGGTTAACATCGTCGAGCGCCAAACCGACAAACTGCGTGCCATCGGCGGTCAGCGGTTTTTTGCTGGTGAACTCATAGCCTTCCAGCGGCCAGTAACCCACAAACTGCACGCCCATCGGCTGCAGCAGTTCGTGCAGCATGCCCAGCGCATCAAGGAACCATTCGGCGTATTCGCCCTGATCGCCCATGCCGTACAGCGCCACGATTTTTCCGCGCAAATTCAGCGCCGGAATCTGTGGCCAAATCGCTTCCCAATCTTCCTGTAACTCACCGAAATCCCACGTCGGAATGCCGAGGATCAGCAAATCGTACTGCTCCATCAGCGACGGATCGTCATCTTTCAAATTGTGCAGCGTGACTAATTCTTCACCGATAAAGTCGCGAATCTTCTCCGCCGTCATCTCGGTGTAACAGGTGCTCGAACCATAAAACAAACCAATATTCATGTAATTAATGCTCTGTCTGAACCTGACTCGGGGGCAATTGTACCAGAAGCAGGCTACTTTCAGGCATAATGAGCACGATTTCACACGGGCGGAGAGTACAGTGCAGGACAGCGATCTGATCGAACAGTTTCTGGATGCGCTTTGGATTGAGCGTAATCTGGCGCAGAACACGCTCGCCTCTTACCGGCAGGATCTGCAAACGCTCACCGGCTGGCTGCATCACCATGATCGCACGCTATTAACGCTTGAAGCGCTTGATTTGCAGCAGTTTCTTGCCGAACGCGTTGAGGGCGGCTACAAAGCCACCAGCTCGGCGCGCACCCTCAGCGCCATTCGCCGCTTGTGCCAATATCTCTATCGGGAAAAAGTGCGCAGCGACGATCCCAGCGCGCTGCTGTCGGCACCGAAACTGCCGCAGCGTCTGCCGAAAGATCTCAGTGAAAACCAGGTCGAACGCTTGCTACAGGCACCGAGCATTGATGTGCCGCTCGAACTGCGCGACAAGGCGATGCTGGAGCTGCTGTACGCCACCGGTTTACGCGTAACGGAGTTGGTGGGTTTGACCATCAGCGATATCAGCCTGCGTCAGGGCGTGGTGCGCGTAATCGGTAAAGGCAACAAAGAGCGTCTTGTGCCGTTAGGTGAAGAAGCGGTTTACTGGATTGAATACTATATGGAACATGGTCGGCCGTGGCTGCTCAACGGGCAAACGCTGGACGTGATGTTTCCCAGCCAACGCGCGCAGCAAATGACGCGGCAGACCTTCTGGCATCGCATTAAACACTATGCGACCCTTGCCGGTATCGATAGCGAAAAGCTGTCGCCGCACGTGCTGCGCCACGCATTTGCCACACATTTACTGAACCACGGCGCCGATTTACGCGTCGTACAGATGTTGCTGGGCCACAGCGACCTCTCGACCACCCAAATTTATACGCACGTCGCCACTGAGCGCCTGCGTCTGTTACATCAACAGCATCATCCGCGCGCTTGAGATGCGGTAACAAGGATTTAAGATGAAAAAGCAGCTAACGATGCTGGCTCTGCTGGTCAGTGCATTCACTGGATTGGCGCATGCCGATGACAACGCTATTCAGCAAACGCTGAAAAAACTGGGATTGCAGCAGGCTGAAATCCAGCCGTCCCCGCTGCCGGGTATTAAAACGGTGCTGACCGAAAGCGGCGTGCTTTACGTCTCCGAAGACGGCAAGCACATGATTCAGGGCCCGCTGTATGATGTCAGCGGCACCCAGCCGATCAACGTTACCAACCAGCTGCTGGACAAAAAAGTTACTGCGCTGGCGCCAGACATGATTGTCTATAAAGCGCCGAAAGAGCAGCACGTCATCACCGTGTTCACCGACATCACCTGCGGCTACTGCCGCAAGCTGCATGAGCAGATGGCCGACTACAACGCGCTCGGCATCACCGTGCGCTATCTGGCCTTCCCGCGTGAAGGTCTGAATGGTCAGGTAGAAAAAGCCATGCGCGCCATCTGGTGCAGCGCCGATCGTAACAAAGCTTTCGATGCAGCAATGAAAGGCGATGCTCCGCAGATGGATGCGCCAGCGACCTGCAAAATCAATATCGAGCAGCAGTACAAACTCGGCATCCTGTTTGGCATTCAGGGTACGCCAGCCATTCTCACGGATAGCGGCATGATGATTCCTGGCTATCAGGGACCGCAAGAGCTGAAGCAGGTGCTTGACGGCCAGAAGCGTGGCGGTTAACGCACAGTGATTCATTCTGTTGAATTGCGTCGGCGCGAAGCCGAGACCGAAGCCAGCTTACCCGCTGATTTGCCCCCTTTGCTGCGCCGCTTGTATCTGCAACGTGGCGTGAAAGAGGCGCTGGAACTGGAACGCGGCGCTAAACACCTGCTGCCGTGGCAAACGCTGGGCGGCATCGAAGCCGCCGTAACGTTGCTGCATCAGATGCTGCTGGCGGGCAAACGTATCGTGGTGGTGGGCGATTTCGATGCCGATGGCGCCACCAGCACCGCGTTAACCGTGCTGGCGCTGCGCAGCCTCGGCGGTAATGTGGATTATCTGGTGCCAAACCGTTTCGAAGATGGCTACGGTTTGAGTCCGGAAGTGGTCGAGCAGGCTAAAGCGCGCGGTGCGGAGATGATCCTCACCGTCGATAACGGCATCTCATCACATGCCGGAGTGAATACCGCGCATCAGCACGGCATTCCGGTGCTGGTTACCGATCACCACTTGCCGGGCGAAACCTTGCCCGCCGCCGAAGCGATTGTTAATCCGAACCTCAACGACAGCGAATTCCCCTCACGTTCGCTGGCGGGTGTTGGCGTGGCCTTCTATCTGATGCTGGCGCTGCGTGCGCACCTGCGTCAGCAAAACTGGTTTAGTGAGAGCCGAGCCGAGCCAAATCTGGCGGAGCTGCTGGATCTGGTGGCGCTGGGCACCGTGGCCGATGTGGTGCCGCTGGATGCCAACAACCGCATTCTGGTGTGGCAAGGTTTGAGCCGTATTCGCGCGGGCAAATGCCGTGCCGGGATTCGCGCGCTGCTGGAGATTGCCAACCGCGATGCGCGCCAACTCGCCGCCAGCGATCTCGGTTTTGCCGTGGGTCCGCGCCTGAATGCTGCCGGTCGTCTGGATGATATGTCGGTCGGCGTGGCGCTGCTGCTCACCGAAGATATTTCCCAGGCGCGCATGCTGGCGAATGAACTCGATGCACTGAATCAGACGCGCAAAGAGATTGAGCAGGGCATGAAGAGCGAAGCGCTGGCGCTGTGCGATGAGCTGGAGCGTCAGCATACCGATCTGCCGCTTGGACTGGCGTTCTACCATCCCGAGTGGCATCAGGGCGTGGTGGGGATTCTGGCGTCGCGCCTGAAAGAGCGCTTCCATCGCCCGGTGATCGCCTTCGCCCCCGCCGGAGACGGCACGCTGAAAGGTTCGGGCCGCTCAATTGCGGGTTTGCATCTGCGCGATGCGCTGGAGCGTCTCGACACGCTGTTCCCTGGCTTAATGATCAAATTTGGTGGTCACGCCATGGCAGCCGGATTGTCACTGGAAACCGCGAAGTACGAGGAGTTCCGTGCGCGATTTGCCGCGTTGATTGATGAGTGGCTGGATGGCGAAGCGTTGCAGGGCGTGATTTGGTCGGACGGCGAACTGCATGCGCAGGAGTTTACCCTGCATACTGCCGAAATGCTGCGCGAGGCCGGTCCGTGGGGCCAGGCATTCCCGGAACCCGTGTTCGATGGCAAGTTCAAGCTGTTACAACAGCGGTTAGTGGGCGAGCGTCATTTGAAAGTGATGGTCGAGCCGCTCGGCGGCGGCCCGCTGTTGGATGGGATTGCCTTCAACGTGGATACCACGTTGTGGCCAGACAGCAGCGTGCGTCAGGTGCAGCTGGCCTACAAGCTGGATATCAACGAATACCGCGGCAATCGTTCGGTGCAATTGATCATCGATCACCTTTGGCCGCTGTAGTTCACTACCAAAACGCGCAATGCATCGCGCCGCTACCTGTGCACGTATCCGTAGCGGCGCGATCTATCGCGCTCAGTTGACCGGTTAAACGTTTATCAGAAACTCACATCCACACCGCCGCGCAGCACTTTTTCGTCACCGCGATCGGCGAAGTGCTGATCGGCGCGCAGGAACAGGCGCGCGCGTGACGTCTGCGCCACATCCAACCGCACACCTAACCACTGCGAACGGCGATCGAGCTGCATACCGGGAATCATGAAGCGGTTCTGGTCATCGCCAAATCCGCCCCAGCGCGCGCTGACATCCATCGACGGATTGTTGAATGCGTACTGATATTCGCCATACAGACTCAGCATGCTCCACAATCCAGCCGACCAATCCTGCCGTGCGCTGATACTCAAACCGCTATAACCGACGCTGCGTCGATAGCTGTCGCCGTCGCCGCTCAGACCGAACGCGCTACCTTTATCTTCAAACGCACCGGTATCCAGCCCGGTTTCACGCCAGCCGAGATAGGGTTCGAGGCGATAATTCTCCTCAATTGTCCAGCGATAGCCGCTTTGCAGCGCCCCCTGCCAGCTGTTGCTGCTGGTGGTCGATGACACCGGCGAAGCTTCATCCAGCAACACCAGACGCTTTAACTCATCGCGACCATGTTGATAGCTGAGATTGCCCTGCAGATACCATGCTGGCGTCAAATCGTAGCGGCCATACAGCATCGCGCCTTGCAGGCGATTACGGCTGGTGCCGCCAGTTTGGTCGTAGGTGGAGTCGATCTGATTCTGCGTCCAGGCCACGCCCACACGCAGACCAGAAATACCCAAATCGCTATCCACGCCCAATGCGGTAAGCGTGTTGCGGTAATCGGTGCCGAGGTAGCCCGCCTGATCCAGTGAACCGCGCAGTTGACCGCTCTCCAGCCAGAAACCGTAACGATTGTCGGCGCTGGCATCGGCGATACGGTTACTCAACAGGCGGCTTTGATAATCCAGCGCGTTAAACAGTACCGCGTTGCTGGAAGCGTGCGCCTGACCGGAAAGTGAATTGATGGCGGCCTGCGCACTGCGGGCATCTGCCAGCGACTGAAACGCTCCTGCTGCGCCCAGCGCTGACTGCTGCGCACTGCTCAGTGAACCCTGTTGCTGCCAGCTGTCCGCTACGCTAAACGCCTGCTCCAGATTCGCGGCCGTTTGCTGAGTGCTGGCGCTGTTCATGCCCAGCGCTGCCGCTACTGCTGTGGTATTTTTACGCGTCAGTTGGCCAGTGACGCTGTTAGCGTTGTAGCTGACCGAACCGTCGAGAAAAATGCCAGTATTGACCTGACTGAACTGGCCGCTAACGCCCGCATCGCTGGTCAGCAGCGTTTCCTGCTGTTTCACCACATAAGTTGATGAGGGTGGCGCGAGGTTCAGCGTGCCGTCAAGCGTAGAGTGGCCTGCTACAAGCAGCGGGCTGTTTAACGCGATATTGAGCACGCCATTACTGCGTTGCTGGTAATCGCCTTGCACCTGCAAACCGCCGTTGACCGTTCCCTGATTGAGTAAGCTGCCGCCAATCACACCGCTGCCACCCAAAGTACCGCTGCCGCTGACGTTGGCACTGCCAGCAATCGCACCCTCAATCAGCAACGTATTGGCGGCAACGCTGGTCTGGCCGAGGTAACTGTTGTTAGCGGTTAACCGTAGCACGCCGCCATTATTGGCGCCGTCGAGTATCAGGCCACGATCGCCGCTGATGGCATTCGAGAAGACATAGCTACCCGCATCCAGGCTGGCGTGAAAATCATTGGCCCAGAACATTGCCGGACCGTTGAGCGCTTTCGCCTGGTTGAGGTCGCCCCAGCCGAAGGTGTTGTTGTAAGGCCGCCCGTTGGCGCTATCCGCAGCGCCTGCGTAAGCATCACTGCGATAAGTGGCGGTGGTCAGCAACGTTTGCTGCAGGTTGTAGCCGCTCATCCACGGAAAGCGCTGCAACACTTGCGAAGCGGCCGCAGCGGCGCGCGGCGCGGCAAACGAGGTGCCGTAGCTGCGCGCATTCACCCAGGTACCATCGGCGTTCTGAAAGCGATAATCGGTGTATCCCGGTGCGCTCAGGCACCATGCCGCGGCGTTACCACAGGCATCAAACGGCCCGGTTAACGCCGCGCGGTTCGCCGTGTCGTATGAGGTGCTGTCCATCACGCCGGTAACGGCCAGCATATTCTTTTGCAGTGCGCTGTCCTGATAAATCAGCGGCAGCTGCGCGTTAGGGGACGGTGTTGCAGTGCCGCCATTGCCGGTGATCACCACCGCCAAACCGTTAGCCGCTGCAATCTCACGCATGCTTTGCACCAGCACCTGATAGTGCGGCTGCGCATCGGATAGCGCCTGTGCGGAGGTTAAGCGCTCGTTGGAGGCATACGACATATTGAAAACCCGCACGCCCTGGCTCAGCAGGCCGCTCACCGCACGGGCGGTATCGTCGTAGTGAAAGATATTGTTCTGCGATGCCTGCGCCACATACAGCGTGCTGCCCGGCGACAGGCCTAATAACGTCAGCGCCACCACGGTGCCGTGACCGTTAATGCCCTGATTATCATTCAAACTACTGCCGCCGCCGACGTAGCTGGTGAACTGCACGTTGGCGTAATTGATTTCACTGCGATCGGGCGATAACCCTGAATCAATAATGCCGACTTTGCTGGCATTGCCTGAAGCGCTGGGCTGAGCTGGCGTGGGTGTCTCAGGCGTGCCGGTGGTGGGCGAGGTTGCCGCGCTACCGCCACCTCCGCCGCCGCCACCGCCTCCGCAGGCGGTAAGTAACAAAGGCATTAACAAGGCAAGCAGGCGCGGTGAAGTGCGCAAACCGGGAATAAACATCGATACTCCTTCATGTCTCTCAGGACATGTTGTGCCCGCTCACGTTTACGGGCGCTGATTACTGTGTCATTCCCTGTCGAAGCTGCGCATTCCTGGCGATCGTGGTGACAAACGGTCTGGACGTCAGTGATGTCCATCGGGGGGATAGTCACTGAGCAAAATGATAAAAGGGCGCTAATAAATCGATAGGCTGAATATCAGCTGCTTAATGGCGTTATTTGAGACGTGTCTGCTTTCTTGCAGGAAATTTCTCACAAGACAATTCTTAATGATTTATCGTTATAAATCATGATCTTTAATGACGTTATCTGGCGCCAATTGCCTAATTTTTGCAGGAAAACTCCTAAGAAGGTTCTGAAGGCGAGGTATTTGCGGGGGTGTTTGGGAAAGCGTAGCGGGTAAAGCTTTCCAGAAGGATAAGAACTTTTTTTCTTACGGCGGAGGCGCGCTCACTCAGGCGGCGTGCAATGCTACAAAGTGCGCACACTTTCGGGTAAACTAGCGCGTTAGTTTTTATCTCCTTTCACCGAATCGTCAAAAAAGACTGAAAAGCCATGTTTGAAATTAATCCGGTCAAAAATCGTATCCAGGACCTCAGTGAGCGCAGCGACGTTCTTCGGGGGTATCTTTGACTACGATGCCAAGAAAGAACGCCTCGAAGAAGTAAACGCCGAGCTGGAGCAGCCTGACGTCTGGAACGAACCTGAGCGCGCGCAAGCGCTGGGTAAAGAACGTGCTTCACTGGAAGCGGTAGTGGAAACCTTAGATCACATGACGCAAGGCCTGGAAGATGTGCAGGGCCTGCTGGATCTGGCGGTGGAAGCTGACGACGAAGAGACTTTCAACGAAGCGGTTGCCGAGCTTGATGCACTGGAAGTGAAGCTGGGCGAACTGGAATTCCGTCGTATGTTCTCAGGCGAATATGACAGCGCCGACTGCTACATGGACATTCAGGCCGGTTCCGGCGGCACCGAAGCGCAGGATTGGGCCAGCATGCTGCTGCGCATGTATCTGCGCTGGGCGGAAGCCAAAGGCTATAAAACCGAAATTATTGAAGAGTCAGACGGTGAAGTGGCCGGAACCAAATCCGCCACCATTAAAATCATCGGCGACTACGCGTTTGGCTGGCTGCGTACCGAAACCGGTGTTCATCGCCTGGTACGTAAGAGCCCGTTCGATTCCGGCGGCCGTCGTCACACCTCATTCAGTTCGGTGTTTATCTACCCGGAAGTGGATGACAACATCGATATCGATATCAATCCTGCCGATCTGCGTATCGACGTTTACCGCGCCTCCGGTGCGGGTGGCCAGCACGTTAACAAAACCGAGTCTGCGGTGCGTATTACCCACTTGCCGACCAACATTGTGGTGCAGTGCCAAAACGACCGTTCACAGCACAAGAACAAAGATCAGGCCTTCAAGCAGTTACGCGCCAAGCTGTACGAATATGAGATGCAGAAGAAAAACGCGGATAAGCAGGCAGCGGAAGATAACAAATCTGATATCGGCTGGGGCAGCCAGATCCGTTCTTATGTTCTCGACGATTCACGCATCAAGGATCTGCGTACCAGCGTAGAAACCCGCAACACCCAAGCGGTGCTGGATGGCGATATCGATCGTTTTATTGAAGCAAGTTTAAAAGCAGGGCTATAAGGAACCGACATGTCTGAACAACAACCGCAGAGCGCTGATGCCGCCCTTGAGTTAAACAACGAACTGAAAGCGCGTCGCGAAAAACTCAGCGCGCTGCGTGAAAAAGGCGTGGCGTTTCCTAACGATTTCCGCCGCGATACCACGTCCGATGTGCTGCACGCCAGCTATGACGCGAAAGAGAATGAAGAGCTGGAAGCGCTGGGCGTTGAAGTGAGCGTGGCCGGTCGTATGATGACGCGCCGCATCATGGGTAAAGCGTCATTCGCGACCCTGCAGGATGTCGGCGGCCAGATTCAGATCTACGTCTCACGCGACGATCTGCCAGAAGGCGTCTACAACGAGCAGTTCAAGAAGTGGGATCTCGGCGATATCCTCGGTGCGCGCGGTAAGCTGTTCAAAACCAAAACCGGTGAGCTGTCGATCCACATCACTGAGCTGCGTCTGCTGACCAAAGCGCTGCGTCCGCTGCCGGACAAATTCCACGGCCTGGCCGATCAGGAAACCCGTTATCGTCAGCGTTATCTCGATCTGATCTCCAACGACGATTCGCGCAAAACCTTTAAAATTCGCTCACAAATCATGGCCGGCATTCGTCAGTTCATGGTTAACCGCGATTTTATGGAAGTGGAAACCCCGATGATGCAGGTGATTCCGGGCGGCGCATCTGCGCGTCCGTTCATCACCCATCATAATGCGCTTGATATCGATATGTACCTGCGTATTGCGCCAGAGCTGTATCTGAAGCGTCTGGTGGTTGGCGGTTTTGATCGCGTGTTCGAGATCAACCGTAACTTCCGTAACGAAGGGATTTCGCCACGCCACAACCCAGAGTTCACCATGATGGAACTCTATATGGCGTATGCGGATTACAAAGATCTGATCGAACTGACCGAAAGCCTGTTCCGTACGCTGGCGCAGGATGTGCTGGGCACCACGGAAGTGCCGTATGGCGATCACAGCTTCGATTTCGGTAAGCCGTTCGAGAAGCTCACCATGCGTGAAGCGATCAAGAAATACCGTCCGGAAACTGACCTGAGCGATCTGGAAGACTTTGATAAAGCGGTAGCGATTGCCCAATCGCTGCACATCAAAGTTGAGAAGAGCTGGGGCCTGGGCCGCGTCGTTACAGAGATCTTCGAAGAGACCGCTGAAGCGCACCTGATTCAGCCAACCTTCATCACCGAATACCCGGCTGAAGTATCACCGCTGGCGCGTCGTAACGACGAGAACCCGGAAATCACTGACCGCTTTGAGTTCTTCATCGGCGGCCGTGAAATCGGTAACGGCTTCTCAGAGCTCAACGATGCAGAAGATCAGGCTGAGCGTTTCCTGCAGCAGGTGAATGCGAAAGAGTCTGGCGATGACGAAGCGATGTTCTACGACGAAGACTACGTCACCGCGCTGGAACACGGCCTGCCGCCAACCGCTGGTTTGGGTATTGGTATCGACCGTATGGTGATGCTGTTCACCAACAGCCACACCATCCGCGACGTGATCCTGTTCCCGGCACTGCGCCCGACCGGTAAGTAGTCCGGAGCTGCTGCCCCCCATCCCGGCCTTCCCCCATAAATGGGGGAAGGAGACGCTGCCACATGCAACTCCCCAACTACCATATGGCAGCATCTTCCTCCCCCATTCATGGGGGAGGACCGAGGAGGGGGACAGCAAGCACGGACCGAGTAGCGATTCAGCCAGCACATTCCCCCCAACACAAAATTCCTGATGACAACCCGGCACGCTCTGTGCAGGATGGTTTTTTTCTTTTTCAGGGAATCACCATGAGTGCAAAAGCGGCAACGTTAGAGGGCCGGATTCGTCAGCACTGGGATCAACTCTCCAGCCACGAGCAGCGACTTGCCGATGTGCTACTCGCCGCACCAGGCCAGTTAGCCATGAACACCGCCACCGAGCTGGCACACAGCGCGGGCGTGTCCAAAGCCACCACCACGCGCTTCTTCCGCCATCTCGGCTATGAAAGTTATGAAGCCGCACGTCGCCAGGCGCGTGACATGCAAAGCAGCGGATCACCGCTCTACCTGCAACCGGCACCCAGCGCATCGCCGCTGGCGAGCATCATGCAGCAGCATCTGGAAAGAGAGATCGCCAACCTGGTCAACAGCTATCGCACGCTGGACAGCGAACAGCTGCAGCAAGCGGTCAGCGCCATCAGCCAGGCGCGACGCGTGGTGGTAATGGGCTGGCGCCACAGCCAAACCATCGCGCATCTGATCTATCGAGACCTGATCCATATTCACTCCGATGTGCGTCTGCTGCCGCGTCCCGGCGATTCGCTGGCAGAGCATATCGCGGCTCTGACCGCAGAGGATGTGGTGATCTGCGTCGGTCTGCGTCGTCGCATGCCCGCGCTGGAGGCGGCGATGAACGCGCTGGCCGAGCGCAATGTGCCAATGTTGTATATCGCCGACGTGCTTTCCGGCAAACCGGCGCGCCATGCGCAGTGGGTAATCCGCTGTCACACCGACAGCAGCCTGATTTTCGACAGCACCGCCGCGCTCTCTGGCGTGTGTAACCTGCTCTGTTCACTGGTGGCCCGGCAAATGGGTAAAGCCAGCAACGATCATCTCGCGCAAATCGAAGCGCTGCACCAATCCCTCGACGAACTGGAATAATGCGCCTTGCTGGCGCATTGTGCGCCAGAAAAATCACCAAAACGGTGCAATTCTGTCCAGTGCCCACCCATCCAATTATCCCCGTTTTACCGTGTGTGAAATAATAGAAACTAAAAATAAAAATTAAGAAACAAATGTTTCCATTTGATTTTATTAAATAAAATCTTTTTTTTATCAGGTCTCCCTGCATGGTAGTGAAAAAGCTGGCACAAAATATGCTCAGTAGAAAATGACATTTCACCAACACCAGGGAATCACCATAATGAAAAAAACAGCACTGCTGATTGCCGCACTTCTCTCCGTCGGCACCATGGCGCAGGCACAAGCCGATACGCTGGCCGACATCAAAAGCAGCGGCAAAATTACCGTCGGTATCGATCCAACCTTTCCTCCCTACGAATACACCGATGACAAAGGTGAGATCACCGGTTACAGCGTGGCGATCATGCAATCCTTTGCCAACGATCTCGGTGTGAAACTGGAGTTTCAGAAAACCGCCTTCAGCGGCATTCTGCCGGGCCTGATTTCGGGCTCTTTCAATGCCGAAGGTTCATCCCTCAACGTCACGGCGGAACGCGCGAAAAAAGTGCTGTTTACCGTGCCGTACAGCAAAACCGTCAACGGCGTGCTGGTGCGTGAAGCCGAAGCGAAAACCTTCAGCGGCAAGGCCCTGAGTCCGGAAAGCTTGTCGGGTCTGCGCGGTGCGGTGAAAACCGCCAGCGTGCCAGAGCAGCTGCTGAAGGGCTTCAACGAGCAGTTGAAGAAGGAGGGTAAAAAACCGATCACCATCATCAATGTCGATTCACTCGATCAAACCGTCAGCACCTTGATGACCAAACGCGCCGACTTCGTTTATGACGACATCTCGGTACTGGCGCCGGTAGCAAAAAAATATGCCGGCAAAGTGGCGCAGGTGGGCGAAGTCGGCCCGTCGCAGTGGATGGGTTGGGCGACACGTAAAGAAGATGGCAGCCTGAACAAAGCCATTAGCGACCACATCCTCGCGATGCAGAAAGACGGCGAACTGACCAAACTGCAGCAGCAATATCTCGGCACCACCTTTACCGTGCCCGCCAGCGACTTCATTCCGCAGGAGTAATTATGTGCCAGTCCAACCTGACGGTGCCTGCCGGCTTTGGCAAAACCTTCCGCGTGCGCAAGGGCCAGTTTATTACCGTGATTGACAGCGAAGGGCAGCAGGCGGCCGATTTTGTCGCGGTGAATGCCGATGACCTGAACGAGAAGCTGTCGCCGGTGCACACGCGCCAACAGCTGCGCTCGCTGTTCTTTAAGCCGGGTGACGCGTTGTGGTCGAGTGAAAACCGCCCGATGCTGCGCATTCTTGCCGACAGCATCGGCATCCACGACGCCAACGTACCGGCCTGCGATCGCACCCGTTTCAGCATCGATTTCGGTGTCGAAGGGCATCGCAACTGCGTCGATAACCTGCTGGAGGGGATGAAGGCGTTTGGCGTCACCTACTTCTCGCTGCCGGAACCGTTCAACCTATTTCAGAACGGCCCGGTCACCGCCGATGGCCGCATGGAAGTGACCGATCCCAACAGCAAAGCGGGCGATAGCATCACCTTTAAAGCGCTGTGCGATCTGATCTGCGCGGTCTCATCCTGCCCGCAGGACATTATTCCCGGCAACGGCCTGCAGGTGACGCCAATCGACATCGTGGTCAGCGACCATTTTCACGCTCAGGAGATGAATCATGCTGTTAATGCGTGAAAGTTATGAAGAAACCGCCGTGCGCACGCTGGCTGAACCGGTGCAGGTTGCAGCGGGCAGCATCGGTTCGATTCGCGTGCTGCGCGGTCAGTTGCTGCGCATCACCGCTCAGGGCGACGGCGCGGTGGCTTCGCTGTTTGGCTTTAGCCTGGCCGATCCCGCCGTGTGGCTGTCGGTGCACCACACGCGGGTGTTTAGCAACAGCTACCTGCTCGGTTCCGGCATGCGTCTGGTGAACAACCGTCGTCGTCCGATGATGGTGCTGGGCAAAGACAGCGTGAAGCGTCACGACCTGCTGCTGCCGGCGTCCACCACGGCGTTTCTCGCTGAGCGCGGTTATCCGGGCGAAGGTTGCCTCGATGCGCTGCGCGGCGAGCTGGCGCGTCTGGGCATGGTGGTGCCGAAGCTGCCGGATCCCATCAATCTGTTTATGCACGTCAAGCTGACGCGTGAAGGCGAGATTCTGCCGGAAACCAACCTGACCCAAGCTGGCGACAGCATTACCTGTCGCGTGGTGATGGACATGCAGTTCATCGTCTCCGCCTGTAACACCGGCATTGAGGGCAACGATCGTCCCGCGCCGCTGCTGCTGTCGGTGGCGGAAAACCTGCACGACTTTAACGCGGAGTAACGCATGGGGCTGGATCAACAGGTAGTGGCCGCGCTGCCGGAACTCGGACACGGCCTGCTGATGACGCTGGTGCTCACCGTGCTGGCGTCATTAGTCAGCGTGGTGATGGGGCAGCTCGGCTGCTTCCTGCAGCTGCGTCGTGCCTGGATCTGGCGCGCCATCGGGCGTTTCTATGTCAGCGTGATGCGCGGAACGCCAGCGATTGTGCAGCTGTTTGTGGTGTTTTTCACCTTGCCGCGGCTGGGATTGGGCGGTCAGCCGATGCTGGCGGCGGTGATTGCCATTGGCCTTAACAGCGGCGCGTACGTGGCGGAAATCCTGCGCGTGAATCGCAGCCTGGTGACGCGCGGACAGCTAGAAGCATCGCGCACGCTGGGTCTGAGCCGCCTGCTGACGTGGTGGTACGTCATCAATCCCCAAGTGATGCGCGCCAGTCTGCCGATGCTGGTGAATGAATTCACCATTCTGCTGAAAACCACGCCGCTAGCGTCGGTGGTGGCGCTCACTGAACTGACCTACGCCGGACAGATCGTCATCGCCCGCACCTACGAAGCTACGCAAGTGCTGCTGCTGGTGGCGGCCGGTTATCTGCTGATCGCCATGCCGTTAATTGCGGCGGCGCGCCGTTTAGAAGCGAAGCGGAGGTTGGTGTAATGGATTGGCAGGCAATTATCACCTCTCTGCCGTCGCTCGGTGACGGCCTGCTCGCCACCTTGCAGCTTTGTCTGGTGGCGGCGCTCTGCTCACTACTGTGGGGCGCGCTATTGGCCGTGCTGCTGATGCGTGCCTCGCGGTTCTGGCTGCGTTTGCTCAATCTTTACAGCGGCTTAACCCTCGCGCTGCCGCTGCTGGTGGTGATCTATCTGCTCTATTTTGTGTTGCCGGAATATGACATCACGCTGTCGTCGCCGGTGGTGGGCGTGCTGGCATTGACGCTCTACTACGCGCCTTACATTGCGCAGGTGATCCGCTCGGCGATTGATGCGCTGCCGCAAGGGCAGTGGGAAGCGTGCCGCGTGTTGGGCCTGAGCCGCAGCGAACAACTGCGTGACGTGGTGCTGCCGCAAACGCTGCCGCAGATGTTGTCGCCGCTGGTCGGGCTGATGATCGGGTTGATTAAAGACTCCGCGCTGCTGTCGATTGTCTCGGTGCAGGAGTTTATGTACGCCGCCAAACAGGCGATTTCGGATACCTACGCGCCGCTGGAGATCTATCTCACGGTGGCGCTCTGTTACTGGCTGCTCAACAGCATTATCGACTGGCTGGCGCGCGGCCTTGAATCTCGCATGACGCGCTATCGTCGTGCCATGCAGCATTAATCAGGAGAACAACATGTCGGCTGAATTTCAGCATCGTGAAGCGATGACCATCCCGGCGCGCTACGGCAAAGCGGTGCGCTTGAAGCAAGGTGAAGCGGTGCAGGTGATTAACCTGCACGGCACGCAGGTGGTGGATTGCTGGGCGTACAACGCTGAGGATGTGAGTGAATATATGTGTATGGAGGCGACGCGCGTGTGGAATCAGCGTCTCAATCCCAAAGTGGGCGACAGCTTTATCACCAGCCAGCGCCATCCGATTTTGACGCTGGTGGCGGATACCTCGCCAGGCGTGCACGACACCTTTATGGCGGCCTGCGATGCGCGTCGTTATGAGCTGCTCGGCTGCACCGAACCGCATCGCAACTGCCATGACAATCTGTTTGAAGGCATGCGTGAGCTGGGCGTGACGCTGCCGCATGGCAATCTGGCCTCGTTTAATATCTTTATGAATATTCAGGTGCAGCCGGATGGCATCACGCTGAAGACGCTGCCGGTGGTGACGAAGCCGGGTGACTATATTGTGCTGCGCGCCGAGATGGACTGTTTTGTGGCGTTTTCCGCCTGTCCGCAGGATATCGTCAGCATTCAGGGGCAGGGCGACAACACCCCGCGCGATGCCGAGCTGCGTATTCTGACCAGCGGTTTCCCGCAGGTGCAGGTACAGGGGGCATGGGTTCCGGCTTGACTGTGCACGCTGTCCCTGTGCACGCTGTCCCCCATCCCGGCCTTCCCCCATGAATGGGGGAAGGAGACGCTGCCACATGCAGCTTCAGAACTATCATATTGCAGCATCTTCCTCCCCCATTTATGGGGGAGGACCGAGGAGGGGGACAGCAATCACCGACCGAGGAGGGGGACAGCCAGCACCGACAGCCAGCACGATCTAAGACTTCACCACCCCATCCAGCCACGCCTGAAAGCGTGCGTACGGTACATACAGCGCCACATTCTTAAACAGCGTTTTGCCGCTTTTATTGTCATCAATCTGGCTGCTGTAACCGACAATCACCCCCGCCAGCGTATCATCGCTGGCGTTATACACCGCGCCGCCGGACATACCTTTCACCACGCCGGCATTGGCCGCCACCACCACACAGCTGGCTTTGTTCCAGTCATTCGCCAGCGTGGTATTGATCAGATTCTTGCCGCTTGACGCTACCGGCATCGCGGAAATAAAGCTGTAGCCATACAGATTCACGTCGTCGCCGATATGGCTATTGCGGAACGGCGGCGGCAAATTGGCTTCGCTGTTTTTATGGTACACCACGGCGATATCGCATTCGGGATGCCAGGCTTTCACCCGATAGAGTGAATACTTCGCCACGTGGGCCGCCGTCAGGCTGTATTCGGGCGTGAGAGGAATGGTGGTGCCAAGCGCACCAATGCCCAGCACCGTTGGAATGCCGGTGACGGTCATATCGACGCGTTTTGCTGCTTCTTTGCTGTATTCGTAATGCCCAACAGAGCAGCCGCTTAGGCAGCCAACCGTTAGCGCGATGAGCCATCGCATACGCTTTCCCCTCGATTTTTGACACCCCATAACCGGGCAATCCATTGAGGTATCGGCAGTGCACGCCCATCCTTTACTGTTTGATTTTTCGCCAAAAGCTGACTCACTGTGATAACGATCACACCCTTCTCAAGCGTAGCGCGGAAACCTCCATCTGTCTCAATGGTTAGTCAGTGACATTTTCGCGCGCAGGGATTATTGCTACGGGCGCAAAATAGTCTTGCGGCGCGCAGGGTGGTTGGCATGGAAGGGCTATGCTTTAATAACAATGTGACGCAGTTCAAATTTTAATAAGCGTCTGTTGTCACCGTACTGCGTTCGCAGTGCGGCCCGCCTGCAAAAAATTATTGGGAGAGTGTGTTATGCCTGTTGCATTACTGGCGCTGGCGCTGAGTGCGTTCGCCATCGGCACCACGGAATTCGTCATTATGGGATTGCTGCCCGAGGTGGCGGGTGATCTGCAAGTGACCATTCCTTCTGCGGGATGGCTGATCAGCGGCTACGCGCTGGGCGTTGCTATTGGCGCGCCGATCATGGCGTTGCTGACCGCCAAACTGCCGCGTAAACGTACTCTGATTCTGCTGATGATCATCTTCATCATCGGTAACGTGCTCTGTGCATTGGCCTACACCTACAACCTGCTGATGCTGGCGCGAGTGGTGACGGCGCTGTGTCACGGTGCGTTCTTCGGCATCGGTGCAGTGGTGGCGGCGAGCCTGGTCGCTCCAGGTAAACAAGCTTCTGCCGTGGCGCTGATGTTCACCGGTTTGACGCTGGCCAACGTGCTCGGCGTGCCGCTCGGCACCTGGTTTGGTCAGATGTTTGGCTGGCGCGCCACCTTCTGGGGCGTGGCGATCATCGGCATCTTCGCCTTTATCGCGCTGATGGTGAGCCTGCCGACCAACAAAGAAGAGAAGCCGGTGCATCTGGCGAGTGAAATCAGCGCGCTGGCCAACGGCAAACTGTGGCTGTCGCTGCTGATGACGGTGTTCTTTGCGGCGGCGATGTTTGCGCTGTTTAGCTACATTGCCCCGTTGCTGCTGCAGGTGACCGGTATCTCGGATCGGGGTGTTAGCTGGACGCTGTTCCTGATTGGCGCGGGGCTGACCGTCGGTAACATCCTCGGCGGCAAGCTGGCCGACTGGAAAGTGTCGTTCAGCCTGATCCTCAGCTTTGTGCTGATTGCAGTGTTCTCGCTGCTGTTCAGCTGGACCAGCCATGCGCTGTGGCTGGCGGAAATCACGCTGTTCCTGTGGGCGATGGCGACCTTCGCCACCGTGCCGGGCTTGCAGATTAACGTGGTGCGCCACGGCAAAGATGCGCCGAATCTGGTCTCTACGCTGAATATCTCCGCTTTCAACGTCGGCAATGCGCTCGGCGCGTGGGTCGGTGGCGCGGTGATCGAGAAAGGGTACGGCCTGACGTCGGTGCCGGTTGCCGCTGCTGCGCTGGCCGCGGTCGGACTGGTGATCTGCCTGATCACCTTCCGCAAAGCGGGCGGGCAGGGCGAAGCGGTCAACGCTTAAGCCAGCCGCTCGGCAATACGTTGTGGAAACGCCGCCACGTGCTGTTGCAGGTGGTCGCAGAAGTGATCGACCAGCGCCGAAGCCGGTCGATGCTGCGGCCGCACTAAACTCACGGTGAAGGGCACGGCAATATTGAAGCGACGCATCACCACACCGCTGTCGGCGTAATCCAGCGCCGTCAGCGGATTCACAATCGAAATCCCCACGCCCGCGCGCACCATCGCGCACACTGACGCCGCGCTGTGCGTCTCCAGCACCAGACGACGCTCCACATTCTGCTCATGAAACAGGGAATCCAGCAGCTGGCGATAGCTATCGCTGCGCGACAGGCTGACGTAGTTTTCACCGTGGAAATCCTGCGGCGTCAGCACCTCGCGCTGACACAGCGGATGCTGTGGCGGCAGCACGCACACTTCGTCACAGGTCAGCAGCGGCAAGCGTTCGGTGCCCGCCGGTGCGTGTTGGGTTTCGGTCAGGCCGAGATCGTAACGCTGTGCCGACAGCCACTCTTCCAGCAACGGCGACTCCTGCGGAATGATATTCAGGCTGACCTGCGGATAGCGCTGAAGAAAGGGCTGCAGCACCGGCGGCAACAGCGACTGCGAAAACACGGGCAGGCAGGCGATCGACAATTCACCCTGACGAAACTGACGCAACCCTTCGGCGGCATCCATGATGCGATCCAGTCCGTACCACGAGCGCTGCACCTCTTCGTACAGCCGCAAGCCTTGCACCGTTGGCTGCAGGCGGCCGCGCACCCGTTCGAAAAGCTGCAGGCCGAGCTGCTGCTCAAGGCGCGCCAGTTCGCGGCTCACCGTGGGCTGCGAAGTATGCAGCAGCGTCGCCGCCTGCGTCAGGTTGCCGCTGGTCATCACCGCGTGAAAAATTTCGATATGTCGCCAGTTAATTTTTGCCATTGTCTCCTCCAGATAGCTCATATCATATTTGTATAGATGTCGCTAAAACAGATATTTTTCTGAATTGATGCGCTGTGGCTAAATAGCCTCAATGACACAGGAGAATTGACATGCCACGCCCACTTAATAACACCGAAACCGCGTTAACTGCCGCCAACTTACTGCCGCTGGCGCAGCGTTATGCCGGCCCATTCTGGGCTTATGATGCGGCGATTATTCAGCAGCGCATTGCGCAGCTCGGCGCCTTCGACGTGGTGCGTTTTGCGCAGAAAGCCTGCTCCAACATTCACATTTTGCGTCTGATGCGTGCGGCGGGCGTCAAAGTCGATTCGGTATCGCTGGGTGAAATCGAGCGTGCCATTGCCGCTGGTTATCAGCCGGGCGGCGAAGATATCGTCTTCACCGCCGATGTGTTTGATCAGCCAACCCTGGCGCGTATCGCCGAGCTGAAAGTGCCGGTCAATGCCGGTTCGGTGAATATGCTGCATCAACTGGGCGAGCTGTCACCGGGCCACGCGGTGTGGCTGCGCATCAATCCGGGTTTTGGTCACGGTCACAGCCAGAAAACCAACACCGGCGGTGAGAACAGTAAACACGGCATCTGGCACAGCGATCTGCCGCTGGCGCTGGCGGCGATTCAGCAGCACGGCCTGCGTCTGGTCGGCCTGCATATGCACATCGGTTCCGGCGTGGATTATGGCCATCTGCAGCAGGTGTGTGACGCGATGGTCGATCAGGTGGTGGCATTTGGGCAGGATTTGGAAGCGATTTCTGCCGGTGGCGGTTTGTCGATTCCGTATCGTTTTGACGAAGAAGCCATTGATACCCAGCACTATTACGGCTTGTGGAACGACGCGCGCGAGCGTATCGCTGCGCATCTCGGTCATGCGGTGAAACTGGAGATTGAGCCAGGCCGTTTCCTGGTTGCTGAATCGGGCGTGCTGGTGTCACAGGTACGCGCGGTAAAAGAGATGGGCAGCCGTCACTTTGTGCTGGTCGATGCCGGTTTTAGCGATTTGATGCGTCCGTCAATGTACGGCAGCTATCACCACATTTCTCTGCTGCCGGTCGATGGCCGCGCGCTGGGCGACGCCACCGTGGAGAGCGTAGTGGCCGGTCCGCTGTGTGAATCGGGCGACGTGTTCACGCAACTGGAAGGCGGCAAAGTGGAAACCCGTGCGCTGCCTGTGGCGCAGGTCGGCGATTATCTGGTGTTCCACGATACCGGCGCGTATGGCGCGTCGATGTCGTCGAACTACAACAGCCGTCCACTGATTCCGGAAGTGCTGTTCGAGAATGGCGCGGCGCGTGAAATTCGTCGTGCGCAGACCATTCAGGAGCTGCTGGCGCTGGAGCTGATCTGATGAAGATCGTCGCGCTCAGCGAGGTGCCGCATCACGCCACGCAGATCACCGACTGGCTGTGGCAGGCGTTTGGTGACGGTACGTCGCGTGAGTTTTACCACAGCATTGTGCGCAGCAGCCTCAACGGCGCCGACTTTCCGGTGACCTTCGTGGCGCTGGACGGCGACATACCGCTCGGCACGGTGGGATTCTGGCGCTGCGATTTGATCAGCCGTCAGGATCTCACGCCGTGGGTGGCGGCGCTGTTTGTTGAGGAGTCCGCGCGCGGCAAGGGATTGAGCAAAGCGCTGCAGCAGCATGTGATCGATTTCGCGCAGCAGCGCGGTCATGACAAGCTGTGGTTATGGTCCACCTTTGGCGGCTATTACGAACGTTTTGGCTGGCAGTATCAATGCGAAGCGCTGGAGTTCCCGGATGTGCGGGTGAAGGTGTATTCGCGGGATTTGTGATGGGTGCGCGTTGTCCCTCATCCCAGCCTTCTCCCGCAAGCGGGAGAAGGAGCCGCCCAAGCAAGCTGTAAATCCGAGGTTCACTCCACCTAATCATTCCCTCTCCCGCTTGCGGGAGAGGGTTAGGGTGAGGGAAAGCGCGCACCAGGATTTAACCCGGCCCACTCACCGAATGCCGTCTTACCAGCGTGGGGCTAAACATATTGGTCACTTCCGGCATCTCGCTGCCATTGGCTAACGCCAGCGCCAGTTGCGCCGCCTGTTGCGCCATGGTGACAATCGGATAACGCACCGTCGTCAAACGCGGGCGCACATAGCGCGACACCAGCACATCATCGAAGCCAATCAGCGACATCTCTTCCGGCACGCGAATGCCGTTATCACTCAGCACCGCCAGCGCACCGGCGGCCATCGAATCGTTGTAGCAGGCCACCGCGGTGAACTGCTTGCCGCGTCCCATCAATTCGGTCATCGCTTGTTCGCCGCCCACTTCGTCTGGTTCGCCCCACGCCACCAAACGGTCATTACACGGCAAACCGTGCTCTTTCAGCGCGTCGTAATAGCCTTGCAGACGATCTTCGGCATCGGAAATGGTGTGCGTGGAGCAGATAAAGGCGATTTGCGTATGGCCTTGCTGAATCAGATGGCGCGTTGCCAGCCACGCGCCGTAGCGGTCATCCAGCGCGATGCAGCGATGTTCAAAGCCTTTCAGCAGGCGATTCAGCAGCACCATGCCCGGCACCTGCTTCATCAGCATCTCTAAATCGTCGTCGGGGATTTTCTTGGCGTGCACCACTAAGGCGGCGCAGCGATGGCGCATCAGTTGCTCAATCGCCTGACGCTCTTTTTGCTCATTGTGGTAACCGTTACCAATCAGCAAAAAGTTGCCGGTCTGGCCCGCAACTTCATCCACCGCTTTGACCATCGCGCCAAAAAACGGATCGGAAACATCGCCCACCACTAAACCCAGGGTTTCGGTGGATTGCTGCGCCAGGGCGCGTGCGTTGGCGTTCGGGTGATACTGCAACTGCTCCATTGCCGCCGTAACGGCGAGGCGAGAACTCTCGCTGGCTTTGGGCGAATTATTGATGACGCGGGAGACGGTCGCAACCGACACCCCAGCCATACGGGCAACATCCTTAATGGTAGCCATGCGATTATCGACATCCGGGAAAACGTTTACACATGCCACCAGTGTTACGGAAAACCCACCCTGTAGCAACCCGGCAGAATGCCAGCGCTGTCGCAAAAGCACGGAAAATCAGGCGCTCACAGCCGCGCTTTAGCTCGGTTACAGGCTCATGTTATGCTGCCAGACACAATCACACCTGCCTGCCGGACCCAAAAACCATGAAAACTCGCGTGCCACACCTGGCGCACTGGGGCGCATTCACTGCCGTCACCGAAAACGATCGCCTGATTGGCTGTGAACCCTTCTTCGCCGATGCCGATCCCTCGCCGATGCTCAACACCATTCCTGAACTGGTCTATTCGGATAAGCGTATTCGCCAGCCGATGGTGCGCCGTTCATGGTTGAAGTCGCGCGAGAACAGCGATCGCACCTTACGCGGTCGGGAAGATTTCGTGGCGGTGGATTGGGATACCGCGCTGGATTTGGTGGCGGAAGAGAATCGCCGCGTGCGCGATCGCTACGGCGCAGCGGGCATTTTCAACGGCTCTTACGGCTGGTCATCGGCGGGACGCGTCAACCACGCGCGCACGCTGATCCGTCGCTTCTATTTTCAGGGCGGCGGCGGCGTCGATCAGCAAGGTAACTACAGCTGGGGCGCGGCGCAGTTCTTCCTGCCGTACGTGATTGGCACCTACATGCCGCTCACCGGCCGCGTCACCGACTGGCCGGAAGTGGTGCAGCACGCCGACATCTTTATCGCCTTCGGCGGCCTGGCGCTGAAAAACGCGCAGGTGGCGTCCGGCGGCGCAGGGCAGCACAGCCTGAAACCGGCGCTGGAGCAGCTCAGCGCCAAAGGCACGCCAATCATTAACATCAGCCCAATGCGCGATGACTGCCCGGCGTTCGTCAATGCCGAGTGGATTCCGATTCGCCCGAACACCGACGTGGCGCTGATGCTGGCGCTGGGTTTTGAGATCACCAGGCTTAACGCGCTGGATGAAAGCTTCCTCGCCAGCCACTGCACCGGCTGGCCGCAGCTGCGCGGCTATCTGCTCGGTGAAAGCGATGGCATCGCCAAAACGCCTGAGTGGGCCAGCAGCATTACCGGCATTCCGGCGGCGCGCATTGCTTTGCTGGCGCAGCAGCTGATCGGCAAACGCAGCTTTATTACCTGCTCCTATTCGGTACAGCGCGCCCATCGCGGCGAGCAGCCGTACTGGATGATGATTGCGCTGTCGTCAATGCTCGGTCAGCCAGGCTTGCCGGGCGGCGGTTTCTCCTTTGGTCATGGCTCGATGAACAGCGTCGGCAATCCGCGTCAGGATGGCCCGGCACCCATGATGAGCACCGGCCCGAATCCGGGCAATTTGTCGATTCCAGTGGCGCGCATCAGCGACATGCTGCTCAATCCCGGCCAGCCGTACGCATTCCAGGGTGAAACCCAGCACTATCCGGATATCCATTTGGTGCACTGGGCGGGCGGCAATCCGTTCCATCATCATCAGCAGCTCAATCGTCTGGTGGAAGGCTGGCAGCGCCCGGATACCGTGATTGTGCAGGATATCGTCTGGACGCCGGCGGCGCAGATGGCGGATATCGTGTTGCCCGCGACCACCACGCTGGAGCGCAACGACATCGGCGGATCGTCGCGCGATCGCTTCGTGCTGGCGATGCATCATGCGATCAAGCCGCAGCATCAGGCGCGCAATGATTTCGACATCTTCGCTGATATCGCCGATCGCCTCGGCTATCGTGATGTGTTCACCGAAGGGCGCAATGAGATGCAGTGGATTGAGCATCTGTATCAGCAGTGCGCGGTAGCGCATGCGCGCCGTGATATCCCGTTCCCGGAGTTCGGGGAATTCTGGGAGCGCGGTTTTGTCGAGATTCCCGAAGGCGGCAAGCCGTTCGTGTTTATGGATGATTTCCGCGCTAACCCAGAAACGCATCCAATTCAAACCGCCAGCGGTAAGATTGAGCTGTTCAGCCAAACCATTGCCGATTATCAGCTGGAGGATTTCGCCGGACATCCCGAGTGGCGCGAGCCGCAAGAGTGGCTGGGCGCGCCGCTCAGTTCACAGTTCCCACTGCATATGATCTCGATTCAGCCATCCGATCGTCTGCACAGCCAGATGGACGCCACCGCCACGGTGCAAGGCAACAAAACCGCCGGACATGAGACGCTGTATATGCATCCGCAGGATGCGGCAGCGCGTGATATTCAGGATGGCGATGAGATTGAGGTGAGCAACGCGCGCGGGCGCATGCTGGCCGGTGTGCGCCTGACCGACGGGGTAACGCCGGGCGTGGTGATCATCGCCACCGGCGCCTGGTTCGATCCTGGCTTTGGTCGCGCCTGGCAACCGTGGGATCGCGCCGGCAACCCGAATGTCCTGACATTGGATATCGGCACCTCGTCGTTAACGCAGGGTCCTAATGCCATGAGTTGCCTGGTGGAAATCAAAAAACATCTGATGTGAATGGGCAACGAATAATCTCATCGCTGGTTACATTTTGCCGGTAACTGTTGCGTTTAGGCGATGGTTTCCCAGCGTGCCACCTTGCTACAGTCAGGGTCCCAGAGGTATTGATGGGTGAACATCAAAAAGTTTTCTTGATTACACCGACCTGCGCAGATGCGCAGGTTTTTTTTTGCTTAACGAATCGAAACACAGTTTTCCTGTCAACTCGCTTTACGTTTCTTTATAACTGCAAGCAATAAGCTTCAGATTCACTTACAGCAGCGGATTGCCATGCCTCAAATAAAAAAATTTCTGGGAAAAGACCAGATAAAAGCGCCCTTTAACCCGTTTCGTTTTCGCCTGATCTGCCTTGGCGTGTTCTGCTGTTTGGTGCTGTTGCTGATTTGCGTTGGTGACCTGCAGCTGATCAAGCATCCGATGCTGGAGCACGAAGCCGATCAGCGCTCGCTGCGTACCGTAACGTTGCCAACTAACCGTGGCACCTTGCTGGATCGCGACGGCCAGGCATTAGCGCTGAGCGTTCCGGCGCGTGACATCATCGCCGATCCAATGCGCGTGCTGGAGGCAAATCCCGATTTCACCAGCGCCAAATGGGCTTATCTGGCGGCCGCGCTCAATCAGCGTCCGGAAGATCTGCGCGCGGCCATCACCGCCAACCCGAAAAAACGCTTCCTCTATCTGGGCCGCAAAATCGAACTCGGCATCGCCAAAGATATCGCCGAGCTGAAACTCAAAGGTATCAGCTCGGTGTATAACGACAGCCGCTTCTATCCAATGAGTGAAGCAGCTGCGCCGCTGATTGGTATTGTAGGGGCCGACAGCAATGGCCTGAACGGCATCGAGAAGGGCTTCGACCATGTGCTGCAGGGCGATCCAGGTAAAGAGGTTTATCGTCAGGATGGTGAAGGCAACATCATTGCGATGATCGATTACCAGCCGCCACAGCAGCCGCCAACCGTGCAGCTCAGTATCGATAAGTTCGACCAATTCACGCTCTACAGCAAACTGCGCGACGGCGTGCTGCTTAACAAAGCGGATTCGGGTGCGGCGGTATTGGTGAAAATCGATACCGGCGAAATTCTGGCGATGGCCTCTTATCCGTCGTTCAACCCGAACAACTATGAAAATGCCACGCCGGCGCAGATGCGTAACTCGGCGATCAACGACAGCTACGAACCCGGCTCCACGGTGAAACCGCTGGTGGTGATGGAAGGGCTGGAGCGCCATCTGGTGCGCGCCGATTCGGTGATCGATACCACGCCTTACAGCGTCAACGGCCACTTAATTCGCGACGTTGGTCACTGGCCGCGCCTCACCATGACCGGCATTTTGCAGAAATCGAGTGACATCGGCGTCTCGCACATTGCGCTGGCGATGCCCGCTGAAGCGCTGGTTAATACCTATCAGGCATTTGGCCTGGGTAAACCTACCGGGCTGGGATTGACCGGTGAGAGCGTGGGGTACTTCCCGCTGCACCGCGAGCGCTGGGCTGATATCGAACGCGCCACCTTTGCCTTTGGCTACGGCCTGCGCGTCACGCCGCTGCAGATTGCGCGTGAATACGCCACGCTCGGTTCGTACGGCGTTTATCGTCCACTGTCGATCACCAAAGTGACGCCGCCGGTGTTAGGCAAACAGGTGGCGAATCCGCAGGTGGTGCAAACCGTGGTGCATATGCTGGAGAGCGACGTACTGCCGGGCGGGACCGGGGTAAGAGCGGCGGTGCCGGGTTATCGTCTGGCGACCAAAACCGGTACCGCAGAGAAGATGGGCACAAGCGGCAAGTACGATGGCGGTTATATCAACTACACCGCCGGCATCGCGCCCGCCAGCCATCCGGAAGTGGCGCTGGTGGTAATGATCAACCATCCCACCGCGGGCGATCACTTTGGTGGCTCGGTGGCGGCACCGATCTTCGGCAACATCATGGGCCCGGTACTCAAGCACATGAACGTGGCACCCGATGCGATCTACAGTAAACCTTCTTCAGACAAATCTTAGTTAAATCAAAAGCGTAAGTGAGGTGTGGAGAATATTCACACCTCGTTTCACTTCCCCAAACACCGTTGCTTTTTGCACCTGTCTTTCACCGACTCAACGGTGCGAGTATGGAGATCCCAGAGGTATTGATGGGTGTGAAACAAGCTGCTTTGGCAGTACCCTGTTATTACACCGACCCACGCAGATGCGTGGGTTTTTTTTGCCTGTAATTTAGATCCGAACTGATCATCTTAATTACTCAATGCCTGTAATTTGTTCTTTTCTTTTTAAAAAGCCATGCGAAGATTGTGCCTTAAGGTTTTTCACAAGATTCAAACGAATCGGTGCCGCCTTACACCACAGGATGAACGACAGCTAAGGATGCGTTATGAAATTCTCCTATCCCATCAGAAACCTCAATGGCAGTGAATTCCAATCACATGATGAGGTGATGAGCCTTATCGCCAGTGAACCGCATGGATCCTGGGCTATTGGTGCCAACGGCTTCTGGCATGGCGGAATACATATCAGTGATGTCTCCCAGCCATTTTCGGCACTCATACCAGATGCACAGAACAGTGAAGATCCTGTGCCGCTGCAATTCATGACTGATGGCACAATCGTTGCCTATCGCTTAAATGACACCTACCCAACAGCGCGGCATTGCGGCACGACGCTTTGTCATAGTTCTTCGTTTGTGTTGGTGAAATCGCTTTGCAAACCAAATCCGGACAGAGAAGAAACCTGGTTAGAATTCTATTGCCTGTACATGCATCTTGCTGCACTCAACGATTATCCCTCATCGCAGTGTTACAAAGTTGCTGCTGATCGCCGTGGTATCACACTGCGGCGTTTCAAAAAGGGGCATTTTGGCGTGCCTGAAGGTGACGAAGCTAAAAGGCAATACGCGCTTTATCCTGCGCCACCAAGAAGCGGTCAGGTCATTAATGATGGCGACCGGATTGTAGTCTCACGGCAAGGTCGGTTTTATCTTCACAAGAATGGAAAAAGCGAACTTAATACTTTCGGCCTTGCCAGGTTGCTGAAGGCTGGCAAGCCGGGCAAAGAACAGTTTTGGGTAACATTAGATCCTGAGCTTCTGGAGCCTGATGGGGAGATGTATGATCTTCTGCCAGATTGGATGGCAATAGCCGCCGATAAGGGCATCTTTAATGACGTAGTAATGACGGATGAAGGTGATGAATGGAAAGTCAACGCCGGGACGCCATTAGGATTTTTGGGGCTTACCGAGAGGCCAGATTCGACTGAGTTAGTTAAAAAAGAGTGGTTCATTCATTTGGAATGCCTGAGTGTTGATAGCAGAATGCCTCGCTTTCTTTCTAATCCAGGCCGCGTTCAAACCGATAAGCGTATGCTCAGAGCCGCAAAGGGTGAGCTGATTTATCTTCGAGATGATTTCCGTGAAACACCTGAATTTAGAGAGACGGGCGTTCCGCTAGGAGCACAGCAATTTTTGTCGCGTGATTCAGCCATACCTTTCCTCGATGATGCCGAACGCTGGTGGTATAACGTCAGCGGTTCAGGCTGGTTGCCACAAGATAAAGTTCTAATAACCGAACAGTTTGATTTGCTGAGCCAGGGTTTCACCCCTTTAGAAGAAGTGACCGTTAATGATGTATCAGAAACATTCAAAGAGAACTGGGTTATTACTGCTCTGGAACTGATAGCAAGCAGTGCAGAGCACCAACGGGTTATGAAGCACGCTTTTGTTCCTGATAACTATCGCAGGCTTATCGCTAAGCTGGAAAATCCGCAATACGATGGCGTTAATGCCGTGCGTGGCGCCTTACGCGTTCGTCATTCTTTAGTTCGGGATGTCGTTGATCGGCTTGTTATTCGGCACCACAGCGAATGGTATGGATCGATCTCAAGCGGTCGTTGGAACGGGGTTTATAAAGATCTGGATGTTTTCGACAAGAAATATTGTGAGAAATGGCAATCCGATATGGAGTGGATGAGCCAGGTTGAGCCGTTTAATCAGGACGAACCAATATGGCATTTTCATCCCATAGTATTTCTCGACGCATTAAAAGAATCAAAGAAGAAAGGGTGGGCACATAGTCCATTCGCTAATTTATTAGGTCGAGTGGAATCAAATAATGATTACACTGCCTATAATCGTACTTATCCGCATCCTAAACCAACTAATAGTGAAGCAAAGTATGGGACAAGCCTTACTTCGTTGACTATTCAACAAGTCATGGACGCTCAGAAAAAACACGATATGTTTGCTACAGGCCGGTTTCAAATAATACCATCAACTCTAAAAGATGCCGTAAGTAAACTCGCACTTGATATGAATGCGTTGTATGACGAAAGTCTTCAGGATAAAATATTTGAAGAATATCTCATTAAGATTAAACGTAAACCTATTATTAATTTCTTAGAGGGGGATGGTAGCGTTGAAGACGCAATGTATGCATGGGCTATGGAATTTGCTTCTGCGGGTGTGAGGAAAGGGAAGAAGATCTCAAGAAATCGAATTGCAGATAGTGAAGGGGTTTCTTACTACACTGGTGATGGGCTAAATAAGGCTCATATCTTACCCGATAAAATGAAAGAACTATTGGAGGAGTCTAAAAATGGAATTTAATCGTTTTTGCAAGGGATTATTATTTATTCTATTGTTAGGGCTTGAATCAGGCATTTCACAAGCGGAGACACATTTGTCTCTTTCTGATTTTAATGTCCATGATTCATACAAGGGACCGGTAAACCACAGAGAAAATGTTAAAAATCTGTCACCAAATCTTGCATGGGAATATAAAAATGCTAAAAAAATAAATTTTGCTGGGCATTATGTCCTCTTCACTTTCGGCAGTGGTGGTGGTTCATTAGGTTATGGCTTACTGGACGCTAGGTCGGGAATCTTAGTGGAAAGTGAAATTCCAAATTATTATGCTGAGGGATTAGAGAGCGATCAATTTAACATCAATAGTTCATTAGTTATCATAAAAGGGCAAGCTCTTGATGATGAAGATAATACAATAAAATATTTTTCACTAAAAGATGGTGCGTTGAAACTAATTAAAACAGTCAATGTAGCTTCTGAAAATGAATGAATATTATTGGGCAAGATGAAAAGCATTAATCATATCTGTCCACAAAAATTCTTTTCTAGACTTTAGTGGACATTAACAGGACATTTCATGATGAAATTTTTGGCTACTATTTTTTTTATTGTGTCTTTAACCGCTAAGGCTGATCTACCCAATGGAATTTGGTCTACAGAGTGTGGAGCAAGTGATGCATTTGACCTTAAGATCTCCAATTCTCTTTCAGGTCTGGTCGTCAATGACAATCAAATCGTAGTGCAGTACGCATCCGTAATGGCTTCAGAAAATAAGGTGGACCTCTATTTTATCAAGCCTATCGACTTGGGACGTGGTGGAATGACCATTAACTGGAGCAATGTCAGTGGAGAAATGAGAATTGCAGAGCTAGCATTTTCTGGTGACAGCGGCGTCCTTAACTGGAGTGGGTTTTATGATATTAGCGACAACAAATATGTTTGGATAAATGAGCCCGACTTTGTTCAAAATTATTCTGAACATGGAGCCATCAACTTAAAACATTGCTCGCATTAAGTTCTAATCGCTAGCAAGGAAGTAACCCCTTAATTCAGCCCCATCCCAGATTACTCAGTCCGTTCGTGGAAGAGGTATGTGTTTTTCACCCAATATTTACCACCGCGCGAACTCGCTCACACCTCTTGTCTGAGTCTTAACACTTCCCCGGCAACATAAAAATATCTGGTTGTGTAACCTGTATGTAACGCACCGCGATGTCGCATTCCATGGCGGTTCGCTAGCCCCTTACGGTGTTGGTAGCGCTTTAGGGGGCGATTTTTTATTGCGATTCGTTGAGGCCAACCCGCGATGCCAAAAACCAAAGACCGCACGCCAAAAGGCGAGGGCCGCTCTTCGGCGTTTCAGTTACGTATTCACCCGGAGCTGCACGAGCAGCTGCGCAGTTTGACCGACGACGACAACGTTACGCTGTCGTGCTGGTTAAAAGAGCTGGCGCGTCGCGAGCTACGCCGTCGCGGCATCGAACCGAAGGGTTAATCGTAAGGTCGTCATTTATGACGACCTTGCCAATGGCCGCACCGTGCAGCCTTCGGAGCGGTCACCATAAATGGCGACCCTACGGTGCGATATGCACGGACGTAGTCCCCATCAAAACCCGCAAAACGCTAAAAACCCCAACCCTTTATGGCACGAAAGGTTTACCATTTTCCTTTGGAAAATATATTTTACGCAACCTTAACAACCCCTCTTAACCCGCCTCCCTACAATGGCTTTCAAGTCATTACCTTCGTGACTATTCCCTTCCTATCTTTTAGAGAACAACTATGCGCCTGAAACTTCTTTCTGCCAGCGTGGTGTTTTTACTGGCAGCCTGTGACCAGGGCGGAGCAAAGCCCGCCGCATCCGCCACCCCGCAAGTGGGGGTGGTCAACCTGAAAGCGCAACCCGTTACGCTTGTCAGCCAATTGCCAGGCCGCACCACGGCGGTGAGAACTGCGCAGGTGCGTCCGCAGGTGAGCGGCGTAATTGAAAAAATCCTGTTTACCGAGGGCGGTGAAGTGAAAGCCGGCCAGCCGCTGTATCAAATCGATCCGGCCACCTATAAAGCGGCTTACGACAAAGCCATGGCGACCTGGCAGAACGATGCGATGGTGGTGAAGCGCTATCAGCCGCTGGCCAACGCGCACGCCATCAGCCAGCAAACCTACGACGATGCGGTCGCCGCCGCGCGTGAAGCGCAGGCCGACGTGGAAACCGCCAAAGTGAATCTCGACTACACGCTGGTGAAAGCACCGATTTCCGGCCACATTAGCCGCTCGCTGTACACCGCCGGTGCGCTGGTCACCAACGGGCAAACCGATTATCTCGCCACCATCACTCAGCTTGATCCGATCTATGTCGATGTCAGCGAATCCTCCACCGATCTGCTGCGCCTGCGCCGTGCGCTGGCCGATGGCAAAATCGCCAAAGTGGCCGACAACACCGCCGCCGTGGGCTTGTCGCTGGAAGATAACAGCCAGTACGCCGAGCAGGGCAGGCTGGCGTTCTCGGAAGTGAACGTCGATACCGCCACCGGCACCGTGGTGCTGCGCGCGGTGTTCCCGAACCCGAATAACGAACTGCTGCCGGGCATGTACGTGCATGCCAGCTTCCCGCAGGGCATTCAGCAGCAAGGCATTTTGCTGCCGCAAGAGTCGATCATGCATGACACCAAAGGTCAGCCGTATGTCTTTGTGGTGAAAAGCGACAACACCATCGAGCAGCGCAGTATCCACACCGGCGAGATGATTAAAGGAGAATGGCTGGTGACCTCGGGCTTGCAGCAAGGGGAAAACGTGGTGGTGAACAACCTGCAAAGCGTGCGCAGCGGGGTGAAAGTGACCACCACCGCCGCCAACACCAACGACACGCCATCCGCCAATGCGGTGAGTCTTTCGATGACTGACGCAGCGGCGCAATAAGGGGGCGGCATGTCGAAGTTTTTTATAGAACGTCCAATCTTCGCCTGGGTTATCGCCATTATCGTGATGCTGGTCGGCGCGATTGCCGCCATCAGTTTGCCGGTCAATCAATATCCCAATATCTCCGCGCCAGCGGTCTCTATCTCGGTGACCTATCCGGGTGCCAGCGCCGAAACCACGCAAAACACCGTGGTGCAGGTCATTGAGCAGCAGCTGAATGGCCTGGATGGTTTGCGTTATCTGGAGTCGAGCAGCGCCTCGGACGGCAGCGCGCAGATCATCGCCACCTTTAATCAGGGCATCAATCCCGATATCGCCCAGGTTCAGGTGCAGGATCGCGTGTCGCTAGCGGAGTCGCAGCTGCCCACCGATGTCACCCAGCAAGGTATCCGCATCCGTAAGTACCAGAAAAACTTCATGATGGTGATCGGGCTGATCGCCAAAGACGGCAAGCTGACTAACGGCGATCTGGCCGACATGCTGGTGTCGAAACTGGAAGATCCGATCTCGCGTACGCCGGGCGTCGGCGACTTCATGGTGCTGGGATCCGAATACGCGATGCGCATCTGGCTCGATCCGGCCAAATTGTACAAATACAACCTGATGCCGAGCGATGTCACCACGGCGATTGATAACCAGAACGTGCAGGTGTCGTCCGGTTCACTCGGCGGTTTGCCGACCATTCAGGGCGCAAAAACCCAGGCGACGATCCTCGGCAAAACCCGTTTCACCACCGTGCAGCAGTTTGAGAATGTGCTGCTGAAGGTGAATAGCGACGGCTCGCAGGTGCGGCTGAAAGATGTGGCCAGCGTCGCGCTCGGGCCGCAAAGCTACGGCATCGATGCCACCATGAACGGCAAACCGGCCGCCGGTATCGCGCTGCGTCTGGCAACCGGTGCCAATGAACTGGATACCGCCAAGGCGGTGCGCCAAACCATCGCCGACCTGAAAGATTCGCTGCCGGATAACGTCGAGATTCAGTATCCGTACGACACTTCGCCGGTGGTCAGCGCCTCAATTGAAGAGGTGGTGAAAACGCTGATCGAAGCGGTGGTGCTGGTGTTCTTCGTGATGCTGATCTTCCTGCAAAACCTGCGCGCCACGCTGATCACCACGCTGGTGGTGCCGGTGGTGCTGCTGGGCACCTTTGGCATTCTCTCAGCCTTTGGTTACAGCATTAACACCCTCACCATGTTCGGCATGGTGCTGGCCATCGGGCTACTGGTGGATGACGCCATTGTGGTGGTGGAGAACGTTGAGCGCGTAATGCACGAAGAGCAGCTCGACCCGAAAGCCGCCACCATTAAATCGATGCAGCAGATTCAGGGCGCGCTGTTTGGCATTGCGCTGGTGCTGTCGGCAGTGCTGCTGCCGATGGCGTTCTTCTCCGGATCGACCGGTGTCATTTACCGCCAGTTCTCGGTCACCATCGTCTCGGCGATGGCGCTGTCGGTGATCATGGCGCTGATCTTCACGCCTGCGCTGTGCGCCACCTTGCTGAAACCGGCGGCAGCGGAGCATAAAAGCACCGGATTCGCCGGTTGGTTTAACCGCAAGTTCGACAGCGGGGCGATGCACTACACCCATGGCGTCAGCAAAGTGATTTCCCGTCGCGGCCTGTTCCTGGTGATCTATCTGGTGATCGTTGGCGTGACGGGATTTTTGTTCACCCGTGTACCGACCACCTTCCTGCCGGGTGAAGATCAGGGCTTGATGATGGTGCAGATCACGCTGCCGGTGAACTCGTCGTCGCAGCGTACCCAGCAGGTGATCAACGATCTCAACGCCTATCTGCAACAGAACGAAGCGTCGGTGGTGACCACCACCTTTGGCGTGGCGGGCTTTAACTTTGCCGGTCGCGGCCAGAGCAACGCCATGGCTTTTGTGCGCCTGAAAGATTGGGGCGACCGCACGCACAGCGGGCAAAGCGTGCAGGACCTGGCGAACCGCGTGATGGCGCACTTCGCCAACTACCAGAACGCCAAAATCTTCGCCATGGTGCCGCCGGCGGTGATGGAGCTGGGCAACGCCACCGGTTTCGATCTCTATCTGCAGGATACCGGCGCGCACAGCCATCAGCAGATGATGGATGCCGCGCATCAGTTGATTACGTTGGCGAACAACGATCCGCATCTGGCGCAGGTACGTCTTAACGGGCTGGAAGATGAGCCGCAGTATCAGCTGGAGATCAATGATGAGAAGGCCAGCGCGCTCGGCCTGAGCATGACCGACATCAACAACACTTTGTCGGTGGCGTGGGGCTCCAGCTACATCGATCAGTTCATGTATAACGGCCGCGTGAAAGAGGTCTATCTGATGGGTAAAGCGGACTCGCGCGTCACACCGTCGGATCTCGACAAATGGTACTTCCGCAACAGCAGCGGCACCATGGTGCCATTCTCCGCCTTCGCCTCGGGCAAATGGGTGTACGGCTCGCCGCACTTTGAACGCTTTAACGGCTTAACCGCTGAGGAGATCCTCGGAT
Organism: Pantoea leporis; assembly: GCF_028048155.1. NCBI lineage: Bacteria > Pseudomonadati > Pseudomonadota > Gammaproteobacteria > Enterobacterales > Erwiniaceae > Pantoea > Pantoea leporis. The sequence goes on from NZ_JALMEU010000009.1 coordinate 62,780, forward strand.
CGCCCGCGACGGGCCAGAGTACCGGTGAAGCGATGAAGGCGGTGGAACAGCTGGCGAAGCAGCTGCCGCACGGTTTCCGCGTGCAGTGGTACGGCATTTCGTATGAGGAGCAGGCATCCGGCAGCCAAACCACGCAGTTGTATCTGATCTCGATTCTGGTGGTGTTCCTGTGTCTGGCGGCGCTGTACGAGAGCTGGTCGATTCCGTTCTCGGTGATCATGGTGGTGCCGCTCGGCATCCTCGGCACCATTAGCGCGGTGCTGCTGCGCGGCCTGCAGAACGATGTTTTCTTCCAGGTTGGCCTGCTGACCACCGTGGGGCTGGCGGCGAAAAACGCCATCCTGATCGTCGAGTTTGCCAAAGAGCTGCATGAGCGCGAGGGCAAAACGCTGGTGGAAGCGGCGGTAGAAGCGGCGCGGCTGCGTATCCGTCCGATTATCATGACCTCAATGGCGTTTATTCTCGGCGTGCTGCCGCTGACCATATCCAACGGCGCGGGCGCAGGCAGCCAGCATTCGATTGGTACGGCGGTGGCGGGCGGTATGATCACCGCGACTTTCCTCGCCATCTTCTTTGTGCCGATGTTCTACGTGGTGGTTTCGCAGTTCTTTGCGCGTAAGAAACAAACATCCGCAGAGGTGGTTAAAAATGAACATGAATAACTTCCGTCTGGCGCTGTTGCCGCTCGCGCTGGCATTGGCCGGTTGTACGCTGGCACCGCACTATCAGCGCCCGGCGCTGCCGGTGGACGCTAAATACGATCAGGCGACGCCCGTCGGCAACGTCGCCGATTTACCGTGGCAGAACTTCTTCACCGATGCCACGCTGCGCAACCTGATCCAGCTGTCGCTCGATAACAACCGCGACCTGCGCGTGGCGGCGCTGAACGTGCAAGAGGCGCAGCAGGGCGTCACGGTGCAGCGCGCGGCGCTGATGCCGTCGATCAACGCCACGGCCAGCCAGACTTCGGCGCATGAACCGGCCAATCTCTACAACACCAAAACCAGCGGCGCGGTGACCTATCACGAGCTGAACAGCGGCTTGAGCGTCACCTCGTGGGAGCTGGATTTCTTCGGCCGCCTGCAAAGCCTGAGCGATCAGGCGCAGGAAACCTATCTGTCGAGCGCCGCCACCGAACGCGCCACGCGCATTTCATTGATCGCGGAAGTGGCGACGGCGTGGCTGACGCTGAGTTCGGATAACGATCTGCTGCATCTGGCGCAACACACCGCGCAAAGCCAGCAGGAATCGTATCGCCTGACCAAACTCAGCTACGACGGCGGTGCCAGCAGCGATCAGGATCTGGCGCAGGCCGAAAGCACGGTGCGGGCGGCGCAGGCGGACGTGGCGAGTTACACGCGTCAGGTGCGGCAGGATGTCGATGCGCTGCGCTTGCTGGTCGGCACCGAACTGCCCGCCACGCTGCTGTCACACGCCACGCTGGACGCCAACTGGCAGTTCCCGGCCACGCCCGCTGGCTTACCGTCGGATCTGCTGACGCGTCGCCCGGACATCATGGCAGCGGAGCACACGCTGAAGGCGGGCAATGCCAATATCGGCGCGGCGCGTGCCGCCTTCTTCCCGAGCATCACGCTGACCGCGTCCGGCGGCTCCACCAGCAGCTCGCTTGGCAGCCTGCTGGGCGGCGGCACCGGCGCATGGTCATTCATGCCATCGATTAACCTGCCGATTTTTGACGGTGGTAAAAACCAGGCCAACCTAAATATCGCGCATATCGAGAAACGCATTGAGATTGCTGACTATGAGAAGGCGATCCAGACCGCGTTTAAAGAGGTGAACGATGCGCTGGCCGGTCAGGATACCTGGCAGGATCAGCTGACGGCGCTGCAACAGGAGGTTGGCGCCAATCAGCGCGACTACGACTATTCCGTATTGCGCTTCAAGCAAGGCGTCGACAATTATCTCAATGTGTTAGTGGCCCAGCGATCGCTTTACAGTGCGCAGCAGTCGCTGATCAGCGCGCATCTCGGCCAATTGAGCCAGAAAATCACCCTGTACAAGGCGTTAGGCGGCGGCTGGAAATCTTAATCACCTTAACGAAACCCTTACGGTTCGCGTATGGAATTCGCGCGGGCATTCAACCGATAATGCGCGTAGTGATGATTTCCCCTTGAAATAGTCCCCTGTTTTACAGGGGATTTTCCGTTTTCTGGCTAACCTGAAGATCCTGATGACTAACAACGCTTCCCGCTCCCCGTTTTCCCGCTGGCTGAAATGGCTTCTGTTGTTGCTTGTGCTGTTGATTGTGGCGGGCGTGATCTGGCGCGTGGTCGGTGGTCACGGCGGCATGCCGGGCGGCGGAAAGCCGCCGGGCGCACGCGGCGGTCATCGCGGTGGCGCGGGCGGCCCGCCGGGCATGGCGATGATGATGGGCGGTGCCACGCTGGTACACAGCGGCGTTGCCAGCAGCGCGGATGTGCCGGAATACCTCAACGCGCTCGGCACGGTGATCCCTAACGCCAGCGTCACCGTCACCAGCCGTGTCGCCGGACAGCTGGAAAAAGTGTTCTTTAACGAAGGGCAGAAGGTCAGCGCCGGCCAGCTGCTGGCGCAGATCGATCCGCGCAGCTATCAGGCCACGCTGGCGCAGTATCAGGGCGATCTCAATCAGAATCAGGCGTTGCTGAAAAGCGCGCAGTTAACGCTGGTGCGTTATCAGAAACTGGCGGCGCAGGACTCGCTGTCGCGCCAGGATCTTGATACCCAAACCGCCACCGTCGGCCAGTACAAAGGTGCGGTCGCCGCTGATGAAGCGCAGATCGCCAGCGCCAAACTGGATATCGAGTATGCGCGCATCACCTCGCCAATCAGCGGACGCGTCGGTTTGCGTCTGGTCGATCCCGGTAATATGGTGCAAACCACCGATACCACCGGCATCGTGGTGGTGACGCAGATGCAGCCCGCCGCCGTGACCTTTAGCGTGCCGCAGGGCAACATTCCGCAGCTGACCAAAGCGCTGCACGGCGGGCAAAGTCTGCCCGCCACCGCCTTTGATCAGGACAACAGCCGCGCGCTGGCGCAGGGCGAGGTGAAGTTCATCAGCAACCAGATCGATACCGCGACCGGCACCATTGAGCTGAAAGCCAGCTTCGCGAATGAAGACGAATCGCTGTTCGCTAACCAGTTCGTCAATCTGCGGCTGCAAACCAACATCCTGAAACATGTCACGGTGATCCCGGCGCAGGCGCTGCAGCTGAGCAGCGACGGCAGCTTCGTATTTGTCATCAACCAAGACAACACCGTGACGCGCAAAGCGGTCACCACCGGGCCAACGTTTGGTGAAGATCAGCAGGCGATTCTCAACGGAGTGGAACCGGGCGATCGTCTGGTGACCGAAGGCATCGATCGCCTGACCAACGGCAGCAAAGTGCAGCTGGCGGATGAGCGCAAAACCACCGCGACCGCCGAGGCCAAATGAATCCGTCTCGCCTGTTTATCCAGCGTCCGGTCGCCACCATTTTGCTGATGGTCGGCGTGCTGATCGCCGGGATCTTCTCCTACCGTTTTCTCTCCACCTCGGCGCTGCCGCAGGTGGATTACCCAACCATTCAGGTCACCACGCTCTATCCCGGTGCCAGCCCGGATGTGATGGCGTCGTCCGTCACCTCGCCGCTGGAGCGCCAGCTCGGGCAAATGGCCGGGCTAAGCCAGATGACCTCCACCAGTTCAAGCGGATCGTCGATCGTTACGCTGAAGTTCAGCCTCGATCTGTCGCTGGATGTCGCCGAGCAGGAAGTGCAGGCGGCGATCAATGCTGCCAATAACTTGCTGCCGAGCGATCTGCCCAATCCGCCGACCTATAAAAAGGTTAACCCAGCCGATACCGCCGTGATTACGCTGGCGGTGAGTTCCGACACGCTGCCGCTGACGCAGGTGCAGGATCTGGTGAACACGCGCGTGGCGCTCAAGCTGTCGCAGATTAACGGCGTTGGCATGGTGACGCTGGCGGGCGGCCATCAACCGGCGATTCGCGTGCAGATGGACCCGAAAGCGCTGGCGGCGCATCAGCTGTCGCTGGAGGACGTCAACACGCTGATCGGCAACAGCAACGTGAACGGCTCGAAAGGCGGCTTCGACGGCAAATATCACTCGGTGACCATTGACGCCAACGATCAGCTGCGCACCGCCGATGAGTACGGCAATTTGATCATCACTTACCAAAACGGTGCGGCGCTGCGGCTAAAAGATATCGCGCATATCGAGCAGGGACCGGAGAACAGCTTCCAGTCGGCGTGGGCCAACAACAGTCCGGCGATTGTGATCAGCGTGCAGCGCCAGCCGGGCGCCAACGTGATTCAGGTGGTGGACAGCATCAAAGCGCAGCTGCCGAAGCTGCAGGCGGCGCTGCCGGACGGCGTGAAGATGAGCATCTTGTCGGATCGCACGCAAACCATTCGCGCCTCGATCAGCGACGTGCAGTTTGAGCTGATGCTGTCGGTGGCGCTGGTGGTGATGGTGACGTTCCTGTTCCTGCGCAACGTGGCGGCGACGCTGATTCCCAGCGTGGCGGTGCCGCTGTCGCTGATTGGCACCTTCGGCGTGATGTATCTGGCCGACTTCAGCCTGAATAACCTATCACTGATGGCGCTGACCATCGCCACCGGCTTCGTCATTGACGATGCGATTGTGGTGGTGGAGAACATTTCGCGGCGGCTGGAAGAGGGCGAAACGCCGATGCAGGCGGCGCTGAAAGGCTCGCAGCAGATTGGCTTCACCATCATCTCGCTGACCTTCTCACTGATTGCCGTGCTGATCCCGCTGCTGTTTATGGGCGACGTGGTTGGGCGGTTGTTCCGCGAATTTGCCATCACGCTGGCGGTGTCGATTCTGGTGTCGATGGTGGTGTCGCTGACGCTGACGCCAATGCTGTGCGCCTATCTGTTGCAGCACATTCCGCCGGAAAAACAGTCGCGCTTCTCGCGTAAAGGCGGCGAACTGTTCGACAAGCTGGTGCGCGGCTATGACCGCATGCTGACGGTGGTGCTGAACCATCAGAAGCTGACGCTGCTGGTGGCGCTGGCGACCTTTGCGCTCACCGCGCTGCTGTATATCGCCATCCCAAAAGGCTTCTTCCCGACCCAGGATACCGGGCTGATTCAGGGCGTCACCGTGGCGTCGCAGGATGTGTCGTTTAGCGAGATGTCGAAGCGGCAGCAGGCGCTGGCGAAAGTGATTCTGCAAAATCCGTCGGTGGAGAGTTTGTCCTCAACCATCGGTATTGATGGCAGCAACACCAGCCTGAATAGCGGGCGCATCCAGATCAACCTCAAGTCGTTTGAGCAGCGCGACGACAAAGCCGACGTGGTGATCAAACAGCTGCAACAGGCGGCGCAGCAGGTGGCGGGCATTCAGCTCTATCTGCAACCGGCGCAGGATTTGACCGTCAACGATCAGGTGTCGCCGAGCCAGTATCAGTTCACGCTGGATGATGCCGACAGCGAAAACCTGGTGCGCTGGACGCCGAAGATGGTCGCCGCCTTGCAGCAGCGTCCGGAGTTTAACGGCGTGGTGAGTAACCTGCAGGATCAGGGCCGCGTGGCTTACGTCGAGCTAAACCGCGATAAAGCGGCGCGCTACGGCATTACCGCCGCCGACGTCGATACCGCGCTGTACAACAGCTTCGGTCAGCGTCTGGTCTCCACCATCTTTACCCAGGCCAATCAGTATCGCGTGGTGCTGGAAGTGGCGCCGCAGTATCAGCAATCGCCCGCTTCGTTTGATGATGTCTATTTGCCGGTGACCTGCGCGAGCAGCAGCACGTCCACCACGGATGACACCACCACAACCACCACCGGCATGGTGAAGCTCACGTCCATCGCCACCATTCACCAGCGCACCGGTTCGCTGATGCACATGCGCCTCAATCAATTCCCGGCGGTGATGGTGTCGTTCAATCTCAACAAAGGCTATTCGCTGGAAGAGGGGCAGAAGGCGATTGCCACAGTAACGCAGCAGCTCAATTTGCCGTCGAGCATCACCTTGCGTTATCAGGGCGAAACCTCGGCATTCCAGAGCGCCACCGGCAACACCCTGTGGCTGATTCTGGCGGCATTAATCACCATGTACGTGGTGCTCGGCATTCTCTATGAGAGCTTTATCCATCCGGTGACCATTCTCTCGACGCTGCCGTCGGCAGCGGTCGGCGCGCTGTTGACGCTGCTGCTGGCGGGCAGCGAGTTCAGCCTGATCGCGCTGATTGGCGTGATTCTGCTGATCGGTATCGTCAAGAAGAACGCGATTATGATGATCGACTTCGCGCTGGAGGCGGAAAACAAGCAGCACATAAGCGCGCGGGACGCGATTCATCAGGCCTGTTTGCTGCGCTTCCGCCCGATTCTGATGACCACCATGGCGGCGTTGCTCGGTGCGCTGCCGCTGATGCTGGCGTCCGGTTCCGGTGCCGAGCTGCGGCAGCCGCTCGGTCTGGTGATTGTTGGCGGTTTGATCGTCAGCCAGGTGCTGACGCTGTTCTCTACGCCGGTAATTTACCTGTGGTTTGATGGCATCGCGCAGCGCGGCAAGCGCTACATGCAGCGCAAGCAGCAGCAGGCGCGGGGCGAGCGATGAACCTCACCCGGCTGTTTATCTTCCGCCCGGTTGCCACGTTATTGCTGACGCTGGCGATCCTGCTGCTGGGCGCGTTGGGCTATCGGCTGCTGCCGGTGGCGCCGCTGCCGCAGGTGGATTTCCCCACTATCATGGTGAGCGCCAGCCTGGCCGGTGCCAGCCCGGAAACCATGGCAGCCACCGTCGCTACGCCGCTGGAGCGTTCGCTGGGGCAGATTGCCGGCGTCACCGAGATGACCTCCAGCAGTTCGCAGGGATCGACCAGCGTGATTTTGCAGTTTGACCTCGATCGCGACATCAACGGCGCAGCGCGTGACGTGCAGGCGGCGATCAACGCCGCACGCAGTTTGCTGCCGAGCGCGATGGAGTCGCTGCCGACCTATCGCAAAGCCAATCCATCGGATGCGCCGATTGTGATGCTGGCGCTGACGTCCGCCACGCGCACGCCGGGCGAACTCTACGATCTGGCCGAAAGCAAAATCGAGCAGGCAATGGGCCAGGTGAAAGGCGTGGGCGAAGTGTCGCTGATGGGCAGCGCCTTACCGGCGGTGCGCATCGATCTGCAGCCGCTGAAGCTGGCGCAATATGGAATTTCGCTGGATACGGTGCGCAGCGCCATCGCCAACAGCACCAGCAATAAGCCGAAGGGGATTTTGCAGGGCAGCAGCCAGTCGTGGGTGGTGGACAGCAACGGCCAGCTGGATAAAGCCGCGCAGTATCAGGATCTGATCGTTACGTATCAAGAGGGCAAAGCGGTGCGGCTGCATGATGTCGCCACCGTGTATGACTCGGTTGAAGATCAGTATCAGGCCGGTTTCCTCAATGCCATGCCATCGGTGATGGTGGGCATTAAGCGCCAGGCCGGTGCCAACATGCTCGACACCATTGATGCTATCAAAGCGCAGCTGCCGGCGCTGGAAAAAAATCTGCCCGCCGATACGCAACTGAAAGTGGTGGTGGATCGCTCGCCGACGGTGCGCGCCTCGCTGTATGACACCGAAGAGACGCTGCTGGTGGCGATGCTGCTGGTGATCGCCGTGGTGTTTGTGTTTCTGCGTAACGTGCAGGCGGTGATTATCCCGGCGCTGGCGCTGCCGGTCTCGCTGATTGGCACCTGCGCGGTGATGTATCTGCTGGGTTACAGCCTCGATAACCTGTCGCTGATGGCGCTGATTATCGCCACCGGCTTTGTCGTCGATGACGCGATTGTGGTGCTGGAAAACATCACGCGCCATATCGAAGAAGGGCTCAGTCCGCTGCGCGCGGCGCTGCGTGGCGCGCAGGAAGTGAGTTTTACCGTGCTGTCGATGACCATGTCGCTGATTGCGGTGTTCATCCCGATTCTGCTGATGGGCAGCATCGTCGGACGCTTGTTCCGCGAATTTGCCGTCACGCTGACGGTATCGCTGCTGATTTCGATGTTTGTCTCGCTGAGCCTGACGCCGATGCTGTGCGCGCGCCTGCTGAAGCCAAAGCCCAAAGTCACGCAACGCCCGCATCCGCTGTATCAGTTTATCGAAAACCAACTTAACGCATTGCTGGCGGCTTATTCGCGCGGGTTAACCTGGGTGATGGCGCACCAAAAGCTGACGATGTTCAGCCTGGTGCTGACCGTGCTGCTCAACCTGTTCCTGTTTTCCGTGGTGCAGAAAGGCTTTTTCCCCAATCAGGATACCGGCCTGCTGATGGGCGCGCTGCGTGCCGACCAGAACATCTCCTTCCAGGCGATGAAGCCGAAAATGTTGCAGTTCACCCACATTATCCAGTCCGATCCGGCGGTGGAGAGCGTGATGTCGTCGATGGGCAGCGGCATGTTCGGCTCGCGCAACAGCGCCAACTTCTTTGTGCGCCTGAAGGATTTTGACAAGCGCGATGCCACCGCCACCGAAGTGGCGAACCGCCTGAGTATGAAAACCAGCCATATTGCCGGCGCGCAGATGTTCCTGATGGCGGCGCAGGATCTGCACATCGGCGGGCGCAGCGCCAACGCCACCTATCAATACAGTTTGCAGGCCGACGATCTCGATCTGCTACGTGAGTGGACGCCTAAAGTGCAGGCGGCGCTGGCGGCAATCCCGCAGCTGAACAGCGTCGATTCCGACTCGCAAACCGGCGGTCAGGAAGTGGTGATTAATATCGATCGTGACCGCGCGAAACGGTTGGGCGTGGATGTGCAGATGCTCGACACCCTGCTGAATAACGCTTTCAGCCAGCGTCAGGTCGCTACGCTCTATCACACGCTTAATCAGTATCATGTGGTGATGTCGCTGCAGGATAGCTACACGCGCGATCCGGCGATTTTGCAGCAGCTGTATGTGATTAACGACAGCGGCGATCGCGTGCCGCTCGCCGCATTCGCCAGCTTCAAGGGCGGCAACGCGCCGCTGTCGGTGGCGCATCAGGGCCAATCCGCCACCAGCACCGTGGCGTTTAACCTTAACGACGGCGTGTCGCTGGAGCAGGCGCAGGCGCTGATTAAGCAGGCGATGGCGCAGCTCGGTTTGCCCTCCAGTATTCAGGCCGGTTTTGCCGGCACCGCCGCCGCCTTCGCCCAGCTTACCGCCACCATGCCGTGGCTGATTATCGCGGCGCTGGCGGCGGTGTATATCGTGCTCGGTGTGCTATATGAGAGTTACATCCATCCGATCACCATTCTCTCAACGCTGCCGTCGGCGGGCGTGGGCGCGCTGCTGTTGCTGCTGCTGACCAACACGCAGCTGACGGTGATCGCGCTGATCGGCATCATCCTGCTGATTGGTATCGTGAAAAAGAACGCCATCATGATGATCGACTTTGCGATTCACGCCGAGCGCAGCCAAGGCATGACGCCGCAGCAGGCGATCACCCAAGCCTGTTTGATGCGTTTCCGGCCGATCATGATGACCACGCTGGCCGCCTTCTTTGGCGCGCTGCCGCTGGCGCTGGGCAGCGGCGGCGATGCCGACTTACGTAGCCCGCTCGGGCTGGCGATTGCCGGTGGTTTGGCGCTGAGCCAATTATTAACGCTGTTTACTACGCCGGTGGTTTATCTCTGGCTCGACCGTTTAAGCCGCGCCACGCAACGTCAGTGGCAGCGGTTGCGTCATGTGGAATCCCGATAGATGAAAATGTCTCTGAAAATTACGCCGTTGCTCACCGTGATGTTGCTGGCGGGCTGCGCGGTTGGCCCCGATTATCAGCGCCCGAGCATGGCGATGCCGACCCATTTCAAAGAAGCCAAAGGCTGGACGCAGGCGACGCCGCAGGATGCAAACAGCAAAGGTGAATGGTGGCAGGTATATCACGATGCCACGCTGGCTAGCCTGCTGAAGCAGGTGAGCATCTCCAACCAGAACGTTGCCAGCTATGCCGCGCAGTACCGCGAAGCGCAGGCGTTAGTTGGGCAATCACGCGCGGAGTTGTTGCCGTCGCTAGGCTACGACGCCAGCAGCACGCGCAGCGGCAGCCGCGCCAGCGCCAGCGATCAACGTAGCGTCAGCAACAGCCATGCCGCCGATCTCAGCGCCAGCTGGGAGCTGGATGTGTGGGGCAAACTGCGACGCACGCTGGAGGAGAACCATGCCAGCGCCGAAGCCAGCAAAGCCGAGCTGGCGAATATCACCTTGAGCGCGCAGTCCGAACTGGCGCAGGACTATTTCCAGCTGCGCATCATCGACGAGAAAATCGCGCTCTATCAGCGCAGTATCGCGGCCTATCAACGCTATCTGACGGTGATTGAAAACAAATATGCGGCGGGCAGCGAATCACGCGCCACCTTAGCGCAGGCGCAGATGCAGCTGGAGAGCGCCCGCGCCTCGGCGCAGGATTACCAGTGGCAGCGTGCACAGATGGAGCACGCGATTGCCTTGCTGCTGGGCCGAGCTCCGGCGGATTTCTCCTTGCCGGTGGCGAAGCTGGAGGCCGCGCTGCCCGCGATCCCGAACAGCGTGCCGTCGCAACTGTTGCAGCGCCGTCCCGATATCGCCTACGCCGAGCGCAACGTGGCGGCGGCGAATGCGGCGGTCGGCGTGGCGATTGCCGGTTACTATCCCGATTTGACGCTGAGCGCCAGCGGCGGCGTGAGTTCATCGGCGATCAACAGTTTGTTCTCGCTGCCCAATCGCGTCTGGTCTTTGGGGCCGGAGCTGAGCGGTACGCTGTTAGATTTCGGCGCCACCTCAGCGAAAGTCGAACAGGCGCGCGCCGCCTATGATGCCAGCGTTGCCAGCTATCGCCAGTCGGTGCTGACCGGCATGGGCGAAGTGGAAGATTATCTGGTGCAGCTGAATACTTTGCAGGGCGAAATCGCCGCACAGCAGCGCGCCACCGACGCAGCGCAGGAATCGGCGCGCGTAACGCGCAATCAGTATGATGCCGGAATGATCGACTATCTCGACGTCGCCACCACCGAAAACAGCAGCCTGAGCGCGCAGCAGAGTTTGCTGTCGCTGCAGAGCACGCAGTGGGTCAGCAGCGTCGGTCTGATCGCCGCGCTGGGCGGTGGCTGGCAGGCGGATACGCGGTAAAACCAGGTCGCCATGAATGGCGTAATGCTTGTTAGTTAAGAAAGCATTTTTGGTGCGGGCTCTGACACATCTGCTGCGTCACGGGCCGTCCTCGCGCCGCTAACGCGGTGCCTTCGGCTTCCACGTCGTGCCGACGGATCGTTCGTGGATCGGCCGTCCTGGCCGCCCCGAACTGCCTCACGCATCCCTGCGTGAGGCTCCTGGCCCAACGTAAAAGCCTCAGCGCTGCGAATGGCCCTTTGCCGCAGCTGACGCGCCAGCGCCTCTGGCAAATGTTGCCCTTTTCAGCAGCACACACTGAAGCTTCGGGACAGGCCGGGGACGCTTTTGGGCCGGCAATCCGCAGCGCTGAACGAAGCGAGGAAGCCAGGAGAGCCCGCAGGACGCGGGCGAAAGGCGGAGCCGGGACAAGGAAGTCCCGTCTCCGCCGGTCCGTCAGGCAGACGAGCGAAGTGAAGGCACCGCGCTAGCGGCGCGAGGACCGCCGGACCACAAGTGGCCCCGGCCTGCGCACTCATCGTTGACTTAACTGACAAGCATTACGCCATGAATGGCGGCCCTACGCCCGCTATTGCGTTTAAATCACCACGCCACTTGTCGAAAATCCCCAGATCCTGCATCGTAAGAGCCATTTTTACGATTGCTAAGGAGCTGGCATGCTACTCACTTTTTTCCGTTTCCTGTTCCGCCTGCTGTGGCGTGTGGAACTGCGCGGCGACCTCGCGGCACTGCATAAAGAGAAAGTGCTGATCACCCCCAATCACACGTCATTTCTGGATGGGGTATTACTGGCGCTGTTTCTGCCGATCAAACCGGTGTTTGCGGTCTATTCCTCGATCAGCGATCAATGGTTCATGCGTCTGCTGAAGCCGATTATCGACTTCGTTCCGCTCGATCCCACCAAGCCAATGTCGATCAAACATCTGGTGCGCATGATCAATCAGGGCCGTCCGGTGGTGATCTTCCCGGAAGGGCGCATCACCGTGACTGGATCGCTGATGAAGATCTACAGCGGCGCGGGCTTTGTGGCGGCGAAATCCGGTGCCACCGTGGTGCCGATGCGTATCGAAGGCGCGGAATATACGCCGTTTGGTCGTCTGGCGGGCGTGTTTAAACGGCGCCTGTTCCCGCGCATCACCTTAACGGTGCTGCCGCCAACGGTAATCCCAATGCCTGAAGCCAAACGCGCGCGCGATCGCCGCACGCTGGCGGGCGAGCACCTGCATCATGTGATGATGGAAGCCCGCATGGCAGTGCGTCCGCGTGAGACGCTGTTCGAGGCTTTCCTGAATGCGCGTCAGCGTTATGGCGCGATGAAGCCGTGCATCGAAGACGTCAACTTCAAACCGGATAGCTATACCGGTTTGCTGAAGAAAGCGCTTGGCGTGGGCCGCATTCTGGAGCGTTACAGCCAGCAAGGTGAATACGTCGGTCTGCTGCTGCCGAACGCCACGGTGACAGCGGCGGCGATTCTCGGTGCCTCGCTGCGCGGGCGCATTCCGGCGATGCTCAACTACACCGCAGGCGTGAATGGCATGCGTGCGGCGTTGACCGCATCGCAGGTGAAAACCGTGTTTACCTCGCGGCAGTTCCTCGAAAAAGGCAACCTGTGGCACTTGCCGCAGGGACTGACCGAAGTGCAGTGGATCTATCTGGAAGATCTGAAAGATACCGTTACGCTGCAGGACAAATTGTGGATTGTGGCGCATCTGCTGATGCCGCGCCGTGCGCTGGTGGCGCAGCAGCCGGAAGATGCGGCGATGGTGCTGTTTACCTCCGGTTCGGAAGGCCATCCCAAAGGTGTGGTGCACTCGCATAAAAGTCTGCTGGCGAACGTTGAGCAGATTCGTACCGTAGCGGATTTCACCCCGCGCGACCGCTTTATGTCGGCGCTGCCGCTGTTCCATGCTTTTGGTTTAACCGTTGGCCTGTTTACCCCGTTGCTGACCGGTGCGCAGGTGTTTCTCTATCCGAGCCCGCTGCATTACCGCATCGTGCCGGAGCTGGTTTACGACCGTAACTGCACCGTGCTGTTTGGTACCTCAACCTTCCTTGGCAACTATGCGCGTTTCGCCAGCCCGTACGATTTTGCGCGTCTGCGCTATGTGGTGGCGGGCGCGGAGAAACTGCAGGAAGCGACGCGTCAGATCTACATGGAAAAATACGGCATCCGTATTCTCGAAGGCTACGGCGTGACGGAGTGCGCGCCGGTGGTGGCGATCAACGTGCCGATGGCGGCGAAAAATCACACCGTGGGCCGCATTCTGCCGGGCATGGATTCGCGTCTGATTTCGGTGCCGGGCATTGAGCAGGGCGGTCGCCTGCAGCTGCGCGGTCCGAACGTGATGAACGGGTATCTGCGCGTGGAAAATCCAGGCGTGCTGGAAGTCCCGGTCGCCGATAACGGCGAAGGCGAGATGGAAGCGGGCTGGTACGACACCGGCGATATCGTCAGCTTTGATGAAGGCGGTTTCTGCCAGATTCAGGGCCGTGCGAAACGCTTCGCCAAAATTGCCGGTGAGATGGTGTCGCTGGAGATTGTGGAGCAGATTGCGCTGAAAGCCTCTAACGAGAAGCAGCATGCGGCGTCGCTGCGTCCGGACGGTAATCGAGGCGAAGCGTTGGTGCTGTTTACTACCGACAGCGAGTTGGGCCGCGACACGCTGCTGAAAGCGGCGCGTGAAATTGGCGCGCCGGAACTGGCGGTGCCGCGCGATATCCGCGTGATGAAACAGCTACCGATGCTGGGTAGCGGCAAACCGGACTATGTCAGCCTGAAGCAGCTGGCGGAAGAGGAGCAGGCATGAGCCAGGCGTTAAATAACGATGCACCGCTGTTATCGCGCAACATGCTGGCGGTGATTGTGGCGCAGTTCTTCTCGGCATTTGGCGACAACGCGCTGTTGTTTGTGACGCTGGCGGTGCTGAAAAATCAGTTCTATCCGGACTGGAGTCAGCCGATCCTGCAAATGCTGTTTGTGGCCGCTTACATTCTGCTCGCGCCGTTCGTGGGCCAGATGGCGGATAGCTTTGCCAAAGGTCGGGTAATGATGTTCGCCAACAGCCTTAAGCTGCTCGGCGCGCTGGTTATCTGTTTCGGCTTCAATCCGTTCCTCGGCTATACGCTGGTGGGGATTGGCGCGGCATCCTATTCGCCAGCCAAGTACGGCATCCTGACGGAGATCACCAGCGGTGAACGCCTGGTCAAAGCCAACGGCTTAATGGAAGGTTCGACCATTGCGGCGATTCTGCTGGGTTCGGTGGCGGGCGGTATTCTGGCGGACTGGAACCTGGTCGCCGCGCTGGTGGTGTGTGCCATGACCTATGCGATGGCGGTGGTGGCGAACATCTTTATTCCGCGTCTGACGGCAGCGCGTCCCGGTCAGAGCTGGCATTTTGGCGCCATGCTGCGCAGTTTCATCGCGGCCACTAAGCTGCTGTGGCGCAACGGCGAAACGCGCTTCTCGCTGCTCGGCACCAGCTTGTTCTGGGGCGCGGGCGTGACGCTGCGTTTCCTGCTGGTGCTGTGGGTGCCGGTGGCGCTCGGCATCAGCGATAACAAAACCCCGACCACGCTGAATGCCATGGTGGCGATTGGCATCGTGATTGGTGCGGCAGCGGCAGCGAAGCTGGTGACGCTGCAAACCGTGCGTCGCTGCATGCCAGCCGGTGTGCTGATTGGCGTGATGGTGGTGGTGTTCGCGTTGCAAACCAGCTTGCTCAATGCCTATCTGGTTTTGATGCTGATTGGTGCGCTGGGTGGTTTCTTCGTGGTACCGCTCAATGCGCTGCTGCAGGAGCGTGGCAAGGCATCCGTGGGTTCAGGCAATGCGATTGCGGTGCAAAATCTCGGTGAGAATACCGCGATGCTGCTGATGCTGGGATTGTATACCGTGGCGATTAAGCTGGGCGCGCCTGCGGTGGCGACCGGCGTCGGATTCGGCGCGATTTTCGCCGTGGCGATTGCGGTGTTGTGGTGGAAAGCGCGGAAGTAACAAAAGCATAGCGTCGTAGCGGCGCAGTGTATTGCGCAATGGCGAATGCCGCACAAAGGGAAAAGTGTGCGGCGTTTTTAAAGCGCGCGATAAATCGCGCCGCTACGGTGTGGTGCGATTTATGGCGCTGGATAGGTAAACTGGCGATGAATCGCTTCCAGTTCCTCTAGCACCTCGGCATTCAGCGTCAGATTGAAACTCTCAACGTTAATCTTCAGCTGCTCCAGCGTGGTGGCGCCCAGCAAGGTGCTGGCGACAAACGGCTGTTGACGCACATACGCCAGCGCCATCTGCGACGGATCCATATTGTGTTTCTGCGCCAGCGCAACATAGGCTGCAATCGCCTGCTGTGACTGATCGCCGCTGTAGCGGGTAAAGCGACTAAACAGCGTATTGCGCGCACCGGCGGGTTTCGCACCGTTCAGGTATTTGCCACTCAACGTACCAAACGCCAGGCTGGAATACGCCAGCAACTCGACGCCTTCATGCTGGCTGATCTCCGCTAAACCAACCTCGAAGCTGCGGTTCAGCAGGCTGTACGGGTTCTGGATGGTAACGATACGCGGCAGCTCATGCTTTTCAGCCAACTGCAGATAACGCATCACGCCCCACGCAGTTTCGTTCGACACGCCAATGTAGCGAATCTTACCGGCGCGCACCTGTTCGGTCAGCGCTTCCAGCGTCTCCAGCAGCGTCACCGGCACGCTGGAATCGGTGTATTGATAACCCAGCTTGCCGAAGTAGTTGGTCTGACGCTGCGGCCAGTGCAGCTGATAGAGATCGAGATAATCGGTGTTCAGACGTTTCAGGCTGGCATCCAGCGCTTCGCGGATGTTTTTGCGATCCAGCGCCTGGTTCGGGCGAATCGAGGCATCCGCGCCGCGTACCGGGCCGGCTACTTTGCTGGCGAGGATGATTTTGTCACGGCTGCCGCGCTTCTTCAGCCAGCTACCAATGTATTGTTCGGTTAATCCCTGGGTTTCCGGGCGCGGCGGCACCGGATACATTTCTGCGGTATCAATCAGGTTGATGCCACTGCTAACCGCGTAATCAAGTTGTGCGTGGGCGTCGGCTTCGCTGTTCTGCTCACCAAACGTCATGGTTCCAAGCCCCAGCTGACTCACTTCCAGCGTGCTATGGGGAATACGGTGATAGTGCATGTGCCGGCATCCTTTTTTCATTATGAAAGGGAATGTTGTGTCCTTTGGGACTATAGCGTGTGAAGCGGCGCGGAAGGAAGAGGGGAAAGTTCGGGAAATCGCCTGCACAAGGGGAAAACGCGTGCAGGCAGGGCAATTTGGCACTTAACGCTCAATGATGGTTGAAACCTCGTCACCATTGATCTGCATCTGATGGCCTTGCTCATCGGTGTACTGTACCAATCCGGTCTCTTTGTCGATGGCGGGTTTGCCATCTGTCATGATCATGCGGCCATCTTTGGTCGCCATGACGTAATCACTGCTACAACCACTCAATAACAGCGTCACCAAGGTTAAACCTACTGCACTCACCAACCCTTTCATTCTTATCTCCTTCTCGCGACTTCAACAGCAAAAGTGTAGTAATAAATGCTTTCGTCGTTAGGAGTAATCGCATCATTCCTAAAATTATCGGCAGCAATATGCATTTACAGTAAAAAATGTCGCGCCAAAAGCGGACCGGTGAAGCTTTTCTTCAGATAAAAGCCGCGCGGCAGCGTCATGATTGGCTCGCCGTGTTCGCCAATCGCTTCGGTCAACGCTTTGCTGTTGGCGGCTTTAGGGCGGATTTGCAGCCAGGCACCGTGACGTGCGGTGATGCGCTCCACCTGACCGAGCACAATCATATCCATCAACTCTTCCCAGTCTTCGCGCAGCTGTTGCTCCTCTTCTGCACTCGGATGCCACAGCAGCGGCGAACCGACGCGGCGTTCGGCCAGCGGCAAAGCACGATCGCCTTCGATCGGGATCCACAGCACCCGCGCCAGTTTGTGCCGCACATGGCTGGTTTGCCAGGTTACGCCGCTATTACCGGTTAACGGCGCGACGCACACGAAGGTGGTCTCCAGCGGTTTGCCCTGCGCATCTACCGGAATCGTTTTCAGCTCAATGCCGAGATGGGCGAAATCCTGCTCGGCTTTGCTGCCAGCGCTGGCACCCAAATGCAGCTCTAACAGCATGCCAACCCAGCCTTTGTCGCGTTTCAAATCTGCCGGAATCGGCAGGTTAATCTGCGCCGCCAGCGCGGCAAAGGTCTGTCCCGCCAGCTGCTGTGCGCGCTGCAGTAATTCCGCTTCGTTTTCAGGTGGCGATGGCAATAACGGTGAGAAGTGCATGCTAAAACCTACATTGGTTAAAGAGTGAACAGTAAACGCGAGCCGGGTTTGTCCACATGGCAGTTAGTTGAATAAAGGTGATAATAGCATGATTCAGCATGCTTTTTTATTTCCATAGAATGGGATGATCCAGTGACATGGCCCGGTTATCCCAGCTTGTTATCGACAATGAACAGGTGTTGAACCTGGTTATCCACAGAAAAGTGGGGTAACACCCTTTTGGTCATACCCCTGTTTCCATTTACAGCCTTGACTTTCGCGTTTTGAACGCTTTTTTTCCTTTCTTTGACCAGGTTTAGGGCATTCTCTGTGGATAAAAACGTCGGTGATGGATCTTTAACCGATCGAAAAAAATGAGCGGAGTATAACTACGGATCCTGGTAACGATTTAACGGTTAATAAGTCATATCCCGATGAATATTATTATTTTTTTGCGTGTTGTTATATTGGGTGATGAGATTTATCCGAAGGGGTTATTCAATTCATTCCCGTGTTCTGCACAAAGCTATCCACAGAAAAGGTGAATAAGATCGCCGATAAATGGGGGCATCTGTTTATAACTTGGCTAATCTCTGTGAGTTATCCTGTTTTTATTCCGCCTGCGGCCCGCTATCCAGTGGTTTACCGCCTGTAAGGAGTGTGAAACAATCAGGCTATTCAAATTTAGCTTTGAGGTAGTCCAGTGATCGATGATGATGGCTACCGCCCGAATGTTGGTATCGTAATCTGTAACAGGCAAGGACAAGTGTTGTGGGCCAGGCGCTTTGGACAGCACTCCTGGCAATTTCCTCAGGGAGGCATCAATCCGGGTGAAACTGCTGAACAGGCGATGTATCGCGAACTGTTCGAAGAAGTGGGTTTACACCGCAAAGATGTTCGAATACTTGCTTCAACCCGAAACTGGTTACGCTACAAGTTGCCAAAACGTTTGGTGCGTTGGGACACAAAGCCGGTGTGTATCGGCCAGAAACAAAAGTGGTTTCTTCTGCAGTTGATGTGCAGTGACGCGGAAATCAATGTGCAGCACAGCAGCACGCCCGAGTTTGATGGTTGGCGCTGGGTTAGCTTCTGGTATCCGGTACGTCAGGTGGTCTCTTTCAAGCGCGATGTATATCGCCGCGTGATGAAAGAATTCGCGGGCGTAGTGATGTCTATGCAGGAGAGTGCGGGGCAGCGTAATAATGCCGCCCAACGACGTAAAAGAGGATAGGCCACGCCCTTTATGCTCACTCAGTTACGCGAAATAGTAGAGAAAGTGGCGAGTGCTCCACGTCTGAATGAAGCACTCGACATTCTGGTAAACGAAATTTGCCTTGCGATGGAAACCGAGGTTTGCTCGGTTTATCTCGCCGATCACGATCGTCGTTGCTACTACCTGATGGCGACACGCGGGCTAAAAAAGCCGCGTGGTCGTACGGTCACGCTGGCGTTTGACGAAGGCATTGTTGGCCTCGTTGGACGCTTAGCCGAGCCGATCAACCTCGCCGACGCGCAAAGCCATCCCAGCTTCAAATACATTCCTTCTGTTAAAGAGGAGCGTTATCGCTCCTTCCTCGGCGTGCCGATTATCAGCCGCCGCCAGCTGCTTGGCGTGTTGGTTATCCAGCAGCGCGAACACCGTCAGTTTGATGAAAGCGAAGAGTCATTCCTCGTCACGCTCGCCACGCAAATGGCGGGATTGCTGTCGCAGTCGCAGCTCGGTCAACTGTTTGGTCAATTCCGTCAGACGCGGGTAAAAGCGATTGCCGCTGCGCCGGGTGTGGCGGTCGCGCCGGGTTGGGTGGATGAAACTCAGCCGCTGCTCGATCAGGTTTCCGCTGCGTCCACGCTTGACGTGCAGCGCGAACGCGAGCGTCTGGTGCTGGCGATGGGCGAGGCCGGCAACGAATTCCGCCGCTTCAGCAAACGCTTTGCTGCCAGCGTGCAGAAAGAGAGCGCGGCGATCTTCGATCTCTATTCGCACCTGCTTACCGATGCGCGGCTGAAAAAAGATCTGTTTGATGAGATCGAGCGCGGATCGGTAGCGGAGTGGGCGGTTAAAACGGTGATCGAGAAGTTCGCCGAGCAGTTCGCCAATTTGCAGGATCAATATTTACGCGAGCGCGCTGGCGATCTGCGCGTGCTCGGTCAACGTCTGCTGTTCCACCTCGATGATTCGCTGGTCGGCACCAATGCCTGGCCGGAACGCTTCGTGTTAGTCGCGGATGAACTCACCGCCACCACGCTGGCTGAATTGCCGCAGGAGCGTCTGGCTGGCGTGGTGGTGCGCGACGGTGCCGCCAACTCGCATGCGGCGATTTTAACGCGCGCGATGGGTATTCCCACCGTGATGGGCGCGGATATTCTGCCAGCGCAGCTCAACAAACGCTTGCTGATTGTTGATGGTTATCGCGGCGAAGTGCTGATCGATCCGGAACCGGTGCTGGTGCAGGAGTATCAGCGTTTAATCAGCGAAGAGAACGCGCTGAGCAAAATGGCCGAAGGCGTGGTCGAGCAGCCCGGCGAGCTGAAAAGCGGTGAGCGCATTCAGGTAATGCTGAATGCCGGTCTCAGCCCGGAACACGAGCAGGCGCTCGATAATTGGGTGGATGGCATTGGCCTGTATCGTACTGAAATACCGTTCATGCTGCACAACGGCTTCCCGTCCGAAGAGGAGCAGGTGGCGCAGTATCAGGGCATGTTGCAGCTGTTCTACGACAAACCGGTGACGCTGCGTACGCTGGATGTCGGCGCGGATAAACAGCTGCCGTATATGCCGATCAGCGAAGAGAATCCATGCCTTGGCTGGCGTGGCATTCGCTTAACGCTCGATCAGCCGGAAATCTTCCTGGTGCAGGTGCGCGCCATGCTGCGTGCCAACGTGGCCTCCGGTAACCTGAGCATTCTGCTGCCGATGATCAGCCATATCGATGAGATCGATGATGCGCGTCGTCTGATCGATCGCGCTGGCCGCGAAGTGGAAGAGATGCTCGGCTATGTGATTCCCAAGCCGCGCATTGGCATCATGATTGAAGTGCCGTCGATGCTGTTTATGATCCCGCATCTGGCGGATCGCGTCGATTTCGTCTCGGTTGGCACCAACGATTTGACGCAATATCTGCTGGCGGTTGATCGCAACAATACGCGCGTGGCGAACCTGTATGATTCGCTGCATCCGGCGATGCTGCGGGCGCTGCACACTATTGCCAGCGAAGCCCGCCAGGCCAAGCTAGAGCTCTGTTTGTGTGGTGAAATGGCTGGCGATCCAATGTGTGTCGCGCTGTTAGTGGGCATGGGATATCACCATCTCAGCATGAACGGCAAGAACGTGCCGCGGGTGAAATATCTGCTGCGCCATCTCGATTTTGAAGAGGCACAGAAGCTCAGCGAGCATGGACTGGCCGCGCATACTGCCTCGGAAGTGCGTCATCTGGTCTCCACCTTTATGGAGCGTCGTGGTTTAGGCGGTTTGATTCGCGGCGGGCGTTAACGGTTACAACTTCACGACCTGTAAAAAAAGTGGCTGTGCTATGATGCGCAGCCTTTTATTGTCCCGTTTCAGGGCAGAAAAATGATGGTGAAAGATGACTGACGGCTACATTTCGTTTCCCCAATTCGATCCGGTAATTTTCTCTATCGGACCGGTTTCGCTTCACTGGTACGGCTTGATGTATCTGGTGGGCTTTGTATTTGCTATGTGGCTGGCGACGCGACGCGCCAACAAACCTGGCAGCGGCTGGAAAAAAGAGGAAGTGGAAAACCTGCTGTATGCGGGCTTCCTCGGCGTATTCCTCGGTGGACGTATCGGCTATGTGTTGTTCTACAACCTGCCGTTGTTCCTTGAGAATCCGCTGTATCTGTTTAAGGTCTGGGATGGCGGCATGTCGTTCCACGGCGGCCTGATTGGTGTGATTGTGGTGATGCTGATTTTCGCACGCCGTACCAAGCGCACTTTCTTCCAGGTAGCGGATTTCATTGCACCGCTGATCCCGTTTGGTTTGGGTGCCGGTCGTCTCGGTAACTTCATCAACGGCGAACTGTGGGGCCGCGTGGCGCCTGATTTCAAATACGCGATGTTGTTCCCCGGTTCACGCAGCGAAGACATCGCGCTGGCAGCCAACAATCCGCAGTACCAGGAGTTGCTGAACACCTACGGCGTGCTGCCGCGTCATGCTTCGCAGCTGTATGAGCTGTGCCTCGAAGGCATCGTGCTGTTCATCATTCTCAACCTGTTTATTCGCAAGCCGCGCCCTATGGGCAGCGTCTCGGGCCTGTTCCTCATCGGCTACGGCGCATTCCGCATCATCGTGGAGTTCTTCCGTCAGCCGGATGCGCAGCTTGGCCTGTTTGAAGGCGGCGTCAGCATGGGACAGATTCTGTCGATCCCAATGATTCTGGCCGGGGTAATTATGATGATCTGGGCGTATCGTCGTCGCCCGCAGCAACAAACTCGTGAGGTAAAATGAAACAGTATCTGGACCTAATGCAACATGTGCTGAATGAAGGCGCAGAAAAGGCCGACCGTACCGGCACCGGCACGCTCTCCATCTTTGGCCACCAGATGCGTTTCAATTTGCAGGACGGTTTTCCGCTGGTCACCACCAAGAAAGTGCACCTGCGCTCGATCATTCATGAGCTGTTGTGGTTCCTGAAAGGTGAGACCAACATCGGTTACCTGAAAGAGAACAAGGTCACCATCTGGGACGAATGGGCCGATGAGAACGGCGATCTTGGCCCGGTCTACGGCAAGCAGTGGCGCAGCTGGGGCAGCGCCTCGGGTGAAGAGATTGATCAAATCAGTAAAGTGATTGAGCAGCTGAAGCGTGACCCCGATTCGCGCCGCATCATTGTCTCGGCATGGAACGTGGGCGAGCTGGATCACATGGCTCTGGCGCCTTGCCACGCCTTCTTCCAGTTCTACGTGGCCAACGGCAAGCTCTCTTGCCAGCTCTATCAGCGCTCATGCGATATCTTCCTTGGTCTGCCATTCAACATCGCCAGCTACGCGCTGCTGGTGCATATGGTGGCGCAGCAGTGCGATCTTGAAGTGGGCGATTTTGTCTGGACCGGTGGCGATACGCATCTGTACAGCAACCATTTAGAGCAGGCGCGCCTGCAATTAACGCGTGAGCCGCGTCCGTTGCCGAAGCTGGTAATCAAGCGTAAACCGTCCTCTATCTTTGATTATCAGTTCGATGATTTCGAGATTGAAGGTTACGATCCGCATCCAGCCATTAAAGCGCCCGTCGCCATTTAACGCCACTCCCGCAAGGTCGCCATTCATGGCGACCACGCCCAAATCGCACTTTAATCCTGAATCTGTCTCACAAAACGCTGTATCTCTCTGCACCTCTCCTCGATTTCCTGAGCAACGTTTCCCAACGTCGATTTCTCTCCCTTGTTGAACTTCATGTTGCTGGGCACATTACCCGCCATGAACAGAAACGATATCCACGGTTTCACTTTGCCCGAACTGTTATTGGTGATGGTGATCGCCGGCATACTTAGCGTCGGCGCGCTGCAGGGTTGGCAGCGCTGGCAGCAATATCAACAGCTGCGCGACAGCGTACTGCAACTGCAGGGATTTCTTCTGCGCTTGCGCGCCCATGCTAACTGGCACAACCGCGATCTCACGCTGTGGGTACAGAGCGGTGAAAACGGCTGTCTTGGGGCGGGACCTAAACCTGCAGAAGGCTGCGCACTGCCCTCGCGCTGGTTATTTAAACCGCCGCACGACAGCGTGCGCCTTGTCGGCATCAATGGTGACGTCGGTTTTTACGGTCGGCGTGATGTCGCGCGTCCTGGCAGCATCGATCTCGCCAGTGCGGCGGGACGCTGGCGCTTAATTATCTCCGCCAGAGCGCGCATCCGTGCCTGTCAGCCGGGAGAGAAAGGATGCGAATAGCGCAACTCGGATTCAGCCTGCTGGAGATGCTGATTGCCATGGCGATTGGCGCGGTGCTGATGATCAGCGTCGGGCGATTTTTACCGCTGCTGCTGGAGCAGAATCTGCGCCTGCAACAGCGCGTGCAGTTACAGCAGGAGCTGCAGCAGATCGCCAATACGCTGCAAAAAGCGCTGCGCCGTGCCGGCTATTGCCACGGCCAGTGCAGCGGTTCGGCGCTAACGATTGCCGCCAGCGGCAGCTGCGTTTTACTGCGCTGGGATGAGAACAGCAACGGGCGCTGGGAAGGCGTGGGCCACAGCGAAAGTGACTATTACGGCTATCGGCTGCGCAGCGGACAGCTTGAAATGCAGCGTGGCGTGGATGAGTGCAACAGCAGCGGCTGGGAGAAACTCTCCGATCCGGCATTTCTCACCATCGATACCTTCAAGCTTGAACGGCAGGGATCGCGTCTGGTGCTGCAACTGGCGGGACACGCCAACAGCCAAAGCGTGGAGCTGGCAAGCTGGATAGAAGGAATCAATCTGTGAAGCAGCGCGGCAATAGCACGCTGGGCATGGTGCTGATGATGTTACTGATGGGCGGACTGACGCTACACGCCACGCGAACGCAGCTCTCGCAAGGCATGGTGTTAGTGGCTGATGAGCAGCTGCACAGTCAGGATTTCTGGCAGGCGCAGGCGGCGTTAATGTGGGGCAGCGTGCAAAACTGGCCGCAGGCCACCGGCTGGCAATGTCAGCAATGGACAGCAGAACAGTGGCAAAGCTGCCTGCTACGAATGGAGGATGACAATGCGTTGTTATCGGGACATGGAGAAGGGCGCGCGCTGTGGCTCTATCGTTGGGTATCCATCCCCAACACGCAACCCCAGCCGCAAGCGCATGGCTGGATCGATTACTGCCCGCTGTCGCAGCCGGCGCTGTGCCAGCCAGAAGCAGCAGGGCTTTAGCCTGGCGGAAACGCTGGTGGCGATGCTGTTGCTGGCGATGACCATCAGCACATTACTGCAATATCATCGCGCGCTGGCGCTGGGGTTTAGCCAGCAGTGGCAGCAACGTCAGGCGTGGCGCGTTGCCGGCCAGGCGCTGCTTGGCCGTGACGTTGAGGGATGGCAGAGTCAGCGCCAGCAGCAGAGTCTGGCGGGCGGCTGCACGCTGGAGCGCGTCACGGTCATGGGGCCACAGCAGCGTTCCGCCTCACTGGCGCAGCTCAATTGCCACTAGCGGTAGGCATCGCAGGTGATAAACGGTAGAGTGGCTCGGCTGCGTTGTTGTCTTGTGTTTAGGAGAAATATGTTCCGGGTCTATCACTCTAATCAGCTTGATCTGTTGAAAAATCTGGCAGGTATTCTGATTGAAAATCAACCGCTGACCGATCCGCTGGCGGCTGAACAGGTGCTGGTACAAAGCCCAGGCATGGCGCAGTGGCTGCAAATGGAACTGGCTAACAGTTTCGGCATTGCCGCCAACATTGATTTCCCGCTGCCTGCGAGCTTCATCTGGAACATGTTCGTTAAGGTGCTGCCCGATATTCCTGAAGAGAGCGCCTTCACCAAGGCCAGCATGAGCTGGAAGCTGATGCATCGCTTGCCAACTTTGCTGGAGCAGGACGCTTTCCAGCCGCTGCGTCACTACCTCAATGATGACGACGACAAGCGCAAGCTGTATCAGCTCAGCGCCCGTGTTGCCGATCTGTTTGACCAATATCTGGTGTATCGCTCGGACTGGCTCAACAGCTGGGAGCGCGGTGA
Organism: Pantoea leporis; assembly: GCF_028048155.1. Taxonomy (NCBI): domain Bacteria; kingdom Pseudomonadati; phylum Pseudomonadota; class Gammaproteobacteria; order Enterobacterales; family Erwiniaceae; genus Pantoea; species Pantoea leporis. Next base: position 87,815 of record NZ_JALMEU010000009.1, read on the forward strand.
ACGGATTGATGGCTTAGGCGAATCGCAGCAGTGGCAGGCGCTGCTGTGGTGCGATCTGGTTAACTTTACCGAAAGCCTGGGTCAGCCGATGTGGCATCGCGCTAACCTCTATGCGCGCTTTATCCAAAAGCTGGAACAGGCGCAAATGCCGCCGCCGGGCTTGCCGCAGCGCGTGTTTATTTGCGGTATCTCCGCGCTGCCGCCGGTTTATTTGCAGGCGTTGGAAGCGCTGGGCCGTCACATTGATATCCATCTGCTGTTCACCAATCCCTGCCGTCACTATTGGGGCGACATTCAGGATTATGCCTTTTTGGCGAAGCTGCAAAGCCGCCAGCGCCGCCGCATCCAGTCGGATGAGCTGCAGCCGCTGTTCCGCGATCCGGCTAGCGCGTCAGCATTGTTTAACGATATTGGCGAGCAGCAGCTGACCAATCCGCTGCTGGCGTCATGGGGCAAGCTGGGGCGCGATAACCTGTATCTGCTGAGCCAGATGGAATCCGCCGCCAACGACATTGATGCCTTCGTCGAGATGCCTCAAGACAATCTGCTGCACAGCGTGCAAGCGGATCTGCTCAATCTGGACGATAAAGCGATCATTGGCCTCAACGCCGGTGAGCTAGCGAACAGCGCCGAAAAACGGCTGCTTGATCCTGAAGATCGCTCGATCACGCTGCAGGTGTGCCACAGCGCACAGCGTGAAGTTGAAGTGCTGCAGGATCATCTGCTCACGCTGATGGAAGCCCATCCCGAACTCAAGCCACGCGACATCATCGTGATGGTGGCGGATATCGACAGCTACGCACCTTTTATTCAGGCCGCTTTTGCCAGCGCGCCGAGCGAACGCTATTTGCCGTTCGCCATCTCCGACCGCCGCGCCAGTCAGGCGCACCCGGCGATTCTGGCGCTGCTCAGCTTGCTGTCGCTGCCTGAAAGTCGCTTTGCCTCCGAAGATGTGCTGGCGCTGCTTGAGGTTCCCGCGCTGGCTCAGCGCTTCTCGGTGGATGAAAGCGGGCTGCGCCTGCTGCGCCGCTGGGTGATGGAATCCGGCATTCGCTGGGGACTGGATGATGCCAGCGTGGAAGCGCTGGCGCTGCCGGTAACCGGACAACACACCTGGCGCTTCGGCCTGCAGCGTATGCTGCTCGGCTATGCGCTGGAGAGCCGCAACGGCGACTGGCAAGGGATCCTGCCGTATGACGAATCCAGCGGTTTGATCGCTGAGCTGGCGGGGCATCTGGCGGAACTGCTATCGCGACTCGAAGAGTGGCGTGCGCGTCTGGCAGAAGAGCGCACGTTAGCGGAGTGGCAGCCGCTGTGTCGTGAGCTGATTGAGTGCTTCTTTAGCGGAGACGCCGAAAGTGAAGCCGCGCTGCTGCTGGTGGAAATGCAGTGGAAACAGATTATCGAGCAGGGCATGCAGGCGGCCTATCAACAGCCGATTCCGGTTACGCTGCTGCGTGATGAGCTGCGTTCACGCCTCGATCAACAGCGTATCAGCCAGCGTTTCCTCGCCGGTCCCATCAACTTCTGTACGCTGATGCCGATGCGTTCGATTCCCTTCAAAGTGGTGTGTTTGCTGGGCATGAACGATGGCGTCTATCCGCGCACCTTAGCGCCGCTGGGTTTCGACCTGATGCAGCAACAGATGCGCAAAGGCGACCGTAGCCGCCGCGATGATGACCGCTATCTGTTCCTCGAAGCGCTGATTTCGGCGCAGCAGCAGCTCTATATCAGTTACATCGGCCGGGCGATTCAGGACAACACCGAGCGCTATCCATCGGTATTAGTGAGCGAGCTGGTTGATTACCTGGGGCAGAGCTTCTGTCTGCCGGGTGATGAAGCGCTTGAACCCGATATCAGCGAGCAGCGCGTGCGCGAACATCTGCAAAAGCTGCATAGCCGCATGCCGTTTGCCGCAGAGAACTTCCAGCCGGGCGCACACGGGCAAAGCTTTGCTGCGGAGTGGTTGCCTGCAGCCACCGGCAGCGGCGTGGCACAGCCGGATTTTGTGCAGCCCTTGCTGCCTGCACCGATAGAAACCTTGTCGCTGGAGCAACTGCTACGCTTCTGGCGCCATCCGGTACGCGCCTGGTTCCAGCAGCGCTTGGGGGTGGCTTTCTGGATGGAAGAGAGCGAGCTGCCCGACAGCGAACCGTTCGCGCCTGACAGCCTGGAACGCTACCAAATCAACGCCCAATTGCTGAATACGCTGGTCAACGGTGACGATCCGGCGCAGCTGTATGCGCGTCACCGCGCCGCTGGCAATCTGCCTTATGGCGCGTTCGGGGAACTTTTCTGGCAGAGCCAGACCGAAGAGATGCAGGAAGTGGCCGCCGAGGTGAGTGGTCAACGCCAGCCCGCTGAAAGTTGGGAAATCAATCTGACGATCGGCGCAGTGCAATTGACCGGCTGGCTGACGCAGGTGCAAGCTGATGGCCTGCTGCGCTGGCGTCCGGGCGTGCTGAACATGAACGATGGTCTGCTGCTATGGCTGGAACATCTGGTGTATTGCGCGTTGGGCGGCAGCGGTGAAAGCCGCATGTACGGCCGTAAACAGAGTCACTGGCGCTTCGCGGCGCTGCCTGCTGAACAGGCGCTGTCGCTTCTGCATGCGTATGTTGCGGGTTACCAGGCCGGATTAGTCGAGCCGCTGATGCTGCTGAATAAATCCGGCGGAGCCTGGCTGGAAGCCAGCTTTGATAGCAAGTCGCAGCAGTTGCTGGAAGACGAAGCCACGCAGAAAAAGGCACTTAACAAATTGCTGCAAGCCTGGCAGGGTGGTTTCCAGGTGGAAGGCGAGGGCAGCGATCCCTATCTGCAACGCCTGAGTCGGTCTTTGGACGATGATGCCGTGCAGGCGATTACTGCCGCCGCACGCCAATGGTATTTGCCGGTGCGCCTGGCGCATCAGAATGATGAATAGCATGGGGATACGGCCTCGTTTGAGGTTGTTCCTGACACGATAAGAAAGTTTGTCTATTTCACCGCTGGGCACACAGCCAGCGGAAAAGGGTAATGTAAGGGGTTTAAATGCGGATTTACGCACGCTGGATTGGAGCGCTGCTGCTGAGCACGTTAGCGCTGAATGCCTTTGCCGATACCGATCGCGGCTGGCAACCCATCAATGACACCATTCGTAAAAGCGATCACGATCCACGCAGTTATCAGGCGATTACGTTAAACAACGGCATGACCGTGCTGCTGGTCTCGGATGCCGAAGCGCCTAAATCGCTGGCGGCGCTGACCTTACCGATCGGTTCGCTGGATGATCCTAATCAGCAGCTGGGTCTGGCGCACTATCTCGAACACATGGTGTTAATGGGCTCAAAGCGTTATCCGCAGCCTGATAATCTCGCCGAATTCCTGAAAAAAAATGGTGGCAGCCACAATGCCAGCACCGCGTCGTATCGCACGGCGTTCTATCTGGAAGTGGAAAACAGCGCGTTGCAGCCCGCAGTTGATCGTCTAGCCGATGCGATTGCTGAACCGCTGCTCGATCCGGTTAATGCCGATCGTGAACGCCATGCGGTTAACGCAGAACTGACCATGGCTCGCTCACGCGATGGCTTGCGTATGGCACAGGTGGGTGCAGAAACTCTCAACCCTGCGCATCCCGGCTCGCGCTATTCCGGTGGCAACCTTGATACGTTGAGCGACAAGCCAGACAGCAAATTGCATCAGGCGCTGACCGATTTTTATCACAGCCACTACTCCGCCAATCTGATGAAGGCGGTGATTTACAGCAACAAACCGCTGCCAGAGATGGCCGACATTGCGGCAAAAACCTTTGGTCGTGTGGCTAATCATCAAACGACGGTGCCAGAGATTGACGTGCCGGTAGTGACCGACGCGCAGAAGGGCATCATTATCCATTACGTGCCCGCACAGCCGCGCAAGCAGTTGAAAATTGAGTTCCGCATCCCGAACAGCAGCGGCCAGTTCCGCAGTAAAACCGATACGCTGATCAGCTACATTCTGGGCAATCGCAGCAAAAACACCCTCAACGACTGGCTGCAAAAGCAAGGGCTGGCGGATGGCGTCAGCGCCGGTGCAGACCCGATGACCGAGCGCAACAGCGGCGTCTTCGCTATCAGCGTGTCGTTAACCGACAAAGGTCTGGCGCAGCGCGATGAAGTGGTGGCTGCGGTGTTCAACTACCTTGATATGCTGCGCACCAAAGGCATCAGTAAAGAATACTTCGATGAAGTCTCCCACGTGCTGGCGCTGGATTTCCGCTACCCATCAATTACCCGTGATATGGATTACATCGAGTGGCTGGTAGATACCATGCTGCGGGTGCCGGTTGAACACACGCTGGATGCGCCTTATCTGGCCGATCAGTTCGATCCCGCGGCAATCAAAACGCGTCTCGACGAAATGACGCCGCAGAACGCGCGCATCTGGTACATCAGTCCGCAGGAGCCGCATAACAAAGAAGCCTACTTTGTGAATGCGCCCTATCAGGTGGACAAAATCAGCGACGCCCAAATTAGCGACTGGCAGCAACGTGCCGCGCAGCTTCAGCTGTCGATGCCCACGCTGAATCCCTATATTCCGTCGGATTTCGCCATCATCCCCTCCGATGGCAAAACCTACGATCATCCGGTCGCATTGACCAATGGCGACAGCATGCGTATTTACTGGATGCCAAGTCAGCAGTTTGCCAGCGAACCGAAAGCCGCTATCACCTTAGCGCTGCGCAACAAATCGGCGATCAGCGATGCGCGCCAGCAGGTGCTGTTTGGGTTGAATGACTATCTCTCCAGCCTGGCGCTGGATGAGTTGAATTCGCAGGCTTCGGTTGGCGGCATCAGTTTCTCCACCGGGGAAGATGATGGCATCGTGTTTAGCGCCAGCGGGTTTACCCAACGTCTGCCGGAATTGCTGAAGAAGCTGGTAGAGGGTTACGCCACCTTTACGCCGGATCAGCAGCAGCTGGAACAGGCCAAATCCTGGTACCTGGATCGACTGGAAGCGGCAGAGAAGGGCAAAGCGTTTGAGCAGGCGATTCAGCCGATGCAGATGTTGTCGCAGCTGCCTTACACCCAACGTGAAACGCGCCGCAATCTGGTGAAAGATATTACTCTGAAAGAGGTCACCGATTACCGCGATGCGCTGATTCATCATGCAACCCCGGAGATGATGGTGGTGGGCAATCTCTCTGCAGAGCGCGTGAAACAGCTCGGTGATGAGCTGCAGCAACAGTTGCACAGCGATGGCCACGGCTACTGGCACAGTGATTATGTGGCGGTGGATAAAGCAATGAAGGCCAATCTGCAGAAAGCCGGCAGCAGCACTGATTCAGCGCTGGCCGCGCTGTATGTGCCGTTGGGCTACAGCGAATATCAAAGCATGGCCAACAGCACCATGCTGAGCCAGATCGTTCAACCCTGGTTCTACAACCAGTTGCGCACCGAAGAGCAACTCGGCTATGCGGTGTTTGCTTACCAGATGCCGATCGGACGCCAGTGGGGCATCGGTTTCCTGCTGCAAAGTAACAGCAAGCAGCCAGCGTTTTTACTGCAACGCTTCCAGGCGTTTTATCCGCAGGCTGAACAGCGTCTGCGCAGCATGAAAGCAGAGGATTTCGCCCAGTATCAGCAGGCGCTGATCAACGATATGAAGCAGCGTCCGCAAACGCTGGATGAAGAGGCGAACCGCTTTAACCGTGACTTTAAACGTCAGAACTTTGCCTTCGATACGCGTGAAAAAGCGATTGAGCAAATTCAGCAACTGACGCCAGCCGGCCTGGCCGACTTCTTCCATCAGGCGGTTTTAGCGCAGCAAGGCATGGCGATGATTTCGCAGATCGGTGGCAGCCATGATGGCGCGACCAAAGATGACTACGCCCAGCTGCCGGGCTGGACCACATGGGATGAGGTCCAGAAGCTGCAGCAGTCGTTGCCCGTGAAGAGTGATGCCCAATGAGTCTGCTACCTGAATCGCTCAATCCTCTGACGCTGCCGCTGCGCGGTGAGCGTCTGATTGAGGCCTCAGCCGGCACCGGCAAAACCTTCACCATCGGCCTGCTCTATCTAAGGCTGCTACTGGGATTGGGCGGACAACATGCTTATTCGCGCCCGCTGTCGGTAGAAGAGATTCTGGTGGTGACCTTTACCGAGGCCGCGACCGCTGAACTGCGCGGGCGTATACGCGCCAACATTCACGAGCTGCGGCTGGCCTGCCTGCGCGGCGTCAGCGGCAACCCGATGCTGATGCAGCTGCTGCAGGAGATTCCACAGCCCGCCGATGCGGCTTCGCTGCTGCTCGCCGCTGAACGACAGATGGATGAAGCCGCCATCTTCACCATCCACGGCTTCTGCCAGCGCATGCTGAATCTCAACGCCTTTGAGTCCGGCATGCTGTTTGAACAGCAGCTGATTGAGGATGAACAGCTGCTGCTGCGCCAGGCGACTGCCGATTTCTGGCGTCGTCACTGCTATCCGCTGACGCTGGATGTCGCGCGAGTGATTGTCAGCGAATGGAGCGGCCCGGAGCAGTTGCTTTCCACCTTGCGTCCGTGGTTGCAGGGCGAATCGCCCAGTCTGCGTCTGCCGCCTGCCGACAGTGAAACCCTGGCTTCGCGCCACAGCGAAAACCTGGCGCGTATCGCCGCGATGAAAGCGCAATGGCTGGCGGTGGGTGACGAAGTGCTGACGCTGGTGGGGCAATCTGACGTGGATAAGCGCAGCTACAGCAGCAAGAATTTGCCGGTTTGGGTCAATAAAGTCAGCTTTTGGGCGCAGAGCGAAACGCGTGATTATCAGGTGCCCGCCGAACTGGCGCGCTTCGGTCAGCGCATGCTTGAAGAGAAGACCAAAAAGGGCAATCCGCCGCATCACAGTGTGTTTGACGCCATCGACACTTTCCTTGCTCAGCCGCTGTCGCTGCGCGATCTGGTGATTGCGCGTGCGCTGGTAGAGGTGCGCGCTGCGGTGCGCAAAGAGAAACGTCAGCAGGCACTGCTGGGTTTTGATGACCTGCTGAGCCGCCTCGACGAAGCACTGCAGCAGCCGAGCGGTGAGCAACTGGCTCAGGCGATTCGCCAGCGTTTCCCGGTGGCGCTGATTGATGAGTTCCAGGATACCGATCCGCTGCAATACCGCATTTTCCGCACGCTTTATATCAATCAGCCAGCGCATGCGCTGCTTTTGATTGGCGATCCCAAACAGGCGATTTACGCCTTTCGTGGCGCGGATATTTTTACCTATATCCGCGCGCGCAGTGAAGTCAGCGCGCACTACACGCTGGATACCAACTGGCGCTCGTCGCCTGCGATGGTCAACAGCGTTAACCAGCTATTTGCGCGCCTCGACGCGCCCTTCCTGTTCGCTGAGATCCCGTTCCAGCCGGTGCAGTTTGCGCCTCCCAACCAGCAACTGTCGCTCAGTATCGATCAGGTTGAGCAAGCGGCGTTACGCTTCTGGCTGCAGCCGGGCGAAGGCTGCAGCGTTGGGGATTATCAACAACGTATGGCGCAGCAGTGTGCGGCCGATATCAGTCGCTGGTTGCAGGCCGGGCAGCAGCAGCGCGCGATGCTGGGCAAAGCGCCCAATTTGCGGCCGGTACAAGCCTCTGACATCACTGTGTTAGTGCGCAGCCGTAACGAAGCTAACCAGATTCGCGAAGCACTCAATCTGCTCGGTATTCCGTCGGTTTACCTGTCGAATCGCGACAGCGTTTACACCACGCCGGAAGCGCGAGAGCTGTTATGGCTGTTGCAGGCGGTACTGGCACCGGAGCAGGAGCGTATGCTGCGTACCGCGCTGGCAACCTCGCTCTTTGCCTTTGATGCCTCGCAGCTGGATGCGCTGGATCAGGATGCGCGCGGCTGGGATGAACTGGTGGATACCTTTGCCCGCTGGCAGATGGTGTGGCAGCAGCGTGGCGTCTTGCCGATGCTGCGCGAGATGATGCTGGAGCGCCAGCTGGCGGAAAATCTACTGGCATCGGAGAACGGCGAGCGTCGTCTGACGGATTTACTGCATCTCGGCGAACTGCTGCAGGAAGCGGCTGCGCAGCTGGATAGCCCACACGCGCTGGTGCGTCATCTGGCACAGCAGATCGCCCGCCCGGATAGCCAGTCTGCCAGCCAGCAACTGCGTCTGGAGAGCGATCGTCATCTGGTGCAGATTGTCACCATCCACAAATCTAAAGGGCTGCAATATCCGCTAGTGTGGCTGCCATTCGCCGCCGGTTTTCGCGAGGCGGATACCGCGCTTTATCACGATCGTGAGAGCTTTAACGCGGTCCTGGATCTGCAAGCCGATGAAGAGAGCCTGGCGCTGGCCGAACAGGAGCGTCTGGCGGAGGATTTGCGCCTGCTCTACGTGGCGTTGACCCGTTCGATCTATCACTGCAGCGTCGGCGTGGCACCGCTGTTTCGCGGCACGCGTAAGAAAGAGGGCGAGAGCGATTTGCATAAAAGCGCGCTCGGTTTTCTGTTGCAGCGCGGTGTAGCGGCAACAGCCGAACAGCTCGGCGCGTTGCTGCATAACATGGACGCGGCGGGCACCGAAGTGGTGCTGGCCGAAGATATGCAAGCCGAGCGCTGGCAGGTTGAGGCGGTCGCCGATAGCGAGTTGGGGGCGCGAAGCGTAACGCGCGTGCTGGCCGACCCGTGGCGCGTCACCAGTTATTCCGGTTTGCAGCAGCACAGTTCTCACCGTCTGCTTGAGGTGATGCCGAATTTCGATGTGGAAGCAGCCGGCGAAGAGGATCGGGAAGAGGAAGGGGAAGCGGCGCTCACGCCCCATCACTTCCCGCGCGGTGCTGCGCCGGGAACGTTTTTGCATGAGCTGTTCGAATCGCTGGATTTCCCGCAGCCGCCTTCCGAGGAGACGCTGGCGCAACATCTGCAGCAAAACGGCTATCCGCTGCACTGGCAGCCGATGCTCAGTGCGTGGATCAGGCGTGTATTGAGCACGCCACTTAACGCGCAGGGTATTCATCTGGCGCAGGTGCAGAGCAGCGATCGTTTGGTGGAGATGGCATTCTATCTGCCAATTGACAATGTGCTGACCGCGCGTGAACTGAGCGCGTTGATTGCTCAGGATGCGTTATCGGCGCAGGCTCCGCCGCTCGATTTCCGTCAGGTGCAGGGCATGCTGAAAGGCTTTATCGACCTGGTGTTCCGCTGGCAGGGCAAATATTACCTGCTGGATTATAAATCCAACTGGCTCGGTGACAGCCATGAAGCTTATACGCCGCAGGCAATGGCGCAGGCGATGATCGACCACCGCTACGATTTGCAGTACCAGCTCTATACGCTGGCGCTGCACCGCTATTTACAACATCGCGTGCCGGATTACGATTATGAGCAGCATTTCGGCGGCGTATTTTATCTCTTCCTGCGTGGCATGGACGGCAGCTCTCCAGACAACGGCGTGTTTCATACCCGTCCCACCTTCGACTTCATTTCACAACTGGATAGCCTGTTTCGCGGGCCGGGAGCGACAGCATGAGCGGTATGACCGCGCTTTTAGCACAGGCGGCTGAGCTGCGTTTGCTGCGCTCGCTGGATGTCCAGTTCGCTCAACTGCTGGCGGATGATGATCAACCGGCGCGTTTGCTGCTGGCGGCCTGCCTGAGCGCGGAAGCGGGAGATGGGCATGTCTGTTTGCCGTTATCACAGCTGAGCCGCGACAACCTGTTTAAAGGGCGTCATGCGGAGCTGGCCCAGGCCATCTGGCAAGCGGCAGGCAAACCGCAGGATTGGCCTGCAATTTTAGCCGGCTGGTCGGCACTGAGTAGCAGCGAGCAAGCGGCACCCATCGTGCTGAGCGAAGATCGTCTCTATCTGCATCGCCTTTGGCACAACGAAGGGCAGGTGGCACGCTTCTTTCAGTCACAGTCAACAGCACAGCCTTTTGCGCCTGAACGGGTCAGGGAAGTGCTGGATCAGCTGTTTGGCAGCGAGCCGGATAACTGGCAGAAGATTGCGGCTGCGGTGGCGCTGACGCAGAAAACTGCGGTGATCTCGGGCGGTCCCGGAACCGGAAAAACCACCACGGTGGCAAAACTGCTGGCGGCACTGATCCGTCTTAGTGAAGGCGCGTTACGTATTCAGTTGGCTGCACCAACCGGCAAAGCGGCGGCGCGTCTCACCGAATCGCTGGGCAAGGCGCTGCAAAAGTTGCCGGTGAGCGAGGCGGAGCGGCAGCGCTTTCCGGCCGATGCCACCACGCTGCACCGCTTGTTAGGCGCGCAGCCGGAAACACAGCGCCTGCGCTATCACGCCGGAAATCCGCTGCATCTGGATGTGCTGGTGGTGGATGAAGCCTCAATGGTCGATCTCGGCATGATGGCGAATTTGATTGCCGCATTGCCAGCGCAGGCGCGCGTGGTGTTCCTCGGCGATCGCGATCAGCTGGCATCGGTGGAAGCGGGCGCGGTGCTCGGTGATATCTGTCGCTGTGCCGAAGCCGGTTACAGCCCGATGCGCGCTGCGCAGCTGAGCGAGCTCACCGGCAGCGGGATGGCGGGCATCGATGACAGCAGCGCACCCGCGGTACGCGACGCGATTTGCCTGCTGCGTAAAAGCTACCGCTTTGACGCCAACTCCGGCATTGGCCAACTGGCCGCAGCGGTTAACGCCGGGGATGCAAAGGCGGTTGAAGCCGCATTCAAGGCTGGTTTCAGCGATATCACCCGTCAACCTTTGCAGGATGCTGATGCGTATCAGGCGATGCTGACAGAGATTGCCGCCGGTTATCAGCCGTTCCTGAAACTCATTCGCCAACGCGCTGATCCTGCTGAGATTATCGCGGCGTTTGGCCGATATCAGCTGCTGTGCGCACTGCGTGAAGGGCCGTTTGGCGTGCAGGGATTGAATCAACGGATTGAGCAGAAGCTGATGCAGCTGCAGCTGATTCGTCGTCCAACCGGCGGCAGTCGCTGGTATCAGGGACGTCCGGTGATGGTGACGCGTAACGACAGCGCGCTGGGCCTGTTTAACGGCGATATCGGCATTACGCTGTTTGATGAGGAAGGTCTGCTGAAGGTGTTCTTCCCGTTGCCGGATGGCAGCATCAAGGCGGTGCAACCGAGCCGCTTGCCGACGCACGATACCACGTGGGCGATGACGGTGCATAAATCGCAGGGTTCGGAATTTGACCACACGGCGTTGGTGATGCCGGCGCAGTTCCTGCCGGTGTTAACGCGCGAGCTGATTTATACCGCGATTACCCGCGCGCGTAAGCAGCTGACGTTGTACAGCGATGACGGCGTGTTCCGTCGTGCCGTGCAGTTGCGTACCCAGCGACGCAGCGGATTACTGGAGCGGTTGAGCGGGGAGTAATTAAATATCGATTCCGCACAATCCGTCGCGGCGCGATGAATCGCGTATATCAATGACGGCAGCTTGCCCATGCGAATATTGCGCAATAAATTGCGCCGCTGCGGTATGTGCAACTACGCAACGGCACAGTTAAATGATGCGACTACCCCAAATCCGCCATCAGCACTTTTGAACGGCGCTGATAGTTATACATCTGCTTCTTGCTCTCGGGCAGGGATTCAATATCCACCGGCGTAAAACCGCGCTCCTGGAACCAGTGAATGCTGCGCGTGGTTAACACAAACAGCTTCTTTAGCCCCATCTGACGTGCCTGCAACGCCACGCGATCCAGCAACAGTTCTCCACGCGACGAGCTGCGATAATCCGGATGCACTGCCACACAAGCCATCTCACCAATCTGCTCGTCCGGGAACGGGTAGAGCGCGGCACAGGCGATGGTTAAATTATCGCGCTGAATAATGGTGAACTTATCAATCTCCATCTCCAGTTGCTCACGGGAGCGACGCACCAGAATCCCTTGCTGCTCCAGCGGGCGAATCAGTTCGAGAATACCGCCGATATCGTTGATGTTGGCGCGCCGAATCTGCTCGGCCGACTCCATCACAATCTGGGTACCGATACCGTCGCGCGAGAACAGTTCTTGCAGCAACGCACCATCTTCCTGATAGCTAATCAGGTGGCTGCGACGCACGCCGCTGCGGCAGGCTTTGACCGCACCACGTAAGAACCGCACGGTGCCAGAGAGGAAATCGCCGTCGCTCTCCATTTCGTCGATGCGCGCCTGAGCTTCGTTCGGAAACAATTCAGAAATAATCGCGCCTTCGCGGTTGGTCACGCCCTGTTCGGAGCAGAAACCAATCATCTTCTCGGCCTTCAATTTAATTGCCAGCTGCGTCGCTACTTCTTCTGACGTCAGGTTAAAACTCTCGCCGGTCACAGAAACCGCTACCGGACCGAGCAGTACAATCGCATCGTTATCCAGCTGACGATGGATCGCTTCCTCATCAATACGACGAATACGCCCGCTGTGGCAGTAATCAACGCCATCATCCACCCCCAGCGGCTGCGCAATGATGAAGTTGCCGCTCACTACGTTAATGTGCGCGCCTTGTAGCGGCGTGTTGTTGAGGCTCATCGAAAGACGCGCGGTGATATCCAGCTGTAAACGACCGGCGGCCTGCTTTACCAGCTCAAGTGATTGCGCATCGGTAACGCGCGTATGTTTGTGGTAAATCGGTTCCAGCTGTTGCTGGGCCATGCTGGCGTCAATCTGCGGACGCGCACCATAAACCACCACTAAGCGAATGCCGAGGCTATGCAGCAGACCGATGTCATTAACGATGCTTGAGAAGTTCTCATGCTCGATGGCTTCGCCACCCAACATGATGACAAACGTCTTGTCACGATGGGTATTTATATAGGGAACGGTGTGGCGAAAACCCTGAACCAGTTCTGTACTGCGTTCCTTCACGGCAAAGCCCTCTATGCATGTTTATTCGTAATTTTCGTATTTTTATGCTCTTTTGCTCTTTATTGCAAGCGCCGGGCCTGACGTTACTTTACGATTTTCATGATGCAACACGCGCTAACAGACTGCATTATCTGGTTTTTCCGGCAAGACAAGACGATTCTCATCGAGTAAAGTTTTCACTTTCTTGCCATCGAGTGATGATTTTTTAGACATAACACAGCAGTTGGAGCGGCATGTCCGAAGCTTTTACACGACGACGATTATTACAGGGCGCTGGCGCATTATTAATGCTAAGCGTGACGCGTACCGGGCTGGCTGCCAGCCAGCATATTGTGGCGGTGCGCATCTGGCCCTCATCGACCTACTCCCGCGTAACCCTGGAATCAAACGTTCCCCTCAAGTACAAACAGTTCACGCTGGGGAATCCCGATCGTCTGGTTATTGATATCGAAAATATGCACATCAACCCGGTCCTGAAAGGAGTCGATAAGCTGGTGCGCGTGGACGATCCCTATATCAAAACCGCACGCGTCGGTCAGTTTGACGCTAACACGGTGCGACTGGTGCTGGAACTCAAGCGTAGCATTGCGCCCAAGACATTTACTCTTGCGCCAGTGGCAGGTATCAAGCATCGCTTAGTGGTCGATCTCTATCCTAATCAGCAATCACGGGAAGAGGATCCGCTACTGGCATTACTGCAGAATTACAATCAGGGCGATCTTGAACGCGATCAGCCGGTGCAGGCGGCGCTGCCGGGCAAAGCGGGGCGCGATCGACCGATTATCATCATGATCGATCCTGGCCATGGCGGTGAGGATCCCGGCGCGCATGGCAAATACAAAACGCGTGAGAAAGATATCGTGTTGAAGATCGGTCGCTATCTGAAGGCGCTGATCGACAAAGAGCGCAACATGAAAGCTTACATGACGCGCAATGAGGATGTGTTTATCCCGCTGCGTGTCCGCGTGGCGAAAGCGCGAAAGCAGCGTGCGGATCTGTTTATTTCGATCCATGCTGATGCCTTCACCAGTCGGGCCGCGCGCGGTTCGTCGGTGTTTGCCCTTTCGACCAGCGGCGCTACCTCAGCGGCGGCGCGCTTCCTCGCACAAACGCAGAATGAAGCCGATTTGATTGGCGGCGTCAGCATGAGCGGCGATCGTTATCTCGACCACACCATGTTCGACATGGTGCAGCGGCAAACCATCAGCGACAGCCTGAAGTTTGGTAAAGAAGTGCTGTCACGCATGGGACATATCAATCACCTGCACAAGCGCACCGTCGATCAGGCGGGATTTGCGGTGCTGAAAGCGCCGGATATTCCCTCGATTTTGGTGGAAACCGCGTTTATCAGTAATGTCGAAGAGGAGCGCAAGCTGCGCACGGCGCGCTATCAGCATCAGGTGGCTGAGGCGATTCTGCATGGGATTAAGGCGTATTTTGATAAGGGTGCGGCACTAGCGCATCGCTGAGGAGGGCGGCAGCAATGCCGCTTTTTTCCGGACGCCAGAAACAAAAAAACACCCGTTAAGGTGTTTAAATGATTGGTTGCGGGGGCCGGATTTGAACCGACGACCTTCGGGTTATGAGCCCGACGAGCTACCAGGCTGCTCCACCCCGCGTCCGTCTGTCGCATTAAGCGACTTTTCACATTGTATTCTTCTTAAGACAATTGGTTGCGGGGGCCGGATTTGAACCGACGACCTTCGGGTTATGAGCCCGACGAGCTACCAGGCTGCTCCACCCCGCGTCCGACTGACGCGTTACACGACACTTCACATTGTCTCTTCATTTAAGAAGAATTGGTTGCGGGGGCCGGATTTGAACCGACGACCTTCGGGTTATGAGCCCGACGAGCTACCAGGCTGCTCCACCCCGCGTCCGTGGATGCGCACTATACTCTGGACGCGCGGCGATGCAACCCCTTTTTGAGACAAAACGCCAAATTTACAGTCAGTTGATGAATAAACTCGCCATTGGGTGAATTATTGTACAGATGTGAGCGCGACCGCTTAGGGCAGATTTCAATCTCTCTGTCCCTTTGCTATCTTCGCCGGGCAAACAATCGATAAAAAGAGAAGGTTATGAAAGGACATTGGGCGAAGTATGCACTTACTGGCGCATTTATCGCGCTGTTAGCGGGCTGTAGTTCCAAACCGACCGACCGCGGTCAACAGTATATCGATGGCAAGCTGGAGCAACCGCTTGGGCTGGTCAACCAACCGAATGCTAAAGGGCGTCCGGTGAACGGCAAAGACTTTAGCGATCAGGTAGTGCAGATTCAAACCGCCTCATCCGGCCTGTTCGGGCGCAACAACGGTACTTACAGCGCAGTGCAAAACTGGCTGCTGTCCGGCGCGGATACGCGCCAGCTCAACCAGTTTGGTTTGAATGCTTATCAGATGGAAGGCACTGACAATTACGGCAACGTGCAGTTCACCGGTTACTACACGCCGGTTGTGGGAGCGCGTTATACCCGTCAGGGCGAGTTCCAGTATCCGATTTATCGTATGCCACCGCGTCCGCGTGGACAGAAACTGCCGAGCCGCGCTTCTATCTATAATGGTGGGCTCGACGATCGCTACATCATTGCCTACAGCAATTCGCTAATCGATAACTTCATGATGGATGTGCAGGGCAGCGGCTACGTTGATTTTGGTGATGGTCGTCCACTGCGCTTCTTTGGTTACGGCGGCAAAAATGGCTGGGCTTATCACAGCATCGGTAAAGAGCTGATCGATCGTGGTGAAGTGAAGCGCGAAGATATGTCGATGCAGGCGATTCGTCAGTGGGCGCAAGAGCATTCGCCACAGGAAGTGCGTTCGGTGCTGGAAACCAACCAATCCTTCGTCTTCTTCAAACCGGAAGAGTATGTGCCGGTGCGCGGTGCCAGCGCGGTGCCGCTGATTGCCAAGGCTTCCGTTGCCTCCGATCGTTCATTGATTCCGGCCGGAACCGTGCTGTTAGCCGAAGTGCCGCAGCTGAACGAGAAGGGCAAGTTCAATGGCAAATATGAGATGCGTCTGATGGTGGCGTTAGACGTGGGTGGCGCGATTAAAGGCCAACACTTCGATATCTATCAGGGCGTTGGCCCGGATGCGGCGCATCTGGCCGGTTTCTACAACCATTATGGCCGCGTCTGGGTGCTGAAAGCCGCGCCGGGCACCGGTCAGCCGCTGTTTAGCAACCCACAAAATGGCAACAACGGTTCGCTGCTGTTAGGTTCTAATTAATGTCCCGTTTTCCCGGAAAGGTTAGGTTATGACAGTAGTAAGCGACGCCTGGCGACAACGTTTTGGCGGCACGGCGCGTCTCTATGGCCAGGACGCGCTGCAGCGTTTTGCCGACGCGCACTTTTGCGTGATCGGTATTGGCGGCGTGGGTTCGTGGGCGGCGGAAGCCTTAGCGCGCACTGGCATCGGTAAAATCACCCTGATTGATATGGACGATGTCTGCATCACCAATACAAACCGCCAGATTCACGCGCTGCAGGGCAAAGTGGGCCAGGCGAAAACCGAAGTGATGGCCGAGCGTATGCGCGCCATCAATCCGGAATGCGAAGTGATCTGCATCGATGATTTCATCACGCCGGAAAATACCGCTGAACTGTTATCGGCGGGTTTTGACTACGTGATTGATGCGATTGACAGCGTGCGGCCCAAAGCTGCGTTGATTGCCTGGTGTCGTCGCAACAAGATCCCGCTGATAACCACTGGCGGCGCGGGCGGCCAGATCGATCCCACGCAGATCCAGGTGAGCGATCTGGCAAAAACCATTCAGGATCCGCTGGCGGCAAAGCTGCGTGAGAGATTGAAAGGGGATTTTGGCGTGGTGAAGAACAGCAAAGGCAAGCTCGGCATCGACTGCGTATTCTCGACGGAAGCGCTGATGTATCCGCAGCCGGACGGCAGCGTGTGCACTTCACGCTCCACCGCAGAAGGCCCGAAACGCATGGATTGTGCCGCCGGATTTGGCGCGGCGACCATGGTTACCGCCACGTTCGGGTTTGTGGCGGTTTCCCATGCATTGAAGAAGTTTCTGGCGAAGGCAGCGCGTCAAACGGCCTGAGCGTGCAGACGAGCAGCGCGTTGCACCGCATCCGCCAGCGCCTGTAAACCGCTGCTGCGCGACGCACTGAGCTGCGCGCGCAGACCTAACGTATCAAACAACGCCAGCGGATCTTGCTGCAGCAAGTCGGCTGGCGTTTTGCCTTCCACCGCCGTCAGTAACACCGCTAGCAATCCGCGCACGATGCGTCCTTCGCTGTCACCATAAAAGTGCAGCGTGCCGTTGTTCAGCAACTGGCTGCTTAGCCACACGCGATTTTCACAGCCCGTGAGTTCAATATCTGGCGTCTTTAACTCTTCCGCTAACGCAGGCAGCTGGCGGCTGAGCTGGATCAGTTGACGATAGCGATCTTCCCACTGATGAAAATGGGTGAATTTTTCCGTCAGGCTGGCGGCGGTAATCAGATCGCCGAACGGATGCGGGGCGAGCAGGGTTGATGTCATGGGCTTATTCACTCAGTAAGTCTACAGCATGGCGCATGGCGCGCACCAGCGCATCCACGTCCTGCAAATTATTATAGGGGGCGAACGAGACACGCAGCGTGCCGGTGACGCCCAGCGCCGCCATCAGCGGCTGCGCACAGTGCTGCCCGGCGCGCAATGCGATGCCATGCTCGGCGAGCAGCGTAACGATATCGCTGTGGTGAATGCCGGCAATATCGAACGCCAGCAGGCTGGCATTGCCACAGCGGAAGCTGCGAAAACCGGGGATCTCGCTCAGTTGCTCCTCGGCGAGGCTCGCCAGTTGCTGGCTCCACATTTCGGCCTTTTTGCCATCATGTTGCGCCAGCCACTGCAGCGCGGCACTCAACCCCACCACGCCGGCAACGTTAGGCGTTCCGGCTTCAAAACGCCACGGCACCGGCTGCGGTGTGAAACCGTTAAAATCGACCTGCGTCAGCATTTTGCCGCCGCCTTGCCACGGATCCATCGCTTCCAGCAGTTCCGCTTTGCCATACAGCACGCCAATGCCCATTGGGCCGTAAAGCTTATGGCCGGAAAAAGCATAGAAATCAATATCCAGCGCCTGTACATCCGGCGGACAATGCACCACGCCTTGTGCACCATCGACCATCACTTTGGCACCGACGTCATGGGCTAAACGGATCGCCTGCGCCAGATCCGGACAGCCGCCGGTGACGTTCGACATCTGACCAACGGCCAGCAATCGGGCACGTGAATTGAGCAGTGCTGGCAACAGCGTGATATCCGGCAAACGATCGTCGCCCAACGGCCATTTCACCACTTTTGCGCCCGCCGCTTTTGCCACCATCAGCCACGGCACCAGATTGGCATGATGTTCGGCTTCGCTAACCACGATTTCATCGCCAGCCTGCAATCGCGGAGCCAGCCAACTGTTCGCCACCAGGTTGATCGCTTCGGTGGTGCCGCGCGTCCAGACAATCTGCCGATCGTCCGCAGCATTGAGCCAGCGCGCCACTAATCCGCGCGCCTGTTCGTATTTTTCCGTTAATGCGCGAGCGGCAGCGAACTGGCTGCGATGCACGGTGCCAGCGCTGAGGCTGTAGAACTGTGCCGTTGCGTCGATCACCGCCTGCGGCTTGAGCGCAGTAGCCGCGCTATCGAGGTAGATTCCGGCATCGCTCAGCGCGGGGAACTGCTGGCGGAAGGCGCCGGGAGAAAAAATGGTCATACTCAGCCCACTGTTAATCATGTTAGGACCAGGCTGAAAGCTGGCCCGTTGCCTGGCAAAGCTGGAAAAGCGCGTTATGCTAATTATTGCAAGGTTTGAACCGAAACCCGCATAACGC
Organism: Pantoea leporis; assembly: GCF_028048155.1. Taxonomy (NCBI): domain Bacteria; kingdom Pseudomonadati; phylum Pseudomonadota; class Gammaproteobacteria; order Enterobacterales; family Erwiniaceae; genus Pantoea; species Pantoea leporis. Next base: position 106,421 of record NZ_JALMEU010000009.1, read on the forward strand.
GTCGCTATTCATAGTCGATTTCACTGGCGCTACCTTTGGTGAGCGCATGCGGGTGGTTTAATGCAATTAATCTGCAAGGAGATAGAAGATGAATAAACTCACCGCAGTGCTGGCCGTGTGTACTCTGGCCTTTACCCTGTCCGCATGTTCCAGCAATTACGTAATGCACACTAACGATGGTCGCACCATCGTCGCCGATGGCAAACCTAAAGTTGATGACGAAACCGGTATGATCAGCTATCAGGATGCCAATGGCAACAAGCAGCAGATTAACCGCTCTGACGTCAAAGAGATGGTGGAGATGGGGCAGTAAGGCAAAAAAAAAGCACCGCAATTTGCGGTGCTATTTAAAATCACTATGGACAGACAGGGTAAATCTACAGGAATTAAAAGCTTGATCTGCAAGCGTCAGATCAAAATGCAAACACAACATCACGACCACAAGCCAAAAGCTCTCCAAAAGTCTGCGATCTCTCGCACGTTTCCAGAAATCTTTTCGTTCCGGCTCAGGAAGTGCGGCAACTATAGGTATTTGCTGGAGCTTCCTCAACGGACAAATTATAATGTCTCGGATTAAAAAAACTAATACGTAGCGACTTTGTATAAGTTGAAGTATTACCTTGTCAATCCGGATACGGAAAACCATGTCTAAACGCCTTCCGCCGCTTAATGCTTTACGCGTCTTCGATGCTGCTGCCCGTCATTTGAGCTTCACCAAAGCCGCTGAAGAGCTGTTTGTTACCCAGGCTGCTGTCAGCCATCAGATCAAATCTCTGGAAGATTTCCTCGGTCTAAAGCTGTTTCGCCGGAGGAATCGTTCGCTTTTACTGACGGAAGAAGGTCAAAGCTACTATTTAGATATTAAGGAGATTTTCTCCGCACTAAACGATGCGACGCGTAAGTTGCAGGCGCGCAGCGCTAAGGGTGCGCTGACCGTCAGTTTGCTGCCGAGTTTCGCCATTCAATGGCTGGTGCCTCGCCTTTCCAGCTTTAATATGGCTTATCCGGGCATCGACGTGCGTATCCAGGCGGTGGACCGTGATGAGGAGAAATTGGCGGACGATGTCGACGTGGCGATTTTCTACGGTCGTGGCAATTGGCCAGGCCTGCGGGTTGAGAAATTGTATGCCGAATATTTGCTGCCAGTCTGCTCACCGATGTTGCTGACGGGTGATCATCCTCTCAAATCGCCGGCCGATTTGGCGCACTGCACGCTGCTGCATGATGCATCGCGCCGTGACTGGCAATCCTATACGCGTCAGCTGGGCGTGCAGCATATTAATGTGCAACAGGGCCCGATCTTCAGCCACAGCGCCATGGTGTTGCAGGCGGCGATTCATGGTCAGGGCGTGGCGCTGGCGAATAATGTGATGGCGCAGAGTGAAATTGAAGCCGGTCGTCTGGTGTGTCCTTTTAATGACGTATTGGTCAGTAAAAATGCTTTTTATCTGGTTTGTCATGACAGCCAGGCAGAACTGGGTAAAATAGCCGCCTTTCGTCAGTGGATCCTGGAAAAAGCGGCCAATGAACAAGAAAAATTCCGTTTTCGCTACGATCACTAATGCGTTGCTGGCTGCACAATGATGTGCGCATTACCTTGAGGATTGTTTGATGTCCAGTCGTGCCATGTTTGTTTTTGCTGCCATTAGCGGATTTATGCTGGTGGCGTTTGGTGCTTTCGGCGCGCATGTGCTGAGCAAATCGCTCGGCCCAGCCGAAATGGCGTGGATACATACCGGGCTTGAATATCAGGCGTATCACACGCTGGCGGTGATTGGCCTGGGTGCCGCTATGCTGCGTCGTGCCAATATCTGGTTTTACTGGAGTAGCGCCGCGATGGCGCTCGGTACAGTGTTGTTCAGTGGCAGCCTCTATTGTCTGGCGCTGTCGCACATGAAGTTTTGGGTTTTTGTTACGCCGGTGGGAGGCTTATGCTTCCTTATTGGCTGGTTCTTGATGTTGATTGGCGCACTGCGTCTGAAACGAAAGGCAGATCGCCATGAATAAAGTTTTACTCTATTGCCGTCCAGGATTTGAGAAAGAGTGCGCGGCAGAAATCAGCGCGAAAGCGGCTGAGCGCGAGATTTACGGCTTCCCGCGCGTCAAAGATGACTCAGGTTACGTGCTGTATGAGTGCTATCAGCAGCAAGATGCTGAAAAGCTGATCCAAACGCTGCCGTTTGCCGAACTGATCTTTGCGCGGCAGATGCTGGTGGTGGGAGAGCTGCTGCGCGATCTGCCACCAGAAGACCGCATCACGCCAATTGTCGGCATGCTGACCGGTGTGGTGGAGAAGGGCGGTGAACTGCGGGTTGAAGTGCCGGATACCAATGAAGCGAAAGAGCTCACCAAGTTCTGCCGTAAATTAACCGTGCCGCTGCGTGCCAGCCTGCGTGAAAGCAAAATCCTGCTTAATTACGAAACAGCTAAGCGTCCGGTGGTGCACGTGTTCTTTATTGCGCCGGGCACCTGTTACGTCGGCTATTCGCTGCCGGAAAACAACTCGCCATTCTACATGGGCATTCCGCGCCTGAAATTCCCCTCCGATGCGCCGAGCCGTTCTACGCTCAAGCTGGAAGAGGCGTTTCACGTGTTTGTGCCTGCGGATGAGTGGGATGAGCGTTTAGCCAGCGGCATGTACGCCGTCGATCTTGGCGCTTGCCCTGGCGGCTGGACCTATCAACTGGTGAAACGCAGCATGTGGGTTTTTGCGGTAGATAACGGCCCGATGGCGCCAAGCCTGATGGACACCGGACAGGTGACGCACTGCCGCGAAGATGGTTTTAAATTCCGTCCGCCGCGTACCAATATCAGCTGGCTGGTGTGCGACATGGTGGAAAAACCGGTGCGCGTCGCAAGCCTGATGACCGAATGGCTGGTGAATGGCTGGTGCCGCGAGGCGATATTCAACCTCAAGCTGCCCATGAAAAAGCGCTACGAAGAAGTGACACAGAACCTGGCGATGATTGATGACGCGCTGAAAGCGCAGGGCATTAATGCCCAGATTCAGGCGCGCCAGCTCTATCACGACCGCGAAGAAGTCACCGTGCACGTACGTCGACTTTGGGCGGCTGTTGGCGGCCGTCGCGACGAGCGCTAATCCTGCTTCATACTTTGCGCTACAGCGGTCCTGCTTCATACTTTGCACTACAGCGGCGTTGGCTGCGTTTGCTCGCCCCGGTCACATACTGATGTATGCTCCCGGGGACTCGCGCACTTGCCGCCTTGCTGTAGCACAAATTATTTCGCAGGAAATTGTTTTCAGGGTCGCCATTTATGCCGTAATGCTCGTAAGTTAAGGCATGAAAACCCCTAATTACCGAAAGCACACATTGTAGCGGCGCAATTCATTGCGCGATAAATCGCGCCGCTACGGAAGGTGCGGTGATTTGATATGGCGCTTAACTGATCGGCATTACGCCATTAACGGCGACCGCTATTTTGTTTGATATCTCAATGTATTAAGGTTGCCTTGCAGTATCAAATCACGCTTTAACGTTGATACTTTGCGGCAAATTTCCGCCATTTCCCGCTGTTCCTGCAATTTTCCCTGCCATTTGCTCGGTACCTGATCCCATTGCTGATAGATCGCATCCAGCGAGCCAAACTGCATCAACAACTCGCGGGCGCTTTTCGGGCCAATGCCGGGCACGCCGGGAATTTTGCTGCTGCTGATACCACACAATCCCCAATAGTCGGGCAACTGCGCGGGCGTTACGCCAAACTCTTGCTCGATAAAAGGCACATCCAGCCAGCGCTTCTGGAAATAGTCGCGAATACGAATGTTAGGTGCCAGCAGCTGGCAATAACCTTTATCGGTAGAAACAATCGTTGCTTGATGACCAGCGTCCGCCATTTTCACCGCCAGCGTGGCGGCGAGATCGTCGGCTTCGTCTAAATCAGCCACCCAGCAGTTAACGCCTGCTGCGCGGAAGGCGTCCTGCAGCGCGGGCATCTCCAGATGCAAATCCTCCGGCATCGGCGGGCGACCCGCTTTGTAATCCGGTAATAGCTGATGGCGCCAACCAGGCTGACGCTCATGGCTATCAAACACCGCCACCACGTGCGTGGGTTGTGTATGTCCCAATAACTGATGCAAGGCGGCAACGCAGCTGTCGCGGCATGGCGAACCCTGAACAGCGTGCAGACGGCGAATCAGATTGAGTGCATCAATGATAAGAAGATGAAGCGACATAGCGATAGCGGCAGCCCGCAGGCTGCCTTCCTGATGGGTTATTTGATGATTTCGTAGCAAGGCGTGTAGGCGCTGCCCGGCAGCTTCATGCGCTGCTGTGCGACAAAACCTTGCAACAGTTCGTCCATGCGGTGCATGAGATTGGCATCGCCGTGCAGTTTGTACGGGCCTTTCTCGCGAATTTCACGAATTCCGATCTCTTTGACGTTACCCGCCACAATGCCGGAGAAGGCGCGACGCAGATCGGCTGCCAGCAGCTCGGCGGGCTGATCCGGGAACAGCTTCAGGTTTGCCATATTCTCGTGCGTCGGCAGGAAGGGCACTTGCAATTCGGGTGCGATACGAATCGACCAGTTGAAGCTGTAGGCATCGCCGGTTTCGCGACGATACTCTTTCACCTGCGGCATGGCTTTCTTCATCAGACGCGCCACTTCAGCGGCATCATCAATGATAATTTTGTAGTGCTTGCGTGCGGCTTCGCCCAGCGTATTGACGATGAAATCATCCAGCACGCGGAAGTAGTCGGCGCTCTCTTTGGGTCCGGTCAGAATCAGCGGCAATACCTGATCGCTGTTGTGCGGATTCATTAAAATACCCAACAAATACAGCAGCTCTTCTGCTGTGCCCACGCCGCCAGGGAAGATCACGATACCGTGGGCGATACGCACAAAGGCTTCAAGGCGTTTTTCGATATCCGGCATGATGATCAGCTCATTGACCAGCGGATTCGGTGGTTCGGCGGCAATGATTGAGGGCTCAGTCAGGCCGATAAAACGGCTGTCATGATAACGCTGCTGCGCATGTCCTACCGCCGCACCTTTCATCGGTGCTTCCATGACGCCAGGTCCGCAACCGGTACAGATGTTGAGTTCGCGCAGGCCCATTTGCGTGCCGACGTTGCGGCAATATTGGTATTCCACCGCATTGATTGAGTGGCCGCCCCAACACACCACGGTATTCGGATATTCGCCGATGTGCAGTGCACGCGCGTTACGCAGAATCGAAAACACCTGATTGGTGATATGCGCAGAGTCTTCCGGCTCCTCGTTCTGGTAGCGTTCTGTTGCCGCCAGTTGTCCGTTTACAAACAGAATGTCGCGCAGCACGGCAAACAAGTTTGCCTGCAGCGAACGAATAATCCGGCCATCAACAAACGCCTCTTCCGGCGGGTTGATCAGCTCCAGTTTCACACCGCGCTCACGGCGCAACACGTTGATGTCGAAGTTTTCAAAACGCGAAAGCAATTCCTGGCTGCTGTCGGTCTGGCTACCGGAGTTGAGTACCGCAAGAGAACAGTTACGAAACAGCTGATAAAGGTCGCTGCTAGCGGTGCGCTTCAGCATGTCGACTTCAAGCTGGGAGAGCAGATCCATCGAGCCAAGCGGGCTGATATGTGTAATCAAGAGAACTCCTTTACACGCAAATGCGTGGCTGATGACGCTGCGCTTAACTTATTAACGCAGCGACGAAAATCCCTGGTCGCGCATGCTTCGATCGCGCCTTCAACAGAGTAACGTTGTCCGCTGTGAATGCTCAAGGGGAACCGCGCATCCGTGCAGCGGCCTGCGAGGCGTCTCGCAAACTATTACTGGCGAACCAGGCGGGAAAATCCCGGAGAGAAGGGCACGTTACTGCGCCACGGATTGATATCCAGACCCCCGCGTCTGGTGTAGCGTGCATAAACGCTCAGGGCTTCTGGCTGACAAAAGCGCTGAACGTCGTTGAAAATGCGTTCAACGCACTGCTCATGAAACTCATTATGCTGACGGAATGAGATGAGATAACGCAGCAGCGCTTCACGATTAATACGCGGGCCTTTGTAGCGAATCATCACAGAGCCCCAATCGGGCTGATTGGTAATTAAGCAGTTCGATTTCAGCAGATGGCTAACCAGCGTTTCTTCAACAATTTCACGGCCTGCAGCCTGCGCCAGATAATCCGCATTGAAGGCGTAATCGTGGATTTCGATATCCTGTTCATCAATCACTTCGCCACTGAAATGGCCGATCGGCTGGCCTTCCACTTCGCTGAGACGAAACAGCGCCACGCTGGCCTGACCCTTCGCGCAGGCGCTGAGATCGCGCTCCAACGTCTGGCGCACTTCGCCCCAGTCGGCGAAAACGCTCTGATTAAAACTGTTAAGATAGAGCTTGAAACTCTTCGACTCGATCAGGTTTTGGCTATCGGCGCGCAGCACCACTTCGCCCACCGCGACCTGCGGAACGCCTTTGCTGTTGAGCCAGGAGAGTTCGTAGAGCGTCCAGATATCTGCGCCAGTAAACGGCAGATTATCGGGATACAGCCCCAGCGGCTCACGGTTAAGGCTGCGCGGCACGGATTGCAGCAGCGTGTTATCGTAGCGATCAACATAAGCCGTGGGCTTACCTAAGGTCAGGCCGCTTAATGCCTGATCCCGGTTTTCAGAAGACATAACGGTTACCACTAAATTTCATCAAAGTGGTTAAGTGTAACCTAACACTTGCGAGAATATGAATGATGCAGCAAACCGTAGATGCTCTGCGTGAGTTTACCGCCCGCTACGTGGAACATTGGCAGCAACAAACCGGACATTTTCCCGCCAGCGCCGATCTGCTTGGCGTTCCCTCCGACTGCATCATCAGCACGCTGGATGACCGCGTGTTGTGGCAGCCGCAGCCGTTTACGTTACCAGCCACGCTTGAAGCGGTAGAGCGTGCGCTGGATCTGCAACTGCAACCAGAAATCAGTGCGTTTTACACCAGCCAGTTTGCAGGTGATATGACGGCAACCTTTGAACAGCAGCCGATTACCCTGCTGCAGGTATGGAGTGAAGCGGATTTCACTCGCCTGCAGGAAAACCTGATTGGTCACTTGGTTATGAAGCGCCGCTTAAGACAAGCGCCAACGCTGTTTATTGCCACCACCAACTCAGAGAATGATGTGATTGCGCTGTGCAATCTTACCGGCGAGGTCATTATTGAGGAGCCTGGCACTAAAAAGCGTGAAGTCCTGGCAACATCGGTTGAGAAGTTTCTTAATGCTTTACAACCGGTTACTCAGTCATTTGCAGATTTTTAGGCTGCGCTTTGTGAGAGATCTCTCACGTTACGTGTGAGAGATCGCTAGATCATTGCGCAGACTTGCGGAAGCGCTAAATGTAAAAATATTGTGAATCATGAACTTATGGCATCAATCTGAAAATTAAGACAGAACTTAATCCATTAACGCTTCTTACTGGCTTGTTATTGCGATGGTTTCTGGGAGAATAGTCACCACTGGCAGGATGCTAGGGATTAAGAGACGTTCAGGAGAATGTCAGCCATGAGGCGGGAACGTAACGGAATTTACGGCACAAGGAAGGCTTCAGGACGAAGCAGGACACTCAGGATTGAGTATAAAGGACACCTCCAGGACGGAGAATGAGAGCCACGCGGAACGTGGCGGGCCAGGATGCTAAGGACCAATGTCATGATGACAAGCGACGGAAAGCGCAGGAAAAGTTGTCATGGATGAGCAGGGAGCACAGCAGTAGCTGGAATGCTGCAAACGAAAACCGGGAGCACTGTAATCACAGTGCTCCCTTTTTTTATGCCATTTTTACGCCGGGCGTGACTGATGGTATGCTTGCCGCCCAATTTTTCTCTGGAGGTGGCGCATGTCGTCGCAAATGATTTTTCAGCGCCTGCAGCAGGTCGAAGCGGTGATGCGTGAACACGGCCATTGGCAGTCACAATCCCCCGAGGCGGGCGCCTTCGCCAGTACCGAACCTTTCTGTCTTGATACCATGGAGCCGCTGCAATGGCTACAATGGGTGTTCATGCCACGTTTTTATGCGCTGCTCGAAAGCGGCGCGCCGTTGCCGCAGAATTTTGCCATCGCTCCCTATTATGAAGTCGCATTGCCAGCCGACACGCCGGGCTATGCGGTGCTATTGCTGACGCTCAACAAGTTTGATGCGCTGTTCCAGGAACCTTCCGCCTGATGCTCGAAATCCTTTATCAAGATGCGTGGCTGGTCGCGGTGAATAAGCCGGCCGGCTGGCTGGTGCATCGCAGCTGGCTCGATCGCAATGAAAAAGTGGTGGTGATGCAAACGGTGCGCGATCAGATTGGCCAGCATGTGTTTACTGTGCACCGCCTCGATCGCCCAACGTCCGGCGTGTTGCTGATGGCCTTATCGAGTGAAGTCGCCCATTTACTGGCGCAGCAGTTTGAACAGCATCAGATGCAGAAAACCTATCATGCGGTGCTGCGCGGCTGGCTGGAAGGCGGCGCGACGCTGGATTATCCGCTGGTGGAAGAGCTGGATAAGATTGCCGACAAATTTGCCACCCAGGAACCTGTTGCCCAACCGGCGGTAACGGATTACCAGGCGCTGGCACACGTTGAGATGCCGGTCGCCATCAGCCGCTATAACACCGCGCGCTATACGCTGGTGGAGATGGCGCCGCACACCGGGCGTAAACATCAGCTGCGTCGCCACATGGTGCATCTGCGTCATCCGATTATTGGCGACAGCGCGCACGGCGATCTGCGCCAGAATCGCGGTGCGGCGGCACATTTTGGCCTCAATCGCCTGATGCTGCACGCCAGCGCACTCAGCTTTACCCATCCCGTTACCGGCGAGGCCATAGTGATTCGCGCCGGGTTGGATCGCGTCTGGCAGCAGATGCTTGAGCAGTTTGGCTGGCAGGATCAGATCCCTGATGTTCCCAGGGTTGAGTTTGCCAATGATGCAGTCCAGGATAAGCCGACAGAATAAAGGAGCGGCAAGATGGCAAAGATTGGCATTTTTACAGGTACGGTTTACGGCAATGCGCTGCTGGTAGCTGAAGAAGCACAGACGGTGCTGGAAGAGCAGGGCCACGACGTGAAGGTGTTTGAAGATCCGTCGATGGCGGATTGGCAGGCATACAGCCAGGATGTGGTGCTGATTGTCACCTCAACCACCGGTCAGGGCGACTTCCCGGATAACATTGCCCGCCTGTATGTTGCAGTGCGCGATCAGCTGGGTTATCAACCAGAACTGCGTTATGGCGTGATTGGCTTGGGTGACAGCAGCTATGACAATTTCTGCCGTGCAGCTAAAACCTTTGATGCCACCTTGCAGGAGCAGAGCGCGCAGCGCATCGGCGAGGTGCTGTTGGTGGATGCGACGGAAGATCCGGAGCCCGAATCAGTGACCTCACCGTGGGTGGAGAGCTGGGGTAAGTTGCTGTAAGGACTTTTCCCTCACCCTAACCCTCTCCCGCCAGCGGGAGAGGGAATATTTAGAGGGTGCAGCCCGCACGGTTTGTTCCCTCTCCCGCGAAGTGGGAGAGGGCCAGGGTGAGGGCAATAACCATCACGTCACCGGCGCCGGATTAAACACCGCCAGCTGATTACGAATCCCCCAACGATCCGACCATGTCTGCTTGCGCCCGCTGGCAATCTCCAGAATCAACTCAAACAGTCGCCAACCGACCTGTTCAATACTCTCTTCGCCCGTTGCAATGGTTCCGGCATTAATATCCATCAAATCATGCCAGCGTTCGGCCAGGGCATTGCGCGTTGCCATCTTGATTACCGGAATGGCGGCCAAACCGTAAGGTGTGCCGCGCCCGGTAGTGAACACCTGCAAGGTAATGCCCGATGCCATCTGCTGCGTGCCACACACGAAATCGCTGGCTGGTGTGGCCGCATAAATCAGCCCGCGTTTGGTGGGGCGCTGTCCGGGCGATAACACTTCAACAATTGGACTGCGACCTGACTTGGCAATCGAACCCAGCGCTTTCTCCACCACATTCGCCAGCCCGCCTTTTTTGTTGCCCGGCGAGGGATTGGCGCTGCGATCGGTTTGGCCCTGGCTGAGGTAATCGTCATACCACGCCATCTCTTCCAGTAGTCGTTTACCGACCGCTTCATCCATCACGCGCGGCGTCAGCAGATGGATAGCATCCCGCACTTCGGTCACTTCCGAGAACATTACCGTTGCGCCGCAGCGCACCAGTAAATCAGAAGCAAATCCCACGGCGGGGTTCGCCGTTACGCCCGAGAAAGCGTCGCTGCCGCCGCACTGCGTGCCGATCACCAATTCCGATGCTGGACAGGTTATGCGCTGACGTTGATTAAGCTTTTTCAGATGGCGTTCGGCGACCTGCAGGATTTCATCCACCATCGCGCCGAAGCCCACCAGCCGCTCATCCTGCAATCGCACAATGTCGTTGTCATCCAGCGAAATGGCCTGCACATCCGGTGTGCCGGTCAGCAGACGTTCGGGCTGTAACTTCTCGCAGCCGAGGCTGACGATCATCACTTCGCCACCAAAATTGGGGTTCAGCGCCAGGTTATGAATGGTGCGAATCGGCACCACCGCGGCGGGCGCATTGATTGCCACGCCGCAACCGTACAGATGATTCAGCGCCACCACGCCATCAACATTGGGATAGCGCGGTAGCAAATCACGCTCAATGATCTGCACTACATAATCCACCACGCCCGCCACGCAGTGAACGCTGGTGGTGATGCCGAGCAGGTTACGCGTGCCCACGCTGCCATCTGCGTTGCGATAGCCTTCGAAGGTATAACCTTCCAGCGGCGGCAGCGCGGGCGGCACATTGTTTGCCAACGGCAAACTGTGGAGTGGCGGCGCTTCAGGCAGCGCTACCAGTGATTCTTCAATCCAGCTACCTTGTGGGATGGGGCGCAGCGCGTGGCCAATCACTTCACCGTAGCGCAGGATCGCGCCTGCTTGCGGGATATCGCTGAGCGCGACTTTATGTCCCTGCGGCACATGCTCAGTCAGTTGCAGTCCGTCGTCGAACCGGGTGCCGGACGGTAATCCCTGATTGTTGACCACGATAGCCACGTTATCGGCATCGTGCACTTTGATATAGAGCGGTTTTTCTGTCAGAAGACGGTTCATTGCTCACCTTCCAGTTCGTCGCACCGTACGTAGCAGCGCGGTTTAAAATACGTCCATCACGTCATCGTTTTTTGCCAGCCTCAGTATATGCAGGGGTATTTGCCGTATGCATTGTGCAACTGACTGGCTTTAAGGAGATTTATCAGGGGAATTTGGTTCGTTTATCCAAACACAAGTGAAGGGACTCACAAACTGCCGTTGTCCTGTACGTTAACCAGGCAAAATCAGGGAGCAAAAAAGCGTTCCGTGAGCCACGCCGCAGCGTTATGTGCAGATGCCATAAAATCATTCTCTTTCACCCTTAATCCTCATGCGTTCTTCCAGTGTTTCGCCGCCAGGCTGTTCCTATACTGATTCTCGTTCTTCAACGTTAGGTTATTCGTCACGACGCATCATCGTATTGCCAAATATAAAAATCGCCGTGTTTAACCCGACTTCATTCTGATACCCAACGCGATGTGTATGCAGTCAGAGTGGATGTAGCGTTCGCTATATTTCAGGAGTGCATCATGAATAGTTTCAGCCAGACAGCGGAAGCGGTGCAAAAGCGCACCAATGCCCGTTACTGGATTGTGGTGATGTTATTTATCGTCACCTCGTTCAACTACGGTGACCGCGCAACCATTTCGATTGCCGGTTCGGCGATGTCCAAAGAGATCGGCCTTGATTCGGTCGGCCTGGGCTATATCTTCTCCGCCTTTTCCTGGGCGTACGTGATTGGGCAGATTCCGGGCGGCTGGCTGCTCGACCGCTTCGGCTCAAAACGCGTCTACTTCTGGAGCATCTTCCTCTGGTCGCTGTTTACCTTGCTGCAAGGCTTCGTCGATCTGTTCAGCGGTTTTGGCATTATCATTTCGCTGTTCATGTTGCGCTTCCTGGTCGGCCTGGCTGAAGCGCCATCCTTCCCCGGCAACAGCCGCATTGTTGCGGCCTGGTTCCCGGCACAGGAGCGCGGCACCGCCGTCGCAATCTTTAACTCGGCGCAATACTTTGCCACGGTAATCTTCGCGCCGATCATGGGTTGGCTGGTCTCCGAAGTGGGCTGGGCGCACGTGTTCTGGTTCATGGGCGGATTGGGCATCATCCTCAGCTTTATCTGGCTGAAAGTGATCCACGATCCCACCGATCATCCGGGCGTCAACAAAGCCGAGCTGGAGTACATGGAGCAGGGCGGCGCGCTGATCAACATGGACGTCAAAAAGGACGACCGCAAAGTGAGCTGGAGCGAGAAGTGGTTCCAGATCAAACAGCTGCTGACCTCACGCATGATGCTGGGCATCTATCTCGGCCAATACTGCGTCAACGCCTTAACCTACTTCTTTATTACCTGGTTCCCGGTGTATCTGGTGCAGGCGCGCGGCATGTCGATTCTGAAGGCCGGCTTTATTGCTTCGATTCCTGCGGTGTGTGGCTTCCTCGGCGGCGTATTGGGCGGCGTGATTTCTGATTACCTGATGCGTAAAACCGGTTCGCTGAACATCGCACGTAAAACGCCCATTGTGCTCGGTATGCTGCTCTCCATTTCAATGGTGATGTGTAACTACACTGACACCGAATGGGTGGTGGTGTTCTTCATGGCGCTGGCATTCTTCGGCAAAGGCATTGGTGCGCTGGGTTGGGCAGTGATGGCAGATACCGCCCCGAAAGAGATCAGCGGTTTGAGCGGCGGCTTGTTCAACATGTTCGGTAACTTCTCCGGCATCGTCACGCCAATTGCCATCGGTTACATCATCGCCACCAGCGGATCCTTCGAGGGCGCGCTGATTTATGTCGGTATCCATGCCTTTGTCGCCGCATTTAGTTTCCTGGTGATTGCCGGCGATATCAAACGCGTTGAACTGAAAACCAGGCCATAAGGACGGAATATGACTACGCAAAGCACGCCGGTCATCACCGATATGCAGGTGATTCCGGTTGCCGGTTACGACAGCATGCTGCTCAACATCGGTGGCGCGCACAGCGCCTGCTTCACCCGCAATATCGTGGTGCTCACGGATAGCGCGGGACACACCGGCGTCGGTGAAGCGCCGGGCGGGGAAACCATCTACCAAACGCTGGTTGAGGCGATTCCGCAGGTAAAAGGTCAGCAGGTTGCCCGCATGAATCGTCTGGTGCAGCAGGTGCACAAAGGCAATCAGTCGGCGGATTTCGATACCTTCGGCAAAGGCGCGTGGACCTTCGAGCTGCGCGTCAATGCGGTGGCCGCGCTGGAAGCGGCGCTACTGGATTTACTCGGCCAATGTCTCGGCGTGCCGGTGGCGGAACTGCTCGGTCCGGGCCAGCAGCGCGATGAGGTCACGGTGCTCGGCTATCTGTTCTATCTCGGCGATCGTCGCAAAACCGATTTGCCGTATCTGACCGGCGAAAATGCTAGCCACGACTGGTATCACTTGCGTCATCAGGAGGCGCTGACGCCGGAATCTGTGGTGCGTCTGGCGGAAGCGGCGCAGGACAAATATGGCTTCAAAGATTTCAAACTCAAAGGCGGCGTGCTGTCGGGCGAGCAGGAGATTGAGTCGGCGGTGGCGCTAAAAAAACGCTTCCCCGATGCGCGCATCACCGTCGATCCCAACGGTGCCTGGACGCTGGATGAAGCCATTCGCTTGTGTAAAGGCATGGGCGATGTGCTGACCTACGCCGAAGATCCGTGCGGTGCCGAGCAGGGTTATTCCGGCCGCGAAGTCATGGCCGAATTCCGCCGTGCGACGGGGTTGCCGGTCGCCACCAACATGATCGCCACCAACTGGCGCGAGATGAACCACGCGGTGATGCTCAATGCCGTCGACATCCCGCTGGCCGATCCGCACTTCTGGACGCTGAGCGGCGCAGTGCGCGTGGCGCAGCTGTGTGATGACTGGGGGCTGACGTGGGGCTGTCACTCCAATAACCACTTCGATATTTCACTGGCGATGTTCACCCACGTTGGCGCCGCTGCGCCGGGTAAACCCACCGCGATTGATACGCACTGGATTTGGCAGGAGGGCGATCAGCGCCTGACCAAAGAGCCGCTGCAGATCCGCAACGGCAAAATCGCCGTGCCGGATAAGCCGGGCCTCGGCGTCGAGCTGGATTGGGATCGCCTGCATCAGGCCAACGCGTTGTACAAATCACTGCCAGCGGGCGCACGTAATGACGCCACCGCGATGCAGTATCTGGTTCCCAATTGGTCATTCGATCGCAAGCGTCCAGCCTTTGGTCGCGGCTAAGTTTAAGGAGCAGGAAATGAGTCAGACACCGAAAATAACATCGCTGCAGGTCATTCCGGTGGCCGGTCACGACAGCATGTTGCTTAACCTGAGTGGCGCGCATTCGCCGTTCTTTACCCGCAACATCGTCATCATTAAAGACAATGCCGGACACACCGGCGTCGGTGAGATTCCGGGCGGCGAAAAGATTCGTCAGACGCTGGAGGATGCGGCGGCGCTGGTGGTGCAGAAAACCGTTGGCGAATACAAGAACATCCTCAACCTGGTGCGCAGCACCTTTGCCGACCGCGATTCCAGCGGACGCGGCAACCAAACCTTTGATTTACGTACCACCATTCACGTGGTTACTGGCATCGAAGCGGCGCTGCTCGATCTGCTGGGACAGCATTTAGGCGTGAACGTCGCCTCGTTGCTTGGCGATGGTCAGCAGCGCGACCGGGTAGAAATGCTCGGCTATCTGTTCTATGTCGGCGACCGCAAGAAAACCTCGCTACCGTATCAGAGCCAGGAAAATGACAAATGCGATTGGTATCGCCTGCGCCACGAAGAAGCGCTGACGCCGGATACGGTGGTGCGCCTGGCGGAAGCGGCCTATGAAAAATATGGCTTTAACGATTTCAAACTGAAAGGCGGCGTGCTGCGCGGTGGCGAAGAGGCCGAAGCGGTGACGGCGCTGGCGAAGCGCTTCCCGCAGGCGCGCGTGACGCTTGATCCTAACGGCGCCTGGTCGCTCAACGAGGCGATTCTGCTCGGTAAGCAGCTGAAAGGTGTGCTGGCCTATGCGGAAGATCCGTGCGGTGCTGAGCAGGGCTATTCCGGTCGCGAAGTGATGGCGGAATTCCGCCGCGCCACCGGCATGCCGACCGCCACCAATATGATCGCCACCGACTGGCGTCAAATGGGCCACACGCTGTCGCTGCAGTCGGTCGATATCCCGTTGGCCGATCCGCACTTCTGGACGATGCAGGGTTCGGTGCGCGTGGCGCAGATGTGTCACGACTTCGGCCTGACGTGGGGCTCGCACTCTAACAACCACTTCGACATTTCACTGGCGATGTTTACCCACGTTGCCGCCGCCGCACCAGGTGCGATTACCGCCATCGATACGCATTGGATTTGGCAGGAAGGCAATCAGCGCCTGACTAAAGAGCCGCTACAGATTAAAGGCGGCATGGTGCAGGTGCCGCAAAAACCGGGTCTCGGCGTCGAGCTGGATATGGATCAGGTGATGCAGGCCAACGCGCTGTATCAGAAACACGGTTTAGGCGCGCGCGACGATGCGCAAGCCATGCAGTTCCTCGTACCGAACTGGACCTTTGATAACAAGCGTCCGTGCCTGGTGCGCTAACTTTTCCGGCTCCCCGCGCGGGAGCCTGCTGTAACCGACAGGAGTGAAGACAATGAGCAATGCCTGGCCGAACCCTTTTCGTCGCCGTTTGCTGGCAGGAGAAACCCTGATTGGCAGCTGGTGCGCGCTGGCTAATCCCCTTACCACTGAAGTGCTGGGCCTGGCGGGCTTTGACTGGCTGGTGCTGGATGGCGAACACGCGCCGAATGACATCACCACCTTTGTGCCGCAGCTAATGGCACTGAAGGGCAGCCACAGCGCGCCGGTGGTGCGTCCGCCGTGCAACGAACCGATCATCATTAAGCGCTTGCTGGATATCGGCTTCTACAACTTCCTGGTGCCGTTCGTGGAGACCGAGGAAGAGGCGATTCGCGCGGTGGCATCTACTCGCTATCCACCGGCGGGCATTCGCGGTGTGTCGGTTTCACACCGCAGCAACATGTACGGCACGCTGCCGGATTACAACAGCACCATTAACGACAACATCACGGTGCTGGTGCAGATCGAAACGCAACAGGCGGTGGACAACATCGATGCTATCGCCGCGGTGGAGGGGGTCGATGGCATCTTCGTTGGGCCGGGCGATCTCTCGGCCGCGCTCGGCTATCTCGGCCAGCCTGCGCATCCCGAAGTATTGAAAGTGATTAAACACGTCTTTGAACGCGCCAAAGCGGCGGGGAAACCGAGCGGCATTCTGGCGCCGGTGGAAGCCGATGCGCGCCGCTATCTGGAGTGGGGCGCCAGCTTTGTGGCGGTAGGCAGCGATCTGGGTGTGTTCCGTAACGCCACGCAGGCGCTGTGTGACAAATTTAAAAAATAACTGACTGAGAGGAAAGGCAATGAAAATTGGATTTATCGGCCTCGGCATCATGGGCAAACCGATGAGTAAAAACCTGGTGAAAGCCGGTTATTCGCTGGTGGTGCGCGACCATAATGTTATTAACGAAGCAGAGTTGGTGGAGCTGGGCGCCACCGTGGCGAAGACGCCAAAAGAGGTGGCTGAACAGGTGGATGTGTTGATCACCATGGTACCGAACTCGCCACAGGTTAAAGAGGTGTGCCTCGGCGCTAACGGCATCATCGAAGGCGCGAAGCCGGGCCTGATTGTTATCGACATGAGTTCCATTGCGCCGTTGGCCAGCCGCGAAGTGCATGATGCGCTGGCGGCGAAAGGCATCAAAATGCTCGATGCGCCAGTCAGCGGCGGCGAGCCGAAAGCGATTGAAGGCACGCTGTCGGTGATGGTGGGCGGCGATAAAGCGGTGTTTGATCAGTGCTACGACATCATGAAAGCGATGGCGGGTTCGGTGGTCCACACCGGTGACATTGGCGCGGGGAATGTGACTAAGCTGGCAAATCAGGTGATTGTGGCGCTTAACATCGCGGCGATGTCAGAAGCGCTGTCGCTGGCGACCAAAGCGGGCGTTAATCCTGAGCTGGTTTATCAGGCGATTCGTGGTGGTCTGGCAGGCAGCACCGTGCTGGATGCCAAAGCGCCGATGGTGCTGGATCGTAACTTCAAACCGGGCTTCCGCATCGATCTGCATATCAAAGATCTGGCCAATGCGCTGGATACCTCGCACGAGATCGGTGCGCATCTGCCGCTGACTGCCGCAGTGATGGAGATGATGCAGGCGCTGAAAGTGGATGGACAGGGCACTTCCGACCATAGCGCGCTGGCCTGCTATTATGAAAAATTAGCGAAAGTTGAGATCACCCGGTAGTGCAATCGTCCGGCGTCTACGGATGTCGGGCGGCTCGCTGCCTTCGCAGGACGGATGTCCGTCATCAACCGCGCTGGATTGCCTATGAAAATTGTCATCGCACCGGATTCATATAAAGAGAGTTTATCCGCCCTGGAAGTGGCTTCGGCGATTGAAGCGGGATTCCGCGAGATCTTTCCCGAAGCTGAGTACGTGAAAATACCGGTTGCCGACGGTGGTGAAGGCACGGTTGAAGCGATGGTGGCGGCAACGCAGGGAAACATTGTCCGGCTGACGGTTACTGGACCGCTCGGCAAGCCAGTGGAGGCGTTCTACGGTTTGTCAGGTGATGAGCGTACCGCATTTATCGAAATGGCGGCAGCCAGCGGGCTGGAGTTAGTGCCCGCGGCACAGCGCGATCCGCTGATTACCACCTCGTTCGGCACCGGCGAGCTGATCAAAGATGCGCTTGATCGCGGTGTCGATCACTTCATTATCGGCATTGGCGGCAGCGCCACCAATGATGGCGGTTCCGGCATGATGCAAGCGCTGGGCGCACAACTGCTGGATGAGCACGGCAAGCAAATCGCCTACGGCGGCGGCGCATTGCCGCAGCTGGCGTGCATCGATATCGAACAGCTGGATACGCGTATTAAGCAGTGTCGCTTTGAAGTCGCCTGCGATGTCAGCAATCCGCTCACCGGTGATGAGGGCGCTTCGGCGATCTTCGGTCCGCAGAAAGGCGCGACGCCGGAACTGGTGCAGCAGCTGGACAAAGCACTGGAACATTACGCCACCCTGATTCATCGCGATCTGGATATTGATGTTTTACACATTGATGGTGGCGGCGCGGCGGGCGGCATGGGCGCGGCGCTGCATGCGTTTTGTCAGGCCGAGTTACGCAGCGGCATTGAGATTGTCACTGAAGCCTTGGGCCTGGCCGAGCAGGTGAAAGATGCCGATCTGGTGATTACCGGCGAAGGGCGCATTGATAGTCAAAGCATTAACGGCAAGGTGCCGATTGGTGTGGCAAAGGTCGCGAAGCAGTTTAATAAACCGGTGATTGGCATTGCCGGAAGTTTAACCGCGGATGTCGGCGTGGTGCACCAACATGGGCTGGATGCGGTGTTCAGCGTGCTGTTTAGCATCTGCTCATTGGATGACGCGCTGGCCAACGCGGCGCAGAACGTGCGCCTGACGGCGCGCAATGTGGCGGCGGTGATAAAGCTGGGGAAAGGGAGATAGTTTTCCCTCACCCTAATCCTCTCCCAGAGGGAGAGGGAACCGATCGGAGCGATGGAATAAGTTTGCACGTAACTTCAGCATGCTCAGGGCAACTCCCTCGCCCGCTTGCGGGAGAGGGCGGGGTGAGGGGAAAATCGCACCGCACTAACCCAACGCCAACAATTTCCTCGCTTCACGCGCCACGTTCGCCATCTCATCGCTCAACTCCAGCAGCTCCGGCTCCAGCGCGTCGATATCGCTCTCCTGATGCAAACTCTTCTCCAGCTGCTGACACAGCTGCTTCAGGCGCGGCACGCCGCTGTAGCTGGCGCTGCCGTGCAGCTTGTGGATAATCTCGCGCAATCCCACCACATCATTGCTCGCCATTGCACTCTCTACGCGCTCTTCCACTTCCGGCAGGAAATCGAGCAGCATTTGCAGCAAATCGCGGGCTAAATCGGGTTTATTGGCGGCCTGACGTAGCGCCAGCGTCCAGTCCAGCGACGGCGCCACGTGCGGCTGTTGCGGCTGTGGCATGACCCGGTTCGGCGCGTAACGCTGCAGCAGCTGGCTCAATTTGTCCTCATCAATCGGTTTCGCCAGATAGTCATTCATGCCAGCGTTGATGAGCTGCGCACGTTCGCCGTCCAGCGCATGCGCAGTAACGGCGACAATCGGTGTGGTGGCGTGCAGCGGCAGGCTGCGGATGATTTCGCTGGCGCGGATGCCATCGATATCCGGCATCTGAATGTCCATCAGAATCACGTCCAGCTTGTGCAGGCGCGCCTGGCGAATCGCCTGCTCGGCGTTATCACACAGAATGATGTGCTGCACCTGCTCCTCCAGCAGCGCGCCAATCAGTTTCAGATTGGCGGGATTGTCATCCACCGCCATTACCGTCAGCGGCTGACGTGCACCACGCGGCAGCGCATCGCTTTGCCAGTCATGTAAGTCCAGCAGCATCGGCAGCAAGCGCGTCAACGAAACCGGTTTGGCGATACACCCGGCAATGCCGCGCGCCCGTAAGTCATCGGCAAACAGCATCATTTCACTCGGCAGCGCCAGCAGCACCGAATCGGCGCGCGCATGCAGACGTTTAATCAATGCATCCGGCAACGTCGCAGGATGCGGCTCGGTGACCGGCAAACCCATCAGCAGCAGCGGGAAGTGCGTCTCGGGCATCTCTTCCAGGCTGGAGAAGTGCTGCACCTGCAGCGGCGTGATGCTTAGCATCTCCTGCACCGCTTTTGCCACCGCCGGATGTGGCTCGATATACGCCAGCGGCGTGGCACGCAAATCGTCCAACATGCGCGGAATGGCTGGCGCATTGGGATTGAGATCGAGATGAATGTGCACCCAGA
This sequence comes from Pantoea leporis, assembly GCF_028048155.1. Taxonomy (NCBI): domain Bacteria; kingdom Pseudomonadati; phylum Pseudomonadota; class Gammaproteobacteria; order Enterobacterales; family Erwiniaceae; genus Pantoea; species Pantoea leporis. Next base: position 126,340 of record NZ_JALMEU010000009.1, read on the forward strand.
AGGTCGAACCCTGATTCGGGCGGCTGTGGAAGGCAATTTCGCCGCCCATTTCGCTCACCAGTTTCTGCGTGATCACCAACCCTAAACCGGTGCCGCCATGACGGCGCGTAATGCTGGCATCGGCCTGACGAAACGCCTGGAATAGCTGCGACTGCTGCTGTTCAGAGATACCGATGCCGGTGTCATGCACCTGAATCTCCAGCTCGACGCGCGTAGTGTTGATGCTGCGCAGCTCAACGCGCAAATCGATATGACCGTGCTCGGTGAATTTAATCGCGTTACCAATCAGGTTAATCATGATCTGCTGCAGGCGCAGCGGATCACCAATCACATTATCCGGCACCTGTTTTTCCAGGCACACGGTAATTTCCAGCCCTTTGTCATGGGCGGACGGCGCCAGCAGCACCAGGGTTTCATCCAGCGTGGCGCGCAGCGGGAACGGGATCGACTCCAGCACCAGCTTGCCGGCTTCCAGTTTCGAGAAATCGAGCACGTCATTAATGATGCTCAGCAGGTTATTCGCCGAACGCTCGATGGTGCTCATGTAGTCGCGCTGGTTGGTGCTCAGCCCGGTTTTTAGCATCTGACGGGTAAAGCCAATTACGCCGTTCAGCGGCGTACGCAGCTCATGCGACATGTTGGCGAGGAACTCCGATTTGATGCGCGCCGCTTCCTGCGCGCGCTTCTTCGCCAGATCCAGCTCCACGTTCTGAATCTCCAGCTGCTCCAGCGTTTCACGCAGATCGTAAGTCGCCTGATCGATGTTCTGCTGCATCTCTTCGTGATAGGCGGTGAGCGACATTGCCATGGCGTTGATGCCGTTTTTCAGAATACTCAGCTCGCCCAGCATGTAACCATCGACGCGGCTGTCCAGCTGGCCACGACGAATGCGGTCCACGGTGGTAACCATATTGCGAATGGGACCGGTGACGTCGCGCATCAGGCGATAGGCAAACAGCATGGCGATGCACAGGCAGAACAGCAGCAGCAGCGTGGCGACAAATACTTCTTTGTACTGCTCCAGCCGCACTGATTGCAGATCCAGTTCGATCGCCACATAACCCAGCGGATTCCCGGCTGGTTTGGCATCTTCGCCCGGCAGCTCATCCACCGAATAGCGTTCAGAGATAATCGGCGTGCGCAGAATCATAATTGTGCCTTGCCGCTCCACCGAGACGCCATCTTCCAGCGTGGAGATGTCCTCTTTTTGCAGCAGCGCCAGATTCTGATTGTTATTCGAGGTGACGTAGACGTGATTGTTGTTGTCGAAAATGGTGATGGCACGGACAATATCGGAGTGGCGGCGATGCAGCAGACTGACTAACTCGCGAATCGCATCGCGGTTGTGCCACGTCATGCCGTATTCACTAGAGACCGCCAGCGGTTCGATGATGTTCGCTCCCGCGTCGTGCACCTGATGCTGTAATTCGTTGTAGCGGTGCACCACAAAGAAGGTACTGAGCAGCAGACCAATCATCAGCGTTGGTGCCAGTATCAGAATCATCATTCGCGCCCGCAGGCTGTATTTGGTCATAATTGTGGCCTGGCGACTCCTGGCATTTTTTCCCTGTGCGAGCACGGCTATTGGCTGCACACCCAATTAACGTAGAGATTTCACAATACTATGGCGCAATTTTACTCCGCAAAACAGCGTGTGACGACGAAGGCTCGCATATCCGTCACCATTGAAGACCTCGATCCTTTCGGACAAGGTGTTGCGCGCCATAAAGGCAAGGCGATGTTTGTTAGCGGCGCGCTGCCCGGTGAACAGGCGGAAGTGACGGTGTTCGAGGATAAAAGCAAATACGCACGCGCCAAAGCCAACAAGATCATTAATCCCAGCCCACAGCGGGAAACACCGCGCTGCGTCCATTTTGGCGTGTGCGGCGGCTGCCAGCAGCAACATGCCTCGGTGGCTTTGCAGCAGGAGAGTAAAGCGCGCGCATTAAGCCGCATGTTAAGCCGCGAAGCGCCGCTGCCGGTGAAGGTGGATGAGATCATCAGCGGCAGCGCGTGGGGTTATCGTCGCCGGGCGCGTTTAGGATTGCAGTGGCAGCCAAAACAGCAGCGTTTGCAAATGGGGTTCCGTCAGGCCGCCAGCAACGATCTGGTTGAACTGAAGCAATGCCCGGTTTTGGTGCCCGAACTTGAAGCGTTGCTGCAGCCGCTGCACCAGTGCCTCAGCGATTTACAGGCAGTTAAACGGTTAGGCCACGTAGAATTGGTGCTGGCGGATAATGGCCCGCTGATGGTGCTGCGTCATCTTGATGCATTATCTGCCGGCGACCACGCAAAACTGGAACGCATTTCGCATGAGCAGCAACTGTCGCTCTATCTGGCTGATGGCAGTGAAAGTTTGCTCGCGCTGAATGCGCGCCAACCTTTTTATCACTCGTTGAATTTGCCGCTATCCTTTAGCCCGCAGAATTTTATTCAGGTCAACGATGGTGTGAATCAGCAGATGGTCGCCAAAGCCATTGAATGGCTGGATTTGCAGCCAGAGGATCGTGTGCTGGATTTGTTCTGCGGCATGGGAAACTTTACCTTGCCATTAGGAAAGTTCGTACAAAATGTTGTAGGTGTGGAGGGCGTTGCAGCATTAGTGCAGCAGGCAGCGTATAATGCTGAGCAGACTAATCTCAAGAATGTTCGCTTTTTCCAGCATAACCTGGAGGAAGATGTATCGCGTCAGCCGTGGGCGACGCAGGGATTTAACAAGGTGTTACTGGATCCAGCGCGTGCTGGGGCCGCGGGCGTAATGGCGCATGTGGTTAAACTTGCGCCGCAACGTGTGGTCTATGTTTCCTGTAACCCTACAACGCTGGCGCGTGACAGTCAGACATTGCTGTCAGCGGGCTACCATTTGGAAAGGGTCGCGATGCTGGATATGTTCCCCCATACCAGTCATCTCGAATCCATGGTGCTGTTTAGCAAAGCATAAGCGATGTCCACATCGCTGTGGCAGGAGAGGATATGGTTGCGGTTAGAAGTGCGCATTTAAATACGGCGGGCGAATTTGCCCTCGACCAGTGGATCGCCAGTTTGAGTATCAACAATCCGCAATCCTGTCAGCGACTGGCGGATGCGTGGCGCTACTGTGAAGCCGAAACGCACAACCATCCTGATCAAGCTCTGCTGCTGTGGCGCGGTATTGAGATGGTGGAAATTCTCACCATGCTCAGCATGGACATTGACAGCCTGCGCGCGGCACTGCTGTTCCCGCTCGCCAACGCCGATGTGGTGAGCGAAGAGGATCTCGAAAAAGCCTTTGGCAAAGAGATTGTGATGTTGGTGCACGGCGTGCGCGACATGGATGCCATTCGCCAGCTGAAAGCGATTCACAACGATTCGATGGCCTCCGAGCAGGTGGATAACGTGCGCCGCATGCTGCTGGCGATGGTGGAAGATTTTCGCTGCGTGGTTATCAAGCTGGCGGAACGTATCGCCCATCTGCGAGAAATGAAAGACGCGCCAGAAGATGAGCGCGTGCTCGCGGCGAAAGAGAGCACCAATATCTACGCGCCGCTGGCCAACCGCTTGGGTATCGGTCAGCTCAAATGGGAGCTGGAAGATTACTGCTTCCGCTATCTGCATCCCGATGAATACAAACGCATTGCTAAGCTGCTGCATGAACGCCGTATTGACCGCGAAGGCTATATTGAAAGCTTCGTTGCCAACCTGCGTGCCGAGATGCAGAAAGAGGGCGTGCGTGCTGAAGTGTATGGTCGTCCGAAACACATCTACAGCATCTGGCGCAAGATGCAGAAGAAGTCATTAGCGTTCGATGAGCTGTTTGACGTGCGCGCGGTGCGTATCGTGGCGGAACGGCTGCAGGATTGCTACGGCGCGCTTGGTACGGTGCATACGTTGTTTCGCCATCTGCCAAGTGAGTTTGACGACTACGTTGCCAATCCCAAGCCTAACGGCTATCAATCGATTCATACCGTGGTGCTGGGTCCGCAGGGCAAAACGGTGGAAATCCAGATTCGTACGCGCCAGATGCATGAAGATGCCGAGCTGGGCGTCGCCGCACACTGGAAGTACAAAGAAGGTCCAACCTCCAGCAACGCGCGCGGCGCGGCAGGACATGAAGGGCGCATCGCCTGGCTGCGTAAGCTGATTAGCTGGCAGGAAGAGATGGCTGATTCCGGCGAGATGCTGGAAGAGGTGCGCAGCCAGGTATTCGACGACCGCGTGTATGTGTTTACCCCGAAAGGTGACGTGGTCGATCTGCCGGCGGGATCAACGCCGCTCGACTTCGCCTACCATATTCACAGCGATATCGGCCACCGCTGCATTGGCGCCAAAATCAGCGGGCGCATCGTGCCGTTTACCTATCAGTTGCAGATGGGCGATCAGATTGAAGTGATCACCCAGAAACAGCCAAACCCAAGCCGCGACTGGCTGAACCCGAACCTCGGCTATATCACCACCAGCCGCGGACGCTCGAAAATTCACGCCTGGTTCCGCAAACAGGATCGTGACAAAAATATCATTGCTGGCCGTCAGATCCTCGAAAGCGAGCTAAATCAGATGGATATCAGCATGCGCGAAGCGGAAAAACTGCTGCTGCCGCGCTATAACGTCAGTTCGCAGGATGAGCTGCTGGCGATGATTGGCGGCGGCGATATTCGCCTCAATCAGATGGTGAATTTCCTGCAGGGCAAGCTCAACAAGCCGAGCGCCGAAGAGGAAGATCGCGAGGCGCTGCGCCTGCTGACGCAGAAGTCACATGCGCCGTCCGCGCGCAAAGAGAGCGGTCGCGTGGTGGTGGAAGGCGTGGGCAATCTGCTGCACCACATCGCCCGCTGCTGCCAGCCGATTCCTGGCGACGATATCGTGGGCTTCATTACTCAGGGGCGCGGCATTTCGATTCACCGCGCCGACTGCGACCAGTTAACCGAGCTGATTTCGCACGCACCGGAACGTATCGTTGATGCGGTGTGGGGCGAGGATTACTCCAGCGGTTATTCGCTGGTGGTACGCGTTACCGCCAACGATCGTAGCGGCCTGCTACGCGATATCACCACCATTCTGGCTAACGAGAAGGTCAATGTGCTCGGCGTCTCCAGCCGCAGTGACACCAAAAAGCAGCTGGCAACCATTGATATGGATATTGAGATCTATAACCAGCAAGTGCTTGGCCGCGTGCTGGCACGTCTCAATCAGGTGCCGGATATTATCGACGCGCGCCGTTTGCATTGATTCAGAGCCGTTTGTCCCCCATCCCGACCTTCCCCCGTTCGCGGGGGAAGAAGACGCTGCCGTATTTGTAACCAGCGCAGTCTCTCCCAAAATTTTCCCAAAGGATCCTTTCATGACGCCCTTAAATCGCCTGCTCACCATCATGCAAACCTTGCGCGACCCGGAGCGCGGCTGCCCGTGGGATCGTCAGCAAACCTTCGCCTCGATCGCGCCTTACACGCTGGAAGAAACCTACGAAGTGATCGATGCCATCCAGCGTGAAGATTTTGCCGATCTGCGCGGTGAACTTGGCGATCTGCTGTTTCAGGTTGTGTTCTACGCGCAGATGGCCGATGAGCAGCAGCGCTTTAATTTCGATGACATCTGCAACGCCATCAGCGACAAACTTGAGCGCCGTCATCCGCACATTTTTGGCGATGTTCAGGCTGCAACCAGCGAAGAAGTGCTGAAAAACTGGGAAGCCATCAAGCACAGCGAACGCGCAGAAAAATCGCAGCACTCGGCGCTGGACGACATTCCTAAAGCGCTGCCGGCATTGATGCGCGCGCACAAAATTCAGAAGCGTTGCAGCTCGGTGGGCTTCGACTGGAACAATCTCGGCCCGGTGCTGGATAAAGTGCATGAAGAGATCGATGAAGTGATGCACGAAGCGCAGCAAGCGGTGGTGGATAACGCCAGGCTGGAAGAGGAAATCGGTGATTTGCTGTTCGCGACCGTCAATTTGTCGCGCCATTTAGGCAGCAAAGCGGAAGTCGCCTTGCAAAAAGCCAACGATAAATTTGAGCGCCGCTTCCGCGAAGTTGAAGCCATCATCGCCTCACAAGGGTTAGCCATAAGCGATGCGACCCTGGATCAAATGGAAGCCGCCTGGCAGCAGGTGAAAGTGAGCGAGAACAAACAGTAAGCGAATCTGGCGATTATTCCAGCGCTGCGCATAAATTCGCCGCTTGAGCTTACTCGATTCAGCCTTGCGGCGACTTTGTGACGTACATCAACATTTCGCACCATGCTATCCGCTATGTTACCGGCTTACCTGTGGAGGACGATGGTGTGATTCATCAATTGTGGCTTAAGACGACTTCAAGTATACTATTTTCCCGTCTTGGTTATTCCACCGTCTTTAAACCTAAACTCTCAGGTTCAGCATGACAACGAATTATATTTTTGTGACCGGCGGGGTTGTTTCCTCTCTGGGCAAAGGCATTGCCGCAGCCTCCCTCGCAGCCATCCTTGAAGCACGTGGTCTGAATGTGACCATCATGAAACTCGATCCGTACATCAACGTCGATCCGGGTACCATGAGCCCAACGCAGCACGGTGAAGTATTTGTTACCGATGATGGGGCCGAAACCGATCTGGATTTAGGTCACTACGAGCGCTTCATCCGCACCAAAATGTCGCGCCGTAACAACTTTACTACCGGTCGTATCTACTCAGAAGTGCTGCGCAAAGAGCGTCGCGGTGACTATCTGGGCGCCACGATTCAGGTTATTCCACACATCACCAACGCCATCAAAGAACGCATTATTGAAGGCGGCGAAGGTCATGACGTGGTTCTGGTCGAGATCGGCGGTACCGTGGGTGATATCGAATCCCTGCCGTTCCTCGAAGCGATTCGTCAGATGGCGGTCGATGTCGGTCGTGAACACACCATGTATATGCACCTGACGCTGGTGCCGTATATGGCGGCCGCAGGCGAAGTGAAAACCAAGCCAACCCAGCATTCAGTGAAAGAGCTGCTGTCGATCGGGATTCAGCCAGACGTGCTGATCTGCCGTTCTGACCGCGCGGTGCCGGCGAACGAACGCGCTAAAATCGCGCTGTTCTGTAACGTGCCAGAAAAAGCGGTTATTTCCCTGAAAGATGTGGATTCCATCTACAAGATTCCAGGCATGCTGAAATCGCAAGGTCTGGATGATTACATCTGCAAGCGTTTCAATCTGAACGCGCCGGAAGCGAACCTGGCCGAATGGGAACAGGTTATTTACGAAGAAGCCAATCCGGGCGGCGAAGTGACCATCGGTATGGTCGGCAAATATGTCGAACTGCCGGATGCGTACAAGTCAGTGATTGAGGCCTTGAAACACGGTGGCCTGAAAAATCGCGTTACCGTGAATATCAAATTGATCGACTCGCAGGATGTTGAAACGCGCGGTGTCGAATTACTGAAAGATCTGGATGCTATTCTGATCCCTGGCGGCTTCGGCTACCGCGGTGTGGAAGGCAAAATGATGACGGCGCAATACGCCCGTGAGAACAACGTGCCTTACCTGGGAATTTGCCTGGGCATGCAGGTTGCGCTGATGGAATTCGCCCGCAACGTTGCCGGTATGGAAGGCGCGAACTCTACGGAATTTGTGCCAGACTGTAAGTATCCGGTGGTTGCGCTTATCACCGAATGGCGTGACGAAGAGGGCAACGTTGAACAGCGTACTGAGCAGAGCGATCTGGGCGGCACCATGCGTTTGGGCAGCCAGCAGTGCCAGTTGACGCCGGAAAGCAAAGTGCGTCAGTTGTACGGTTCTGAAATCATTACCGAACGCCACCGTCATCGTTACGAAGTAAACAATATGTTGCTGAAGCCGATTGAAGCGGCGGGTCTGCATATTGCCGGTCGTTCTGGCGACGATCAGCTGGTTGAGATCATTGAGATCCCGAACCACCCGTGGTTTGTTGCCTGTCAGTTCCACCCGGAATTCACGTCGACCCCACGCGATGGTCATCCGCTGTTCGCTGGCTTTGTGAAAGCCGCGCAGGAACACCAGAAGCGTTTAGCGAAGTAAGTTTCACGAACAACGCGCGAACTTTTCGCGCGTTGTTTGTCTTAGGATTGACTAACTTGTACTGAGGAAAATCGAATGTCCAAAATCGTAAAAGTCATCGGTCGCGAAATCATCGACTCCCGTGGCAACCCAACTGTAGAAGCAGAAGTGCATCTGGAAGGCGGTTTCGTTGGTCTGGCTGCTGCGCCATCAGGTGCATCAACCGGTTCTCGCGAAGCTCTGGAGCTGCGTGACGGTGACAAATCTCGTTTCCTGGGCAAAGGCGTAACCAAAGCGGTTGCGGCTGTTAACGGTCCAATCGCTAACGCGGTAACCGGTAAAGATGCCAAAGACCAGGCGAACATCGATAAGATCATGATCGAGCTGGACGGTACTGAGAACAAATCTAACTTCGGTGCTAACGCCATTCTGGCGGTTTCACTGGCTGCTGCTAAAGCTGCTGCTGCCTCTAAAGGCCTGCCGCTGTACGCACACATCGCTGAACTGAACGGCACCCCAGGCAAATACTCTATGCCGCTGCCAATGATGAACATCATCAACGGTGGTGAGCACGCCGACAACAACGTCGACATCCAGGAATTCATGATTCAGCCGGTTGGCGCGCCAACCCTGAAAGAAGCGATCCGCATGGGTTCTGAAGTCTTCCATCACCTGGCGAAAGTGCTGAAGTCTAAAGGCATGAGCACTGCAGTTGGTGACGAAGGTGGCTACGCGCCAAACCTGGGTTCTAACGCCGAAGCGCTGGCTGTTATCGCTGAAGCGGTAAAAGCAGCAGGCTACGAACTGGGCAAAGACATCACCCTGGCGATGGACTGCGCAGCATCTGAATTCTACAAAGACGGCAAATATGTGCTGGCTGGCGAAGGCAACAAAGCCTTCTCTTCAGAAGAGTTCACCCACTTCCTGGAAGACCTGACCAAACAGTACCCAATCGTTTCTATCGAAGACGGTCTGGATGAATCTGACTGGACTGGTTTCGCCTACCAGACCAAAGTGCTGGGCGACAAAATCCAGCTGGTGGGTGACGATCTGTTCGTAACCAACACCAAGATCCTGAAAGAAGGTATCGATAAAGGCATCGCTAACTCCATCCTGATCAAATTCAACCAGATCGGTTCACTGACCGAAACTCTGGCTGCAATCAAGATGGCGAAAGATGCGGGTTATACCGCGGTGATTTCACACCGTTCAGGTGAAACCGAAGATGCAACCATCGCTGACCTGGCGGTAGGTACGGCGGCTGGCCAGATCAAAACCGGTTCTATGAGCCGTTCTGACCGTGTTGCTAAGTACAACCAGCTGATTCGTATCGAAGAAGCGCTGGGCAGCAAAGCACCGTTCAACGGTCTGAAAGAAGTTAAAGGCCAGGCGTAATCGCCTGAGTATGCTGCCTGCGGGCAGCATCGTCTGAATGAAGCCCCGCCTTGTGCGGGGCTTTTGCTTTTATTTGGCACGAAGCAGCTGTGACCTGGCGCATAAGATCTGCCATAATCTGCGCCTCAAATTTTAGACGTGAGTAAATAATGTTCTACCCGATTAACGAAATGTTCCAGACGCTGCAGGGCGAAGGTTTTTACACCGGTGTTCCGGCGCTGTTCATCCGCTTACAAGGATGTCCGGTGGGCTGTAGCTGGTGTGATACCAAACATACCTGGGAAAAGCGGGCGGATCGGGAGACCTCGCTGGGTGATATTCTGGTCAAAACCGTGGAAAGCGATGCGTGGGGCAGCGCCGATGCGGCCATGTTGATCGACACCATTCAACGTCAGGGCTGGACCGCACGTCATGTGGTGATCACCGGCGGCGAACCGGCGATTTTTGATCTGCGCCCTTTGACGGAACAATTAGAAGCGGCGGGTTTTGCCTGCCAGATCGAAACCAGCGGCACGCACGACGTGCAGTGTTCCGACGCAACATGGGTGACGGTTTCACCCAAGGTGAACATGCGCGGTGGCTATGATGTTTTGCCGCAGGCACTGCAGCGTGCAGATGAGATTAAACATCCGGTGGCGCGTGAGCGTGATGTGGAAGCGTTAGATGCGTTGCTGGCAGGATTACACGACGATAAAAAGCGCATTGTGGCGCTGCAACCGATCAGCCGGGGTGATGCGGCAACGAAACTCTGTATTGAAACCTGTATCGCCCGCAACTGGCGGCTTTCGATGCAGACGCACAAATACCTGAATATTGCCTGAGTTCTAAGGTCGCCATGCATGGCGACCTCACTCACGGTTACGGCTTCACTGACCTCAACCGCGATAAACGCAGCCGGCGGTGCAGGTCTCTTTAATCATCACCGCACTCAATTCCGGCAGAATCGGCTTCATCTGATCCCAAATCCATTTCGCCAGCACTTCACTGGTAGGATTTTCCAGACCCGGAATGTCATTCAGATAGTGATGATCGAGGCGTTCATACAGCGGCTTAAACTTCGCCTTCAGTTCGGCAAAATCCATCACCCAACCGGTATGCGCATCCACTTCGCCGGTAATTTCTAATCGCACCAGGAATGAATGGCCGTGCAAACGCCCACATTTATGGCCTTCCGGCACGTGAGGTAAGCGGTGGGCAGATTCAAACTGGAACTCTTTAAATAACGTGGTAGACATAATGGCTCTCAGACTTAAAAACCGCTGAAGTCTACCTGAATTGCAGATTTTTCGCACCCGCTGGCAACGAAAAGGGCATTATGCGCCATCCCGCCAGCAAAACGGCTAATTAACTCATTGAATCATATCGCCTTCATTTACCACTTTTGCTGGTTAACTTTACCCGAAAAACCACTTAGTCATTTTGGTTATTTAATATGTCGAAGGCGTATTTAATCGTTAATATACAGCCCGGTAACCTACGCACTCTTTCGCAACATATTGATCCGGACTTCTGACACTGGAATTTTTAACGCAATGACGACTCAGGCACCAGGTTCACTGCTTCCGTTATCACCGGAGCAACTCGCGCGCTTACAGGCGGCGACCACGGATTTCAACACCACTCAGATGGCCTGGCTCTCCGGCTATTTCTGGGGCATGGTCAATCAGACGCCGGGTGCGGCTGCCGCGCCAGCGCCTGTGCAGGCAGAAACCCCGACCATCACGCTGATCTCCGCCTCGCAGACCGGTAACGCGCGTCGCCTGGCTGAGCAACTGCGTGATGACCTGCTGGCTGCTAAGCTGAGCGTCAATCTGGTTAACGCCGGCGATTATAAATTCAAGCAGATCGGTCAGGAAAAGCTGCTGGTGGTGGTGACTTCCACGCAAGGCGAGGGCGAGCCGCCGGAAGAGGCGGTGGCGCTGCATAAATTCCTGCTATCGAAGAAAGCGCCGAAGTTCGCAGGCACAGCGTTTGCGGTGTTCGGTCTCGGCGATACCTCTTATGAGTTTTTCAGCAAAGCCGGTAAAGACTTTGATGAACGTCTGGCTGAGTTGGGTGCAGAACGTCTGCTGGATCGTGTGGATGCCGATGTTGAATACAAAGAGCAGGCGAACGCCTGGCGTCAGCAGATCACCGAGATTCTGAAGGCACGTGTGCCGAGCGAATCGCCGGCACAGGCCGCCATCACCGCGGCGGGCAGCGTTAACCTTGTCGACAGCAGCCCGTACACCAAAGAAGAGCCATTGGTGGCCAGCCTGGCGGCCAACCAGAAGATCACCGGACGCGATTCGGATAAAGATGTGCGTCACATTGAGATCGACCTTGGCGATTCTGGCCTGCGCTACCAGCCGGGCGACGCACTCGGCGTGTGGTTTGAAAACGATGACGAGCTGGTGCAGGAACTGCTGCAGCTGGTGTGGCTGAAAGGTGACGAGCAGGTAGACGTGCAGGGCAAAACCCTGCCGCTGGCCGAAGCGCTGAAAACCCATTTCGAACTGACGGTCAACACGCCACAAATCGTCGAACAGTATGCGGCGCTGTCCCGCAATGACGCGCTGCTGGCGCTGGCCGGTGACAAGCCGAAGCTGCAGAGTTATGCGCAGAGCTTCCCGATTGTCGATATGGTGCGTCAGGCACCGACCGAACTGAATGCCGAACAATTAACCGGCCTGCTGCGTCCGCTGACGCCGCGCCTCTACTCCATCGCCTCATCGCAGGCGGAGAACGAAACCGAAGTGCACATCACCGTAGGTGCGGTGCGCTTTGAAATCGACGGTCGTCAGCGCGGCGGCGGCGCCTCAACATGGTTGGCGGATCGTATTGAGGAAGAAGGCGAAATTCGCGTCTTCATCGAGCACAACGATAACTTCCGTTTACCGGCTAACCCGGAAACGCCAGTGATCATGATTGGTCCGGGCACCGGCATCGCGCCGTTCCGCGCCTTTATGCAGCAGCGCGATAACGATGGCGCAGGCGGTAAAAACTGGCTGTTCTTCGGTAACCCGCATTTCACCGATGATTTCCTCTATCAGGTGGAGTGGCAGAAGTATGTCAAAGATGGCCTGCTGACCCATATTGATCTGGCATGGTCGCGCGATCAGGCCGAGAAGGTTTACGTACAAGATAAGATCCGCGCCAAAGGTGCGGAGGTGTGGAGCTGGTTACAGGAAGGCGCACACCTTTACGTCTGCGGCGACGCCAATCGTATGGCGAAAGACGTTGAGCAGGCATTACTGGATGTGGTGGTCGAACACGGCGGCATGGATCGTGAAACGGCTGACGAATTTTTAAGTGAGCTGCGCATTGAGCGCCGTTATCAGCGAGACGTTTACTAATGAGCGAAAAACATCCTGGACCGCTGGTCGTTGAAGGCAAGCTGGTCGACGCTGAGCGTCTGAAAAAACAGAGCAACTACCTGCGCGGCACCATCCTCGACGATCTCGACGATGGCCTGACCGGCGGCTTCACTGGCGACAACTTCCTGCTGATCCGTTTCCACGGTATGTACCAGCAGGATGACCGCGACATTCGTGCCGAGCGTGTAGCGCAGAAACTCGAACCGCGTCACGCCATGATGCTGCGTTGCCGTCTGCCGGGCGGCATCATCACGCCAACGCAGTGGCTGGCAATTGATAAATTCGCCACCGATAAAACCATTTATGGCAGCATCCGGTTGACCAACCGCCAGACCTTCCAGTTTCACGGCATTCTGAAGAAGAACGTCAAGCCGACGCACCAGATGCTGCACGAAGTCGGGCTGGATGCGCTGGCGACCGCCAACGACGTGAACCGTAACGTGCTTTGCACCTCGAATCCGGTGGAATCAGAGCTGCATCAGGAAGCGTACGAGTGGGCGAAAAAGCTGTCAGAGCATCTGCTACCACAAACCCGCGCTTACGCGGAAATCTGGTGGGACAAAGAGAAGGTCGCCACCACCGATAAAGAGCCGATTCTTGGCGAAACCTATCTGCCGCGTAAATTCAAAACCACGGTGGTGGTGCCGCCGCATAACGATGTCGATCTGCATGCCAATGACCTGAACTTCATCGCCATCGCCGAGCAGGGCAAGCTGATTGGTTTTAACCTGCTGGTGGGCGGGGGCTTGTCGATCGATCACGGCAACAAAGCGACTTATGCGCGCACCGCAAGCGAATTCGGCTTTCTGCCGGTCGAGAAGATCCTCGACGTGGCGGCTGCGGTGGTCACCACGCAGCGCGATTGGGGGAATCGTACCGAGCGTAAAAATGCCAAGACCAAATACACGCTGGAACGCGTCGGTGTTGAAACCTTCAAAGCGGAAGTGGAAAAGCGTGCCGGTCTGACCTTCGAACCGATTCGTCCGTATGCGTTCACCTCGCGCGGCGATCGCGTTGGCTGGGTGAAAGGCATCGATGAGAAATGGCACCTGACGCTGTTCATTGAGAACGGCCGTCTGCTGGATTATCCTGGCCGTCCGCTGAAACGCGGCATCGCCGAAATTGCCAAAATCCATCAGGGCGATTTCCGTCTGACGGCTAACCAGAACCTGATTGTGGCTGGCGTGCCGGAGAAGCAAAAAGCGCAGATCGAAGCCATCGCCCGTGAACACGGTTTGATGGAAGCGGTCACGCCGCAGCGTGAGAACTCGATGGCGTGTGTGGCGTTCCCGACCTGTCCGCTGGCGATGGCCGAAGCCGAGCGCTTCCTGCCGTCGTTCGTGACCAAAGTGGAAGAGATCATGCATAAGCATGGTGTCGGCGAAGAGCACATAGTGTTACGCGTTACCGGTTGCCCAAATGGTTGTGGCCGTGCTTTGCTGGCGGAGTTAGGTCTGGTGGGCAAAGCGCCGGGCCGTTACAACTTACACATTGGCGGCAACCGTGAAGGTACGCGCATTCCACGCATGTACCGCGAGAACATCAACGAAGGCGAAATCCTCGCCAGCATTGATGAGCTGGTGGCGCGCTGGGCAACCGAGCGTCAGGCCAACGAAGGCTTCGGCGACTTCGTGATTCGCACCGGCATTATTAAAGCCGTGGTTGATCCCGCCCGTGATTTCTGGGACTCGGAGGCAGTATGACGGTACTCGATCTCGCAGCACTGAATGGTTCATCAAAAGTTGACCGCATCATGGCGCTGGCGGAAAGCAACGTGCAGCTGGAGAAACTCTCCGCTGAACAACGCGTGGGCTGGGCATTAGAACAGCTGCCAGGCGCATTTGTGTTGTCATCCAGCTTTGGTATTCAGGCGGCGGTTTTGCTGCATATGGTGACGCAGCAGAAGCCGGACATTCCGGTGATCCTGACCGATACCGGTTATCTGTTCCCGGAAACTTACCGCTTTATTGATGAGCTGACCGACAAGCTCAATCTCAACCTGCAAATCTTCCGTGCGGAAACTTCAGCGGCATGGCAGGAAGCGCGTTACGGCAAACTGTGGGAGCAGGGCGTCGAGGGGATTGAGCAGTATAACCAGATCAACAAAGTGGAACCGATGAACCGCGCGCTGGAAACGCTGGGCGCGCAAACCTGGTTTGCTGGCCTGCGCCGCGATCAGTCTGGCAGTCGCGCCAGTTTGCCGGTGCTGGCGGTGCAGCGCGGCGTGTTCAAGATTCTGCCGATCATTGATTGGGATAACCGTCAGGTGCATCAGTATCTGACCCAACACGGATTGAAATATCATCCGTTGTGGGATGAAGGTTATCTGTCAGTGGGCGATACGCATACCACCAAAAAGTGGGAACCGGGCATGGCAGAGGAAGAGACACGCTTCTTCGGCCTGAAGCGCGAGTGCGGGTTGCATGAAGGTTGATTGGTAGGTGCTGGTTGTCCCCCATCCTTGGTTTGTGCTCGCTTTCCCCCTCCTCGGTCCTCCCCCATGAATGGGGGAGGAAGATGCTGCCAGTTGGTGCTCGCTTTCCCCCTCCTCGGTCCTCCCCCATAAATGGGGGAGGAAGATGCTGCCACATGTGAGTTCTGAACCTGCATGTGGCAGCGTCTCCTTCCCCCGCTAGCGGGGGAAGGCCGGGATGGGGGACAGCCAGCACAATCAAGTATGAGTACAGCCAGCACAATCAAACCCCCTGCAACCCCGCAAACTCTTCCGCCGCACGCGTCATATTCACTTTCGTCACTTCATAATGCGCCACCGCCACAAACGGATCTTCCGCCAGGATGGTATCTAATCGCGCACGATCAATATCCTTCACCAACAGCACGCCGCCGGTGCGTGGATCTTTGCGTCCCGCCGCGATAAACACGCCGTTAGCGAAATAGCGATCCAGCCAGCTAATGTGCGGTTCCAGTAACGCTTCCACTTCTTCTACCGGACGAAAATAGTCTAGATATACCACGTACATAGGGAATCCTCAGGTTGTCGGATTAGCAAGCTCGGTCAGCAGCGGCAGCAGAATCTTCACGCTGTCATGCGTGCGCTGGGTGATGCGGCCAGGCAGCCAGTGATCGAGGTAGTTGAGGTTATCGCGCTCGGTTTGATGGCGCACATTGCCTTCCGGGAAGTGGCTGGAACGCGCGCGCTGCTGCTGCCCATCTTTGTTGCCCAGCGTCCAGTTGGCGGCGGTGACATCCATCAGTGGCATGCCGGCTTTGTCGAACGGATTGACGCCGGGATAATCGCGTGCGGTCATCGCGTGGCTGGCGGCGGAGATACCGTAACGGTGCGCCAGCTGCACGGCACGCGCGCTGGTCTGTTTGCGCACTGCCGCTGGCGTATTGATACCGCTGTTAAAGTAGAGATGATCGCCGACAATCAGGCTATTCAGATCGATCACCAGCAGCGTGTTCTTCTTCTCCTGCGCGCTCATGCGCGCCAGATAATCATCCATGCCGTGCAAACCCGCTTCACCGGCGCTCAGCGCCACAAAGCGCACGCCGTAGTGCAGCGGCGTTTTGCTTAGCGCCTGCGCCAGCTCCAGCATCACGCCAAGCCCGGAGGCATTGTCATCCACGCCCTGCAAACGCAGGCCGCCGAGATTGTTATCGGCTTCGTGGCGGCTGAGCGGCGTCCAGGTATCCAGATGAGTAACGATCAGGATCTCCTGCGGCACTTCACCGGCACGCGCGGCAATCACCGACGTGGCCGTAACTTTGTGGGTGCGGCTCTCGCCCTTTTTCTCCAGCCAGCTATAGCTGGTTTTAAACTGGCGGGTATTACTCTGATATCCCAACTGGCTGAACTGCTGCTGCAGATAATCGGCAGTCAGCAACTCGGCGGGACTGCCGCTCATGCGGCCGGGGAAATAGGTGGCGATATGGCGAAGCTGCTGTTCGGCAAAATGTCCTGGCGTGTTGTTGCTCGCAGCCTGAACAAAGAAAGGCAAACCGCCCGCGAGCAGTGCAGCCAGCACAGTGCGGCGGAGAGTGGCAAACATAGTTAGCGTCCTTTTCTGACATCCGGTCATGCTAAAAAAATTCCGACTTAGTATGAAACTGTGACGACGCTTGCACAATTTGATTTTCTCCGAAACACCAGCAATATCATTTGTTAAGCACAAAATGTTATCAGCAATCCTGGGTCGTTATTCCATTCGGTAACTACTCATTCCAATTCGTAATTTCATCTGCTGGAAGGCCGGGACGTATAGTCGCGTTAACTTATTGTAAAACTAGCAAGGTTAACGTGGATTATCTGCCTCTCTTTGCCGATCTCAAAAGTCGTCCGGTGCTGGTTGTCGGCGGTGGCGACATCGCGGCGCGCAAAATAGAACTGCTGCGGCGTGCCGGTGCGCGCGTGCTGGTCGCCGCGCGCGAACTCGGTCATGAGCTGCAGGCGCTGCTGGAAATTGAGGCGATTGAATGGATCGCCCACCGCTTCGATCCGGCGCAGCTGGATGGCGTGTTCCTCGTGATTGCCGCTACCGATGACAACGCGCTTAACGCGCAGGTGTTCGATGCCGCCAATGCGCGCCACAAGCTGGTGAACGTGGTGGACGATCAGCCGAAGTGCAGCTTTATCTTCCCGTCGATTGTCGATCGTTCACCGCTGGTGGTGGCCATCTCCTCCAGCGGCACCGCGCCGGTGTTGGCGCGTCTGCTGCGTGAAAAAATTGAAGCGTTACTGCCGGCCAATCTCGGGCAGATGGCGGAAGTGGCCGGGCAGTGGCGCGACAAGGTGAAGCAGCGCTATCACCGCATGTCTGACCGCCGTCGCTTCTGGGAGCGCGCCTTTAACGGTCTGTTCGCCAGCCAGATGGCGGCGGGTAACGTCCATGAAGCGCGGCGCACGCTGGATCACGAACTGGAAAACGATAGCGACAATCAAGGCGAAATTACGCTGGTAGGCGCCGGTCCAGGCGACAGCGGTTTGCTGACGCTGCGTGGCTTACAGGTGATGCAGCTGGCCGATGTGGTGCTGTATGACCATCTGGTCAGCGACGAAGTGCTTGAGCTGGTGCGGCGCGATGCCGACCGCATCTGCGTCGGTAAACGCGCCGGTGCGCATTCGGTGCCGCAGGAAGAAACCAATCAGATGCTGGTGACGCTGGCGCAACAGGGTAAACGCGTGGTGCGCCTGAAAGGCGGCGATCCGTTTATTTTTGGCCGCGGTGGCGAAGAGCTGCAGGCGGCGCAGGCCGCGGGGATTCCGTTCCAGGTGGTGCCGGGCATCACCGCTGCAGCAGGCGCAACCGCCTATGCCGGTATTCCACTGACCCATCGCGACCACGCGCAGAGCGTGCTGTTTATTACCGGTCACTGTCGCGCGGATGGCGACGGCATTGATTGGCCGTCGCTGGCGCGCGCACGTCAAACCTTAGCGATTTATATGGGCACGGTGAAAGCGGCGGAAATCGCTGCCGGGCTTATCGAACATGGCCGCGCCGCCTCCACGCCGGTAGCGGTGATTGGGCGCGGCACGCGTCAGGATCAGCAGGTGCTGACCGGCACATTGGATCAACTGGAGGCGCTGGCTGCGGCCGCGCCCACGCCAGCACTGTTAGTGATTGGCGAAGTCGTAAATTTGCACGGGCAATTGGCCTGGTTCCAACATTCGGCACAGCAGGGGGCTCGCGAGTCCGCCGTTGTCAATTTGGCTTGAGGAAAAATTATGGACCAAAATCGACTTACTCATCTGCGCCAGCTGGAGGCAGAGAGTATCCATATCATCCGCGAGGTGGCGGCCGAGTTCAGCAATCCGGTGATGATGTACTCCATCGGTAAAGACTCCTCGGTAATGCTGCATCTGGCGCGTAAAGCCTTCTATCCGGGCACGCTGCCGTTTCCGCTGCTGCATGTTGATACCGGCTGGAAATTCCGTGAAATGTACGAGTTCCGCGATCGCACCGTGAAAGCGATGGGCGCGGAGTTGCTGGTGCATCGCAACCCGGAAGGCGTGGCGATGGGCATCAACCCGTTTGTGCACGGCAGCGCCAAGCACACCGACATCATGAAAACCGAAGGCCTGAAGCAGGCGCTGAACAAATACGGTTTTGATGCGGCATTTGGCGGCGCACGTCGTGATGAAGAGAAGTCGCGCGCGAAAGAGCGTATCTACTCCTTCCGCGATCGCTTCCACCGCTGGGACCCGAAAAACCAGCGTCCTGAGCTGTGGCACAACTATAACGGCCAGATCAACAAAGGCGAAAGCATCCGCGTGTTTCCGCTCTCCAACTGGACCGAGCTGGATATCTGGCAGTACATCTTCCTCGAGAATATCGAGATCGTGCCGCTTTACCTCGCCGCGCCGCGTCCGGTGCTGGAGCGTGATGGCATGCTGATGATGATCGACGACGACCGTATCGATCTCCAGCCAGGTGAAGTGATCAAGCAGCGCATGGTGCGTTTCCGTACGCTCGGCTGCTGGCCGCTGACCGGCGCAGTTGAATCAGAGGCGCAGACGCTGCCGGAAATTATTGAAGAGATGCTGGTCTCCACCACCAGTGAACGCCAGGGACGCGTGATTGACCGCGACCAGGCCGGTTCGATGGAAATGAAGAAACGTCAGGGTTATTTCTAAGGAGACGCAGATGAATACCGTTATTGCACAACAGATTGCCGATCAGGGCGGCGTAGAAGCCTGGCTGACCGCGCAACAACATAAAAGCCTGCTGCGTTTCCTGACCTGCGGTAGCGTCGACGACGGCAAAAGTACGCTGATTGGTCGCCTGCTGCACGACACGCGTCAAATTTATGAAGACCAGCTCTCCTCGCTGCACAACGACAGCAAACGTCACGGGACGCAGGGTGAGAAGCTGGATCTCGCGTTACTGGTTGATGGCTTGCAGGCCGAGCGCGAGCAGGGCATCACCATTGATGTGGCGTATCGCTATTTCTCCACTGAGAAGCGCAAATTTATTATTGCCGACACGCCGGGACACGAGCAGTACACCCGCAACATGGCGACCGGTGCATCGACCTGCGATTTGGCGATCCTGCTGATCGATGCGCGTAAAGGCGTGCTGGATCAGACGCGTCGTCACAGCTTTATCTCCACGCTGCTGGGCATTAAGCATCTGGTGGTCGCCATCAACAAGATGGATCTGGTGGAGTACAAGCAAGAGACCTTCGAGCAGATCAAACAGGATTACCTCGATTTCGCCGCGCAGCTGCCGGAAGACCTTGATATTCGCTTTGTGCCGATGTCGGCGCTGGAAGGCGATAACGTGGCAACGCCCAGCGTCACCATGCCGTGGTACAGCGGCCCAACGCTGCTCGACGTATTAGAAACCGTTGAATTGAACCGCGTGGTGGATCATCAGCCAATGCGTTTCCCGGTGCAGTATGTGAACCGTCCTAACCTCGATTTCCGTGGTTATGCCGGTACGCTGGCTTCGGGTGTGGTCAACGTCGGTCAGCGCGTGAAAGTGCTGCCATCGGGCGTGGAATCGACCATCTCGCGCATCGTCACCTTCGATGGCGACCTGCCTGAAGCGGGTGCCGGTGAAGCGATTACGCTGGTGCTGAAAGATGAGATCGACATCAGTCGTGGCGATCTGCTGGTGGATGCGGAAGCCGAGCTGCAAGCGGTGCAATCCGCCACCATTGACGTAGTGTGGATGGCGGAACAACCGCTGCAGCCGGGCCAAAGTTACGAAGTGAAGATCGCCGGTAAGAAAACCCGCGCGCGCGTTGAGAAAGTGATCCATCAGGTGGAGATCAACTCGCTGGAGAAGCGCACCGTGGACAGCCTGCCGCTTAACGGCATTGGCCTGGTCGAACTGACCTTTGACGAACCGATGGTGCTGGACGCGTATCGCCAGAATCCGGTGACTGGCGGCATGATCTTTATTGATCGTCTGAGCAACGTGACGGTGGGCGCGGGCATGATTAATCAGCCGCTGACCGATGTGCGTACGCAAGCGGGTCAGTTCAGCGATTTCGAGCTGGAGCTGAACGCGCTGGTGCGTCGTCACTTCCCACACTGGAACGCGCGCGATCTGCTGGGTGGCAAGTAATGGCGCAACACGATGAAAACGTGGTGTGGCACGATCATCCGGTAACGCGCGAGGAGCGCGAACTGCAGCACGGCCATCAAGGCGTGGTGCTGTGGTTCACCGGGCTTTCCGGCTCGGGGAAATCCACCGTAGCCGGCGCGCTGGAGCAGGCGCTGCATCGGGCGGGTGTGAACACCTATCTGCTGGATGGCGACAACGTGCGTCACGGTTTGTGCCGTGACCTCGGCTTCAGCGATGACGATCGTAAAGAGAACATTCGTCGCGTCGGCGAAGTGGCGAAACTGATGGTCGATGCCGGTTTGGTGGTGCTGACCGCATTTATCTCGCCGCATCGCGCGGAACGCAACATGGTGCGCGATCTGCTGGCTGAAGGGCAGTTCATCGAAGTGTTTGTCGATACGCCGTTGGCCGTGTGCGAAGCGCGCGATCCCAAAGGTTTATACAAAAAAGCCCGTGCCGGTGAGCTGCGTAATTTCACCGGTATCGATAGCGTTTACGAGGCGCCAGACGCCCCGGAAATCCACCTTGATGGCGAACAATTGGTTACAAAACTCGCCGGCCAATTGTTAGACCTGCTGCGTCACCGCGATATCATCAGATCCTGAACCGACAGCGGCAAATCCCTTTGGGTTTGCCGCGCTTAGCGTCAACAGGATCTCTATGCAGAACGTAACGCCCATGCTAGCCCGTAAAGATGAACGCACCCCGGATGAGTCTCGCTCATCACTGCCGGGCGGCGTGTTTGGCTTTCTCTCGTACTGGTGCGCACTGGCGATTCCGTTCATGCTCTACGGCTCCAACACGCTGTTCTTCTTCCTCTACACCTGGCCATTCTTCCTCGCGCTACTGCCGGTTTCGGTACTGATTGGTATCGTGCTCAGCCTGATGATCCGCACTCACTTATTCTGGAGCGGGATCGCCACGGCGATTGTGGTGGTGTGCTTGTTCTGGCTGCTGTTCTCATTTCTCTCCGGTTGGTAACGCCCAGCTGATGTGCAAACGCATCGGCAGGTTACAAAACTTTACCTGCCGTCTCGCCTCCTACTCTGGCATTATTTGCACGGCTAAACGCCCGTGCGCGGCATTTTCGCCGTCGCAGTGGAGTCCAGCGTCAAGTTATGGGATGATTGGGCCGTTTTTCAGGGGGCGGGGATGGGAAAACTGACGTTACTGCTACTCGTGCTGCTGGGATGGCTTCAATATTCCCTGTGGCTGGGTAAGAACGGTATTCATGACTATACGCGCGTCAACGAAGACGTCGCGACACAACAGGCGAATAACGCCAAGCTTAAAGCGCGTAACGATCAGCTATTCGCCGAAATTGACGATCTCAATGGCGGCTCTGAAGCGATCGAAGAACGCGCACGTAATGAACTGGGCATGATTAAGCCCGGTGAGACTTTCTATCGTCTGGTGCCAGACCAGAACAAACGTAACGCGCAACAAGCTGCGCAAAATCAACAACGATAAGCCATGAACAAGCGCCCGATCCTTGCGGATGTGATTGCCGTGGTGCCCGCCGCAGGTGTGGGCAGCCGAATGCAGGCTGCCTGCCCAAAACAGTATCTGACCATTGGTCAATTCACCCTTCTTGAACACAGCGTCGCACGTCTGCTGGCACATCCTGCGGTAAAACAGGTGATTGTGCCGGTCAGCAATGATGATGGCTGGTTCGATTCACTGCCGCTGGCGCAGGATTCCCGTATTCTCCGCGTGACCGGTGGCAACACGCGCGCCGAATCAGTGCTGGCGGGCTTAAACGCCATTCAACACAGCGAATGGGTGCTGGTGCATGACGCTGCGCGTCCTTGCCTGCATCCGGACGATTTAGCACGTCTGCTGGCGGTACGTGAGTACAGCAAGGTTGGCGGAATTCTGGCGGCGCCGGTGCGCGACACCATGAAGCGCGCCGAACCGGGCAAAACCGCCATCGCTCACACCGTCGAACGCGAAGATTTATGGCACGCGTTAACGCCGCAATTTTTCCCGCATCAACTGCTCACCGCTTGCCTGACGCGCGCACTCCATGAAGGCGCTACCATTACCGATGAAGCGTCGGCGCTGGAGTATTGCGGTTATCACCCGGAATTGGTGAGTGGACGCAGCGACAATATTAAGGTGACGCGGCCAGAAGATCTGGCGCTGGCGGCCTTCTATCTTACCCAGATTCAGTTACAGGAGAGCGCATGATGCGTATCGGTCACGGTTTTGACGTTCACGCTTTTGGCGGCGAAGGTCCGTTAGTGATTGGCGGGGTGCGTATTCCCTTCGAACACGGTTTTATTGCCCATTCTGATGGTGATGTGGCGCTGCATGCGTTGACGGATGCCTTGCTCGGCGCGGTGGCGATGGGCGATATCGGCAAGTTGTTCCCGGATACCGATCCGGCGTTTAAAGGCGCTGACAGCCGCGGTTTGCTGCGCGAAGCCTGGCGTCGGATTCAGCTGAAAGGCTATCGCATCGGTAACGTCGATGTGACCATCATTGCGCAGGCACCGAAAATGTTGCCGCATGTGCCGCAGATGCGCGTCAATATCGCCGAAGATCTCGGTTGCCATATGGATGACGTCAACGTCAAAGCCACCACCACCGAAAAGCTGGGCTTTACCGGGCGTGGCGAAGGCATTGCCTGTGAAGCGGTTGCGCTGCTGATAAAGGCCGATCAGGCATGAGTGAACTGCATTACCTGCACGGCGTGCCGACTGCCACCGGCGTCATCAAAGCCAATCCCGAAGATTTCGTGGTGATTGAAGATCTTGGCTATCCCTATGATGGCGAAGGTGAACAGCTGTTGGTGCGCATCCGTAAAATTGGCTGCAATACGCGCTTTGTCGCTGAAGCCATCGCCAAATTTCTCGGCGTGCCGGTGCGTGACCTTAGCTATGCCGGCATGAAAGATCGTCATGCCGTCACCGAGCAAACACTCTGTTTCCGCGTACCGGGCAATGGCATGCCGAATCTGGCCGGATTCCAGCTGGAAGGCGTTGAAATCCTGCAGGTAATTCGCCACAAGCGCAAACTGCGTACCGGCGCGCTGGCGGGCAATGCGTTCCGCTTAGTGGTGCGTCAGATCTCCGATCGCCGTGAAGTCGACGCACGTTTACAGCAGATTCAACAGCGCGGCGTGCCGAACTACTTTGGTGAGCAGCGCTTTGGTCGTGGCGGCAACAACCTGACGCAGGCGAAACAGTGGGCGAAAGAGACATTCCGTCCGCGCGATCGCAATATGAAAAGTCTGCTGTTGTCAGCGACCCGCAGCCATCTGTTCAATCAGGTGACCAGCGCGCGTTTGCAGCGTGATGGCGCACTGGATGTGGTGCAGGTGGGCGATGCGGTACAGCTGGCCGGTCGCGGCAGCTGGTTCGTGGCGCAGGCGGAAGAGTTGCCTGACGTGCAGCAGCGCATCGATAATCATCAACTGCGCATCACTGCGCCGCTGCCGGGTCGCGGTGATGCGGGTCCGCAAGGCGACGCGCTGCTTTTTGAGCAGCAGAGCCTGGCAGGCGCAGAAGAATTGATTACACTGCTTGAGCGCGAGCGGGTTGATGCCGCGCGTCGAGCAATGCTGGTGGTGCCAAAGGATCTGCGCTGGGAATGGTGGGACGATGTGACGCTGGAGATGCAGTTCTGGCTGCCCGCCGGCAGTTTTGCCACCAGCGTGGTGCGTGAGCTTCTCCAACAAGAAGGTAACGATGCGGATATTGCTGAGTAACGATGATGGAATCCATGCGCCGGGTATTCAGACGCTGGCGCGTGCTTTACGTGAGTTTGCCGAGGTGCAGGTTGTCGCGCCCGATCGCAATCGTAGCGGCGCATCAAACTCGCTCACGCTGGAGACGCCGCTGCGTACCTTTACACATGAAAACGGCGATATCGCGGTGCAGATGGGCACGCCGACCGACTGCGTGTTCCTCGGCGTGAACAAGCTGATGCAGCCGCGGCCCGACATCGTGGTTTCCGGCATCAACGCCGGTCCAAATCTTGGCGACGATGTGATTTACTCCGGTACCGTCGCTGCGGCAATGGAAGGGCGCCATCTTGGCTTGCCTGCGCTCGCCGTTTCGCTCAACGGACATCAGCATTACGACACCGCCGCATCCATCACCTGTACGCTGTTACGTGCGCTGTCGCGCGCTCCGCTGCGTACCGGCCGTATTCTTAATATCAACGTGCCTAATTTGCCGTTAGCGGAGATCAAAGGTTTCCGCGTGACCCGCTGCGGCAGCCGCCATCCCGCCGATCAGGTTATCTGCACCGAAGACCCGCGCGGCCAGCCGCTTTACTGGATTGGCCCGCCGGGGCAAAAGCTGGATGCAGGCCCGGATACCGATTTCGCTGCGGTGGATGCGGGCTACGTTTCGTTGACCGCGCTGCATGTGGATTTGACCGCGCATGCTGCACAAGAAGTATTGAGTGACTGGCTGACCCAGGCAGAGGTAAAACTCGCATGGTGAATCGCCGCATCGAAACGCTTTTGGAGCAGCTGCGCGCGCAGGGCATTCATGATGAACACCTGCTGAAAGCCATTGCCGATGTGCCTCGTGAGCGTTTTATCGATGAGGCGTTTGAGCATAAAGCGTGGGAAAACGTTGCGCTGCCGATTGGCAACGGCCAGACCATCTCTCAGCCTTACATGGTGGCGCGCATGACCGCCTTGTTAGAGCTCACGCCGGAATCGCGCGTGCTGGAAATCGGCACCGGTTCTGGCTATCAGACCGCGATTCTGGCGCATCTGGTTAATCATGTTTATTCCGTCGAACGCATCAAGGGCTTGCAGTGGCAGGCTAAGCGTCGCCTCAAGCAACTTGATCTGCATAATATTTCTACCCGGCATGGCGATGGCTGGCAGGGCTGGGCGACGCGTGGTCCGTTTGATGCCATTATCGTGACCGCCGCACCGCCTGAAATTCCGACTTTGCTGATAGCGCAATTAGGTGACGGCGGCAAAATGGTGCTGCCGGTTGGTGAGGATCAGCAGGTGTTGAAGCGTTTGCGTCGTCAGGGCGATGAATTGATTGAAGAAATCATCGAACCCGTGCGCTTTGTGCCGTTGGTTCAGGGCGATCTGGCCTAGGACATCATTACGCAATTCTTCACAACTGTTACATGGCACGGCACAGTTGATATTGTTACTATCCTTGTTTATCAATGCTAAAAACCGTTTTTAACGTTACGCGCAGTGGATAATGCGGTTAACGCCGTTACACATTTATATTCAGGGTTGCCATCACGGGGGATCAGTGAGCATGGGAAGCACAGCATTTCAATTACGCCGTTTGGCGGCACTTTCTTTGGTAGGTTTTTGGCTGGCGGGCTGTAGTTCTGGCGATAATACACAGGCACCCATTAGCCAGATTGGTGGTGATAGCGGCGATAGCGGTATGGCTTCAGCCCCAGTCGGCGGTATGATCTCTTCGCAAAACAGCGCTGTGCCCGCGATGCCACGTGGCGGAATGTTAAGCGGCGGCACACCATCGGCACAACCGTCAGATGGAATGGTAAGTGACAATAACAATGTGGCCACGGAAAATGGTCGCATTGTGTACAATCGCAATTATGGGAATATTCCTAAAGGTAGCTACGGTGGTGAAACCTATACCGTAAAACGTGGCGATACCCTGTTCTACATTGCCTGGATTACCGGCAACGATTTCCGCGATCTGGCACAGCGTAACAATATTGCAGCCCCGTATGGCTTGAACGCTGGGCAAACGCTGCAGGTTGGTAATGGTAACGGCCAGACCATTACCGGTGGAAACGCGATTACTGCCGCCGATGCAACCCAGGGCGGCGTGCCAGTTACACCGAGCCAGACGCAAATTAAATCCACCCCTGTTGCACAGCAACCTGTTATTACGTATTCTGATGATTCGGGTAATTCGTCGGGTAGCAAATTGCTGCCGTCGAAAGGAGCAAATAATGTGGCAACGACCACAGCTCCGGTTGTCGCACCACCTACAGTCAGCAGCACGACTAATAGCACAACTCCAGTGGGAAGCTGGCGTTGGCCGACTGATGGGAAGATCATCGATAACTTCTCCGCTGCGGAAGGCGGAAATAAAGGGGTCGATATCGCCGGTTCGCGTGGACAACCTGTTGTCGCCACAGCTTCGGGAAGAGTGGTGTACGCAGGCAACGCGCTCCGTGGGTACGGTAATTTAATCATCATCAAACACAATGATGACTACCTGAGCGCCTACGCCCATAACGACTCTATGCTGGTCCGGGAACAACAGGAAGTTAAGGCGGGGCAAAAAATCGCTACCATGGGTAGCACCGGTACCAGTTCAGTACGATTGCACTTTGAAATTCGTTACAAGGGGAAATCCGTAAACCCGTTGCGTTATTTACCGCAGCGATAATCCGGCAGAACCTTGGTTCTGCCCTTGGATCACGGGTAGGAGCCGCTAATGAACCAGAATACGCTGAAAGTTAACGATTTACATGAAGATGCGGAATTCGAGGAAAACAACGGAGCTGAGGTTTTTGATGAGAAGGCTCTCGTTGAGAACGAACCTGGTGATAACAACGACGTAGCGGAAGAAGAGCTGTTGTCACAGGGTGCGACGCAACGCGTTTTGGATGCGACGCAGCTTTACCTCGGAGAGATTGGTTATTCACCGCTGCTGACGGCAGAAGAAGAAGTCTTCTTTGCGCGCCGTGCACTGCGGGGTGACATTCCATCTCGCCGCCGCATGATTGAAAGTAACTTACGCTTGGTAGTAAAGATTGCCCGTCGTTATAGCAATCGTGGTCTGGCGCTGCTGGATCTGATTGAAGAGGGTAATCTCGGCTTGATTCGCGCCGTAGAGAAGTTTGACCCAGAACGTGGGTTCCGTTTCTCAACTTACGCCACGTGGTGGATTCGTCAGACAATTGAACGGGCGATTATGAATCAAACCCGTACCATCCGTCTGCCAATCCACATCGTTAAAGAGTTAAATGTTTACCTGCGTACCGCGCGTGAACTTTCGCACAAGCTTGATCATGAGCCAAGTGCTGAAGAGATTGCCGAGCAGCTAGACAAGCCTGTTGATGACGTGAGCCGTATGCTGCGTCTCAATGAGCGCATTACCTCGGTCGATACACCTTTGGGTGGCGATTCCGAAAAAGCGCTGCTGGATATCCTGGCCGATGAGAAAGACAACGGTCCGGAAGACACCACGCAAGACGATGATATGAAACAGAGCATCGTTAAGTGGTTGTTTGAACTGAATGCCAAGCAGCGTGAAGTGCTGGCGCGTCGTTTCGGCCTGTTAGGCTACGAAGCGGCAACGCTCGAAGATGTCGGTCGTGAAATCGGGTTGACCCGTGAACGCGTACGTCAGATTCAGGTGGAGGGACTGCGTCGTCTGCGTGAGATTCTGCAGACGCAAGGTTTGAACATCGAAGCACTGTTTCGTGAATAACAGAATACGTGGTTAATACAAGAAGCGGTGGTGAAAACCACCGCTTTTTTATTGGTTAAAATATACAGACAGCACTTGTTAATTCATCAAAGTAAAATCTTTTAACGCTATCACTTAAATCCTCACCTAAATAGATAAACGTAAATTAAATCCATTAGATGTTAATTAAACATCTAATAAATGCTCTATTTATCTTGCTCTCATTTAGCAATTTGTAATGTTGCGCACGACTTTCTTTGCAATTTTGCCTTATTTCCTTTCTCCGTGTCACTCTGATAAAAGTTTTTGACACGGTGCTATGCCATTTTCTTGCTCGCTGTATCACCAGGATATTCAAGCAATGAATAACTAAAAGGGAGTGAGAAGAACAATGCGTGTGCAAAGCAGCAGTACAAAGTCACAATACTCCAGAGTGGTTTTTGGAATGCCAATATCTCTGCTATGGGGATATATTGCGATGGCTATCTTCATGACCGGCGATGGCATCGAACTGGCTCATCTCTCCCGATATCTCTACGATCTCGGCTATGGAGAAAAACAAGTTTCATTAGTTTTCACCGTTTATGCGTTAACGGCAGCAGTTTCAAGTTGGCTTTCCGGTGCCGTCAGTGAAATTTATGGTCCGAAGAAAATTATGCTCACCGGCGCTATTTGGTGGATGGTGTTACATGCCGTATTTGTTTATTTTGGCGTAAGTGAAAATAACTTTACCTTAATGTTGGTGAGTTATACGTTGCGCGGCTTCGCTTATCCGCTGTTCTTTTATGGATTCTATGTATTAGTGGTGCAGCGCACGCCTGAGCATCGACTTGCCTCCGCAACCGGCTGGATATGGTCGATGTTTACCATTGGTTATGGCATTACCGCTTCCTTCCTCTCCGGCCTTCTGGTGCCTGAAATTGGGTTCATCAATACGCTTTGGCTTTCACTGCTGTTTGCTGCGGTGGGCGGTGTGATTATATTGTTTACGGTTAAAACTCAGAGTGAACACAATCTAAATAGTAACGGCGTCAGTCGCAAAGAAAAATTGCGGGAAATATCGCGCGGAATAACCTTGATCTTCGAAGACCGCAGTATGTTCTTTGCGCTGATAACACGCATCTTATGTAATGTGGCATTATTTGGCCTGCCGGTATTTATGCCGATCTATTTCACCCGTGAATTAGGATTTTCTACTAAAGAGTGGGCGACTATCTGGGGCGTATTTTTCCTGGTTCAACCAATAACCAATGTGCTTTGGGGCATTATTGGCGATCGTATTGGCTGGATTTTTCAAATGCGCTGGTTTGGTTTCTTCGGATGCACGATTACCACTGCCGCTTTCTATTATTTACCCTCATTTTTCCCAGGTAATCTGGCGTTAGCCATTGTCTGCGCGCTGTTATTAGCCTTAACGCTTACCTCCTTTGTGCCAATGGGGGCGATTTTCCCGATGCTGGCGCCGCAGCATAAAGGCGCTGCGGTTTCGGTGCAAAATCTGGGTGGTGGTTTCGGTAATCTAATTGGTCCGGCGGTTGCCGCACTAATGTTCGGCCTGTCATTTGAAATCAAGCACGTGATTATTACTTTCTCCGTTCTCTATTTTGCTGGCGGCGTCATGACATTCTTTATTCGTGATCCCCAACCAAAAATAGAGCGTAACGCTCCTTTCAAGACCACGGCCAGCAAATCCGAATAAATACCCTCAATGAAAAGGACCACAACATGACAACACCATTTTCACTGCAAAATAAGGTCGCCATCGTCACCGGCGCCGCATCGGGAATTGGTTACGCCATTGCCCGCTGTTTAAGTGCTGCGGGTGCCCAAGTGGCGATGATCGATCGCGCAGAAGAGGTAAAAACGGTTGCCAGCAAGATGGACAACCCTGCGCGAGGTTACGTTTTCGATCTGGCTAATGTCGAAGCGCTTGGTGAACTGGTTGAGCAGATTCACCATGATTTTGGCCGCATTGACATCCTGGTCAATAACGCCGGTATTGGCATGCTGGAATCCGTGGGCGAAGTGCAACTCGCCAGCTGGAATACCACGATGTTGATTAACATGACCGCGCCATTCTTCCTCGCTCAGCATTGTGCTCGATATATGAAAGAACACGGTTTTGGCCGCCTGATTAACATCGCCTCACAGGCCAGCGTCATTGCACTCAATGAGCACGCGGCATATTGCACCAGCAAATCAGGTATGGTGTCTTTCACGCGGGTGTTGGCAGCGGAGTTGGGGCCGTTTGGTATTACCGCTAATGCCATTTCACCAACGGTGGTTGAGACGGAATTAGGTAAGCGTTACTGGCATGGGGAGCGAGCGGAGCAGATGAAATCAAAAATCCCATCACGACGTTTTGCCACACCTGACGAAGTCGCGAGTACGGTGCTGTATCTCAGCAGCAATGAAGCGGCAATGGTCAATGGCGAGAATTTAGTGATCGATGGGGGATATAGTGTGATTTAAAGCCGGGCGAGTTGATTAGTATGAGCCCGCTGAAATTGCTTAACACCAGGGAATTGTAAGAAAGAAAAAATGGCCCGCACAGAACGTTGCTTCTGGGCGGGCGAATAACTACACCAGCGTTTTCAAGCGATAGATCCATTCCAGCGCTTGCTTCGGCGTTAAGCTGTCTGGGTCCAGTGCCTCAAGCGCATCAACCGCCGGTGAGGTTTCTGCCACCAGCAACTGCATTTGCGAACCTTCCACTGTGGATGCGGCGGAGCTGCCAGATAACGCTTCCAGCTCCTTCAGCTTGTTACGCGCGCGCTTAATCACTTCCTTCGGCACGCCCGCCAGCGCCGCCACCGCGAGACCATAACTTTTGCTTGCAGCACCATCCTGCACGCTGTGCATAAAGGCGATGGTGTCTCCGTGTTCGACCGCATCCAGATGCACATTCACGACACCTTCCATTTTTTCCGGCAGCGTGGTCAGCTCGAAATAGTGGGTGGCAAACAGCGTCATGGCCTTAATGCGATTCGCTAAACTTTCAGCGCAGGCCCATGCCAGCGACAAACCATCATAAGTTGAGGTGCCGCGCCCGATTTCATCCATCAGTACCAGACTGTTTTCGGTAGCGTTATGCAGAATGTTGGCGGTTTCCGTCATCTCCACCATAAAGGTCGAGCGTCCGGAAGCCAGATCATCAGCAGCCCCGACGCGCGTGAAAATGCGATCGATAGGGCCGATGACGGTCTCCTCTGCTGGCACATAGCTGCCTATCCACGCCATCAGCGCGATCAACGCTGTCTGGCGCATGTAGGTACTTTTACCACCCATATTGGGGCCGGTAATGATCAGCATGCGACGCTGCGGTGAGAGTGACAGCGGATTCGCGATAAACGGCTCTTTCAATACCTGCTCGACCACCGGATGGCGGCCTGCAGTAATACGGATGCCGGCTTTTTCTTGTAGCACCGGGCGGCAATAATTCAGCGTCAATGCACGTTCGGCCAGGTTTGCTAGCACGTCCAGCTCAGAGAGTGCAGCCGCACTGATTTGCAGGGCTTCAAGATGCGGTAGCAAGCGGTCAAACAGCTCATCGTAGAGACCTTTCTCCAGCGCCAGCGCTTTGCCCTTCGACGTCAGGACCTTATCTTCATACTCTTTTAGTTCAGGAATGATATAGCGTTCAGCATTCTTCAGCGTCTGGCGGCGAACGTAATGAATCGGCACCAGATGGCTTTGACCACGGCTGACTTGAATGTAGTAGCCGTGAATCGCGTTAAAGCCGACTTTCAGCGTATCCAGCCCGAGTTTCTCGCGCTCACGGATTTCCAGACGATCAAGATAATCGGTGGCACCATCGGCTAGCGCACGCCACTCGTCGAGTTCAGCATTGTATCCCGGAGCGATCACGCCACCGTCGCGCACCAGCACCGGTGGCGATTCAATGATCGCCTGTTCCAGCAACTCACGCAGTTCAGTAAATTCGCCCATCTGAGAGCGCAGATTAATTAACTGCGTGGCCTCAACGCCCTCGAGTTGTTGGTTTAACTCGGGCAACTGCTGGAAGGCATGGCGCATACGTGCCAAATCGCGTGGGCGCGCGGTGCGCAGTGCCAGTCGCGCCAGAATACGCTCCAGATCGCCCACCTGGCGCAGCACCGGCTGCAGCTCCTGACTAAGTGATTGCAGTTCTGCGATAGACTCCTGACGCCGGGCAATGGTAGTGACATCGCGCAGCGGCATATGCAGCCAGCGTTTCAGCATACGGCTGCCCATCGGCGTGACGGTTTTATCCAGTATCGCCGCCAGCGTGTTCTCGATGCCGCCGGCCAGGTTTTGCGTTATCTCCAGGTTGCGGCGCGTAGCAGCATCCATGATCACGCTATCCTGCTGACGCTCCATGCTCAGCGAGCGAATGTGCGGTAACGACGTGCGCTGCGTGTCTTTAACATATTGCAGCAGACATCCTGCAGCGCGTAGCGCCAGATGCGCCTGCTCAACGCCAAAACCACTTAAGTCGCGGGTGCCAAATTGCAGATTGAGCTGCTGGCGCGCCGTATCGATTTCATATTCCCACAGCGGGCGGCGACGCAGGCCACGGCGTTGATCGATCAACGTCATTGCCTGGAAATCTTCGGGATAGAGCAGTTCAGCCGGATTGGTGCGCTGCAGTTCTGCTGCCATCGTCTCCAGATCGCCGGGTTCACTCAGGCGGAAGCGACCAGAACTGATGTCCAGTGTTGCATAACCAAAACCGCGCTGGCTCTGGAAGATGGCGGCGAGCAGGTTATCCTGGCGCTCTTGCAGCAACGCTTCATCGCTGATGGTACCGGGTGTAACGATACGCACCACTTTTCGCTCAACCGGGCCTTTGCTCAAGGCTGGGTCGCCAATCTGCTCACAGATCGCCACCGATTCGCCGAGCTGGACCAGTTTCGCCAGATAGCCTTCAACCGCATGGTAAGGCACGCCCGCCATCGGAATCGGTTCCCCAGCAGAGGCGCCGCGTTTAGTCAGAGAGATTTCCAGCAGTTGCGAGGCGCGTTTCGCGTCATCGTAAAACAGCTCGTAAAAATCGCCCATGCGATAAAACAGCAGGATGTCAGGATGATCGGCCTTCAGGCGCAGGTATTGCTGCATCATCGGCGTATGGCCACTAAAGTCCATTTGCTCTGCTCCTTTCATCTCATTCTCACTCAACATTCATTCTTTTAATTACCTGAGGCTGGGTCAATGCAGCCCGGAAGTGTCGTTATCACTTGGGCGGATAACGAAAGCGGGATATTACCATTTTTGCCGCGTAACCTTCATCCGCCAGCAGGGCTTTATGGCTGCCGACCATAACAAATTGCCGCAAACGGTAAAAAGCAAAATTTAATGAAAAAGGTAAAGTGTGGAGCGGTTTCGCAAATTCGCGTTGCAACCGGCTGAAACGGGCGGGAAACGGCTAAATTTTAAGATATTGCTCTGTATGTCACCCCGATGAACGATTACCATGAGTGCTTCCGGTTTCACCTGGCTTATGGATATCCAATGCGTTTTAAGGTTGCTCTTCTTCCGCTTATTACTCTGCTTGCTGCCTGCAGCAGTAAGCCTGCATCCCATCAGCAGCCCGCCGTTGTGCCTGCACCGAAAGGCGGCTTTTTGCTGGAACCTTCGCACGCGGTTCAACCGATGTTTGGCGATTTTGCGGGTAACCCCGCCGCTGAACAGTTCATTGATCAAATGGTGGCAAAACACGGTTTTAACCGTGAGCAATTGCATGCGGTTATCGGCCAGGCGAAGCGTCTGGATTACGTGCTGCGTTTGATGGATCAGCAAGCCCCGAGCTATACGCCGCCAACCGGACCGAATGGCGCGTGGATTCGCTATCGCAACAAGTTTATTACGCCGGATAACGTGCAGAACGGCGTGGCATTCTGGAATCAGTATCAGGATGCGCTACAGCGTGCGCAGCAGGTTTACGGCGTGCCGCCGGAAATCATTGTTGGCATTATCGGCGTTGAGACGCGCTGGGGCAGGGTAATGGGCAAAACGCGCTTGCTGGATGCGCTGGCAACCTTGTCATTTAGCTATCCGCGTCGTGCAGCTTACTTCAGCGGTGAGTTGGAGACCTTCCTGCTGATGGCGCGAACAGAGCAAGACGATCCGCTGGATCTGCGCGGCTCCTTTGCCGGTGCGATGGGTTATGGACAGTTCATGCCATCCTCTTATAAGCAATACGCAGTCGATTTTAATGGCGATGGTCATATCAACCTTTGGGATCCGGTTGATGCGATTGGCAGCGTAGCCAACTACTTCAAAGAACATGGCTGGCGTGCGGGCGAGAACGTTGCGGTGCCAGCCAGCGGGCAGGCTCCGGCATTGGAGAATGGCTTTAAAACCAAGTACCCAATCAGCACCTTAGCCGCGAGTGGGTTAACGCCGCAGGGATCGCTGGGCGGCAATACTCAGGTCAGTTTGCTGCGTTTGGATCTCGGCACCAGCTATCAATATTGGTATGGTCTGCCCAACTTCTATGCCATTACGCGCTATAACCACAGCACCCACTATGCAATGGCGGTGTGGCAGTTGGGTGAAGCCGTTGCTAAAGCACGTCAGGGCAGCCTGTTTTAATGCTGTCCATATAAAGTGTGAGGGTATAAGATGGCGCCCCATTTGCGGTGCCATCTTCACCGCATCCGACTTCTGAGGAGCGCTTATGAGTACCTTACCTGCCTGTCCTGTCTGCCACGCCGATTACACCTGGCAAGATGGCGAGAATCTGAATTGCCCATCTTGCGGCCATATCTGGACGGCAAACGCCGATGATGCATCGGACGGTTTGGTGGTACGCGATGCCAACGGCAACCTGTTAGCCGATGGCGACAGCGTCACTGTCGTTAAAGATCTTAAGGTTAAAGGCAGCTCTTCGACGTTGAAAATTGGTACCAAAGTCAAAAGCATTCGCCTGGTCGAAGGCGATCACAACATTGATTGCAAGATTGATGGTTTTGGCCAGATGAAACTCAAATCTGAGTTCGTCAAAAAGAACTAATTATGGGACGGCTTTGCGCCGTCCTGTTTGTTTCAACTCAGTAAACGATCCACTTCCTCGCACTGTTCCGCTGTTAGCTCGCCACCATAATTGCGCGAGTTGCTGCGCATTGAATCAAATCGACGTGCAACAGCCGTTTTTATGGTGGTAACAAAATCATCGCCGATAGTGTAAATCGCCATCAGTTTACCAATACGTTGTTGAATCTCACTGAGCTGCGCTACATCGCCCGCCCGCCAGGCCTGCATCGCACGGGCAAATAGCTCCGGCACAATATTGTTCAAGCCGGAAATCACACCTGAACCGCCAGCCAGTAGATTGGGCAACAGATATTCGTCATAGCCGGAAAGCACGGTGAAATCGCTGCGCACCTGCTTCGTTTCTTCAATCATTGCGCGGTTGTGCGACAAGCAATCCATGGTGTCTTTGATGCCAATAAAGTTGGGCAGCTCTGCCGCCAGTTCTGCGACCAACGCAGGCGTTAAATCACAGCCGGTGCGTGCGGGGAAATTGTAGGCGAACCACTTGCCGCCCAGCTGTGTATCCAGCGCTTTGAAATAGCTCAGCAGCTGTTTATGTGTCTGCCCGTAATAGTAAGGAGGCAGCACCATCACAGCATCAAATCCGTTCTGCCAGGCCGCATCTGCCATTTGCAGCATGTACGCAATACAGGTGCTGGAGACATTTGCCACCATGGTCAGGGGCGAGAGTTGACGCGCCTCACGGATCAGTAACAGGCGCTCCTGCTGCGAGAGCGAGGCAAATTCGCCAATACTGCCCATCAGCAGCAAGGTATCAATACCTGATTGGCTCAGGCGCGAAAAATGGCGGCCAAGCGCATCAATATCCAGATTATTGTTGCTATCAAAGGGAGTTACTGACGGACACCATACGCCGGGCAATGCAGGTTGTGCAGACATATCAAGCTCCTTGGTTAGGAAATGAAACGTCGTTTTAACTTAATGCTATCTGCACAGGCTAACCAGCTAACGAGGGCAAAAAGGTGAGATATCGCACTTTTCTCTTTCTATAAACGCATGAAAAGCAGTTAGTGTTTAACCCCTCAGCCAAGACAGGAGCATTGCCATGCAAGACTGGAATCCACAGCTGTATCGCCAATTTGAATCAGAGCGAACCCGCCCGGCGCGCGAGCTATTGGAGCGCATTCCGCTCGATGATGTGCGCTTTGCCACCGATCTTGGTTGCGGACCCGGCAACAGCACCGAGCTACTGGCACAAGCCTGGCCGGAGGCGCAGATAACCGGCATTGACAGTTCTGCGGCAATGTTAGAGCAGGCGCGCGAACGTCTCCCCAACTGCCATTTCCTGCAGGCCGATATTCGTCGCTGGCAGGCTGAACAGCCGCAGCAGGTTATCTATGCCAACGCCTCGCTGCAGTGGTTGACCGAGCATCACACCTTGCTGCCGCATCTGGTTGATCAATTGGCCATCGGTGGCGCGCTAGCGATTCAGATGCCCGATAACCTTGAAGAACCATCGCACCGTTTGATGCGCGAAGTGGCGGCGAATGAAAAATGGCAGGCGCTGATTTCGCCACAAGCGGCGGATCGCAAACGTCTGCTAACCACCGATCGCTATTACGATCTGCTGACCGATGCGGGTTGTCAGGTTGATGTCTGGCGCACTACTTATTATCACCCGATGGCAGATGCGCAGGGCATCATTACCTGGTTGCGTGCCACCGGGCTGCGTCCTTTCCTCGCGGGGCTGGATGAAACGCAGCAGGCAGCATTTCTTCATGATTATCATCAGGCCCTCATTCCGGCTTACCCCGCACGCAGTAACGGCCAGGTTTTGTTAGCCTTCCCGCGTCTGTTTATGGTTGCAGTGAAAACAGGTTGAGGTATCTGGAATCCACTGCGCAGAAATGATGGCTGAAGGTTGAAAAGGGCTTTTCAGTGCACCATTTACTGCTAACGTGAAGCGCCACAACGGGAGAAGGCGATGAACGATGAACAGTTACAGCAGCTAAGTCACCGTATTGGCGAACAGCTGAAGAGACGTCAGGCCACGGTGACCGCTGCAGAATCCTGCACCGGCGGCTGGATTGCGAAAGTATTTACTGATATCAGCGGTAGCTCTGCCTGGTTTGAGCGCGGTTTCGTTACTTACAGCAATGAAGCTAAGCAGCAGATGGTCGGCGTACAGGACACAACGTTGCAGCAGCATGGCGCCGTAAGTGAACAGACGGTGCGTGAGATGGCTACCGGTGCGGCTAAAGCGGCAGCGGCAGAATACGCCATCGCCGTAAGCGGTATTGCCGGTCCTGAAGGTGGCACGCCCGATAAACCGGTGGGCACCGTGTGGTTTGCGATTGTGGGTCCAGAGGGGCGCGTACTAGCGCAGCGCCAGATCTTTGCTGGCGACCGTGATGCGGTACGCCGTCAGTCAGTGGCTTGGGCGCTGCAAACGCTGCTTGATGAATTTCTGATAAATTAAAACTTGATAC
Source organism: Pantoea leporis (assembly GCF_028048155.1). Classification (NCBI taxonomy): domain Bacteria; kingdom Pseudomonadati; phylum Pseudomonadota; class Gammaproteobacteria; order Enterobacterales; family Erwiniaceae; genus Pantoea; species Pantoea leporis. The sequence goes on from NZ_JALMEU010000009.1 coordinate 163,943, forward strand.
TGTATGACTATACAGTATAATTAGCGGCAACAGAACGAGCGACATACTTGATGTCGACTCACCCAGCATGATTAGGAGTGGAAATGGCGATCGACGAGAACAAACAGAAGGCTTTAGCTGCCGCACTGGGCCAGATTGAGAAGCAATTTGGTAAAGGCTCCATCATGCGCTTGGGTGAAGACCGCTCAATGGATGTCGAAACCATCTCTACCGGCTCACTGTCACTGGATATCGCGCTGGGCGCGGGTGGCTTGCCGATGGGCCGTATCGTTGAGATTTACGGACCAGAATCTTCGGGTAAAACCACGCTGACGCTGCAGGTTATTGCTTCTGCACAGCGTAAAGGTAAAACCTGTGCTTTTATCGATGCTGAGCACGCACTGGATCCGGTGTACGCGAAAAAACTGGGCGTTGATATCGATAACCTGCTGTGTTCACAGCCGGATACCGGTGAGCAAGCGCTGGAGATTTGTGATGCGCTGGCGCGTTCAGGCGCAGTTGACGTCATCATCGTCGACTCCGTGGCGGCGCTGACGCCGAAAGCGGAAATCGAAGGCGAGATTGGCGATTCGCACATGGGTCTGGCCGCTCGTATGATGAGCCAGGCAATGCGTAAGCTGGCGGGTAACCTGAAGCAGTCCAACACGCTGCTGATCTTCATCAACCAGATTCGTATGAAGATTGGTGTGATGTTCGGTAACCCGGAAACCACAACAGGCGGTAACGCACTGAAATTCTACGCTTCTGTTCGTCTGGATATCCGCCGTATCGGTGCGATTAAAGAGGGCGACGAAGTGGTAGGTAGCGAAACCCGCGTGAAAGTCGTGAAGAACAAAGTTGCGGCACCGTTTAAGCAGGCTGAATTCCAAATCATGTACGGAGAAGGTATCAACACCTTTGGCGAGCTGGTGGATCTTGGCGTGAAGCACAAACTGGTTGAGAAAGCCGGCGCGTGGTACAGCTACAACGGTGAGAAGATTGGTCAGGGTAAAGCTAACTCCACCAACTTCCTTAAAGAGAACCCGGCGATTGCGAATGAAATCGACAAGAAGCTGCGTGACTTACTGCTAAGTGGTGATGTCGCCGCCGCAGACACCGCGAAAATCTCCGCGGATGATCGCGAAGAAGCCAGCGAAACCAACGAAGATTTCTAAAATATTAACGGGAGCAGAAATGCTCCCGTTTTGCTTTTCCCCGCCAGCGCTTTTCCTCTCTGCCTTCTTGCTTTACTCTGCGACCCTGCACGACTGTTAGAACAAGGTTGATCCTATGTCATCGTCATCATCTGCGGCACCTGTGCCAACATATTCCCGTTTACTCGACCGCGCTATGCGCATCCTTTCGCAGCGCGACCACAGTCGTGAAGAGCTAAAGCGTAAATTGCAGCTCTCTTCCCAACGTGCGGCTTATCTGCAGCAGCAGGAAAACACGCCCATTCCCGACGAGTTACTGGAAAAAGTGCTCGACTGGTGTCAGGAGAGCGGTTGGCTCAACGATGAGCGCTTTACCGAACGCTTTATTCAAAGCCGTGCGCGTAAAGGATATGGTCCACAACGCGTGCGTATGGAATTGCAGCAAAAGGGCATTGGCCGTGAGGAGATCAATCAGGCGCTATTCGATACCGAAGTAGACTGGAGCCAGTGCGCAGCCGATCTTGCCAAACGCAAATTTGGCGAACCCTTACCGCAAACCTGGACTGAGAAAAGCAAGGTACAGCGTTTTTTAATGTCGAAAGGCTTTATGATGGAAGATATTCAGGCTGTTTTCAGAAATAGTGACGACTGAAAGGCGATGTGATTTTACTTCCCACTGAAGAAAATTTATCTTATTCCCACTTTTTGTTCCTCAGTCAGCGGCAGGCCGGATGGATAGGGTTTGCCAGCGAAAGGGAACGTTCGTTAGCGTGATTCCAGGAATTTTATGAGCAAGAGCACTGCTGAGATCCGTCAAGCGTTTCTCGACTTTTTTCATAGCAAGGGACATCAGGTTGTAGCCAGCAGCTCCCTCGTACCGAACAACGACCCGACTTTGCTGTTTACCAATGCCGGGATGGTCCAGTTTAAAGACGTTTTCCTCGGGCAGGATAAGCGCGACTATGCGCGGGCAACGACGTCGCAGCGCTGTGTGCGTGCCGGCGGCAAGCATAACGACCTCGAAAACGTGGGCTACACGGCACGTCACCACACCTTCTTTGAAATGTTGGGCAACTTCAGCTTTGGTGATTACTTCAAGAAAGAAGCGATCGCTTATGCATGGGAACTGCTGACGGGTGAGCAGTGGTTCAAGCTGCCTAAAGAGCGCCTGTGGGTGACCGTCTATGAAACAGACGATGAAGCCTTCGAAATCTGGGCTAACGATATTGGTGTGCCGCGCGAGCGCATTATCCGTATCGGTGACAATAAAGGTAGCGCTTTCGCATCAGATAACTTCTGGCAGATGGGCGACACCGGACCTTGCGGTCCATGTACCGAAATTTTCTTCGATCACGGCGATCATATCTGGGGCGGTCCACCGGGCAGCCCGGAAGAAGATGGCGATCGTTACATCGAGATCTGGAACATCGTCTTCATGCAGTTCAACCGTCAGGCCGACGGCACCATGGAGCCGCTGCCTAAACCGTCAGTGGATACCGGCATGGGTCTGGAGCGTATTGCTGCCGTGTTGCAGCACGTTAACTCCAACTATGAAATCGATCTGTTTGCCAAACTGATCAAATCAGTTGCGCAGGTAACTGGCGCAACCGATCTGGATAACAAGTCGCTGCGCGTTGTCGCTGACCATATTCGCTCTTGTGCCTTCCTGATCGCCGATGGCGTAATCCCATCGAATGAAAACCGCGGCTATGTGTTGCGTCGCATTATTCGTCGCGCGGTACGTCACGGCAATATGCTGGGTGCGAAAGAAGCCTTTTTCTACAAGCTGGTTGCGCCACTGATTGAAGTGATGGGAGCTGCAGGCGAAGACCTGAAGCGTCAGCAGAAGCATGTTGAAAACGCGCTGAAGAACGAAGAAGAGCAATTTGCTAAAACGCTGGAGCGTGGACTTGCACTGCTGGATGAAGAACTGGCCAAACTGCAGGGCGATACGCTTGATGGCGAAACGGTGTTCCGTCTGTACGATACCTTCGGTTTCCCGGCGGATTTGACCGCTGACGTGTGCCGTGAGCGCAATCTGAAGATTGATGAAGCGGGTTTTGAAGCCGCGATGGAGCAGCAGCGTCAGCGTGCGCGTGAAGCCAGCGGTTTTGGTGCCGACTATAACAATGTCATTCGCATTGATGCCGCAACCGACTTTAAAGGCTATGACCATCTGGAACTGAACGCGACAGTCGAAGCACTGTTCGTCGACGGTCAGCAAGTTGAGCAGATCAGCGCGGGTCAGGACGCGGTGGTCGTACTGGACGAAACGCCGTTCTACGGCGAGTCAGGTGGACAGGTTGGCGATACCGGCGTGTTGGCTGGGCAGAATGCTGAATTTAGCGTTCAGGATACGCAGAAGTATGGTAAAGCGATTGGTCATATCGGTAAGCTGAGCAGCGGTCAGTTACGCGTTGGTGACCGTTTGCATGCGCAAGTTGATGAAACGCGTCGCGCGCGCATCCGTTTGAATCACTCCGCCACGCACTTACTGCATGCAGCACTGCGTCAGGTGTTGGGTGATCACGTAGGACAAAAAGGCTCGCTGGTTAACGATAAATATCTGCGTTTCGACTTCTCTCATTTTGAAGCCATGAAACCGCAGGAAATCCGTCAGGTTGAGGATATTGTTAACGCGCAGATTCGCCGCAACCTTGTCGTTGAGACCGAAATCATGGATCTCGATGATGCAAAACAGAAGGGCGCAATGGCGCTGTTTGGTGAGAAATACGATCAGCGCGTACGTGTGCTGACCATGGGCGATTTCTCTACCGAACTCTGTGGTGGTATTCACGCGCTGCGTACCGGTGATATTGGCCTGTTCCGCATTCAGTCTGAATCGGGTACTGCTGCAGGTGTACGCCGCATTGAAGCTGTAACCGGCGAAGGTGCGTTGGCACAAGTGAATGCGCAGAGCCAACAGTTGCTGGATGTGGCGCAATTGGTGAAAGCCAATAGCAGTAACCTGAATGAGAAAGTGCGCGGCTTAGTTGATCACGTCCGCGCGCTGGAAAAAGAGTTGCAGCAACTGCGCGATCAGCAAGCTGCGCAGGAAAGCGCGTCACTGAGCAGTAAGGCGATTGACGTTAAAGGCACGAAGTTGCTGGTCAGTGAACTGAGCAACGTTGAGCCGAAAATGTTGCGTACCATGGTTGACGATCTGAAGAACCAGTTAACGTCTGCCATTATCGTGCTGGCAACGGTTGATGATGGCAAAGTTTCACTGATTGCTGGCGTGACCAAAGATCTTACTGACCGTGTAAAAGCCGGCGAGCTGATTGGCGAACTGGCCTCTCAGGTTGGTGGTAAAGGCGGTGGTCGCCCAGATATGGCTCAGGCAGGCGGTACAAATCCGCAGGCGCTAGCGGGTGCGCTGGCAGGCGTGCAGGAATGGGTCAGTAACCGACTGTAACGTATAAAACTTCGCATTGTGATAAGCGCCAGAAGCCCGTTTTCTGGCGCTTTTTTAACGCGGTGCACACCAGGTAATGACAAAGTCCGGTTGATGTAGTGTATTTCGGCTAAACTAACTATCAGCAGAATGTATTGGCATGGCGAAGCACAATGGTGTATTTGTCATAGGCATTGTTCAGCGTTATATGATGGATACGGCCGGGAGACCGAACAAGCCCGACTCTTTTAATCTTTCAAGGAGCAAAGAATGCTTATTCTAACTCGTCGAGTTGGTGAAACCCTCATGATTGGCGATGAGGTGACTGTAACGGTGCTGGGTGTAAAAGGTAACCAGGTTCGCATTGGGGTTAACGCGCCTAAAGAAGTTTCGGTACATCGCGAAGAGATCTATCAGCGTATTCAAGCCGAAAAAACTCAAGCCTCGAGTTACTAACGGATTCAGCGCCTCGCTCATGAGCGAGGCGCTACCGGTTTTTCCTCTCCAGCCCCACACATCTTCCGCTTTTCGCTCTCTATTACCAATTCTCTTTAACGCCCATTTCTGTTCTCCAGCAGGCTTTCTTTGTTGATAAATCACTCTTTTTGTCGCTAAAGCATCCGAATTGAGTGTCATTTGTGCAATCAAACAAAAGGCTGGAAATAAATGTTTGACTTATAAGTCCGGGAAAGTAATATGTGCGCCACGCAGTGCCGATGAGCAGAAACAAGTTCAGAAGCACGGTTCGGAAGAACGCGTAAGGTGAGGTGGCCGAGAGGCTGAAGGCGCTCCCCTGCTAAGGGAGTATGCGGTCAAAAGCTGCATCCGGGGTTCGAATCCCCGCCTCACCGCCATTTCCGATGCATCCATAGCTCAGCTGGATAGAGTACTCGGCTACGAACCGAGCGGTCGGAGGTTCGAATCCTCCTGGATGCACCATTCGGAAAGGTGAAGTAAGAGTGAACGAGCAGTTCCTTTCATGGTGAGTTGTTAGCACCCTGCGTTGTACAAGAATTAACTCGATGCATCCATAGCTCAGCTGGATAGAGTACTCGGCTACGAACCGAGCGGTCGGAGGTTCGAATCCTCCTGGATGCACCATTCTTCGTATCATCCTCAGGTTGTTTCAGTTAGTCCATCGTAAGAAAACCTCAATGCATCCATAGCTCAGCTGGATAGAGTACTCGGCTACGAACCGAGCGGTCGGAGGTTCGAATCCTCCTGGATGCACCATTCCTCTTCAAACTTCTCAAAATTTTCTTCAGCAGTAACTCAATGCATCCATAGCTCAGCTGGATAGAGTACTCGGCTACGAACCGAGCGGTCGGAGGTTCGAATCCTCCTGGATGCACCATCTCTTCTTCGATACCTTTCTGTTTTTGACTCTCAGTTTCTGAATCCTGCAGCAATCAAATCAACTTGTAAAAAAATCGCTGAATTTACCGGCGTTTATCCACGGCATTGCACTCTGACCTTTTTCTGAAAACGAAAAAAACTAATGCTTTCAAAGCATTTGCGGTTAAGCGTGCCTGGCGACAACCTGAGCGCATTACGCTAAAGTAATGGCTCATTTTGTGGTGCTCGATGGAGTGACAATGTACGACCAATATGACGCCCTGATTTTCGATATGGACGGCACAATTCTGGATACTGAGCCGACACATCGAAAAGCCTGGCAGCAGGTGCTTGGCCGCTATGGTTTCACCATGGATGAAGAAAAAATGGTGGGCTTCAATGGCGCTCCAACCTGGCAACTGGCGCAGTTCATTCTTGAGCAGAACAATGCAACGCACGATCCGCATCTGCTGGCGGCGGAAAAAACCGCTGCACTGAAAGCGATGTTGCTGGATGACGTGCGTCCGCTGCCGTTGATGGACGTGGTAAAGGCTTATCATGGTCGCCGTCCGATGGCGGTGGGCACCGGCAGTGAACACAGCCTGGCAAAAGCCTTACTCGAAGAGTTAGGTGTTTACCACCTGTTTGATGCGGTGGTCGGAGCGGATGACGTACAGCGTCATAAGCCGCAGCCGGACACCTTTTTACGCTGCGCTGAATTAATGGGTATCGCACCCGAGCGCTGTGTAGTGTTTGAGGATGCTGACTTCGGCGTACAAGCCGCCAAAGCAGCAGGCATGGACGTGGTTGATGTCCGTTTACTGTGAATGAATTTCTGACCTATGGATCGTTATTCGGCAGCAGCTTTCTTAGCGCGACTCTGTTACCAGGAAGCTCGGAAGCGGTGCTGGTTGCACTGCTGATCGCCCAAAAAGGTTCGGTTTATGGATTGTTATTGGCTGCATCAGTGGGAAACACGCTGGGTGGCCTGACCAACATTCTTCTTGGTCGCCTGATGCCGCCAAAAGGGCAAGGGCGATGGCACGACACAGCAATGACGTGGTTACACCGATTAGGACCTGCAGCACTGATTTTTAGCTGGCTGCCGGTAGTGGGCGACTTACTCTGCGTGCTCGCAGGTTGGTTGCGCTTTGCCTGGCTACCTTCAGTGCTGTTCCTCGCCATGGGTAAAACGCTGCGTTATATCGTTATCGCGACCGCCACATTGCAAACAATGCAATGGTGGCATTGATTCGCACAGATTCGAGGCTACGGCTAACATTATGCTGAACAAAAATAAATTATTAACACAGCGGGAGGTTAACGTGATCCCGGACGTATCTAAGGCACTTTCCTGGCTGGAGGCGCATCCTGACGCGTTAAAGGGTATCGGCCGTGGTATTGAGCGCGAATCATTACGCGTAAAACCCGATGGTCACCTGGCAACCACAGGACATCCTGAGTCACTCGGTTCGGCGCTTAAGCATGATTGGATCACCACCGATTTTGCCGAAACGCTGATGGAGTTCATCACGCCAGTTGATCAGAGCATCGATCGTTCACTGGCGTTCCTGCGCGATATTCACCGTCATGTGGCGCGTGAGTTAGGCGAGGAGCGCTTGTGGCCTTTCAGCATGCCGGGCTTCATTGATGACGTTGATAGCATCGAGTTGGCGCAGTATGGCAGCTCGAACATTGGCAAAATGAAAACGCTGTATCGTCAGGGGCTGAAGAATCGCTACAGCGCGCTGATGCAGATTATCTCTGGCGTGCACTACAACTTCTCGTTGCCGCTGTCGTTTTGGCAGGAGTGGGCGGATGTAAAAGATGCCGAAAGCGGCAAAGAGACCATCTCTGCCGGCTATCTGCGTCTGATTCGTAACTACTATCGTTTTGGCTGGGTTATTCCGTATCTGTTCGGTGCATCGCCAGCGATTTGCTCCTCGTTCCTGCAAGGGCGCGAGAGCAATCTGCCGTTTGAAGGTGATGGCAAGGGTACGCTGTGGCTGCCTCACGCCACCTCACTGCGCCTGAGCGACCTTGGTTACACCAACAAATCGCAGAGCGGTTTGGGTATCACTTTTAACTCGCTGGAAGGTTACGTTGCAGCACTGAAGGCAGCGATTAAAACGCCGTCGGAAGAGTATGCCGCCATGGGTACCAAAGATGCCGAAGGCAACTGGCTGCAGCTGAACACCAATGTGCTGCAAATTGAAAACGAGCTGTATGCGCCGATTCGTCCGAAACGCGTTACGCGTTCAGGCGAGGCACCATCCGATGCGCTGTTGCGTGGCGGTATTGAATACATTGAAGTGCGTTCGCTGGACATCAACCCATTCTCCGCGATTGGCGTAGATGCCGATCAGGCGCGCTTCCTCGATCTGTTCCTGATTTGGTGTACGCTTGCTGATGCGCCAGAAATGAGCGCGGATGAGCTGCTGTGTACGCGTAAAAACTGGAATCGCGTGGTGATGGAAGGGCGTAAGCCTGGCCAGGTCATTGCAGTAGGTTGCAGCGAAAAAGAACATACGCTGGTTGAAGTGGGTAAAGCGCTGTTTGCCGATCTGCGTCGCGTGGCGGAAGTGCTCGACAGCAATCACGGCAACACGCAATATCAACAGGTTTGCGATCAACTGGTGGCATCTTTCGACGATCCTGAGCTAACCTATTCGGCGCGCATCCTGCATGCGATCAAAGAAAACGGTTTGACCGGCGCGGGTGTGGCATTGGCAGAGCAATATCGTCATCTGCTGTGTGAAGAGTCGTTAGAGATTCTGACCGAAGAAGATTTTAGTCGTCAGGCGCTGGAGTCGGTGCAGGCACAAGAGAAGCTGGAACAGAGCGATACGCTGGATTTCGAAAGCTACCTTGCGGGTCGCGAAGGCTAGAAAAGAAAATGGCCACATCAATGTGGCCAAAATAAACATCTCTGTTGTCAGGGATGATGATAACAAATGCGCGTCTTTCATATATTCAGACGCTGGACGAACAGAAAAGTTTCATCGTTTTAAAAAAAATCTCAAAACAGGAGGTGACGTATGCCACTACTGGATAGTTTTACTGTTGATCACACCATCATGGGCGCACCTGCAGTACGCGTAGCAAAAACCATGAAAACTCCGCATGGCGATACCATCACCGTTTTCGACCTGCGTTTTTGCCGTCCGAATATTGATATTCTGACTGAGCGTGGCATCCATACGCTGGAGCACCTGTTTGCTGGCTTCATGCGTAATCATCTGAATGGTGATGGCGTTGAAATCGTCGACATCTCGCCAATGGGTTGCCGCACCGGCTTCTACATGAGTTTGATTGGTACGCCTGACGAGCAGCGTGTTGCGAAAGCCTGGAAAGGCGCGATGGAAGATGTTCTGAAAGTCAAAGAGCAGGGCCAGATTCCAGAGCTGAACGAATATCAGTGCGGCAGCTACAAACTGCACTCACTGGATGAAGCGCAGCAGATCGCGCGCAATGTGCTGGCGCACGACATCGGCGTGAACCGCAACGAAGATTTGAAGCTGCCAGCGGAAAAGCTGAAAGAGCTGCACATCTAGTTGAGACACCATGAAAAACGCCGCGATTATCGCGGCGTTTTTGTTTACAGGCTTCAGGAGCCGATGGAGGATTTCAGTGCGTGGTGTGGCGTAATGCGCACCTGCTTCACCATGTTGTCCTGCACATCAAGGATATCGATATCGTAGGCGCCAAGGGTGACGCGAGTATCGACCAGCGGAATCTCTTCCAGTGCTTCCAGCAGCATGCCGTTAATGGTGCGCGCATCCTCTTCCGGTAACGTCCAGTTAAAGGCTTTGTTGATTTCACGCACATTGGCGCTGCCTTCAATCAATACCGAACCATCATTTTGCGGCATGACTTCTTCAGCCAGCGACGGCGACATGGAGGTGGTGAAATCGCCGACGATCTCTTCCAGAATATCTTCAATCGTCACTAAGCCTTTAACATCGCCATATTCATCAACCACCATGCCGACTTTCTTTTTGTTACGCTGAAATTTAACCAGCTGCACGTTAAGCGGCGTGCCTTCCGGTACATAGTAAATCTCATCAGCAGCACGCAGCAGGCGATCTTTGTTGAACTCTTTCTTCTCGGTCATCATGCGCCAGGCTTCACGCACGCGCAGCATACCAACGCAGTCATCCAGCGAGTCACGGAACAGGACGATACGCCCATGCGGCGAATGACTCAGCTGGCGCTCAATCGATTTCCAGTCATCATTGACGTTGATGCCGACGATCTCATTGCGCGGCACCATGATGTCATCCACGCTGACTTTCTCCAAATCGAGCACTGACAGCAGCATGTCCTGATTACGCCGCGACATCAGCGAGCGCGATTCATGCACAATGGTGCGCAACTCTTCTTTGCTTAACGCCGAACTGATGGAACCATCGGTTTTAATGCCCACCATGCGCATCAGAATGCGGGTTATGGTATTCAGCAGCCACACCAGCGGCAGCATCACATACTGCAGCGGAGCCAGTAACACGCTGCTGGGATAGGCCACTTTTTCTGGATAGAGCGCCGCGACCGTTTTCGGCAGCACCTCGGCAAAAACCAGCACGACAAAAGTCAGAATGCCGGTGGCAATCGCTACGCCAGCATCGCCATACAGGCGCATACCGACAATGGTGCCGAGTGCGGAGGCGAGAATATTAACGAGGTTGTTGCCGATTAAAACCAGGCTGATCAGGCGGTCGGGACGACGCAGAAGTTTTTCTACCCGACGCGCGCCGCGATTGCCGCTTTTGGCTTTATGGCGCAGTTTGTAGCGATTAAGCGTCATCATGCCGGTCTCTGAACCGGAGAAATAGGCAGAGACCAGCACCATGATGACCAGCGTAATGATCAGCGTGGTGGTTGAAACGTGTTCCAACACAAAATCCTTAGTGAGAGGTGAGCAGGTGCTGAAGCACGCGGCTGCCGAAGTAGGCCATGGTTAGCAGCAATGCGCCGCCACAGTTAAACCACACGACGCGGCGTCCGCGCCAGCCTTCACGATAGTGTCCCCAAAGCAGAACGATGTAGACAAACCAGGCAATGATGGAGAGAACCGCTTTATCCACATTCTCAGCGCTAAACAGGTTATGCATGAAGAGCAAACCGGTGCACAGCACCAGCGTCAACAGCACAACGCCAATCTGCGTGATGTGGAACATTTTGCGCTCAATGCTGAGCAGCGGCGGCATATCCTGAGTGAAAGCCAGTTTCTTATTTTTCAACTGGTAATCGATCCACGCCAGCTGCAGCGCATACAGTGCCGCGATGATCAGCGTGGCATAGGCAAACAGCGACAGACCGATGTGAACCATCATGCCCGGCGTGGTTTCCAGATGCGTAATAAAGGCATTGGGCACAAAGGTGGCAAAGGCCAGATTAATCAATGCAAAGCTGTAAACAATCGGCAGCAGCAGCCAGCCACGATTGCGCGAGGCGACAATTGTCATGATGGCGCAGATCAGCAGGCTAACCAGCGAGCCGATATTAAGCAGGCTGAGGTTTTGCCCGTTATCAACAGCAAAAATGCGCTGCTGCAGAGCAACGGCGTGCGCAATCAGCGCCACGCAGGCAGAAAGCACAGCAAAACGACGCCAGCCACCGTTGCGTTTAAGCAGGCTGGGAATGATCAATGCAAGGCTGAGGGAGTAGGCGAACAGCGCCACGATCGCGAAAACGAACATAGATCCTTTCATGTATCGGTCAGATAAGGAAAAAAGCAGTATAGCGCCAGCAGCGGCAGGCTCCAAACGATCTGACGGTCAATTGCAGAGATCGCTTCGTCTTCGTGTTATAATCCGCCGCATTGTGTCGCCTATGGCGGCCTCGCTACGGTTCTAAGTGAGAGAGCATGTTTGATAATTTAACCGATCGTTTGTCGCAAACCCTGCGCAATATCAGCGGCCGCGGAAGGCTGACTGAAGACAACATCAAAGACACGCTGCGTGAAGTCCGCATGGCGCTGCTGGAAGCTGACGTTGCGCTGCCGGTAGTGCGTGAATTTATTAATCGCGTGAAAGAGGCCGCCGTTGGCCACGATGTGAACAAAAGCCTGACGCCAGGCCAGGAGTTCATCAAAATCGTGCGCAACGAACTGGTTGCGGCGATGGGCGCTGAAAATAATGCGCTCAATCTGAATGCTCAGCCGCCAGCCGTGGTGCTGATGGCAGGTTTGCAAGGTGCTGGTAAAACCACTAGCGTGGCGAAACTGGGTAAATTCTTGCGCGAGAAGCATAAGAAGAAAGTGCTAGTAGTTTCTGCTGACGTTTATCGCCCTGCGGCGATCAAACAGCTGGAAACCCTGGCTGGCCAGGTCGGCGTGGATTTCTGTCCGTCCGATCTGAGTCAAAAGCCGGTCGATATTGTTCAGAACGCGCTAAAACAAGCCAAAGTGCAATTCTACGATGTGCTGCTGGTGGATACCGCCGGTCGTTTACACGTCGATGAAGCGATGATGGACGAAATCAAACAGGTACACGCCGCGATAAATCCGGTGGAAACCCTGTTTGTGGTCGATGCCATGACCGGTCAGGATGCCGCCAACACCGCGAAAGCCTTCAACGAAGCGCTGCCGCTGACTGGTGTGATCCTGACTAAAGTCGATGGTGATGCGCGCGGTGGTGCGGCGCTGTCGATTCGTCACATTACCGGCAAGCCAATCAAATTTATGGGGATGGGCGAGAAGACCGAAGCGCTGGAAGCTTTCTATCCAGAGCGTATCGCGTCGCGCATTCTTGGCATGGGCGATGTTCTGTCGCTGATCGAAGATATCGAAAGCAAAGTTGACCGCGATCAGGCGGAGAAACTGGCGAAGAAACTGAAAACCGGCGACGGTTTTGATCTCAACGACTTCCTTGAGCAGTTGAAGCAGATGCGTAACATGGGCGGCATGGCGAGCCTGATGGGCAAACTGCCGGGCATGGGGCAACTGCCTGACAACGTGAAATCGCAGATGGATGACAAAGTGCTGGTCCGCATGGAAGCCATCATCAATTCGATGACGCGTAAAGAGCGTGAGAAGCCAGAAATTATCAAGGGGTCGCGCAAACGTCGTATTGCGTTGGGCTCAGGCATGCAGGTGCAAGATGTCAACCGACTGCTGAAACAGTTCGATGATATGCAGCGCATGATGAAGAAAATGAAGAAAGGCGGCATGGCCAAAATGATGCGTGGCATGAAAGGTATGATGCCGCCTGGATTCCCTGGTCGCTAAGGCGGCCGTCATAAAGCCGGAAATTTGGCACGCTGAGGTTGCTTTTTGCGCCAAAATGAGTAAAATTTTCGGGCTTTTTATATCGCGCTCGGGCCCCGTTCCTCGATGGGGCCCGAGCGCTTTATTAACTAATGAGGATGTTATGGTAACAATTCGTTTGGCACGTCACGGCGCTAAAAAGCGTCCGTTCTATCAGGTCGTCGTCACTGACAGCCGCAATGCTCGTAACGGTCGTTTCATCGAGCGCGTAGGTTTCTTCAACCCGATCGCTTCTGGTCAGGCTGAAGGTCTGCGTCTGGATCTGGACCGTATTGAGCACTGGGTTGGCCAGGGCGCAACGCTTTCTGATCGCGTTAACGCGCTGATCAAAGAAGCAAAGAAAGCAGCTTAATCTGTCACGGTGGTGAGCATGAGCATTAAACCTGCCGGGCAGCCTCCCGTTAACCCGATTGTATTGGGAAAAATGGGCGCGGCTTACGGAATTCGGGGTTGGCTCAAAGTGTTTTCCTCCACTGAAGACGCTGAAAGCATCTTCGACTACCAACCTTGGTTCATCCAGCGCGCCGGTAAATGGCAGCAGGTCGAACTCGAGGGCTGGAAGCACCACAATCAGGACCTGATCATCAAAGTCAAAGGCATTGACGATCGGGACGCTGCGGCACAGTTGACCAATTGCGTAATTACGGTCGACTCCACGCAGCTGCCAGCGCTGGAAGCAGGCGATTACTACTGGAAAGACCTTATGGGAATGAAAGTAGTGAACCTCGAAGGCTACGAGATGGGCAAAGTCATTGATTTGATGGAAACCGGATCGAACGACGTTCTCGTCGTTAAGGCAAACCTGAAGGATGCATTCGGTGCGCAAGAGCGGTTAATCCCGTTTCTTGATGAACAGGTTATCAAGAAAGTCGATCTCTCTACTGGCCTTATTGAAGTAGATTGGGATCCTGGTTTTTGATCTCCGGACAATCCGGTAACGTAACGGCGAACGCGATGTGGATTGGTGTTATTAGCCTGTTTCCAGAGATGTTTCGCGCTATTACCGAGTACGGGGTAACTGGCCGGGCAGTAAAAAATGGCCTGCTCGACATTCAAAGCTGGAGTCCTCGTGACTTCACGCATGACCGGCACCGTACCGTGGACGATCGTCCTTACGGCGGCGGACCGGGAATGTTGATGATGGTGCAACCCTTACGGGACGCCATCTCCGCAGCGAAAGCAGCGGCGGGAGAAGGTGCTAAGGTGATTTATCTTTCACCTCAGGGACGCAAACTGGACCAACAGGGCGTTTGCGAACTGGCGACCCATCAGAAGTTGATTCTGGTGTGTGGTCGCTACGAAGGGATAGATGAGCGCGTGATTCACACTGAGATTGATGAAGAGTGGTCAATCGGTGATTACGTGCTCAGTGGCGGTGAGCTGCCAGCCATGACGTTGATTGACTCGGTCGCGCGGTTTATTCCCGGCGTACTGGGAAAACAGGCGTCAGCCGATGAGGATTCGTTCTCGGATGGTTTGCTGGATTGCCCGCACTACACCCGACCTGAAGTGTTAGAAGGGATGGAAGTTCCGCCAGTTTTACTGTCGGGCAACCATGCCGATATTCGCCGCTGGCGCCTGAAACAGTCGTTAGGCCGTACCTGGCTAAGAAGACCTGAACTTCTGGAAAACCTGGCTCTGACTGAAGAGCAAGCACGGTTGCTAAATGAGTTCCAGCGTGAACATCAGCAGCAACAAAACGATGAGGTGGGAGAGTAATCTTCCCTCACTATCAGTTTACCCAGGATAAGAGATTTAATTATGAGCAACATTATCAAGCAACTTGAACAAGAGCAGATGAAGCAGGACGTACCTTCATTCCGTCCGGGTGATTCCGTGGAAGTGAAAGTATGGGTCGTAGAAGGTTCTAAGAAGCGTCTGCAGGCATTCGAGGGCGTGGTTATCGCTATTCGTAACCGCGGTCTGCATTCTGCATTCACTGTTCGTAAGATTTCTAACGGCGAAGGTGTTGAGCGTGTCTTCCAGACTCACTCTCCAGTAATTGACAGCATTGCTGTTAAACGTCGTGGTGCTGTGCGTAAAGCCAAACTGTATTACCTGCGTGAGCGTACCGGTAAGTCAGCTCGTATCAAAGAGCGTCTTGGCGCGTAAGCGACTTCTCAAAGTTAATAGCAAACAAGGGGTTGGCCATTTGGCCAGCCCCTTTTTTTTATGGGCGTATAAGGGGCGCAGGATCATCCCTAAGATGGAAAGTGTATGTTTCCTGAAAACAATGAAAATCAAAATGTTATACCAAAATTTTAGTTGAGAGCATCATCAGAACATAATTAGGTGTAACCTTTAGTTTACATTGCCGTTCTGTCATCATTTCTGTTATTCGTATGATTTTAATGAACATTTTAATATTTTTTGTGATTTTTATTTGATGTGGTAATAAATGTGTACATGGGTGGATTGCAACCTGTACAGGGTGTGATAAAGTAAGCGCCATCCTCAGTGAGGATCCCATACCGCATAAACGAGTAAAAAGGATCGCAATCATGCAAAAAGACGCGCTGAACAATGTGCATATCGCCGACGAACAAATTTTGATTACCCCGCAAGAGCTGAAAGCCAAATTCCCGCTCACTGCGGCGCAGGAAGCGCAAATTGCGTCTTCTCGCCAAACCATTGCCGACATTATTGCGGGCCGCGATCCGCGTCTGTTGGTGGTTTGTGGTCCTTGTTCGATTCACGATACTGAAGCCGCACTTGCCTATGCCCGTCAGTTGCAATCTCTCTCTGCACAGTTGAAGGATCAGCTGTACATCGTTATGCGCGTTTATTTTGAAAAACCTCGAACCACCGTCGGCTGGAAGGGGTTAATCAACGATCCTTACATGAACAACTCGTTTGATATGGAAGCTGGCCTGCATATCGCGCGTCAACTGCTGGTTAATCTCGTGGAGATGGGTTTACCGCTGGCGACCGAAGCGCTGGATCCGAATAGCCCGCAATATCTTGGCGATCTGTTTAGCTGGTCAGCGATTGGTGCGCGTACCACTGAATCACAAACCCACCGTGAAATGGCTTCAGGCCTTTCCATGCCGGTTGGTTTTAAAAATGGTACGGATGGCAGCCTGGGCACCGCGATTAACGCCATGCGCGCCGCCGCAATGCCGCACCGTTTTGTTGGCATCAATCAGGCCGGCCAGGTTTGCTTGCTGCAAACGCAGGGCAACCCAGATGGGCATGTGATTCTGCGCGGCGGTAAAGCACCAAACTACGGTCCAGAAGATGTCGCTCAGTGTGAAAAAGAGATGCTGAAAGCGGGACTGCGTCCGGCCTTAATGATAGATTGCAGCCATGGTAATTCTAACAAAGACTATCGTCGCCAGCCTGGCGTAGCCGAATCGGCTATTGCGCAGATTAAAGATGGAAACCGTTCCATCATTGGCCTGATGTTGGAAAGCAACATTCATGAAGGCAACCAGTCTTCTGAACAGCCACGTAGCGAAATGAAATACGGTGTGTCCGTCACTGATGCCTGCATCAACTGGGAAACCACTGAAACATTGCTGCGTGAAATCCATCAGGATCTGCAGGGAGTGCTGTCGGCGCGTCTGTCACACGAGGTGTAATGAGTCATGGTGGCTGAACTGACCGCGCTACGCGATCAAATCGATGAAGTAGATAAAGCACTGCTTGGGTTACTGGCAAAACGACTGGAGCTGGTAGCCGAAGTAGGGGAAGTTAAAAGCCGCTACGGTTTGCCGATCTATGTTCCTGAGCGTGAGGCCAGCATGCTGGCTTCACGCCGCCAGGAAGCTGAAGCGCTCGGCGTGTCGCCGGACTTGATTGAAGATGTATTGCGTCGTTTGATGCGTGAATCCTATGCCCATGAAAATGACAAAGGCTTCAAAACGCTGTGTCCGACGTTGCGTCCGGTGGTGATTGTAGGTGGCCGCGGCCAGATGGGGCGTCTGTTTGAAAAGATGCTGACGCTTTCTGGCTATCAGGTCCGCATTCTGGATAAAGGCGATTGGGAACGCTCTGACGAGCTGCTGAAAGATGCGGGCATGGTGATCATCAGTGTGCCAATTCATCTGACCGAGCAAATCATCGGTGAGCTGCCGAAATTGCCAGAAGACTGCATTCTGGTCGATCTGGCTTCGGTGAAGAATCGCCCGCTGCAGGCGATGCTGGCCGCGCACACCGGACCGGTTCTGGGCTTGCATCCGATGTTTGGTCCGGACAGCGGCAGCCTGGCAAAGCAGGTTGTGGTTTGGTGTGATGGCCGTCAGCCGGAAGCTTATCAGTGGTTCCTTGAGCAGATTCAGGTTTGGGGCGCGCGGTTGCATCGTATCAGTGCCGTTGAGCACGACCAGAATATGGCGTTTATTCAGGCACTGCGTCACTTTGCGACTTTCGCTTACGGTCTGCATCTGGCGGAAGAGAACGTTAATCTGGATCAGCTGCTGGCGCTATCTTCACCGATATACCGCCTTGAACTGGCAATGGTTGGACGTCTGTTTGCGCAGGATCCGCAGCTTTACGCGGACATCATCATGTCCTCGGAGAGTAATCTGGCGCTGATTAAACGTTATTACCAGCGATTTGGCGATGCGATCAAACTGCTCGAGCAGGGCGATAAGCAAGCCTTTATCGATAGCTTTGAGCGCGTCGAACACTGGTTTGGTGATTACGCGAAACGCTTCCTGGTCGAAAGCAGAAGCATGCTGCGATCGGCGAACGATAGCCGGCAGTAAAAAACAAAAGGCATCCGTGAGGATGCCTTTTTGCTTAGAGGCGCGGCTCAACCGGCACCACATTCTCGCCTGGATAGCAGCCAAGAACTTTTAATGAACGGGTTAAGCCGCTCAACTCGGTTAACGCCAACTGCATATTTTCTGACTGCAGATTGCCCTGCACATCAATATAAAACATCTCTTCCCACGGATTGCCGTTGATGGGACGGTTTTCCAGTTTGCTCATGATGAGGCCGTGGTTACGTAATACCATCAGCGCTTCAACCAATGCGCCTGCTTGTTGACCCGTCGCCATGATCAATGTTGTTTTCGCCGGAACCTGACCCGAAACTTCAATCGCTTTACGTGCCAGCACGATGAAGCGCGTATGGTTCTGCTGCTGATTGGCCAGATTGCGTTCCAGCACCTGCAATCCATACAGCTCACCACCCGCTTCGCTACCCAATGCGGCAACCTTTGTTGAATTCATCGCTGCCACTTTCTCCATCGCTGCAGCGGTGCTTTCGGTGTATTCGATTTTCCACTGCGGGAAACGATTAATGAACTGGCTGCACTGCTGGAATGGCTGTGGATGGCTATATACCGTTTCGATCTGCTGCAAATCGGTGCTGCCGTTGACCAGCACACAGTGCTCAATTGGAATGGTCAGCTCACCCACAATCGATAGCGTGGTTTGCTGAAGCAGATCGTAAACGTCGTTGATCGAACCAGAGCTGGTATTTTCAATCGGCATCACCGCGTAGTCCGCTTGTCCACTTTCCACCTGATGGATGATGTCATGAAATTTCAGGCAACCGATCTCAACCATTGAATCAAAATGTCGGGTGGCGTATTTGCGCGCCGCAAGATGTGAGTAGGAACCTTTCGGACCGAGGAAGGCAATGCGCGGCGCGTGAGCATGTGGATGGTTGAGATTCTTTTGCAACAAGGCTTGCTGAGTAAGAACCGAATCTTCAATCACCAACTGAAACAGGCGAGTGATGTAATGCGCATCAAGCTGATGCTTTTTACCCAGTGAAATTAAGTTTTCCAGCAGAGCGCGTTCACGCTCAACATCGCGGATAGGGCGATGCGTTGCCAGTTTAGCCTGCGCAACTTCAACGGCCAGTATGCGACGCTCCGACAAAAGCGCTAAGAGTTTTTCATCAACGGCGCTGATTTTATCGCGTAATGCCAGCAGCGGATTTTCGGGATTCATAGGGCTCACCTGTAAAATGTCCAATAAAAAAGCCTCCCATTTGGGAGGCTTTGTTGTTCGTCTTCGCATTCATTTTCACATGACGAATCGCCTCCCAATCAGGGGAAGGTAAAAAAGAATGCGAAGAAGAACGGCAGATGTTTCATGGTTGTTTCCATAAATAAAGTGGCTTGAGAGTAACCGCAGTGATTTAAAGCTGTCAATAAAAAACGCGCCCGGAGGCGCGTTACTAAAGATGTTTGCTTATTCCGTAGGAAGAAAATCTTTCACACTGCTGTTGGCGCGACGGGCTTCGGGTTTGTGTTGCGCTTTATTGAGTTGTCGCTCCAGCTTGGCAATCAAGTCATTGATGGCCGTATACATATCATCATGTTTCGCGCTGGCAACCAGCGTACCGTTAGGCGTATTAATGGTGGCATCAGCCACAAACTCCTTCGGCTCTTTCGATAACACAATGTGAGGGTTTATCAGATGTGTTTGCCATTTTTCCAGCTTGGCGAGACGCTCTTCAACGTGGTTACGGATGGCCTCGGTGATTTCCATTTGTTTGCTGGTAATGTTCAGAATCATAGTTAAACCTCTCTGTCATTTCCGTGTGGGTAGGTCCAGCATACCGCGGAAATTAAGAAAATGTGTGATCTAAATCACATTGAAATGTCACTTTTTGTCAATGCCGCTTAATTGTGAGAAAGGCCGGGAAAGTGGCGGGAAATACTTGAAGACGACTGGGGAAGGGCGCATGATTGACTGGATAACTGCAGCGATAAATCTGTAAAACTGCTGGATTATCCACAAAGTGACATAAAAAAAGCAGCCTCATGGGCTGCTTTTTTGTGGGTGTAATAATCAGGACTGATTATTTGCCGCAATGATTTTTGCCACTTTGTCGGCTTCAGCCGTCAACTGCAGCTGGCGGTAAGCATTCTCCATCAACGGTAACGCTTCATGGGTCGCCTCAGTATCCGGATAATCCTTCATCATTGTTTCCACGCGGTTAACAACAGCGACATAGGCACCGCGCTTGGTATAGAATTGCGCCACCGAGAGTTCATACTTCGCCAGGCGCTCTTTCAGGAATGCCAAACGTTTCTGCGCATCCGCAGCATATTGGCTGTTTGGATAACCGCGCAGTAATTGCGAGAAGTCACGGAAAGCATCACGAGCGTGCGTCGGATCACGATCGGAACGATCGATACCGAAGAAGCCCTGCAGTGCAGAATCGTCCAGCGCCATATCCGTCAGACCTTTCATATAGATGACATAGTCGATATTCGGATGGGTTGGATTCAGACGCATAAAGCGAGAAATAGCGGCTTGCGCCAGTGGCAGATCGGCATTTTTGTAATACGCGTAGATCAAATCCAGCTGTACTTGCTGCGAGTAAGGACCAAACGGATAGCGGTTATCCAGTGCTTCCAGTTGCTTAATCGCCGCTTTAAAGTTACCGTCCTGCAGCTTTTGCTGGGCCGTGGCGTAAATTTCAGACGGCGGGCTGTCCGGGACTGGATCTGATGAGCCAGAACAACCCACAAGCGCCAGGCTCAGGCTCAGTGTGGCAGCAGCCACCAGATGTTTCATACGCGTCATGACGAAATGATTATCCTCAAAGTGTTGTAGCAGAAGCTGTCCGTATAGCTCCCAGTTATGACCAGGTACGATAGCACATTATATTAAACGGCATCGCCGTGAAAACCCAACGTTAACGAAGAAGCTGTATATGGCACAACAAGTTCAACTCACCGCAACGGTGTCCGAAGCACAGCTTGGACAACGCTTAGATCAGACTTTGGCAGAATTGTTCCCTGATTATTCACGTTCTCGCATAAAAGAATGGATTCTTGAGCGCCGAGTCAGCGTCAACGGCACTATCATCGATAAACCAAAAGAAAAAGTTTTTGGCGGTGAGCATGTCTCGATTGATGCTGAGATCGAAGAAGAGCAACGCTGGGAAGCGCAAAACATCCCACTGAATATCGTCTATGAAGATGACGACATTCTGGTCATTAACAAACCT
Organism: Pantoea leporis; assembly: GCF_028048155.1. Classification (NCBI taxonomy): domain Bacteria; kingdom Pseudomonadati; phylum Pseudomonadota; class Gammaproteobacteria; order Enterobacterales; family Erwiniaceae; genus Pantoea; species Pantoea leporis. Next base: position 184,993 of record NZ_JALMEU010000009.1, read on the forward strand.
CGCGGTTTGGTGGTACATCCTGGCGCCGGTAATCCTGATGGCACAGTGCTTAACGCACTGCTTTATCACTATCCACCGATCGTTGATGTGCCTCGTGCAGGTATTGTTCATCGTCTGGATAAAGATACCACCGGTTTGATGGTGGTCGCGAAAACCGTTCCTGCGCAAACGCATCTGGTTGAAACGCTGCAGCTGCGCGAAATCACGCGTGAATATGAAGCGGTGGCTATTGGCACCATGACTGCGGGCGGTACGGTGGATCAGCCCATGGCGCGCCACTCAACCAAACGTACGCACATGGCGGTGCACCCGATGGGTAAACCGGCAACCACGCACTATCGCATCATGGAGCATTTTCGTGCCCATACGCGTTTGCGTTTGCGTCTCGAAACCGGTCGTACCCATCAGATCCGTGTGCATATGGCGCATATTAACCATCCGCTGGTGGGCGATCCGCTATACGGTGGCCGTCCACGCCCGCCAAAAGGGGCATCTGAAGCTTTCATCACTACGCTACGGGGTTTTGATCGCCAGGCGCTGCATGCCACGATGTTACGTCTCTATCACCCAATCACCGGTATTGAGATGGAATGGCATGTGCCGTTGCCGCAGGATATGGTCGATTTAATTGATGCGCTGAAAGCCGATACCCTTGAATTCCGCGATCAGATGGATTGGCTATGAGTGAATGGATCATCCCGGATTGGCCTGCGCCGCAGCATGTTCGGGCATGTTCCACCACGCGTTACGGCGGCGTCAGCGCTGCTCCATGGGATTCGTTGAATCTTGGTGGGCATGTTGGCGACGCTGAGGCGCATGTTGCTCAGAATCGTCAACGCCTGGTTGAACAACTGACGTTACCTGCAATGCCGCAATGGCTGGATCAGATCCATGGTCAAGTGGTTGCGCGTTTACCCGCCAGCGATCCGCTGCCGCGCGCTGATGCCGCAATCACGCGTGAAAGCGGGGTGGTTTGCGCAGTGATGACGGCGGATTGTTTGCCGGTGCTGTTCTGCAGCAAGGATGGCAGTGAAGTCGCGGCAGCACATGCCGGTTGGCGTGGACTCTGTAATGGCGTGCTGGAACAGACGTTGTCACAGTTTCACTGCGCGCCAAATGACATTCATGCATGGCTTGGTCCGGCAATTGGGCCGCTGGCATTTGAAGTTGGCTCGGAAGTCAGAACGGCATTTATGGCCCATGATTCACAAGCGGAAGAGGCTTTCCGCCCGGCGGGTAACCAATACTTCGCCGATATTTGGCTGCTGGCGCGTCAGCGTCTGCAGGCCGCCGGCGTGCATTCCATCAGCGGTTCAACGCGATGTACCTTCCATGAGCGCGATGATTTTTTCTCCTACCGACGCGACGGAATCACCGGGCGTATGGCAACTTTGATTTGGCTGAGATAACCTTACGCCACAAGACGGTCCAGTTAGCGTATTTTTTGCTCACAACTCAGGTCATTAACCTTGAAAAATTTGAGGGATGACCTCATTTAATCTCCAGTAGCATTTTGACCTGTAATGGGAGGAATTATGCGTCTGGATCGTCTTACTAATAAATTTCAACTGGCACTTGCCGATGCACAGTCCCTTGCTCTGGGACATGACAATCAATTCATTGAACCCCTTCATTTGATGAGCGCATTGCTCAACCAGGAAGGCGGATCGGTGCGTCCGTTGCTCAGCGCAGCGGGTGCCGACGTGGCTGGCCTGCGTACCAGCATTGAACAAGCGATTAATCGACTACCTCAGGTTGAAGGCACGGACGGCGATGTGCAGCCATCCGCCGATCTGATTCGGGTACTCAATCTGTGCGACAAGCTGGCGCAAAAGCGCGGCGACAACTTTATATCATCTGAATTATTTGTATTGGCGGCCCTTGATTCACGTGGCTCGCTGGCTGATCTATTGAAATCAGCTGGCGCGACTCCGGAAAAACTCTCTGCGGCCATCGAGCAAATACGGGGAGGAGACAGCGTGAACGATCAAGGGGCTGAAGATCAGCGTCAGGCATTAAAAAAATACACCATCGACCTTACAGAGCGTGCCGAACTCGGCAAGCTTGATCCGGTTATCGGTCGTGATGAAGAAATTCGCCGCACCATTCAGGTGTTGCAGCGTCGTACCAAAAATAACCCGGTGCTGATTGGTGAACCCGGCGTCGGTAAAACGGCTATTGCCGAAGGTTTAGCGCAGCGCATCATCAATGGCGAAGTACCGGAAGGGCTGAAAGGCCGTCGCGTGCTGGCTCTGGATATGGGTTCGCTGGTGGCGGGCGCCAAATATCGCGGTGAATTTGAAGAGCGCCTCAAAGGCGTGCTTAGCGATTTGGCGAAGCAGGAAGGCAACGTCATTCTGTTTATCGACGAACTGCATACCATGGTGGGCGCAGGTAAAGCCGATGGCGCCATGGATGCCGGCAACATGCTGAAACCCGCATTGGCGCGTGGTGAGTTGCACTGTGTCGGCGCAACTACGTTGAATGAGTATCGTCAGTTCATAGAGAAAGATGCGGCGCTGGAACGTCGTTTCCAGAAAGTCTTCGTTGCTGAGCCGAGTGTCGAAGATACCATTGCCATTCTGCGCGGACTGAAAGAACGCTATGAGCTGCACCATCATGTGCAGATCACCGATCCGGCGATTGTGGCTGCGGCGACGTTGTCGCATCGTTACATCTCAGATCGTCAGCTGCCGGATAAGGCCATCGACCTGATAGACGAAGCGGCCTCAAGCATTCGTTTACAGATGGATTCGAAGCCTGAGTCCCTTGATCGCCTTGAGCGCCGCATCATCCAGTTGAAACTTGAGCAGCAGGCGCTGAAGAAAGAGTCTGATGATGCCAGCGTGAAGCGTCTGGAAATGCTGGAAAGTGAACTTGACCAGAAAGAGCGTGAATATGCTGAGCTGGAAGAGGAGTGGAAAGCGGAAAAAGCCTCATTAACCGGCACGCAAAACATTAAAGCCGAGCTGGAACAAGCGCGCCTGACGATGGAGCAAGCGCGTCGCGTTGGTGACCTGGGTCAGATGTCTGAGCTGCAGTACGGTAAAATTCCGGAGCTGGAGAAACAGTTAGCCATCGCTACGCAGTCTGAAGGTAAAACCATGAAGCTGTTACGTAATCGCGTAACGGATGTGGAGATCGCCGATGTACTGGCGCGTTGGACCGGAATTCCTGTCGCACGCATGATGGAAGGCGAGCGCGACAAGTTGCTGCGTATGGAGCAGGATTTGCATTCACGCGTCATTGGCCAGAACGAAGCGGTAGAAGCGGTTTCGAATGCGATTCGTCGTAGTCGTGCCGGCTTGTCCGATCCGAATCGTCCAATTGGTTCCTTCCTGTTCCTCGGACCAACGGGGGTAGGGAAAACCGAGTTGTGTAAAGCGCTGGCTAGCTTCCTCTTCGATAGCGATGACGCGATGGTGCGTATTGATATGTCCGAGTTTATGGAAAAACACTCGGTGTCGCGGCTGGTGGGTGCACCTCCGGGATATGTCGGCTATGAAGAGGGCGGTTATCTGACCGAAGCGGTACGTCGTCGGCCTTATTCGGTGATTCTGCTGGATGAAGTGGAGAAGGCGCATCCTGATGTGTTCAACATTCTGTTGCAGGTGCTGGATGATGGTCGCTTAACCGATGGACAGGGCCGTACGGTCGATTTCCGCAATACCGTGGTGATCATGACCTCGAACCTTGGCTCCGATCTTATTCAGGAACGTTTCGGTTCTCTGGACTATGCGGAGATGAAACAGGTGGTGATGACTGTTGTGGGGCAGCATTTCCGCCCAGAATTTATCAACCGTATCGATGACATGGTGGTGTTCCACCCATTGGGCGAAAAACACATTGCTTCGATTGCGCAGATTCAGCTGCAACGTTTGTATAAACGTCTTGAGGAGCGTGGCTATCAGCTGCATATCTCCGATGAGGCGCTCAAACTGCTCGGCGAGAATGGCTACGACCCGGTGTATGGTGCGCGTCCATTGAAACGTGCTATTCAGCAGCAGATTGAAAACCCGCTGGCTCAGCAGATTCTTTCTGGTGCCCTGGTTCCGGGAAAAACCATCGAAATGGATGTAAAAGACGATGTGATTGTTGCTCATCAGTAATCACTTCTGATTAAAACGGGCCTGCAGGCCCGTTTTTTTTGGCCTTTTTGCAAGAATTAGCTGCTTTTTGCAACGTGTAGCCTGGAAAGTGAGCGGTCGCGCGAAAACTTCAAATTAGCACTTGTCAGCTGAAATGAACTCCCTATAATGCGCCACCACTGAGACGGCAAAGCGGCAACGCAGACGGT